>NZ_JHWJ01000006.1 GCF_000687555.1 [Clostridium] aerotolerans DSM 5434 | reverse complement strand
AGGTCACTAAAAGTAAAACGGTATTCCCCACAGATGACAGCCTGCTAAAAATGCTGTATCTGGCAACTATGGATATCACAAAAAAATGGACGGGTCACCGACAGGATTGGGGTCAGATTCATTCCCAGTTGGAGATCTTCTTTGAAGAAAGGTTATCTTAAAAATCAAAGAGCGAGGTATTAAGACTGCCAAAGGGGAGTTTTACTTGACAACCCCAAAAACAGTTTTATAATACAAGCATGGGCAAGAACCAATGAAAAATGGCCTTGCCCATAAATAACAATCAATATTTTATATCAGTTTTTGGAGTTTACACGGACTTTGAAACGGTCTCGGAGACATCTGGTTTAATTCCCAGGAAGACAAAGGATTAAAAATTATTGCAATTAACAATTAAAACAATCGCCTATCCCATCAAAATCATGAGATAGGCGATTATTCATTATATTGGTCATGTCTGACTGAATGACAGCAGATAAAAGATACAGTTCGAAGGACAACTCAGATTGTCCATATCTTACCAAAAGCTGTTGATTAGAAAATCCTTTTACTGCATATTATCCATTCCCAGTGTGACGACCTCATTTCGTATTTTGGCAAACTTCAGGCTCTGATATAGTATATAAACTATTTTTTTGCATTAACAATTTCAAGTGCTTTTGAAACAGCCTTAAATGCATTTACTCTTCCATAACCGGTATAATTATCAAAACCTTTCGCATTAATGTCATCTGCAGAATTTTTGATTATTTCTTCTACTTCACTGGCTTTTAGTTCTGGAGCAACGGAAAGCACAAGTGCAGCAACTCCTGCAACATGTGGGGTCGCAGCAGAAGTACCGTTAAACCCATCTTCATAATTACCAGAGCCATAGCCTGCCTTATTCATAATATCAGTTGTGTAAATGTGAACACCTGGGGCAGCCACATCAACCTGAGGACCATAGTTACTGCCCCACCAATATTCGCCGTCTTTACTTGTCTTACTTTTTCTTTCACCATACTCGTTACATGCTGCAACCGTGATAACATTATCCAGATTACCGGGGAAAGAAACTTTACCATTATCATTACCAGCGGCAAAGCAAACAACGCAGCCTTTTCCATTTCGGCCCTTCTGTTTCGCATAATTGATTGCATTTATAATTGTCTGGCTTTTACTTCCGCCTCCCCAGCTGTTACTAAGAACATCGGCTCCCCGGTCCACAGCTGTTACAATTCCATCTGCAATTTTTGCATCATCAGTAACCCATGCCGTACCAGCTCCATAGGCTATTCTGATTCCCATCAGTTTACAATCCGGAGCCACACCGGCGATTCCTTTGTTGTTATTACTTTTTGCAGCCGCTATCCCTGCACAAGCGGTTCCATGGGCATCGGCAGTCAATGGATTGGGATCATCACGCTTGTAACAGGCATCATATCCGGTTACCAGTTTATCTCCTACATTTAAGTCTTCATGGGTGTAATCAACACCTTCATCTACGATAGCAATGATAATATCATCACTTCCTGTAGTTATATCCCATGCATCTAAAACTTTGATGTCTTCTCCTGCAATTCCTCCGGTTTGTCCGGTATTTTTAATAGCCCACTGCTTCTTTACATCCGGATCGTTACTTAATGATGCCATAGGTTTCATCAACCGGACAAAATTTGGTTGTGCAAATATTACCTTATCATCGTTATGATAGGTATTTGCCAGATCCAGTGCATTTTCTGCGTTACCTTCTGCGGTTTCCACCAGGAAGGTATTATCTTCCCCCTTAATACTTTCAATAACGCTGACATTATTAAGGCTATTAATCATATCAATTTCTTCTCTTGTTACATCAGGTTTGAACTGGATAATAAACTGATTTGTTAGAATCATTGGTGTTTTATCTTCTGATTCCACTACCAGAAGATCATCATTTTCACTTTGATTTTTGCTTTTAAATGAATTCGTTTCATTCCCATTACTGCCACTTATCGTTTCTAAAATGATACCATTTTTTAAATCAGTGAAATTTGAATTTAGGTTAGAAGAAAAAGATTTGTTTTTACTTTCCACATTACCATTGTCTTTAAATGCTCTATATAAATCGGATTTTTTTAAGGGTATTTTCTTTTCATTGCTCCAATAAAATAATTCCATAATAATTCTCCTTTTATTTTTTAATATTAATATATTTAAGATAGGCCAAGTTGGTGCATGCTCTCTTCCGCGTCAAATTTCAGGCTGCCAAAGCAGCAGCTTGGGGTCTATCTTATCTCTAATTCCTCCTTCTAATGGACATAATATGTTATTTAAAAAGCGGATGTGCTGGCTGAGTTTGATGATCTACCTAAGTACCCTGGTGCCTCTGTACTGTTTGATTCATTGGTTCATCTCAGCTTTTTAGCTTGAACCTGTTGATATCGGTTCCAAATCAGATTCCCGAATAGCTGCATGTCCATAAAATTTCTGGACTCTTATCTCTTTAAAAATCGAAGATTTTTTTCCCTTTCTTTTTTTGAATTTGGATATAAAAAAAGCCACCACATTGCGTGATGGCTTAGGATAATTTACCTCTAAATAAAAACAGACTGCTATATTAGCCAGCCTGCTTTTATCACATCATTTATTATTTTAAATATGAATATATAATAAATATTAAAATCATCTGATACACTTATCAATTACTTAAGACAGTTGCATATGATCCAGCCTGAAAAATTGTTATTTTACCTATTACTATTCCAATGGTAAGAACAACTTTCTCTAACCATGTGAACCAGAACCTAAATTATCTAAACCCAAAAATATGCATCATTATTTGTCATTTATATGCTTCCCACCCCATACACATAATTCATGAAGGGCGGGCATTAATGATTTCCCACGTTCTGAAAGATAATATTCAACCTTTGGTGGAACCTGTGGATATTCGTGACGGATGATAAGAGCGTCTGCTTCTAATTCTTTTAACTGATTACTTAGCATTTTGTGAGTAATTCCGTTAAGTGCTTTTTTTAACTCACTGTATCGCATGATGTCTTTTCTCAAAAGCCAAAACAAGATATGGAGTTTCCATTTCCCGCCTATGAGGGATAAGGTGTATTCAAAGGGTTCTGAATCTATATCTTCCTCTTGCTTACATTCATGATTCTTTAAATCATTCATTTATTGGCACTCTCCTTTTAGATAGTATCTCACTAAAAAGTGCATACTGTTTTAAATGTCACACTTAAGTTATTATAAAGTAAAGATAGAAAATACACAATGAAAGAAAGGGGTAATTATGAATTTATTAAACAAATCAATCACCATAAAGTCGGTTACAATTTCAAATCGACTTGTAATGCCTCCAATGGCGACATCAAAAGCAGCAAATGGCGACGTAACAGGCCAACTGATCGATTACTATGATGAAAAGTCAAAAGGTGGTTATATAGGATTAATTATTACAGAGCATCATTATGTAAGCAAAGACGGTATGGCCAGTGAAGGTCAAGTATCCATATCAAGAGATGAAGATGTGGCAGGACTAAAAAAAATAGCAGATGTGATCCATAAGAATGGAAGTAAGGTCATAGCTCAGATCAATCATGCTGGAAGTTCAGCATCTCAAGATTTAACTGGATACGAACCAATCAGTGCAAGCCCAATCATCAATGTAGGGTTTTCAGCAAAAACAAAACTTATTCCTCACGAGATGGACCAAAACGATATTCGTAGGGTAGTAAAATCGTTTGCCGATGCAGCAAAAAGAGTAAAAGAGGCTGGCTATGATGGTGTTCAGATACATTCTGCTCATGGATACTTATTGAATCAATTCTATTCCCCTCTTGGCAATAAACGTTTGGATGAATATGGTGGAACAATCGATGGAAGAATTAAAATCCATTTAGAAATCATCAGGGCAATCAGAGAGGTTGTAGGAGATGATTTCCTGTTATCTCTTCGCCTTGGCGCCAGTGACTACATGGAAGGCGGCAGCACCATTGAAGATGGAGTATATGCATCTAAAAAATTTCAGGAAGCAGGGATTGACCTGTTAGATATTTCAGGTGGTTATAATGGTTTTATTCGAAAAGATACAAATGAACCAGGGTGGTTTGCAGATGCAACTTTAGCAATAAAAAAAGAAATATCAATCCCTCTTATTTTAACTGGTGGTGTGACGGATGTAAAAGATGCGGAACATTTGTTGGAAGAGGGGAAGGCAGATTTCATTGGTATAGGAAGGGCTATTTTTAAGGATTCCAAGTGGGCAGAAAAAGCAATGGAATAAATAATGAATTGTATTTTCAAAAAGACCGGACTGCGTGTATTGGCTTAGTCCGGTCTTTTTATATGGTATGGTTCTTTCTCTTATCCCTTATGCTTCCCTAACCATAACAGGATATCAGCAATAATCTCATTCTTTGACGGCTCATTTAATATCTCATGGTACAGATTTGCATAGACTCTTAGACTTTTATCTTTGGAACCAATTCCTTCATAGAAGTCAAGAGAATCCTTGGCTGAAACCAGTCCGTCATCCGCTCCATGAAGAATCAACACAGGATCAGAGAAATTATTTTTATGCTCTTTTAACCATTGCACCCCTGCATAAATCTGATTGATAAGTCCGGTACTGATCTGCTTTTCCACCAGAGGATCATTGGCATATGCTTCGATGACGCCTATATCGCTGCATACTCCATCTCCCAGTTCATTGGGCACATAGGTGCCTTCCGGCGCTTCTATGGGAAAGGTATCTCCCATAACCGGATGGTTATAATGGGTCAGTGCACCAGATGTTATGATTCCATCCACAGTCCCAGGATACTTTGTCCCATAGAGAGTAACAGTCTCTCCTCCCATACTGTGTCCGAACAGAAATACCTTTTTTCCATTGCTTTCCCCTTTGGCAATTGCCACGATTGCAGCCAAATCTTCTGGCATCTCATTATAATCACTGAAGTAAACCTTCTTGCCTTCGGACTTCCCATGCCCTCTTTGGTCATACCGGTAAACACTGTATCCATTTTCATTGAGCTTTTCCGTAAAATAATCGTACCGGTTTAAATGCTCACACAATCCATGGGCAATCACAATCAAGGCCCTTGGATCTTCCACTACATCTTTTCGAAATCTCAGCCTTGTCCCGTCCCCAGAGACAACCATCATTTCCTCTTTTTTGATATCTTCTCTCTTCATAGCAAATCCCCTTCCATGTAAGTATAATTGATGGTACAGACACAGCGATCTGTTATCCTCATCATACTACAGGAAGGGGAAGGTGACAAGATTACATCTGAGCAACCTTATGTGGATTTAATATGTTATTGGGGTCAAATACTTTTTTAATGCCGTTCATGAGAGTTAGGTTCACCTCAGGCAGGGATTCTTTCAAATATGGCTTCTTAGCAAACCCAATTCCGTGTTCCCCGGATACCTGGCCTCCAAGGCTTCTTGCTTTTTCATACACCTTTTCCATTGCTCCGCTCATCCGTTTCTCCCATTCCTCATCGCTTAAATCGTCCTTAAGCAAATAGGCATGAAGATTTCCGTCTCCCGCATGACCGAAGCTCTTGATTCTTAGATCAAACTCTTCCTGAAGGCTGTGTAAGTAGGTCACCATTTCATTGACCAGGCTTCTTGGAACTACCATATCCACCTCATCCATGTAGGTGGTTGAGCCTTTGATTGCTTCTAAGAAGGCACCTCTGGCTTTCCAGATGGATTCCTCCCGTTCCTCGGTGTCGGAGATAAGAACATCAAGGGCTCCCTGCTCCAGACAGAGCTTTGCAACGCTGTCATAGGCCTTTTCGATTTCTTCCTGGGTATTGCCGTCAAACTTAAGGAGAAGATAGGCGTCAGACTGCTTATCCGGGAATGCTTTTCCTAGATACTCCTCTGCATCGATGATGACTTCTCTCTGCATAAATTCTATGGCGGTTGGAATGGTCTTTGCCTTGACAATTAAGGGAACCGTATTAATTGCCTGCTCCAGGGTCGGGAAGGGGATTAAAAGACTGATGACCATCTTCGGACGGGGAATCAGCTTTAAGGTGGCTTTTGTAATAAAGCCAAGGGTTCCCTCTGAGCCAACCATCAAATCCTTAAGAGCATATCCGGAGCTGTTTTTTACCACCTTACCTCCAAACTCCGTAATCTCTCCATTAGGGAGAACCACTTCCAGACCTCTTACATAATCACGGGTCACTCCGTATTTTACGGCTCGCATGCCTCCTGCATTGGTGCTGATATTGCCTCCAATGGTAGCAGACTTTTCGCCTGGGTCCGGGGGGTAAAATAAGTCATGGTCTTCCACGTAAGCGGAAAGCTCCATAAGAAGCACGCCCGGTTCCACAGTTATGGTTAGATTGCCCTCATCAAGCTCCAGCACCTGGTTCATCAAGGTGGTATCAATCATGATACCGTGTTCCATTGCCACGGAAGAGCCGACAAGCCCGGTACCAGCACCTCTTGGGGTAACTGGTATGAGGTTTTCATAGGCATATTTCATGACCGCAGATATTTCCTCGGCTGATCTCGCCTTCACTACAATATCCGGGTAGCTGCTGGTGCCGCTTAACTCATCGTGACTGTACTCTTCATTGATAAAATCCCCAATTAAAATACGTTCTTCATCGGAAATGATACCTTTGATGTAAGCAATATCTTCCTGATCTATTTTCTTATATCCCATGATTACATTCCCTCCTTCTCTTTTACCCTTGCAATCAGCTTAGGAAGAATTTCGTAAAGGTCGCCTACCAGACAGTAATGAGCCGATTTAAAGATAGGCGCTTTGGGATCGTTGTTAATGGCAAAGATGGTATCCGAATGATTCATACCTGCCACGAACTGAATGGCTCCTGAAACTCCGCAGGTGATAATGAGCTTTGGTCTCACCGTACGTCCGCTCAATCCAATCTGATACTTTGCATCCAGCCAGCCGGATTCTGCCATGGGTCTGGTGCATGCCACCTGTCCGCCAAGAAGGTCTGCCAGTTCGTTTAGCATACTTAAATCCTCTTCCTTTTTTACTCCTCGTCCGGCAACGATGAGAACATCGGAATTCTCTATGAAGGACTCCTTCTCTTTTGGTAGAATATCAAGGACTTCCACATGGCTTAAAAGGTTTTCCTTCGGAATGTCGCAGGTTACAATTTCTCCCGATTTGGAATCGGAACGAGCCGGGGCATTCATGATTTTATATCTTACGGTAGCAATCTGGGGACGATGGTTGGGAGTTTTAATATGAGCCATGATGTTTCCTCCAAAGGCAGGCCGGATCTGGGATAAATCTGAATTCTCATTCATTTCCAAAATAGTACAGTCTGCCGTAAGTCCTGTTTTCATTCTGGCAGCCACCCTCGGTGCCAGCTGGCGGCCTACAGTGGTGGCCCCTACCAGGATTGAGGAGGGCTTATTCCTCCTTATAAAATCTTCAAAGACTTCTGTATACGGCTCAATTTTGAAACGCTCCAGCTCTTCCTTATCGTATACATAGACCTTATCAGCGCCATAATGAAGGATTTCCTCACTCTTTTCCCGGATATCCTTTCCCATAAACAGGACCGATACTTCCTGTCCGGTAACGGCTGCCATTTCTTTCGCCTTACCAATGAGCTCAAAGGTAACGGGGTGAATGACACCGTCCACATGGTCTGCGTAAACTGCAATTCCCTTCCATTCCTCTTTGTTTATCTCTGGCTTCTTTTCATCTTCCACGTACTCGACGGCACCTGCAGGTCCCCTTTTCACGCAGAGACGGCACATCTTACAGGCGGCATTGACCACTACGTTTCCGTCCTGCTCTTCCAATGCCCCAAAGGGACAGATCTTTATCAGTTCCTGATTGTCAGGAATTCTTTCCTGATGTACGACTAATCTTGCCATGTCATTCCCTCCTATACGAACTTCAGTTCCACAATTTTGTCAAACAGTTTCCTGGCAAGCACGTCTCCTGATTCTTCCCAGACTTCCTTTTTGTCGTTGGTTTCTGGAGGAAATATCTTCTGTACCTGTGTTGGAGAGCCGTTAAGGCCGTAATTCATTTCATCCTGATCCTTCATATCATCCAGGGTAAGGACCCGGATCTCCCGGTCCTTTGTCTCTGACTTTTTCACATAGGAGGGAAGTCTCGGCTGAAAGATATCCTTATCCAGGGCTAACAGGCAGGGGAATTTTACCTTTGCTACCTCTACTTCACCTGGAAGATCCATATCCACCGTGATTCCATCCTCTTCCAGAGACCTGATGCTTACCACATTGGATACACTGGGTATATTCAGCCATTCTGATATCTCCGGCCCTACCTGTGCGGTGTCTCCGTCCGTGGTCTGCTTGCCGCAGAGGATCAAATCGTACTCTCCCATGGCCCTTATGCCCTGTGACAGGGTATAGCTGGTGGCAAGAACATCGGCTCCGCCAAATCTCCGGTCAGATAAAAGGGTTCCATGGTCTGCTCCCATGGAGAATGCCTCTCTAATTACCTGCATGGCCTGAGGCGGCCCCATGGAAATGACGTCAACCACTCCCCCTGTTTTTTCTTTGATCCGAAGTGCCGTTTCAATGGCATAGAGATCATAAGGATTCATCTTGGAGGCTGCACCGTCCCTTTTTAATACCCCGGTAACAGGATCCACCTCTACCTTATTGCTGTCAGGTACCTGTTTGATACAAACTAGAATCTTCATGTTTTTTACTTCCTTTCCTAGTAAATCCAGTTTCCAAAAAATGCGATACACCCGGCAATTACAATAAAGACAGCACTGTATTTTACTGCTTTATTTAACACTTTGCTTTCACTGCCTAACAGATTGGCCGCAGCAGCGCCGATGGCTATGCTTTGAGGAGCAATCATTTTTCCAATGGTGGCGCCTACGGTGCTTGCCGATACCAGCCACACCTGGCTGATTCCAAGGTTAGAAGCTGTCTGGGCCTGGAGGCTTCCAAAAAGGACGCTGGAGGACGTTCCGCTTCCTGTTACATAAGCCCCAAGGGCACCTACCAGGGGAGCTGTCAGAGGATATAAGCTTCCCATGAGTGCCAGCATGGTTCCTGCAATGGCGGCGATCATACCGCTGTATCCCATGATTTTGGACATGGCCATTATGGTTACAATGGTCAGGATGGTTTTCCACATTTGCTTTATCGTACTGATAAATACCTTCTTCATGCTGTTAAAATCTGCCCCCTGTATCTTACCTCCGATCACTGCCGCTGCCCCGATTAAGACACCTGGAGTGGCAAGCCAGACAAAGGTATAGGGCTTTCCTCCTTCTCCGGAATAAATAGGAACAGAGGTCTTTACACCGGAGAGTACCCGGTTGATGGACGGCACCATCTTAGAGGTCAGAAGGAGAAATACAAAGATTAAGATAAAAGGCATCCAGGCCTTTCCCGCTTCCTTTAAGGTTATTTTCTTTTCCCTGTTCGGTGTACTTCCTTCAATCAAGTACTCAGGGTCAGGATTCTGATACCATTTCTTTGAAACACCGATGGTGACAGCCAGGGAACAAATCGAGCCGATGATGACCGGAAGCTCTGCTCCCAGAAAACGGGCTGCAAGGAGATTGGGTACTGCAAAAGAAACGCCTGCAACCAGAGCTACCGGCCAGACTCCTTTTAATGCCTTTACCGAATTCCCGATGATACATACCATTAGAAATGGAGCAAGGATCATAAAAGGAAATAATTGCAGGGCTGTGGCAAAGGCTACTTCTCCTGCTGGAAGTCCAGCGATCTGAGCTACGGTGACCGTGGGTATTCCTACGGAACCAAAGGCCGTGGGTGAAGCATTGGCTACCAGGCAGGCTACGGTGACTGCGATGGGCGGAAAGCCCATGCCGCATAACATACTTGCCGGTATGGCAATTGCGGTCCCAAAGCCAGCCATGCCTTCCATAAAGCCGCCAAAGCACCAGCCGATAATCAGGAGCAGAATCCGTTTATCTCTGGATACTCCCGCAAGAATCTCTTTAATGACATCCATGCTTCCTGTATCAATGCAAAGGTTATATGTAAAAATAGCTGCAAGGATAACAAGACTAATGGGCCAAAGGGCAAGGGCCACCCCCTCGGCCCCTGCGGTAAAGCAGTCCCAGGCCGGCATCTTCCAGTAGGTCAGGGACAAAATAACTGCAATGGCAAGGGCAATGGGACATGCCTTAAATGCCGGAAGCTTTAACAGACTCAGTGCTGTCATAAGCCATAAAATAGGTGATAACGCAAGAAGAAAGATAATACCATTCATAACCGACCCCTCCATACACCTTCAAGATTCACCTTACCGTGACGAAATCCTTTTAATCTCCTCTATGAGAAGGGGAATTACCTTAACTGCATCCCCCACAATCCCTACGTCTGCAATGTCAAAAACAGGCGCATCCTCATCTTTATTGATAGCTACGATATACCCGGAACCAATCATGCCCGAAACATGCTGGGTGGCTCCTGAGATACCGCAGGCAATGTATAGCTTTGGCGCTACGATTTTTCCGGACTGCCCCACCTGATGGGAACGGGGAACCCACTCTGCTTCAATGGCCGGTCTCGTTGCCCCCACAACGCCATGACAGGCCTCTGCAAGCTGTTCCACCAGTTTAAAATTCTCCAGGCTTCCCATTCCTCTTCCGCCGGATACAATGACCTCTGCCTCTTCCAGATTCACGGCCTCTGCCATTTCTTTCACCACATCTATGATTTTTAACCGGTTGGTATCTTCCGTTTCTACCTTTTCCTCCAAAATCTCACCGGTTCTTTCAGAGATAAGCTCCTTTGCAAATGCCCCGGATCTGACGACTCCAATGGCAGGCGTTCCTGTTATTATCAGCTGATTTAGAACGGTCCCCCCATAAACCGGACAGGTAAAGACCAGCTGACCATCCGTTTCTGTGATATCCATGACATCCACCGCACATCCGGTATGAAGCCGACAGGCGACCATTGGCATTATGTCCTTTCCTGCAAGGGTTCCTGCTGACAGAATCAAAGACGGACGGTATTTTTCTGCCAGCTTTGTCAGAACTTCTCCGAACACCTCCATGTCGTAGGTTTCCCTTTTGACCATAATTGCCTGATCTGCACCAGCCAGAATGGAGGTGCGGGCTGCTTCCTCTAAATCCATGCCGATAAGTACAGCAATGACCTTTTCCCCCCGGTCTGCTGCCAGCTTATGGGCCTTTGAAAGCACCTCCAGGGCGCCACTGACTGGAGATTGAGAAACGGTTTCTACATAAACCATGATATTCTTTCCACCTGAAACACTCATTTCTTTCTCCTCCTAAAAAATCCTGGCCTTTGTCATCACTGACATGGCCTCAGTAACTGCTTCCTGGATATTGTCACCTTTTATTTTCACTCCGGCTGCCCGCTTTGGCGGCTCCAGAATCTGAAGCACCTTAAACTGGCTTTCTAAGTTTTCTATTGGCGATAATTCCGTTATCTCCTTTTTTCTGGCAGCCATCTTACTTTTGATGGTAGGATACCTTGGGTCATAGTTGGGCTTTTGAATCGTAACCACACAAGGCAGGGCCGCCTCCATCACCCGATAGCCTTCCTCTGTTTCCTGTTTTAGCTTGATTCCACCCTCTACTGGCTCCACAGATATAACATTGGCAGCCACAGGCAGAGAACTCTCCTCCCCAAGAAAAAGTCCCACCTGGCTGGAGGCATAGTCCGTGGATTCTTTTCCGCAGAAAATAAGGTCAAAGGGTTTCCCTCTATCCTTTTCTATCTCTCCAATTGCCTTTTTTAAGGTTTTTGCAATGCCTGCGGGATCATGACTGAAAGCAGCCTCCTCCTTTACCAGATAGGCGTTATCGGCACCTACGGCCAGACAGTTCTTCAGGGAATTTTTGACGTCCTCCCCTCCAATGGAAACCACGGTGATTTCTCCTCCATGGGCTTCTTTCAGCCTTGCGGCCATTTCAAGAGCATAGGTGTCAAAGGCATTCACCACTGGTGTTACCCCTTGTAGGGCAGGCGTTTTGGAAACCGGATCAAGAGAGATTTCCACAGAATCATCGGGCACCTGTTTGATACAAACTAATAGTTCCATCCTTGGCTCCCTCCTTTTTATCTGCCGATGATATTGTTGGCTATGACGATTCGCTGGATCTCATTGGTTCCCTCAAAGATCTGAAATATTTTGGCGTCTCTTAGAAGCTTTTCTACGGGATATTCCCGGCTGTATCCATACCCACCAAAGATCTGGATGGCTTCTGAGGCAACTTCCATGGCAATGTCTGAGGCATAGCATTTGGCAATGGCGGATTCCATGGTATAGGTAAGGCCAAGGTCCATTCTGGTAAGGGCATGGGCTACCATCTGACGGGCTGTTTCGGTCTTGATCTGCATATCTGCCACCTTAAACTGGAGCCCCTGGTTCTTGATGACTGGATTGCCGAACTGGATTCGTTCTTTTCCATAAGAGATTGCTTCATCAATGCCTCTTTGTGCAATCCCTGCTGCAATGCATCCCATCCAGGTACGGGCCTGATCCAGGGTCTTCATGGCTATGGAAAAGCCTTTTCCTTCTTCACCGATCAAGTTAGAAGCCGGTATCCTTACATCTTCCAGAACTACATCACAGGTGTTAGAGGTTCTGATTCCCATCTTATTTTCTTCTTTCCCTGTACTAAGTCCCGGCGTTCCTGCTTCAATGAGAAACATGGACATACCCTTTACGCCTTTTGTCTTATCTGTCATGGCTGTCACGCAGTAAAATGCGGCAACTCCGCCATTGGTGATAAAACATTTTCTGCCGTTTAAAACATAGGAATCTCCATCCTTTACTGCCGTTGTCTTACCGGCGCCTGCATCAGAGCCTGCCCCCGGTTCAGTGAGACAGAATGCGCCAAGGCCGCCTTCTAATACCAACTCACATACCCGCTCTTTCTGGGCTTCACTCCCTGCAATCAAGACCGGTTTAAGAGCAAGGCCGCTGGCGGAAATGGTGGTGGCAAAGCCAGCATCTGCAATTGCCATCTGCTCAATAAGAGCTGCCACATCCACACGGCTTAAACCAGGTCCCCCGTATTCCTCCGGAACCTCCAGGGCCTGATACCCCTGTTCAAAGGCTTTTTCATAAATTTCTTTGGGCCACTCTCCTGAAACGTCAAATTCCTTACACGGTTCCTTTACTTCCTTTTCGCAGAAATTCTTCACATCCTGCAATAAATCCTGTGCCTCTTCTGATATCAAATATGCCATTTTTTCGCCTCCTGGACATTCATTTATGTTTATCGCTTTTAACAGATTTTTCCTGGATTTAAGATCATCTTAGGATCAAACACTTCCTTGATTCCCCTCATCAAACGCATGCTGGTCTCTCCTGCAAACGCTGCCAGATACTCCATCTTGCCGTGACCAATGCCGTGCTCACCGGAAATCATTCCGCCGCATTCGGCTGCCTTTTTATAGATCAGATCCATGAATTCTGCTACCTGCTTTTTAAACTCAGCCTCATCCATCTCATTGGCACAGGTATAGATATGTAAGTTTCCATCTCCTGCGTGACCAAAGCTCTTAATGGTAAAATCGTACCCATCTTCCAATGATTTGACATAAGAGAGATAGGATGGAATCTGGTTGACCGGAACCACCACGTCACATTCATCCAGAAGCTTTGTTTCTGCTTCAATGGCTTCCAGGAAAGTACTTCTGGCTTCCCAGGCTTCCTTTTTCTTTATAGGGGTATCTGCCACCAGAACATCTACTGCCCCCTCTTCCAATACCACCTCTGCTGCCTGTTCGGAAAGCTCTTCTAAAAGATCTGCCCTGTCACCGTCAAAGGTAATGAGTAAGTATGCACCGATATCCACGCCCTCCACTTCTGTTGGAAATACGTGTTTCCCCAGATACCGCTCGGAAGACAGGACGATTTCTTTTTCCATAAACTCCAGTGCCTGAGGCTTTAAGCCTGCCCGGAATATCTTTGGTACGGCGCCAATACAGTCCTCCAGATTTTCAAAAGGAACAATCAGGCTTATGGTCTCCTTGGGAGCCGAGATTACTTTTAGCGTCAGTTCGGTTATGATGCCCAGAGTTCCTTCGGAACCGATCATCAGATTAATTAAGCTGTAGCCGGTGGAGGTCTTGGAAACCGATGCCCCCAGATGAATGATCTCTCCTGTGGGAAGGACTACGGTCATGGCCCTGACATAGTCTCTGGTGCAGCCATACTTTACGGCTCTCATTCCACCTGCATTGGTGGAGACATTGCCTCCTAACGTGGCAAATTTTTCTCCTGGATCCGGGGGATATAAAAGCCCTTTGTTTTTTGCATCCTCAGCAAGGTCATTTAACAGCACTCCAGGCTGGACCCTGACCACAAAATTCTCCTCGTCGTAATCAAGAATCTTGTTCATCTTACTCATGTCAAGAAGAACTCCCCCATGAATAGCTACGGCAGCCCCGGTAAGACCAGTGCCTGCTCCTCTTGGAATCACAGGAATGTTGTGTTCAAAGCACAGCTTAACAATGGCTGCGATGTCCTCCGTGGTGGTGGCTTCAATCACGACTTCCGGGATTCCCTTTCCATAAATGGGCATCTCATCATGGAAATAGTCCTCGTTGATTTCTTCTTTTCCATGGACCTTCCCAGGAACGATTGCTTGAAGCTCCTGTATTAACTGGGGAGTAACCTGATTGTAAGTTACATCTTCCATTTTTCTGCCTCCTTTGCGGTGGTTAACGGTTATTTATTGTTCCTTATTTCTGACGATTACGGATACTCCGTCGGGGATCACTGTGATGGTCCCGTCAGACCTTCCAAGATAAGCGTCTGCCATGGAGATGGCTTCTTCCACGGTGTCAGCATAATCCATCTGCATGTCATGGACCATTTCCCTGGGGGCCTCTGTGACCATGATGACCTTATATTTTAAAAGAATTCTGCAAAGAATCTGTGATTCCCACTGGTCCGGTACGGTCTTATCTCTGGGAGTGGAAAGAAAACGCTTCATAATTTCATTCTTATCCGCTCCCCCTGCAAAGGTATCGTAAAGGGACTGGCCCCCATGACCGTCCTTGCAGCTCGCTGCCATGATGATGACGCCTCCTGGCTTGCAGGTGGCTTCTGCTGCTGTCATGCCTTTTACCGACTGGTAGATATTCTGATCTAAGGGGTAGCCCCCATTGGTGGAAATAACGATATCTCCGGGTAGGGCATCCACTCCTGATAAGGCGTCTACAAATTTGCAGCCTTCTCTATGAGCTTTATCAAAATGACCTGCATAGGCCTTAATTACCTTCTTATTCTCATCCAGCACGACATTGATGATAAATGCCAGATTTGCCTTGCCTGCGGCATAGATCATATCCTTTTGTATAGGATTTCCCTCAAGGATTCCGGTTCTTGCATATTGGCTGTCAATGAATTCTGAGCAGTGGTTCGCCATAACTGTCACGCCACTTGAAACTCCTGGCAGTACGCTCTTTCTGCCACCCGAAAATCCTGCAAAGAAATGAGGTTCGATAAAGCCCTCGGAAATCAAAAGGTCTGCCTCTGCCGCAACCCGGTTAATCAAAAGCTTTCCGCCGGATGGAAGGGTATCGATGAAAACCATATCCTCATCCTTCTGGCTTTCATGAACGAGAAAGCGGATATCATCTCTTTCCACTATGGCCTCACCAAACTTATCAATGAGTTCCTCCCTTGTGGTAGGCCTGTGAAATCCCGTGGCAATTAGTATGGTGAGAGTTGCCTCTGGATTTCCTTCTTTGATTTCAGCCATGACCCCAGGCATGATCACCCGGCTTGGAACCGGACGGGTGTGGTCGCTTGCAATCATGACAATGTTTTTCTTTCCCTTTACAAGCTCTCTAAGCCTTGGGGATTCTATGGGGTTTTCCATAGCATTTCGAACAATCTCTTCCTCGCCGCCATCTGGGTGATAGCTGTGGGCACCTGACAGAAGAATCCCGTTTAATCTGCTATCAGGGATGGTTACACTGATTCTATCTCTTCCAAAGGGAAGATTAACTGTCGCCATACGTTTTCCTCCTTATTTCTTATCCTTCGTACTGATAAAATCCGCTTCCTGTCTTTTGTCCCAGCTTTCCGCCCCGTACCATTTTTTTCAGCAAGGGGTGAGGACGGTATTTGGGATCTCCTGTTTCTGAATGCAGGACTTCCATAATGGCAAGGACTACATCAAGCCCAATTAAATCTCCCAGCTCCAGAGGCCCCATAGGGTGATTGGCTCCCAGCTTCATGGCGCTGTCAATTCCAGACGGATCAGCGACTCCCTCGGCGTAAATTCCTATGCCTTCATTGATCATCGGGATCAAGACACGGTTGACCACAAACCCGGCGGCTTCCTCCACCTGTACCGGAACCTTTCCAATATCGGCTGCGATTCGTTTGATCTCTTCCACCATATCAGAGGGTGTATTGAGACCGGCAATGACCTCCACCAGCTTCATTACCGGAGCCGGGTTAAAAAAATGCATACCTGCTACGGGACGGTCAAGACCTGCTCCCAGTTCTGTAATGGAAAGGGAGGATGTGTTGCTTACGAACATACACTCCTCTTTACAGATCTCCTGAAGCCTTTGGAATGTCTGTTTTTTCACCGCCATATCTTCTATTGCTGCCTCGATCACCAGATCACAATCAACACAGATGCCTATCACTCCTGTTGTAATTCTGGAAAGCAATTCATCCGCACTTTCCTGTGTGATCTTACCTTTTGACACTCTTCGTTCCAGGCCCTTAGCAATTTTCTTTTTCCCATTTGCCGCGAACTCCTCGTTGATATCGCATAAATAAACCTCATAGCCCTCTGTCTGGGCAAACGCCTGGGCAATTCCTGAGCCCATGGTACCTGCACCGATAATTCCTACTTTCATCCCAATACCTCCTTCTAACTTTGTGACCGTTACAACTCTATATAGATTTACTTCATCATGAATCTCTTCTCTTTCCGCTTTTCTAAAAATGCACCCATTCCTTCTTTTTGGTCGTAGGTTTCAAAACAATCACCAAACAGCTTTTCTTCGATTACCACTGCCTGATCCATATCTACCTGGAGACCGTCATTGATGGCCTTTTTACAGTTTCTCACTGCTATGGGAGCATTGTCTGCAATCCCCTTTGCCATTTTTTTTGCCTCGGCCAAAAGCTCTTTTTGGGGATAGATGGCATTGACCAGACCGATTCGGTATGCTTCCTCTGCCTTAATATTTCTTGCAGTAAAGATCATCTGCTTTGCCATTCCAGGCCCTACGATTCTTGCCAGTCTCTGAGTGCCTCCAAAACCCGGAGTGATTCCAAGACCTGCTTCCGGCTGACCGAATACGGCATTTTCCGAACAGATTCTGATGTCACAGCTTAAGGAGAGCTCACAGCCACCTCCAAGGGCAAAGCCATTGACAGCCGCTATTATGGGGATCGGAAAGGTTTCCAGGCGTTTAAAAATATCGTTTCCTCTCTTTCCAAAGGCCTCTCCTTCTTCCTTTGAGAAAGAGCTCATCTCTCCGATGTCCGCTCCTGCCACAAAGGATTTCTCCCCGGCCCCTGTTAAAATCAGTGCCCTTACTGAGCTTTGATCTATTTCATCCAGTATGTGATCCAGTTCCTCAAGGACCTGACTGTTTAAGGCATTGAGTGCATCGGGACGGTTAATGGTAATCAATCCTGTCTGGCCTTCCACTTCGTATGTAACAAACTTCATAAGCTGACCCCTCTTTCCATTTTAATCGTAACGAATTTACTCTCGCTCCACTATGGTGGCACAGCCCATACCGCCTCCAATGCAAAGGGTGGCAAGCCCTCTTTTCGCATCTCGCTTCTCCATCTCATGGAGTAAGGTCACCAGGATACGACAGCCAGAGGCTCCCACGGGATGACCTAAGGCAATGGCTCCGCCATTAACATTGACTTTAGACATATCAAGGTTTAAATCACGTGCTACAGCCAGAGACTGGGCTGCAAATGCCTCATTGGCTTCAATGAGATCAAAATCTTCTACGGTATGATTCGTCTTTTTTAACAGCTTTTTCGTGGCAGCTACCGGGCCGACTCCCATGATTTCAGGAGCTACGCCTGCCAGGGTACCGGCTTCCCAGAATGCCATAGGTTTGACCCCAAGCTCCTTTGCCTTTTTCTCACTCATGACTACAATGGCCGCAGCTCCATCGTTTATGCTGGAGGAGTTGGCTGCTGTCACGATTCCCTCCTTTTTAAAGGCTGGTTTCAGCTTTGAAATACCTTCCCAGGTAGTTCCGGGTCTGGGACCTTCGTCTTTATCAAAAACAATGATTTCTTTTCTTTTTTTGATTTCTATGGGTACGATTTCATCATCGAACCGACCGGATTCCTGTGCGGCACAAGCTTTTTGCTGGCTGGAGGCTGAAAAGCGGTCCAGCTCTTCTCTTGTAAGGCCCCACTGCTCTGCTACATTTTCAGCCGTTACTCCCATATGATAATCGTTTGTCGAATCCCATAGGGCATCGTTAATCATGGCATCCACAATCTGACCGTGATTCATACGGTAACCATAACGGGCATCTTTTAACAGATAGGGAGCCATGGACATATTTTCGGTTCCCCCGGCTACCACGATATCAGCATCTCCGCTTAAAACCATTTCTGCCGCCAGGTTGACGCAGTTTAATCCGGAACCGCAGACCACATTGACGGTTACGGCTGGAGTTTCCACGGGAATGCCTGCTTCTAAGGAAGCCTGCCTGGCAACGTTTTGCCCAAGGCCTGCCTGGATGACACACCCCATATATACAAAGTCAACCTGCTCCGCCGGGACCCCTGCCCGTTTTAATGCAGCCTGAATCACTGCCGCCCCCAAATCCTTTGGAGAAACTGTACTTAAAGCTCCTCCCATTGATCCGATTGCCGTACGGCATGCACCAGCTAAAACAACCTTTTCCCCCATCATTAGACCTCCTGTTTGATCTGTTTATTTGCTTTTTATATTTCCAGCTCACTGTAAAGGGTTTTTCCTGATTCATTTTTGGGGATTCCAGTCACCGGTCTGATGGTTACGGCTCTGGGGCTGATCCCCGTGATCTCATATAGATATTCCATGATCTCCTTAAGCTTCTCTTCCCCTTTGGTATCCGCATAAATAATCAGGCTGTCGTCCCTTCCCAGACAAGCAAAATCAACTCCTTCAAAATGTTCCTTTAACAGCCGCTCCACCTCATCGAGGTTTACTCTGTTTCCAAAGAGCTTGATGAAACGTTTCTTTCTTCCTGTTATGTAATAAAAGCCATCGGTATCTCGTTTAGCCATATCTCCCGTATAAAGGATTCCATTCCACTCATCTTCTTTTTTTAAATCCACTCTGCTGGAAGCATAGCCAAGTGCTACGTTATCTCCCTCATACACCAGCTCTCCCTGGACGAAAGGAGCTTTGATTTCTTCTCCCTTTTCATCTCTCAGCCAGAATCTCCCTCCCGGTATGGCAATTCCCATGCTGCCGCACCGCTCCTCAGCACGGTCTGCCGGAAGGTATCCCATCCTCGCAGTGGCCTCTGTCTGCCCATACATGACCACAAACTGTTTTCCTGTCTCTCTGGCGTAGGCTGCGAATTCTTTATGGAGAGTCGTTGGAAGTTTTCCTCCTGCCTGAGTCAGGGTTCTTAACTCCGGTAAATCCATCTCCAGAAATCCAATCCTCTTTAAGAGCTGATACGTATATGGAACTCCGCCTAAGGATGTGACCTTCCTTTCTTTTACAAAATCCCAAAACGGGCGTTCCACAATACTTTTAGTGGTGAGATAAATGGCAGCACCTTTCCTTACATGGCAGTTTATTATGGACAATCCATAGGTATAATTCATGGGCAGCGTGGTGACAGGCCGTTCCTTCTCCTGGATATTCAAATAGGAACAGATGGACTCTGCATTTGCAACAATATTGTCTTTACTCTGCCTTACAAGCTTAGGGCTTCCCGTACTTCCCGATGTGGTCAGAAGAATGGCAAGCTCTCCGTAAAGAGAGGGAGAATGAAACTCATTTCTCTCACATAAACAGTATCCCCTGACTCTCCAGACAATCTCACATTCCCCTGCTTTTGCGAGGCAGTCTTCCGGCACATATAAAAATGCGGGACAGTATTCTTCCATCAAACGGGACAATAGCTGGGAATTGATGTGTTTTTCCAGCATCAGAGGTACCACTCCTGTTTTTAAACAGCCAAGATACCCAAGAAGGGAACCTATGGTATTTTCGCAAAGAATAAAAATCAGCTTTTTTCCTCCCACACGCCGGATTAATTCCTCTGAAAAGGAGTTTAAATCCTGATAGGATACTCTGCCGCCCCCATCATTTTCTGCCAGCAAACGGTTTTCATAAGATGATTCGTTTTCAAACAGATTCATGCTCTTCCTCCCGGATAATTTCCCTGGACAACATACGAATTGTATCCTGCCCATCCCAGATTAAGTCCAGGTTCATGGCATTTCCTACAGGCACTATTCTGTGGATTCCATAAAGATGGTGATCCATCACATAATCCATGAGTTCCTTTCCATCCAGCCCATAATAGGTCACCGTCTGGAGCTGTCTCACTGCCAGTTCCTTAAGAACCCTTCGATAATCTCCCTGATACTCAAAGAACAATCCCCAGGTTCCCCGGTACGTTTCTGGAGCTTTTGGTATCCCGGACAGAAGAATCGTATAAACCAGATTACCAAACCTCTCTGTTTTTATAATTCCTTCCATTGTCATGGAATATCTGCATAGTGCTTCATACTTCTTTGTGGCTTTATGAGGACTTAAATCATAGGAGGCAGCTTCCTTTTCTATGGCATTCCACCATTTTTTATGTACCGCTTCTGCCTCTTCTTTCTCTTTTTCCTCACCCTGGTTCCATATGATATAACGAGGACTGGAACAGGCATTCTGATCCATAGCATATGTGTCGTTGACAAAGGAATGTGCTAGCTTTCTTAGTTCTTCGCCTTGCATTCCGGCCATGCTTTTCTGATTCAAAATACAGATGGAATACCGGTCTGGAAACATGACGGAAACTCCATCGGGCCTTAGATTCCATTTTCTAACTACTGATATGGTTTCGTCACCGCCCCATACCATCAGCCCATCACAAGCCTCTGCCCAGCTTCTTACGATTTCATGGTCTCTTTCACAGGAGAAAACTGAAATTCGATCCCTCATAGATGCAAATGGTGGTTTGTTCAAAAGATTGTCTATGATTTCACATAGTATAAAATCCTCTTCCTGACATCGGATTGAGATTCGTATAACGCAGCTGTTTCCAGCCAGCAGACCCATGACCATACTGTATGCAAATAACAAGGGGACATTGGAAGCTGCCATATGAAAAACCACACCTCTGCCGATTCGTACCCGGCCATCTTCATACCGCTTTTTAAATTCCTCCATATGAGCTCTTCTTATCCAGAACCCAAAGGCAGCCATTTCCGGATATCTTAATAATCCTCTATCCCTTCGTATTTCCTTAGAAAGTGCCTCCAGAAAATCCAGAACGGGTGTATCAAATGGGACCACCGGCTCTGCCTTTGGTCTTTCCACTCCTGCCAGATGAGTAAACTCAGCCTTCATAGGTGTCACTGCACCCCCTTATTTCCGCCTGGTGAATCCTTCCGCATACCTTAAAATATTTTCCCATCCGGCCACAGGGGCAGTCATCTTCTCCAAGAATGATTCCCTCATCTTCCGTAAGTATGGAGTGACCCGGATAAGAATGAGGCAGTGGTGAGAGCACCTGTATGATTCCTTTTTCTCCATGAGAACAAAGGGTAAAATCCCTTGCTCTTCTGGTGATGATGTCAGAATAAATACTTGCATGGAGATGCCCATGGGCGCATTCCATATAGATGCTTCCTGTTTGCTCCGCCATTCCATAGTAGTTATGAATGCTTCTGCATCCGGTGACTTCCCAAAGCCTTTCCTTAAATTCATCATCAGACACGGATTGATCCCTCAACTTTTTAAATCCGCCACCATGAATTAAAATGCCGCCTGAAAGATCCAGCTTTCTCCCGGATTGTTTCAGTGCCTGATAAAGGCAGGTCCAGATGATATAGGTAAAACCAAAGATCAGGACCTTTTTCCCCTGATATCGCTCCAGAAATTTCTCTACCCCATCTAAATCAAGGTTCATATCTTCGTCAAGCCCGTAAAAGAGCCTGGAAGAAAAGATAGAAAAACCAAGAATCCCTGCTCCTCTTGCAGAAAACATATTTCTGTCCTTTAATACCTGATGGCTGTCAATGATTAAGAAAGGCAGCCTGGAATCTCCAAAATAATCGCTTCCGATATTTGCCAGTGCCCTTTGCTGGTATTCTGCTGTTTCCCAGTCCAGATAGATTCTAGACACCTTCTGCCCGCTGGTTCCTGAAGAGGTCATGAGCTTAAACACCTTATCTTCCCCGATGCTGGTCAATTTCATTTCCTTAAAAAGACCTACTGGAACCATGGGGATTTCTTCCTCTTCCATATTTTTAAGGCGCGGAATCTTAAGGTTTGTCAGCAGCTGATCGTATGGGTCGCAGTTCTGTCTGTGATGCTCTGTCAGCTCTGTCAGCCATTCTCCGTAAAGCTTCCGCTTTTCAGACTGCGTGACAGAAAACGGTCCTCTCTCCAGAATGCCTTCATAATCCATCATAAATGGCTGCTCCTTTCCCCTAGATTACGACCCCATATTTTAACAGGACTTCCTTTCCCTTTTCATAGGAGGAAATGTTCATAACGTCCGATGTAGTGATATGAATATCAAACGCCTCCTCAAGGTCTGCCACTAAGTCCATATGCCCCAGAGAATCCCAGGAACGGGTGCCTCTGTATTTAAGACCGGAAAGGTCCTCTTCCTTTACCCTTAAATCCCGGATAAACAGCCGGTTATATGTCTCCAGATTTGTCATACTGCCTCACTCCTTTTCTCCTGCCACCACAAATAGGGTTTTCATCATCCTCTGTCTGCTGCTCACCGAAAGAATCCTCTGCCCATGCTGATTTTTGCAGGTTCCGTAAAAAAGTCCCATATAATGGTCCTCCTCTTCCTCAAAGGAAACGAACCTGACGGTGATTTCCACAGTATCTCCCCAGTAAACAGGGCGAATGAACCTGGTATTGTGCTCCACATACACGGTACCGCTACCTGGAAGTCTGGTTCCCATAAGGGCTGAGACCAGAGAATCCAATAGCATTCCGTGTACCAGAGGTCCTTCAAAACCAGCCTTTACTGCTGTCTGCTCCTCCAGATGTAGCCTGCTTTCATCTCCAGTCAATCGGGCAAAGCATTCTGCATCCTCCCTGGTTATGGTTCGTTTCATGGATGCCTCTTCATAAAGAGAAAGAATTCTTTTTTCCCGGGCTTTTTGGGGTTCCTCTTTCTCAGATGCCCGCAGCTCCCCCTGAAGCATTTGAAAGCTTTCTTCATCCCATAACAGAATTACTTTCTTACGGGCGTTCAGATTTTTTATATCCGCACATCTTCGGCTGCATCCGCAGACTACCATCCAAAAATCACAGACAATATCCTCAGCAGAATTCACATATTCTTGCTCCGGGTTATCTTTTCTGAATTTCTCCACCCGCCTTGCCCTGTTATAAAATGGATTACAGCCTCCGCAATACTTAATTCCAATAATCATGAAGTCCTCCAGACAACCGGTTACTTCTGACACTCCAGCATGTTCTGTAATTCCCTGGCTGCTGTGCTAAGAGGCCTGTTCTCGTCACTGACAATGCAGATTTTACGCTCAGGAATCTGTTCATGAAGCTTGATTTCCATGATTTCCTTTCTCTCCAGGAAGGGAATTGCAAATTCCTCCGGCACAAAACCGATGCCAAGATTCTTTCTGATCACCGGTATGATTAAGTCCATGGTAGCTACCTCAATGGCAGGCTGCATGGTGAGGCCGCAGGAGCGGTAAAATTCCTGAAGAAAGCCAAAGGTGGTAGAGGTACTGCACATGGTGATGAGAGGAAGCTTCACCACTTCTGAGAGAAACATCTTTCTCTCTCCATATTCCTGATATCTGTCTCCCCCTACTAAAATGCTCTTAAAGGGCTTCACATCAACCACCTTTAACCGCTGTTCATTGTCAATGGGCGTTGTGATAATTGCCAGGTCTATCTTTCCAGCCTTTAATTCACTTAAGGTCTGCTCCGTATTATAGTTGAAGATATTTAACTTCACCTGAGGATACTGTTCCTGGAATATCTTAAGCTTCTCTACCAGATAGGAACGCATGGACATCTGGGTGGCCCCTACATTGATATGATCATGCTGCTCCCCCATCAGTTCCCGAAGCTTTTCTTCTCCCTGCATCAGCTGCTTGCAGGCCGGAGCCACAAAGCTGTAGAGCAATTCTCCTTCTGCCGTAAGTGTCACGCCTTTTCTGGACCGTATAAACAGTTTGCACCCCAGCATGCTTTCTAGGTTCTGCATGCAGTATGTAACGGATGGCTGGCTTGTGACCAAGGCATTAGCCGCTCTGGTAAAATTCTTATATTTTGCTACATAGTAAAAAACTTTATAGTGTTCAAAATTGGCAGTCATACCATCACTTCTTTCATAAGATATTGATATCGTTACCCCAATTGACAAACCGGCCATGCATTGATAGACTACTATGCAAAGGAGGTTATCTATGGATATCACACTGAAACAAATTGAATCTGTTCTTGATGCAAAGGTGCGGCCCTCTTTAGCGGCCCACGGCGGCAATGTTATTGTTTTAAGCCTTGAAAACGATGTTTTAAGGGTCCGGCTCACCGGGAAATGTTCCGGGTGTCCTGCCGCTCACAGTACCAATGAGGAATTGATTTCTTTTGAGATCAGCCAGGCATTTCCTACCATAAAGGATATCATTTTAGTAGAAGAAACCAATCCCGAACTGCTTACAATGGCACATAAAATACTGAACCATCAGCTTTAATACAAAAAGATACTAAAATTGCCATGTTATCCTGGCCCGGAATCCTATCCGGGCCGTAACATGGTATTTTTCACTTCTCCAGTTCTCTCTCTTTATCTAATCTTACGTTTCTCTTGTAAAGATACATATCGAAAGTAATTTCAACAAAATTCAAAAAGTAGAAGAACCAGGATAAGAAAAACAGCCAGTCATTCCCGGTAGGGTCCGCATTGTACAGCAGAAATTTTCTTACAATCCCGAATATGTAACCCAGCCAGATGAAAAATTCAAAGGAAAGACTCTTTCCTTTTGCCGTTCTGGAAACATAAGATTTATGTATGGAAAATGGCCAAGACAAGCCAAAGCATACGATCATAAGGGTTTCCAGCAAATTAGAAATCATGACAATATTCATAAATCCCCTCCTCAATCCCCATTAAACTAATAACACTTCTCCAAAACGCTTCTCAAATTCTATGGATAACTCATCCCGGAATGCAGGAGCGGCAATCTTTATGAGTTCCTTTGCCCGGTCCCTTAAACATTTTCCTTTCAAACGAGCGACTCCATTTTCTGTTACAATGTAATCCACATCATTTCTGCTGGTTGTAACCGCAGCCCCCTCGGTAAGGAATGGAACGATTTTAGAAATGGTTCCTCCCTTTGTCGTAGAGCCAAAGGCAATGATGGACCGGCCTCCCTTTGATGCAGAAGCTCCTCTTACAAAGTCCATCTGACCGCCTACGGCTGAATACTGCTTTAAGCCAATGGCTTCCGCACACACCTGACCCATGAGATCAATCTGCAATGCTGAATTAATGGATACCACATTATCATTCTGGCTGATGACAAATGGATCATTTACATAGCTGACTGGCATCATGCAGATGGCTGGATTGTCGTGGACGAAATCGTAAAGGGTTCTGGTTCCCATCATAAAGGTGACCACCATCTTCTCCCGGTCAATGTTCTTCTTTTTCCCGGTAATGGCTCCTTTTTCGTAAAGGTCAATGATTCCATCGGAGATCATCTCGGAATGAATGCCAAGATCTCTTTTATCTCCCAGGAATTTTAAGACCGCGTCGGGAATTGCTCCAATCCCCAGCTGGAGACAATCCCCATCCCGGACAAGTCCTGCAATGTTTTCCCCAATCTTTTCCTCCACCTCTCCGATGAATGGGCGGCCATGTTCATGAATGGGCTCATTGCTCTCAACGATTGCTTCCAGATTGCTCACATGAATGAAATTATCTCCCATGACCCTTGGCATATTGGGATTCACCGCTGCAATGACCTTTGTGTTCTTTTGTTCCCCCACTTCCTTAGCAAAATCACAGGAAAGGCCATAGCTGCAATAACCGTGTTCATCCGGTGGTGAAAGAGTTACTAAAAATACATCTGCACAATCGGTCTGGGTTACGTAGTTTGGAATCCGGTTGAAAAAGCATGGGGTAAAATCTCCCTTTCCTTCCGCAATATAGCTTCTGCTTCTGGCTCCGATAAACAGTGACGTATACCGGAAATGCTTTTCCATACCAGGCTCAAAAAACCTGCATGCTCCCATATCATGCTGCTGCACAATATGGATACTCTTTAAATCCTGATCTACTACATAGTCAACCATGGCACTCAGTAAAAGATCCGGTTCTGATGCCGCATGACCGATTAATACCGTATCCCCTGAGCGAATGATTTTTACAGCCTCCTGAGGGGATTTTAACTTTGAAGCATAGATTTTTTTCCAGTCCACGAAGTTACACCTCCTGATATTTTTCGGCAAAACGTCTTTGGAATTCCTCCGCCAATTCCTCCTTGAACTGAGGCGCTGCTATCCCGATCAGCTGACGTGCTCTTTCTCTTAACGTATTTCCCTTCATTTTTGCAATCCCATGTTCAGTTACAATGTAATCCACATCATTTCTCGTAGTCGTAACCGTAGCTCCCTGGGTCAGATAAGGCACAATCTTTGATATGGTTCCCTTTTTCGCTGTGGAAGGAAATGCAAGGATGGATCTTCCTCCTCTGGAAAAAGAAGCACCTCGAATGAAATCCACCTGCCCGCCGATTCCGGAAAACTGCTTTAGGCCCATGGCCTCGGAGCAGGCCTCTCCCATAAGATTGACTTCTATGGAAGAGTTAATGGAAACCAGATTGTCGTTTCTTCCAATGATGGCCGGGTGATTGACATAGTCCACAGGAGCCATGAAAAGGCCTGGATTATCATCTGCAAAATCATAAAGCTTCCTGGTCCCCATAAGAAATGATACCACCATCTTATCCCGATTAAAATTCTTTGCGCTGCAATTTATAATCCCCTGCTCGTAAAGATCTACCACCCCGTCAGAGATCATCTCTGAATGAATGCCCAGATTCTTTTTATTACCAAGGAATTTCAGTACGGCATCGGGAATGGCCCCGATTCCAAGCTGGAGACAGTCTCCGTCATTGACCAGAGATGCGATATGCTCCCCAATGGCCATTTCCACATCTCCGATGTGGGGAAGCCCCAGCTCCGGAATAGGGGTATCATCCTCTACGATGACATCAATATCATTTACATGGATAAAGCTGTCTCCAAGAGTCCTTGGCATATTGGGATTTACCACAGCAATTACCTTTGCCCCCTCTGCCTCAGCTGCCGGCTTTGTATAATCGCAGGATACTCCAAAGCTGCAATAGCCGTGTTCATCGGGCAGAGATAAGGTCACTAAAACCACATTGGGCCTTTTTACCTGCTTAAAGAAATAAGGAGTCTGGTAAAAATAACATGGGGTAAAGTCCCCCCGACCGCTGTTGACGCAATCCCTTGTTTTTGCTCCCAAAAACAGGCTGTTCTCCCTGAAATGTTTTTCCATTCCAGGCTGTGCATAGAGGGAATGGCCCATATCCACCTGCTGGAATATCTCAATGTCTTTTAAATCCGCCTTTGCGGCATAATCCACCATGGTATCCACCAGCTTCATGGGTTCTCCCACTGCGTGGCCGATGACTACCCGGTCACCGGATTTGATGAGCTGAACAGCCTCTTCCATGGTTTTCAGTCTTGATAAATATATCTCTTTCCAGTCCATACCTATATGACCTCCCTGGCATATTAATTTGATAGAAGAGCTTATTCTTTAATATTGGCGATTGCCTTTGCAAGCTCTTTCTTCCTGCCCATATTGCTCTGGCGGGAAATCATGATTCTCTGTGCCTGAGGAGAGCCAGCACCGTGAAGAGATTCGGTCCTGTATCCAACTGCCGCAGTTCCTAAGGTGATATTTTCAATGAGACGAAGAATTCTTAACCGGTTTTCTGTAGAGACTCCCTCTACTCCTTTTAAGTATTTATCCACGTAACCGCCCACGACCGGATCCTTTAAATCCTTTTCAGATGGAGCTGTTACCATAAGGCCGCCTGCAATATCCTCTGCCAGACGGGCAATCTCATAGGGATATCTGGTCACGTTCTGCTTGCAGACATTGGCAAGAAGAAGGTCAATAATATAATTTCCGGATTCCGTAGGCGTACCTTCTGCTGAACAGGCGATGCCGCAGCAATACAGGGTCTCGTTTAAATGGGTCATTTCAATCAGCTTATCTTTAATATGAGATGCTTTTGGCACTCCGTTATAATCTGCTGCCAAAGCTGTAGCACCGATTAGAACATCGCCAACTCCTACCTTGCATCCACCGTAGGACTGTCTGTGATACCCGGCAAACCGTTCCACCAGAACTCCTGCAAATTCATATTCCCCATCCATGAAAATCCGGTCATTTGGTACAAATACATCATCAAATACCACCAGAGCTTCCACACCGCCAAACTGGCTGTTTCCAACGTCAATCTGGCTTCCCTCCAGCTTTCTGGTATCACAGGACTGTCTTCCGATGATCATGACAATACCATCTGCATCCGTTGGAACTGCAAAGGATACCGCATAATCCTTATCATCAGGTCCCATGGCAACCGTAGGCATGACGATCACTTCCTGAGAGTTAATGATACCAGTCTGATGAGCTTTTGCCCCTCTTACCACAATACCGTCTTCTCTGCGCTCTACCACTCTCAAATACATATCAAGGTCCGGCTGTTCATGAGGCGCAAGCCCCCTGTCCCCTTTGGGGTCCGTCATGGCCCCGTCAACGGTCAGATCTTCATCCTGAACCTTTCGTAAATACTCTTTAAAGTTCTCGTGGTAGCGGGTGCCATACTTTTTGTCAATCTCATAGGTGGTGGACCATTCCGCATTAAATGCGTCCATACCGACACAGCGCTGAAAGCAGGAAGCCGTTTTCTGACCGCAGAGCCTCTGCATTTTAACTTTTTTCATGAGATCGTCTGTACTTCTGTGAATATTGGCAAACCGGTTGATCTTTCTTCCGTCCTCCAGAGTCACTGTCATCAGGTCTTCATATTCCGGCATCTGGGCTAAGTCGTAAGTGGCCTTTACCGAATTCAGCGACGGTCTTAAGATCGGGTCGTCAACTGGGTTCTCGATCTTTTCCCCAAACATATATACATTGAGTTTCATTTTACGCATGCTTTCTACATACTCTTCCCCTGTCATCAAAGCCATAACTATCTTCTCCTTTTTTGCTTTGCAGACTGACTGTCAGCGATGCAAAGCGCTGTTCCATCAATAAGCTCAAAATAGTTCCTGATATATTTTAAGAACTCTTTGTGCATCTAAGGGCACAAAATTATTTGCCATCAGTCTTCCCTGCTGCTCCATGACGCTCTTTGTAAAGACCTCAAGGTCTTCCGGCTTAACGCCATACTCATGAAGAGGTTTTTTAGGAAGTATGGTTCCAAGCAGATCGTCAAGCTGGTCGTAAACCGTATCCACACTGCAGCCTAGAAGCTTAGAAAGACGCTGGTTCATCACTGCGATTTCCCCATCCTGGCGTATTTCCATATAGTTCTTTAAAACACCGGTAAACATGGCGTAATTGCTCTCCCCATGAGCCACATGATAGGTTCCTCCAAGGGGATAGCTTGTAGCGTGAACCGCGGCACAGCCTGCGGAGCCAAATGCGATACCTGCGTAATTGCTTGCAATGAGGAAATCCTTCATAATGGGAAGTCTGGCTTCTTTTCCTTCTGCTTTGATCTTCTGGTATCCCCTTATGATCATCTCAATTGCCTTGTAGCCAAACAGCTTGGTATAAGGAGTGGCTTTTGGTGATAAACTGGATTCCACCGCATGAACCAGGGCGTCGATGGAGCTGGTGGCGAACACACCAAAGGGCAGCCCCTTTAAAAGCTCTGGTACCAGTACTGCATCATCGGCATACATATGGGGTGACACCAGCCCCACCTTTGTCCCTAATCTGGTCCGGTTCACGATGGAAATGTTGGTTACCTCGCTCCCTGTTCCACAGGTGGTAGGAAGAATGACCAGTTCCCGTTTCTTTTCTATCTGATCAGGGGCTTCATACAGGGAATCCAGGGACTCCCCTGTTGATACTGCCATAATCTTTGCGATATCTATGACCGTACCGCCGCCGATAGCTATGATTCGTTTGCAATCTGTCTTTGCGGCCTCTTCTAAAATGGCATCCACCATGATATCCGTAGGCTCTCCACTCCCGTAAGCTTCCTGAAAAATGGTATGCACCTTTAATCCCATGTCTCCGAAGTAAGGGTTATATATGTATTCATTGGTCAATACCAGATCATCGCTTCCTAAATTAAAATTCTTAGCGAATTCAGCGCAGGTATCGTAATATGAAATCTGTGACTTTAAAATTACTTCCTTCATAAGCGGAATCTCCTATGCAAAAATTTCTTCATCAGACGGCTGGTTCCAATGCTTCTTTACAAATGCGATGCGGCTCTTGTTCATTAAGTGAGTAAAGAAGAGATTTTCGCTGATCGCATTATTTCCCCAGCTTCCGCATCCAAGAGTTGTGGTTGGATTTAAGGCATTTGCAAACGCACCGCCTGCCATGCTGGAGCAGGTCTGGTTGACAACCACACGGCTGACTGGAAGTCTGACTCCTGCATATTCGATATGGGCCTGATTATCAGACTGAATATCTGCAGAATGGCCTTCGCCCTCTACCAACAGATTATCGTAGGCAATCTCCACTGCTTCTTCCCATGTCTCATAGCTGTAGGCAGCCATCATAGGACACATCTTTTCCTTGCTCCATACCACGCCAGCCCCATGTTTTTCCGGCTTTACGATAATAACTTTAGTGCCTTCCGGTACCGTAATGCCTGCCAGGTCTGCGATGGTTTTGACCGATTGTCCTACTACATTCTTATTGATAATTCCGTCTGGGAATACCACTTCTGCCAAATTAGCAAGGACTGCCGGGTCATCAATGTAGTAAGCACCCTGAGATACAAATTCTTTTATAATGGCATCGTAATCCTTTTTCGGTGCGATGATGCTCTGGGTTCCGGAACAGATGATTCCATTATCAAAGATACGGCTTGCAATCATTCGTCCCGCTGCTGCCTTATAATCAATTCCTTCATCCACTAGTCCCTGAACGTTACCTGGTCCCACGCCATAGCTTGGTTTACCGCTGGAATAAGCTGATTTCACAACGCCCATACCGCCGGTTGCAATCACAGCATCGCAAGCTGACATCAGTTCTGTGGTCAGCTCCACGGTTGGAGCTTCAATCACCAGGAAAATGTCTCTGGGAACTCCCATGCGGTCTAATTCTTTGTAATATAGTTCTGCCAGAGCCATGGCACATTTTTTACCTCTTGGATGAGGTGCAATGATAATGGAGTTCTGACATTTTACTGCGAACATGGCATTGCACATGGGGGTAACAACCGGATTGGTACATGGAGTAGCTGCTGCAATGACTCCCATGGGCTTTCCTACTTCAATGAGCCCTGCCTCCTCATCTCTTCCAATGATGCCAATGGACTTCTTACCCTTTAAGGCATTCCATATATTTCTGGATTTCCCCTTGTTCTTCGTGACCTTATCCTCGTAAACACCCATTCTGCTTTCTTCCGCTGCCAGCTTTGCAAGTGGCTCCGCATTGTCAAAGACAACCTTCGCAAACATTTTTACGATTTCGTCCGTCTTTTCCTGATCATAGGTGCATAGAATCTGTTGTGCATTTCTGGAACGTTCTACCAATGACTGAATAAATTGACTCATTTTCGCTTCCTCCTAATCGTTGTTAGTGATTTTTTTAACATTGTTCTTGATAATAGTTTAACTCTTTTTCTCAATAATTAGAAATACTAGTTTTTTATCATAAACGATAGGATTTTTATATACTTGTTTTTATGCAGATTAAACAACATTTTATAATTCTATCACACAATCAGTTAAATTATTACCATTATTTGTCCACATTTATTTATTTCATTTGACGTTTTAAACAAATATTTATCTCGTTATCTAAATTGATTTCTTCTGTTTTTGACAAGATAAACCCAGGTTTTTCCTTTTATGATGAGCGCTGATATCCTTACCATAGGAGGTATTGTCAAATAATTAACGCTAAAAAATCCAGGCAGTGGGAGGGAATTAATCCCTCACAACTGCCTGGATGTATCTTTGTGAAATATAATGAGCTGGGATCGGAATTCTTAGATCCAATCAGCCATAGATTCTTTTATAAATACGATTTCATTCCTATAAAAGTCCTGATGCCCTTCTTCTTTCATTTTTAAAAATACTGCATTCCCTTTCTTACATTCCCGGTCAAAAAGAGCTACCAATGCCTCCAGGCGCAATATGACCTGATGAAGCAATTCCGAGGTATGCTCCATTCCGTAAGCGCTTAAGAATTCATGAAGCAAGATTCTCCGTTCCCTTGCGTCCTTTTCCTTATTGTATTCCTGGTATTCCTTATTCTGTGGATCATAGACTTCTATCCCTAAAGGTACAAAGCGATACGCAGCATAGGCCACATCCCATATTCTCGGACCTGGGCAAGCCGTATCAAAATCAATGATGCCGATGGTTTTTTGTTCATGAAAGGTAACGTTATAAGGTGCAAAATCGTTATGACATATAACCTCCTGCTCCAGTGGACCATCATACTGCAAAAACCAGACATCATCTGGAAGTCTTTTAAAATCAAGAGTTGCATCATGATATTGCCTCAATAACTCAGCAGCAGATCGGACTGTCAAACATTTCTGTTCCATATCGTAAGTGGCAGGATAATCGTCCAAGGTGTTTCCCTCCATAAAGCTTAACATCTCCTGAGTCTCACCATAAAGGCCCAGAAAACGTGGTGTAAAAGAAACCCCTTTGTTTTCAAGATGCTTAAGCAACCGGTGAATCGTATTGCTTTGAGGCTTTAAATCCCTGTAGACCGCACCCTCTTTCCGATAAACCCTGGACATATTTCCACCACTTAACACCGTTACTGTATCCACTTAAAATCTTCCCTCCCTTCTGATTGGTTCATTCTTTAAGCTTTCCGGTATTTATGCTGGGGCCTTCCCACCTTTCCGTACTCCACTAATTTATATATCTTTTCTTCCTTTTCCATCAGCTCTAAATATCTTCTCACAGTAACTCTGGCAATCTGAAGCATCTCAGCCAGTTTTTCTGCCGTATAATATTCTTCTCCGCCCTCCTCAATCTTTTCCCAAATGGCGTGGTACGTATACTTATTAAAGCCTTTGGTGAAATCCTCCTCATTCTGGGTCGCAATCTGACCGGATAAGTACCGGTCCAAATCCTTTTGCTCGATGACCTCACTGTTTTTAAAGCTGTCAAATCTGTCTTTATACTGCAAAAGAGCCTCTTTAAAGCGTTCAAACCGAAAAGGCTTAATCAGATAATCCACCACCCCATAGCGAAATGCCTGTTGAATCCGCTCAATGGATTTATCCGCTGTTATTAAAATGATATCCGCATCTAAGCCCTGACTACGGATCCATTTTAGAAAATCCATTCCATTTTCATTGGGAAGATAAACATCAAGAAGAATCAAATCCGGCTTTTTTGACACCATCACCTTTTTTGCCTCTTCCAAATTGGATACTCCTTTGTATAAGGAAAATCCCTCCACTCTTTTTAAGAACTTGGAGTTTATTTCCATTACCATCGGATCATCTTCCACAATCATGACTCCAATCAAGTTCTCCCCTCCTCTCCATTGGAATAGCAATGTCCCATTGTACCCCTTCTTCTGAAGTCAGACAAATTGCTCCCCCACATTCCTCTATAATCTTCTTTACAATGGATAATCCGCACCCTCTCTGACCCTCCTTGGTAGAAAAGCCCTGCTCAAATATCTTTTCCTGAAGCTCCGGCGGGATTCCCCCTCCGTTATCCTTTACCTGAATGGTCAGAAACTGTGTTTCCTCCACAATGCGGATATCGATTCTGCCTGTTCCGTCATTTTTCACCTCGTCCAGGGAATTTTCGATCAGATTCCCAATGACCGAACCAAGATCCTGAGCATTTACGCCCTCCGGCAGCTTATTTAGCCTGGAGCCTTCATCTATGGCCAGCTTAATTCTGCATTCCTCCGCCTTGTTATACTTCGCTAACAAAAGGGCTGATATGGAAGAATCCTTAATCTGGTTTGTCAATATATGGCTGACCTCAGTTCTGATTCTGGCCACATCAGAGATAAATTGCAGCGCCTCTTCATATTCCTCCAGCTGAATCAGACCTGCAATGGTATGAAGCTTATTCATGAATTCATGGTTCTGTGCCCGCAGGGACCATGCCAGTTTTTTTACTCCGGTCAGCTCTTCTGCCATCTTTCTTACTTCGGTCTTGTCACGGAAGCTGGCAATTACTCCAATCACCTGCCCTTTGTTCATGATAGGTATTCGATTGGTTAGTATCACCGTATCCTGTAACTTCTGCTCATCATCAAATTCCGCCTGCTTAGTGCTTAAAATATTCATCATACGGGTATTGGGAACCACCTCTTCCACATCCCGTCCTATGACCTGGTTCTTCATCTCATCCTTATCAAACCCAAGAATCTGCAGGGCAGAATCGTTCATGAGAGTAATACGTCCTTTCTGGTCAATGGCAACCAGACCTTCATGTATGGCATCTAAAATTCCGATTTTCTCATGATAAAGCTTTGAAATCTCATCCGGTTCCAGACCAAGGAGAATCTTTTTAATGTGATTTGCCAGTAGAAAGGCACCCACACTTCCAGCGCACAAACCGCCGAAACCAATTAAAATAATATAAAAAACAGCCAGATGCTTTGCCTCTTCAATACGCTCAATCAGGGTACCGACAGAGACAAACCCAATCTCCTGATGATTCTTATCATAAACCGGGGCAAAGGCGCGAAGAGATTTTCCTAAGGTTCCCGTTGCCTGAGAGACGTAGGTTTCCCCAAGGCGTACCACCCGGTCTTCATCTCCGCCTTCAAAGGTTTTTCCAATCATCTGAGGATTGGGATGGGAATACCGGACGCCCTTGTTATCTGCCACAGTGATATAATCCACCAGCTCCAGATTTTTAAGCTGCATATCAACATACGCGGAGATGACCTTTGTATCCTTTTTCTCCAGGGCATCCACCACTTCATTGGAATGTGCGACCAGCTCTGCCACATTCATTACATTGGTCCTTGCTTCTTTTTCAATGTTCCTGGTCATCCAGGAAGCAACAAATGAAATTATTATAGTGATTGAAACAAATACAACTGCAATGACCAGAAAAATCATCATTGTCTGCAGCTTCATTGGTTTTTTTCTATCCATCGCCCCGTAATTCCTTTCTTCCCCTATTGTACCAAATTATCTACTGCGCCACAATGATTTAAAACAGACTACAATTGATCCGGCAAACACGCACAAAAGACACTCCCGTTGGAAGCAGATTTTAAAATATCATCGTCTGCCTCCATGGGAGTATCTCACTATGTTAACGCGTTTAACCCGTTTATTTGGCTAATTCACCGCCCACACCGCTGCTTTGGGTCGCTTTCATCTGCCTATCCCTAAGCTTTTTAAATACAAAGGATACAATGAAGGGACAGGTAATGGCTGATACAACACAGGCTGCTGCTACCTGAGCCGTTGCTGCTGCCGCTACGACTGCAAGAGAAGGATCTGCCATTGCCACTGCCTCAGGTGTTGCCACCGCATTACCAGCCGTGGAGCCAGTCGCCAGACCAATGATCGGCTCTTCCCTAAACAGCTTTAACAGAATGTAAGCGCCGATTCCTGTAAAGGAAGCCACAAGACCAAGGATAATACCAGGGCCGCCAGCCTTTATAATAGTCTCCAGATTCATTCCAGCACCCAGTGGGAAGGAAAAGAATGGAATGAGTAAAAGCTTGCTGCTTCCTAAAAATGCTCTCATATCTTTATCCAGGTTTCCTAAAATCATACCGATTACAATTGGAATCATAACTGCAACTACCGCTTTTACAGGAACTACGGCAAGACCAGAGGCTCCAAGAGCAATCAGAGTAAAGAAGGGACCGTCCTTAATGGAAAGGATGGCGTAGGCTCCTACATCTGTTTCATCTCCATACTGGGATGCCAGGGAAGCATAGAGGCCGCCGTTACAATTAGTCAGTGCGGATAAAACTGCTAAGGGAGAAAGACCAAGCACACCCGCCGGACCAAATATCTTACCAACAAGAATACCAATTCCTGCTCCTACAATAAACTTACCTGTAATCAGGATTGCACCTTTTTTAATTGCCTTAGGTGCCAGTTTAAAATGGATCTGGGAACCGATTAAAAACATAAAACAAGCCAAAATGGGCTGTGAAGCGGATTTACTGAACAGGGCTGTTGTAAATCCTCCCAACTCTAAGAACTGTGGGAAAAACGTGTTTACGATAACGCCTAAGAATAAAGGAACTACCATCATACCGCCCGGAATTTTATCGAGGGTCTTTTTTATTGGAATCTGCATCATTCAATCCTCCTATTTTTCATACAAGCTTACATTCCAGTCATGGTCATCTATATTCTGGCTGCACCAGTCTCTCTGGCTGCTTTCTTCACGGCTTCTGCCACATTTTCAGATACGCTTTTATCCAGTGCATTGGGAAGAACATTTTCATCATTCAGTTCCCCATCCGGAATCATGGAAGCGATGGCATATGCTGCCGCCAGCTTCATTTCCTCGTTGATTTCCTTGGCTCTTACTTCTAAGGCACCCTTAAAGATTCCAGGGAAAGCAAGAACGTTATTTACCTGATTTGGGAAATCAGAACGTCCGGTTCCCATAACCTTTGCTCCTGCTTCTTTGGCAAGATCAGGCATGATCTCTGGAGTTGGGTTTGCCATGGCAAAGAGAATGGAATCCTTGTTCATGGAACTAACCATTTCCTTGCTCACAATACCAGGAGCCGATACACCGATAAATACATCAGCGCCCTTTAATGCAAGACTTAAATCTCCTTTTAAATGATCTGGGTTTGTGATTTTTGCAAGATCCTGTTTTGCATAATCAACGTCTTCAATTCCTTCGTATAAGATTCCAACTTTATCACAAACAATTAAATTGGAAACTCCACATACAAGTAAAAGCTTTGAGATGGCGGTACCAGCGGCTCCTGCACCATTTACCACTACTTTAACATCTTTTATATCCTTACCTACAACCTTTAAGGCATTGATAACTCCAGCCAGAACTACGATAGCGGTACCATGCTGGTCGTCGTGGAATACAGGAATATCAAGCTCCTTCTTTAACTTCTCTTCGACCTCAAAGCATCTTGGTGCGGAAATGTCTTCAAGGTTGATGCCGCCAAAGCCTGGGGCAATCATTTTTACGGCTGTTACAATTTCATCCGGTTCCTTGGTATCGAGACAAATTGGAAATGCGTTAACGCCTGCAAATTCCTTAAACAGTATGGACTTTCCTTCCATAACAGGAAGACCTGCTTTTGGTCCGATATCTCCAAGTCCTAAAACTGCAGTTCCGTCTGTGACCACTGCCACCATGTTACCTTTTGAAGTATATTTATAAACATCGTCTTCATTTTCATGGATCTTCCTGCAAGGCTCTGCAACACCAGGTGTGTAAGCCAGGCTTAAATCATCTCTTGTGACTACCTGAACCTTTGAACTGATTTCCATCTTTCCTGCATGACGTTCATGTAACTTTAAACTCTCCTCAAAATAATTCATAATAAATCCCCTTCCCTTTCAACTCGATTCTATCTTTTGTTGTTTTTGCTACAAATCGAGGATAACATAAACTTTTGATGATGGAAATATTAAGGCCATAAAGAAACATTTAAGTTCATATTGTATATTTTGTGAAATATTAAACGCTTTTTATTGTTTTTTTATCTACTTTAACCAATTAAAGTCCTTGTTCTTATACCTCCACAGAAATGAGCCAAATCCAGGAATCTACAAGATACGCACTTCATCGCCACGTTTTGACACTTACTATGGGGATAGAAAAAGGCCGCAGATTCTGGTGAGAATCCTGCGGCCTTTTGGTCTTTTACTTATTATTCTATTTTCTTACGCCTGCTTCGTCAATGTCATAGCCATCTACTTTTGTATTTCTGGCAAGGGAACCGTCTTTGTTAAAGTAATACCATTTCCCTTCGATCTCCAGCCATTTGCCAGATACCATTATGCCTTCGCTGCTAAAGTAGTATGTTTTTTCAATGCCATTGTCTGTGATATTTTTAAAACCAACCATCATTGTTTTAAGGTCGTAGTAACGCCAGTTCTGACCGTCCTTGACCCAACCGGTTTTTAAAATACCAGATGGTTCAAAGTAATATCTTACACCATCAATGGTCTGCCAGTCAGTGACTGCTTTTCCATCTTTGAAGTACATGTACTGACCACTGTCATTCTTTGCCCAGTTCTGTGCTGTGATTGGATTGATGGTCAGTTTGATGTAACGGTGAAGCATAGCGGATACTTCTGCACGGCTTTCACTTGCTTTCGGATTAAAGCTGCTTCCTTCCTTACCAATAATGACTCCAGCTTTCTGCATGGCCGTTACTGCTTCCTGATATCCGTTTTCAATCTTTGCTCCATCTGAGAAAGCAAAGGCAACGCGGGCCACTGGAAGTTCATAACCAGTTGCTTTTGCGTAGTTTGAAAGAATTACAGCTGCCTCTTCCCTGGTCACTGCCTGATCTGGAGCGAACTGATTATTTCCCTTGCCCTGAATGATTCCTTTTTCATTGGCCCATTCCATATAAGGACGGTATCCATTGTCAGCTTTTACATCGGTAAAGCTGTTTGTTCCATAAGCTTTTACATCAATGGCTGCTAATCTTCCAAGTGCTGCTGCAAGGACTCCCCTGGTAATGGCCTGATCAGGTGAAAATACGGTTTCCGTACTTCCGTTAATAAGTCCTCTGTTCACCACATAGTCAATGGAATCTTTTGCCCAGCTTCCGCTGGTATCCGTTAATTTTGTTGCCGGAGATTCATAGCCCAAGCCATATACAGAGAAATGGTTGGTCTTAAAGATCAGGCTCTTGCTGTTGCTGTCGTAAGCGGAACCTTCCACGCGGGTTGTATTTCCCTGTTCATCTACGTAAACGGCATACAGGCCACCAATGGCTTCATCGGATGCCGGTGCGTAAGGAATGCTTACAAAAACAGAACCTGCTCCAAAGTTGGATACATGTTTTGCTCCGCCCTCATAGCTTGCTTTTAAATCATAGGTAGGACGTGAGCCGATTTTATTTTTAGCTGCACCGCTAAGTGTGGAAGGATCCACTTTTTTTGCGGTAAGCTGCACGTCTGCATTTGCCTGCTTATTAATTTCCGTTACTGCTGCCAGATTGATGCCAAGTGTGATATCCGGACGGTCGATCATCAGCTCTACACTGGAAATTCTGTTACTGATTACCTGCTGTTGAATGTTCTTTGGCAGATTGACCGTAACGGCTGAGGCATCCTGACCACCTGTTGTTACATGGATGGATACTGCGATGTCACCTGCATTCACACCCTTTTTGGCTGCGATTGCTCTGGCATTTGCAATTGCGTCCGTGATGTTTTTATCTGATACACTTACTACTGCATTTCCCTTACTGTCCACTTCTGCTGCATTTTGGGCTGCGCCTGTGACTGCCTGGGTTGGTAGGGAACCATTTGTGGTTGAATTGCCGGAGTCTCTGTCAGAATCACTGCCGGAGTTTCCTCCTGTGTTACCGCCGTTATTTCCGCCGTTGTTTCCGCCGTTATCAACATCTGGCTGACCGATGGTGATAGCCAATGAATCGGAGCTTGCGCCATACAGTTCATTTTCTGCAAAACGCACCACATAGGAACCAGTAGACAGTCCTGTGATTTCTCCACGCTCATTGGTAGTTACTTCTTTGTAGGAAGCTCCGTCTTTTTTGTATTCGTATTTGGTATTGGGGGTAAGACCTGTAATCTTTCCATCGCTTCCGCCATTCGTAGTCGCATTTACGACACTTAAGTGAGCTGGTGAAGTGGTCTTCTCTCCTTTTTTCACCGTAAGGACTGCATATACCTTTGCCCCAGCCGGATGAGTTTGTGTCTTTTCTGTTGCAAGACTGATGCGGATGGTTCCTGCTTTGGTCACTGTAAGTATGCTGCCGGTGATGGTGCCTGCACCAGTGCCGCCTTCCTCAACCGCATAAATTCGATTTCCTGCGTTCTGATCCACGGTAAATAATGAAGGTAATTGTTTTAAATCTATAGAAGTTCCTTTGAACGTAACATTTGCGGAACCTCCTGTATTGTTTATGGTTCCTTGGGTTGTAATTCTAAGATCGGAAGCAATGTTATCTCCTGCAAATACATAATTAGAGGTTGTATTGCTATTATCTCTTACAATTGCTGGTTCTGTGTAATCTCCTTCCACATTTTGGAAGACTTCCATTCCATCATCTATGATTCCGTATCTTGCGCGGATGGCTGTAGCAATTCCATCCGTATCAGTGACTGAACCGCTTTTTGCATATATGCTACCACCTGTAATAGAAATACCACTATCTGAGACAATACCAAAACTCATAGAAGAAGAATCTCCTGCGGTTGCTGTGACATTACCCCCGTAGTAATAAATGCTGCCTATCGCATGGATGCCGGCACTAAAGTTCCCAATTGTGTTCCCCGCAGTAACTTGAAGGATACCAGTATTTCCTGATATTTCCATATCTCCAATACCATAGATGCCTTTGATGGCATAATCGCTGTCGGTATCTAAAACACTTATATTATTATCACTTTCCTCAGCCAAAAAGACCCTTGTTGCATTTGGAACCGTGATTCCAACACTATCAGAAGTAACTAGATTTATACCATCTAATATAAGATCGTTATGACCATAATACCATGACCAGCCTTCTGATGTGTCATCGATATCACTTCTTCTAGGATCTTTTTTAACCAACTCACCATTTGTGTTGCGGTACCAAACAATATCTGACGTTAAATCCAAAGAAATGGTTCGAACTCCAGCTTCTACGATATCAAACCTGGTCTCGTTATTGGCCGTTACGGATAACGATTTACCGCCGACCAGATTACCTGCAGGAATAACTATATTCATCACTTCCGCTGATTTTTTAATTGGTGTTCCGGTAAAACCAATGGTAACAGAAGCATCAGAATTAATGCTTTCTACCCTTGCAGTAATTCCCTTGGGCAGGTTCTGGAACCAGCTTGATACAACGTCACCTTTATTTAAGTTGTTATATCTTTCATTTTCCAGAGATACTGTTATAAAATCTTGTCCGGTGAGTGCATTGTTCGTGATACCGGATATAACTTTATTTTCCACAGTGGCTAAAGGAGCTGGTTTTTCTACGGTGAATTTCAAGTCATTGGCTTTGCTGTTATCATTTCTAAAAAAAGTATAACAATAACCAATGTATTTTAAATTTACATCTTCAACATAATCGTCATTTGCCTTCTGTAATACGGTAAGTCCTTGATTTGGAGTCAAATTTAGTAAACCAACCGCATAACCACCGCTATTTGATTTAGCATAAAGGGTTCCGCCTGTAATATTCAAGGTACTAGTCTGGATAATAAAACCGTTAGTTGCTAATGGAGCTGATACTCTTACGATACCATCTTCAATTGTCAGTACAGTCGTACGAATCCCTGTTGTACCCTCGGTACTGGTTCCCACAACAATCAATTCACCAGACCCTTTGATCGTTACTTGTGTTCCTTCAATTACATTTTGTGGTGCCATTGCCGAGCTTAAGCTTCCATCTGCCAATATAATGGTTGCGTCGTTAGGCAATTTAATACTACCATTAAGATTCAAACCATCTATGACAAGTGTTCTTGCAGGATACCCTGTGGCCTCATCTCCATATAAATACCATGACCAGCCCTCACTCGTATTTGTAATATTCTCTGTAATAGGAGATGCATATCCTATACCTCCAGATGTATCTGCATAAGACAACTCATCCTTTGTCAAATCCAGATTACTGTTACGGGGACTAACGCCGGTAATATAGAATTTGGCATTGTTATTAACCGTTACGGGTAACATACCATTTGTCAGGTAATCGGCTGGAATTGTAATATTCATTGCTTCATTTGTCTCAACAGTTGGAGTTCCGGAGAAGGCAATAGTAACGCTTTCCGGTGTAAAACTTTTCACTGTTGCAGTGAGTCCAATTGGAAGATGGCTGAACCAACTGGATACATCATCATTTTCCTGTAACTCTATCAATGAGTCATTAAGGATTGAAATTGTAATATCATTATCACCAGTAAGCATTTTTCCAGCTGTTCCAGATACGGTCTTATCTGAAATAGTTGCAGTAGGGTGTGAGGTAGTTCCATTTACAAGCATAACTGCAGTAACAGCAGTACCACCATTGTAGGTATACTTTCTTTGGATTTCGTACCAAGTGGCTTCTATGTCATAATCACCGTTTTCTGAACTTTGATAAACGGTAAAGCCCGAACCACCATCCTGCGTTAGTAAGGTATAATTATTTTCACTGCTATTATTAAATCGTATGTATACCTTAGAATCCTCCAACGTAAAGTCTGAGTTAGAATCGATTCCAATGCTTCCATAACTAGATGAACTTCCAAGTGTTACATATAATTCACCATCCCCTGCAATTGTAAGGGAATCTCCGGATATACCAACACTAAGTTCAGGGGTATATGCATAAGTATTATTTATAAAATTGCTGCTTCCATCCGCAAGAATAATGGTCGTCCCTTCAGGCACGACTAAACTTTTGAAATCTTCAGTATCTAAATTAATACCATCAAGTAAAAGGGTTTTTTCAGGATAATTGTATTCTTCAGAACCATATAAATACCAATACCATCCCTCACCTGAAATTGTGATATCTGAATCCAAGGGATTTGCTCCTGTCATTCCCCCAATGGCATTTTTAAACAGGACCATATCAGCTGTTAAATCCAGCACATTGGTTCGTTTATACCAACCGTTTCCTCTAAGCATCATATTTCCAACTGATACCGTAATGGTCGGCAAATCAACACCCGCTGCAATCACATACTCATCAGAAATTGTCGGCTGGAAAACATACTCTCCTGCCACATCAGATTCATAATCCTGCTCTGCACTCCATGTTACCGGTACGGAAATAGTTTTTTCCACTACCTGAGTTTCCTCTAAATCTGTAATATCCGCATCATCTTCATCAAAGGAATCGACTCTGATGCTATCTGCACGAAAGGCATTGCTGCTGGTTGCGTCAGGAATTTCCGATTCATTGGTTTCCTGTGGTTCCTGAGGAGCTTGAGTTTCCTGAGGTTCTTGAGGTTTCTGGGGTTCTGTTGGCTCCTGAGAGCTGCCATCCGTTGGGGTTTCCTTGGTTGGAGCTTCCACTGGCTCTTCCACGACTTCAGAAGGAGTTTCCCCGGTAGTTGTTATCTCCACGGTTGCCATTAATTTCTTAGGCAGATCAAGCTCCCTAAGCTTCGTGCCGATTGGCACGGATTGATATTCTGTTTCTTCTGCCAATGGCTCAAATGAGATGATTTCTTGTTCACTCTCTGACGGCAGAACATTCGCTGATACCGGAATCGGTATTCCGCCCAGCACCATGACCATTGATAACGCCAATGCCAAAGAACGCTGGAAAGGTCTGTGTTTTTTCATATTTTATCCTCCTTGTAAAGTTATGTAGTATTACCTGACTGGGCCTTTCACCAATCATCCCCCTTTAATAGAACTTGCCATATTATACAACACTACAATCAACGTAGAATAAACAACGAGGAGCCCAAGATAATTGAATTTGTTATGGCAAATGATTAAAACTTAATAAAAATAATAAAAAATACCCCTATTAAGGACTTTTAAATAGACTTGTCCAATATAGAGGTATTAAAAAATTTATTATATTTAATTATAAACGATTTTTAAAAATCAACAACGGCGGCGGTGCATCATCCGAAAACAGCTTCTCAATCTCCCTTCGAAGCTGCTTTTCCTTTTCTTTTCTTCCAAGCCGCATATAAAAACTCAAAAGCCGGCCGCAGGCGACCTCATGAAAAGGATCCAGCTCCAGGGCACGAAGATAGAGCTGTTCTGCTTCTTCCTCAAGCTTTAGCTGCTCTCTTTTTTCCGCTGCTTTTAGTAGATTAGTTATCATGCTTTTTTCAAGTATCTGTGCTTTTCCAAAGGACCACTCATATGTTTTCCCCTGAAACAGGCCTCCCCGGTAAAGTTCATTCAACCGTTCCAGGTCTTTTTCCGTTTTCCATGCTGAATTCTGCATCTGCTGAAACTCATATAAATCACAAAAAACTCGTTTGGAATCAAGGGAAATCTGTTTTCTGGTGGTTATGAGACAGTCCTCAAGCCCATACTGCTGCAGGGCCTTTCGGATGTAATAGACTGTGGAATTTAGATTTTTCATGGCCTTATCTAAGGTAAAGCCTTCCCACAAGGTATCTGCAATTTCATCCCGGCTGACGCTGCCCTTCCATACCAGATAGGCAAACAGCTCCTCTACCTTTGGAGACCGCCAGCTGATGGCGTGTCCGCCTTCCTCCTGTACAGAAACACGAAATCCTCCAAAACAGGTGATATAAAGACGACTGGCTTCCAGCCGCTTCAGCTTAGTAAGACGATTTATGGTTTTCGCCAAACGTTCCCTGCTGATGGGCTTAAGGAGATAATCCGATGCTTCCAGTTCAAAGGCCTCTATTGCATACTCTCCGTAACCAGTAACAAATACAACACTGGCAGAGTGTCCCCTCTCCAACAGGAGATTTGCAAATTCCAGCCCGTCCATTTCCGGCATGGTGATATCCAAAAAAACCACATCCACAGATTGCTTCTCTATGTAATTAAGTCCCTCTGCCGCTGTACCAAAGGAGCCGCAAAGAGTGATATCATCTACCTCTGCCAATAAAATGGAAAGGCGGCTGCGAGCCAGCTCTTCATCGTCTACTATGATTGCCTTCATCTATGGCTGCCCCCTCTCAAACGGCGTATTCTTCCCGGTTTCTTATCCATAGCCAGAGGCAGGCAAAAGCTAATCCTTGTGCCACGTCCGATTTCACTGCAAACGGTCAACCCTCTGTTATAAAGCATGTGAAGCCTTTGATTGATATTCCACATGCCAATACCACCTGACTTTGGTTTTTCCTCCAGCAATTCGCTGATTCTTACCGCTTCTATTCCAACGCCGTTATCCTCAATCGTAAAAACGGCCTCTTCCTGCTGACGTTTTATGGATATGGTTACAGTGCCGCCTAAAACACTATTCATAAGCCCGTGGCGAACTGCGTTCTCGACCAGAGGCTGTAAAATTAAGGGCGGAATCGGGATATTTAAGGTTTCATCGATGTCATATTCTACGTTCAGCCGATCCCCAAAACGTGTTTTCTCTATGTAAAGATATGCTTCCAGTAATTCCAGTTCTTTCCCCAGAGTGGTCATGGCGTCAATCCGCTTAAAATCAAAGCTGCGCCTTAAATACTGAGACAGCTCCACTACCACCTCTTCTGCCTTTTCCGGTGCGGTGGCACATAAAGCAGCGATGGAATTTAAGGCATTATATAGGAAATGAGGGTTAATCTGAGCTCTTAAAAAAGCGATTTCCGCTTCCTGGGTCCGCAAGACAGACGTTTGCAGCTGAGTGATTGCCGTAAGATAATGCATGGATAACAGTAAGATCATTACTACAGCAAAAATCATCATAAATACCTGGGAAAAGCCGGAATTGGCTTTTAATCCCAGAGAAAACAAAATGCAATCAAGAGAATACAGATTCACTGCCAGCACGGAAACAAACAGCAAAAGCCCTTTCCCCTCTTTTATGTATAATTGTATGGCACGAACCAGCAGCACCAAAAGGATTACAGTATTGCAGAGCATGACTACCTGGTGTATTTCATAGTAGACATGTATGGGAAGCAGAATCACCGCAATTAGATATAATCCATATAAAATGGATATGATTTTCACAGGACGCAATGGCACTAGTCCATTTTCAAACTTGTGAAATACCCACAACAGGATAATAAAATTAAAGGATAAAAAGAAATCCTTCATTTTAAACGTCAAAGTAAAGGAGATATCAGGGAAGAAAAATAATAGAGGCCGTTGATCTGATAATCCATTGCCGACTGCAAACACAAAACAGAATAAGGAAAACAGGGGTAATATATATTCCCTGATTCCTTTGATCCGGGCAACCACAAAGAATATCAGATATAAAAATGCGATGGTCCATAAAATCACAAATATTCCAAGTGCCAGCATATTGTTTTTCTGATGCTGGTACAGCATGGCATCCTCTCTGCCAAGCTCCAGAGAAACAGGAATACCGGAATTCATATATTCATAATTAGCCACCTGTACGATAATCTCAATGTTTTCACTATCATTTTGAAAGAATCCAAGCTTAGGTGTATTCCCGGATTTATAATCCTTTGCCTGGTAGGCCGGAACACCATCTGAGATTATCTCGTGTCCGTTCGCAAAGACCTTACTGGAAAAGCGGGCATTTCCCCTCTTTAGCCCCAGTACTTCGCTGTCTGGAACATGATTTAATTTGAGCCGATAGGTCCCGCAGCCAAATGCCGGAAGTTTTTTGCCGTCAATTTCCGTTCCGTTCCATAATCCTGGTACCTGCATATAAGCAGAAATTTTAGGCTGGGCTTTGGAACGGAAATCTTCCGGTGTAAGGAGTTGATTCCAATAGAATTCCCATTCTCCATCTAATCGCAGAATTTTGGTCTCTTCCATATTCCAATTGGATAAGTCAATGACTCCTTCCACTCCCCGGGGATTGCTTTCATACCGGTCTATTTGCTTTGGCATTGACAAAAAAAGCAGGGAAAAGAAAAAGAATTGAATGAGAAGGGCTGTAATGGATCGTTTCACCAAGCTGTTACCTCCAATTGAAAACATCAACGAGGCCACTGTCACTACATGCGGCCAGAAAAAAAGTATGCTTAATTATACATAAAATACCATAATCCGACAAGAAAAATTTCTTAATGATTAAAAAAACAGGGACAAAATATCAGGTCCCTGTTTTTTATATTGTATCATAGATTACCTCTCTCCATGATATTACCGTTCTTTAATCCAGACTTTTAATGTACTCAATTGCGTGTTTTCCTGCCATTCTTCCGCTATTGACTGCAAATCCAAGACTATTTCCTGGGAGCACAAATACGTAATCAGGATTACAGACAGAGTATGCATCCGTACCAGCCGCATAAAGACCTGGAATTACCTCTGCCTGCTCCGTGGTGACCTCCGTTTTTTCGTTTATTTTGATTCCTCCCATGCTGCCGTAAGCACTTGGAGCAAACTTCAGCGCATAGAATTTGTGACCATCGATGGGTTTTAAATATCTCTTTTTCTTATTAAATTCCTGATCGAGCCCTGTCTGGCATGCCTCATTATACAGTTTTAAGGTCTCTGATAATCCCTCTTTATCAATTCCAGTTTTTTCTGCCAGTTCTTCTATGGTATCTGCTACGAATAAAACGTCACTTCCGTTTCTTACATGCTCTTCCATTTCCTGATTAAAATAAGACATGTCCATGGAGGATGTTACCACATTAATCAGGTCCAGACCATCTTCTTCATACCGCTTTAAAATTTTATCATCAACGATGGAAAATACAACACGGTTTTTCTGGCGTGCAATGGCATTGACAGAGAATACAGGATTCTCCACCACCTCTTCATTATAAAAACGTTTGCCATCAAGATTTACAAACAGGTTTGGCTGACGGAAGGGAAGCTCAATGGGTGCGTATCCGCCTGTATTAGGCGCAAAGAATACCAGCTCCATATCCATGTAATCTTTACCTGCACCAGCATCCCAGGCCATCTGAATGCCGTCTCCTGTCAGTCCTGGTATCCGATAGGAATAGAGATCTTTTCCCCATTCATAAGGAGTGTATTTCTTAATGAATTCAGGACTGTCACCAAATCCACCGGATGAAATAATAACGGCACCGGCATATACCTCCAGCTCTCCATCCTTATCACTGGCAGTTACACCGATGATATCCCCATTGTCTTTGATGAGATTCTTTACTGGAGTTTCCAGCATAATCGTAACTCCAAGCTCTTCTGCCCGCTCTGTCATTGCCTTAATCATGGTTGCAGCTGCACGAAGCCCTGGATTTCCAGTTTTCGGTTTGATGATGTGCCATGTAGCTTCTGAGCCAGGAAAGTATTTGGATGGCAATGCAAATTCAACGCCCATATCCTGAAGCCATTCGATGGTCTCTGAAGACTGGTAAATATAATTTTTCACAAGCCTTGCGTCAGATCTCCAGTGTGTATAATCCATGAATTTCTCAAACGCCCGTTCCCTTGTTAGATCAATCAGACGTTCCTTTTGAAGCTTTGTCTCCACACCGAGAAGCCCCATTGCCATATTGGCACATCCTCCTGTGGTATTGGCCTTCTCAAGTACAATAACCTTTGCCCCTCTTTCTGCTGCTGTGATTGCTGCTGCAAGTCCTGCCGCCCCACCGCCTACTACGGCGATATCTGCATCGAATTCTCTCATGATACTTCCTCCTGTTTTTGATTTATTCGCTTCTTCTACGTCTTCTTTGAGACATTAAGCTGCCTTGACTGGAATCGGAAGGAGTACTTCCCACTGGCACCGGTATGGTTGGAAGATTGGGCACAGAAGTACTCGATTTTAATATGGCACCGGATTCACAGGTCAGTTCACAGTCCCCGCATTTTGTGCAGGAGGCTGAGTCAATGATGTGGATCAGTCCGTTGCTGCCCTTTATGGATTCTGCTTTGCATGCCTTTGCGCATTGATTGCATCCAGTACAGGCTTCCGGTGATATATAATAAGTAATGAAATTTTTACAGACCAGAGCGTCACAACGCTTTCTCTTAATATGGCGCTCGAACTGCTCTCTTTCACTTTCTATGATATCTTTTGCTATTTTTCCCACTTCCCTGCCAAAATCACAGCCTGAGCCTATGGACATATCCTGGGATATTTCACTTATTACGTCTATATCTCCCTCCCGTCCACCTCCCTGGGTAATGGATTCAGTGAGAACGGAAAGCTGCAGAATCCCCTCCCTGCAGATGACACATTCCCCACAGCTTTTGCGGCGAAGGGAGTCAGAAAGGGCCTTTAGCCGATCCACCGGACAAGGACTCTTTGCTTCTTTTTCATATACATTTGATATAAAGTCTTTAATCTCATCCACAGACTTTTCTTTCCATTGTTCTCTTTCTTTTAATACCATAATCCGCCCTCCTTCTCCTACTTGATTTTGTAATGTACCCAAAGCTTGGGCCTTGTGATCTGGGTTCTTAAATCACATTGCAGACATCTTCCGGCTTCCCCACATGCGGCTGATTCCTTAAAGCACGAATCCACGCAGCCATGTCGTTCGGTCTTTAAAAAGCCTTCCGATCTTCCCAGAAATGGATCTGGTGCCACGTCATTTGCCAGCTTATCTTCAATATCCCAATCCCCATTTAATTCCTGACCAATGACAGAAGCAGCCTTACGGCCTGCTGCTATGGCCTGTACCACGGAATGGGTTCCATAAACGGCGTCTCCGGCAGCAAACAAATCCTCTCTGCCTTTTACTCTGATTTCGTCATCCGTATCAATGAGATTACCTTTCTTTACCGGAACCTCCCATTGCTTTGGCAGCTCTGGTTTTTGTCCGGCAGCAAAGATAATGGTATCTGCTTTTATCACATGCTCTGAATCGGGTTTTACTTCTAACTGTAATTTCCTGTTTTCATCAAAGGTAAAGGAAGAGACCTCCTGACACTTAACCCCTGTGCCCTTATTTTCCGAACCTTCGATTGACAGAAAGGTTCTTCCATTCATCAGCCTGATTCCTTCTTTTAGTCCTTCTGAAATCTCTTCCTCACTGGCAGTCATGGCTTCCCTGCTTTCCAGACATGCGATTACCACGTCCTTAGCTCCCAGGCGCAAGGCTTGTCTGGCGCAGTCAAATGCAACATTTCCGCCTCCAAGAACAACTACTTTTTCTCCCACAGACTCTGAGTTTCCTAAGGATGCTCTTTCTAAGAACTCAATATTTTCATAGACGTTGCTGTAATCAGCTCCTTCTATGGGCAGCCGGTTTCCCTTACCGGCCCCAACCGCCAGTAATATTTTATCAAAGCCCTTGTTTTTCAAATCCTCTAAGGATTCTATCTTTGTATTGGTTAAAATGGTGACTCCTGCCCGTTCTATTTCAAGAATCTCTGCCTGGACAGCTTCTCTGGGAAGCCGGTAATCTGGAATTCCTGTAGACAGCATTCCTCCTGCTACCGGTGATCTCTCAAAGACAGTGACCTCATGGCCCAGCTTTGTTAAATAATACGCAGCGGTGAGCCCCGCAGGACCGCTTCCTATCACTGCTACCCGTTTTCCTGTTTTGGGCTTATAGGTCACGTGCTCTTTCCAAAGCCCTTCATCCTTTGCTGCTGCAAATTTCTTAAGCTCTCGGATGGACAGGGACTGGTTGATTTCCTTTCGCCTGCATGCGCTTTCGCAAAATGCCATACACACATATCCCAGGGAATGAGGAAAGGGTGCCTTTTCTCTGATGGTGGCAATGGCATCCTGATATCTTCCTTCCTTGATGGCGCGAACGTATTTTGGTACATCCGTATGAATGGGGCATTCTGCCTTACAAGGAATCAGTTCAAGGTCCCGGTTCAGATTCGGCTTAAAAACTCCTTCCTTATCCTGCAAGGCTCCCGTTGGACACACCTCTACACATGCCCCGCAAAAACGGCAGTTCTCTTCTGCCATGGTGTGGTGATTTTTAACGTCCACCATGACTCTGTCATCTTCTGTCATCTCATAATTTAATACATCAACACCACGTAGCTCCTTACAGGCTCTTACACAGCGGCCACAGGATACACAGCGGTTCAAGTCACGGACAAACAGTGGATTTTCCGTATTTACCGGCACACTGTTTAATGTTCTTCGAAGCCTTGAGGTACTGACCTCCAAATATTGGATCAGGGACTGCAATTCGCACTTTAGATATTTGGGACAGGTGGTGCAGTCATCCACATGATTTGCCAGCATCAGTTCCATGGAAAGACGGCGCATGGCATTTAATTTCTCTGTCTTTGTATGTATCACCATTCCATCTTCCACCTGAGTGGTACACGATGTTTTGATTTCATCCCGGCCTTCAATCTCCACCACGCAAAGCCTGCATTCCCCTGCATCCGGCAGATCGGGATGATGACACAGGTGCGGTATATATAAATCTGCTTCCAAAGCTGCGCTTAGTATGCTTTTTCCTGAATCAACCTCCAAAGAATATCCATCAATCGTAATTGACACCTTTTCCATTAAAGCCCTCCGTTCTCTTCGTTCCATTTAACAAAATAACTCTTATTGACTCTTTTTATTAATAATCTATAATAGACTATATGGTCTGCCATAGGGGCAGAGTCAACCAGAAAGTGTGAAAAAAATGACAAAACTATATTCGATTGGGGAAGTATCACGTATTTTAAATATTCCGATAAAGGCACTTCGGAATTATGATCAGATCAACTTGCTGAAACCCTCTCAAACAGACGCTTTCACCAAGTACCGTTACTATAGCTATGATCAGTTTTTTATTATTGACGTAATCCGTTATTTAAACAAAACACTTAACGTTCCACTGGAAGATATTAAAATTTTAATCCAGGAAGGCAACGGAATTGACAAATTGTTAACGATTTTAGAGTCTCATCAGAGCCAGCTGGATCAAAAAATCAGTGACCTGGAATATTCCAGAAAAGTGACCGGCAGTCTCATTACTGATTTGAAGCACCGAATGAAATATCCGGAAAAAATCGAAATATTTGAACAGTATCTCCTTACCAGAAATCTGTATTATAATGAACTGAATGTTTCCATCTATGATCTGGATAAACATGTAAGCCGCAATACCATGGATGGCTTTAATAAAAGCAACAGTGAAACAAATATCATGTGTACTTATTATTATATTCCAGAGCTGCATGCAGACAATCACCTTCAGGTGAAAGGGTTTGGTATCTTTTCCGATCAGAAAATACCAGGACTGTCATGCAGAATTCTTCCCGAGGGCCGGTATCTGACGAAACGCTTTTTATATTCTGAGGAAAATCTGGTACTTGCGTTCAATGAGATGAGTGAATATGCAAAGGAACGGAATATCCGCATTGATAATCACGCATACCTGGTCTCTAGAATGGTAAACGTATCCGCAGCTTCCAAGTACAATTACTATATGGATTTGCAGCTGCTGCATTTGTTAAATGAAAATGAGTAAAAAATATGACCGGAATGAAAAAACCTCTTTCATTACTGAAAAAAGCTTTTTCATTCCGGTCATCATGGCAGACTTCACTCGCCCCTGATATCAGGAAACAATCAGGTACTGTCTTGGATCAAAGCCCAAGGTTTGAAATTCAGAGCACAAATAATCGATGCGCAACGGCGTGATTTTAATCAGGTATAAGGCAGTGGACAATTTTTTTAGGTTCTCCGGCGGAATCATTTTATATGCCAGTAAATCCATGTATTCCGCCGTCCATGGCTCTACAAGCTCTGCTGTGCCTGTGACCTGCATTCCTCCCAGCTGGCCAAAACCAGTATAGCTGTTAAAAATGGCAAGGCAAACATTATGATTTCCCTCCAGCCCCCGAAATTTAAGCCCCCCTTCAGAAAACAGCCAGAATTTCTTATCCTTAAATTCGTACTCAATGGGAGTACAGCGTACAAAATCGTTACAGCCCGTAGAGAGCGCACAGGTGTTGTGGGCCTTTATAAATGATTCCATATGCTGCCATAGAGTAATCTCATCCATTCGGACGGACTCTTTCTCTTTTTCCAGCCAATAGCTGGCAGCTTTCTTATAATCCATAAAAAATCCTCCTTTGATTTCGTCCAGTAACCACCTGCAAGTAACTATATTACTTCATTGTATGTATTTACTTTTCTTGTCATGTGCTCAATAATATAGGAAAAGACGAAGTAAGAAAGGTGATGCTTATGAAAACACTCGTAATTCTAGCACATCCCAATATGGAACATTCCAGAGTGAACAAAAGATGGAGGCAGGAACTGCTATTAAATCCCGATGAGGTGACCGTTCATGAATTGTATCAGGAATATCCTGATTGGAACATTGATGTATCTAAGGAACAGAAACTGCTTGAGACCCATCAATGCATCATTCTCCAGTTTCCATTGTACTGGTATAGCTATCCCCCATTGTTAAAGAAATGGCTTGATGACGTATTGACCCGTGGATGGGCTTATGGTTCTATGGGCAATGCGCTCCATGGTAAGAAATTTGGCATAGCAATCTCGATTGGGAATAAAAAGGAGAATTACTCACAAAATGGTTCCATTACATTTACTGTAGATGAGATTATCGCTCCTTTTAAAGCAACTACAATTTATATTGGAGCTACTGCATTGCCGCACTTTTCATTCTTTGGAGCATCCTTTCAAGTCACTGATGAGGAAATTGAACAGAGCGCTAAAGATTATATGGATTATATAAGGAAATATAATTTTCTATCCATGATAGAATCAAAACCAGAGATATTCCGTAAGCTGTAGAAAAGAGCTTGACGCCCAATGATTAAAATCAGTGGACGTCAAGCTCCTTTTTATAGAGGTCCTTCGCTTTAACGGACCAATATCCATATAAAATTGCCATAAAGAAAAAGAGTATCATTGGCGCAACCCTTAAAATTACAAAGGGTGTTTCAAAGAGAAATGCCTTCCAAAATAAGGAACCAGGCATATCCCAAAGCCCGGGAGTAAAATACCAGCTTTTCACATTCCAAATTTTCCAGTTATCTGAATTTAATACAAAAAGCCAGGTAATCATTAACATCAGGGACGCAAAGCATTGGGAGGAATACCGTTTGTACCGTCCTGCTTTCGATTCTTTATCTGAAAATATATCATCTGTCTGTGCTCTCCCTGGTATGGGAAGAAAGTATTGGGAACCGGAATGACGGGTGCCGTAAACATGTTCCCAGCCTGCATCCTCAAACAGAGCACAATAGTCTTCAAACTGCTTTTTGCTGGAAAATGTACGGTAATCAATTCTGTAACACAGACTTTGTGGTGCCTCTTCCCGAAATGTATATACGCCAAGTGAATTGTATTTTTCCAAATAATATCCCTGTAGGGCCATTTCATTTAAAAACTTTTCTTCATTTACAAAGTCTGGAATAATTTTAAATTTTTTCATCGTTCCTTGCCTCCAAGCTCTATTCCTTCTGATATTTGAATCAGGTGTCTTAACCGCTCAATTTCAAGCTTTAGTAACTCCTTCCCTTCTGGGGTCAGAGTGTATACTCTGCGGCGTTTGTCTTCGCTTTTCACTTCGATAATCAGCTTCTGTTTTAATAGATTTTCTATCGCTCCGTAAAGTGTTCCAGCAGCTACCTTTACTTTGTTTTCGCTTAATAACTCAACATTCTGCATGATGGCATATCCATGGGACGGAGTTGCCAGAGACAGCATAATGTAAAATGTCGTTTCTGTGAGAGGTAACAGCTTGTTATAATTCATTATCGTTCTCCTTTATATCGTATCACTTTATATCGTTTGCATTTATACAGTTTAACTGTACATTTTGATTATATATCGTCCAACTGTATAAGTCAAGTAAAAAATAAAAATGATATCTGTCTTCCGATATAGTGTTAAGACATAGTGATCCGAAATAATTCTACCAGACTATTGGCAATTGACAGAAGTGGTAATATATGATATTGTGTTTTTACTTACTAGTAGGTAAGTTTTGTAAAAAGGAGCGTGAAATAATTATGGCTGGTAAAAAAGATGATATTGTATCTTTGTCTATGCGGCTCATTAAAACAAAAGGATTTTTGTCTTTGAGCTATGATGATATTTCTAAAGATTTGGGCATCACAAAGGCTGCGGTGCATTATTACTTTGAGAAGAAAGAAGATTTGGGTGTCGCGGTCTGTGAGAAAATACAAGCTGGTTTATTGGAAAGCTATGAACATACTTTAGAGCAGATGACCAATAACAAGGAGAAGCCCTGGTTGTTTATTAAAAATAGAATTGATAAGATAATGCCCGATGAAATATGCCCTATCTCAAGTTTGCAAAGTGACTATGAATACTTACCAGAAAGTATGAAAACGATTTTGGAAGAAATCAGTAAAAATGAAATTGAGCTGTGGGCAGCTCTGGTAAGAAAGTATAACCCCAACCTGGATAACGATGACATTGCAAGAACGATACTTTTGAGTGTGAAAGGCGCTCTTCAATACAGAAGGGTTCTAAATGACAGTTCCTTCGAAAAAATGATTTCATCAATCCAAGCGCAATTCAACAAGGCGTTAAGTACGCAAGGAGGCAGCTAACATGAGAAGAGTGGTTATTACAGGCTACGGTATTATTTCGTCGTCTGGCAATACGGTAGATACGCTGTGGGATAATGTTGTCAATGGAAGGTCTGGAATTAAGAAAATAGAAGACCCTTCCTTTTCTAATATCTCCTCTCGCATTGCCGGGTATATAGATAATTTTGTTCCTGAAAATTATTTGGAAAAAAAGGAAGTAAGGCAGTATGATCTGTTTGTACAATATGCATATGCCGCGGCAAAGCAGGCAATTGATATGGCACAGGTACACGATGAAAGCTTTGATAAGAACAGGGTTGGCGTTTATGTGGGTTCTGGAATTGGTGGAGTCGGCACTCTATTAAAGAATCACGAATCTTATTTAGATAAAGGGACACGCCGGGTATCCCCTTTTATGATTCCGATGATGATAAGTAATATGGCATCTGGATTTATTGCAATTAAAACTGGATTTAAAGGGCCGAGCTTTGCTCCAGTTTCAGCGTGTGCTACCGCCAATCAGGCGATAGGAGAAGCATTTTTAAGTATCCGATATGGTCATACCGATGCAATCATTGCAGGGGGAGCAGAAGCTCCCATTAATACGCTCGCATTTTCAGGCTTTGCCAACATGAACGCAATGTCCACAAATAATGATTGTCCCGAAAAAGCCAGTCGTCCATTTGACAAATTAAGGGATGGTTTTGTCATGTCCGAGGGTTCGGCAATTTTATTTTTGGAAGAACTGGAACATGCAAAAAGCCGTGGAGCAGACATATTAGGAGAAATTATAGGATATGGCTCAACCACCGATGCCTACCATATCACCACACCAGATTATCATGGCGCTGAACGGGCGATGGAACTGGCATTACAAATGGCAAATATTTTGCCCTCACAGGTGGATTATATCAATGCTCATGCCACTGGTACAAAAGAGGGGGATAAATCAGAAACAAAGGCAATCAAAGCTCTATTCAAGGAACATGCCAAAAAAATCAAGATTAGTGCAACAAAATCCATGACAGGTCATTTGTTTGGGGCTGCGGGTGGTATAGAAGCTATTATCACATTAAAGGCGCTTCAGCATGGTGTAATACCACCAACAATCAATTTGACAAATGCAGATGACGAATGCGACCTCGACTATGTTCCCAATGCCGCCATCAGGCACACACTTGATTTTGCAATTTCTAACGGATTCGGCTTTGGTGGTCATAACGCTTCTCTCCTATTTAAAAAGTGGAAGGCAGAAGACAAATAACATTACATAATACTGAGAAAATGCATACCAAATGTCTCGTCCCTTACCAGCCAGCGCCAATCGACGCTGGCTTATACTATTGGCCATTAAAATAGCCATTTCTTTATGGTATATTACTATTTATTTTTTGTTTCACTTAATTCAATGGCAACTTTAGAGACCATTAAAATTTCCTCTTTTTGCTCCTGGATATCATACGCATGATAAAATCCTTTTTCCACCATATAGTTTGATATGACTTCCTGGGTGTCCAGGGCATCGTTTAGCTGTTTTTTAAGAATCTCTCTTATTTCAGGTGAAGCGACCTCGGTAATTGCAATGCCATAATTCTGAATTGCGCTTTTGAGGGAAGTAACAAAATCAGTTACAATAATCTGATCGGTGAGACCTGCCAGATGAGCAACCCCACTTAATACGGTCATGTTTCATTCCCCCCATCTTCTGTAAAATGATTTATAGTTTCTACGCCTTTTACGGTAGATTGTTCCATAAGGCCTCTTAGCTCCTTCACATGGCTTTCGCAGATGCCTGCGTCCTTTAAAAGTATTTCTTTTAAATCCGGGTCTGCGATCATGGGGGACATGAGGAGTGTTTTAGACAGGCTCAGGCTTTTTAATATCAAAAGTTCATTTAGCTGAAGTGTTTCGTTTGGCATTATCATATTGATCTGATTTCCTCCTGTCATGGTTTTAGTATAACTTTGATGCAGTCTTCTGTCTTTGTATCAAAAGCATGATATCCGTGTTCGGCATCATCTAAGGGCAGCCGGTGAGTTATGATATCCGTTGGATCGAACTTTCCGTCAGCCACAAGATCATAAAGCTTTCTCATATATGGGATAACAGGAGCCTGTCCAGTCCTGATGTTTATATTTCTATTGATGATATCACCAAAGGGGAATCCGTTATAACGCCCGCCATAAACTCCTGTTACCTGAATGGTACCGCATTTTCTCACGGCCTGGGTCGCCATAATGAATCCTCCCAGAGCACCACTTTGCAGCTTGGCTCCTGAAGCAACAAATTCAAGCGGCGTCATCTTTCCGTCCATACCGACACAGTCAATGACTATATCAGCACCGCCTTTTGTTAATTCCTTTAAATATTCACCCGTATTTTCATGCTGCTCGAAATTAACGGTTTCCACCTGATTATGATCCTTGGCATGCTTTAACCGGTAATCAATATAATCAACTCCAATGACTCGTTCTGCTCCCAACATCCAGCAGAATTTCTGTGCCAGAAGACCGACGGGTCCGCAGCCTAAGACGATGACGGTATGGCCTGGGCCTACCCCTGCATTGACGACGCTCCAATAGGCAGTTGACATCGCATCTGATATGAGCACCAGCTTTTCATCTTCCAGTTCACAATCTTCCGGGATAAGAAACGGTGTGAAATTTCCGTAGGGAACTCTTAAAAACTCTGCCTGCCCTCCAGGATATCCACCAAAGGTTTCAGAATACCCAAAGAATGCACCGCTTTCACCGTTGGGATTGGAATTGTCACACATACTGGTATAGCCATGCTCACAAAAATAACAGTGGCCACAGCTGATATTAAAGGGAATTATTACCCGATCCCCCTTTTTTACCTTTGTAACCTCTGATCCAACCTCCTCTACAATTCCCATTGGTTCATGACCAATAATATAATCCTGATATATGTTAGGAATCATATCGTGAATGAGATGAAGATCGGAACCGCAAATAGCAGAACTTGTTATTTTAACTATGACGTCATCTTTTTTTCTGATCTTGGGCTCAGGTACATTCTTTACCTCTACCCGTTTTATCCCCTGAAATGTTACAGCTTTCATGTTTTTTCACCTCTTTACTTTTCCGGAGTGGCAAATGTACCAAGACGGCTCGTATCTCCTGGGAACAAATCAAGAGCAGCAATCTGGCTCAATGTGGTTGACGATTCAATATCCATATTAAATTGTTTCTTTAAATCCACGGGATGAAACCAGCCTTTTGATATCATCAGACTGGCAATCTGCCCATGCAAGTCAATCCCTTTATTCAGCTGATTCCGCAGAACCTTTCTCACCTGGGGAGATGCGGTTTCTGATAAAGCAATGGCTGTGTTTCGTACACCGTTTTTTGAGTTGAGCAAAAGCATCAGTGCCATATTGGTATCGATAAGCTTTGGCATCCCTTCTGAATTTCTTATTTCCAAATAATCATTAATCATTGATCTCCCTCACACTTTGATTTCCGGGGCCATTTGTAACAGCTCCTGAAGTTCCTTAATGTCTGTCATGGTTGATTGTACACACGTTTCAAGCAGTTTTTTTAAGTCCTGGTCAAATACTACACCTTCTGTCAGCTTTGATGACGTCATGCAAACCGTCTTCAAATTCAGTAATTCATGTATCTGCATGGTCTCGTTCAAAGCCAGATTACTTTTTTCCATATAACATCTCCTTTGAATACATAAAATTTATATTGTCTAATGTATCCAAAGTTTTTGTTATTACTCTCATAATTACTATAAAATGGAATTTATTCATTCTGCCTTATGAATATACAAAGAAAAAGAGGCACTCATCTTATTCACGATGAAATGCCTCTCTTATGTTTAAATGTATAAGGGTTATATATGCTATCTAATTTTAACGAAATTGATTTAACAGACGGATAAAATGATTGGCTTCTCTCAGCACATGGTCACCAAGAAGGGGTAGAATAATACTGCGTATTTTGCATTCAGAGATTCCACTGGTACCGGCTTCCTTGAAATCTTGATACCTAAGAGTTTCCTCCAGAGTCTCTCCTGTAATCTGTTCCATGGTAGTATCTGTGGCATTTCTGGCCTTTTCCAAAAGATCTGCGTACTCATGAGCAAAATTATTTGATGTATTGATCAGTTCCCCTTCCGTAGGGTCTAAAAGTCCCCGGATGAATAGAGCATGCTCCATCATGATCTGATCCCAGAATAGTTCTGTGTCTTTTACATCGTTATAGGGATTCTCTCCACTTTCCAGCGCGGCAAGCTGACTCCGGTACATATTGGCTTCCCTCAGAATATGATCAATGAGCAGCGGATAATTCATGGTAAACATATTGCATGTCAATACATCATTTAACACTCTTGTCTTAAATTCAATTAGGCCGTCCAGCAATGGTACGGTCTGAGTATTTAACTGTCGTACCTGCTGTACCATATCCGATGTGATTTGAGGATTCTCAATGCCATAAAGGTCCGCTTCCATTCTCGTAATATCCTGATTGATTACGATACCAGTAAAATTCTGAGTCTTTTGTTCCGTACCTAAGGTATACTCTGTTACGATTTCACCGGAAGATACCACACCCGGAGTAATGATCCCATTGCCTAAAACGACTGCTCGATACAAAATATGTTCAAATTGTTCTTTGAACTGATCTGCTACATTGCTAAAATTGGGATTTGCAGGCGTAAATCCGGCTTCCAGAAAAATAGAATGTTCTTTCATGATGCGGCCGAAAAACAAATGTAATTCCAGAGATAAAATGACGTATTGCTGTTGATCGATCATTCATAACTTCCTAAAACAGTTTTTAATATAATATGATTGAAAAAATGGTTCCGTGTCTTCGTCTAAAGTGTCCGTACCACTCCCTTTTTCTCTCTCTTAACCTCATACATGGATTTATCCGCTTTTTCTATCAATACTTCGATTTCAATTCCATCCTCACTGAAAAGAGCATATCCGATGCTTGCGCTTAGCTTTACTTCCTTTCCCTCAAATTCAAAGGGCTTCTTAATCTCGTCGTCAATCCTGCGAATCATTGCCTTTACATCATCCCGATTGGTAATTGCTCCCGTAATAATACCAAACTCATCTCCGCCAAGTCTGGATACCGTATCCTCCTGGCGTATGGAATGAGCCATGCGGACTGCAATTTCTTTTAAGGCCGCGTCTCCCATCCGATGGCCCAGATTATCGTTGATCTCCTTTAATCCATCCATGTCCAGGGAAATGATTCCGAAACTTTCACTCTTTCTAAGGGACATGGATAATTTCTGACGCAAACGGTCGTAAAAAATAGACCGGTTGGATATCCCTGTGAGACTGTCATGAGTGGCCTGATAAAACAACTCGCTTTCCTCGTTCTTCATGGCACTAAACATTTCTGCTGCAATCAGTCCTGATATCAGCTCTAAAATCCTCATATTTTCATCATTAAAATGATTCACCTTTTTCGATAACACCTTAATGACACCAACCACATCATCTCTGCAGATCAAAGGCATGACAATCATAGAATTAAGGCCAATCTGACGGCAGGCATCTTTATTCACCCTGTCATCCTTCTCAATATCATTGCTTATGAGAGCTGTTTTCGCTTTGATACATTCTCCGGAAAGACTGTTTTCCACGCCAAGCCTGAGTCCAAGGAATTTTTCAGCGATTCCAGATGCCGCACTGTATACCAATTCTTCCTTTTGAATCAGCTCCACACAGGCTCCATCTGCTTCTGTTATCTTCTGAGTTTTTTCTGTTACCAGATCCATGATATTGCCTAAATCCAGACCTTGTTGAGCGATTTCTGTCTGGACATTTATAATCTCCATTAATTTGTGATTGCTGATTTTTTTCTGATTCAAAAGCTAAAACCACCCTTTCCTGCACTTCATTTGGTTCATTCCATCAAACTTTTATTTCACTGAAACGTTTTCATTTTCTTTGATATAAAATCTCCAGGGAAAGTCTTTTGCTTCCTCTGCATAATCAATACCAACACGTTTTGTAGTTACGATATCAAACTCTTCCTCAATTCCTTCTTCTATATATAACTCATTGCTGCACAAATCCATTCCATTTAAGCTCCTGTCTATGGAACATGCTCTGCATAGTTTTCCGGGTCCATTGGTAAGGTTTTTTCGCTGGCTCCTAGTCAATGTTTCATATGATGTTCCAAATCGCTTTTGTGCCATCCAATCCTTTCCATCCATTGGTTCCACTGCTCTGACTAAAACGGCCTGGGGCGTTCCTTTTTTATTCACTACCACATTAAAACAGGAGTGCATGCCATAAATCATAAAAACATAGGCAAATCCAGGCTCTCCGTACATGACTTCCACTCTGGGCGTTCTTCTTCCCTCATAGGAATGGGCCGCCTTATCTTCGATTCCCATATATGCTTCTGTTTCAACGATTTTGGCCGAAATCCTGTTACCGTCAATTTCATGAACAAGGACTTTGCCAAGAAGTTCCCTTGCTACTACAATAGAATCCCTATTATAAAACTCTCTGTCCAGCTTTTTCATTCTTACCGCCTTTTATCCAATCACATTTATTTGATTCATCACTACATTGATTTATACTCCAGCACGTCCATCTCTTAACAGAAGGAAAGCCTTCAAAATATTTCTGCATTTGAAGGCTTTCCTTGTATTATATTATTAATCGTTCAAAAAATTATTCATGGATATAGGAACAGCAATAATCTGCCACATCATCGGCAGAAACCTTAAATTTACTGTTTGAAGGAACTTCAAAAGCCTGTCCTTCCCCATAGCTAGTCCAATTTTCTTCCCCTGGCAATAAAACATGCAGTGTTCCTGCCAGCACTTCCATCTTTTCTCTCTCGTCGGTACCAAATTCGTATTCTCCAGGAAGAATGATTCCAAGTGTCTTTTTTGTTCCGTCTTCCAGATATACGGTACGGCTGGTTACTTTCCCATTGTAATATACATTTGCCTTTTTAATGACTGTTACATGCTCAAACATATTCATGATGAATCCTCCGCTTTCCAATCAAATCTTATGCTGTAATGTTATTAATTCTAATCATGAGTCCGCTGTTTCTCAATTACATAGGAAGCACCTGATCTTAAAGAAGATTCTACACTATATATTTCATTCATGCAATTTCATTATTCACGAATTTTCGGAATTTTCTGCTCCATAATTGGACATTTCTATGATTCGTTCTCTCCCAGCAGTATATCTGCGATTCGTTTGCTGGCAAAGCCATCCCCGTAAGGATTACTGGCCTGACACATCTTATTGTAGGCTGCTTTATCGTGAAGCAAGTTTCTTATGGATTGGTAGATCGCTTCTTCTTTCGTCCCTACCAGGGCAAGTGTACCTGCTTTGATTCCCTCCGGCCGTTCTGTGGTATCCCGCAGGACAAGTACCGGTTTTCCAAGGCTTGGCGCCTCTTCCTGGATTCCTCCGCTGTCTGTTAAAACGAGATAGGCTCTTGCAAGAATGTTGTGAAAGTCCAGTACATCCAAAGGCTCAATCAGATGAACCCGTTCCTCATCCTGAAAAACAGAGCCTGCAATCTCCCTGATGAGAGGATTTAAATGGACGGGATAAATGACTTTTACATCCGGATTTTCTTCCAAAATCCTTTTAATTCCGTGAAAGATACCTTCCATGGGCTTTCCGATATTCTCCCGCCTATGGGCAGTCAAAAGGATCATTCTGCTTCCCAAGGCCCATGTCAGCTCCTCATGGCTGTAATCCTTTCTTATGGTTGTTTTCAGAGCATCAATGGCGGTATTACCGGTCACATATATGTTGTCCCTGTCTTTTCCTTCCTTTATGAGATTTTGTTTTGCCTGTTCCGTTGGCGCAAAATGATACCGGGCGACAATGCTGACTGCCTGTCTGTTATATTCTTCCGGATAGGGAGAATAGATATCATAGGTTCTAAGTCCTGCCTCTACATGACCAACGGGAATCTGTAAATAAAAGCTGGCCAGGGCCGTGGCAAAGGTCGTGGTGGTATCTCCGTGAACCAGTACCAGATCCGGGCGCTCCTTTTCCAAAATACTTCTGATCCCATTTAGTATGTTGGCTGTAATTTCAAACAATGTCTGTTTTTCCTTCATAATAGAAAGATCATAATCCGGAATTACTTCAAAAGCATTTAGCACCTGATCCAGCATTTTCCTGTGCTGACCTGTGACCAGAACACTTACTTGTGCATTTTTCCGTTCTTTTAACTCTTTGATAAGAGGGCACATTTTAATGGCTTCCGGCCTTGTCCCAAATACCACCATAATGCGTTTCATGCAATATCACCTCGTTTTCATTTTCACCTGGTATATTCATAAGCCAGCATAGCCATGATCTGATCAAAGGCAATGATACCGGTTCCATCAGCCATGCCAAAGGCTCCATGATAGGCATAAGATGTATTAACAATTCTCATGGTTTCCATTTTCTTTAAGGCTTTTCCCTGCAGGTCTTTATCCCCAATTTCTCTGGCAATCATCGCTGTCAGGGCATAGACAGCTGTGGAATCATAATGGTAGCCGTTCACTGCCTTGCCTTCCACCGTATAGCGGGCTTTGATTCCTTCCCTGGAAATCTCTTTTTTCAGCCAGGCAACGCTCTCCTTAGGAAGCATATCAGCTTCTGCCAGATGTAACAGCGTGATAAGTGCCTCCGCCGTATTTAAATCGTCCCTCTCATACTCCCTGGTCTTATAATTATACCAGCTGTAATACAAAGGAAAGCTGTCACTGATTCTGCCTTCCTCAATCAGCTTTCTGGCTTTTTCATATGGCTCCTTTAAGGTTTCATCCCGCTTTGCTAATTCAGACATTGTCTTAAGATCTCCGTAGCATAGAGTGAACCGCGTTGCGTACTGCCTGTATTTCCTGTCATAAAAATCCACATACTGTCCATTATTTACACCATACCTGGCAATCGCAGCGGTGTATTCTCTCATTGCTTCCTCATAGCCGCCCCACAAATGGTCTGCTGATATGAGGGCACTGACAATTCTGAAATCATCAAGCAGGGCATTGGAATCGGCAGGCACATCTCCTGAAATCTTCCAGGCGTTCAGCCCATTAAAGTTCATCTTATCGGTAATAAAGGAAAAGACTTTATCAAACAGCTGTTTGTCATCGTTTAATACTGCAAATTCCAGCATCCCGCCCTGGGTCTCGCTCAGAACATCGCTCTTTTCTGTTTGTTCTTTGGAGCTTTCATAGCTTGTGTGGATTCCGCCTTTGTCATCCATCATATTTCCTGTAATAAAATCGCAGGTCACCTTACCGCTTCCTTCTATGGTATCCTTTAAATATCCCTCCAATACAGAAGCCTCTGTGATCTGTCTGGGACTCCACGCCCGGATAATCCCCTGTTCATCAAGAAATATTGAGGTTGGAATATTGTGTAATCCCAGTGTTTTATAGGCAGACAGACCATCGTCATAATACGTTTTTAAGCCTATCTTCTGCTCTGTCAGGTACTGGCTGGCCTTTTCCCTGGTTTCTTTCCTATGATCCAGCTTATTGATCAGTATAAAATTGATATCCCCGTATTTTTCGGCTGTCTTAAGCAACTCCTTCATAACCGACAGCTCCTCCTGGCAATCCGGGCACCAGCTGGCCCAGAACGTAAGGATAGTAGTTTTTCCTTCAAAGTCCCGGATGGATACCTCTTTTCCGTTTTCATCCTGAAATGAGATATCCGGTATTTTTTCATTTAAATTACAATATTCCGGCAGAAGGCTTGTTTTATCATCAAGAAGATTATCCTCTGTCTTTTCTTCCTCCCCTTGATTTAGCACCTGTTTTTTTGCTGGTGGGTAGACAAGAAGCAGTATGCCGCCTGAAATTACAGTGACAGCCAGAATACAGAGGATAGCAAATAAGACTTTTTCTGGTTTTGACAATGGATGGACTGGTTTCATTTTGGCTTTCTCCAAAGACTTGAGTTCGCTTTTCTTTTTCTTTCCCATAATTTTGGGGGCTTTTTCGTATGCTTTAAGTTTCCTGCAGTCTTTTTCTTAAGAGCATTCACTTTTTTTAATAATTCCTGATTGGAGCTTTCCAGGGTTTGTATCTTATTGATCAGCTCTTCTCTTTCCTTCTCATGAGATTTAGGGGGCATTGTTTCTGTCTCCCCAGTGATATCATTCTCTTTCACAGGAGCGTCTTCCATGTATTTCTTCGAAACGGTTACAATTACATTTCCTTTATCAATGGCTGATTTCATATCAAAGGCATTGGTCATTTTCTGGTAGCGGGTTTTAATTGCCTCATGCTCTTCTTCCTCAAAATGCTTTAATAAAAGATCTTCTTTAAGCTTTACTTTATCTCTATCCTGCTTTATAAGATCCTGGGATTTCACAAATCCTACGGCATTTTCAAAAATATATCCAATTCCCACGGAAGCAACTATCATAAAAACCGGAAGCACATGAAAATGATACCTGTTTTGGCTCTCCACCAAAAGGTGCATTCCTACGGTTCCAAGATAGATAAGAATGGGGACATACAGATAAGAAGCGCTTCTCTTTAGCAGATATATGAGGGTCATAAAGGAAAACAATGCAAATACCATATAGACCATATGATTTGTTTCTCTGGCCCAATTAAGAAAACCTGCCCGCTCTGGAGTGAGATGATTCTGCTCCTTTAAAAACGCCTGATTCCAGGTAACACCGTAATCATCATTTCCCCAAAGTAATTCATATTTGTTTATAAATAAATCAAACAAAGCCTTTGGATTTTCATTGATACGCTTCATCGCCTCATTCCGGCAGGCAATCTGAGCTTCTATGGGAGAACCGGTTCGCTCCAGATTTTCATATAAAAACTTAGAATCCTCCTCATTCCAGCCCCCCCTTGATTTCTCATTTAATCCCACCAGAAGATTGTAGCCAAAGGATTCTGAAAAGGAAGGAACGGAACGGTTAATGGTAAGCTCTGTATTTGTGGTCAGCACGTTTGATAGAATCAGATAGGAAGCCAGAATTAGAATCCCCCGGACCCAGCCTTTTCCCAAAAGCTGAGCCAAAACAGGAATGCTGTTCTGGGGGATATTGGGCAGCCTCATTTTCAGGGGGAGTATGCATATGAGAATGGCAACCAAAAGAATCAATGCCATCGGCCTTATGGCAGAAGTTACAGCAATCAAACAGCCTAACAGAATATGAAGGAGGAACCCTCTCACTCCATGCTTCGTATCCCCATGATAATCCATGACAAGATGAAGAAATAAAAGGAGAGATAAATAAAGGAAAAATGAAAAGGAATACTCAGATGCCAGCATATTGATATAAAGGATCTGAGACGGCCAAAAAGCTGCTGCAGTCAGTGCAATTACACCTGGAAGCCTGCCACCTATTTTCCTGGCGATCCGATAAATGATAAAAACGGTTCCAACAGAAAACAGAACATTGGCAAGCTGTCCATGAAAGACGCTGGTTCCAAATAGCACAAACACCTGCTTTAAGATATAGCAATAGCCAATGATATGAGGAAACATGGCAATGTAGTTGCAATATCCCTCCCCTTTCTCCTGTAACGTACCACGTTTCATCATTTCTGCAACTTCATAATAAGTTTTGTAGTCAGAGGCCGGCTCCATAGGCAGATGGGTTATCACTGCGTAACGAAGGAAAAAAGCCGCGCAGAGAACCAGAACCACGTAAGCGCCTTCTGTCACCATCATTAATGTTTTTTTCTTTTCCAGCTTCGTCCCGATATCAAGCCTTGCTAACAGCAATGCGATAAAATGAACTCCAACCCAGGTAAGGAAAAAGACAAGGATGAGCATGCCTTTCCTTGCATAGGGATATTCCTGACTATTTCCTATCTCCGAAACGCCGCAGATCAATATATAGGCAAAGCCCACAATGGACAGTGAGATGCATAAATAATAGAACCAGTTTTTTTCTAATTTCATACCATTCCTCATTCAAAACTTGTTATTCGTCTCGTTTCCGATACATCCGGATACGCAGCAATATGATGATAACCGCAACCAGCATCATGGACATAGCTGAAGTTGCAACAATGGTAAATATCACAGACCTTTTGTTTTGGACCAGTTTTTCCATAGGGGCTGGTTCTGCATTTGCTGCTGTGCCTTGAATGAATTGAAAGGCAGTGGTGCTGGAATCAGGTGCTATGATCACACAATCCTTCTTAAGCTCATCCCGTTTCTTGCTTTGCCTTAGATATTCCTGGATGTGAGATATGGACTCGCTGCTGCACCCGGTAACTGCAAGTAATCCACGGTTTAAGGCAAAGGGGGATTTTATCAGCTGGAGGATTCCAACTTGTCCTGCGTAGTCTCTGGATAAAATAAGCTGCTCATTGCTTTCAAATCCCGTCCCATCAGGGGTATAATGAAAGCTTAAGCTGTCATTGATCTGGGCAATCAGGCTATTATCAAGAAACGTCCCTACCGTTATGATATTATAATCCCCATCCTCCTTTTGAAACTCACTGCCCTTTCTTACGAGCAGACTTCCATAGGGCTTTATTCCGCTGCTATACATGGCTACAACCTGCCCAAGAAGGTTCAGTTCATCTCCAGAAGGCTTATCCGGTATCACTAGCATTACCTGATTAAATTTCCCCTGATTTCGAAACGGGGAGCCTTTTACATCAAAGGAAAGATTTATCCCATTAGAAGGAGGTAAGAAAAGAGTGGATTCCTTGGAAACATAAGCCCATGGCATATCGCTTTGTCTTGGTGTGCAGATAAGATCTGCAATCTCTAAATCAAAGGAAACCTTTATGCTGCTTGCAGCCGTACCTAAAATATCCCCTGGTATTTCAAAATTCAGCTCGTCCCCGGAGGCATTTTCCTTGCTTAAGCGTTTACTGGCAATCGGTATCTCTCCCCAGGATACAGTGACTAAGGATCTTGTAAAATCAAGGTTCTCACTGTATCTGAATTTTAATGCTATTTTTCCCCCTTCTGAAAGAACATAATCTCCAGTTACGGGAAGATAGACGTAATTATCCTGGTGAAAGGGACCGACGAACATCAGTCCGCTGCCCATAATATCCTCCAGCGTATAATTTCCTGCCATCATGTCGCTTTGCTTCCCTGCGTTCATGGCAATCTGTCCGCTTCCTTTTTCTATGACAGCAGTCTGACCACTCTCCTGCTTCACCCGGTTTTCATCCATAAGCATATTGGAAGCCTCTATCAGACTATCTTCATCCATAGACGTTATAATGAGAAGCGGTCTGCCCTGAGAATCATCGGTAAATGTCACGGTGGCATTTCCAGTAGAATCAGGAGCCTTGCCTACCAGGTTTTTATATTCCTGGGGAAGATTATCATAGGTAGATACCAGTATGGTTCTGGTGGTGTTTTTATTTGCCACATCAGATAAGAGGCTTACTTCAATCTCATTTTTAACTTTTGTGTCAGAGCTTAAGTCCGCCATTAAATTCATAGCCGCAGCTACCTCTCCATTAGCAGCCTGATCGGAAACAGCAATGGTAAGTCCTTTTCCCGTGGGATTATAGGTGGACATAAATGGATAAGGATAATAAGAAATCCGGTGTTCCGGGTCCTTGGCCTCATAACCGCTCCTGATATGGGACGTGTCATAAATCCGAAGCCAGTTGGCATCCGAAGCATCATCCACACAGCCTTCCTCATCAAACAGCCTGGCATAAGCGGAAATGGTCAGGGAGTTAAAACCAGCACGTAATTCACTTATCGGTATCTTTACATAGAGAGTCTGAGGACTGCCGTTATTATACTCCAGGCGGTAAGACTGAATGGGCACACCATTGACTGACAGAGTGATGGAGGATGCCTTTCCTTCCAAAAGCTGGCTGACATCATACTGAATCTGCGCATAAACATACTTTACATCCCAATAAGTGGGCACAAAGAAATAAAGATCAGCGGACGAATAAATTCCTTTTAAGGTTTTCTGAGTAAAAAAATCATCCTGGGTATAGGTGGTTGGATCATGGGCAGGCTCAGTAACTTCTGGCGCGGCCGCTCCCTCCGGATCAGCAACAGGAAGCAGCGGAGCCTCACTTTCCGTTTCCGGCTGTCTTCCACTTGTCACTGTCTGAGCAGTTGGTCTGATATCTGCATATACTCTGGGTGCCAGCCCTTCTAAGATGAAAAGGACGAGTACCAGAGATACCCAAAGCTTTTTTTGTATTTTCATCATCATCATCCTCGATTCTTCCGCAAACGGCGGCATATTCTCCAGCTTATTTCTTAGTATTCCCAGTTTTCTTCTCTTTTCTCTTCCCACCGTCTTCTTCAAAGCGCTCTGTTTTATCCCATATGACTTCCTTGTTAAAAAGCCTGTCCTGAACGCCCTGTATCATTCCGTTTAAAACCACCAGCACCCATAGCTTTGCATAGGTAAACAGCATAACAAAGGTAAGTAAAAGGTTGCTGAAATTAAACTCATTTTTTTCTACTGATAAGGTAATTGCAACATTTAACACAAATAACAGAATAGCCATCTCCCAAAGAAGGGAAGAGAAGCCTCCCAGGGTAACATACCAAAAACCCAGAATTCCCATGACAAAGATCAAATCGGAAAAAACAAGGGAAGTAAACATCAGAAGGTAGACCAAGGCATAGTAAATCACATCAAGCCTCATTCTTCCGGCTTCCGGATCAAACGCATATTTAAAATTGCTTTTCAGCACATATAAGTTTCCCTTTACCCAGCGGGTTCTTTGCTTGAACCATTGTTTTAGGATCTGAGGTTCCTGCTCCCAGGTGACTGCATGGGGAATGAACTTAATATAATATCCCATTCGGTACAGTCGAAAACTGATTTCCGTATCCTCAGCAAGGGCATTGACATCCCAGCCTCCCATCTGATCGATCAGCTCTCTTCGTATTACATAGTTGGTACCAGGTATGGTACACAGCTTAAAAAAGAAAAATCGTCCGGCCTGGTTCATGCACTGATAGGCAAGGGTCTCGATGTTGACAAATCTGGTAAGCAGAGAAGCGTACTTATTCCTGGTCCTGAATTTACCGATTACAGCACCTAATTTATCATCTGACATCAGATTCTCTACGAGAATTTTAAGTGCCTGCCGTTCCGGGGTATTGTCGGCATCATAGATTGCAATTACGGTACCTGACGCCACGGAAAGTGCGATGTTTAACGCATTGGATTTTCCCTTTCCTCCCACAATATTGTCCGTATTGATTACAATGATTCTGGACTCCGGGTTGTCATGCTGTATCTGTTTTAGCACCTCACTGGAATTATCCGTAGAATTGTCATTGACCACAATGATTTCATATTTATCCCTGGGATAATCAAGCTTTATCAAAGCTTCCATGGTCTTTTGAATCACAATGCTTTCATTATGGGCAGGAACCATGACAGTTACCATTGGATATTCCGGAATTGCTTTATGACCATCTGTGCGGTACATCCTCATAATATAGAGAAAGCCGCCAATGGAAAGCATAATATTTAGAAACATCAGTCCCCATATGGCAAAGATGGAATACAACGCCAGTACATCGACAATTGACATATACCCTCCCATAAATTAAAACGTTGAAAGAAACAGATTTTTTAACTCTGGTCTTTCTCTTTTTCTCCGCTCCCAAAGAAATAATTTCTGCGGTTGTTGTATCTGGCAAACAAGATAAACAGGAGAAAAACCAGAGATGTTATACCCACCATGAAAATCAGCAGACGGTTTTGAGAGGTTAAGTCCTTGGAAAACCGTTGGAGCATATTTCTGTGATAATCAAAATTTTTCTCATAAGTGCTTGGAAGAAAGCTCAAATCCTGTTTCTTTTGATTGAGAATCAGACCTTGATTTCCATACGTCATTAAATCCTTTTCCATCCAGTAGCTGTGTTCCATATCCCACAGGCTTTTTAAAGGAATCCTGGAGCTGCGGCAGGCATTGATCTTTGACAGGATTTCAGATGGATCCTCTTCCATGGAAATCCACACTGCAGTGGAATAAGCGGAAACATAGCTTGTACCAAGATCGTCAAGAGCCACAGAACTGCCAATCCACTGATGACCGTCTTTATAGACCTCATTGGTGTTCCCCTCTGAAGGATCAAGATAAGGATCCTCCTCGTTAGAGGTGACGATCGTCTTAAAATGCCTCATGATCTCAATGGTATCCGGGTGAAATAACCAATTACGGGGCACCTGTAAGGCAAGAGGATACACTCCCTGTTTGTTGTAGATCGCCAAGGCCTGAGCCAGATAATCCAGAACAACATTTTTATCAAAAGGATTCATCTGATTGATGGGGGCATTGATAATAACTGCTCCTCCATTTGCCTGGGCATACCGAAGAATCTCACAAAAGCGGACCATAGCCGGATAATCCCCGTTCACATACATGGGCATGACTGATATGACAAATGGTGTCTTTCCTTTTACCAGCATTTTAACCACGCCCATCAGCTTCTCTGGATCCTCATAGGGGTAGACCTTATTAATTACAATATATTGAGGAAATATATTGGGGCTTCCATTAAAGGGCCATTTCCACTGGGCTACTTCTTTTATGAATACAGCCTTTATCAGTGGATCATCGAAATCCGTTACCGGTAAATGAGTCAGGGCTCCTTCTCTTGCACAAGCATATCCTTCTTTTTCACTTACAATAAGACTTCCATTTTTATAATTATAGCTTTTTAAAAACAGAAAAAATGGTTCCTTTGCCATGCTGGTCCGCTGGGTCAGGTCATCAAAGTTATAACGAATCTTACCCGTTGTACTATTGATGTACTCATAAGCCTGGTCTCTTCCTGTCTGATCAAGATAAGCCTTTAAAAATTCATTGCCAACAAAAAAGATATGACCCCCTTCTTTCGTCTCCCCGGTGTGATTCTCCTCATACACTCTAAGCTTTTCTGGAAATTCACTGGGGTACGTGGTGATATCGTAGCAGATAACATAAGAGAATTTATTTAGATCATCCATACACTCAGCAGCAGTTCCATAGCTTACTTTAAAGCTTTGATACGTGAGAATCTCAACCATATCAGAGACCATCTTCCCCGTATTTTTATCAGAACCGTCACTGTAAATAATGAGGATATCTCCTTTTTCTATCTGCTTATGATCCGCGGCCCAAACCGCTGACTGCCAGTATATTGCGGATAAGGCATACATGGCAAAACAGATCAGCCATCTTTTACACATCGTATTGAAGTTCATTTTCTACCCTTTGCTTAAATTGCATCATGTCATCTCCAAACTCTTCTCTGCTGTATTCCATGCTGGCCATTTTTACTTCTATCTTAATGGCATGATCGGCAATGTCAGAAAAAGCATCCCTTTCTGAAATCCGGCTTCGCAGTCTCCCCATAGCAATTTCGCTTCCTTCCTTGTCACAGGTCATGATAATTGCCAGACTTCCTTTGTGATCGGTAGAGTAAGTCTTGTCCTCTACCCGGACGGTATCGGATACAATCTGAGCCAGACGCTGTATCACCCTCTCATAATTCTGGCGTGACAAAATGCTTTTAAGCTCTGATTCGTATTTAAGCACAATGACCATGAGGGACAGGGGAAGCTTGTTTCTTTCTGCATAGGATACCTGAATATACAGATCATGATACAAGCTTCTTAAGTTATATAGCTTTGTAAGTGGATTCACCATGACCAGCTCCTCCACCTGCTCCCTTAAGATATCATTTTCCAGTTCCAGTTTTCGATTGCCGGAAACAAACAAATACATGGCTGCTACGGATAGGATAGGAAGGAATATCCACACAAAGCTGATAAGTGGAATTTCCGTCTCATAGGCGAGAAACAGATAGAGGCGGTAAGCCGTATAAATGAGGACCTCCAGACCAGACAGCACAATGGACAGACCAAACAGCTTAAAGCCAGTGAGAAGTAGTGCTCCAAAGATAAAAAGAAGCATAAGCACTGCTTCAAAGAGCAATGGTCTGGGCGTGTAGCTCACGGTCAATGCCCCTGTAAACAGACAGGCGAGCAATAAGACCAGCCCCAGATCCTGGAACAGATAGCCATACGATTTATGCTTTGTCATTTGTCCTCTTTCCTCCTATTCTTCCACATCTAAGGGAACCGATTTCATACTTTTAAACTATTTTTATCTTATGCTGCAGCTCCGCAAACACACAATACGTCATAATATCAAGGGAAAGTCCCACCAGAAAGGTTCGCTGAACCATTTCAGCATCACCGCTGCCAATAATCACGATGATTGACTGGGATAACAGCACCCCTAAAACAGTAATAAGCATATCTAAAAAAATGGTGTTCCTCCGATTTTCTCCAGGCCGAATGGAATACCCTTTAAAAAACAGGAAGAAGATAAACCCCGTAAGCACAACAAGATAACCAATGGTCTTAGGCGCCGACATCAGCTTAAAGGTGCTCCAGCCGGACCAGAAAAGGCTCTTCGCTTTTAAGGGCATACCCGCAGAAATTTCATAATTTCCGCAGCTTCCTCTTCTGATATCCATTCCTGCTCCAATGGATACATCAATCATTCCTAACATGCTTCCCGGATGGCGCAGATAATAGACGGCTATGTCAGAAGCAGAGTATTGATCCAGAAATCCGTGGTACAAAGAATCATCTCCTGCCTTTACCAGGGGCAGATAATCGTAGGCCGAGGAATCGGTCAACAGCTCATAAGAAGGATTAATCCCAAATTCCTCAAGGGTTTCTGTTGGATTAGATGATACGAATAATACCCCTCTTGTCATTGCATGAAATTTACTGGTCTCACCGAAATCAGACGGATAGATGAAAATACATAAAATAGAAATCAGACTGAGAACAAAAGCAGTTCCTATACAGCTAACTCCCCAGAGAAAGCTTCTTCTTACAAAAAGAAGCCTGATGACATATATGGCAAATAAAAAACCAAGAACTGCACATTGGCGTCTGGAGCTGACTAAAATAACTGCAGAGAATAAAAACAGCATCAGACTTAAAAAATCCCGGTAGCCGGACCGTTCTTTTTGAAATGACATAGAGGCACCGACGCAGTAAAGCATTGCAATGAGCCATATGGCTTCCGGATAAAAGGAGTTAAAATAGGTTACGTATCCGATATCAGAAAATATTACGAGACCGGCTGCCGCAATCAATGCTCCCTCAGTAAATTGTCTCACCCGCTTACATACCTCCCGGATCAAGAGATACACGGCTGGAAGATAAAGGATCAGATAAAGAAGTCCTAAAAACCGGATATCAAAATAATGGTCTCTTGTAAATAAATAATCCAGAGATTTTGCTATCCTTAAAATAATTACCTGGCTGTTTATAGTCTTGCCCGGTATATCCTCACCCGATGCAACGGTTGAGTAGGTTTTTATAAAATAATTGTTATAAATGAGGTCCGGCTCTTTTTCCATATAATAAATACCAGCTGATCTCATCACCTCATCGGTAGAACCATCTCCTGCCACTCCAAGATAATTGGGTAAAAAGAGAATGACGGAAGCAATTATCCCAGTTATAACCGTAACAAGAAGAGCCAGTCGGGAAGGGGAATACCTGCCTTCCATCTTAAAATTCACATTTCTTAAAAATCCCCTGATTTTACTTAGAAACGTCATTAATCTGGTAAGATGCCTGGCTGCAAATGACTCTTCACGATTCTTCATGCTGTTTCTCCAAAAGATTATTTATTTCCACGTTATACCTGGGACGCTGTTTTACTTCTATATAAATCTTTCCGATATAAGTTCCTATGAGGCCAACCGACAGAAGCTGAACCCCGCCGATAAACCATATGGATAAAATAATAGAGGTCCAGCCTGCTACCACCCTTCCCGATAAATAGGAATAAAACCCATAGATAGCTGCCAAAATGCTAAAAAGCACAATCAACAGGCCAAGATTCGTAATCATGAGGATTGGCTGAATGCTAAAGGAGGTAATACCTTCAAAAGCCATGGAAAGCATCTTGCTTAAAGGATATTTGGATTCACCGGCAATCCTTAATTTCCTGTCATACGTAACGACTGCGGAACGATATCCAATTAAGGGAATGATTCCCCTTAAAAAGAGATTCCTCTCCTCATAACGGGAGAACACCTCTACTGCCCGTTTAGACATGAGCCTGTAATCTGCATGGTTGTATACAATATCAATCTTCATTGCCCGCATTAACCGGTAAAAACCAAGGGCGGTTGTCCTTTTAAAAAAAGTATCGGTATCTCTTTTCTTTCTGACTCCATACACAATATCATAGCCTTGTATAAATTTATCAACCATCTCTTCTATGACAGAAACATCATCCTGCAGATCAGCATCAATGGATACGATCATATCTCCGTAATCCTTTGCCGCAAGAAGACCTGCTGTAAGCGCATTTTGATGACCACTATTTTTAGTCAGCTTTAATCCATAGACAAAGGGAGACTCTTTGTGATACCTCTCTATGATATTCCATGTCTCGTCCTTGCTTCCATCATCCACATATAGAATAAAGCTACTGCGTGCCACCTTGCCCGCTTCCACCAGCCTTTGTATGATGTTGGTCAATTCCTTATTGGTATATGCAAGTGCTTCTTCTTCGTTATAACAGGGTACTACAATACAAAGTCTGTTCATACACGGCCCCTCTTTTGCTTCAAATTCCCGGCTTCCGTCAAATTAAATAGATTTGTTTTATTTTGCCACATATTCTCTGTAAAATACTCTATAAATACATAAAAAAACCAGTGCCAGGAATTCCATCCTGATACTGGTTCATCTTCTATCTGTTTTCGGTATTAAATTAACTATGAAATAACATCTGTAACCAGAAATGGCTGCTTCTATTTTACTTGATGTTCTTCCAGATTATTATATTTAGAACTTAAAACAATGATATCAATACGTCTGTTGCTTGATCTTCCTTCTGCTGTTCCATTGTCTGCTACCGGCTTATATTCTCCGTAACCTACTGCAATCAGCTTATCCGGAGGGAAATTGCATTTGTTAATGAAAAGCTTTACCACGTTAACCGCTCTGGCAGTGGATAATTCCCAGTTGGAAGCATAGGGACTCCGTCTGATGGGAGTATTATCTGTATGGCCTTCAATACGTATGTAGTTATCTGTTGTATTCAGAATACTTGCGACTTCAACCAAAGTATCCTCGTGTTTTTTTATCTCTGCACTTCCCGATTCAAACAGTACCGCATTGTTTAACCGGATTACCAGACCACGCATGTCAATCATGGTGGAAGCAGACTGGTCCATACCATCTGAGTGGATTTTAGTATCAAGCTCTGTCTTTAAAGCTTCCAGTTTTTTAAGTTCATATTCTCCGAAAAAGCTCTCAAGCTCACTTTTTGTTTCAATATTTAAGGGGCCTCCGCCGCCACCTCCGCCGCCACTGCCACTACCACTTCCTGACCCATTGCCAGTATAATTCTTATCCATGTTGGCTGCGGCGAACTGTTCTGACATCTCCTGTGCTTTACTGGCATCAATCTTACTAACCGCAAAAAGTACAATGAAAACTGCCAGGAGAAGGGTCATTAAGTCGGAATAAGGCAGCAGCCAAGCTTCTCCAGCTTCCTCTTCCTGATGTGCATGCTTTCTCTTTTTTGACATTCGTAATCACCTTATCCCTTTTTATCTTGTCCGTTAATTTTTTTCTGTGTAGATTTCGGTAAAGAGGCAAGTAATTTCTCTTTTAAAATAAACGGAGAATCTCCATTCTGCATGGATAAGATACCTACTATAATCATTTCTTTTGTCATTATTTCCTGCTGGCTTTTAACTTTAAGCTTTTTCGCAAATGGATTCCATAATACATAGCCTGTAAAGATACCTAAAATGGTAGCAATAAATGCCGCAGAAATCGCTTCCGCCATCTGGTCAGTATCATTAATATGGGACATGGCTGCAATCAGACCGAAAACCGCACCCAATACACCCAGGGTAGGAGCATACATACCAGCTGAGGAGAAAATACTTGAATTGATTTCATGACGCTTCTCGATTCCCGCTATTTCCGTTTCTAAAATCTCTTCGATCAGCTCAGCTCCAGTACCATCGACTAACAATCGAACCCCTTTCTTTAAAAAAGGGTCCTGAATCTCTTCTACCTTAGCTTCCAGGGATAAAAGACCTTCGGAACGAGCCTGCTTAGATAAATTATAAATTAAGTCGATCAACTCAGCCTCTGATGCTTCCTTCTTATTTGTAAAAAGGATCTTGAACAAAGAGCCGACTGCTTTTAAATTTTTGCCTGGAAATGAATTTAAAATCGTCGCGATGGTGCCAACAATAATTACAAAAAAGGCTGCCGGATTTAAAAGTACAGCAAAATCAATGTGCTTAAAAATCATCGCTCCAACAACAGCGACAACTCCGACGATAACGCCTAGGATGGTAGTTAATTCCATAGTTTCTCCTTTGTAAATACAGTTTAGTTGTTATATATGTGGCTAAACTCAGTAATTCCAATGTGCCGATCCGTTCTAGTATAATATATTTGTTACTAATCTTGTGTTAAATAATCGTTAAATCTCGTTTTTTAACTGTTTTTTCGACACTTTAACACTATTTAGCACTAATTGTTTGTCGAATGCAAAAAAACATCTGAACTTTGGATCAAAGGCAATTACATGCTGCCGTCATAGATTTTATATAGTCTACCACATTTTAACTTTAAAACCAATCAATTCCTAAATAATTAATTATTTCACAAATTACATCAGATCAAAAACCTCCATTCTATGGGAAATTCTTTCTTAATCCCATGGTCCCCTTGCTTTTAATCAGGATTTCTAAATCAGACTGACTGCCCTCCATAAGACACAAAGTTTGAGTCCTATATTTGCAAACTGATTTATTTTTTTAATCTCATGTATATTATATCGGCCGATTACCCGTATTTCAACAGGGAAAAAAGAGGAATATTTTGTCATTTATTGTATTATTTTGGAAAATGGTTACAAATCCTGGTTTTTTTCCATATAAATGGTCCCTCATAAAACATTATGTATTTTTAAGAGAACAATTTATTTCATTCCATTTCCTCTTTTTTCCAGTTTCTTCTTATTTAAATAGTATCTTTTCTTTCCGCCTGTCCATTCCCCACATCAGTTATCTTATCTGCCCCCATAATCAGGCTTTCCTATAATAGTTTCTTTATTAAGATTTTATTTGAAAGGATACGTAACCTCAATATTCATTTACAATTGATTGATAATATGACCAGATTCTTACTGGCGGCTTACTGGCCGCCTTGGAATACAACTCGATCAGTATAAAAACTGCTGCAATGAAGGAATATCTCCCCACTTGCAGCAGTTTTTATTAAGGTGAATCGATGTTACAATGAGTCTCAAACTATTCCACCATAAAATCAGATACCCCAATATTTTTAAGCGTAATAATAGGTTTGCACCAGAAAGACTTGCAACAATTTTCAACCATTCTTATTTTTAAGATATAAAAGCCTTCGTATGGTACGGAAAATTCAAACTCTCCCCAGCAGTTAATGGGAATCCAAAACAATAAAACATCCGTATCATCACATCTCTTATATAGCTTTACATCCCATTGATGAGACTTCTTGCATCCACAACCCCAGATACATCCCTTTATGATGCAAGGTTTAACCAGGCATTCCTCGCAAACCGGGCATTCCGGACAAGCGGGACACTCTGGGCAGGCGGGACATTCCGGGCAAGTCGGACAGACTGGACAGGGCTCTGGTGTCGGGCAGACTGGGCAGGCTGGACAGGGCTCTGGTGTCGGACATACCGGACAAGCAGGGCAGGGTTTCGGTGCCGGGCACTCTGGGCAAGGCTCTGGTGTCGGGCAGACTGGGCAGGGCTCTGGTGTCGGACACGGTTTGGGTGTTGGACATTCGGGGCAGGGCGTAGGTGCTGGGCATGGCGTAGGTGTCGGGCAAGGCGTAGGTGTCGGGCAAGGCGTAGGTGCCGGACAGGTTGGGCAAGTCGGACATGGAGCTGGCTGTTCCGGGGCTGGTTGTTCTGGAGCAGGTGATACAGCCTGACAATTCACTCCTCCGACAAAGGGATAAAAATGAAATTCAAACCCGCTGTTTGCATTGACCGCAAAGGATCCTAAGGCCGCATTGCCGCTTACATGGCCTCCTGTTGGGTGGGCGTGGAACATGGCCTGAGGTGCCAAAATGCTTCCCCAGATATCAGAGGATTTCTCCATATAAATATTTGTCGCATCCTCAAACACATACAATGTATTACGCGCCTTACTGCTCTCTCCGTAAAGACCGTATTGCAGATGTGCATTAGGGCCTGTTCTCAGCCTTACGATTACAGTACTACCCTGTGGAACTTCTGCACGCAATCCTTTGTTAATCAAACCATTGGGTCTTACATCCACAAGAAATACGTTCTGAACAGGATCATTTCCCCTTAAAATCCATTCATAATTGTTATCTATGACGGAACCATTGGGAGTTAATGCTTCAATACAGCTTTTATAGTTTCCAATGCTTTCTTTTGCATCACTAAAGAACTTCTGTAAATTGGCATTTACTCTGCTTGCAGGAATAAACCTTGGAACATCATAGCTGGGGACCACATAGTGATCTCCCTTATCTGTGGGGGTCCAGTATTGGCTGCCCCCATTGGCCTGATATAATTCCTTTAATCTCGGTATTCCATCTGTGTTGCCATCTTTTCCTATTAAGTAGGTACTTCCATTGCCTGCACGGAATCCACCGCCGACAACTACGTGGCCAATAACAACCAGAGGTTTCGTCATTGATACGTTACCGCCAACTAAAAAACGTACCAAATCCGGGGAGTAACCGATTTCTTTGAAACGGCTGTCTCTGGCAAAGCCAACGCTTAAGCCCCTTGGGCTGTAAAAACTTCCGCCAATCGCCACAGGCCCCTCAATATCCACTATGTTATTGGCATCATTAAATACAATAACATTAAATCCGGAGGCAGGACCAAAGGGCTGGCCTTCTACATTAAACCAGTTTATATTATCATAAGGTAAACCAGTGCTTACCATGGTTTCATTTGTGTAACTGTTATTATCCATATGAACTCCTGAAAACTGCCTGAAATGCAACTCATTTTTATTCTTAGTTCAGTTTATTCGTATGAAAATGGTTCTGTGCGATTTTCTATTCAATTGGACATAAGTTTATGAAATTTTTTTCATATTATAACAAGGAAACTTGTTCTAAATGGTTAAAATCCTCGCTTTATAAAACTGTTTTTCTTGTCAGCCTTGTCTGTATTGTATCATTTCTTGTCCTTTCAAAAATCAACCCCCATGCAAAATTAAAAGAAACAGCTTGCCATTAGATAAGCCCTTCTCTCCTGGCCTTTTCCACCGCAAGCATACGGGATGAAACTCCTAATTTCCCATAAATACTAAGCACATGAGTTTTCACAGTTGCTTGTGAAATACAGAGTTTATCTGCTATCTCACGATTGGTAATTCCCAAGGACAGCTGACCTAATACTTCATGTTCGCGAGCAGAAAGTATTTCCGCCTTACCGGCTTCAACCTTTTGATCCTCACAAATTCCAATGATATCTCTGAGAAATGATGTTTCAGAGGCTGTTAATAAACTCCTGTCCGTTGATTTGTTGTACATATCCTTAAGTATTGGTAACAGTGTTTCTCGGTCTAAATAAAAAGGCATAAGAATACGTTCTTCCTGTGCATAGTGAATTGCTTCCACCAATAGGTTATTAATCTCCCGCCGACTTCCTGTTTTTTCTGGAATATGACATAACATATATATTTTTTGGATATCAGCTTCTACAAGACGAAGCTTATTATGTTGCAGGCGGGTATACATCAATAAGTCTTCCGTTTCTTTCAATGCCTCCTGGGTTTTATTGCACTTAAACAGAATACGGGCACGCAGCATTTTCATAAACGGCTGCTTTTTATACTTTTTTGCACCTTTCAGTTCATTTAAAAAATCTGCTGAAATATTGTCCGAAAGTCTTTCGGAACAGGCAAGCTCATGAATCAGACGTCCCAGATTTAGCATGCTGTAATCAGGATATTCTTGTAAAATTTTTTCCACATAGACTGCTGCTGTATCATTATCACCTTGAAGAAACTTCATTTCTGCCAGATGGTATGCTAAAGTTATATCAGTTATACCCACATGGATATGACGTTCCTCCATTAATTGCCTGGTCTTTTCTAATAAATCACCTGCCTTATTAAGCTCCATTCTTCTCATATGAACTCCGACCAGGCCGAAATAATAATTGGTCTCTATTCCTAATAAGCCCTTAACCGGTCTAAGACTCTCTTTTGATTTGGAATAGCAGATAAGGCTGTCATTCAGCCGTCCGACTTCCTCATAAACCTGACCCAATTGATTATAAGCAAAAAATTTAATAAACTCATTGAAACCGGAAGCAAGTTTAATACCTTTTTTGATACAGGCTTCTGCTTCCTCGTATTTCATATTTTCCAAATAGACACCAGCATTTTCAATCAAAAGCATAGCTTTTGCCACGGAACCGAAAGGAATACGGTCGATCTGTTCATCAGTCAAAGCAGTATACTGAGGCAGAGTTCCATCTTCATTGGTAAAATAGACTCGTACAAAGCTAACAATACTAAATAGATCCGTCCCTTCATATAGTTCCTTGAATTTTTCGTATATCACTAAGCAGCGTTCCATGTTTAAATTTCCCAGATTGTATAAAAAACACTGGGCTGCAAGATCAACATCCTGAAATAAGAGATCTACGGGAACTTCATCAAGATAATTCCAAGCTTCCATCTTGCCTTCCATCAATTTTGCTATACGTAAAACAGCTTTATAATTACCGGCTGCAAAATGTACCTGTATGGCTTCTTCATAATCTCCCTTTTCTTCAAATGCCCCTGCTGTCATTTGATAGCACTCTGCTTTTTTCGCTTCAGGAAGGGAAAGAAATTGCTGCTTTAAATAGTCCGACAAAATATTGTGATAACGGTAAATTCCATGTTCCTCGTCCAGGCAGATAATAAACAGATTTTTTTCCGTAAATCCTTCCATCATTGCTACAAAATCCTGTTTTGAGAAATCAGGGAAAATCTTTTTGCAGATATCTTCATCAAAATAAGAAAGATATCCCGTTTTTATAAGAAAATCCTGTTCTTTTTCCGTTAAGGAATGAAAAATCTCACGTGTTAGATATTGGGAAGCAATTCCTCCTCCGGCACGCAGCAGCTGACCGGAATACTTGCCTGCTGCTTTGGCAGCGGCTGCAAGCTGAAGACCACCAATCCACCCTTCCGCATATTGGTTCAACTGATTAAGTTCTTCATCACTGTCCGTCAACTTCATGGTTTCTTTTAAAAATACAATACCCTCAGCTTTTGATAGCTGCATTTGTTTTCCGTCAATAAACAACAAACGCCCTGAAACTGCCAGCGGCCCCAGATATACTGGTGGATCCTCTCTCGAAAGCATGAAGAAATGGAAATTAGATGGCATGGATTCAATAAAGAATTCAAACGTCCGAATGAGTGAAGTATCCTGTATCATATGGATATCATCTAGTACCATGTAATACGCTTCTTCTCCCCATAACTGGTTAATCAGCAGAATTAATAGACTTTCTATATTTGCAGAATCTGGATTTGTTCGCATCAGATTTAAAAGATTTCCATCATCCTGTAAAAAGGGACTTACTGCCGCAGTAAAATAAAACCAAAAGGAATAGACATTGGTATTCGTAGAGTCCAAAGACAGCCAGCATATGTTTTTAAGCCCTTTCTCCTGGATAAATGACGAAAGCAGTGTGGTTTTACCAGTTCCGGCACCACCGCTTAGAAAAATAACATTCATATCTCCACAGAGTGAAAGCTTATCAAATAACCCTTGACGCACAATATAGTGTTTACGGGGTGCCGGTATTTTTAATTTTGTAGTAAGAAGTAATGTATCTGAAAAATGCTCCATTGTTTGTTCACCTGTCATTTATTTAATACAACCATTGTAATCCAGTCCATTGGCTTTGACAAGATGCGTCTGGACCTCATACCCTTTTTATATATTTCATACGCAACATGTAGCAGGCAATTACAAACAGAACAAAAGAAAATGAAATTACATATATCATGCTGAACCTATGCTGATATGCCTCTCCCCGCTCCATGTATTCAACGAAATTCATCAGCTGTTTCTGAGGCAGCAGCTTAATCATAATGTCCAGTACCGCATTTTTCTTGCTAAATAAATAAAAGGTTCCTGCAAGCATGGAGGTCAATACGCTAACAGACCTACCAAGCATGGATGCATTATCTGGCTTTTGAATCATTGTATATAATAAAAGCGCAAAGGAAATCCCCATAAAGATGAGTACTACCATCAGACCAGCGTATTCAAGAAGGGAAAATCCAATGTCAAAACCGCAGTACTTTAAGACTATCAGAAGAATATATTCCGGCAAAAATAGAGACAGGCAATAGAAGCAATGGGCCAAAAGATAACCTACAAAGGATACCGGAGCTGCTGTAATTCTGCGAAGCTTCCCCTGCTCCTTATCATCTGCAAAAGCATATAGACTTCCAAAAATCATCAACAAAAGAAACATCATCATAAAGCCTATTATATTGGCGCCAACGCCACGGGCAGCTTTACTATCCTTAAGTTTGGAATTAGGATTTTTAAGCAGTTGAAGCACCAAATTTTTATAGCTGTCATTTCTCAGTGTTTCAATTTCATAATCCCCTTTTTGTGAAATGGTTACGTAAGCATCGTATTTTTGCTCCACAAGTGCTGAATGAGGTGGTTTCACTGTTGAAACAGTAACACTAAGTTTTGACGAACTTTTTGGTAAAGTCTCCCCGGATTTGTCAGTTACTAAAACGATACGTCCTTTTACCTGCTGTACCTCTGTCATATGGACTGCCAGAACCATGGAAGCAAGGGTAAATATGGTCAATAAAATGAAGGAAGCCATTCGGGGAACGGTTCTTAAATAATTGTTTTTTAAGGTAGTTAAAAAGGTTCTCATATATAATCCTCCGTTCTAAAAAACAGGCCACATCCAAGTGTCATAAGCGCAGAAAGTATGGTTCCGCTGATAAATACCGGCCAGAATAGCCTCAAACTGTTGTCACAAGACAGGATAAAAAAAGCTTCATTCAACCATTTAACCGGTGACAGCTTTGTTGCAAAGGCAAGAACTTCCCCCATTCCATCTAGAGAAAAGAAAGTGCCTCCCAAAAAGCAAAGAATACTGATTGCCAAACTAAGCAGTGTACTGGTGGTTTCTTCACAATGAAACACACAGCAAAAAAAGATTCCCAAAGCGGCTGCTGCAAATTCCACCGGTGCCATTAAAAGCATGAAAAAAACCGGATTCCTGCCAAGGCTGACATTTAGAAGGGGACACAGAACTATCAGCAGAAGCGAATGCAGGGTATAATTAAATAGAAAAGACGAAACAATTTTTGACACATAGATTTCAAAATTTCTTGCCGGTGAATAAATAATCCTTAAATTGGGCCTCTTAATGTCTCTCTCCATAAAGCAGTTGGAAGCAGTCATTGCCCCATTTAACATTCCATAAATCATAAGTGAAATAGTGTAGTATTGATACGCAGTCTTACCGTCAGCATAATCTCCTCCACACAAATAGCCCAAAATTAATATCATTAGTGCTGCAAATGCAGTGTTGTATCCTACCAAAACAGGATTTTTAAATAAGTTCCTTAAATCCATCGTTAAAATCGAAATGAAACGTCGCATATTATCCCCTCCTTTTTCAATCACGAAGTTTTCGGCCTGTAAGCTTTAAGAAAACCATCTCAAGACTTGCTGCCTCGCTTGTTATATTTCGTATCTTTTCTCCATGATCGCTTAACAGTGATATGATGCGGTCAAGATTCTCAATTCCCTTTAGGGAAGTAATTTCGATAACATTGCCATCTATTTTTACAGACCTCACCCCTTCTACTGCAAAAAATTCATCATGCCCTATCCCCCCATGCTCTTCTACTTCGATGATATACTTCTTTTCATTTTCAATCTCCTCTTTTAAGCTTTCCTTGGTTCCCTCTGCAAGAATCGAACCATGGTCCATAATAATAATGCGAGAAGATATTGCCTCCACTTCTTCCATGTAGTGAGTCGTATAAATCACTGTCATCCCCTGGCTTTGCAGTTTTTTAATGGAAGAAAGAATGTGATTACGGCTTTGGGGATCAATTCCCACCGTTGGCTCATCCATAATAACCAGGTCTGGGTGATGGGCAATGGCACATGCAATATTAAGACGCCTCTTCATGCCACCGGAAAAAGTTTTCACCTTATCCCTTCTGCGGTCATTTAATCCTGCAAATGTAAGTGCTTCTTCTACTGCTTTATTAAGACGATTACCATAAAGCCCGTAAAGAGAAGCAAAAAATCTCAGATTCTGCTCGGCACTTAATTCTTCATACAAAGAAATATCCTGGGGGACAATTCCGATGGATTGTTTGTAACTCCGTAATATTTTACTGATTTTTGTACCTTTAAATAGAATCTCTCCTCCGTCACTTCTAAGAGCAGCCGTAAGGATATTTATAGTGGTACTTTTACCTGCACCATTAGGCCCTAAGATGCATAGCACCTCACCTTGTCGGATATAGAAGCTGATTCCTTTTAAGACACTGGCTTCTTTAAAATTCTTTTTTAAGTGATTGACTGTCATAATCGTATCCATTGTTTAATCTCCTTTTCTTTTCTTTGGATATCATACGGAATTATGACAATAAAAAAATCAACCGTTTGGCTGATTTAACCGGTTGATTTTTAGTTTAGAACATGATGAGTGCTTGGCATAATCCTGAAAGGATGAATAATCCAATGATGGCCCAAAAGATCCATAGGGATATCCTGACAATCATTTTAAATATATGTTTCATTTCTATGTCCTCCCTGCTGCTATGTTAGATTTTCATTGCTTTTTACCATCATAGCAGACAAACTATGCCATAAGAGTGTCAGGGTTTTAAGAGATGGTTAAAAAAACCGCCAGAGAGCTTTTACACTCTTGACGGTTTTACGTGCTTAACCATTGGCATTTTATGTAATGCCTGTTTCATAGGGAGACTTCATATGTTCTTCTCCCCATTGATACAATAACTCCAAAATTGGTATCATTGTCTTCCCTTCCTCTGTCAGAGAATATTCCACACGGGGAGGGACTTCGTTGTATTGCTCTCTGTGTATCAGGTTACTGGCTTCCAGTTCTTTCAGCTGGGTACTTAAGGTTTTATGTGCAATCGGTTGTAGCTCTCCACGTAATTTATTATATCGTACAACACCTGCCTGATAGATTTTCCACAGAATGATCCACTTCCATTTCCCCTCCACAACTGACATCGCATAGTACATTGGGCAATTTCCGTAATTACTATTAAAATCCGACATTCTTCCTCCATGCTCACTAATTAGTTAGTATCTAACAATATTGTGCATTCTTTTTTCTTTTAATAAAAGGATATATAATTTAGCTATAAAAATCAAGGAGGAATTTAAATTATGAAGATAATAGGAATCAATGGAAGTCCCAGAAAAAATTTTAATACAGCCACTCTCCTAAAAAAAGCTTTGGAGGGCGCACAATCAAACGGGGCTGAAACAGAGCTGATAAATCTGTATGATTTAAACTATAAAGGCTGTACCAGCTGTTTTGCCTGTAAACTGAGGGGTGGAAAAAGCTACGGGTCATGTGCGTATAAAGATGACTTAACGCCTGTACTAGAGAAAATCAAGCAGGCTGATGCCATTATCATGGGTTCCCCCATTTACCTTTACGATATCACAGGGGAAATGCATTCCTTTTTAGAGCGGTTGGCCTTCCCTTATATCGCATATACGGAAAACTACAGATCATTATTTGGGCGAAATATAAAGACTGGATTTATATATACCATGAATGTGACTGCTGAGCGAATGGAGAAAGCGGGTTTACGTACCACCTTAAGCTGTAATGAAAACTTCATGGAAATTGCCTTTGGCCATTGTGAATCTTTATTTTCCTTTGATACTTACCAGTTTACTGATTATGATAAATACGTGGTTACCGTTTTCGATAAAAATGAAAAAGCAAAGGTTAGAGAAGCTCAGTTTCCAAAGGACTGCGAAATGGCTTTTCACATGGGGCAGCGATTTACCGAACAGTCAGATACTATTTAAAACTTATAGGAGCTGTAAAAAATATTTCTCATATATTTTTTGGACTAATACTTTAATCTCTTCCACAAAATAATCTGGCTTTAAGAGCGTTACCTGTTCCGGATGGCATAATACTAATTTACTTATTTCATCTTTGTGTTCCGTCCGGACGATCAGATGCAGACTGTCCTTTGAAGATTTGATCTCAGCATCCTGAAGATAAAAGTCTTCTTTAATAATCCGGTAAAGAGCAGGGTCAAGAATCAGCTCATAGGTATCCAACTTAAACTTATCTTTTTGAGGTGCAGGCAGTTGACTGTTCCTATAGCGATTCTCTTCCTTCAGGCACGTGATCGATACAATTCGGTCAAGTCTGAAGGTTCGCTTTTCCTGCCTTAAATGGCAGTAACCATTCAAATACCATCCTCCTTCTCCAAACAACAGCTTGGTAGGAGAAAACTGACGGTGCTCTGTTGTATTCCTTTCAGGATGATAATAGCTTATTTGCAAATCACAGGATTTCCAAAACGCCTCCAAAATAGGTTCTAATACATCCTCCACATAACCTTTAGGCATAATTCGAATTAAGTCAAACTCAATGCGGGAGATGACCTCTAAGGCTTGTTTCTTTTCTTCTTCTGACAGAACATTAATCAGCTTACCGCTTAGTAAATTATAATCGGTTGTCATGTTGGGCACACGAAGTTCTTCCCCTGCTTTTAACACCATTAGCAGCATTAAAATTTCCCTCTCACTAAGCTTAATGCTGGGAAAGAAATAAGAAGAATCTATTTCATAACCGCCTCCCAAACCCTCATGGGATATGATTGGAACACGCAGCTGGCTAAGGGCATCAATGTCTCTGTAAATCGTCCGCTCACTCACTTCAAAATAATCAGCCAGCTCATTAGCCGTCATTTTTTTCCGGGCTCTTAGTAAATGTACAATTCCATTTTGTCTCTCTGTTTTCTTCATATGATATTATTCTCACTTCATTCTGGTGTTCAAACGATCCTAACAGAATCGAAGGTAAAGCATCTACAGTATCTGATCTCATCATATCATATTTAAAGAAAAAATAGTATTAAGTAAAACATCTAATAACAAAGAGCCCACTGATTTATTCAGCAGGCCCCTTGCAACTTCTTATGATTCTATTTTCTCACGCCGTCCTGATCAACCTCGTAGCCGTCTATTTTAGTGTTCTTTGCTAAGGAACCATCGGCATTGAAATAATAATATTTTCCTTCCATTGCAAACCATTTTCCGGACACCGCGATACCGTCCTTATAATACATGCTTTGTCCAGCATCGTTTATAGCCCATCCCCTTGCGGTATTCGAATGAATGGTCAATTTTACATAACGATGCAGCATAGAAGAAACCTGAGCACGGGTGGCATTCCCTTTCGGGTTGAATTGATTGCTAGCTTCACCCATTATAATGCCAGCCTGCTGCATGGCTTTTACAGAGTCTTTATAAGAGGTGCTAATGTTAAAAGCATCGGAATAAGCTACTGCTTCTCGACTCAGTGGCAGGCTATAACCTGTGGCTTTGGCATAATTTGCTAACAGAACTGCCATTTCTTCACGGGTAACAGTACTGTCCGGTGAAAACTGCTCTCTTTCATTTGACGGAATGATTCCTTTATTCTTTGCCCATTCTATAGCAGATATAGATGCATCTAATCCTGCAAGCCTTCCAAGAGCTGTTATCACGGCTCCCTTTGTTACCGTCTTATCCGGATCAAAGGTAGTTGCTGAAGTTCCCTCCAGAAGTTCTCTTCCTACCACATAATCAATGGAATCTTTCGCCCAATGAAGTGAGGTGTCCGTTATCATAGCAGCTGGATCTTCATAGCTGATTCCATATACGGAGAAATGATTGGTGGTAAAAATGATACTTTTCGTATTAACATCATAGGCAGATCCAGGAACACGGCTAACATTTCCCTTGCTGTCTACATAAACGGCATATAAGTGTCCAACCATTTCGTTGCTTTGGGGAGTATATGGGATACTTACATAAACTGCACCGTTTCCAAAATCTGTCACATTTCCCGTTCCACTCTCATAGCTGGCTTTGAAATCAAATGCCGGGCGGTCACCAATGGCATCCTTTGCTGCTTTTCCAAGACTTGAGCTGTCTATTTTAGATGCCATAATCTGCACATCACGATTGGCCTGACGGTAGATTTCCTCAATTGCTGTATGGTTCATTCCAATTACAATATCAGGTCTTTCAATCGTTAGCTCTACACCAGAAATTTTATTATTTAAAATCTGCTGCTGTGTACTCTTAGGGAGATTTATAGTAACTGCCTTAGCAGCTGTTCCATCCGTGGAAACACGGATTGCCACAGTTATCTCTCCTGCGTTTACTCCTCTCCTTAAAGCTTCTGCATTGGCATTAACAATGGCATCTGTAATATTTTTATCCGTCACCGTTGTGCTTGCATTTCCCTTATTATCTATGGCAGCTTTATTTTCTGCTGCTCCGGTAACAGGTGCAGTTGGTTTGGTTGAGGTGTTGGAAGAACTTCCTCCCTTGCTTCCTCCAGAGCTTTTATTTGGTGCTGGAAGATTAATTATGATAGCTTCTGAATCCTCACCAGCATCGTAGAGATCATTGCCTTTAAGGCGCAGTACATAGGTGCCTGCAAAAAGTCCTGTAATCTCTCCCAATTCGTTGGAATTGACTGTTACATAAGACCCACCATCTTTTTTATACTCATATGTTTGACTCGTTAAAAGACCAGTGATTTTACCGTCATTACTTCCAATGGCAGTCACGTCACTTTTATTCAAGCCTTTTGGTGCTGATTGTACTCCTTTGTTCACGGTTAATACACCGGTGACCTCTTGCCCTGACTGATGTGTATTTGTTTCTGAAGTTACAAGTCCTATATAAATAGTTCCTGTTTTTGTAACTGTAAGTCGGGTTCCTGTAATACTCCCTTCTCCTGTACCGCCTTTTTCCACTGTATATGTGGGAGAGCCCGCATTGTTATCTAACGTAAACAGTCCATCGATTGATGTAAGATCAATGTCTTCTCCAAGATAAACAACTGTCGCTGTGCCTCCTGCATTGTTAACAGGAAATTGGGATTTTAATACCCTAATATCAGTGGCCTGTCTGGCATCGTCAAAAATATAACTATAAAATGACCCATCATTATGAGTAATGGACACACTTTTTGTATATGTATCTTCCACCTTTTGAAAAGCAGCCACACCATTTTCTATTATCCCATTTACCGAAGAAACGGCAAGAGATTTTCCATCCGAATTACTCACTTCTCCTGAGCTTGCATATACAGTACCACCTGAAAAGGACACCATTCCCTCTGAATAAATGCCACAGCTAAGCTTTGTTGCATTTTGACCAATTGCATTTACTTCACCGCCCTGAAGAAATACACCCTGAGAGTGTTCACTGCCACCGCTATAAATACCATAGCTTCGCCAAGAGCCACGGAATCCTTGGGTGGTTATGACACCACCCTGTATGGTAACAGAAGACACGCTTCCAATTCCTGCACTAGGGGAATCAGAATTAGTGGAAAAACCTCCAGTCACATTTAAGGTGCCGTCAAATCCTCTTATTATCAGATTCCCTTCTCCAAAGATACCAAAGCTACCAGCAAATCCTTCATAGATGCTTTTTACAGTGTTTTTACTGGTGTTCTCCAGTAAAACAACAGCATTGTCAGGAAGACTAATGGCAATGGCATCGTAAGATTCCAGATTTATACCATTTAGTAACAGTGTATTATCCCCATAGGAACCAGTGGCTGTTCGATACCATTTCCAGCCTTCGGAGGTATCAGTAATGTTTTCTTTCGTAGGATCCTTACTCACCAGATTGCCATTGACATTTCGGTATCTTATTTCACTATCCAGTAAATTTAAGGACTCTTTACGCAGTCCAGCCTTTACGATATCAAACTTTGCCTCATCATTAGAAGTTACCGTTAGGTTACTTTCGCTCATTACTTTATCTGCAGGAATCGTAATTTCCATAACATCGTCTGACACTTCACCTGGAGTCCCAGAAAATATAATGCACACAACAGATTCCGAATAAAGACTTTTCACTTTAGCTGTAATGCCCATCGGCAAGTGGCTAAACCAGTCAGATACATCTTCTCCTTCCTCTATTTGTGAATATACATCATTTGTCAGGGAAATTGTTATCGTACTATCCTCTGAAAGGGGTGTTGCAGTTATACCTGAAACCGTTTTGTTAGCTACAAAGGCCGATGGTATTGATATCGTACCATTTACAAACATGACGTCAGTGGCCCGAATGATGGAACTTCCGCTTTGATAAGTTAGAGTATAAGTTTCTTTGTCTCTCATCACAGGTAGATCGTAATCATTCCCCGAGTTTTGATATACTTTTATATCTGAATTCATATTCTTTAAAAAGGCTGGATTTGTATCTGAAATATTAGCACCATACACTTTACTAAATACAGTTCCACCCTTCAATGAAAATAATCCAGTTACAAATAAACCCACACCTCCTAAAGCGCTAGTATTCCCAGCTGTAATGAATAGTTTCCCGTTCCCTACTATGGTAAGATCGCCAACGACATCAATACCATAGGCATAACCTTCATTCGTCGTACTAATTATATTTTCACTTTTATCAGCGAGTACAATCGTGCTTCCAGGAGGAAGCTCAAGAGCAGTCTGCTGGAGTGTTTCTAAATCTATTCCATCAAGTACCAATGTTTGTGCTGAATAGCCTAGCGCCTCATTTTCATAGCGATACCATGCCCAGCCTTCACTGGTATCCACAATATCATTGTCCAAAGGATTACCAGTAACTGCATCACCATTTTTATCTTGATAGTCTACATTTGAATCATTTAAATTTAGACCAGTTTTACGCTTTACAATGCTGGTTTGCGCATTTTTAACTGATATTAAATTTCCATACTCTGCTAAGTTATTCATGGCTTTATATGCTGCTACACTATCTTTTGTGGGAACATAGATATGTTTCAGCGCTGTACACGAATAAAATAAAGACTTATCTATGAATGTTGGGGGCGTTTCTCCAATAAATGTTACTTCTTTCAGAGCAGTACATTCTGCAAATGCTTGATTGCCCATGCTAGTTACAGAAGCAGGTATATGAACATTAACTAATTTTGTACAACCTACAAAAGCTCCAATGCCAAGGCTAATCAATGAATTAGGCATTTGTATTTGTTCCAAAGCAGTACAATAGCCGAATGATTGACTACCAATACTTGTAACTGATTCTGCAATTTCAACTTCTGTTAAATTTGTACAATAGTAAAAGGTAAAGTCATCTATTCTAGTCACACCGCTTTTTATCACAACACGTTTTATATCTTCATTATAAGCCCAATCCGTCATGTAGACATCACTTTCAATGGTTAGCACTCCATCCTCGAGAGTCCATCCATCACCAGTTTCTGGCTGCTTTCCAGCTAAATTATTCCCCTTTGCATTCAAAGAACCTGACAAAACTGAACCATCTACTGTCACAGTAATCTCAGGAATCTGTAACCCATCTGCCAATGTGTAATCACTCAAAAGCTCTGGCGTTAAAAGATAATCCCTCTCCTGCTCGCCATCATACTCTGGCTCTGAATGCCAGGTCACTGGAATGGAAACCTCATATTCTTTTGGTTGTCCAGTATCGTACTCCTGTTCTTCTTCCAAAAATTCATTATACTTGTTACTTGCAAAACTTGGAGTTGCTTCTGTCAGCTCCTCCTCTGATTCATCATTTTCAAAAGTTTCCGCCTCTGGCTGATAAGGATTACAATTATCTGTCGGTGCAAGCATTGTTGCCCATAATGTATCCGGTAGATTCAATTCTTCCATTGAGGTACCTAAGGGCACTGTTTGTTTTTTTAAATCCTTTTCCAATGGTTGAAATGAGATTATCTCTCCGCCTTTTTCTGTTGAGAGTGGATATCCCAGCACATTCCATGGCGTCGTTCCCAGCACCATGACAATGGACAAGGTCATTGCCATGACCCGCTGGGAAGTTTTGTTTTTTTTCATATCTGTTCCTCCTTATAAATGGCGGTTTTCTTGGCCGTAAATAACAGCCAGTATCCTTTTAACATACATGCAACATTATACAGCACGTTAATCAACAAAGAATAAACAGACAGGTTAATAAAATCAAATATGGATACCATCTAAAATATCTGCAAAATCTTATCCACTGTGTTTACATTTTTCATATAAATTACTTTTTACATAATGAATGCATTCAAAACCTCATATCAAAATTCAAATATGTAAAGGAGATTAATTATGGCGACTAACTCATTAGGAACTAAAGGTGCGGATATAATAAAGGAATCTGAAGGCTTTAGTTTAAAATTTTATGGTGATCCAAAAGGATATCCAACCGTTGGTTGGGGACATTTAATTACAAAAAGTAAGGTATATACCAAAAATACAACTGGTAATCCTAAAGATTCTCTGCTGACACAAAAAGAAGCAGATGCTTTATCAAAGTCTCTTGGCTTAGGTTATACTTCTCCAATTACGCAGTCAAAAGCAGATGCTTTTTTCACCAGTGATACAAAGAGCGCGGTTGATGCAGTAAATGATCTAACCCTTCCCTCCGGCTCTTCATTTTCTCAGGAACAATTTGACGCTCTCGTCTCATTAACATTTAATGCAGGCTCTGGAGTTTTAAAGACCAACGATGTTGTTACCATGCTAAAAGATCCAAAAATATATCCAACCTACACAAAAAAGCTTTCATCAACTGAAAGTGATAACTGCTCTAAATTAGTGAGCAAAGCATTCTCTTACGACAAAAATTTAAAAACCAGAAGAAACAAAGAGGCAACTTTATTTTGTACAGATATGAAATACACACATAAATATCCTGTGTATAGTTTGTAATCATCAAGATCGTAGAGGAAAGGTCAGCCAATTGGCTGACCTTTCCTCTTTTGATATCTTACAATTAATTATATTCCCTACTCAGCAACTCTTTTAAGTTCAAATACCGTTGCTTCTAATACCAAAAGCAGCCTGTCATTATTTACCTCCAGAAAGCTTACAGGTATAGCAAGGCCGGTAGATGGGTCAGATACGCTCAATACTTTTATCTGGTCATTCATATTTAAACTTGGTAAATCAATCTTATCTACTCGATAAAAAGAATCTGTATTATAATGAATTTCTCTGATTTGATAGACCGGGTTTTCAATCTTAAATTGATACGCGCTATAAGCTTCAAATCCCTTTGATGAAAAGTTATCTTTATCAACGGTAATTTGATCACCTATGACCTTTTGCCCTGTTGGATATTCCGATGCATCATTATAAGAATCTGCAAATCCCAATAATTTTTCTACCTCCCAGGTTCCATAGAAAAATTTCTCTGTTTCAGGATCCAGGTCTTTGCTTCCTATCATAGGTTCTGATGTATTCGCTGTCACATCAGATGATATGCTTGCCTCCATTGAAGTTTCCAGCCCAGGCTTATTGTTTGACGTTGATGCACTGCTGCATCCGGCCACACTGGCAGATATTATAGATAATAATGTTAGTATCATTACTTTTCGTCTCATATTTTCCCTCCATTTTACTTTCATTTTATCATGGAATCATGAATGCCATAACAACGGAGTCAAAATACCTCCCATCAATGTAAGTTTCTCCTTTCAGAATACCTTCTGTTTCAAAACCAAATTTCTCATATAAAGCTATTGCCCCTGGATTATCTTTTCTTACAGTCAGACTGATTTTGGTAGTCTCCTTGTTACTTTTACACCACTCAATTAAATACTCCATCATGATGGAACCAATTCCAATATTACAATACTCTGCCTTTATAACAATGCCCAGAACGCCAACATGTTTACTTTTCTTCCTCTTATTATTTGAAGATATAGTTCCTATGCCGACGATGGTTGAATTTACTATGGCAAGTATCATAAGGTTGTTATGGGAGGCCATGATTTCCTTAATGCTTGTTGATTGCTGTTCCTCTGTTACCTGATATTCTCCATCACTAAAACCTAAATAGGTTGTTTCTTTGCCAACCTGCTTATAGAACTCTATGATTTCTTTGGAATCCGTCTCTTCTGGAAGCCTTAGCTTCACCTCAATTCCATTCTTTGTCTTATCAATGATCATGTCCGCTCTCCCTTAATATTCCGGATTGTATTCCTAATTGTTCACATCGTAAAAATTGGCGGGATTATCTGTCATCATACCTATAATTTCCTGCTTATCCAACCCATGTTCCCCACAATAAGGAATAAATTCATCAAAAATGGTCGTACAGGGGTGAGTTGTTAGAGATTCTTTCCCTTCCGAGTAAAAATCGTAATCCTGGGAAAGCAGTACTTTGTGTCCATAATTAAGTGATATGATATCCTTTAATAATTCATACTTTTCAGGACTTGTTCCCTTTCTTATACTGTCAATTCCCAACCACATACCTTTTTCTGCCGCCAGCTTTATGGTTTCCTTATCCGCCTCTTTATCCGCATGAGCCCAGAGAAATTTATGGTAGTCTGTATCTTCTGCATCCAGGACATCGATTACCTGGTGAACCATTTTTGCCTCCATGATATGGCAATGTATGGGCAGACCAGTTTCCTTACTGGCCTTAACGGCTGCCACCAGCATCCCTTTATCTGCATTTGACAAATCTCCTCTATCTAACAACAGCTTTATATGTCCAGGACGAATAACTACTCCATCTATGGTATCCAGGCCTTCCTTAAAGTCTTTGATCCAGCGGTTAGCCAGTTGTTCCTCAAACTGCATGGGAAATACGTCATAAAGCTTTTTTGTCATATTCCAGCCGGTACAGGGGATGATGTGCATATCCGCCTGCTGGGATAACATTCTTAATAACCTGACATTTTGACCACCAATAGGAGGGGAAGCTTCTGCCACACTCATTCCACCTCTTGCTTTTATCTCAAGCAGGATTGGCAAAATATATTTCATGTCGGAGAGAATTTCCTCTTCCCTGTAAATTTTATCAAAATACATGGTGTTTGCATGAGACTCATCGTCTTCCCACTTCATGTGTTCGTGTCCTAATGTAACTCCAAGCTGACTTTTATGAATTGGCCCTCTAACTGTATAAATCATTTTATTTCCTCCCTGCTCTTTCCTTCAGATTTATTTATGATATCTCTCATCATAACAAATAAACTCTGACATAAGGATGTCAGGGAAGTTAACTATTTATTGTTATTTTCACGTGCTATGGCAAGCATACCACATAAAAAAAAGAGTTTCAATGAGAGTTCTCCAATGAAAAAAGCCAGGCTCTAAATACAATAGAGCCTGACTGTTCCTTTCCTCACCTAAAATAACTTATTTACTGGTCTCCCTTTCATAACACCATGCCGCAATCTCCGCAATCAGTGTCAGAGGCAGGGGCTTATCATACGGAAATTGTATTGCGCCTTTACTTGTTTTAAATTCTGTCAAACGGTCAGCAAAATGTACGATGGCCTGTTCTCCGGGATACACTCCGATATGCTTTTTAAATGCTGCAAAATGGATGATATTATGTCCGCTCCAGTAAGTTGGCATTCTCCAGGAAATTCGTTCCTGGGCTTCTGGCAGAGCCGTTCTTATGGCATTGCGAACCTGATGCAATAACGGCCGAACCGCCTCTGCCTGGGCACTGATATAGGCATCGATTGTTTTTTCTATTTCCTCACAAGTATGATTCTCGTTTTGATGCTCAAATTCTTTTCCGCAGGTTGGACATTTCCACATAGTTTCTTATCCTCTAAACTCAATCATTTCCCCGTCTGGTCCCTGAAAAACAACTCGTTTCCAGCCTGTTTCCTTTGGTGTTCTGGGCTCTGGAATATGTGGCTTCGTAATAACCGGTATTCCAGCTTCTTTTAGCCTTTGATAATCAGCTTCAAAATCATCGCTGATGAGGCAGAAATGATATCCCTTATTCTCCTTGCCATTTGTCCAGTGTTCAAACTCCAACACCGTATCACCTAATTGTAGGTAAACGACCTTTTCTAAGTCAGATACTCCTGGAACATCGTGCTCATAATATTTTTTAAATCCAAAATGTTTTTCATAAAAGTCAATGGACTTTTCTCTGTCCTTTACAGATAACGCGACATGGTCTATTCTCGTAAACATAATATTAACCTCCTTTAATCTTTCCTGGTTTAGTATTCTTTGATTTAATCCATTTTACCCGTATTAATTTTAATTTGCAGTACGACCCAGTTATCCGAACTGGTATTATAGAATCCATGCTTCTCGCCATTCGGTGAGAAAATGACGTCCTTTTCCTTTACAAGTACCTCTTTATCATCTATGGTAATGGTACCTTCACCAGAAACTACATAAAAGACCTCATCAATGTCAGAATGCTTATGATCCGGTGTGGTTTGACCTGGCGTATATAGCAAAAGCCCTGAGTCCAAATACCCCTCTTTAAAAAGAGCCTTACGTGCACTTCTATCTGCTGCAAATTCCAGAATATCATTAATATTTATTTTTTCCATTTGGAAAACCTCCTATAAGTTTATTCGTATTTATGTGAATTTCTTTCTGTATACTTACTATAATAAAGTTACAAACCTTTTGCAAGAAGGCACTTTTTTGTGTTATACTAACCATATGGTAAGTAAAATTATTATTTTTTAGGAGTGAATTGAAATGCCTTGTGATAAATCATGCCCCATTGAGCATACTGTAAACTTAATCGGCCACAAATGGAAGGTGCTGATTTTAAGGAATCTATTTAACAACGGCACACAACGTTTTATTGAACTAAGTAAAGGGATCAACGGCATCAGCCAAAAGATGCTGACACAGCAGCTTCGCCAGCTGGAGGCCGATGGAATCATTCATCGAACTGTGTATCCTGAGGTACCGCCAAAGGTAGAATATTCCCTTACGGAGCTTGGAAAATCCTTAAGTCCCATAATGGAAGAAATGAACATTTGGGGAAAAGAGCATATGAAGCTCATTGATCTCAAAAAGCAAAAAGAGGAATAGTTTTTCATGCATAAAGGGAATGCCGGTGTCGTAAGTAACACCAGCATTCCCTTTGACTTATACGAAATTCAAATGTAAGAAAGCATTTAATATTTTAATCCAAATCCCACTGGAAACAACACTTTATCTGTCCTGATATCTTCGACCCGTGAGTAATATGGCATAGGTAAAGTTCCTTTAAAGCTGCTCTTTCCCGTGAGCACATTTGCTACGCCATTCCCTTCACTTCCTGGAAGGTAACACATAACAATTCCGTCCCACTGATCCATATAATCTGTGATGATTACATTTCTTCCTGCAACAATTAAAGCCACGGTGGGGTGATTCAATTTTTTAGCCAGCTCGATTGCATCTGCATTGGTGCTGAGACCGGATTCTTTGGTAATACTGATACTGGTACTGTCCCCTTTCCATTCGGCATAGGGCCTTTCTCCAAGACATAATAAGGTAAGATCAGCTTCTCCTGCCTTTTCCGGATCAGTGATAATCGTCAGATCATATTCTGCCGCCAGCTCATTTAAACCGTCCAGGATGGTTTTTCCATCTGGTATCCACTTATGATTTCTGTTTCCTGCATCGGTATTTCCAAGCCAGGTTATGGTCCAGCCGCCACACTGCACTCCCACATCATTGGCTGCAAGCCCCGTTACGAATATCTTGGTTCCCTTTTTAATAGGCAGTATGGAATTATCGTTCTTTAGTAAAACAAGACTTTCTTCCACCAGGGTTCTCGCCAGATTCCGGTATTCTTTAGAACCTACACTGCTCTCCTTTGTTGTTACCTTTTCCATCATGGGGTCATCTAAGATTCCCATCTCTTTCTTTACCGTCAGGATACGTCTCACAGCATCATCTACACGTTCTTTGGATATCTTTCCTTCATTGACTGCTTCCACAATGTATTGCCGGCAATCCTCGAATTCGTCAGCCTCCATCAGCATATCAATCCCGGCATTGATTGCAGTAATGGTCTGATCCTTTCGATTGTCACCGGGTATGTTGTGGATTGAGTCCCAATCGCTTACGATAAAGCCTTTAAAATTCATTTCATTTTTAAGCATGGAGATATAGGTTTCATTGGCATGCATCTTAACTCCGTTTACACTGCTGTGGCTGATCATGATGGTCTTGACACCAGCATCAATTGCAGCTTGATACATCTTTAATAGCTCCTTAATCTCTCCGTCTGTCAGCTTGGCATCTCCACGATCGATGAGTCTTTTTTCACCGTCCAGTGTTTCCCCTGTTCCGTACAAGACATTTCCGTCTGCAAAAAAATGCTTTGCACAGGGAAGAACTCCCCCATCCATTAACCCCTTGGCAAATGAAGTTCCAAGCTCCGTTACAATACCTGTTTCGGAGGAATAGCTTTCATAGGTGCGCCCCCATCTTGGATCCATAGCAGTGGTTAAGCAGGGAGAAAAGCTCCAAAGCATGCCTGTCAATTTTGCTTCATCTGCTACAGCCAGGCCCATCTGGTACGTTAATTCTTTATTATTGGCAGCACCGATTCCAATGTTATGAGGGAAAATGACCGCGCCCTCACAGGTATTGACCCCGTGAACCGCATCATTTCCATATATGTAAGGGACGCCAGCTTCTGATTCCACCGCATATTTTTGATATTTAAGAATCAGATTCTTCCATTCGGTGGCATTAAAGGAATTCTCGCCAAAGGTAGAAAGGATGCTGCCGTAGCAGTTCTTCTTCATGCTTTCATCTGATACACTATATATCGCCCCCTGTACCATCTGGGCGGCTTTTTGATCTAAGGTTAATCTGGCAAGAATATCGTCTACGGAAGTACTGTTTTCCTTGTTATCTGATACAACAGCTGTGCTCTCTATCGTCGTTTCCCCAGAATTGACCTGCTTCCCGGCACACCCCGACAGAATAAGTGACAACATCAAAAATACCCCAATGAACCTACGTTTCATCCCTAATTTCCCCCTCATTATAATATGTTTCAGAAACCAAAAACCATTACCCCTTAAAATGTGGAACAGCTGTAATAATGTTATATTATTTCAAATATATTATCCCTTTCAGCAATGATATACAATTATATGTTGAGATCCTAAAGCTAGTTTGATGGCGCCTTATGATTCCTCTGCATAGGTGATTAGCTTTCGAAAAGATTCCTCAAAATGCTTATCGTCTTCCTGAGTTCTTTTTCTTGGACCGCTTATATGATGTTTCGATTTTGCTCTTCTTGCGGCTTTTGCCACATGCCGTTCCATTAAAAGCTGGTCGATATTATCATTGGTAAACCATCTTCCAGACTGATGGATGGCATAAGCCTTCTTTCCAAGTGCCATTGCCGCCACGCCATAATCCTGTGTCACCACAATATCACCAGCCCTGCAAAGGCTTATCAGTGCAAAGTCCACGGCATCCGCTCCTGCTCCGATGATCTTTATCTCACTATAGTCAGACTGCAATACATGATTGGTATCACACAGAAGACAAACTTCTATCTTATGATCCCTTGCTGCTCTTTCAACAATGCTGACCACCGGACAGGCATCTGCATCCACATATATTTTCATTCCCTCTTCCTCCTCATGTCTACAAAAATGAAACTGTTCCGCCTAAACAGGAATGAATTCTGCAATTATGTCACTGATTTACTTCATCTGACTGGCAAAACGTGTTATGTTGTCTTCCGCTATATGCGTCTGGCTTTGACTTGAGCCGGTTATCTTTTTCATGATAAATTTCTCCAGGAAATTCATCTTATCATAATTGCATTCCCCGCCCAATGATTCCTTTGCAGCAGCAGCAGCAGACAACAGCTCCCTTGGAAAGGAAGCCTCAAGCTGTTTCTTGGCATCTTCCTCTTTTGCCATTCCACAGATAAAAAGCCCTAACTTTTTCTCTGCGAGATCTTTTAAATTCTCTGAACAAAAACGAGTGACTGGCTTTCTGATTTTCCCCGCATAAATAGAACCACCGATGATGACCTTATCATATTTTTTAAGATCCGGCTGATTGCTGCCTAAATCACAAAGTTCCACCTGATCACCAAGCTTTTTAGCCAGATGCTCGGCACACGTTTTTGTAAATCCGTATTTGCTTGCATATGCAATTAATGTACTCATAATTAAAACCTCCCATATTTAATATTCGCCTTTGGTTTCTTACTGTAGGATTTATAACTTAGATTACTTCGTCATGATGTGAGTTTTTATGAATTGTATGGTTGATAAACTTGTAAATGAGAATAAAAATAAAATTTTCATTCTCATTTTAACATGTGTGTACCTCATCAGCAAGCATCAATTTTCCATTATTTAACAGAATTATTAAAAAACTTAAGCTTATTAGACGACCGCATAAAAAGTCCGGTACAGAAAAAAACTGTACCGAACCATAAAAGAATCATATACATATTACTTATCGTCCGCTTAAGAAATTCCCAATGCTTCCGCCAAGAGAACTTTCCTCCCCTTGGGAAGGCATTGACTGGACAACACGAGCTGCCAGCCGATTAAATGGCAGAGACTGAATCCATACGGTTCCAGGGCCAGAAAGCACTGCATAAAACAATCCTTCTCCGCCAAACAAAGCTGATCTCACGCCTTTTACCATCTGGATATCGTAGGTGACATCCTTTGTAAAGGCCACCAGGCAGCCAGTATCGATCCGAAGTCTTTCTCTTGGACCTAACTGACGCTGTATCACGGTGCCGCCAGAATGAACGAAAGCCATACCATCGCCTTCCAGCTTTTGCAAAATAAAGCCTTCTCCTCCAAAAAAACCGGCACCCAGCTTTTTCGTTAATTCTATTCCAATGGAAACGCCTTTGGCGGCGCATAGAAAACAATCCTTTTGACAGATCAGCTCATTGCCATATTCAGATAAATCCATGGGGATAATTTTGCCTGGATATGGAGCAGCAAATGCGACCCTCTGCTTACCATAGCCCTGATTGGTAAACAGTGTCATAAACAGGCTTTCTCCGGTCAAAAGACGTTTCCCTGCGCCCATAAGCTTTCCCATCAGCCCGTTTGAACTGCTCCTATCTGAGCCATCACCGAAGATCGTATCCAGGGAAATCCCCTCATCCATATACATCATGGCACCAGCTTCTGCGACTACACTCTCTCCTGGGTCCAGCTCAATCTCAGCTACCTGCATCTCGTGACCGATAATCTCATAATCAATTTCGTGATTCATAAGTAATCCTCCTGCCTTCGCATTTCCTAAACTATTATTATGGATATATGAGGATACTATACGGCTTTAAAGCAACTCTATTTTATCAATAGATTCCACATGAGAACTTAAGTCTCGATATGCTTTCATGGTAACCTCGATTATCATATATTCTATATCGGACAATAGTATTCTTTACTGTATGCTCTTTCCCAAATTTTCTGCATCTGTTAGACTCTGTTTTCCTTCGATATCTCCCTTATTCAAAACCTCTGATTGAGTAATAATTCCACAGTCCTTCCACCCTAAGTATTGTATCATAGATTTATATTGACTGATGGTTGGTTTTATTGTGTCGGTATTTGTATCTTCATAAACAGCCAGCAGTGCGGTAGATGTGATGGGCATTTCCTTGTAGGACGCTGCATACATTCTGTCAATGGCTGATTTTATATGAGCTGTCATTCCAAACCAATAAACAGGACTTGCAAACACCAGCATATCCGCACGGTATAAAGCATTGTAAATTTCTTGCATGTCATCTTTTTGCACACATTCCCCAGGATGAGAATGGCAATATTTACAATCCATACAGCCACCGATTTTCATTCTTCCTACATGAAAGCTGGTTACAGTATTGCCACTATCCTTAGCTCCCTTTATAAATGCATTGGCTAAAAGTTCTGTATTCCCGTTTTTTCTTGGGCTCCCATTCAGTAAAACAATCTGTTTTGCCATGATCAATTCTCCATTTTTTTAATATCAGATGCTGTAATTACAACAATGAAAGCAGCGTTGCATTTTACCCTCCAACTGTGGTATCATACTAACATGATTTTTATAATCAGTAAAATTGATTGTTTCTATTATTATTATCAATATATTCGATGAAAGGATTAAGAGCATGGACGTACGTTTACTGAAAGCATTTGTAACGGTAGCTTCCCTTCATAACTTCACAAAGGCGGCGGAACAGCTTGGATATGCCCAATCAACAATTACCTCCCAAATTCAGCTTCTGGAGAAAGAATTGGGTGTAAGATTATTTGACCGATTGGGTAAAAAGGTTTCTCTTACTCCGGAAGGAGAACATTTTCTGACTGACGCAAGACAGCTGCTTTTTTCATGGGAAAAAGCAAAAGGCTCACTCTCTCATTCAACGTCTCCACATGGAATACTGACCATTGGGGTAAATGAATCGGTTTGCTCTGTAAAATTACCAAAGCTGTTAGAAGAATACCGCAAACAGTTTCCGGAGGTAGAATTTCATATTAAAATCGGTTCCACAGATGAATTGGAATTGTGGCTGAACGAAAACCAGATTGATGTGGCAGTCTTATTGGACAAACTCTGGAATGTTCCAGAGCTTACGGTTAAAATCTGCGAGGAAGAAACTTTGGGCTTCTTTGTTTCCCCAAATCACCCTTTATTAGACGTGAAACATATACTTCCCCATGACGTGTCAGACCAGCCCATGCTTTTGGTATCCCACAGCAGCTGCTGGAAGAATATTTTTCAGGCCGTCATGGAAGAAGCAAATGAATCTTATAGAATTATGCTGGAAACAGCAAGTATCTCTGATTTAAAGCAGTTTGCCATACTTGGCTTTGGAGTTGCAGTCTTACCGTTATATGCCGTTTGGCAGGAACTGGAATCAGGTAAGCTTTCCATGCTTGACTGGAAAGGGAAAGAGTTAGAGCTATACGTTCAGGTGGTTCATCACAGAGATAAATGGCTCTCTCCCTCTCTGGAAGCATTTTTAGAAATATGCAGGAATGTGACATGGTAATACTGACTAACCAAACCACGGAAAACAACTTCTTTACTTAGTATCTATTCCGCCTTGTACTCTGCCTACAATTCCCCCTTCTAACATCACCTTAATGCCTCTTGGGTGATTGGGGGAATTGGTTAATATTCTCTGTACCACACCTTCGGTCAGTTTTCCGGTTCTCTGGTCCTGCTTTTGCACGACCATGACCCGGTCACCGATTTTAATCTCTTTTCTCACTGTTCCATCCATTTTATTGTTCCTTTCATTCTGTCATTTAAGTCTGATTTTTCATATACTTCTATAATATCCAAACATCATCGTTTAGTAGGGAATACTTATCTTTTCAAACTCATATTGCCCCGCGTTCACTGTCATGCAGCACATGGTAAGCTCCAAATCAAAACGCCGTTTTCCGCAGCTTCCTGGGTTTAAGAACAGCACCCCATCAATCATTTCCTGGGAATACTTATGAGAATGTCCATAAATCACCACATCTATATTTGACAGATCCTCAGGGACATCCTTTTTATTATGAACGATAAAAAAGCACACGCCTTCTATGGTGACTGTAATGCTTTCAGGCAGATTTTCTGCCCAATTCTTATCGTTATTTCCACGGACTGCATAGATTTCCCCCAGCCGCTCCATCTCATAATAGATGAGGGAATTATCTATATCACCGGCATGAATGATACAATCAGCGGCTGCCAAATGAACCCTGACTTCCTCTCGCAGCAAACCATGAGTATCCGATAAGATTGCAATGTGTTTCATAGATGCCTCTTTCTAAATTACTTTTATCTGTTTACTTAACAACAATCCCAATTATAAAGAATCTTGTCAAAGTTTCGATTCTTTAAATCTTCACTGTTGATGAAGAAATTGCCTACGCCGCAATCTCCCCATAGCACCAGATCGCCATATTCTTTGTCATAATCTGAATCCAATTGAAACAGCACGGTATCGTAATAGCTGTATTTCTCATTGTACTGTCTGGGATCGGTCTGTGTGAAGAATGGATAGCCTAACAGCCAGTGACCTGTACTTGAAAGTTCCTCAATCATTTGCTCATATACTTCATCATCCATTAAATCATAAAGGTTTTCTTCTTCCTGGAGGTCAATCCCTATTTCTTTCGCAATCTCACGGAATAAAGGTTCAAACCGGTAATCACATTCCCCTAAGTATACTTCTTTTTTTGAAAACTCTAAGGCATACTCCTTGGTGACCGGTGTGTATTCCTCTAATATCTCTTCCAGATTCGTTGGAGCTCCAAGGCTCATAACAGCTTCTTTTGCTATGGTATCATTTATTGTTTCATGATATATCACTCGAAACGTATCCTGTTTGTCCTGCTCATCAAAATCCAGACCAAAAACATCATCAAGTCCAGTAAAAAACTGCAGCATGCCTTTACCAGGCAGCCGTTGTCCAAAATCATATTGTTCCAGATTTATCTGAGCTAACATCATGAGCTTCTTTCCCTGGGAGTCAACGGGATATTCTTTTTCTATATCCCAATAGGGAATCCCGCCCAACTTACTGTCCCGCAAATCCGGCACCTTATCTTTACAGATTTTAATAGAAAATGCTTCCTTTTTAGTCCTTACTTTCAGTTCTTCTATGATTGGCTTAATATCGTTATAGTTCATCATCATGCACCTCTTCCTTTGTAGTTGTATGTTAGTGAATAAAACTTCTCCTGTTTCTATTCTTATGTCTGCGAGTATGTCCATACGCATCATAAGACCGTTGTCATCTATCATCGGCTTTTGGGGAGACCTGAGACAACGGATACTTCAACGCTATATTTACAATATGGCCTATGTTCTGCTCACCAGCAAATCTGTCCTCATCGGCAAAGTTTTCTGTCAGAGGAAACCACTCTAAGGGATTGATTTCTTGTACCAATGTTATATCGTCTCTTAGCTGCCCTACGAAAAACTCCAATATAAGATCCTGATAATAGTATGTTATGTCCATCAACCTGTGTAATGTAATATGGCACCTTGATATCCCAGTTTCCTCTTCCAATTCCCGGTATGCAGCATGAGCACTGCTTTCCCCTGCTTCAACTTTACCGCCTACAAAGTTATATCGTCCTTTGTATGGGTCTTTAACTCTTTTACAAAATAGTATTTTATCTTTCGTTTTATTAAATACAACGATACAGTTATATGTTTCCATGTTATCATCTGTCTTTCGTATATCTGTCTATTTTTTAAGGCTGGCATGGTATTATCTATCATGCTACCCATTATTCTAACATAATTTATCACAACATTCCATAATTGCTGAAAAGCAAAAGGAAATCACCATATTTAAAAACAGAGAGCTTTGCTTTACAAGGCTCTCTGCATTAACTTTATTCATCTCATTTAAATTTATTATTGGTGTTTCATATATTGAGAAACTACCAAACCAGCTTCATGGCCTTGCGCAATTGGATACCCTTCCTAATAATACATTTAATCCATGGGGTAACTGATCTGCAATACATTCCATGCTTTCTTTTACCGCTTTAGGGCTTCCGGGAAGATTTACGATTAATGTCTTTCCCCGAATTACACTGACTCCGCGGCTGAGCATGGCTCGCTTTGTAATTGCCATGCTGTATAGTCTCATGGCCTCTGCAATTCCGGGAGCATTTCTGGTGGCTACCGCGAGAGTTGCCTCTGGTGTACAGTCTCTTGGAGAAAATCCGGTTCCGCCGGTTGTCACGATTAGATTCACCTCTCTTTGATCAGAAAGTCTGATCAGCTCTTCCTCAATCTGGCTTTGTTCATCGGGAAGCAGCAAGGATTCCACTATACGGTAGCCGTTTTCTTCTAACAGCTCTTTTAACAGCACTCCGCTCCTGTCTTCCCGTTTTCCTGCAAAACCAGAATCACTGAGGGTTATAACGGCAGCTGTCAATCTCTCATCCCGATCCTTAAGCTGAATCACCTCATCTCCCACAGAAATTGTCCCGCCCTTTATAACTTCTGCAAACGTTCCCTCTGTGGGCATGATACATTTCCCCATTTTGTAATAGATCTGACAGTGGGAATGGCATTGTTTGCCATGCTGTGTCAACTGCAAGATTACATCCTTGCACTGAAATCTGGTGCCTATTGGAATGGAACTGAAATCAAAGCCTTCCACAATCAGATTTTCTCCAAAAGCACCGGGGAGAACATCCGCGCCCTCTCTTTTAAATGCCTCAATCTTTTCATGAGACAGAAGACTTACCTGACGATGCCAGCTCCCCCCATGAGCGTCTCCTATAATCCCATAGTTCATGGCAAACTCAGCTGTTTTCACATTTACCTTTTGGGTTCCCCGATTCTCACTGATACATACTGCCTTTACAATTCCCATATCTCTCACCGATCCCTGTTATTTATCTGTTTCTGTCTGCTAAGAAATCCCCACTTTTTCCGCCTGATTTCTGCTCCAGATAGATATCCTTTATCATCATCCCTTTATCCATTGCCTTACACATATCGTAAATGGTCAAAAGAGCAACACTCACACCAGTAAGTGCTTCCATTTCAACACCGGTTTTTCCAGTTGTCTTTATGGTACAGACTGCTTCAATCTCATAGCTATGGGAATCCATATTAAAATCCACTGACGCTTTGGTGATTGGGAGGGTGTGACACAGGGGAATCAGGTCCGGGGTCTTTTTGGCTCCCATGATTCCAGCCACTCTGGCGATTCCAAGCACATCACCTTTTTCTATGTTTTTATTCCTAATTGCTTCATAGATGGCTTTGCTGATCTTGATTCTTCCTTTTGCTACTGCTTCCCTGACGGTTTCTTTTTTATCTGTCACATCTACCATGACGGCGTTTCCATTGGTGTCAAAATGTGTAAAACCAGTCTCTATCTCCATGTTCTCTGACTTCCTTTCTTGTACACTGCTTCCTTTGTGCATCTGGCTGCTTATTTCATTGATGAAGGAAAATTATTTCACCTGCCATATCATATTGATACCCGCCGATCTCATCCATACGACGGTGAAGCTCTTTTGATTTTAATACTTGAAGAAAGGACTGCATTTCAGGAAGGTCTAAATATTTGACCGGCACTGCAAAATCATACTCTTCTTCTCCAATGGGAAGAAACTCCAAATCCATGGCACTTGCAGCCGCATATATTCCCAGGGCAGCGTCCGCGCTGTTGCTGGCCACCAGGGCCGCTGCTGCCATATGGGTCGATGCTTCTCTGTCGTAACCAGAGATCAGAGAAGCATCCATGCCTGAAAGCTTTAGCTTGTAATCAAAAAGCACACGGGTCCCCGCTCCTCTTTGCCTATTTACATAACGGCAATCAGCCAGATCTTCTATTCCTTTTATCATACGTGGATTGCCCTTTTGGATCATCAGGCCCTGAATCCGTTTGACTCCTTTTATAAGTGCCATTGGTTCTTTGAATAACCGGATTAAATAAGGGATGTTATATACTCCGGATTCCTCATCGAGGAGATGAACCGGAACCATATGTGCCTCTCCCCGCCTTAAGGCCATAAGACCTCCCATGCTCCCTACATGAGTGCTGGACATATAGATTCCCGGATTGTGAATCGACATCAAATCTCCAATGATATCAAGAATAAGATCATGGCTCCCAATGGAAACCAGGGTATGTCTGATCTCTGATAAGCTTCTGTAAAGCTCTACATTTACGGCTTCTCCTGCTTCTATGCCTTCGCAGTTCTGATCGATCACACAAAAACCATCTGCACGTACAAGACTCATAGCCGCACCGGCACCTCTGGAAAGGGGGGATGCCACCAATCTTCCATCCACCTCTCCGACCTTTACTCTCACGTATTCCTTGTGCTTTAAGGAAGAGACGAGACGCTTTGAGAGTACGGCATTTACCTTGTTGCTATCATATCCGTGTTCTCCCGTAAACATGGATAAAATTGGCTTTACAAAAGTTTCAAATCCAATGTAGGCGGATACCGGATAGCCGGGAAGTCCAATGACTGGCTTATTCTTTATTACGGCAAGTATGACTGGCTTTCCTGGCTTTATGGCAACTCCGTGTACCAAGACTTCCCCAAGCTCCCTTAAAACATGAACCGTATAATCTTCTGTTCCTGCGCTGGAGCCAGCGTTTACAATGACCATATCGCAGTAATCCAGGGCGCCGGACACCGCATTTTTAATCTTATCGTAATCATCTTCAATGGGAGAAAAACGCTCTGCAATTCCACCGTAAGAGTCTACCATCGCTTCAAACATTCTGGAATTGGATTCTATGATATCTCCATCTTTTGGCACTTCTCCAGGTTCGATGATCTCCGTGCCCGTAGGGAAAATGGCTACCTTTGGTTGTTTTACCACTTTGACGTTTGTAATTCCTCCGGAAAAAAGAACCCCGATGTCAATGGGGCGGATTTTATGCATACTGGCTAAAAGCATTTCTCCGACAACAATATCCTCTCCCACAGGCCTGATATGCTGCCAGGGTGTTGCTGCTTCCAAGATTTTTATGGAGCCGTCCTCCATCTCTATCACATCTTCTGCCATAATTACAGCATCGTATGGATATTTAACAGGATCACCGGTATCCACGATAATAAAATCCTCGTGTTTTTTCAGTTCCAATGGTTCCCGGTCGGATGCTCCCTTTGTCCTTTCGGCGATTACAGCAATTCCATCCATGGCGGCTGCGTTAAACAGAGGGGAAGAACATAATGCAAAAACAGCTTCTTTCGTTATTCGACCTAAGCTTGCTTCCGTTGGAATTTCTTCGTAATCCATCTTGATCCGGTTTTTCAAGGCATTCTCATAAATGATACGAGCTTCTTCTACCGGAGTATTGTTTAAGTATAAATTCCTTTTACCCATAATCTCTGCCTTTCCATGGGGATTCCTGTCATAGATAAAATACTTCCACCCGCTGCTCTTTTTTTATTCCTTCCTGATTTTGTCCCATTATAAAATAGCCGTCTGCTCTTGTTAAAGTACTGATAAGGCCGGATTTTCCGTGCACAGGCTCTGCATAATACTCCTCTTCCTTCTTTATAAGCCTTACCAGCTGACAGGTGGCCCTGCCCGGTGCTCCGGCCAGGTTGGTGGTCATACGGGCAAAAAGGGAATGAGCTCCTTTTTGATTGGTCATATGTTTATAAAGCCAAGCGACCATGAGTTCAAATACCAGTATGGCAGCCACCGGATGACCCGGCAGGCCAACGACCAAAGTACCAGTTAACGGGTCAAATCCAAAGATGGAGGGCTTTCCCGGCTTTAAAGCCAATCCATGAATGAGAGAATTCCCCCCTGTCACTTCATCAATAATCTGGCTGGTGGCATCTTTTTTCCCTTTGGAGCTGCCACCAGATATCATGACAAGATCACTGGTCTTCATGGATTGCAGCACCTTTTCTTTTAAAGGTTCCTTTTCGTCTTTAAGTACCATAACATTTAGCACCTTAAGACCGTAAGCTTCCGCCTTGGCACTGAGGGCGTAGGAATTAATATCTCTGATTTCTCCAGGTAACGGCTGACGCGATGGGTGTACCAGTTCGTCTCCGGTGGAGATAATGGTTATGGTCCAGGGCTCATATACCATCACCTCTAAAACTCCAAGACTGGCCATAACTCCAATCTCCTGGGGACGGATTCTGGTTCCCTTTTTTATGACCACCTCACCATGACGGATATCCTCTCCCTGTGCGACTACATTTTTACCATGAGCCACGGCATCATAGACTGCCAGGTGATGTTCATCGAACAGTTCACAGTATTCCTCCATGACCACGGCATCGGCTCCCTCAGGAATCATGCCTCCTGTGGGCACATATCCGCAGGTTCCCGCTTTTACAATAAAATCAGGCGAAAAGCCCATGGATACCTCTCCAGCCAGCTTAAGCAGTACGGGAAGCCCCTCCGAGGCTCCCCCGGTATCTCCTGACATTACAGCGTATCCGTCAACCATGGAACGGCAATAAGCTGGAACTGGCTCTCCTGCCATGATATCCTGAGCCAGTATGTGATCCAGCGATTTTAAGAGTTCGAGCCGAAGAATCTTAGGTTCTTTCCCCTCCATGACATCTACCAGTTTTTCTCTCGCACCTTCTAAGGTATGGACCTTTAATAACTCCATTGCTTTTCATGCCTTTCCTTAATAAAGTATCCAGTCTCCTTTGGTGTTCCCGAAAAGAGGAGCTTTCCGGCTTCCATCATATGAACTTCCTGGCATAGATTGTAGATATGAGTGGGCTGGTGGCTTACAATCACCCAGGTGATAGGATCTTCTGTTTGAATGTCTGTAATAATGCGCTCAAACGTTCGGATGCTCTCAGGGTCCATGTTTGCCATGGTCTCATCGATAAAAACCAGTTTCGGTTTAAATATGAGTGCTCTGGCAAAGGAAAGCTTCTGGCGTTCTCCACTGGAAAGGCTGGGAGCAAACTGCTCTTCTTTTCCTGTAAGGCCGCACAGATCAAGCCATTTTCCTATCACTTCCTTTGCAGGAATCTGATTTCTTATTTTTAAAGGGTAGATCAGGTTATGATAAACCGTATCATGAAGCATATAGGGTCTTTGGGTGGTAAAGGTAATGTCCTTACTCCTTAGGCTGCCAAGATCAATCGTTCCCTGATCCGGTCTCATCAGTCCGGTGATGAGCTTTATCAACGTGGACTTTCCACTTCCGTTACTGCCAATTAGCCCATGTATCTTTTTTTCCTGAAACAGCAGGCTCTTAATATCCAGTTGAAAACTTTCAATTCTTTTTTCCAGTTCAATAATTTTCACCATTGTTTTCGTACCTTTTTAACGTATCCATTAGTGTCTGTATGCAAAATGAAAGAAGCAAAAGAACCACTCCAAGGGTAATTGCCTCACTGTAATCCCCCTTGTTCCTCATCAAGGAAATTGCAGTGGTCATGGTTCTAGTTTTATACTGAATGTTGCCTCCCACGATCATAACGGCACCTACTTCACTAATAGACCGCCCAAAGCTGGCTGCCATTGTAAAATAGATATCGTGCTTCATTTCCTTTATCAGCAGAAAAAAGGTCTGACTCCGGCTGGCATTCATGCTGATGGCAAATGTACGGATCTCCGATGCTACATTCTTTGCTGCTGTACAAACCATTCCGCTGACAATGGGAGTAATAATGAATAACTGAGCAATGACCATAGCAGGGAAAGAAAACAACAAGGAAAGCTCCCCAAAAGGCCCTCTGCGCATGAATAGCAGGTAGACAATCAGGCCCACCACCACTGGCGGAAATCCCATAAGCGTCCGGTTGATCCTTAAAATAACTCTCTTCCCATAAAAATCTCTGCTTTCTAATAAAAGACCCAGGGGAATCCCAATAAGCGCAGAAAGAAAAGTGGAAACAAGCCCCAGCCTCATAGTCAGCCATATGATATCCATGGTTTCCCGATTAAGAGTCACATTCATCTGCTCCTTTACTCATTGGCCCCTGCATTGGGAGTAAATAAGGATTGTCCATATTCTTCTATTCCATAGCTTCCAATGAGCTTTTGGGTATCATCGGATAGAATCCAGTCTACAAAGTCCTTTGCTCCCTCCTCATTGATCTTGGAATTCTGCTTGGGATTTACCGCAATGACTCCATAATAATTAAGAAGCTGTGTATCCTTTTCACAGATAATATCCATGGAAGTTTTCTCTTTAGTCGTCAGCCAAGTGGCACGGTCGGATAAGGTATAGGCACCTTTTTCATCTGCCATAAGAAGCGTCGCTCCCATTCCCTGACCAGAGCTTAGATAATTAGGATTCTGATCGGGTGTAAGATTTAAGGATTTCCAAATAGAAAGCTCTTTTGTATTGGTCCCCGAATCATCTCCTCTGGAAACAAAGGGATACTGATTGTCAAAAATAGTCTGGAACGTTGTCTTAACGTCTTCATTTGGCTCTATCTTCCCGGTTGGTCCTACCACCACAAAGTCGTTATACATGACATCGTATCGTTTTACACCATAACCAGCTTTGATGAACTCCTCTTCTTTTGCTTTGGCATGAACAAGTAGAACATCTGCCTCACCGCTTTCTCCCATCTTTAATGCTTCCCCGGTGCCAACTGCTACGGTATCCACTTCCCAGCCTGTCTTTTTTGTGAAATCCGGTAGAATCACATCTAAAAGCCCGGAGTCCTGGGTACTTGTGGTCGTGGATAAGATAATTTTACCTTTTACCGGAACCGCCTCATTACTCTTACCTGCTCCAGTGGTTGTTACAGGCTGGGTCTGTGCCGTTGTTTCTGAGGTCTTGACAGTGCCGCATCCCATTAATAAGATACATACCATAAGGCTTAATAATATCATTCGTACACATTTCATCGTTTGTTCCGTCCTATCCTATTTATTATTGTTAATTGCTTTGAGACTGCATTTTCCTTATCCACCGATCTGGGACATATAATCCTGCTCATAGTACTCCGGGTACTGGGGAGTATGAAAGCTGTGTCCATCTGGCTTTCCATAAATACCAAGTGCAATGGCCCGTTCCAAGGTGACATCACTGGTTTCCCGTCTTAATATGGATTTTAAATCCCAGCCTTTTTCATATTGGAGGCAGGTCTTTAAATATCCGTCCGCGGTCAGTCGAATCCGGTTGCATTCGTTACAGAACTTATGAGACATGGCACTGATAAACCCGATGGAACCAACAAATCCTGGTAAGGAATAGTAACGGGCTGGGCCGCCTTCTTTTGCCGAAGGAATGGGAGTCATCTCTCCGTAGGTGTGAGTGATCAGGGTGCGAAGCTCCTCTTCTTTGCAGAAGGTATAATTCTTACCTAGTCCAATGGGCATCATCTCGATAAACCGAACACTCAACCGATTTCTTCTAGCAAGTCCCACCAGACCTTTTATATCTTCTTTTGATGTATCAGCCATTGGGACACAGTTGATCTTAACCTGTAATTCTTTGTACTTAACCGCTTCTTCTATGGCAGAGTACACCTGATGAAAGCAGTCTCTTCTTGTAATCTGTTTGTATCGGTCTGAGACTAAGGTGTCAAGACTGATATTTACCCCGTCTAATCCTGCTGCAAAAAGGCCAGGGAGGTGCTCCATTAATAGGGCTCCATTGGTAGTCAGGGTAACACGGCTGATTCCTTCCAACCGTTTCATCTCTCCCACCAGGGAAATGATATCCTTCCTGACGAGTGGTTCCCCGCCTGTAATCTTCACATGCTTAATTCCCAATCGGGCAAAGCAGCGGCATAGCCTGATGATTTCTTCAAAAGTCAGTATCTCGCTCTTTGGAAGAAAGACAGCACCGTCCTTTGGCATACAGTATACGCAGGCCAGGTTACACCTGTCTGTGACCGATATTCTTATATAATTGATGTCTCTTTTGAATTGATCTATCATTTCTTATCCTTTTAAGCATGCACCGATACTCCAACAGTGGCATAACTGGCAATGTCTTTACTTACCGTATCAAAGGTATCAAACCGACAGGTATCTTCCATGGATCTTGATATTTTCGTCAATCCCTTTCCAAGTCCCACCTCAATAAAACCTTTGGTTCCTGACTGTGAGAGCAGGGTAATTGATTTCCCCCATTTCATGGTACTGTACATGTTCCGTATCAATTCCTCCGAAAGATCTTTCGCTGTCCATCGAATGCTCTGATCAATACTGGATACTACGGGAATGGCGGAATCAAACATTTTGATTTTTTCTACACTGATGGATAAATCTCTCTCCTTTGTATGATAAAGAGGAGTATGGAATGCAAATTTAGAATCAATGGCATAGATATTAAGAGCACCTCTTTCTGCTGCCATCTCACAAACAGTCCGAATAGCACTTTCATATCCTGAGATTCCAAAACAATAGGGATTATTTTCGCAGGCTATATATACCTTGTCCTCACAATAGCTATCCTTTATGATCTCACCAAGCGCCTCCTTCTCAAATCCGATGATGGTCGCCATACCTTCTTTATTACTTTCCTTTTGGTTGATTTCATAAAGCAAAAAGGCCCCATCTTCAAATGTAATGGCATGACTGCAGGCCAGCGCTGTTATGAGCCCCATACTGTATCCGATGAGATAGTCCGGCACCACGCCCTGAGAGGCATACCACTGGTAGATAACATAGTCACAGGTGTAGATGGATAGCCAGTTATAAAAATTATTTTCCGTATCCAGGGGATCACCATCTAAGTAGGAATCAATATCCAGATCATATCTGTCTTTTAATAAGGCGGAAAGCTGACGGATCTTTTCTCTTTCCTTTTCTGGAAGCTTATGAATTGCTTTCCGGTAGTCCGTACCGATCCCTGCAAACATCATTGCCATACTGGTTTTATTTTTAAGATTACGTTCCATAACTGTCTCCTATATCTTTATGCTTCCGTTTGGTTTTAAAATAGATTTTATTGGTCCGCTTGTCCCATAGAAACCAGCTGACGGAAGATAAAATGATAGCTGTGACACACATTGATAACAATTTGATTCCTTTTAACAACCTTTCCACACTCCTCTCCCACTAAAAGTGGTTCCTCTATACAATTTCCCGGTATAAATAAAATGCTTCCGCGTAAGCCGTATTAACTTCCGCTCCCCGATATCCTGCTACCAGCCTGCTGGTATCCAAGGTTCTTGTCTGGACATTGTTTTCTGTAGAATATGCAGAAAGAGCCTCCAGCTTATCCTCTATCTCATGGCTGATATCTACATAGTAATTGGGATTAAACTTTTGGGTGGAAGCAAATATTTCATAAAACAATACTTTCTTTAAAAAGGGAGTTTTTGACGGACGGCACCAGACCATGGCTGCCTGAGAAACAATACGGTGGTCTGAATTCATATCAGCATCATAATGACAGTACAGAACTTCCGGCTTTATTTCAAAGATGATGCGCTCCAGAGAGGTTACGATGTCAAGCTGCGGAATGGTATCTAACATGATTAGGGGATGGTCTGCGAAGAATATCTCCTGTATTCCCAGCACATCTGCCGCTTTTTTTGCATGAGCTTTTCTTGTGTTCATAATCGCCTCATCAAAGCGCTTGGAATCTTTAGAGCTGATAAATACCACATAAACCTGGTCTCCTGCTTTAGTATGTTTTTTTATGGTTCCTCCGCATCCTAATACTTCATCATCAATATGGGATGCTATGACCAGTACTTTCATCCTTTCGTTCCTCTCTTTCGTGATTTATAGTAATTCTCCAGTATTTGATTCATGGACTTTGATGCCCGAAAGTTTATCTCCAGCCCAGCCTTTCCTGCACAAATGACGGAAGGTGCTTCCTCCTTATCTTCCTTTAAGATCAGCGAAGATTTGGAGCTGCACAGAGTAAGAATTTTAGTAACCAGTTGAAGCATAGTCATAGAATCCTCTGGTGCCAGGTTATAAATCCCGCTGCCGGAACATTCAAGGCATTGATAGATGGCTTTAGTAAAATCATCTACATCAAGTAACTGAATGGTTTTAGAAGGAGCTACAGAAAGCTCTAAATCCTCGTGATTCAACGCCCGCTCAAAAAACAGAGGGACCGCTGCAATATTCTTTTGTCCGGCTCCGGAGATGTTGACAGGGCGGAGAATGATCAGCTTCTTATGGGGGATCAGCTTCTGGCAGAGAAGCTCTGCTTCATATTTTGTCTTAGCGTAATTTCCCATAGGAGCTATGTGAGATTCCTCTGTGACAATTTCTTCATCCCTTGCATAAACCGCAGCCGTGGAAATATAAATAAACTTAGAAAATCCGCAGGACTCAATGAGATTTTTTGTACCTTCCACATTGATCTGATGGAATATCTGACTGTCAATGTCTGCACCAATGGTAGTACGGTTTAGTGCCGCCAGATGAATGATTGCATCAAACTCCTGATTTAAATGAAATTTCTTTGTAATATCGACCGAGTAATATTTGTCCAGGTCATAAGGAGAAGACGGTTCCATTCCCAGTCCATGGATTTCATGCTCCAGTGTCTTGAGTCTGGAAAAAAGATACCCACCCACAAATCCATTGACGCCTGTGATCAGCACTTTCATATATTTTCCTCCCCATATGCAATTGCAATCTGATAATCTTCTCTTTTGATCCATTGAATCTTTAACACCTTACCGTAACATTCAAAAGACTGTATGGCGTCTGAAGAAACCTCTTCTACCGGAAGTGATATCTCACCTAAATCAGCGGTAAGACCAAACGAGAGGGCCTTTGTGATCGCTTCTTTCATGACCCAGGTTCTGCAAAACATCTCATACTTTTCTCCTGGTAAAAGCCTCTCATAAGAGGCTAATTCTTTACCGGAATAAATGGCCTCCAGATCCTTATACTTTCTTTTTTGTAAGGAATGGGCTGTTTCTATATCTATGCCTACCTCCCGGTTCTTATCAGCAATCAGGACCAGATAATTTTCGCTGTGGGATAGATTGAACGTTAAATCAGTGACGGGCTCTAAAACATAGGGCTTTCCATAGGAATTTCTGCAAAACCGGAGCGTATCTGGGGAACAGCTTAAAAAACTGCTTATTATGATTCTGGTCAGGGAACGCCGGAGCATTGCCCTGTTTCTTGACCGCAGAATCGTAATATGATCTAACTGCTCCCTCTCTTCTTTCGATAAATAAGCTTCAAAAGGGATTTCATTTACTTTTCTGCACCGGTCTAAGTCTGCCAGATACACATGTTCCTTTATGAGAACCACCGCCCCACGATCCATCAGAGTAAAAAGTCCATACATACCGGCTAAAACCGCTTTATTAGTTCTGAAATAGCCTCTTCCTTACGCGTATCCGCATTATTGGGATCAAAGTGATTCTTATTTGCGATCTCAATCAAAATCATTTTTATAATAAAGCTCTGGGCGGAGATATCCAGTTTTCCTCCCAGGTAAATACTTTCATAGGGATTGCCCTCTAAGTATCTGGATACTCCCTGATCTACGATCTTTGTATATTTGTCCTGAGAGTCCAGCCCATGAATGAAAAAAGTGACAGGCTTTTGACGAAGAACTACTTTGTTTTTCTTTACATAGCTTGTTACAGAGTAAGGAAGCCTCCCGCCATAGATACCGGTACCAATATAGATATGGGAATAAAGGGATAAATTAAGGTCCCCGGTCTCTGAAATCTTATAGATATCAATGGGGTCATTTGCGTGTGACTTAATCCGTAAAACCGTTTCCTCCGTGGTGTTATTTCTTGAAGCATACAGTACTAAATTTTTCATGCTGCCTCCTGCTCTTAATTCCAAAAACCTTTGAAGTATCGCTGATCCATTCCATCTCTTAATTTTTTCCAATACTCCACATGATTGACATACCAATCCACTGTCTTTGAAAGCCCGGAAGTGATATCATATTGGGGCTGCCAGCCGAGAGCCCTTAGTTTATCCGTATTTAAGCTGTAGCGAAGATCATGGCCCGGTCTGTCATTGACATAGCGGATCAGGGATTCGTCTTTTCCCATAAGAGTCAGGATCCGTTTTGTCAGATCCAGATTTGTGACTTCCTGGGCACCGCCTACGTTGTACACTTCTCCATTCCTGCCTTCTTTTATTACCTGATAAATCCCGCTGCAATGGTCTTTTACATAGAGCCAGTCTCTGATCTGACTGCCGTCACCAAATACGGGAACTGAAATTCCTTCATAAAGATTGGTGATAAACAGGGGGATAACCTTTTCCGGATAAGCGAAGGGTCCGTAGGTATTGGAAGCTCTTGTAATACAGACAGGAAGTCCATAGGTAGCATAATAGCTGTATGCCAGACGATCTCCTCCTGTCTTTGAGGCAGAATAGGGGTTTCTGGGTTTTAATTCTGAGGTCTCGTAAAAACTTCCCTCCTGAATCTGTCCATACACCTCATCCGTTGAGATCTGAATAAACTTTTCCAGAGTTTCACGGTTCTTTAAGGCATGCTCAAGGAGTACATATACCCCGATCACATCCGTCATTAAAAAGTCCTGTGTATTTCCAATGGAACGGTCCACCGCAACCTCAGCTGCAAAATTGACCACTACATGAATCCCCTCCATCAGCGTTTCTACCAGGTTGGAGTCGCAGATATCTCCTTTTACAAACTCAAAATCTTCCCGGTCTATAACTTCTGCCAGATTGTCCATATTACCGGAATAGGTAAGCTTATCCAGTACGGTCACATGGATATCCTTTTCTTTCTCATATAAATATTTCACGAAGTTTGAACCGATAAATCCGGCACCGCCAGTAACTAAATATTTTCTCATCTTCATTCTCCTTCGTATTTTTTATATAATATGCTGGCATTATGGCCCCCAAAACCAAAGGAATTAGAGATTGCCACGTTGACTACTTTTTGGATTGGAACATTGGGTACGTAATTTAAATCCAGTTCCGGGTCTGGCTCTTTATAATTGATGGTTGGAGTAATGATACCCCGATTCATTGTTAAAACCGTAACAATTCCCTCAATAACTCCGGAAGCACCCACGGTATGACCAATCATGGATTTGGTTGAAGAAACGTAAAGGTTATCCGCATGGGACCCAAAACAGGATTTAATGGCCATGGTCTCGTATTTATCATTTAAATAAGTGGAGGTACCATGGGCGTTGATATAATCAACATCTTCCGGCTTCACTCCTGCCTGGTCCATAGAAAGCTTCATGGTCTTTGCCATCATCACACCATCTGCTTCCGGTGCGGTGATATCTCCTGCGTCGCTTGTTATGGCACAGCCACCTACCTCCGCGTAGATTCTGGCTCCCCGTTTCTTTGCATGCTCTTCGGATTCTAAGATCATGATGCCAGCCCCTTCTCCCATTACAAATCCATCCCTGTTTTTGGAGAACGGACAGCAGGCCGTTTTAGGCGTTTCATTCTTTACGGAAAGGGTCATGATCTGGTTAAAGCCCCTGATATAATCCTTTTGAATATGGGAATCGGCGCCCCCTGTAATGACCACATCTGCAAGGCCTGATTGAATCAGCTGCTGCCCCAGTGCAATTGCATAGGCAGATGAGGCACAGGCAGTGGAAACATTAAAATTGGGTCCTTTTAACCCATAGCGGATGGAGATCCAGGCACTGGGAGCATTGGGCATGGATTTTACAATGCTATTACTTTCTGATTTTTCTTTCTCCACATCACCGTAAGCAGTGGTTACAATTCCCAAGATCACAGCCACCCGGCTTCTGTCACAGGCATCAAAATCAATGAAGCTGTCTTTGACCGCCTCATCTGCCGCGACCAACGCCATCTGGGTCAAGCGGGTCATCTTGCCTCGTTCTCTCTTTTTTATCAGCTCTTTTGCCTTTTCTAAAAAGCTGTCATCTACCTGAGCCCCTATCTTCGTCTCTAATTCAGAAGGATCGAACAGCGTAATCTGCCTTACGCCAGAAGCTCCCTTTATCATGTTACAAAAGCTTTCTTCCATAGTATTTCCTAAAGCATTTATCATTCCCATACCTGTAATAACGGTCTTTTTTTCTTTCATGGATACCCCCCTAATGTTCACCATATACCTTTAAATCTGCCGGAAGAAACAACGGATCCAATGACTTTTTATATTCTGCCTTTAAGGTTTCTAAAAGCTTCTCCTCTTTTAATTCCTTATAAAGAGCTTTTAATGAAGCAGACAGGCCTAAGACTTCCTCTACGCTCTCCTGAAACTGCTTATTGTCTAAGAGAGGATCTTCCATGTAACGCGCAATTTCATTAAGCAGAAAGGAAAGAAATCTTATCCCATATTTTTCATAACACTCTTCCAGACTTCCAGTAAATGCAGAATCTCTCTTACGGCAATCTTCCAGGGATAAAAGTCCCTCTCCCCTTCTTCCCTCTTTCCCCTGCTTCTTGAGATCAGAAATTTTTAAAAGAAGAGGCTTATAAAGGGCTGAATGAATTTTGTCCGGCAGATTGGTCAGACACTGTGAAATAATTGGAAAGCCGGTGGAATCCACCATTTCAAAGATTCCAAATAAAAGTACCTGCTTGGTAATCTGGTCAAGCTCTTTTAAGGTAAGCTCTCCTTCTAAAGACAGCATATAGGCATATGCGGCCAGTGAGATTAAAATCTTTGACATCACCAGACGGTTTTCTCCTCTTAATACCAAAGGCTTTCTTCCCGTCACGAAAAGGAACTTAACCATTTCCGTTATCGTTTCATCACTTGTATCAGGGCCTGCATTTACTTCTGCTGTGGAAATTAATTTTAATGGATAGAAATAGTGAAGTCCCAGGCATCGCTCTTTTGCCTTTGCGCCACAAAATACATCCGAAACGTCAAGAGAAGAAGAATTGGTTGCAAAGATACAAGTACTTTTCGCAATCCCTTCCAATCTTTGAAAGATATCCTGCTTTACAGCTAAATCTTCTATTACAGTCTCTATAATCACATCACAACCAGCTAAGTCAGACAGCTTGTCTGTAATCATAGGACTTCCTTTTCCCATACGCTCTGGTTCTCTTTTTAATATTTTCTGAGTTTTCTTCGTGATCTTTTCTATTTGCTCCAGGTTCCTGGATACCAGTATGACTTCGCAATCATACTCCATGAAGGAATAGAAAAGATCCTGTCCCATTCTTCCTGATCCAACAATTCCTATTGTCATTCTTATCCTATTCTACCAGCAGGTCGCTTCCGTATTTCAGACGATATTCATCTCCCGCAACTTTGCTGGTTTTATATAATTTTCCAACCTGCTCATAAAATTTCGCTTCCGGCAGCACGGTCTCCACGACTGCATTGGTTAGATTGTAGTAATCCAGATTATGGTTGATGATGTCCTTTTTCATGGTCTCATAGAGGTCTGTTCCAGGAAATGGAGTCAGCACCGTAAATCCGGCATGATAGATGGGATTATCGCTTACAAACTGTGCCACCCGGTCAAAGTCTGACTCCACGTATTCCGGTCTTACTATGTAGTTGCCATTGACTAAGATACCAAGGCTGTTTAAGAACTTTAAGGCACCGGAAATATTCTCGATGGTGTTTTGTTTATTATAAGCTTCCAGCTCTTCATTGCTGGTGGCCTCTAATCCGCAAATTGTAATTCGAAGCCCTGCTTTAACGGCGAGCTCAATAAGGTCCGGATGCTTGATCACCGTATCCGTCCGCACATCTGCCAGATAATAATGGTTGTTTAATCCTTCCTCAATAATTCTTGTGAATAAGAGTCTGGCTTTTTTAATATCACCGAAGGTATTGGCATCGCAGAAACGGATAATAGGATATTCATCCATTGTCTTTAATTCCCGGATAATGCATTCCACATCTTTATGAAAATATCGTCCGCCCGTGGTCTGCCAGATGCTGCAGAAGTTACATTTATGGGTGCAGCCCTGGGAGGTACTGATATAGTGGATCTTTTTTCCCATCTGCCGAATGGTATAATTATATTTATCCGTCAGCTTTCGGTTTGGCATAACCGTATCCAAAATATGCTGCTCCTTAATATCCTCGGTGCTGAGACTGCAAATGGACTGGGTATAGAAAAGGCTGGTCCCTTTATTAAGCCCAAGCCCTGGAATCTGACTGAAATCGGCCAGCCAGCCATCTGCCTTAAATATCTCTATCATCTTTTTAAAGCTGTATTTTCCAATTCCAACGGTAACAAGATCGGCCTTGGAGCCTGCAAAGGAATCAGGGCAGAGGGTGGGGTGTATGCCACCTACCATGGTTAAAATGTTCTTGTTATATTCCTTTGTGATATTTAAGATTTTAAGCACTGAATTATACTGGGCAGTAATGCAGGTAACTCCCACGAAATCAGGAGAAAACCGTTTTAATTCTTCCACATACGCCTGGGTAAAATCATATCCCGGTATATTATCTTCTTCTGTTTTTTGATCCAGAATCACCACTTCATCGTCAGGTACCATACTTGCCAGCTCATTTAAAGCCAGAGGCGGTCCCACCATGACTCTTCTCCCAAAAGATTTTCTTACGGCGTCATCAGCAAAATCAAACATACGGAAAACTCTGGGAATGGGAGGATTTACCAATAGTATTTTCATTCCTTGTTCCTCACTTTATATTTTTCTTAGTGTAAAACCTGCCTGCATGAATTTGCTTACCTCCATGACAAAGCTGAAAATAAGATCCCCGCTCTCATAGGCGTGTTCCTTTAACAAATTGTCAATGGATATTAGAGCGGCAGGAGGTCCTGCATATCCAACATCTTCAATGGCACTGTAAAACTGGTCTTTGCGGATCCCAAGGCCCAGACATTCTTCGATGATCAGCTCTCTCACAAACTTTGAGGGCATATTTACCACAAAATGCTTTAAGTCTTTTAAATCAATGTTCTTTTCATTTAGCATACGAACCAGAGCATTGTAGAAGATGGATTTTCCATTCTCTTCCATGGCATAATCCCGCATTTCATTAAGATAAATCTGACGGATATGGTGATAGCCCTTCTCGTAATCCTCCTTAGGATTGGTCCAGTGATAGGGATAGCTGTTTCCCATGGCTGACAGCTTTTTGCTTCCCGTGGATTCAAAGTAGGTATCTTCCAGATAAAGCCCTTCCTTTTCATCCTTTGCCGCAGTAAATACCATAGCGCCTGCCCCATCGCAGAGATACCAGCGCAGGAAGATGTCTTCTTTGGTAATCAGGGTCTGATTATAAAATTCCGGGATAAAGCAGGAACTTGCTACACTGGAGGAAATCACAAGAGCATTCTTATACTCCCCTGAGGCCAGCATAACATGGGCCAGCTTAATCGCTTTGTAGATGGAGGTACAGTTGGAATGAATGTGAATTTCTCCGCACATATCAATCCCCAGCTCTTCCTGTATTCTTGTCGTAATGGGCGGAATCTGATGGGAATAAGCACCGCCGTATATTAAGAGATCAATATCCTTTGCCAAAACACCGGCTTCTTCCATGGCCTTTTTAGCCGCTTTGACAGACATTGTTAAGTTGTCGTCCGTAAATGTCCTTGTTTCATTGTCAAAGGCATAGTAGCAGTGATTGATCCCAAGCATTTCTTTAATAATAGGCTGCACTCTTCCTGCCCAGTTCTTAATCTTTTTAGGTGCCTCCTTAAATTCTCCCAGATAATCATTGATTTGGTCAAAATCAATGGGATTTCCCGGAAGGTATGTACCTGCGCCAGATAATTTTACATTGATAGCCATCGGCTGGACTCTCCTCTCTAAGTAAAATAGTATTCTTTAAACCCATCTAAGAAACGAAACCGATTGGCGAAATTATAATCACACCGATGTTCCTTGATAAAAGCAATGAGCTTTTTTGCATAATCCAACGAGCTTTTTCTTGGTACCAGAAGATCGACCATTCCCAGCTTGTCCGCTTCCTGGGAATCAATGAGACTTCCCTTTACAATCATTTCATAGGCATGAAAAAATCCTGCTTCTTCCGAAAGCCTCTGGTTTCCATTGACTCCGGGCAGGAGCCCGAAGGTAGATTCCGGAAGCCCAAGCCTGGCACCTGACTCACAAATTCTTATATGGGAAGATAAGGCCAGTTCAAATCCAGATCCAATGCAGAAGCCACCTATGGCACTTACCACGGGAATCTCCATATGAAACAGCTTTCGAAAGCTTTTTTTACACTCCACATACCATTCGGGATAATGAGTTACCAAACCATCTTCTACTGATGTATGAGAACTGATAAAATCCAACAGCTCTCCCACATCAGCCCCAGAGCTAAAATGCCTTCCGCTTCCATATATAATGATTCCGGAAGCACTTGTGGTCAGGGCATATTCCTCTATGACCTTTGATATCTCTAACAGAAACTGGGATTGCATTTTATTGGCTGGAGGCATATTAATGCAGATATATGCAATTCCTTCCGATTCTTCGTAAATAATGGTCTTAAATTTATGTGTCATCACTTTGTATCTTCCTCAGTTTTTATAAGTGCCAGTTTACAAAAATAACTGGTCTCAGGATCGGTGGTGAGTGTTTTTCCTGACAGACAGCAGTCTTTGTAGGCATTCATACAGCTTTTAATCCCATGAAGCTGCTCTCTCGTCCGCTCCAGAGTCAGGTTTACCATTTCTGTTTCCAAGTCTTTATAGAAGCTTTCGTTCCTTAACATTGCATTGGCAAATCCATGATTGATAAGTTCTTCACAATTCATGATCCGGGCTTCTTTTCCGAATGAAGCTTTGGGAGCGAATAGAAGCTGTAAAAAATAAACACCTCTCAAATGCTTTGGATCATACCGCATAGCGCAATCTTCGGAGAGAAAGCACAGATCAAATACATACATCTTTTCGCAAAGACTCATGGAGAACTCACAATCAATGACTAAAACAGAAATGATATAAGGATTAAAAAGAACCTTTTTTATCTCTAGAAAATCACTGCCCGATAGGTCACTGAAACAGTCCTCTTTCAGTTGCAGGATAATGATGTTATGCTCTCCTGTCTCAATCGCTCCGCTTATAAATGGTTCCAGATCCCTTTCGGTCCTGATCTGGCAGATTAACATATGGTTATCCATCAAATCATTCCCCCCTGTGGGCTATGACTGGTTCTTTGGCTGAAAACATCTCTCTGATATGGGGCGGAATATCGTACACAATCCGATCCTCTGACACAAGAAGCATTTTTACCTTTGCTTTCATCATGGTGGTTTTCTGACCCTCACATACCGCTTTATGGTCGGATACAATATAATTGTTTTCTATCCAGTAACGGCTGTTTATCACAAACCGGTCAAACAGCCGTAATTCTTTGATATACTTGACATTTACCTCTATGACAACCGGATATAGCTTCTCCCGTTCTAAGTCCTCCATCATGGAAAACTCCCGAAAGAAATTCCAGCGCACAGTCTCTAAATAATTTAAATAAACCGAATTATTTACATGTTTGAAAGAATCCAGCTCATGCCCCTGAACTTCAAACCAGCACTGATTGGTTAAAATAATATCATCTCCTGTCCAGTCAGATATCCATGGCCTTTATGAGCTCGCCGAAATATCTGCTTTCTTTCTCGTACACGGGCCAGTAATCAGACCCTGGCTGATCCATCATGTGATCAAAGCATTCCATTTGTCTGGCCGAACAGCGTCTTGCAAGTCCTTCCACCAGTTCCACTGCTTTTAAAAACGCTTCTTTCTTTCCCGTGGTCTCATCCACAAGCCCCAGGCGCAGCGCCTCCTGAGCGCTAATCATATCTCCGGATAAAATCAGCTTTTTTGCTGCTCTTTGCCCGATTAGCTTCGGAAGCCTTATGGTTCCTCCAAACCCAGGCAGCAGGCCCAGGGTCACCTCTGGAAAAGAAAATAAGGCGGATTCAGACGCCAGCCGGTAATTGCAGCTAAGGGCAATTTCAAGACCAGCTCCAAAACAGGCTCCTTCAATGGCTGCCACTGTGATAAGAGGCAGTTCTTCTATGTAGGATAAGATTTTCTTTCCTTCATTCAGTTCTTCTTCCAGTATTTCCGGGCAGTCTTTATACCCTTTGATCCGCTCTACATTGGCACCTTTGCTGAAATTCCTTCCGTTTCCTGTTATAATCAGTCCCTGAAAGGAATATTGCTGCAGCCACTGTTTAAGCTCAGTAAGATCCAGAAAAACAGCATGATCCACCAGATTATCTCTTCCGTTATGAAGTCTCAACACTCCGATGTTTTCTCCTGCCGTATCATATTCCACCATGGGAGACGGTTCTCTGTTCATGATTATAATGCCTCTACGATATCATTTTCCTTTTCATAGACCAGATAGGCTGTCTCAACCACCTCTTTAATGGTGTTTGCCGGATTCTTAAGCAGATATTTCCCAATATTCTGCATCTGGATATTTAAACTGTATTTCTTTTTTAACTGCTCAATCATCTCTACAAACATCAGGGAATCCCCATCTAAATCATCAATGACAGATAAGTCCTCTTTCAGCTCACTGATGGAAACCTCACACTCATCGGCTAAAAATGAGTACACCATGTCTTTAATTTCTTTTTTTGTCTCTTCATTTAATAGTTTCATATGATATCTCCTTTGTTCTTTCTCATTCTTTAATATTTTTTAGAAATAAGTAAAGGCAGCTGCTTAGAATAACCGCAATCACCAGAAAACCAACCAGTTCAGATATATCTGTAGCAACTCCATTGATTGACTGATTGATGAACATGGCAATGATCACAATGATAAGTACCATCTGCTTGATCACCATAACCGGTGCTAAGAGGTAGCCAAACTTATTTTTCTTCATAAGTAAAATGCCTGCCAGAATTCCAGTGGGAAGGAGGATGGCAAGGTCTAAAGCCTGAATCACCAGTGTGGTGTAATGCTCCAGTTCTCCTGGAACTTCCTGATGGACCAGGGGAACGCAAATCCGTTTTAACCACATCATGCCAGCTAATGTCGCAGTTATAATGAGGATAATCCCTACAAACTTTTCAGGAAATCCTTTGTCTAATCTGGACTGTATATCTTCTTCCCACAAAGACAAAAACGTCAGTATAAAGGCGAAAAAGCAGGCCGACAACAATGCCACATAGACTAAAAAAAGTCCGTTATACATAGCTCCAAAGGAATACGTCGTATACGTATAGAGAAGGTATCCTAAAAGCCCAAGCAGAAGAAATCTGCCTTTTAGAGAACCTTTTCCTGCAAGAAGGAACGACCACAGCAGTGTGGGAACTCCTAAGACCAGGGTTATCACATCCTGGGCTCTTGCCTGTAATGCCATGGATACAGACTCATTCCTATAAAGTCCCTGTCCATAAGCCATCACCAGATTTTGATGGATGGAACGTAAGGGTATCTCTCTTCCTCCACCCCGTAAGAAAATGCCTGCGGCTGCGGCAATTCCAGCCAGTATAACAATTAATATGGTTAAGAAACCGATTGACTTTCTATATCTCATTATTCTTCCTATTCGTTTTCATAGATTTACTGTTTTCATATCCAAGTTCAAAAGCTTTTAAATTGATGCCCACCAATTTTTCCTGTACTGCTTCTTTTATGGCTGTACGCCATTTTTCTTCCTCTATATTAGTGATAGCTGCCAATGCCCCGATGAGGACCACATTAACAGTCTTTTGATTGCCGGCCTCTTTTGCAAAAGTTAGGGCATCAATGATCTTATAATGGATTGGCAAGGCCTGAAACCGCTCCTCCAAATCTTCCGGATACTCCGCTGCGCCGGTGATTACAGGCATAGGGTCAATCCGTTGACTGCTTGTAATTAAGGTTCCGCCCGGCTTTAGCCATTCCACATACCTGGCGCCTTCCAGCATCTCAAAGGCGAGAATGATATCTGCGGTTCCTTTCTCTATAATGGGAGAATGAATCTTTTCACCAAACCTCACATATGTAACTACACTTCCGCCTCTTTGAGACATGCCGTGCACTTCAGAGACTTTCACATCCAGTCCGCTGTTTTGAGCCATCTTGCCAAGAATTCTGCTGGCCAGCACAGCTCCCTGACCCCCGACCGCTGAAATCAATATATTCATCTCAAATCCCCCTCATCTTACGCCTCTTTTTTAATGGCATCGAATTTGCAGATTCTGGTGCAAAGTTCGCAGCCAACACAAAGCTCTTTTTTTATCTCTGCCCTGCTACGGGAAAAAGAGATGGCAGGACAACCGATCTTCATGCATGCCTTACATCCTTTGCATTCCTTAATGCTCAGAGGCTTACGAATCAAAGAGGAGTTTTTAAGGAGGACACAGGGACGCTTCGTTATGATTACGGAAGGCTCTTCCGCTTGCGTCTCTTCTATGACGATTCGCTCCAGTTCCGTGATATCGTGGGCGTCTACGGTCTGGATCCGTTTGATTCCAATGGCCTTTGCCAGAGCTACAAAATCAACCGCCTGACTTTTCTCCCCCCGAATGGTACAGCCGGTTCCCGGATGATCCTGGTGCCCGGTCATGGCGGTGGTGGAATTATCAAGTATGATGACCGTAGTATTTCCCTGGTTATATACCACATCAATCAGGCCTGTAATGCCGGAATGTACAAACGTGGAATCTCCGATCACTGCAACGGTCTTTTTTGAGAACTCTTTCCCTCTTGCCTTTTCAAACCCAAAAGCCATTCCAATGCTGGCTCCCATACAGATGGACGTATCCATAGAACTTAAAGGTGCAAACGCCGCCAGAGTATAACAGCCAATATCTCCCGAAACATGAAGCTTTAGCTTATTTAAGACATAAAATACCCCTCTGTGGTGGCAGCCTGGACAGAGAACCGGAGGTCTGACTGGGATATCCTTAGTCAGCTCTGATGTCACTCCATCAATCCTTTCCTTAAGCACGGCGGCACGGACGATTTCCTGATTTAACTCTCCAATAACAGGAATCACATCTTTGCCAATGACCGAAAGTCCCCAGGATTTAATCTTCTCTTCTATTATGGGTTCCAGTTCTTCAATGACATAAACGGTCTTACAGTTCCTTATAAATTCCGTGATCTTCTTTCTGGGAAGAGGATAGGAAAGGCCCAGCTTTAAATAGGAAGCTTCCGGAAGCACCTCCTTGGAATATTGATACGCTATGCCGTTTGTAATAATTCCAATGTCCCTGCTCTGATACTCCACCGTATTAAGCTCTGTAGTCTCAGCCAATGCCTCCAGCTTTCTTAACCGCTCCTCTGCTACCACTCTTCTCTTTTTTGCTACTGCCGGAGCCACGATGTACTTATTGGGATTCTTATCATACTCCTTTAACTGAAAGGGTACTTGATCGAGAAGCTCTACCATGCTTTGCGAATGGGAGATTCTCGTATTTAACCTTAAGATTACCGGAGTGTCAAAGGTCTCACTGATTTCCAGCCCGATCCCCACAAAATCCTTACATTCCTGGCTGTCGGAAGGCTCCAGAATGGGAACTTTGGCTGCCATCCCAAAATATCTTGTATCCTGCTCATTTTGAGAGCTGTGCTGGCTTGGGTCATCTGCGACTGCAAGGAGCAAACCTGCATTTACACCCGGATAAGAAATGGACATCAGGGCATCAGCCGCAACATTCAGTCCTACATGTTTCATGGATACAATGGTTCTGGCTCCTGCGATGGAAGCGCCGATTCCTACTTCTAAGGCTACTTTTTCATTGGGAGACCATTCTGTATTAATGGATTCATACTTTTTAATATTCTCTGTAATTTCCGTACTGGGTGTTCCCGGATAGGCAGATGCAACTGTCACTCCATACTCAAAAGCACCTCTTGCAACCGCTTCATTTCCTAAGAGTATATTTTTCATATGTATTTCATTTCCTTTCGAAATGTTCCTGGAGATTATAAATGTCATTTACCACCTTTTGAAAATGGTTCTCCCGTTCCGGGCTGACCACACCGGCTTCTTCCATGGAAAAATCAACAGATACCCCATCATCATTCACTTCAAAGAAAAAACTGCCTGTTGGTGTATAAGGACCATTTAAGATTAGGAAGGAAATCTTTTTATAACGATCACATTCTATGATTTTATAATCTGCCTTGATGGTTCTTGTGGGAGGGCCGTTCATCTCCTGCAAGAACAAGGCCCCAGCGTCAATGGGCTCCTCCGATGAATATTCTACGGATTTCACACCGGGCCGCCATTTCTTATTATTTCTTCCATCTAATATAAATTCAAATATTTCTTCTAATTTCCCGTATAACACGACACTTGCGTTTGCATATGCCACCGCTCTATCTCCTTTATCTTTCGTATTAAAAAACTTCATTATCCCCTATGACCAGATTACAGGTATCTCCAAGAGAAACCGGGGCCTTTGACAGAGGATCATGTGCTATTAAGTTGCTGTATTCTGCACTTATACAGTATCCAGCACGACTAAAATAATCTGCATAAATGGTAGAGCTTAACACGTTAATGAGAGAAACCGATTCTTTTATGGTTCCTGACGTCTTTAATAATTCGAAAAAGACGGTCTCATTCTCTGCTTCTACATCAAGGATATGGATTCGTTTAAAAGGCTGGTAGTACTTATATACCACATATCCCTTCACCGCCCCCTTCTCCTGATAGATAAATATTTTGTAATCTCCAGAAGGACGATTTAAATATCGCCAGGAAAAGTAATCCGCCTCCTTGATAATGGAAAATGATCTTCCAAAAGAGATCTTAAAGGCAAATTCATTAAAAGCTTCTTTCCACAACGGAAAATTAAGAGAGGTGATGGGAGTGATACTCTCATCCTCTAACTGAGTTACGCTCTCATCTTCTATTATCTTTTTTTCAAGATAAAAATTCGGAGGAAATGTAGTCCACCCTACTCTCCGATGCCCCGGAAGAGAACTTTCATTTGGCATTCCTATTAATATCTGTATTCCCATTTCACCGGCCGCTGAAAGTACATACCGCCCAAGCTTTGTAAACAAATGGCAGCCCTGATATTCTGGTGTGACAAACACATTATTGCACAGTCCGCTCTTTACCAGATTCCCTTGAAACACAGCCTGGCTTTGCAGAATACAATATCCTGCACACAAGGTTTCCTGGTCAAAGGCTCCATAGATAAGATTACGGGAATCAAAGATCCATTCATAATCCCGCATTTCAAAGGACCGGCTAAAAGCGTGCTCCCAGCCATTTACAAACCTAAGCTTTTCCGAATCCTCCGTCAGCAATCGAAATTCCAAGACACTCACCTCACCTTATTGGTTTAACCAATTTATTTTTTTGCTTCCAGGTTCTTTGCCAGCTCAGCAAATGTCATGGTCTTTTCCACTTCTTCATCTTCAATATCCATATCCAGTGCTCCGCTCAGTTCAATGATGAACTGAACCAGGTTCATGGAATCAAATCTATTAGCTTCTTCCAACCTGGAAGTGGGAAGGATATCGTCATCCTCAAAAATATCAGTAGCAAGTGTCATAATAATATCTAACATGGTTTCATTCCCCTTTATCTTCTCCGCTTATTTAGTATCGTGTTCTTTCTTTAAATAGCATCCGCCCCAGGAAAGACCGCCTCCAAAGGCTGCAAGAAATACATGATTTTCGTTTTTTGCTTCTTCCGACTCCAGATATTCGTTTAAGGCAATGAGAACGGAAGCACCGGCTGTATTGGCATATTTGTCCACATTGATGAAGAATTTCTCATCAGAAACGTCTGTGCGTCTGGCAATTTCTTTGATGATGTTTAAATTGGCCTGATGAGTGATGACCCTGTCCGCCATTACCTCATTCCGCTTAGAAAGGAGTCCAATCAGCTCGCTTCCCTTCTCACAGGCAAACCGGTACACACTTTGACCCTCCATAGAAAAATAATAATCCCGTTCCTTTTTAACGGCTGCTGCCGGTAGCATACTTCCTCCTGCCGGAACCTGAATCACATCACAGCCACTTCCATCGGAAAAGAGCAGGATATCTTTCAGTTCATAAGCTCCATGGTCGGATAAAAGAACGGCTGCCGCCCCGTCCCCAAAATAAGGAAACGTAGCGATATCTTTTGGATTTAATATCTTGCTGTATACCTCTGAAGCCACCACGATTACATTCTTGGCCCCGTCATTTATGAGGGAAGAAGCGATCTTTAGTCCGTAGATTCCTCCGCTGCAGACTGAATTAATATCAAATGCAAAGGCATTTTTAATCCCGCATAGTTCCTGTATCCTGGTAGCAGTGGCAGGCTGTATCCGGTCAGGGGAGGATGTTGCACAAATAAGAACCTCAACCTCTACGGGATTCATCCTGGTCTTACGTAAAAGCTCTTTCACCGCCAAAGCTCCAAGATCAGAAGTGCACTCATCTGTCACGTGTCTTCTTGTCTTAATCCCAGCTTTTTCTTCAATGAGCTGCCGGTATTTTGACGGAAACTGGGTCAAGTCATCATTGAATATCTCATTGGCAGGCAGATACTGCGCCGTATTTACGATAAAAGCCATAATCCATCTCCCTTATGTATGTATCAGAACAATTGAAATTCCTGGTCTAATTCATCTACCACCTTCTGAAATCCAGGGGATTCTAAAAAGGACTTGCGATATTTGGATAAATTCTTTTTCATGGTATCATCTTCAACTACCTGAAGAATCAGCGCCTTTAAGTTATCTTTCTGGAACGCTTCTGTATTTGCCATGAAAAGCTTTCCGCAGCCATCCGCTTCCACCACTCTTCCATTGCTGGCCTGCTCCGCATGCCCAGGGCAAATAATGAGGGGAGTCTCATACAGAATGGAATCACTGATGCTGTTAAACCCGCCGTGGGATATGAATAATACAGACCGTTTTAATACCTTGCGGTATTCCTCCAGGCTTAGATTCTCATAAACCGTTACGTGTTCCGGTAAGTTTTCTTCATTTACTTTATTATTCTTGTTGCCGCCAAAGGATACTACCACCTGATATCCTAAGTCTTTGGAGGCATCAATACAGATATCCCAATAGGTATGGCTGAAACAAATGGTACCAAGGCTGATGAATATGGTATCTTTTTTTTCCGTGAGATTTTCTTTGTCCACAAAGGCAGGGCCTACAAATTTAACATTAGAAGGATATTTATATCCGCCGGGATGAAAATCCCTGGAGGTCACCACCATCGTAAATTTTCCTTCCGGCTCCATGATATTCCATGGTTTATCGACCACCTTGCCATACTGCTTTTCCAACCGTTTTATAATGGTGTTAAATTTCATGATATAAGGAATGGAAACCGCTGCGCTTTTTACCAGGCTCATGGTAAAAGCAGGTGTTTCTTTCATCATGATCTTATCTCCCATAAAGCTGCTTACAAAATACACATAGGGGATATGAAAATATCTGGCAGCAATTTTGCTCCAAATAGCCAGGGTATCGCATATAATAAGATCCGGCTTCTCTTTTTCCACTTCTTTCATCATGAAGGGGAGGAGCTTCTCTGTAAATGTATAAAATACATAGAGCAGATTCATGAACTGTGACTGAAGCTTCTCATCTGCCGCAAGCTTATTATAATAATGATAGAAATCATCGGGATATTTCCTCAAATCCACCCCATCCATCTGGTCAAACTTATGGAAATACTGCTCAAAGGTATAATAAATCAGGTTCACATTACGCTGGGATAATTCTTTACACAGGTTGAGCTGCGGGTTTACGTGCCCGGATACCGGAAGACTGATAAACATGATCTTTTTCAATTTCCTTTTTCTCCTTCTCTTCTAACTCTTTCATCAATACAGTTGCCTCAAATAACTGTTCAAAGGTTCCCGCATCGGTCCATTTGGAAGTTAAAATCCCATAGGTAAGCTGTCCCTGTTCTGCATAGTGGTGGAGAACATCCGTGGTTTCATATTCATTTCTTGAGCTTAGCTTCATCTGCTTTAACAGCTCAAATACCTCTGGCTTAAAGATCCATAAGCCGGTGTTGACGTAATTGGAAAAAGGTTCTTTGGGCTTTTCCACCAGCCTGGTAATTTTATTTTTCTTAAATTCCACCACTCCGTAAAGCTTTGGATTATCCGACTGGGTAATAAGAATCTTGGCACTGAAATCCTTTTTCTCTGATTCAAAATCTTTTACAAACGATGTTAGATCTTCCGTCACAATATTGTCACCAAGAATGACCATAAACTCATCACCTCTTACAAATTCCTCTGCGCACAATAAGGCTGCTCCGGTTCCTTCATTGCCTTCCTGAATCTCATAATGAAGCTTTACCCCAAACTCTTCCCCTGTCTTTAGAAGCTTGTAAAAATGCCCTAAATATTCTCCGCTTGTAACGATGAGAATATCTTTGATTCCTACTTTAGCCAGGGTCTCTATGGGGTAATAGATCATGGGCTTTTTATAGACTGGAAGCAAATGCTTGTTGGTAATGATCGTTAACGGATTCAGACGCGTTCCATGACCGCCTGCTAAAATAACACCTCTCATAATCAGCACCTCTCTACTTATGTGATTTTTTGTTTCTTTCAAGTTCTTTTTTAATTTGCTTTTTTAAGACAGAATATCTCCAATTCATAAAAGCCAGATGATTGGGAACCAGGCAATAAACATAATACTTATGCACAAGCTTATTTTTACCAGATAGAATATGAATGTTTTCCAGTATGACCCCGCCATCAGCAGGATGGAAATTAAAATATGCCTTTCCTCTCATAGGGCCGCCATCTCCCTTAAGGACAATTGATTTTTCCTTTATCACTTCTGTTACCTTCAATCTGTAATAGAACAAAGGCATGGTAAAACAGATAGTTCCAATGCAGCCTTCCTCCAGCTGTTTCCGGTCAAAGCTGATCCAAAGAACCGGCATAAAGTCAAACCATTTATGAAACTTTTCTCTGTCATACACATGATCAAAAACAATGCCTTTTTGATCCTCAGAAATAGGAATAAAAACCTGCGAACGTATCTCTATTTTCTCTTTATTATCTAACCAATCCATGGGTTATCCGCCTCTGTGAAATGCTACTCATGCTTCATGTTACGCAGCGCTTTTTCGTCCTGTTTTGTCATCAGCTTACAAATCAGGGAGCTCATGACCTCATTGATCCTGTTTTCTTTTTTCGTCAGCTCTGCATTTAGACCAACTTCTTTTAATAAAGCTTCTATGGGCATAACATCTTTAAGCTCTGTGGCTCTTGCCTTATCTATGTACATGGAAATGCCCAATTCCTGAAATCGTTTTACCGTAGGAAGCCCTTCTGGCGTCAGACCTCTGTACCGGAAATATTCCGGAAGCATTCCTTCCTCTCCTCCCACCTTAATGGTAGTGTCTTTCAGGAATTTTTCTTTCACACCATCTTCCTTTTTACGCTCCGGCCAGTGATAATCTTCCAGCTTTAAGCCACACGCCACATTAAAGGCATTTTGAAGCTGATAAATACGCTCTCCGGCAGTATATATCTCTTCGTCGGTTAAATCCGTATTCAGAATTGCGTTAGTCACCTCTGCAAATTCATTAAAATAGGCAACGCCTGCACTCGGAAGTGCTGTGATAGCAAACAGGCACAGCCCCAGGCAGTCAATGGCATATTTATAATTTTCATGCCAGCATACCACACGGCCTTTTTTCTCTACTTTGGAAAAGTTCTTCTCAGCCTTTGTTTTAAAAATATGCTTTGAAACCACTTCGGAGAAAAATCCGCCAAAAACTGCAGTAAATACATAACCCTTTAAGTGATCTGCCCCTCTGGTAGAGGTGAGATAGCTTAAAGATTTTGCCAGATGGGAATTTGAATGAAGACCAGCAGAAGACTTTCTGATACAAAATGCATACTCTTCGGCATGTAACACAATGGAAGCCCGGTAAGCACCTTCTGCTGCAATATCTCCGATTCCTTCTCTGAGGCAGATCTTATGCATTAATTCTTCCACATCATCTGCATTGCCAAATTCATAAATCTTTTCTGGATTTTTTATGATACCTCTTTGATAACACTCTAAGATGAAGCCAATGGTAGAACCACCCTCAATGGCATCAAAGCCAAGATTGTCACTTAGATTTTTAAGATGAAGAATGCTTGCCCAGTCAAAAATTCCGTTTAACGGACCGATGCCTGCGACTGCACCATAGTCAAGACGATCGCCTTTTTCTCCCTTATGCCGCCCTTCCTTAATCTCATATTCCCTGGCGCACCCGACGGGACAGTAAATACAGGCTTTGCGTTTTGTCTCATGTTTGTACAGGAAGTTCTCAGCGTATAACTCTTTCACCTTTTTATCATCAGCCGCCTGAAAATTACGGATGGGCAGGGCCCCCTGCTTGTGATACCGTTTGATTAGCATTAAGGTTCCCTGAATACTTCCGGATTTTAAGATAACCGATGCCCGGCATTTCTTAATCCACCGATCCCGGATTTCCTTGACCTTTTCCGGATTATATACCTGGGGTTTTCCAACCTTTTTTTCTACAACAATGGCTTTTAAGTTTTTTGCCCCCATGACGCATCCCATACCGGTTCTTCCTGCCACATGGCATTTTGACATGATGACACTTGCAAACCGTACCAGATTCTCACCTGCCGGCCCGATGCAGGTAACCTCTGAACCTTTTCCATGACGCTCCGTAAGAAGCTCGGTCACTTTCTCCGTATACATTCCCCAAAGCTCGCTGGCATCTAATATTTCAATCTCACGGTTGCTTTTAATAAGAACATACACCGGATGATCGGATCTTCCGGAAAATACAAGATGATCGATTCCTACCGTACGGAGCCTGACGTTAAATTCTCCGCCCAGATTGGAATCGCCATACGCGTCAGTAATGGGACTTTTCGCCGTAATGGTACAACGGTTACTGGCCGGAAGCCCAGTGCCTACACTTGGCCCGATTCCAAAGATCAATAAGTTCTTTTCTGAAAGGGCATCATGGTCAGCAGCATCAGAATCATACAAAATCTTCGTATTGATTCCCGGCCCGCCTATGTAATTCGTTCTAAGTTCTCTGGTGATCTCTTCAAATCTCACATCACCAGTGGTTAAGTTAATGGTAGCAATCTGATTGTCATGAATATATTCCACGATTACCAGCCTCCTTGCTATATCCGCTTTTTTCGTTGGTGAAGCCACGCCGCGTCATGTGCCTCCAATGTGGGGTGGTACTTCGCAGCAGATTTGGGTCTTAAAAAAAAGATGGTCACCGGCTGCGGCTAAAGGTATTTTGTAAAATTCCCAGTAGTTCTGTTATTACCATGAGAGCAATGGTCAGTAATACAATCCATCCCCCCTGATCATAGGCGTATGCGTAGCAGACCAGACCAATAAGGACCTCTATGATCAGTACAATCCGGGTCCGGAATCCATAAACCCTTTTCTCTACTTCATCCAGTGGCTTATTTAAGTTTTCCACAGGGGCCAAAATTGCTGCCATGCCTGCGGATAAAGTTAAGAAGGCCACCCCTGCGCCCCTCTCCATCATTACGGGAGGGGTGCGAAGGAGCAGAAGAACGAAAACAATGACTGCATTCGACAAAAAATAACAACACAGTGGATTCTCTGCATGATATCCTCCTGCATGACAGCGAAGAGGAATAAAAAGTGCCAGGAACAGAAAGCATTCCAGCAGTTGTCCCATAAAAAGTCCTATGAAAGCTGCCGATAACAAATTAACAAGATTGAGGAACAGCATCTCAAGACCAAACTGGTAGATAGCCCTGTCCTCTTCCATGAATCTCCCCATTGAGATCAGCTGATCGGCTATCCTGATACTTAATCTTCTGAACATGATATTAGAATTTTCTTAATTTCTTTGCTTCTTTTGGCATCTCAGGCTGATAATAAATATATCCGCATGCCAGATTGCTTGTGGTAACAGCTGATTTAAGAGCAAGAGCAGACACAACATTTCCCATAACAACAGATAATTTTTTCATTTTAATACTCTCCTTTGTTTTAAAATATTGAATTAGAGTTACTTAATTTTGCCTAGTATAGCATAATCTTTTTTTCTGTAAAATATCTTTTCATTTTCTCTTATAAAATAAGCAAATTCTCTTAAATCCCCTTTTTCAACATTTTTTTAATACTTTTTTTGACATACCTATGATAAAATATTTTTTAGTAAAAGAATGGAAGGAGACAGAGACATTTATGATTAAAATTGCTATCTGTGATGACGAGCCCATATTTATTGAGCAGATTAAATCCATGATTCAAAGCACATTATCAGAGGCGCATATCTCTTACTTCACCGATTCTTTCACATCAGGGGAGAGTTTGTGTGAAAAACTAAAAGGAGGTACTTTTTATGACTTGGCATTTCTGGATATTAGCATGAATGGCATGAACGGAATTGAAGTCGGAACGAAACTAAGATATTATTTTCAAATTAAAAAAACCATTATTATCTACATATCTTCCTACGATAACCGGGCAAAAGAGGTTTTTTGCTTAGACACCTTTCGCTTTTTATCAAAGCCTATAGATCCTCAGCTTTTTAAAAAAGATCTTTTAAGTGCTTATAAACGGTTAAATGAAACACAGGACGATTTTTTTTGTTTTAAGGACATTGACAAGGGACAATGCAATATTCCCATTGAGGATATCATTTATATGGAGATATCCAAAGGTCATAAAATTAATGTAATTACAAAAGATAACGGGTATATCTTCTATGGAAAGCTGACGGAAGTATCTGAGAGATTAGAAACACGAGGATTTTTATTGATTCATCATTCTATCTTAATTAATTACAACCATATTCGGCAAATGTCCTATGATAAGGTTCACATGTCCAATCAGACTGAATTAGCAATCAGCGGCCCAAAGAGAAAGGACATAAGGGCGAAGTATTTGCAGCTTAGGAAAAATAAGGAAGATAACAAATGAACGTAGTCATTACATATTTAATTATGAATATCATTCGGACTTATGTAATATATGATTTTATTGATACCTTTTTAAAGAAAAGGAGGACCCCTGTCTGGGCCATTGGAATTGCTTATACAGCCTATTACCTTGCTGGGGCATACTTGTACTTTTATTTATTCAATCCCATGTTAAACATCATTTTTAATTTGACTGCATTTTTTCTCATATGCTATTTTTACAAGACATCTGTATTTAAACGCCTTCTCGCTGCTTCCTTCATCTATATCCTCTCTCTAGCAAGTGAAGATTGTACGGCGGCGGCACTTGTTCTTTTTATTGGAGCTTCCTTTAATACCATCATACAACAAGATTTTTTCGTTGTAATTGGAATCATCTTATCAAATATGATGATGTTCGGTCTGGTAAAATGGAGTAAAATCTTCTTTTACAAACAAGAAACTTATAACACGGATATAAGGCCTCCTCGCTGGCTGGCTATGTTTTTGATTCCTGCCGGTAGTATCTATATCTTAAACAGCATGACGTTAGAGATCATTTCCAATCAAGCCGAATCTTCTTTTTTATTAGCCAGTGCGTCTCTTGTTTTATTAGTCGTTAATATTTTACTGTTTTACTTATATGATAAGCTACTACTGGAAGAGAATTTAAAGTATGAAAACCTCCTTCTCTCTCAACAGAACAATGCATATGAAAAGCAATCCGTTCTGATCCAGCGGTTCCAAAAAAGTCTGCGGGAAGACCGCCACAACATAAATAACCATCTGGCCGCCATATCAGGACTGGCAGAACAAGGGCAGAACACAGAATTGATCGAATATATCAGAAAGCTTACGGTCAATGTAAAAGCCCAGGAAGCCGGTGTCAACAGTGGACATCCGGTCATAGATGCACTGATTAACAATAAGCTTTATCTTTCCCAGCATTTTTATGTAAAAACCCAAGTGCACATCCGGCTTCCCAAAATTCTTGACATTGACAAGATGGATCTCACCATTATCTTAGGAAACCTTTTGGACAATGCGCTGGAAGCTTGTATCAAACTTCCAAAAGAGCAAAGAGAGATTTTAATTCATGTCTCTGCCATCCACGGAGTTCTTACTATACAGGTAATAAACTCCTATGATTTCTCCCAGTTAAACATCAAAGACGGAAAACCATACTCAACCAAAAAGGATAAGACCTGGCATGGAATCGGATTAAATTCTGTTAGTCATACCGTCAAAAAATATAACGGGGTTCTTGAATTTAATTACGGAGAGCAGCAAAGAGGAGAAAAAAATTTATTTACAGCTAATGTTTTACTATATTTACCTGATGAAGCCTGCTGATTATATGATTGATGAAAAGGAGAATCCATGCCAGATACAAACCACATCAGCAAAAATTATAAGATTTTAGTATGCAGCACTGATTCACAGTCCGAAGAGCATCAGGACATCTTAATAGAATACAAGCTATCTATCTTTGTAAACGGCATTCGTTATGTAAACCTTATTTGTACCCATAAGAATTTATATGAATTGGTCCTTGGAAATTTATACACGGAAGGAATCATTGGAGGAATGTCAGAGATCGAATCCATTGAAATAAAAGAAGATGAGGGAAAAGCGTTTGTCAAATTAACGAACAATGATATTTTTAAAGATATGATTGAGGCGACCGAAGGAATCCGTACCGTTACTACAGCCTGCGGGAAACAACATTCCATCGCTTATTATCTCATGAACGACAGTGACTTAGCTCCTCTGGAGTACTCTTATACGATCCCATTTGGGGCGGTTCTGTCTTATATGAATGATTTTCAAAAAAGCAGTGAAATTTACAAATCAACCCGTGGAATCCATTCCTGCGCACTTTATAATGACAAGGGCTTACTCTATCTGATGGAGGATATCGGCAGACATAATGCAGTGGATAAAGTCCTGGGTTACGCCATGGACCACAGAATTGACTTATCAAAGACCGTCCTTATTACCAGCGGCAGAGTCCCCAGCGATATGATATTAAAAATCATTAAGGCTAAAATCCCTATTCTGGTGGCCCGCTCTGTCCCCACAGATGTGGCCATTGAAATGGCGGATAAGTACAATATTACTTTGGCGGGCTTTGCAAGAGGAACGAAACTTAATTTATATTCCAATGAACAAAGGCTTCTATATTGACACCAAGAAAAAAAGGACTTGAAACGTTTCGTTTCAAATCCTTTTTTCTATTCACAATTTATAAAGGCATAATTGTCTTTTTAAATTCGTTGTTTATAACCTGTCCCATAGAATTATAGATAGCGGAAAGACCGCAGAAAATTCCTACATATCCAGCTAAAGTATGTATGGATTCAGAACCGGTAAAGTTTGCCATGGAAAGCAGGAAAAACAAAACAGTAAGGGAGCCAAAAACCACCTGGCTGGCACGGTTATGTTTCAAAGTTCCAATGAACATAAAGAGAGTGAATACACACCAAAGACCTAAGTAAAAGCCCATGCTCATAGGATCAGCAGCTTCGATTCCTTTAAATGGATTGATCCAGATGATAATCAAGGACCACCAGAAGAAACCATAGGCTGTGAATGCCGTTGCGCCAAAGGTGTTATTTTTCTTAAATTCCATAATGCCAGCTATGATCTGAGCGGCACCGCCTAATGCAAATCCCATCGCTACAATAACAATGGATAAAGGTATGATTCCTGCATTGTGGAGATTGAGCAGGCAGGTAGTCATTCCAAATCCTAAAAGTCCAAGAGGAGCTGGATTGGCTATGGCAGCGGAAGCTGTTTGTGCTGCTGGTGTTGTCTGAATGGATTGTGCTGTTTTGGTTGACATTATTTGAAATATCCTTTCGTTATATAAATATGCGAATACGCACCTGGCATATAATATCATCCATTATGACAAAATACAACATAATTCTTTGTAAGAAACCAGGGAATTCTTTGCACTTATTTCATTTTATGTGAAGGATTGGATCGGTTATTTGATTATAGGTTTGCTATTATGACCTGTATTTGATATCATGTAGTAATAGGAAAATTCCAAGCAGTCAGTTTTGGTGACACTTTGGATCATAAATAATAATTACATGTTAAAAGGTGGATAAAGGAATGGATAATCAGGAACAAAAACATCAGCGCCGGCCCAGGTATAAAGGCACTCACCCAAAGACCTTTAAGGAAAAATACAAAGAACTGCAGCCAGAGCTATATGGGGATACAATTGCTAAGGTAATTCAAAAGGGCAGCACGCCTGCCGGCATGCATCGTTCCATTTGTGTGAATGAGATACTGGAGTTCCTACAAATAACTCCGGGACAAATTGGTATGGATGCCACCTTAGGTTATGGTGGTCATACCTTAGAAATGCTTAAATGTTTAGATTCAAAGGGACACTTGTATGCCACCGATGAAGATCCTATCGAATTGCCGAGAACAAAGGAGCGTTTGGAACGCTTAGGATATGGCCCGGAAATTTTAACCATCAGAAATACGAATTTTTCTAATATCGATCAGATCACTTCCGATTCAGGCCCTCTTAACTTTGTATTGGCAGACTTAGGTGTCTCTTCCATGCAGATTGATAATCCCGATCGAGGATTTTCATTTAAAACAGAGGGACCTTTGGACTTACGGTTAAACCCTTCCAAAGGCATCTCTGCCGCGGATCGGCTGAAAACCATATCGCAAGACGAATTACAGGGAATGTTATTGGAGAATGCAGACGAGCCTTATTCTGCGGAGATTTCTCGTGCCATTGTATTCGCAATAAAAAAAGGAAAAGAGATTATTACAACGAGTCAGCTGCAACAAATCATACAGGATGCCCTTAGATTCATTCCGGAAAAAGATAAGGATCTTGCAATTAAAAAATCATGCCAAAGATGCTTTCAGGCCCTTCGAATTGATGTTAACAAAGAATACGAAGTATTATATGAATTTCTTGAAAAGTTACCTTCTGCTTTGGCTGAGGGGGGACGAGTTGCCATTCTTACGTTTCATTCCGGAGAAGACCGGCTGGTCAAAAAATCGTTCCAGCGCTTCTATCGTGAAGGTCTTTACAAAGAAATCGCTCCTGAGCCCATTCGCCCATCAGCAGCGGAATGCAGTTTCAATAGTCGTGCAAAATGTGCGAAATTACGTTGGGCAATCAAAGCATAATGTAAAGCCATTCTATTGTTTACATTCGATTGTTTACAATAAAGGAAAGCAAGCATAATAAGTATCAGCACACTTATTATGCTTGCTATTTTGTATTCTCCACAAAATCCCATGAATCGTAATGCCGTCAATCACAATATTACCACGTTTCATAATGGACTTTTTCTTTATGATATCTATCTATAAATTGATTCTGTTGGCTCTCTGGATAACCAACTGCAATGAATGCAAAAGGTTTTATATGGGCTGGTAATTGATACATCTCCCGTACGTAATCTATCGCAGTATCCACTGATGAAATGCTCATCCACACGGCTCCCAGTTCCAAATAGACGGCTTCCAATAATATATTTTGAGCCGCAGCGCTCATGTCCAATTCCCAATCCGGTTCATATCTGAATTTTTCGCTATTCGCTGCCAAAATAATTGTTAATCCGGAATTACCCACTGGCTTCGCATCAGGCATAGCTTTTGATAGTTTTTGTAAAGCTGTTCTATCTTCAACTACTATAAATTCCCATGGCTGTTGGTTTAATGCGGAAGGCGCCTGCATGGCTGCCCGTAACAGTTTATCTATTTTTTCTTTCTCCACAGGTAAGTCTCTAAACTTTCGAATGCTTCTTCGGTTGAATATTTCTTTCACAGTTATACCTCCCATTCTCTGTTTTCCTTTATTACAACTATAGAAATAATAATAATAAGCGCTAGTTATGATTTCTGACATCTGATATCATCATATCATGTTAAGTATCATAGGTAAAACCAATTATTTTTATATATGCAATCGAAAAATCAGATGGTTAGCGTATTATTAATGATTTATGTTCCACTATAATTTTTGTAATTGCTGCTTTCATTCCTTCCCATACAAAAAAGAGATATCTTCTTCCATAGAGGATATCCCTTTTCCTAAAACTACGATTTTATTTTACTAACAATTTAAAAATCTATGATAAGTACTATGATTTTAATTTTTTATAATAACGCAAAATGGGAACTCTCCATAACGGATTTCATCTCGCATAAGCAAAAAGGATGTCCTGCGGGATCAATCATAACGGTCCACTCATTGGAAAATTGTTCTTCTGCGACCGATGCCCCACATTGGAGTGCATGCTGAACTGCTTTTTCCAAATCATTCACGGCAAAGTCTAAATGTGCCATCTGCTGTTGAGCTTCAGGCTTATCTGGCCATACCGGTGGCTTATATTCCGTATTTTTTTGAAACAGTATACCTGGATATGCTCCCTGATTCGTACCTGGAGCATATACACATGCCCACCCTTCATCAATAGCCCTTGTCTCCCACTTAAGCAATGCCCCATAAAACGCTGCTAATTCATGCGGGTCTTTGCAATCCATCGTAAAAGAATACATCTTGATTTTTAATCCATCATCCATACGAGTAACACCTCCAATATTTTTACTTCTTGCTTTTAACACCAATCATTCTCATTATTTATCCAAGCTTCATTTTTAAAATGGGAAACGGATTTCCCATCTCATCTTTTTCTGTACGCTCAAATACAGCAAAACCAGCACGCTTATAGAATTCGGCGGCATGAGGATTTTGTTCATTCACATCTACATAGGATACTCCATATTCTTCTATGGCTTTTGTGATAAGCTTCTTCCCTATTCCTTGTCCAATACAATCGGGCTCCAAAAATAACATTTCTACTTTTTGGTTTTCGATTCCCATAAAGCCTACGGGCTTCTCACCTTGATATGCCACAATTAACTGATCAATCTCTTTGAGAGCTTCTTGTACATATGGACGCAGGGAAATCCGGTCTTCTTCCTTCAGGAAGGTATGGGTTGCTTTTACAGATGCTTCCCATATAACAACCAGCTCCTTGATTAATTGTTCCGTTCTGTCTGGATTCTCAATAAACATCTTAATACTCCGTTCTCTCTTGCTATCTTATATAATTTTTCCTTCTGCAGTCTCCACTTTATGCACAAAGTCCATCTGGTAACAAACAGCACCATGATCTTTAATGACTGTAGCTCTTGTAATTTTAATCGCCAATATAATGCAGGTTTCATCCTTTTCATTATTTACAGCGTCGTACCAATCGGCAAATGCTTTACGAAGCTTAGATCTTATCTCAGCATTATTCGGATCCAGGACCCAGCCTAAATTTACCCCAACACCATTGCCGGAAAACCATTGGCTGCAAACAGAAAATGCGACTTCCTGGTTCTTCGCTATCTGTTGCATTTTAGTTGATTTTTCCCATGTAACAATATAGAATACTCCATCCTCGTAATATGCATCCACATCACGAACATATGGGCGGGGAGCGCCATCTGCGCCTGGCTCCATTGCAATCGTCGAAAGTGATATGATATTATCTTTTCCGTTGCCACATCTCTCCTCAATTACGCTCAATCCTTCTTCATACCTGCTCACCTTTATATCCTCCTTAAAATAATATAATCTGAAAATCTATCCGAACTGAATGAGATTTTTGATTTTCCACTTATTAATCTTATATTACTATCAGCAGATTTCTTATGGGTCTGTTTTATCTGGGGGATTGCGTTACTTAAATTAGAAGGGAAATCATTATGTATTTGTGACTCATAGAATAACTTTTCTCCAAATCGAATGTATGTTCTATTCTTATTATACTACAGCTTTTTAATACTTACAAGAGTAAATTCAATTTTTATCCGAATATTTGCGTAAAAATGCTCCCACTTAAGTGACAAGCTTTATTGATTCACTCGTCTACCTTAATAGGAGCATGTAATAAAATTTTTAGATAAAATGAAATATCTGCTTTGGTAATAACATCTGGTATTGAATTGTGATTTACAAGCCTGGGTTAATGGTCATACGGAAACTCCAATTACCAATAGCCGAATCTTTCATCGGTATTGTTTTGTAATCGAATTGGGAGAACCCATTTTTTATATAAAACTCTTTATTTCTTTCCGTATTTGTAAATGTAATAAATGTTTCTGGTTTGTCGCCGATGCTTTGTTCTTTTATATACGGTATTATGCATTCATTCAGCATTTTAGACCCTAATTGCTGGCCTCTTAAGGATCTGTCTACTGCTAATGATTCCAGGAGCCAGGAGTGCTCCTTAATTCCACTGCATGGTTTGTGCCCTTGTTCAAGAACATTTAAAAACCTTAATAGGCTTGGCAGGCTGACTTTTTTTAATAACAAGAGTGCACCAGATCGGAAGTAATCCACCAGCCCCACCTCTGGGCTTCGAGGGCGTACCAAAACAGCAAAGCTCTTCACTTTCCCATCATCCTCACCTACAAAAAACTCGCTCTTTCTAAAATAAGCCCTGATATAAACATAATATACATCATTCATAAAATCTAGAAAGGAATCTACATTTGGGAACCCGCTTTTTATATCATTACAAATAGGATAATCGATAAATGTTAAGGCACACATTCTTGCGATATCTTTTAATTCTTCTAATTTCGGTCTTCTATAACGTATCATTCTTTTTCCTCCTATAGATTATTTTTCTGATTTTGATCAAACTATTCATAAAAATTTACTTTACTTCAAATCATAACTAGAAAACGTTTCATCGATTTATTATCTTTTCATATGTATAATATCCTAACTATAGTCGCTTTTCTATATTCAATTACATCGTTAAATGTCTGCTAAACGGCAGAATAATGCGAAAGTGTCGGAAACAGGGATTGTTTTAGCTATACGGGTGTATTATAATTATACTCGAGTCGTTTTTCTTCATTACACTATAATGAGGTTTATCGATTCAATGTAACAACAAAAATTATGGAAAGAAGGATTCATTTATGCCTGGGATTGAGAAAGATGATAGACGAGTAAGAAAAACAAAGAAAGCATTGAGAAACGGTCTTGCTGAATTAATGGTTCGTAAAGACCTTCGTAATATAACTGTCCGGGAATTAACGGATAAGGTGGATATTCACAGAGCCACCTTTTACGCCCATTATAAAGACATCTACGATCTCTACGAACAAATGGAGGAGGAGGTAGTTACAGAGCTTAATGATTTGATTATGCTAAACTATTCCCAGCCTCCTGTCCATTTTTATAAAATTATATTTGAATACATTATGGAGAATAAGCAAATATGCCATATGTTATTTAGTACAAACGGGGAAGGAAGCTTTGTGATCCGTCTGAATGATTTATTCGAGGAAAAATGCATGGAAACCTGGTGTAAGGAATGGCAGTATTCTGAAATCAGTGAAGAATTGAAATTTAAAGTCCGCTATCATGTTCAGGGCTGCCTGGCTATCATCAGCAAATGGGTAGAATCTAATTTCACATATCCTATGGATCAGGTGATAGAGATAATCGCTGATATAGATAGAAATATGGAATATTTTGTTATGAAAAAGCAGAAAATGGATGCCGCATTCAAGTAATACTTAACGAATGAAACTTATGATATCTAATTGGTTAAAACATGATTAAATTCAAGCAACTTTGATAGTCTTTTAATCCCATCTCTGCTAACAGGTAATTTAGTACCATTGATCAACTGCAACTGTTGAGCCGTAAACTCACTTACAAAAGAACTGTTCACGATACAACCTTTATCTACATAGATAAAGGTCTTTTCATCTAATTTTTCATAAATGTGCAGTAAACTCATACGATAAGTCACGCATCGATTGTCCGCAGTAAATATTTTTACATTTTTACCTTCCCGGTTAATATACAAAATATCATTAAAATAAATTTTATCATATCTTTTCTTTGTTACCAATTCAAGTGTTCTGTTTTTTCTGCCAGCAACACTATGATGCAGAATGGACAGTATGGTTTCCAATTCCTTTATTATATTTTTTTTGGACATATATTTAAATATTTTATATTTTAAGAACCAGTCGATACATTCCAAATTATCAATTAAAACGATTATTTTTGTATGAGGATAGTGTTGAATGAGCTTTGATATAAATCCACATGACTCTTCCCTGGTGTTATTTGTAATATCTATGATAAAACCATCACAATACTCTTCGTCAATTAAAAATAATGCGCTCTTAATATCCTCCCAGACATTTAGCTCCAACGGGGAATATTTATATTTGATTATGGTATGTACCACTTTATTGACTGAGCTCATGAAACTAACATCTTTTGTATAAAACCCAATATTCATCCTATTCACCTCCGTAGGTTATAGGTTATCCTGTTTTATCTTCATAAATAACAGCATGTAAAAATTCCTTAACTTATTGTAATTTTCTCATTTATCTTAGATTCGTTATCGGTCTTGATTGCACAATATATATTTTTCCATTTACAATTCCCCATTCAATATCCTGAGGACAGCCAAATCTACCTTCAATTTTTTTGCATACCTTAACAAGTCTCAATACATTCAGATAATTTAAGGAATAAGTCTGCTTCAATTTCCCGCTGTTAAGTACCTTTTTTATGCCATTATCAGAATTAATAAACCGATATTCTTTTCCTCCTTTTTGTCTGTAAATAATTCTTTTTTTGTTCATATCATAAACATATGTATCTGGAGAAACTGTACCGGAAGCAACCGCCTCGCCCAAGCCGTATGCTGAATTGACCAGCACTTCTCCTTTTTGATCATTCATTGGATTGCAGGTAAAGACAACGCCTGCTGCATCAGGAGAAATCATCTTTTGAATGAGAACCGCCATCTGAATAGGATTATCTTCAAAATTATTTTTCCTTCTGTAATCGATTGCTCTCGGTGACCAGAGGGAGGCCCAGCATTTTTTCACATGTTGAAAAACATTAAAATCTCCGGAGATATTTAAATAGGTATCCTGCTGCCCTGCGAAACTTGCATCCTTCCTGTCTTCCATATTAGCGGAGGATCTTACCGCTACACATGCTTTTTTTCCCAGAGCCCTGTATTCCTTTATAATTTCTATTTTTATAGGAATGGGTATGTTTCCATGTAAAAAACTTTCTAAGATGCATTGGCTGCACTCTTTCAGAGATATCTTTCCATTCAAATTTTCACTTAAGTAACGCTTTATAGATTCATTAATTCCGTTTTCCTTAATAAAGTCTTCATATGCATTGTAGGTAATGCAAAATCCCATTGGAATATTAACCTTTAACGAGTGTAATTCTCCAAGATTTGCAGCCTTGCCGCCAACATTTATATTGTCACGAATATTTAACTCCTTTAAGTTCCTAACATACATACGTCATAAATCTCCTCATTATCCTGAAAGTAATTAATTTGGGACGCACTTAATGGTAATTGCACTATATATCATCTTCTTTGAAATGGTATAAACAATGAACTCCTTATCCTTATTATCTCTGCAATATTCAATTCCTTTTTTTATATCAAAAATTGTTTGGGAGCCAGAGGAAAACGGGAGATCAATAATCTGCTTCCTGGATTCTCTAAGGTAGATACCATGACTTCCATTCTCCTTCTTCTCAACATCTATATGTAACCTTTTAAAGATACTTTCGTGCTGATGAAGAATCCCTCTCTGTATCTCTGTTATTTCCCCTAAGGCCCCATTTCCAGACTGTGAGTCCAGCAATAATGCGGCTCCGCACTCACCAAAGTCTTTCACATCATCCTGACAGTAATTTCCATGTACCGCTGCTCCAAATTCACCATCGCAGGAATCACTGCTAACAACCAATACCCGGCCTTCTCTGTTTTCCATGATTAGCTCATATCCGTCTATCACAGCATCACAGGATGAGTTTACACCTGTTGATACCGTATAATTAGCACCTTTTAGCTGCAATGCAATTGCAATAACGGCAGCTTGCATATTGGAAAGTATTTTAGTGATAAAAACAGGTGATACCAATCCTGTTTCATGGTACCTTGCGACTTCATCGGTTATTGTATTCATGGCCCCAAAGCAGGTTGCTGATAAAACAGAAATATCTTCCCCATGTTCAAAAAAATCCGGGTTACATTCATGTATCTTTTTGGAGATTGCTAATGATATTTGAGAATATCGGTCAAGCTTTCTTTTTTCCCTGGGAAGCAGTAACAAATTTGTATCTATGCAACCGCTGACCTCATCCGGATAAAGGCAGACGATATCTTTAATAAATATACGATTCAAATAGATTCTCCTTCCCACTTCTTTAGTATCAGAGATGCATTCTGTCCTCCAAAAGCAAATGTGTTATTCATTACAACATTTAACTTTATCTGCAGATTTTCAGACAGCAATCGAATGTGATTGTTTTTTATGGGATCTTTTAAATTCACGGTACCCGGAATCAAGCTATGTTTCATTGACAGACATGAAAAAATCGTTTCTATTATTCCACAAGCACCCAGTAAATGACCTGTCATTCCTTTGGTTGAGCTTGCATAGACCGAATGATTGAAAATCAGCTCCATTGCATTGTATTCCGATTCATCATTTAGCTTCGTTCCGGTCCCATGGCAATTGATATAGTCTACTTCTTCGGATTGAATCCCTGCATCCTTTAGCGCCTTCTTCATGGACAATGCAGCTCCCTCACCTTTCCCGTCAGGAGCGACGATGTGATATGCATCACAACTGGCACCATACCCGATAATTTCCGTACAATCGTTTAAATGACCTTCTTTTATGTGATCTTCTCGCTGCAATATTAAAGCCCCGGATCCTTCACTTAGAATAAATCCGTTATGATGAACATCAAACGGTCTCATTGATTCATCACTGCTAAGTACTCCTAAAGCAGAAAAGCTGGCCAGACCTATGTCTGAAAGCACAGAATCGATACCGATTACATAAGCGCAGTCAATCCTATCGTTCTTAATCAGACGGTATGCTTTCCCTATTGCATTGGATGAGGAGGAACAGGCACTGTTTATCACCATTACAATGGAATTCACAAAATATTTTTCAGCCAATTTATGAGCAAGAACTTCAGGTAATACTTCCTCTAATTGCAGCTTGCAGTACCGATCAGATGTGTTTTGAGACATGTATTCGCTGTTTCCTAAGCTGCTGCCTATTATCAATGCGCATCTCCCCTGGTTTTCCTCTGGGTTGATTCCTGAATCGTGAATTGCCTGAACCAAAGCGTCTTCCGCTAATTTACTGTATTTTTCTTGTTCCAAACTGCACGAAACCCTTCCGACATAGAATTCTTCCATCTTTTTGCCCTTTCCCTTAAACAGCTGATAGGGCACAAAATGGTTTGTTCTTTGTATCAGACTTTTCCAGTTCCCATCTACATCATCACCAAGGGGTGATATCATACCCATTCCCGTTATAAAGACACGATTACTCATTCAAACCTGATCCTTTCTTTCAGAATAGATGATAATTCACTGCATATACAAACAACATAAGATTCAAATATCTCAGAGGTAATAAAATAGGCTGTCTCTGTTTTGCTGTATACCTTTTGCAAATTAAAGTCTATGTAAATTTCATTGGGTTCTATTCCTACCCAGCCAGTGCCCAGCCATTTAACAAAGCTTTCCTTAATGGACCATATTTTACTAAACATCGGCACTGATATGCCAGTTTCACCGGTTACATATTCTATAAAGTCCCTGCTCTTAACTTTATAATGCTGGATATCGACTCCAATCTTCTCTTCTCCTATACCGATTACCGCCCACTGGCCGGAATGAGAAATACTAAGAAATAGATCCGCCTCTTTAATGACAGCCTGTCCTTTCTTATTATAAATCACAATTCCCCTGGCATCGATGGAATGAACCATACGGAGGACCGACTGATAGGAATACACATTTTTATGAAGTAGAAATAGTTTTATCATAATGGATTACTCCGGTTTCACCGTCTAATATGATCTGGTCTCCATTCTTTAAGATGGAAGTAGCATTCTCTACATTAACAATGGTAGGTATATTGTATTCTCTTGCTATAATAGCGGCATGTGACAAGATTCCTCCAAGTTCAGTAACCAGGCCGCCTGCAACGGAAAACAAAGGAGTCCAGCTAATATCAAGGGATTTTATCACAATAATATCTCCCTTTTTTATGTCCCCGGCATAATCCTGATTTATTACCTTTACCTTTCCCATTATCCGTCCATAGCAGGCCGGTATTCCCCGAAGCACTTTCTTTGCTGGTGTTTTTGTTTCAGGTTCGTCACTGTTTAGCCGGAATTCAGAATATATCTTCTTTCTTACGGTGACATTTGCTTTTATTTTCTCAAACTCAGAAATATCCCCAATCAGCCGGCCCAGCTCCTCATATTCCATAAAATAAATGTCATCCTGCTCCATTTGGGGTATGGTGCTGCATAATTTTGTATTCAATATTCTTATGATTCTTTTGATCTCTGCGATAATAAAATACAAATAATGCTTATTATTTTCTCTCAGCATGGTAAAGGTTCTGGCCTGCCCGATTAATTTCCCGAACTTCTTATCCTCTACATTTATTTTTTCCTGTTCTTTTGACCTGTAAGCTTCTTTATTCTCACATCTTTCAATTATCATATTTAAAAGCATACGGGGATTTTCAGCCCAGTATGGTTCTTTTATTTCCAGCTCATTCTTTCCCCGATGACCATAATTGCCGATAATATTATCCTCAATAAAATGGCTGACCTGTGTAAAGCCTGAATCCAGCAAGGACTGTTTCCAGTTTTCATGTTTCAGACATTCCAAGATCTGCTGTTTTTGTTCCAATGGCTCAATCATATTTTTTAAAAGTTCCATATACTGGTTGATCTCTGCCATCTCAATCCCTTCAATATCATTTACCAGCTTTAATAAGCTTGAATTATCATAACCATTTTTCTCAAGCTTCCATTGGAGCATTGCCATTTTAGAAAATGCAGCGGTTGTCGCATCCGTATGTAAATGCATGTTTGCTTTTCCATAGACAATTCTTTCCTTGAATAAATGAAAAAGCTCATCTAAATTCATAGAATTATAATCCAATTCAGCCCATTTTTTATGATAGCGATGAAACTCTCTCCATTTTATACGGGATTCTGCTTCCAGCTTCCCATTGTTTTTTTCCGCTTTTATACTGCCGGGTAAATGAACCATAAACTTGAGCCAATGAATTCGTCTCTTTTGCTTCTTCTCTTTATATGCTGTTTCTCCACCGACAATCTCGTCCATAGAAAATAGGCCTATTCGTTTCATGTACAGATTGACCAATCCGATATTGTAGTAAAGCTTTCCATTTTTCAGCATAATAAAGCACTTTTCTTTCACCTCTGATGAAAACGAATAATACCGGAAGGCATTTCTTAACAGCTCATTCATGGTCTCTCCCCACAGCGACCAGCTTAGGGGTGTCATGATATCGGGGAAGGCTTCCGCTACATTCCCCCTTGTCCAGACATCAAATGGAGACTTTTTGCCGTGATAACTTTTACCTCCCGTGTAAACTTCATTTTTGCTATTATATTTCATATTCATCTCCTCCTGGGTTTTAGTTTCAAACCAAAGATGCCCCACCGTCTACAATAATTGTCTGACCTCTTATCATCTCAGACTTTGAATCGCAAAGAACTAATACCAAATTTGCAATGTCCTCCGGTAAAACCATGCGGCCCGCTGGAACTCTCTTTATAAACTCTTCCATTACCAGTTTTTTGTCCTGAAAATAATTTAAAGAGTCTGTTTCGACCAAACCTCCTGAAACCGCATTTACGTTAATTCCATAGCCGGATAATTCACATGCCAGATACTTCGTAAGATTTTCAATATAGGCTTTGGTACCTCCTATGAGTGAATATCCTGGAATGAACCTTTGACTACCGGTACTGGTAATATTCACAATTGCTTTATATCTTGATGTCCCTGCTTTCATCAAAGGAACTGCATATTTGCTGCAGAGAAATGTTCCTCTTGCATTTACCTCAAAAGTAAAATCCCAGTCTCTCTTTCTGGTATCTGTAATGTTCTTATGGACTCCAGTTGCTGCATTGTTTATAAGTACATCTAAATACCCCGATTCTTCCTGAATTTTCTGAAACATCTGCTTTATTTCCTCTTCATTTGATATATCAGAACAAATCAGCTTTGCTTTCAAATCCCGTTTCAAAAAATCGATATAAGTATTTTTTGCTATTTCCTCATTCATGCAATAATGAAGATACACCGTATAGCCTTCTAACAGTAATTGTTCAGCGATTACTTTCCCAATTCCTCTGGAGCTTCCCGTAACAAGCGCTACTTTTTCCATTCTATCAACACGCCCCCATACATCCATTTGGAAGCTTCCCCTCCAATTATGGCTATTTTGTCTCCGTATGACAGTTCCCCGTTTTGATCGATCTCATATAGAACATGAAACAGTGATGCAGTTGCGCTATTTCCTACTTTATTTACGTTATATCTGATTTTTTCCACTGGAAATCCGCTGGATTTCAATGCTTCTATATCATTTAACAGTAAGGAAGGATTCGCCTGAGGGAAGATAATCCATTTTAAATCCTTTATTGCCAGGCCCGTCCCTTCTGCCAGCTCTTCCATTGCACTCTTTGATAAAGCGCTGCCATGTTTTTTAATCAGTTTAGGCCTTTGACTCCATTTATGCCGGTTCTCGGAAAAATCCATCTGGTCTCCTGGGTATACAGCCCCGCCCATATCCAGAAAAATACCCTTTTCAATCCCACTGCCCACGCTTTCTGAAAAACTATATAAAATTCCTTCTTCCTTGGATTCTTGTATCACAATGGCACTGGCACTGTCTGAAAACATGGCCATATTCAGTTGATCTGCCATCCCATCTACTTCTTTATTTTTCCAATCCCGAAGCCAATAGGTACTCATTAGATTCCCTGCAGCAATTACCACAGTTTTGGCTTTCCCGCATTTAATATAGCAATTTGCAATATCAATTGCCTGAAGCGCTCCAACACATCCGCAATGAATCTCCAGGGCATTACACTTTTTGATTTCCAACAGCTCCTGTACCAGAGTAGCAGTTGTTGGCAGGGTATAATCCGGAACCGTTGATGTGGTAATCAGCAGGTCTATATCCTCCTTCCTGATCTGTGAATCAGCAATGGCTGCTTCTACGGCCTTTGCCATCATCTCACTTTGTGTCTCATTAAGAATAAGACTCTCAGGATCAGAGGCCCAAAACCGGTTCTCCACTCCTAATTCTTTTAAAAGCCAGGGATCTATTTCATACCTTTCCGTCAATAACTCATTTGATATAGCAGTACCTGGAAAATAAGAACCTATTCCTGATATTTTTGAATTCATAGCTCATTCCTCCTTATCACAATGATTGATACTTCTCCTCCAAAACCAGCAGATAGTTTCATAAATACCTGTGATTTGTTTTGATCTATTTCCTTTTTATTTAAATCCTCGGCAATTTCTACAATAGGAGCTGCCCCAAGCAGATTTCCAAACTGATTCTTTGAATTTATCTGCGGTGCGTCGTGAAAGATATCTTTAATGGCTTTTTCCTCAATCACATTATAATTTTTATAGGTCAGACCATCGGCATGAACAAATGCAACGTTAGTAACATCTTCATGAGCAGATGCCAGGCTTTTGCATATCCCCTTTTTTAGAATTCTTATATTCTCTGTTTCTTCCTGATTGAGATCCAAAAAAGTTTCCCCATGTCCGATAATCTCACCATATATTTTTGCATTTCTTGAAACAGCATGGTCATAATCTTCTAAAATGAAGGTACCTGCTCCTTCTCCTAACACCTCACTGCTTTTTTCCTCGCCTATAATATCAGCTATAAATCCATATTGTTTAAAATTATAAGCTTCTTCCTCATCCATATGAGAATCGAATCCTCCAGCCAAACACCAGATGCAGTCGTCCCTTAGAATCGTATGATACGCGGCCGCGATTGCCTGAGAACCTGCTGCTCCATTTGTTATAAATAAGGAATTACTTCCCCTAATGCCAAATTCCTCTGCGGCATAATGAAGACAGGCATTGGGCAGAGATTTAATTACAAAAAGAGGAGACATATTTTCTGCTACGGCTTCTGCAAACTCTTTGTGTCTGATTTCTCCATCATAGATGCTCTTTAAAACATTTAAAAGCTCCGTTCTGGAAGAAGATTCTTTTGTTGTACCAAGAAATATTCCTCTTTTTTCATTTGCAGTATCAGCTTCCAGAATTCCGGAATCAAGAACGGCATCAACGGCAGAACGGCAAAAGATTTTTTCTCCTCTTGATAATAGCTTTTTTATTTTTCTGTTTTTAAAAGCTTTTTCATTTTCAGCTGATTTAAGGCTGACTCCTAGACCTGTGATTGCAACTCTTTTTCCCATGCAGTTTTCTCCTTTTCCACAACAACTTTAACTTCTTTTAATTTCGCTGCTATCGTTTCATTATGATAAATAGCTGCATCAAACACATAGCAATCATCAGCTTTACTGATTAAGAATACTTCCGTAAAAATTGCATCTCCAGGGCACAGGGCTTTATATACCTTCAGCTTTTTCACTCCCTGAAAAAAGCATATCTTATCTTCTTCATTATTTCTTATGAATAAATCAATACTCTGTTTGACATTTTCTAATAAGAGCACAGCAGGAAGCACTGGAAAAAAAGGAAAATGTATTTCATATACAGGCTCGGCGATGGACAGCAGCTTAATTGTCTTTATGCCGGAATAGCTGACTTCGCAGATTTTATCAACCATTTTAAAGCTCATTCTCCGCCCTCCTGAAAATGACACTTGCATTAGATCCCCCAAACCCCAAAGAGTTTGACATGGCGTAATCAATAGGTCTTTTTAATGGTTTATGGATATGTAATAAGGAACATTTTCCGTCTATATCCTCAAGATTCAGGGTTGGCGGAAGACACTGATCCTTCAGGGCCATAATAGAAAAAATAGCTTCTATGGCTCCGGCTCCAGAGATTAAATGACCGGTGGATGCCTTTGTAGAACTTATGGGAATATTCATGGTATCTTCACCAAATACTCTGGTCACAGCTGCAGATTCTGAGGAATCATTATCGCGTGTTGAGGTTCCATGAGCATTGATATACCCAATCTGTTTTTTGTTGATTCCAGCCTCAGCCAAGGCAATTTCCATGGCTTGTGCAAGATTTTCACCATTGGGAGGCGTATCGAGAATACTGTAGCCGGAGATGGCATTGCCAAAACCCACTATTTCAGCATAAATTTTAGCCTTCCTGTCCAGAGCATGTTTCTTTTCTTCAAGAATCAACATGCCTGCCCCTTCTCCCAGAACAAAACCGCTTCTGTCCTTATTAAAGGGCCTGCTTCCCTTTGACGGATTTTCATTGTATTCGCTTGTTACAGCTCCAAGCATGCAAAATCCCATTAAATCAATCTCCGTTATCATGGCATCGCACCCTCCTGCCAGCACAACCGTATTTTCTCCCGCTTTGATGCTTTCATAAGCCATACCAATTGCCTGAGTGCCTGATGCACATGCTGTAGTAATGGAGTAACATCCGCCGTATAGTTTCAGTTCCTTTGCTATGGTTTCTGCGGCAGCTGAATATCTGCTTTTATCAAACTGGTGGTCACTGTTTAGGTTCCTTAAGGTTAACTCTTTTAAATTTCGGGCCTTAAATTCTCCCGAAAAATCATCAAGCCCGGTTCTTGTTCCTGAATTGCCAAGGAAAACAGCCATCTCATCAAGTATATCCCCATCATTGATCACATTCCCATCCTCAAGTGCCTCTTTTGATGCCGCCAGTCCAAAATGTGTGCCCCGGCTATATGGCAAATCAGTGCGATATGTCTCATCGTTTACCTGTCCTGCAATTTTACAGGAGAACCCTTCCGTATCAAATAATGTGATTCGCTGTATTCCCGACTGTTCCTCTAATAAATTCCTCCAGGACTGCTCCACATTATTACCAATCGGCGAAATCATACCCATTCCCGTAACGACTACTTTTCTATCTTCCTTTGTTATCATAGTTTCGCCTTTCTAAAAAAGGGATGTTATATTCCAACATCCCCTCATTTTTGAGTTAAGTACTTTATATACTTTTTTGTTATTTCCGGATCCTCTAACTCTGAGGTATCAACCAGCTTTAAAATGGCATTCTTTAATGTTACACATAATTTATCTTTTTTATAGACTTCTCCACGAATGGTTGCGTACTCTGCATTATAATCCTCAATGGTAATATTAATTTTCAACTGTTCGCCCGGAGAGGCATGTTCGTATATCTGGTATCCCTCTGCCGTTACAATGGTTGGTCTCAATGTTTGACCGGATGATATGACAATCAGCCATGCGGCACACTGGAAAATACTCTCCAGCAAAAGGGTATCGTCCATGTAATGATTCTCATTTATAAATTCCGAATTTCCATAGGTGACATTCTTTAATGCCGAAGCTTCCTTCCACTCCGTAAATGATAATAATTTATCAATCAGATGAAACCGCATGTTACACTTCTCCAGCCGGGGTTTCATTGAAAATTTTCATAATATATTTAATATCGATCAGCCTTAAAACTTCTTTTGATGTTATATTTTCAGCCTGAATATTGTCATCTCCAATCGCAGCCTTGATTTTTTCGACTCCCTCTCTGGTAACATATCCTGCCTCATCTATAAATTCATCTTCTGTCAAACCGCCTCTTACATCTTTTTGGATCACCTGCATGGTTACCTTCTTACCGGTCTGCCGGCTTAACTTAAACAAAATGTCCAGCAAATCCAAAGATTCTGCATCCAAATCAACAACAGGTCTTGTTACTTCACTGATTTCCTCCTTTTCAACGTCAAGTACCTCTGCAACCGTCTCCTGTACCATGTCAAATAATTCCTTGTTCTCCATCGCTTTATCCACCTTTCTTATTAACTGACTGGAAGCGTTCTTCCCAGACCACCGCCAATCAGTATATTTTCACCAGTAATGTAACTTGCTTTCTCAGAAATTAAAAATACCATTAAATCTGCAACATTTTCAGCAGAACCGAATTCCTTGCAGGGAATTAGTTTTTTAACACTTTTCCCAATTTGCTTTTGAGCCCCTTTCGACATCTGGGTATCAATCATACCTGGACTGATACAATTGACCCGTATTCCAAAACGCGCCACTTCGGAAGCAAGTGATTGTGTAAATCCGATCATAGCGCTTTTAGAGGAACAATAGTCTTCCATTCCGGGAATGCCAAAGGTGCCTAAGATAGAAGATACATTAATGATCACTCCCCCATACTGCTCCAGCATAATTGGAACCACTGCTCTGCAGGAATAAAATATGCTGAATAGATTCGTTTCCAAAACAGTTGTCCATTCATCAATGCTTTTGTTCACAAAAAGACTTTCTCCTGAAATTCCTGCACAATTAATTAAAACATCAACTCTGCCACATTCCTTTTTAACCCTGTCTATTAACAATTCCACCTCTTCATGATTGCGGATATTGCAGGAAATGCCATGAAGATAGCCGGGAAATGCCTGCTCTAATTCACTGGCAGTATCCTTATTTTTCAGGTAAGTAAAATATGTATGATAGTTTTCTTCTGCAAGCCGCTTACATATTTCACTTCCAATGGCACCGGAACCTCCGATTACAACTGCTGCCTTATTCATATTTCACCTCTTTCCTATGATTGCTCTTGTTTATTTAAAATTTGATTCAGTAAGACTTTATCTTCCTCATCTTCATAGGAATAAACTTTCCCCTTACTCAGGCTTCTTTTCATCATGCCTTTTAAAATGCTCTTTGGTCCCAGGTCAATATAAATATCAACGCCCTCCCCCTCCAGATATTTTATGGTTTCATGCCACCGAACCGTGGAAACCATCTGTTTTGACAACAGACTGTAAATATCTCCTCCATACGGAAGACTGCTGACATTTGAAATTACTTCACAATTAGGGGTTGAAAAGTTTATTTTTGATAATAAAGATGAGAACTCACGGGATGCCATATCCATATAACTGCTGTGAAATGCAGCGCCAACATTCAATCTGGTCGTTAATATACCATTAGATTCCAATGTCTTTTCTATTATATTTAATGTATCCGAGTCACCAGACAAAACGATTTGATTTGCTGAATTGTAATTAGATATACTGATTTTGGAATGATGCTGTTCCATAAATTCTTTGCACAAAAGATTCACATTTTCATAGCTTGATTTTACCGCAAGCATTCCGCCCTGGGATTTGTCTGCCTCTATCTGCATGAGCCTTCCTCTTTCAAGTACTAATCCCAGAGATTCTTCAAAAGATAATGCCCCCGATGCTGCAAGCGCAGTAAATTCGCCAAGGCTGTGACCAGCCATATATTCAGGCCTAATATTAAATTCATTTAAAAAAGCAAGATAGTTCATGTAACTAACCACAAATATGGCGATCTGAGCATGATCCGTTCTCGTCAGATATTCCAAATCGCTTTCGCAGCTCAACTTGTAAAGGTCCAGGGCAAAGCGATTACTGATATCCTGGTAAATCTTTTTTACCCAATCGAACGTTTCGTAGAGTCCTTTTCCCATAGAAACATATTGAGCACCCTGTCCTGGAAATAACATTGCAAACTTCATGATCCATATCCTCCTTTCTCTCTCACAGAGTATTCCTTACAGAATACTTCAGATCCTGTTCTTTTCATTGATAGATTATTTTATCTGTTATGGATTAAAACATAAAAATGAGCAAATTTAAAAAAATGTCCACTTTCTGTCGTTTTTTGTCCACTTTAATTACGCGCAAATATTTGTAATTTTTATTTATATTAAGTCATTATTGTTTTTTTATCATTATTGCATGTTTTAGTTGACAGATATTATTTGTTTTGATACAATTACAAAAACCGACCAGCGGTCTTTTTGGAGGTAAGAATAGATGTCAAGAATAGATAAAGCCAGTATTACAAAACAGAAGATCACAACAACAGCCACCGTTCTCTTTTCTCAAAAGGGCTTTGAAAATACGACCATGATGGATATTATGAAATCTACTGGATTATCTAAGGGCGCTTTATACCATCACTTTAACAGCAAGCAGGAAATTATGGAATATATCATTGCTCAAAGAAAAGAGGCTATAAAAATTTTGTTTGAGAGATTGGTTGAGAACAGAGATTTGAATTCCGTAGAAAAAATTGATCTGCTTGTAAGAGAATTACAAGGGGATGACACTCTTTATAATCTAACTCAAAATCATTGGGCGGAAAAAGTTCCTTATGCTTTACTTAATACATTAAGAAATTCCATCAATGTTTTAAGTAAGTATGTGGAAGAGATCATTCGTCAGGGAAATGCTTCCTTGGAATTTAACTGCAAGTATCCCAAAGAGATGGCAGAAATTTTTATACTTCTATTTGATATTTGGCTGGATCCTATCATCGTCAACAGCACATATATTGAAGTATATAATAGAATCCAGTTTATTGTGACAATGCTGCAAAAATTCGAGACACCTCTCATTAGTGAAACCAGTGAAAATATAATCAAAGAAAGGTTAAAAGTATATTATGAACAGTAAAAAGAAAATTTTAATGGTCAATCTGCCCTTTTCCGGTCATACCAACCCCACCCTTGGACTTGCAAAGGTGATCATTAGCCTAGGGCATGAAGTCACCTATGTACAGGCTCCTGACTGGAAGACAAAAGTGGAAAAAACAGGGGCTCATTTTATCCCCTATGATGATTATCCAGAAACATTATCCCCCTCTCAAAAAGAGTTAAAAAGCTGGGGCTCTGCTTATAAGACTGTGAAACGAATTGGCCGTGATTATGACTGTCTCATTTATGAAATGTTGTTTTTACCTGGCAAGTCTCTGGCTGATGAACTGGGAATCCCAGCATTCCGGCTGTTTTCCACCTTCTCTTTAAATGAGCACGTTCTGAGTTATTTCGGTCAAACAGGGGGATGGTATATGACCTGTATTTTCCGGTATCCCTTTTTATGCAGCCTGATTTCTAAGAGAATTCAGAAAAAGTTTCATTTGCGCTATAACAGCATTGCAAAAGAAATGGTCGACAATGCCCCGCCTTTAAACTTCACCTACACAATCAAAGAATTTCAAATTTTCTCTGAAGAATTTGATCCATTCCATTATAAATACATAGGAGCAGCAATCAGTGACAGGCCAATTGATCCATCCTTTCATTTTCCCGAGCTGCGCTCTCCCTTAATTTATATCTCTCTAGGCACACTTTTAAATAATTCCACATCCTTTTTTAAAAAATGTATTCAGGCATTCAAGGATAAACCTGTGACTGTAATTATATCAATCGGATTGCTTGTGAAAGCGGAAAAACTAGGTTCCATCCCTGATAACATTTTTATCTATCCATTTGTACCCCAGTTAGAAATTTTAAAACAAACAAGTGTATTTATCACTCATGGCGGAATGAATAGTGTCAACGAATCTATTTATTATGGAGTCCCTATGCTTGTAATGCCAGTGGGAAACGACCAGCCTGCAGTAGCAAGACAAATAGAGACCCTGCATATGGGGAAAAGACTGTCAAAAAAACATCTGACTCCTGAAATCTTAGCAGATAATGCAATGAATATATTAAATGATGATTCTTATAAGAAAAGCATTCAAATCTTTCAAAAGAGTATGCTTAATGCCGGTGGAAATAATCAGATCGCAGAAGAAATTCTGGAATATTTAAGTTGATACACTTTTAAGCGTGCTTATTTACTGAATGTCACAACCGCAGTTCTTTCATAACTAATTTTCGTTAAAAGATAAGAAGAACATGTATAAACGATGATTTCAATGGAGGACTGCGGTCAATGCATTGTGATTCAATTTCTGAAAATCTTCTCCAATGATTTTCCTTTTGCCAGCTCGTCCACCAGTTTGTCAAGCCACCTGATTTTCTGCATGAGAGGGTCTTTAATCTCCTCAACACGATGACCGCAAATCACACCTGTGATTTTGACCGCATTGGGGTTTATCTTGGGGGCTTCCAAAAAGAAAGTTTCGTAGTCAATATCCTTATCAATTTGCACCTGCAAGCCGGAAATCTCATAGCCCGTCAGCCAGCAAATCACGGCATCGACTTCTGATTTGGTACGCCCTTTTCGCTCTGCCTTTTTAACAAGCAACGGATAGACCGAGGAAAACGCCATTTGAAATACACGCTCATTTGTCATGATATTACTCTCCCTTTCTCTTTTATGATTAAGTTACTGCTATTTGATTCCTCTCTTAGGAATCTATAATTTATTATTGGGGTGAAATCTTCTATCTGTTTAATCCCTGTCCGATTGGAGTATTCATTTACATATCCTTAATTAATGATTTCCCCTTTGTTATTGGCCAGCTTTTCACGCCACTTTCGCACTTGCTCCGGGGTCTGTTTTAACCATTCTGTTTCTTCTCCTACAATCTTAAGAGGCTCTGATGAGCGGTAAGAACGTGTCAAATTGCCTGGGAATTTCTTATCTGTAACATTAGGGTCATTTTCATATTCCCCTGTTGGTTCCACGATATAAATTCGTTCTCTTCCATCTCCTTTTGCTAAGGAAGCTGCAAGCCCTGCACCATTTAAAAGAGCAGTAAAATAAATATGGTTCATCTTTAGTTCGGGTTTATAATTGGATTCTCCTCCTGGAGTCAATAAATCACCCACCTGTAAATCCGCTTTTGTCCCATGATAAAAGGGGCCTTTATCCGTTGGCGGAACCTCATGTAATTTTGATTGTTGGTCATTCATTTTTGCCTTATCTAAATTGCCCATATCCTCATAGCATTTTGCTATGTTTCGATATAATGCTGGGAAAACACTCTTAACGCTTTCATCATTCCATTTTAAGGCGAACTGCAAAGATGTTTCAAACCATTTTAATTTCTCGAAACGATCTAATTGGCGCCTGGCTATATAATACGCTGAAATAAATCGTTCAAAGTCATTGGTTGCTTCACTCCATGCTTTTTGAAAGGATTCACCTGCTTCTTTGAGTTTGCCGCTGTCTTCCATGCCCATTCCTATCATACATAATCTAACAATGTTATTGTTCGGATCAAATTGGATTTTCATCTTATCATACCTCTCTTCTTATATTCTGTACATTTTTGCCTTCTGTTATTTGACCTTTCGTTTATTTCATTATCATATCTCTTGGTTTAGCTGGCAGCATACCCTTTATTTTTTAATTCCGAATAAGAATCTGGCTATTTTGATTCGTTTGAATAACTCATATACCAGTAAGGTAAATCCAAAGGAGGCCAGGCATATAATCATATACTGAATTATTGCAGCCTTTACGTGACGAATCGTAAAATACCCTATCATTACTATGATAGACTGGTGGAATATATATAAGGGAAAAGCAACCGGTGTAAAGTATACAGTAAATTTATTATGAAACTCCAGATATTTTCTTCCAAGCCCCAATACTGCCAGTATTCCTACCCATGCCAGAAGTCTCTGCTCCACGTTCCATAGAAGAGAATTGCTTAATCCCATTTTATACATAACACAGCGCCAGACAATAAGCGCTCCCCAGAGTACAGCCAATATTGCACGATGCCTCTTAAGCCTCTCCTGGACTTCTTCCATGCTAAGAATAAAGTAACCTAATAAGAAATAAGAAGCATATTCTCCCAGACTCTTATTCCCAATATTTAAGATAGGAGTTGCCACAACAATCAGTATAAACATAGAGATCAGCGGGATCAAAGTGAATTTCTCTCCCTTAAGTTTCTTTTCTTTGTTCCTGTACCAGACCATAGGAAATAAAAAACAGAGGAAAAAACAAAGAGATCCATAATAAACCAAAGATGTCCCGGTGTAAAATGTCCATCATAGCCTCTCAAGTCAGTCATTTGAAAGAATACTCGAAGGTGTTGGAGATAGGTTCCACCATAGCCGTAAAAACTACGGCGCGCGATATAGGTCTGCACCGGCACCAGTAAAATGATTCCGGATATACAAGGAATGAGAAGCTTATGTACTCTCTCAACCAAAAATTCTTTCGCTGTTCTTTTATTCAACGCATAAACCGTGGACATACCGGCCAACGCAAACAGGATTGCCATCCACCAGGGATAGAGAGATATGAGGAATAAGCCTGCAGCCTCAGTGCCTCTACTATGTACATACCAACTATCACCGTAGTTATTAAATATCATGGCTGTATGATACGGAAACAACAACAGAATGCATAGATTACGAATATTATCAATATAATACTTTCTCATATATTTCCCCCCCCATACAAAACAGGTGATAAATCTTGCTACCATAATAGTATGTACTTTAAAATGAACTCATACATACTCTGCACCATTTATAAAAGAGGTATAATACTGGTCATAGGGAAAGGAAACTGCCTGGGCCATGAGGCCACTTTTCAAAAGGGCAGATATTATTTCTGTCATGATTGAATTACGTCTATGCCATATTATCAAACTTGTGCTTTATTGTTACTTACCAGTTATTTTGCCCATAAAGAAAACCTTCAAACTGAGTTATATTATTATACCTCAGTTTGAAGGTCTAAACAAACATTTGATACTTCTATATCACACCCTATATCAAACAATTTTTTCTAGGTTCCTACTATTCCCCCGTCTAAAATTCTATATCACTTACATACGTTGATGTTATCGGATATGCAAAAAACAAATTGATTTTTGGTGTAAAAGTATTATTTTTATTGTATTTGAAATTTATTTGCCAACTGCTTTTAAGCGGCATATTCAATGAAACAAGACCAGTTTTATCCCATGAATAATTGTTCAAAGAAATCGTATTGTTTTTAGATACATTTTTTACTGTAATACCATTTACAGAAGTACTTTTTACCCCACTCATTGATATGGTGTATACGACGGAACCTTCCGGTATTGTGTCCTTTGATCGTAAATCAACAGGAACAGTAACATCTTTGCCACTCATATTAATACTTCCTAATGAAACAGTACAGGTTGCGACTGAATAAGTAGGTCCGCCAACCAATAATATATAGCTTGAAGATGCAGATGTCATACCCTTGACTTTAACATAATAATTTCCGTTTGAAGATACGTTAAAAGGATACCCTACTGGGAATAATCGACTCTTGGTATATGTACCTGAAGTTACTAAATTACCATCAGAATTATATATTTCATAATCAAATGGATTATCATTACAGGTAATATATTGTACGCCAGCATTTAAATAGACCTTATACCAATCCTCATCTGTTTTACTTGTATTCCCTTTTACTACATATTGATTTGGTCTATTGCCGCTAATAACCTGTGCCGCACTTTCGTAATTTGCCTGGATAAGTTGTGCCGTTTCCATACTATCATTCGGTTCTGTTTCATTTACAGTTTGGGCTTTCGCAGTGAAACCACTTACCCAGAGCATACAACTGACCATAGCAACTGTAGTTAATACTTTAAAGCTTTTGGTTTTCCTTATCATTGAACCAACCTCCACATTTTAATACTGTAAGATATTTAATTTGGACAATCTTTCAATAACTTACCTTATCATTTTATGTGATGGTGGGGACATTTATGTCAATTCATATCTTCTTCCTTGATCTCTCATCCCAGGAAGGATATATTTCCATATCATAGCGATATGCAGGTACGTGGTCCGTCACATAATAACCTGTTGCCTCATAAAATGGTTGATCTCCACCAGTCATGCCTTTGCATTCCGGATATTTTAACATAACACGATTGGAAGCCTCATTTAATATCGCAGTCGCCAATCCTTTTCTCCGTTCCCAAAAAGCAACTCCCAATGGCTCTAATTCACAATATGGCATCCTCTTGTCATACCATATGATTGCCATGGCTACAGGTCTGTTTTGCGGATCTAAAATGCAAAGATCCAGGTATGGATCGTAATGCTTTTCGTTGCGCATTTCAAAAAATGCCTTTGCACAATCCGGCACCTCACGAATGCTATAGTTAAATGAAGCCATATGTACATTTGCTAAATAAAATGCAGGAGTTTCGTTTCCATCCGCGAATCGATACCCCTCTGTCAGCTTAACAGGATACGGATCCGTATCAAATGTACGAATGCGGATCCGTTCTCCCCACTCTTCTTTTTTAAAGCCTTCTTCTAAAATAAGATCTGACAGAGTAGAATTCCACTCCGGAATCAAGACACGAACAAAACGCTTAATTTTATTCTTATCTTCCACACATGACATGGTTGTTTTCGCAAAATGAATCATGTCTTTTAGAAGTTCTTTATCCTGGGCAAACGTTTTCTCTCTGAATAGAAAAAAGACGGTTCCATCATCATTGCCCTCATTCATTGCACAGGCAACGATGGTCTTATCAAGAAAATACACACCAACGGTTCGCTCCCACACATTTGAATAACGCAAAAAAGATGGATGCAATCCATTGGTAAATTCCAGTCGGCTTAAACCAAAAGTGGGATTCTCCCATTGATATGAATTTAAAATTAACTCCTCGATATCATCAAAATATTCTTTCTTATAAAAGGCAAACCTGTATTTCATTATCATATCCCCCTTTAAACAAATTCCAATACAAAATGTTACTTATTCCCTTCACACATTGTATCATATATCACTGCCTTTCTTATAAAATAATTTGTGATATTAAATCAAGTACGATCAAAATTATATAGGATACCACTTGCCATTTCTCATGAAATCGGTTATTTTAAACCCATGTGGAGTATTTTCAGGAGATGCTATACTAATTAAGATAAAGGAGATTAATAATGGGAAAAATAATATTCATAGATGTAGACGGAACATTGGTTGATTACGAAAACAATCTACCTCAATCAGCTGTAGAAGCAATCCGAAGAGCCAGAGAAAATGGTCATAAAGTTTATATAAGCACGGGCCGCAGCAAGGCAGAAGTATATCAGAACATCTGGGATATTGGCCTGGATGGAATGATCGGCGGAAATGGAAGCTATGTGGAAGATCATGGTCATGTCATAATGCATCAGATGATTACCAAGGAACAATGCAAGAATATTGTGGACTGGTTACATCTTCGGGGACTTGAATTTTATTTAGAGAGTAATAATGGACTTTTTGCAAGTGAAGCATTTGAAACCAGAGCAGAGGTGACGATTCAGGAATATTCCAAAAGAAAAGGCAAGGAAGGCGCAAATTGTTTGACCGTTCGCGATGTCTTTCCTGATATGATTTTCGGCGGAGAACTTTATCGCAGTGATGTTAATAAAATCAGCTATGTTCTGAACTCCTATCAAGACTTTCTGGATACGAAAAAACATTTTCCTGACTTGGAATCTGGCATATGGGGCGGGAAAGGGGAAGAAGCACTTTTCGGAGATCTATGCACAAAAGGGATCAATAAAGCCAATGCAATTAAACATTTACTAACTTATTTACAGGCTGATCTTTCAAATACCATAGCTTTTGGTGATGCAAAAATTGATATACCAATGCTACAATGCTGTGCTTATGGCGTTGCAATGGGCAACGGAGGAAATGAAATTAAAGAAATGGCTGATTATATTACGGATGATGTAGATCAGGATGGACTGTATAAAGCATTTATCAAGTTGAAATTGATTTAAGACACCAAAGAATCACTCCGGACTGTCAGGAGAAAATACAAATTACCATTACGTAGTTCTTTGAATCTATTCCGCAGAAAAGCATGCTCTATATAAAGGACCCGCTGCAACAAAAAGCACCTCAAATGTGGACTGAAACTACAGCAGACATTTGAGGTGCTAATTTGAGACGGATTGTAATAAATCTTTTTTACGAAATTTCTCTTTTCAGACATATAGCAGTTGCCATTTCCCTCACCTTTGGATATTTACTATTGCGTGCCTCTGAAATAGCTGAACTATATGTTTGATCAAAATGATTATTCATGTAATTTAGTGTGTTTACTTGCCATTTCCATAACTCATCAGGAGCAAGGTAAAAGAATTTAGGTTGAATTTTCTCCTTATAGATCTCCTCATCCATGTTTAATATGTTTTCTACCGTTACTACGTCTGATAGTTCTTCTAACTCAGGGAACTTTTCGGTGCCTCCCCATTTCCCATGATTCATGGGACAAACATCCTGGCAAATATCACAGCCGTAAATCCAATCCCCAAACTCAGCAGCCAGAGGCTCATTAGAAAGATCTCTGCCCCCAAATGTTGTTAGAAAAGAAACACATTTTAATGGATTCATGGCATAGGCTTCGCATAGCGATTTGGTCGGACAGGCCTTAATGCAGCGGTCACAGTTTGGAGGGCAAGGTTTCAGCCTCGTCTCTTCGATCAGCTCCATTTCACCGTCCACCAGAAATGCTTCTAAACCAATCCATGAGCCTGATTCTGTATAGAAAAAATTATTACGGCGAATGACGCCTATCCCTGCCTGCATAGCGGCCCAGCGCATCCCAATGATTCCAAATTTTCGGTTGATAGCTGTACGCATACCCAAATCCTGCATATATTGCTCCAGCAGAATGCTGTTTTGAAATTCCGTTGTACCTTCATTTACACGGGTATCCATTAAATAATGTTTTGCAATGTGTCCGTTTAATGATTCTGGTACCTCGTATTTTGAATATGACTTCGCAAGGATCACGACTGACTTTGCCCACGGATACTCCTCTTTAAATTTTAAAAGGCGCTCCTGCCCTTGATAAAAGGGTTGGGACCCTGGTATCTTTTGTGTCCGTTCATGAAACTTTTCTTCGTATCCGGACATCATTTCAACTGGGATGATACCGCATTTTTCATAACCAAGCTCAAGAGCCTTTTCATGTATTAACAGTGCTGTTTTATCCATCTTAGATTCCTATCCTCCCAAATTTTATTTCACCCATATCAAACTTCATTTGCAACCTTCAAAATTTTCAGCTTCTATAAAAATAATGACAAGGCACAATACACCAGTAATAAGGCCATAATGATATTAATACCCTTACGGTATTTGTTAAATATTTTTTCAAACACTGCGCCGAATACAGCCCAGCAAAGGCAACCTGAGGTGCCAATCAAGGCAAGCAGTAAAGCAAACATCTCAATGGTAACCACATCATGATAGTGTGGCAGAACATACGAAGACATTGCAGTGATTCCGTACAATATGATTTTAACATTAACAAATTGGAGGAGTATTCCAGATAAAAAAGTATTTGCCTGCGTGATTCCATTGTTTTTTTTATTCGGCTTATCTCTCCATACGGTCCATGCCAAATAAAGAATATAAGCCGCTCCTATAAAAATCATAGCTGGCTTAATGGAAGGGATATACTCATACAACAACGTAGAAAAAGCAGCACACGCTGACATCACAATAACAAATCCAGTAAAGATACCAGTAAAAAACGAAATAGAACGCCTGAAACCATCCCGTCCAGCATTTGTCATAGACATAATGTTATTTGGCCCAGGCGTATACGCAGTTAAAAATGTGTAAGAAAAAAAGGCTGATAAATTCATAGTATGTACCCTCCAGAGATGTAATTTAACTGTATGCATACAGCATGGGAATCCCATTAATTCATAAATGCCTGATTGCATTTGTCTCTTCATAGTGTTATGATATCATTAAATTATCATTCATTCAAATCGATATATTCATATTTATAGTTCAATATTTTTGAACTATTAGTGAGGTGACTACTTTGGACTTTAAATATCTTTATACCTTTAAAACAATTGTTGAAGAAGGCAGTTTCATTAAAGCCGCAGCAAAACTAAATTATACCCAATCTACTATTACATTTCAGATGGGACAGATGGAGCAGGAATTATCAACAAAATTGTTTGAAAAAATTGGCAGGCGCATGATGTTGACAAAAGCCGGAAAACAGCTCGTACCATATGTAAATGATGTTCTCACATCCGTCAATAAAATGCGTTACTTTGAAAATGATCTTGCAGAATGCCAGGGAGATTTGCAGATAGGTATTGCAGAAACCCAGTTATGCTATAAAATGCCGCCAATTCTCAAGGAATTTCATCAGCAGGCTCCCAATGCCCGTTTATTTCTTCGATCCATGAATTGCTACGATATTCGTGATGAGCTTATCAATGGAACTCTGGATATTGGGGTATTTTATGAAAATGTGAGTGGATATGGATCCAATTTAATTACTATCCCAATGGGAACCTTTCCGATCATATTAGTGGCTTCCCCTGAAACAAAGAAGCGCTTTCCGGATTTTATAACACCCGATCAGCAAATTCCAATTTCATTTATAATTAATGAGCCTAATAGCATTTTCAGGCAACTTTTTGAACGGTATATACGTGAAAAATCCATTCTTTTAGATCACACAATTGAATTATGGAGTATCCCTACGATTAAAAATCTGGTTAAGAGCTCTGTCGGCATCTCGTTTCTGCCCAAATTTTCCGTACAGGAGGAACTTGACCGCGGGGAACTGGTGGAGATACCCACAGATTTATCTAATGTACAGGTTACTGCTGTCTGCGGTTATCATAAAAACAAATGGATCAGTCCACTGATGCAGGCTTTTATAGATCTTTGTACGGCAAAATAGGAATGCAGATTATTTATCTGCATTCCTGTTCTCGCTGTTACTCTGGTCGATTCGGTCAACAAATGATACTTCAAAAATCAATTGATAATTATCAGTGTTATGGTCATCTTAAAAATTTGTGAGGCGAATATTAATATAAAATAATTCTTTCACAAATTTATTCATTAATATCTTTTAGCTCTTCACAATACATATCTCTATAAACGGCGCATTCTTGCATTAATCTTTCATGATTACCAATTCCAACGATTTCACCACCTTCTATTACAACTATCTTAGTGGCGTTTTTTGCTATTTTTACTCTATGTGTGATATATATACCAATTTTATCTTTGCTAATTTCAAAAAAGCTTTTAAATATTTTCATTTCAGCCATTGCATCCAGAGCTGAGCTCGGTTCATCTAGTAAAATGACATCTGCTTTCCTGTAATAAGCTCTAGCTAAAGCTATCTTTTGCCATTGCCCTCCCGAAAGCTGACTTCCATTATCAAACCAATTTCCTAATGTTTTAGCCAGATCATAGTAACCATTGCTTTTTAAGAAATTAACATTTGCTTTATCCAATGCTATATGTATTTCTTCCCTATTAGCCTGATGATTGATATCTCCAATCACGATATTCTCTTCTAATGACCCCTCAAATTTTAAGAAATCTTGAAATAATACTGAGGTTCTTTTTCTATACGATTCAACATTACATTCATTTATATCCTGGCCATTGACAAAAAATTTCCCTCTTGAGGTTTTATAAAGCCCACATATGATTTTAAAAAGTGTACTCTTGCCTGATCCATTTTTACCAACAATGGCGATTTGCTCTCCAATATCGAGTCTTAACGTAACATTCCTTAAGACGTCTCTAAATTCCGGATAATCATATCCGACTCCAGATAGCTCCAGTGAAGAAATTCTTTCTACGTTTAATTTCGTATCGCTGTCTAACTCTTCCTCTCCGTCAGAATCATCCAAGAACTCTTCCAGTAATCTGATATACAGATTTGAATTATATATAGTATAAATTCCTGAGGCTACAGCATTTGTAGATCCCTGGACCATGTTAATTGCATTTAAAAATGACATAGCTGTACCAATCATGATAGAGCCAATGTAAGCGGCATGAATTGCCATAATCATCGTTACCAGACTGAACACGTCTTGAATCAGTGCAATTGATATATTTAGGATCGTTTTAAATTTCTCAATTTGATTTGATTGGGAGATAAAGATATTACTCAGCTCTATATACTTATTTATAAAGTGATTTTTTAACCCATAAGATTTTATCTCTTTAAAGGCGGTGTCATGAGTTAGAAGATAGGAGTAGTACCAGGATTCTCTTTCCTTATCACTTCTTTTATATTTCATAATAAATTCTTTATTACCTATAAAAATCTCACCCATAAACATTGATATGGAGATAATCAGCAAGATAATTTCCACCCACACATTCCAGCTGATTATTATGACAGAAGCTAATACAGCAGATACCCCATTAGAAAATATACTCATGATAGCTTGTAACGTTTGATAAGGCTTCGTCGCGATATCTTGCTCCAGACGTGCTATCGTGTCATACGTTTCTGTTCTTTCAAGCGTTTCTAAGGATAATTTTGAACACTTCTCAATAATAATTTTATTGATGCCATATTGTAATATGTTATTAAGCTTACTTAATACATATCCATTTATATTTTGCAATATAGTTCCAATACCAGATATTGCAAAATATATGATTATTAATTGCAACAAAATACTGAATGGTCTTTTCAGTAATTGTATCTCATTAATAATTCTTTGACTTAATAAAAGTGTAGCAATAGGAAACACTCCATTTATGATAGAAAGCAGGACTGAAAAAGCAAAAATTTTTTTATTTATCTTACATAGCAACCGGATCGTGTATATAAATAATTTTATATTGCTTTTAAATTTATTCATTATAATCCTCAGATAATGTATATTGATTTAGTTAGAAAGAGGTAGCATCTGAGAGATATTCTCAGATGCTACTTTCTTTAACGGCAAGTTAATTATGATGAGGAACGCACGGTAGTAACAGATTTTACTCTATTTCCTGTACGATATTCGCCACTGCCACTACAGCCACAACCACAGTGAACGCAGCCATCATCATTGCCTCTGTATCCAGCGTAACCGCTAGAGCATGTACATGCCTGAGGCTGAATACCACTTCCTGGGTTTCTCCCAATTGGATTGATGAATTTCATAGTTAAATCTCCTTTCCATCTTTTTCTAAATACATTTATGTAAAACAAACGTATTTGACTAACTAACGAAACCCCTTCTCGTTATACTCCATGAGTTCTTCAGGATTTTCCTCCAGCGCTATATGATAACGAACAAGATTGTTTTCCAAATACAACCTTTCGTTTCTACAGGAATTGTGCCTATATGAGAAATGCGGGCCTTTTTGATCATAGCAATTCACATAACACATGGTGCAAAGATTAACCGCCCAACAGTCTTTGCAGTATTCTTTCGCATTATCTATAAAATCATCAACATACAATTTCTGAATACCCTCTAAATCAAACCCAGTATCAACATTTCCAATGTCCGGAATATTTCCCACCTTTTCACAGAGAAGAAATTTACCGTCTACCGTTACATATATTCTTCTTTGTCCTGGAACACAACAACCGTTCATTCCATAAGCCTTAACTGGATACTCTGATAATAGACGTTTATGTATAATGAGCATTCCTTTATCCATAACACCATCTGAGAAAAGCCCCTTTTTTTCGTTGCTATCTTTCATTTCTCTCCGGTAATTCAAGTCCCATTCATTTAAGGGATCGTATGATCCATCTGTAAATTCACGCTCCTGAATGCTTTGTGGAATAAAATACTCACTATCTTTAGGACCATGATCCACAGACGCTGTTAAGACCATAATACCTTTAGGAATCCAATCTTCATGCTCTAAAAACTGTTGTATTTTATTATAGTTTTCATCATAATCCGGGCCAGAGACCACCATATTAAATGATATCTTTGATTGCTTTCCCAACCTGTTTTGTGTATTTAATAAAATCTTAGCACCTGCAACTGTTTTACGAAAGCTTCCCGTTCCCTCTACAGTGATTCGATTCGCATCATGAAGATCTTCAGGACCATCTAAGCTGACAATAATATCAAAGTCATTTTGTAATAGATACTCCGCAATTTCATCAGTTACCAAAGCTGCATTGGTAGTCATTGCAAACGTAATCTCTTTAAAATTTCTTCTTGCATATTCAACGGCTTGTTTAATCAATCCGAAATTTAATAAAGGTTCTCCACCATAAAAACCAATATGGACCTGCTCTGCATCTTTCGAATGATTAATTAATAAGTCTATTGCTTTTTTAGCAGTATCCCAAGACATATTTCGATGCCCAAATTCCCGATACTCTTTATGTGAAGGATTATAAATACAGTACTTACATCGCAAATTACATTTTTCAGTCACCTCTAGTGTGACATTTTCCACTCCACTTTCTAATGTTTCCTTTAAGTGAGTTACTGCTGAACCGGTTAATGTCTTTAGAACTGGTGCGGATAATATATGCTCTGCCTTCACTGCTTCTTTAATTTCATGAATCGCGCTTTCTATTTCGTCCTCATTCAGGTCAAGCTCTTTTAAATCTTCGTAGCTATCGCTTTGCATGAAACATTTTAAAACTTTATATACATTTTCTTTCAAGCATGCAACCTTACCTGTTCCGGTATCCAGAAAATAATAATTTCTCTCCGTCTTAAAAACTTTTCCCAGTCTTCCCGGTCTACCACTGGAACAAAGTTCATCATAAAGATCTTTCATACTATTGTTAACAGCGACCATATCAATTCTCCTTCCATTGTTAATCTCTTCTTAGATGAAAGTTACTCAAAGAAAAAATCTTTCTTGTCTGGTATTATGATATCAAACAAAAAAGATTTCTATTTTAAGATTCTATATTAAAAGTCATGAGAATTGATTAAGAAATTAATGGATTATGTTACAAAACTCATGGATCAATGAAGTATTTATTGTATAATAATTACAATCTTTTTATACAAACACAGACGATTTGCTAATTTATTTATAATATATAATCATTCACTAAATTGGTATTGTAATTATAAATGTAATTGTTTCATCTTCACTCTGTGCAACAATATCACCACAATGCAACTGTATAATTTCTTTTGCTATTGACAAACCCAGACCAGCTCCGTTAGAGACAGATGTTCTTGATTTGTCCAGCCTGTTAAACTTTTCGAAAATACGGGATAGTTCCACTTCTGATAAAGTTTCACCCTCATTTTTAAATACGATAACAAGCGTATCGTTTTTGATTTCTGCCGATATAAATATCTCAGTCCATGAATAACTATAACTTATTGCATTTTTCAATAAATTGCTAAATGCTCTAGACATTTTCTCGGGATCTATACTGCAATACAAATTTTCGTTTATCTCTAATTTTAGAGTATTACCATTTTCCACGAGCATTGGATAGAACTCATCTGTCAGTTGTATAAACAAATAATATAAATCTACTTCTTGTTTATTAATTTCAATTTTTTGAGTATTATATTGAGTGATCTCGAAAAACTCATTTACCATTTGCTCTAGATGCATAGCCTTATCAAGTAATATTTCTACGTATTCTTGTCTTTTACTTACTGATAAATCCGGCATATCTCTGATCAGACTTAAATACCCAATAATAGAGGTTAATGGTGTTCGGATATCATGAGCAATATATGCAACTAATTCACTTTTTTTGCTCTCGGCAACCTTCATTGACTGATCTGCCATTAAAACCGACATCTTAATCTGATTCATTTGTATTTCTATTTCCTTTAATGGTTGAGATAATTTAATTACACAATCATCTTTTTTAAATAAAATCTCTGCAGCATTAATTATTTCATTTAGATATCTCCAAGGCTTATACCAATAATACATAAATATACTGATAAAACCTATAAATATATACAGGAACTGAATTAATTCAACTCGAAGAGCTAACCATTGAACTATCGATGTTTGGACTTTGCTTGCATAATAATCGAAAATAACTCTTAAAATCCAACCAACTACAAAATAAAGAAATAGACTAACAAAAAGATGGCACACCAGCTTTTTACTGCATTTAATACGCTTTTGATTTTCCCTACACAATTTTATAGCCGACCCCCCATACCGTTTTAATGTATTTGGGGTTCCCCGCCTTGTCCCCTAACTTTTCACGCAGATGACGCACGTGAACAGAAATGGTGTTATTTTTTGTATAATAATCATCATGCCAAATCAGTCTAAAAAGCTCATCGGAGCTAACTACTTCCCCTTTATGTTCCAACAGCAATCGTAATATATCATATTCACTTGGCGTCAGGCTAAGCTGTTTTCCCTTTAAACTGCACTCTCTTGTTTTTATGTTGAGCTCTAGTCCTAGGTATGATAAAACGCCAGAATAATCTTCTGCATCTGTCTGATTATATTTTTTATATCTTCTAAGCTGTGCTTTCACTCTTGCAATCATTTCCAATGGCAGAAAAGGTTTTGTAATATAGTCGTCTGCACCTAATGTTAACCCATTAATTTTACTGACTTCATCATTTTTGGCAGTCAGCATTATAATTGGATATCGATATACTTCTCTGATTTTTTTGCATAAAAAGAAGCCATCCTTTCCTGGCAGCATAATATCCAAAAGCACAAGATCAAATTCCACTGTATCAATAATTTTTAAAGCAGCTTCAGCCGTAAAGCATTTGTAAACCTCAAAATCCTCATTCTCCAAGTATAATTCAATGAATTCAACTATGCTTTTTTCATCTTCGACAACTAAAATCTTATTAGACATAATTAATTCCCCCCTATTACAAACCACAACATTTTATCTAACATTATAGCATGTAACTTTAATAAAGTAACTTAAACTTTTTCATACAAGAAAGTTATATTTTTCTAAATTTTATATCTATCTGCAAAAAAATACCCTTATAATAAATCACAGTTACCTACTCTGTGACTTATTATAAGGGCATGAAAGTTTAAAATAAATTAATTCATCAATCAACCTGATGGTTGCAATATGTGCGTACAGCAAGAAAAAGAAATAATGGTATTTCGATTAATGCCGCCGCCATTATAACATAAGGGGACCAAATGCTTATGGAACCAATATGCAGATAATTAAAGTTAGTCAGCTGATAAAGCAAGCTATTTTGCATACCGACTCCTCCTGACGGCAATATAAAACCAAGCCAACCGGATCCAGCTGAATACATAAACATCGGGAGCAGACATATTACAATTGCACTCAAAATAACGGAAATAGAATCCTTGAATCTTGCTGATAGAAATAATGTAAAACTAATGGTTGCCAACAAGGAAACAAGACCTCCAATTGCCAAAACAGCTTGAAGCTGGCCTAAATTAAGTGCAGGAAGGCTAATGACAGAAAACAACATCTGCATAGATGTTTTCATACTTTCTGGTCCGAATGCCATGTTAGAGATTAATAAGTGCAGTAAAATACATAGGATAAATGCGATTGAAAAAACTGTCACTGCAGCAAATACCTTCACCACTCCCAATCTGCTGCGCCCGTGCTTGGTACAGCGTAAAATGCTGTCGGATCCGGTTTGATATTCATTGGAGAACGTAGGTGTGACCGCTGCTGTACATAGAATAACAAGAAGGAAAATATAAAGCATAATATAATCAAAAGCATCTCTTGAATACCCAGCATAAAACTGAAATGGTTTTGTTACCTGGGCAAATTTTTTCAGGGCCTGCTCCTGTGCAATTGGATTATCCTTATGCTCCATCTTCATGATATCCTTTAAGTGCTGTTCTACTTGTTCATAATAATTGTCTGTTTTGTCCGGGTCTATGTCCATTAGACTTGCTGCCTGACCAGTCTTTGGATTTGAGAACGCTTCCGGCAGTCTTCCTAAAAGCGATTCCACGGGAAAAACCTTTTTCATATAAAGGTCCTTTGGAAACTCACCGCTGTATAGGCTGTTCTCTCCATACTGTGAAACTGTATTTTGATAGATTATTAAAGCCTCCTTAATTTTTTCCGGGGTGACTTCTCCGTTATTGGTTTGACGCAACGATTTTTTATAGGTAATTGCAGACAGACCATTTAATTCGGCTACTTTGTTGCCGCTATCGTCATATTGATTGATATCCTCAAAGATTACAGGAAGCCAGGCCATTACCATAGACATTAGTAGTGCAATGGCTAATAAAATAATTACACGGCGTGACTTAAGCACACGTTTTATTTCCAGGCAATAAATGCGCATAGATTATATCCCCCTCTCACTGATTTCCTCTTGCGGAAATAACCATAAATATAAATCTTCCAAACGCGGAGACGCCAGTACGGAGTTACTGGTCTTGCCCTCATCTGATAGATAACGGATTGACACCTGGTTGTTACCTTCACTTCGCTGGTTAATAATCCGTAGCTGCATTTCATACAAGGTTATCTTTTCGGCAGGTACAACACAAGTCCAGACCTTTCCTTTCACCTGCTTTACCAATTCATCCGTTGTACCTACATCAACAATTTTACCTGCCTTCATAATTGCATTTTTCGTAGAGATATACTCAATATCGGATACGATATGGGTTGAAATTAAAACGATTCTTCCGTGGGAAAATTCCGAAACAAGATTTCGAAAACGAACCCGCTCACCGGGATCAAGTCCTGCTGTCGGTTCATCCATAATCAGTATTTTAGGATCATTCAGCATCGCCTGTGCAATTCCCACCCGCCGTTTCATTCCACCGGATAACTTTATGATTTTCTTGTCTCTTACATCAGTCAAGGTCAGTGTATGCAGCAGATTGTCAATCTTATTTCTTGTTTCCCTTACAGGTACGCCCTTTAACGCAGCTACATACTCCAAATAATCCTTTACTGTAAAATCTTGAAAAAATCCAAAATCCTGGGGTAAAAAGCCAAATAAATTTCTGTATTCTTCTCCCATTGCATGAATATCCTTGCCATCAAAAAGAATTTTCCCGCTGGTTGGCTTCAAAATATCTGCAATCATCCGCATTAGTGTAGTCTTCCCGGCTCCGTTGGCTCCAAGCAGTCCCCAAACTCCTGGTGTAAGACTTAAGCTAACATCATCAACTGCCGTTTTATCCTTAAACTGTTTACTAAGGTTTGTAATTGTCAGTTCCATGTCTTTTCTCCTCAATTTTTATTTCGATTAAAACGCCAAACGTCCTTGTTCTGTTTTATTTTACAGAACAAGGACGTCTGATACTTTAAGATGAAGAGGATAATTTCCTAAGAAAATCCTAACAACCCATTGATTTTTCACTAAAATGAGCAGGTAATGATACGGTAAAGGTAACCATATTATCTTCACTATCCGCGGTAATTTTCCCACCATGTAAACGAACAATTTCCTCTGCAATGGATAAACCAAGTCCCGCACCGCCAGTATCTGATTTACGGGCATCATCCAAACGGTTAAATTTTTCAAAGATTGCAGACAGCTGATCATGGGGAATTGTATTCCCATGGTTAGTAAAAGTGATAATAACCTTATCCTGCTGCTGTTCTGCCGTAATGAGAATTTCTGAATCCGGGCTGCTGTATGCAGCGGCATTTTTGAGGATATTATTAAACACACGGGCCAATTTTTCAGAGTCACCGTAAACCGTCAGCGTTTCTTCTGCGTGGAGAATGGCGAAATTTCCTTTAGCCGATAAGACAGGATAAAACTCGTCAATCAATTGAACAAGCATATAATATAAATCCACATTTGCTTTCTCCAGCTTGATCTGCTGTGTATTATACCGTGCTATTTCAAAGAATTCGTTAATTAGCTTTTCAAGCCTGGTGGCTTTCTTCAATGTAATCCCAACATATTTCGCTTTTTGTTCTACCGGCATGTCAGGTGCTTCATAAAGCAAGCTCAAATAACCGATTATAGAGGTAAGCGGCGTACGAATATCATGGGCCAGGTACATCACCAATTCATTCTTTTTATTTTCTGCCTCTTTCACAGCCTGCTGGCTGAGAAGAACAGCCATTTTAATTTGATTCATCTGCTTTTCCACATCTTTAAGGGGTTCAGACAATTCAATTGTGCTGTCATCTAGTTGATAAACGGTTTTAGTGGCATTGACAACCTCCTCAAAATATAACCATGGTTTTTTCCAGTAATGATAGAATAGACAGCAAAATCCAACGATCAGATACAGAAAATAGACAACTTCAATCCTTAGCTGCAACCACTGAAAAAAAGAATTGGAAAATTTTCCGAATCCATAATCTAATAATACCGTCAGTATATAGCCAGTCAACGTATAAAGGATTAAGGTAACGAAAAGCTTGCCCCGCATTTTCTTTTCTATATTATTTTTCATTGCTATACCTCTATTTATATATTGTTAATTGGCAAGCATCAGGAAAGCCATTAAGACAAAGAAAAGAACCGTAACGATTACTGCAATCACTAAAATTATGATATCTGCTCTCTTCTTATCTTTTAACATCTTAAGCAAAAGTGAGTACAAGATAATACCGACAACTCCACCGGAAGCATTGGTTATGATATCCGTAATATCCGTCCCGCCAATTGCAAGAACATACTGCATTACTTCCAAAGCAAAGCTTGTACCCAAAAGGATAAGAATCTTACTTCGAAGCTTCATCTCAAAGGCCAGCATAGACAAGAAAATTCCGAATGGGATAAAAATCAATACATTATCCCTGACTTCTTTTATATGAAATCGTTCGCCCACAGCAGTAGAATAATAAAATGGTATCAAATTAATACTTCTTCTATGATCCATATCACTCAATGAAAATTGCAGCTTAAACAGTATGATCCAAACCAATAGTACCAAGTATAGTATAAATAATACTGAAGCAATGGTTCTTAATCCTATTCCCTTTTTCTCCATAGCAAAGTATTCCTTTCCTCATAACATGTAGAATCTAAATTTTATACCCTACTCCCCATATTGTCTTGATGTATTTGGGTTCCTCTGCAGTATCCCCTATCTTTTCCCGTAAATGCCGGATATGAACGGTAATGGTATTATTGCTTTTACTGTAATACTCATCTTGCCATATCTCATGGAACAGCTTTTCCGCGCTTACAACCGTTCCCTTGTTCTGGAGTAGGATACAGAGTATGGAGAATTCCGTTGGTGTAAGCGAAATAGGTTTTTCATTAATGAGGCATTCATGTGTTTTCGTGTTAATTTCCAGACCTGAATAACATAAAATTGGACTTGCATCCAATTCTTCTTTCCCGGGATTGTATTTTTTGTAACGGCGTAGCTGCGCTTTCACTCTGGCAATTAATTCGAGAGGGCGAAATGGTTTCGTTACATAATCATCGGCCCCTAAAGTTAGTCCTGTTATTTTATCTGTTTCCTCATCTTTCGCAGTCAGCATAATAACCGGAAAAGTATGATGTTCGCGAATTTTGCGGCAAAGCTCAAATCCGTTTATATCCGGCATCATAATATCCAAAATAGCAAGATCAAGCTCCGTACCTTCTATGCAGGCAAGTGCTTCCTTCGATGAATAATACTTAAATACGGTATAGTTTTCGTTCTGTAAATAGACTTCTATTAAATCTGCAATATCCTGTTCGTCATCTACTACAAGAATGATATCATTCATAACTGGTGTCCTCCTTTCAGGCATATTAAGGTACTTTATTATTGTATCAAAGGATGCCTTTCTATTTATAAATTCTTGCATGAGGAATTACTAAGATTTTCATAAGATTCTAACCTTAATATCTTATTTTCATTCTATCGTCCACATATTTCACGTTCCAATGCGTTGCACTTTTAATCCATTCTGGAAAGAACCTGTTAAGTGTTTACCTGAAACAAGCTTTATAGTCGTTTAAAAATCCAGGCAGCCCGGTCACAATGTCATGTGACCGGGCTGCCTTAATAAGCCGGAACTTATACTGCTCATTCCTTATGTAATTTATGGCTTACGTCCAATGAGAACCCCATTACTTGCCGGGGAAGAAAGCTCCACTCTTCTTATGTCTGCAAATCCAACTTCTGTTAACCACTCCGTATATTCGAGCCATGTATAATTTTGCCCTTCCTTTGTTTCAATCAGCATATTTAAGGACATAAGTGCAGCAAATACAGGACCTGTCTTATCATCATTAACCATTAATTCACTTATAATGACCTCTCCACCGGAAGGCAGAGCGTCATAGCATTTCTTTAGAATATCCAGGTTCTCAGCGGGTGACCAATCATGTAGAATCATAGAAAGCAAGATAACATCCGACCCTTTAGGCAACTCATCCGTGAAGAAACTTCCAGGGTAGGTCTTGATCCGCGCAGATAAGTCTGCTTCCATAATTTTCTCGGCCGTAATACTAAGGGTAGAAGGCAGATCAAACACAGCTGCATTCATCGTTGGATACCTTTTCGCCACCTCTATGCAATATGCTCCCGAACCTCCTCCCACGTCCATCAATTGCTTATATTTGGAAAAGTCAACTTTTTCGGCCAGTTCTTTCCCACTTTGAACACTCCAGCTATGCATAGCTTCCGTAAAAACTCTCTGTTCCTGAGAATACCCCTCTATATCTTCAAACAGCCCTACAGATCCTCCTTTTCCTGCTTGTCTCTCATTCTTTTTCACCGCCTCTGTCAGTCTGCTCCAGGGCATATATTCTCGTAGATCCATCATTGTAACGACCCCACCAAAATAATACGGCTTACCTTTTACTAAATACTCTTCCGATAAAGCTGAATTATAATAAAGGGAATCTTTCTTAACCAGTAATCCCAGGGAAGCGCATCCTATGAGCAGCATCTCGGCAGGACGATACGCTATTCTCAGCTTTTTTGATAGTCCATTAATATCTATTCCTTCTTCTGAAATCAGGTTGAAAATTTCCAGTTCCACAGCGGTTGCCAAGGTTTTAGATGCCCAGAAACCCGAGGCAATTTCCATTAGGTACAGTGTTGCCTTTTCTTTTTCCTCACTCACAAATTTACTCATTTTATTACCCCCATTAATATTATTACTTTATATAATTTCAAAGCCAAAATTTTATGGCTTCAGGTTCTTTTTCCTTTTCATTTGCATGGAAATGCCAGATGCGCTCATTGCTTATTTATCGTATTATAAGCCAAATATAAGCGTTAGACCTTCTGCACTTCAGCGGTATCTTAATTCCAGGTGCTGCATATAATCTTGCTAATCTTACTAAAAAAGAAGACATTTTATTCTTATATAAACCGTTTTTAATTATAGTGAGCATAGCTAAAATTTAACATTTTCAGTCTATATACTAACAGCTTAAAAATAGTTAATTGACAAAAATATAACATATTTATATTACAATATTAACACTTTATGCTATTAATGTAAATATTTTTTTTATAAACATACTATTTTCGCTTATATCAGTCATATTTCTGTTCTTAACTGCATTTAATAATTGTCATATTTCATCACTCTTCTCAATGATTAATCATGTGATTTTAATCGGCTGAAATACACAATTTAAATAATTTAGTATTCAACTTCCCGAGCTGTTCTTTATTGATAATTGTATTCTTTTTATATCTACCAAATCTTTTAAAAATGTGTTATAATATTACTAAATATTTACTAAAGGAGAAAATGCATGAAAAAGTTTTTGGTTGTATTAATGACAACTACCTTTGCTCTAAGCAGCACAATCATTTCACTCGCAGGGGAATGGAAACAAACAGGACACGGTTGGTGGTATGATAACGGTAACGGAAGTTATACTATCAATAATTGGCAAAAAGTAGATAACAAATGGTTTCATTTTAATCAAGACGGTTATATGAGTACTGGTTGGGTTTCTATAAGTGGAAAATGGTATTATTGTAATGCAAATGGGGAAATGGCTCATGACACATGGGTCGATGGAAAATACTATGTAGGTTCAGATGGAGCAATGTATGTAAATACCACAACTCCTGACGGAAAAAAGGTTGATCAAACCGGATTAATTATGAATAATAATAGCACTACATCCGAATACAGTGAATTCATTGGTACATTTAGTGATGGTTCATATGATGAAACAGGAAAATTTGAATGGTTTGAAGAACTTACAATTACAAAAATTGAAAACGGTAAGATATATGGAATCTATAATCCTCTTTCCAATTTTTATACTTTAAATGGTGACTTTAGTAATGGCGTAGCTATCACAAATAATATATTTACAATAACTGTCGATTTAATAGACCACACTAATAATGATAGTAAAAGTACCTATACTGCTACCTTTGAATTAGGGAAAAGAGATGGAAAGCCTGTTTTACTTCCTGATGACAACAACAGCGGTAGTTTGGTAATCTATAATAAGGTAAGATAATTTAATACAACAAATAACTAAGGCCAGATGAAAAGGATACTCTTTTCATCTGGCCTTTCATAAAGTAAAGTTATACATGAAGCCGATAAAGAGTCGGCTTTTTTTACGTATAGGTCATTCTAATTATTGCAGGGGGTATCACTAAACATTAGCATCTGTCGCAAAAGCTTCTGAGCCCATTGGAGAAATAGTGACATAAAGGCGCAGCACGTCGTCACCCATATTTATGACCTGCAAGCTTTCCTGCCCATCAACCTGCATTAATTCCCCCACCTGTAAAGAGGTCTCTTTGCCGTCCGTAACAACCTTGGCATTGCCCTCCATGACCTGTAGGAAAAGAGTTGATTCCATATGGGTGTGTCCTGGTAATATTTCTCCTTTTGCAATGTTTAAAACAAAAGCTATAACATCATTGCTTTTGAAAAGCATTCGTTTTGCAATTTTTCCTTCTGGCTCATGAAAATAATCTTTAAAAATATACTTATTCATAAATAAGTCCTCCTTTGCCTTCCATTAAAAACATTATTAGACTGACTTTTGTCATTGATATTGATACAAATCCTAGTGTTATCACTTTTCACTTTAATAATGCCTGTGTATTATAAAATAATGAAAATAAATGTTTTACGTTTGCATTTTGTATGTTCATTATATCATAATTCCTTATACAATCAAATTATTTCATTTCTAAATTACCAGTTTTAGATTTTCTTATAGACTTGTATCAGTAATAAATCCATTTAAGTTTCTTGTTTAGCCATTCTCTAAAAGAATTTATATCATCTATTTTGACAAAGGGAGTGAATTTTCAAAGCTTTAAGGAAATATGATATTATAGTACGAAGATGGTAGAATTTCTACAGCTACCTTATTCTCCTGCCACTATAATATTTAAATTTTTAATTTTGTCCTCATTTAGAGTGAAATGGAAATCCAATGGAACAGGACTGCCATCAAAATCACCAGAAATAATGGCAGTCACAACTGTTTCACCATTTTTCTCTATAGAATTAGTGATTTCAGTCATAACCTTTGCAGACCTGTTTGCTTCAAGAATATGTCCACTGACCGATTTGGGTCCATGGTATGCTTTCCCCTCATCGATCATCATGACCTCCTCCTCAAAACAGCCTGAAAGAAGACTCTCATCAAGAATATCTGAAGCATAATAAAAGGCTGCTACCGGCTGCGGCAATGGAATTGCTCTGCTGTTAGAGGAGATAACATTGCAAAGCCGTGTAATTTTATCCCCGTCCATGGAAAAATGAAAATCAAGAAACAATGGATCTGGCAGACCAGCCTTATTATAATCACCATCACATTTTGCAGTTACAACAATTTCTCCAGTAACGGAAACTGCATTGATAACCTCAAGCCTTAGATGTACACCAAAATATTCCCGTTCACACCACTCTTTAATGGCTGGCTTCCCATGATATACCTTTCCCGCATCCATTACGACAGCATGCTCCGCAAATATGGAAAGAAAGGCCTCAGGGTCGTCCGAGTTAGTTGCCTGAAAATGCATTTCAACAGCTTTAGGTAATTGATTTTTATAGTTTGTCATATTTATTCTTCTCCTTTATATGGTACGGACAATTCCGCCATCAATAGTATGCTCCGCGCCCACTATGTAGGAAGCGCGGTCTGAAACAAGAAATGCAACCAGTTCTGCTATTTCCTCCGGACGTGCGGTGCGCCCGATTGGGATACCTCCCAATGAATCCATTAGAATCTTCCTCGCATCCTTATAATCGCATCCACGTTCCTGTGCCATTCGTTCTATGAGTCGTTCAGCTGCCTTCGTTTCCGTGAATCCGGGGGCAACGCTGTTAACTCGAATTCCTTTTGGCGCAAGTTCTGTCGCAAGCGCCTTGCTGTAATTTCCAAGAGCCGCCTTAGCCGCTGAGTACGCCATAGTATTTTCACCTGGAAACCGACGCTGTATGGACGTGATATGCAGAATGACGCCATTGCCTTGTTTTAACATCGGCGGAAGTAATCCACGATCCAAGCGAACCGCAGCAAATAAATTGGTATCAAAGGTACGCTGCCAATCCTCATCTGATTGCAGCAAAACACCGCCGGTGGGTGTTGAAGAACCACCTACATTATTTACCAGAATATCCACACCGCCAAATTGTTCCAGTACATATTCCACTATTTTCGCAGTGCCCTCAGGTGTGCTGATATCGGCTTGTATAAATAATTTTGACTCTTTTAATTCATCCGGAGTGGTTCGCGCTGTCGTTATCACTGTAGCCCCAGCTTTTGCAAGGCGCTTTACAATTGCCTCTCCCATTCCCCCCTTCGTACCGCCTGTTACAAGAACACGCTTTCCCTTAAGCTCCTTGGAATCCATCGTTGTATGGTCTGACTGTTCCATCAATAGACCTCCTTATTCTGATTGAAAGATTGCTTACACTTTTCCATTATATAAAATATAACCTGACAACATCGTGTCAGGTTATATTTTATATTTTAAAGTTATTTTATTTCGTTCATTCAGATGCGTATCACGTATATGATGTGATCTTACCACTTCTGCATCGGCGCCAAAGGAAAGGATATAGCGAATCAACATTTGTTCCATCGTATAACATCTTTTTCCATAGATCTGGAACAGGATTTTTCTTTCCGACGATTACTTCTTTCCCTATAAATCTAACTGCATTATATTTTACTGCTTTTATTCCATTCACTTTTTTCAAATGTTGTAAAAATGTAAATATTTCAATTGTTTCTGCAACCGCCTGTTAATACGCCGAAAAGCACTGATGATCCGCTATTACAGAACAAATACACATTTGATAAACTATGGATATTAGAAGGAGGTAATTGAGATGAAGAGAGTATTCATAAAAGTGATTTGTTTTGCAGTGACTTTATTTATGGTAATAGGAGCTCTTGTATGTGGGCCAATCAGAACCGTTAGCGCAATGGAAACATCTCCAAAGAAGAAAGTTCTTATGGTGATTGCACCTAAGGATTTTGAAGATTGTGAAGTGGTTGAACCTACGGCTATTTTAAAGGCTAACGGAGCAGAGGTAACAGTAGCAAGTACAACAATGGATCCAGCGATTGGTATTAATGGATTTAGGATAACACCAGACATCAAAATTAGTGATGCTAACGCTGATGACTACGATGCCATCGTTTTACCAGGAGGAACAGGCGCTATCAGTCATATATGGGATAACGAAGAATTGAGAACACTGCTTCAGCAATTTAATTCTCAAAACAAAATAGTAGCAGCTATGTGTGCAGCTCCCCCTGCTCTCGCTAAGGCAGGAATTTTAAAGGATAAAACAGTTACCATGTTCCCTTGGGACGATGGAATAAAGGAGCTTACCACAAGAGGTGCCATATATGTGAATGAAGAGACTGTTACTGACGGAAATATCGTAACAGGCAAGAATCCAGCTGCATCGAAAAGTTTTGGTCTTGCTATCTGTAATGCTTTGAACATTAGAAAGTTTTCTAAAAACATACTTATCGTTGTAGCTCCAAAAGATTTTGAGGATGTAGAGTTCTACACTCCTAAAACGCTGCTTGAGATAAATGGAGCTAATGTGACGGTAGCAAGCACTACCTCAACAGCGTTTGGGTTAAATGGATCTGCTTGTACCACTGATATTTTAATCTCCGATGCAAAATCAAAGGATTATGATGGAATCGTTATCGTTGGCGGTACAGGAGTAATTAATAGTCTGTGGAATGATACAGATCTCAGAAGCCTATTAAAGGATGCAGATAAAGAAAACAAAATGATAGCAGCAATATGTGCGGCACCACCAATTCTGGCAAGAGCCGGTCTTCTTAAAAACAAAAAAGCAACCATGTTCCCCTGGAGCGATGGCATTAAGGAATTAACCAACCATGATGCTAAATACGTTGATCAAGAGGTTGTTGTATCCGGTAATATTGTAACAGGAAGAAATCCAGATGCTTCTGTGGCTTTCGGATTAAAGCTGTGTGAAGAGTTAAAAATACTTGGTCATTGAGATAGAATTCTATATTTTTTTCCTGAGCAGTGATATAATTAAAAATATCATTGCTCAGGAGGTGCCGTATGAGTACGTATTTTACATTAGGAAGGGACTTTTATCCAGGCTTTCAGTTTCCAATCTGTCATACAAGTGAAAATTGCTTCTCAGATGGCGCAATTAAGCGAGATTATTATAAAATGATTTTTGTTATCTCAGGTACTGGATTACTTACTCTTAATAATCATACGCAAATCCTTGTAGCTCCATCGGCCCTCTGTCTGAATGAAACAGATACATTTTCTTTGGAATCAGAAGTATCACTTCAGTGTAACGTTATCATCTTTCATCCACAAATCATCAATCAACATTTCGATTTTCCTGTACTTAAAGCAACTAATAATCAGCTATCTGTTAATGAAATACAAGACCTATACTGGTTAAATCCGTTTTTAAGAAAAACAAATGAATTTACAGGTCTGTTGCATCTTGGTCCCAGCAATACGCAAAGGATCCGTAACATTATAGAGAATATTAAAAATGCCTTAGACATTCAAATGGATAAAGATTGGCCCTGTCGAAGCAGAACCTATTTAATTGAAATGCTTTTTTTATTGTCAAGACTGCTAATTATTGATGAGACCATTGAAAGCGTGGAACTTGATAAAGACCCTGGTGAAATCAAAGAGATCATTCTGTATTTGTACACAAATTATATGAATAAAATAACCATACAGGAGCTTACGGATAAATTCCATATCAATAGAACTTCCTTAACAGAACGTTTTCGTGAAATCACAGGTTATCCAGTAATGGATTATCTTATTAGACTAAGACTGTATTTAGCGTCGAAAATGCTCAAAGAAACTCTATTACCTATTTCTGAGATTATTGAGAGAGTGGGCTTTTCTGATATAACACATTTTGGACGGATGTTCAAAAAAAACTTCGGCTACTCTCCTTCTGAATTCAGAGCTATCTATTGCACCATGCTGTAACATATAAATTACAATATTTTACGCCCCGCTTTTATTATTTAAGCAGACTCCCATAACCATGTGTTTATAATAATCGTATTTTTAATAAATGTATTTGCCATATTCTTATGGTATCGAGCACGCTGTTTACTATGCATAAATTTGTTGATTAGTAAGCAGAGACTAACCACAGTTCACAAAAAATCACGTTTTTGCTTTTTTAAGAACATCTCCTATCTATATCCCTAAATATAACCTGACAACATCGCGTCAGGTTATATTTTATATTTTATATTTCAAGATAATTTTATTTAACTCATTTTCAATCGTATCACGTATGTGTTGTGGACTTACCACTTCGGCGTCGGCACCAAAAGATAGGATATAGCGTATCAGCCATTCATTTTCAGGCAGATGGGTAATGATTGTGAAGGAGCCATCCTTATTTTTAGTTATATCTTTCTCTTCAAATTCATCATATACCCGGTAGGCACCATCAGCAGATATTTTTAAGCATATTTCAATCCATTTTGAGTCTTCCTGTGTTTGACTGCCACTTGGTAATGATTCCGGCATTTTTTCGATGAAAACTTCCTGTGTCATTTGGACGTCTGACATTCTTACAATTTTAAACATTCTTATTGCATTTCGAGTCAGGCAGAAGGCTTGCAAATACCAGGCATTTATTTTAAAAATCAGTTTCATTGGTTCAACTCTGCGTACCGTTTTTTCACCCGAAGAGCCAAAATAATTGAATTCAATCATTCTATGGCTTAAAATTGCATCCTTTATAAGCTTAAATTGACTTATCCCTTTATCATCACTGCCCCAGGGGCTTAAATCCACCTCGATCCAACTGGTTCTATTCTTATTAAAAAGATTGCTTAATTTAGCAAGAACTTTATCCGCCTCCGGGGCTTGTGTTATTGACAGGCTTTGTAGCGCATATAATATCTCATTTTGCTCTTGTTCCGATAGAACTGATTTATCCAGAACGTAATTATCCAGCAGGGAAATTCCGCCACCCTTTCCTTGAAGGGCATAAATCGGGATTCCTGCCGAAGACAGCGTATCGATATCCCGGTAAATGGTTCTGACTGATACCTCAAAATATTCTGCCAGTTCACTGGCAGTCGTAAACTTTTTGTTCAGCAAAAGATATATAATTTCAAAAAGTCTGTTTATCTGCATGATTTATTCTCCAATCTTATTCTATTATAGAATAAGAACATGACAACAGTGTGTCAAGTGGTTGAATGCAGTTTTAGTATTATATTTTAATCTTCTACTACCCCAAAATCATCCACATAGACATATGCTGAACCAGGCTTCTTGCACGCATACACCGTTGCACTGGTGGCACCTGCTACGGTTTTAAAAGGAATGCTTACCATTGTCCAGGTCGTACTGGCAGATGAAGCAGATACATCTGTTCCACCAAAACCATTAACACCAATCTGAATCTGCTCCCCTGGGTCTGCCTTAACCCAGGCAGTACATATATAGCTGGTATCAGGATTTAGCCCGGTAAGTACCTGCTTGATACCATCTTCTCCGGTACCCAGTCTAACACTCTTAGAGCAGCTCCTTGATGAAGATACACTTGCAGCAGTACGTGAATACGTTGTTATCCAGGGTGAGACTACCCCTTTCTCAAAATCAGATTGCCTCACGTTATTATTATAAAGTATGCTGACATTCTCAAAAATCGGGTTTGGTGGTGAAGCAAAATTATGCCCGGCAGTCCAATCCGTTCCGCCATACTCATATGCTCCAATATCCGGTGCCGTGCCAACATAACCATCCGTGATTCCAGGTATTACAGCTCCTGCATTTATAGCCGGAGAAGCAGCCTGCAGCCTGAAATTATGTGCTGTGGGATTCACAAACAAAGGATTGGTTCCTGAGGTAATATTATTTTTCTCTATATGAGTACCAGGCAATGTAAAGGCCGTTGTAAATATATTATTAAAAATTCTGTCACCATACATATCTGTTTGAAAATCACTTCCCCAGTATCCTATATTTCCGTTACCGTAAGCGGTGTTATTATAGATCAGGTTAAAATTACTGGGTGTATTCAGCCTTATCCCAGAGTAGTTTCCCCATACAACATTGTGGTGTACGATATACCCCTTGCTGCCGTTATCCAGATAGATGCCAGTGCCGGAATAATTCTTTGCCAGATTATCATGTATGAAATTATGATCAATCACTGTCCCATTCCCATCCCAGCCAAACTCATAGACGATTCCGCAGTCGTTTGTCAGCTTTCCTGCATTGTATAGATCATTATACTGTATACGACTATTTTGGGTAGGCATAAATATAAGATGGCGCCCAGCGTTATATACCGTATTATGACTGATTAGGTGGTTTGCCCCCAGCAGATAGATCGCCGGCATATCTGCTGCAGAATAATCTGCTTCGTGCATAAGATTATTAATTACCTTATTTCCGGTTCCCTGTATACTGATCAAATTACCGGAACTGTAGGTCAAAGTACTATTTCTAAGCTCATTATTGGTGCCAGACATAAATATCCCTGTACGGTATTGGTTTGTAACATCGGAATCATGACTGATGTATTCCGCAGTCATATCAGAGACTTTACAGTAATTAGAAGCAGACATATTAATACTGGAAGCAAAGATATTAATTCCGGTAATATTTATGTAAGAACAGGAACTTAAATCAAACGCATAAGTCCGCTTTTTTGCTTCCACAGTCAGAGAGTTCGGATTAACTCCACCAGGTGCCCATAAATAAAGCCTGCTGGTACCACTGTCATAATACCATTCTCCTGAGCTGTCAAGATCTTTAAGATCTCCGATCATGTAATAGCTGTTACCAGCTTTAGCTCCAATATCCATTTTATCAAAGGTAATAGAGCCGGAGCTTGAGCTTGTGATAGTACTTTTAAAGGATTTGTAGCCTGTTCCCGGAACACACCAAACCGTTTTACCGACCCAGTATCCTGCTGCCTGAATTAAATCTCCATCCTTGATGGTCGTGGCGGAACCAGAATCAACTGCTGCAAGTGTTGAATTTAAGGGATCGAGCGTTGCAGAATTTGGCCATCTGGCTTCAAATTGCATTTGCTTATTAACAAATATCTGATTTTGGGTACCAAGAGAATCAGCCATGGTCGCATAATAGATGGATCCGGAGTGCTTTACCCAGCCAGTGACTGGATCGGCACCGGATACTGTTACTGGCTCTCCTGTATAAGCCTTAAAGGCTATGGGATTTGCAGAAGTTCCGGAAGTAGAAAGTGTTACCGTTTCCCGGTATGTACCACCTCGTATGATACAGGTATCTCCGGCTTTCATGACATCTGCTGCCTTTTGTATGGTTTTCCATGGATTTGATAATGTACCGGTTCCCGTTTTGTCATTTCCCGTCGTAGAAACATAATATACGGAAGCCGCCTTTGCAGTTACCCCATACCAATTAAAAACAAATAGATGAATCAACAGAATTACAACTAAATACATGCCACCTTTTTTCTTATTCACAATTTTTCCTCCGTAATGAACTCTATTTTCAAATACGGCTTCTGCGCATGGATTTAAGTTCACTGCCAGATAGGTTCTGATTTTAAAATCAATACGTAGATATAAGCCTCAATCATTTAATCGGCTTACATCAGTTTACAAATTAATGGGAATAAGAATCATTACAAATTGGAATAATTATATTTAAATATTAAGTTTTTTGTAACTAATAGCAAATCTGTAATTCTTCAAAGAGCATCTCCTTGCTCTAACCCTATATATTTCTTTATAGCAAAAATGGCATCATTGCTGATAATATGTTCCATTTTGCAGGCGTCTGCGCTTGCTATCAATTCATCCATATGACAGCAGGTAATTAAAAATTGTCTTATAATCTGATACTTAGTTGTAATAATCTCTCCTCGTTTACGGCCTTCCTCCGTGAGCTCTATTTCACCACCCAAAGGCTTGATAACCAGTCCTTCTTTTTGCAATTCATTCACAGCACTATGAACGCTAGGCTTCGTGACTCCTAAATATACCGCAATGTCAATGGAGCGTACTAATTTATTTTTTTTAGAAAGCTTATATATAGCCTTTAAATATTCCTCCCTTGAAGGACTAAGTTTTTTCTCCAAATGATGACTCTTATTTTGTTTCACATCTACCCCTCCATTTTGAATTTCAACACAATGAGTATAGTTGCTATACTCTTTGGCAAAATTAAAGTTTTTGACTATTAATACTTTTTATTCTCATTATCCTCTGTTTGATCGATGAACGGATCGATTTCTGGAAATTTAGTAAAATCATATGGATAAAATGGAACACGGAAGCATTGGAAAAAAGAACTAAAAAATGATTGGAATATTCTTTGGTCAGCTTTTAATTTTTGTTGATACTCCCGTTCCCTGGCCTCACTACTATCAAAGACTTGATGTTTTATTATTTTCTTTTTAATGTTAGTTCCTCCTAACTGCTATGCGCAAAATGTGTATAGTTGCCATACACTTATGCAAAATTTTTATTTAATCATATTTTCATCAAAGTTTTCAATCCTGTTTATTAAGGCTGACAAAAAATTTGACAAAAATTGTATTTCTGACTCAGTCGCATTTTCCAGCTCATCTTCCACCATGCTGTCTATAATATCATGGTAATGCATGTGAATTTTATGGGCTTTTTCTCCTTTTTCCGTTAGACTCAGTAGATACCTGGATAAATTCAGTTCATCAACTTCCTTTTTTACCAGAGCCTTTCTCTCCAGCTTTTTGAGAATTTCGGAAACAGCTCCCTTTGTTACACCCAGGATATCCGCCAGCCCTCCTACATGAATGCAGGAATGTTCGGCTATTGCCTTTATTACATGAATTTCAGAGTGAAAAATCGGAACATCCGTTCCGTAATATCGCGTCTTTTTATCTAGTTCCATTAAGGCAAACGCCAAGTCTAATGATTCATTTGCAATTTTATGATTGTTATTTTTACTTTTTTCCATACCAACAGTATATGGTTGCTATACACTTTTGTCAAGTCACTATTTTACTATATTTTGCAAATGAAAATAAATTATTATTAACGGAAAAAGCGATTAGTTGATTTCATCGTAATGGTAATTACTCCCACCAATGCTTTATTTCTGCGATACCAACGTCCCATACTTTAGCGTTTCCGTTAACAATAATTTTAAAATCTTCTATATCTGTATCAATAAACGTCTTCACTCTCCACACATTTTTATCTTCGTCTTTATCACTAAATTGAATCAGTTCTTCTCCATTAACCATAATCATAACCGACCCTTTATATTCTTCTCCGTCGGGAATACCACAATTGGCATAGAACCACAAACTTTTCTTATTCAGATTAAATTGATACTCCTTGCTAATCCCATCCTTACTGCTAAACAAATTTAGTGCAGGCTCTATTTTTTCACCTTGCACCGTGAAAGTTGAAATACTTTCAGATTCCGGTGCGGTTGAGCTTATTTCGTTTATTGCTTCAACAGGTCCTATTCTTTCATTCACATGCACAACATAATCAACTGCTTCAGAAACAGTCATAATCCCAATAAATAGTATAAAAATAGAGATGGTCGAAGCAATTAGCTTTTTAAAGGTGATCTCTGAGGAAAACCCTGCTTTATAAGCAACAAATCCTATGATCGCCCCCAATGTATTGGATATAATATCCATAACATCAAACGTCCCCAGGAAAGTCAAAGACTGCAGCACCTCCAAGAAGGCGATCACTAATATAAATAATGGGATGAACTTTCTAAAGCGGATTCGATACAGCAACGGAAATATAATTCCAAAAGGGATAAAAGCAGCAATGTTTCCAAAATCGTATAACCATGACATCGTTAGTTTCGGAAACCTTAGGGGAATCCCTTCTGGGACAAATATAAAAGTATATTGATTATAACTGCTTTTCGGATCCAATCTATTAAACCCAAAGAACATGAAGTACAAAATTAAAACTGCATATACTATGGTTCCTGCAAGAATAAATCTGCGTAATCTGGTATTAATAACCTCAGAATTATTCGATAACAACTTATTGCCATTCGGTAGTTCTTTTTGTTTGCGTTCCATTCTTAATACCTCCATTCACAGATTATCATAATTTTTTCCCTCTTGAATCTAAATAAACGTATCTATGATTATCTTTGAATATAAGGCAATAAGCGATACCTCTTTACTGATTCTCATGGAAATCTCTCATCTCACATCAAAAATACGTATTTTGAATCGCTGGAAAGCTCCTTAGAGTAAGTGAATCCCAGTTCCTTAAAATCCTTGAGACCATTTAAATCAGAAATATTATTCTCTGCCATGAACCGTACCATACCACCGCGAGCCATCTTCGAAATTGTTCCCTTTTGCTTTACTTTCCCCTCCACCAGCTCACCAAACTCAATCGTAATAAACCGATCCTTAGGTGTGATATATTTCTCGATGCATTGTGAGTATTCCCTGGAAGCCAAGTTAAGGATAATCCTGTCATCGTCCATTAGGCTATGATACAACCGGTCTCCCCAGAAATCATATAAATCTTTACAATCATTCACGGAAAGCTTTGCCTGCATTTCCAGTCTATATGGCGTTACCCCATCAAAGGGCCTCAGTACTCCATAGAAGCCTGACAGTATCCGCAAATGATCTGATAAGTACGAAAGCGCTCTGGTTGTAAGCACCTTCGGAGCCATATGCTGATACTGCAAGCCCTCATATGCTATTACTGCTGGTGTCAGTCTATGAATTAAAGTCATATCTTTGTAGCGCTTATGGTTTAATTCTGCTAATTTATCATTGCATCTCCACAATTTTTTCCCCTCTGATAAGGACATGGACTTCATCTCATGCATCAATATTTTAGCATCATTAATAAATCCGGGCATTCCGGTAATCTCAATGGAATCCGTATCCTCATTCATCTTCTTTGCCGGAGAAATTATTATCTTCATATCCTATAACTGCTCCAGCATTTGTGCCGGATTCTCCTCTGCCTTCACTTTATCAAAGGCTTTTACAATTACCCCATCTTCATCGATGAGATATGTGGTTCGAACCACTCCCATGCTGACCTTACCATAATTCATCTTTTCCTGCCAGACATCATATGCCTTAATACAGGTAAGCTCCGTATCAGAAAGCAATGTAAATGGCAGCCCATACTTTTCCTCAAATTTTTTATGAGATGCCACGCTGTCCTTGCTCACCCCAAGAACCACAGCTCCCTTTTCTTTAAACTGCGGATACAGCTCTCCAAAGTTGCAAGCCTGCTTGGTACAGCCCGGAGTATTGTCCTTTGGATAGAAATATAAAATAACCTTCTTTCCCTTGTACTCCTCTAACGTATGCATCAATCCATTCTGATCCGGCAATGAAAATGCTGGTGCTTTTGTTCCTATTTCTATCATAATCTGACCTCCTGATTCCTATTTTAAGTATTAAATCCTTCTATATCACTATGCCATCGCAGTGGTCGACTTCATGCTGTATGATCTGTGCAATCCATCCGGAAAACTTTTGGCACTGTCTATTGAAATTCATATCCTGAAACTCCACTTCGATATCCTTATATCTGGTGGTCTTGCGAACTCCAGTTAAAGAAAGACAGCCTTCTTCCGTCTCGTACGCACCAGACTTCTTTACAATCACTGGATTAATCATAGCAATATTTGCAAAACCCATATTCACTGCTATAATCCTCTTCTTGACACCAATCATATTAGCCGCCATTCCTACACAGCCTGCTTCATTCGCTTTTAAAGTATCAAGCAAATCCTGAACCACCTGCTTGTCCTCTTCCGTTGCCGGTTCCGACTTCTGATTCAGGAAAATGACATCCTTCATTACTGATCTAATCATTAAAAACCTTCTTTCATTTGTTCAAGATTGCTGCATTTCAGAGCATTCTTCTACCAAGGCAATCACGTATTTACCATACGGTACAATTACGCTAATGTTTATCTTTTATTACTGTATTATTACTTAATTGTTTTAATCAGTCAAGTTGGCATAACCTTTCTGCTACAACCAACATTCTCCTGGGATAAATAGATATTATTTGAACTACACCGTGATTCATTTTTACATATAAATTATAACACATTCACAGAATAAAAAACACTTTAACAAAATGAATTTCGTTGCTTTACACTTGCCCCGGCTTATCCATTAACTAAAATATGTCTGTCATAAATTTCATTTTTATCCGCTTTACTCTTCATTTAGCGCAGGGGTTAGAACAAACTCATTTTTGTCATATTCAATTCTAGTGGCACATCTTTATAAAACTTCGCTACGCTCGGTTCTTCTATGATAGAATGCACTACAGTCCCCTTATACCAGAAAATTGCCTAGAATGTATTTACGTATTTACTATTAATCAACAACTCCTATCTCAAACTTAACACGATGCTATCCCATACATTTCTTGTGCATAACCGTCAAGCATACATACGTACCCAAGATAATAAAAGCATTACAAATTCTCTTGAACATCTGTGCTCTAAGTTATTAAAGTAATTATAAGAACAAGTACCAGTATATATTTCAGATAAAGATTTTATAGCTTCAGCAGGACAGATATTATCTTTTCCACCTGCAGTTAGTAATACAGGACAATTTAATCTTTTAACATGAGAAATAGTGTCTACAAACCCCAAAGCTTGCCAGCCACCATCTATATGATCAATTGAACAAAGTGGTTCGTAGTTATATGTAATAGCTCCCACACTCTTTGCCATAGGCAAATTAGTAAGAAAAGGTACATCTGCCGCTACACATCTTACTCCCTTGTCTTTAAAAATCGAACCTAATAACAAAGAGCAACCTCCGCCTTGACTTGTTCCAAAAAATGAAATCCTATTTTCTATTACTTCATTTTGCTCCATTGCCCACTTAATTGCTAAAATACAGTTTACAAGCCATTCTTTATATCCTTTTTCGGCATGGCTTATTATCGTGTCAGCCAATACAGGCCAAGTATTATCCCGTTGTTTGCTTTCATTTGGTCCATTTGGCGTAGTATATCCTAGTGGTGAAATGTGAAGAACATTATATCCTTGTGACACAAGTTCTGGATGAGTACTGATTTCTGCACTATATCCAGGAGTATGGATTAGTAATGGTGCTGGTCCATACATTACTGGTTGCCAGTACCCATAAAATTCCTCCATACCTTCAGGCTTGAATTTCACATATCTAAACTCATTTTTTACGTGTCTGATCCCAAAACTGAAGGAAAATCCATTGTCAGAAAGAACTTCAACATCACATTTTATTGAGTTAGCCATTTTCCATATAGATTCTACCCATTTATCTACATCTTCAGGTATTGGATAATATTTAAATTCATCGAATTCTGAATACATTGTTTACCTCCTTATTTACTTACCATTTTAATTTTTATCTTTCATTTCCTTTGCAATAATATTTCATCTATCATTTTGGGATTCATAATCTCTTAGAATTTGAAGCGCTTTCCTGTTAAGAGCACCATATAAAACAGCAGCTTCAACTTGAGGATAGATATATTCTGCATACGGCAGCATAATCCTGATTAATCTATAATCAAGATCTCCTTCAAGGATTTTTTGAAATATTATAGAAATTGAATTTCCGTCAAGAAACGGAATTAATCGCTCAAGCAAAGTTTCATTGATTGTTTCATACGTTGCATTTTCCAGCAGTTTGACAACTGTATCGTCATTTATGTATTCCACAAGTGAAACAATGCTTGAAATATCTATTCCATGTTTTGCAAGACCTTTTGCCATTTTGTCAAGCAAACGGGGCTTTAGTAGCGGTGCGATATTTACAATGTCGGATATGCACTCTTTGTCCAATTCACTGCATAAATCTTGCCCTTTCACAGCACCTTCAAGAATGACGGCTTCCTTTTCAGTTGGATGGCCAGAACTAATAAGTTCATCAAGAGTGATGCCGAAAACATCTGCAACCTCAATTAAAATGGATATATCGGGGAAACTGTCTCCGCACTCATATTTTGATATTGCCTGACGGGTCACGTTAAGCTGTTCAGCAAGTTCAGATTGGGTCATGTCTGCTTTCTTACGAAGCCTTGAAATATATGCACCAAATTTTTTTATATCAAACATAAGAGTTACCTCCTTATATTCAGAATATCGCAGACTCAAAGGCAAATCAAGCAAAGGATAGTTGCCTGTCTGTGTTGCATAGCTTAAGCCCATACATGTTTTCCCAGGTTGCAAGTGAATCCTATTCTATATTAGATATCGCAACTGTATTGACCAGGATTTTGAAATGAATTATAATAAAACAGTTTAAATATCAATAATTAATAGAAAAAAGGCTGGTAAAAGTATGAATACAGGAAAACAAAAAAAGCTGCCCTGGATATTGTTGTTCTTTGGAATTGCATGCATATCCATATCGGCATTCTTTGTAAAGAAGGCTCATGTCAATGGCATATCTGTTTCATTTTATAGGGTATTTTTCGCCACGTTATTCATATTCCCCTTCTATATCCGGGTAAAGACCAAGGATATGAATTTAATAGGAATCTGCTTTTCTTTACTGGGCGGCATGTTTTTCGCTTTTGAACTGGTATTCTGGAATACGGCTGTAATTTTATCCAATACGACATTTCCTACATTGATTGTAAATCTTTCTTCGGTATGGGTCGGGATAGGGGCAATGTTGCTTTTCCGGGAAAAATTGAACCGTTTCCATTGGGCGGGCAATGGAATTGCGATTCTTGGGGTTGCTATAATCATCGGATTCAACAATATCATACATATGAAAATTGATACCGGCTTTGTGTTTTCTATTATTGCAAGTATATTTCTTGCACTGTATCTTTTATCGGTAAAAGAAGTCAGACAGAACAACAGCACGATTCAGGTCGTATTTTTCACTTTCTTAGGGTGTACCATTACATTACTGATCTGCTGCATTTTTACGGGAAGCCCGTTATATGGTTTCTCCCTGTCATCCTGGGCCTATTTATTATGCTTGGGCCTGATCACACAGGTTGGTGGATACTTTTCAATCAATTATGCTCTCGGTTATATTGATTCGTCCACAGTTTCAATACTTACATTGCTTCAACCGATACTTACCGCTGTATTTGCCGTAATTGTACTGAATGAATCGTTCACGATTTACCATATCATCGGCGGGGCTCTAGTGCTGATAGGTCTTTTGGCTGCGTTACTGTTTAAAGATAAAGTCATCACATGAAATCAATATCAAAAACAGTCAATATGTGGTAGGGAATGGATTCAGCATCCGCCTATCACAAAATGAGTATTAAAAAATCCCCAAACCACTGTTATCTGGTTTGGGGATTTAATGAATACAATGAAAGAACGCCAAGAATGTCTATCAACAACTATGTCTATTTCGCATGCCCAATTTTTATGGTAGAACTATACGGTACCACCAGGTTCATTGCCAAATACTTTTACTCCTGCATCATATACCGGAATATAAGCAGTTTTTACAGTATTTCCGGAGGTGACTCCAGAAAGATCCTTATAGGAGAAATCATTGGCATTGTTCCAGGTTACTGAGCCTGGCGCTGCAATCCGAAACTGTACTTCTTTTTTGTAAGCAGACTGACCGCCGGGATAAATCTTGGTTCCGGTAAAATCTGCACTGACATAGTAGATATTAGCTGCTTCATTCCATGGCAATAATTTGGATACCACAGCTCCGTTATTGTAATTGGTCGTTACCGTAAAATCAGAAGCTCTATATCCCAACTTTGTCGCTTCTGAAATATCGATGAAGTATTTAAAGGACAGCTTATCTCCCATTTTAGCAGGCCAACCAGAACGGTTGTTTAGTAGTGCCTTGATCTCTATAAAATTATTGCCAGAGGCATTGATTCCGGCTTCAACAAAGAACTCATCATTGGTTACCGGCTCGATTGCTTTAAAATCAGCAATGGGCGTTCCACCGTACTTGCCATATAATTTAGCAAGGGCCCCTACAAATCCTGCATTGTAATCGCAGGCAATTTCATTATTTACATAATTACCGATATCATCGGTGTAGCTGTCATCTCTTCCTGGACCACCAACTAAAGCACCGTAGATTGTATGTCTGTGATAAGTAGGAACTGACTGACTGTCAGCCCAAGAGCTATGAGCAGTTCTGTGGTGAGGTCTCTTCGGAGGATTCTCACCGAAGCCAACCACAAAACTATGTCCTGCGCTGCCCAGTGCATAATCCACCTGCTGCTTGGCGAAGGTATTATAAGTAGTTACCTTGGAAGCGGTACAGCCGGACCAGTCTGCATAAACACTTGCTAAGAAAGCTGTGGTAGTTGCATAACGCAAAGCTCCCCAGGAATCCAGCCAGGCAAGGCCTTTTGGTGTATAGGAGATACGATCTCCGTTATAACCGGTGCTCCAATAATCCAAATGCATTTCTGTTGCTGTCTTATAGATTGCTTTATTTGTTATTCTGGCAAGAAGGATTGCTGTACCATTATGTACATCATCCCAGTTATGAGCCCATTTGTAAGCTATCGTATTGGACTGTCCTTGCGTTCCCCAGTTTCCCACATAGGATTCTGCTTTGTTTAAATAAGTGGTTTCTCCTGTTGCAAGATACAGCCAGGTACCTGCCCAGCTAAGTTCATCATAAAAACCGCTGAAGGAGGTGTAAAAACCATTGGCTGCAGTATAACCTGCATCACTCTTTGTGTTATCTGCAAAAGCAAACAGCTCCTTGGCATGGCGGATGCATTCTGCGGCATAAGTAGGATTGCTCTCTGCAAATATAGCACCTGCGGCTGCTAAAGCTGCTGCTGACCCAGCCGCTACGGAAGAACCGGGCCTTGATAAATCCACCTTAAAGGAAGGACGTACCATCTGCATCACCTCTGCAGGTCCCCACCAGTTATGATCAATATTGCCGTCACCTACCTGATAGTAGAATACATTGGCAGATGGATGACATTTTATCAGATAGTCGGTTGCCCACTTGATTTCCTCCAGCAAATAATCAAGCTGACCGCTCTGTTTTAAGGCAGCCCTTGATTCATAAACACTCCATGCCAACATAGCAGCCGTGTACGCCAACGGCAGGTTAAATTTGGGGTGATCACCTGCATCGTACCAACCGCCGGTCAGATCGATTCCGGCGTCTGCTCCGTCTGTCAGACCGGAATCCCCTCTCCAGTTATTCCGGATGGTTTTCGGAAGCTTTCCTGAGCGCTGGAACTCATAAAACATGATTGCTTTTTGTAAAGCTTCTCCGTAATTATAATTCGACTGCGCTTTTGCAATATTTGCTGATTCGAGCCCTGTTAAGTCTGGATTTTCACCCATATTTTCATGTTCCTTAGTAAAAGTTTTTCTTGAAGAATTAACATTCATTTTTATTTCCTCCTTTAGATTTTAACATTTAGTTAGGATATAACTGAATCAATATGCTGCCGGCGTTTTATATTCGTTTCAGTTATATAATATAAAGGAAATAAAAAGTTATTTTGTAAACTAATTTATAGATATTGTTAAATACATTATTTTTTCATTATATTAATCAATCAAAAATGAGGTGATATAGTAATTTTCCCAATAACTCCTTCTTGAATTAATTCAACCTTATTAAAATCATTTTTATATTTTATGAGATAGTAGATTATCTCTCTGTAACAATTTGGCCATTCGATGGATGAAAAACGATATTGTACACGTCTGATAAGTATCTCCTTGCAGACGCCTTGCCAAGGATTTTGATCTTTCGGACATGTATAGATAGCGATAAGACACTTACTAGAATTGATAGACATTTCATATGTCTAAGAAATCGCTCTTTTGCTCTTTCGATATTGTAAAATTTACAGGTTATTATCATTAGATGGTTCATTCATTCAATATTTCGGTATTGCTTGTGTCGCTTTATCAATAAAAGCAGCAATTTTACTGGGACTTTCCTTCATACCACTATTGACCCACTTTTCTATTACTGCTATACTGCCATATGCTGTAAATGTATACCAATTATCGATTGACTTTTGATCGATATGCTTTGCTTCATTTTTCCATTTTTCAATATTAAAATCGTGACTGATATAAAGAATACGTTCTAATAAATCCTTATTCCCATTTTCTGAAAATAGTACTTCGCATATATTCCTATTTGCTTTTATATACTTGCAAATTTCATATGATAGATTTCCAGGGGCTTCAAGGTTCATAGTACGTCCTACAACCTGCCTAATTTCTTCATATAACTCATCTTCAATAATTGATAAAAGTTCAAACTGATTCGCATAATGTGAATAAAAAGTATTGCGATTTATATTTGCTTTCTTGCATATATCGGTTACTGTAACTTTGCTGATAGAACGTTCTCTCATTAGTTCCAGTAAGCTGTTTTTTATAACCATCTTTGTATATCTCACTCGTTGGTCTGCTTTTTCGTATGCCATATAATCCTCCTTAAATAAATCAGTAAACGAACAATACTTTTGTGTTTTGTAAGATATCGAACGTAACGTTATCGAACTGCCTGTTGATTAAGTAACACTGTGTAATTATAATATATTTGAGCGGTTCAACTCAATAAAAATTTAAAATGGAGGTAATGCAATGGGAAATATAACGCTGGTTCCTGTATGGATAATACAAGATGTTTTAGTTTTAATTATTGCCACTTTAATGGTTTTTTATATAATTGATAACGAAGAGCGTCCTAAGATTGTATTAATGCAATTCGTATGCTTTGTCTTTTTTTACGCTTCGGTCTTTGAAAATGTTGCTGTATTTATGGGATCTATAGGGAAAGAAGGTTTTTACTCATATGGGAAAAGTATCCTAATGATATTCAATGTACCAATAACTGTTCCAATTATCGAGTTTCTTATCGTTTATTCAACGTTACGTGTTTTGAAGACGATTAATATACCGTCATGGACTAAACCATTCATTGCTGGACTTAGTGCTATGATTTTTGACTTTTCACTGGATCCAGTCGCAGTAAAACAGATTTTTCAAACTTCGGAAGGTATCATTGGCAGGTGGAGTTATTACCCGATTCCTGGTGAACCTTTAATATATGGGGAACCCGTCATGAATTTTACAGGATGGATTTATATAGCCGGATACTGGACTGCCTTTATTTTAATCGGTGAATGGTGGCATAAAAAGAAAGGTTACAGTAAGCTAATTGGTTATATATATCCAGTTCTGGCTTCCATTCTTTCTCTAGTTTGTTTGGTTTCACCTATATCCAATTTCTTTAATTTTATGGGACCATTTTTCAACAGAACTTCTAATATGCAATGAGTTATGCTGGTCTCTTTAACTGCAATTTCAGTGGTAATTTTAGCATTAGCCTTCTTCAAGTGCTGGGATCGTAAGGTTATTAGCTCTTTGAATTTCAAAAAAGATTTTCCTATCATGTTTACTTTCCTGGGTTTTCCTTTGGCTAATACCTTATTTTGTATTTTTGGTGGGTACATGGAGATATTATGGCTTGTTGTACTGGCACAGGTGTTATTATTGTTAGGCTGGAGTGGAATTTATATTTTAAGTAAAAAAGCTATTCAAAACGAAATTAAGGGTTCCCAACAAGTTAAATAAATAATTACTATAAAGTATCATGATTCAAGGATTTAGATAGGAAAAGGCTACTGGAAACGCTCCAGCAGCCTTTTCTTGTGTTAACAAACTTCCATGACTCAATAATTTCCCACTTTATTTTCGATATATCTAAACGCAGACTTCACAATACAAAGAGAGGTATAAAAAGAGGCCGCCTTAAGCTGATGGGGCTTACATATGCTCTTTAATCCACGCATCCGCATTTTGAACCTTAGCGAACGTTCCATTCAGCGCTGCCATATATGCATACTGAACCTGTTCTGCTGAAACGGTGATTCCTCGCCATACCAAATCTCTCGTCGCAACTGCATCTTCGATTAGTTCAACAGAGTATCCGTAATTAACGGCGGATCGGACAGTTGTATCAATACACATATGCGTCATCATACCGCACACAACCAAAGTGTCAATCCCCTTTTCCTCCAGTTTATCCTTCAGGCTCGTTCCCAAAAAACTATCAGGTCTATGCTTAATTATGATTTCTTCTCCGCCCACAGGATTGCAATCTTTATAAAAATCAGCACCAGTAGTGTCTGGTATAAAAAATACAGCACCTGGATTTATACTTATGTGGCGCACATGGTAGATCGGCCAATTTTGTTCTCTAAAAAAACCAAGAATTTTATTCGTCTGCATTACTGCTTGCTCTGGATGAACCAATTCATACTTTCCACCCCTAAAATAATCATTTTGAATATCTATCAAAATCAAACCAACTTTCATAGCAACTACCTCTCTTCTCATAATTATTTCGTTCTTCAATGAAAGTTTAAGCCTAATAAAATGAAAAGTAAATTACTTACTTTTTGGTAGGTATCGAATTGGGACAGACAATTCCTTTTTGCTCAAGTAGTTCAACCTGTCCATGTTCTATCATATAAGTTACTCCTATATCCTGCATAATGAGAACAGCTTCTAATAGCTTTGTCCCTCTAGCCGTTAGAGAGTATTCCACGTGAAGAGGATACACTTCATTACTTGTTTTATTAATAATTCCAAACTCCTGTAACTCTTTCAATTGCTGAATCAGCATTTTCTCTGAAATACCCTGGATTCCATTTTTTAATTCTGAAAATGTCTTCGTTCCATGTCTAAGTTGAAATATCAAAATTGTTTTCCACTTCCCTTTCACAAAATCATGAACAATTTCCAGCGGGCAAGTATAATTTTCTCGAATTTTCATTCATATTCCCTCTCTTCCTGGTGTAATATCTCTCTCACCTGATCCATAAAACAAAGAATCACAGGTGATATCCACTTATCTTTGTGATAAGCAATCTGGGTATAGACCGGAAACTCGTACCCAATTATCGGAATCTCAATCAGAAGCTTCTCCTCTAGCTCAAGTTCTGTCGTAGCTCGTGGTAAGATGGCAATTCCTAAGCCACTCATAACAAGCTGTTTGATTGCAGAGACGTTATTAATTCCAATTACACTCCTAAGCTTAACATCTCTTTCCTTTAACAGCGTTTCAATCAATTCCCGGTACGTGCAATTTTCTCTCGTAATAATAAGGTCCTGGTCATTAAAATCTTCGATACTTAAACAATCCATGGCTGCAAAGGGGTGACTGATCGGTACCACTGCCACAACGGATTCTTTTACCAGTTTTTCCACGATCAGATCTGGATAGGACACTTCTTTCCCAAGAAAGAATGCCACATCTACTTCATTTTTTTGCATCCCATCACGTATCTCTTTTACAGAACCAAATTTTAATTCGATTCTCGTCTCTTTATGCTGTTTTATAAACGCTTTTAATATCTCAGGCAGCTTTGCTACGCTAAAGGATTCGTTGGCCCCAATGGTAATCTTTCCTTGCACGGACTCCATCTGAGCAAAAGAAGACAAGGCATCATCGGAAAGACGTATGATGCTCTCTGCATAAGAAAGAAGGCGTTTTCCTTCTTCCGTCAATTTAATCTTATGACCCAGACGTTCAAAAAGTTTAACTTGCAGTTCGTCTTCCAACAGTTTTATATGTGTTGTTACCGTTGGCTGGGCATATCCTAACTCTTCCGAAGCATTGCTGAAATTCTCTGTCTTTGCCACCATGGCAAATGTCTTTAGCTGTTTGATTTCGATGACTATTCTCCTTTAACCAGTATTATATTTTATAATCATTTCTATTATAATTATCAATTTTTATAATAACACAGTTTTATGTTATAATAAAGTCCAGCTTTTGTAAAGTGCAAATCAGGATTTGTATCATAGGCGGGAGGAGTGGTAACATGAAGAAAGACGAATTAATAAAAGAAGCACAAGATTTTTTAATCCATTCAGCAGATAATCTAATTGGACCAGAGGTTGCTTTATCAAAACAAATAGAGGGCATAAGTATCTTTGACCCTCCAATTCTGGGATTTGGAGATTCCGAAGATACCTATTTTCATTTGTATCAAGACCCTGATATTATAGGACCTGATTTTCTGCTTCCGACTCAGTGGCTCCCGCAGGCTCAAACAGTAATCTCCTTTTTTCTTCCCTACTCAAAAGAAGTTCGCGAAAGTAACCGAATTGACCCTTCCGTTCCGTCTCACGGCTGGCTACACGGGCGGATCGAGGGGCAGCATATGGTAGAACAGCTCTGCCTTCACTTACAAAATAAGATTTCAGAGGCCGGGTATGACAGTGTGATTCCCGCCCTTGATTCCAGATTTCAGACATTTAAAAATCCCCCTGCCTCCAGCCTTTTGTATTCCAGCAATTGGTCGGAGCGACATGCTGCGTTTGTCTGTGGTCTTGGTACCTTTGGGCTTTCTAAAGGTCTGATTACAAAAAAGGGCATGGCAGGACGCTTTGGAAGTCTAATTACTACCATGCACTTTCCCCGTGATTCAAGGCAATACCATAACATATATGAATACTGCTCCATGTGCGGTGCCTGTGCAAAAAGATGTCCAGCCCAAGCAATATCACTGGAACATGGAAAAGATCACACCTTATGCTCTGACTTTTCCAATCAGACCCTTGCAATCTATAAACCAAGATATGGCTGTGGGAAATGCCAGGTAGCAGTTCCTTGCGAAGCTTCTATCCCTAAAATAAAAGCACTCCAATAAGAATATCCTTTTGCCTCTATCTTCTTATGATAGAATCTTCCATAATATTGACACCCTTCCAAGCAAGTATCCAGTGGATACTTACAGACAATTTTCAACCGGATTCAGTCAGGGTGAAAATCCTTTATACAACAAAAAAACGCAGTTTCCGCCGGTAAATACCGGCAGTGACTGCGTTCATTAATCCCTTTCATATATTTTATAAAATTTCACTTCCCCTTTTTCTAGTTAACCCTGCTGTTTCACAGTCAATATGCTGATTTTTTCTCCATCTGACAATGGTTTACTGCTTTGCAACACAACCAGGTCACCAGTTGAAAGTCCTTTTGTCACTTCAATATAAGCATTCTTTTTCTTTCCCAGTGTGACGGGTGCTTTCACAACGCTGCTCTCAGATACCCGATAAACATATACCCCTGAATCATCGGACTGAACGGACTTCGCCGGAATATAGACTGAATTTCCCCCCTTATTGCCGACAAGTCTGATATCCGCCATGAGTCCGATTGCGTTGTTTGTACTTTCCTCTCCCAAAGAGACTGTCACAAGAAACATTCCGGTACTGGAATCACTGACTGCAGAAATATCGCTGACACTGCCCTTTAAATTTTCCCCAAGCGTCTGAAGATTTACTTCTACTTCTGTTCCGATATTAATCTGGTCTATATCCATGTCAGCCACCTTGATCTCCACTTTTTTACCGCTGTCATCGATAACAGTGGCCGCTTTAATCTGGGGAGAAACCGTCTGACCTGCTTCCACACTTATTTTAGTCACCAGACCTTTTATAGGTGATGCTACCATACAGTCATCGTATTTTTTCTGGGCAATATTAAGAGCTGCCATAGCACTTTCAAGCTGAGCCTTTGTCACCTCACAGCTTGTGGTCTGACTGTTCTGGGCTGCCTGAAGCTGAACCTGGGCCACATCCATCTGGGCCTTAGCTGCCTCGTAATCTGCCTGGGATATATCACCGCTTGCATAAAGTACTTTAATCCGGTTAAAATTGTCACTTGCCGTGTTGAAGCTGATCTGGGCAGGCTTTACCACTGTGTTTAACTGATTTGCCTTTAGTGCGCTGTCATAAGAAGCCTGGGCTGCCTGGCGGCCTGCTTTCGCCTGCTCTAGCTGCAGACTGGCATCCTGATTGTCGATCTGAAATAAGGGAGCACCTGCTTCTACATGATCGCCTTCTTTGGCTAAAATCTGGGTCACCTTACCGCTTGCAACGGGAATAATATCAACGCTGCTTAATGCCTCTACCGTTCCCTGCCATACCATGGCAGATAAATCTTTTCCTTCTTTCGCTGCAGCAACCGTTACTTCTGTTTGTTTTCCAGCTCCCGCACAGCCTGTAAGAGCCGACGAAAGTATTGCTGTTACCATTAAAACTGCTGCTATCTTCTTCATCTGTTTTCTCCTTCTCAGACTATTATTTTAAATGAACTTTCACAGAAGCATTCATTCCAAAAACAAGAGGAAGATTCTGCTGATTTTCAATTGCTACCTTAATCGGTATCAGCTGTGTTACCTTAGTATAGTCGCCACTGGTGGTAAAACTGGTTCCTCCTGAAAAATAGGTCTGGGTCGCTGGATCAATCTCAATTACCTGTCCCTTAAACAGTTTTCCTGGATAGGCATCCAGTTTAATATCCACTTTCTGTCCCAGCTTTATTTTCATAATATCTGTCTCTTCCACGTTTACCCCGATATAAAGATCGGATGTATCCGCCACAACTGCCAGTTCTGAACCCATGGCAACTGCCTGATTGGCAGCTCCCTCATTTTTTACTACGGTTCCGGTTATTGGAGATGTAATATAAGGAAGGGTTTCCTGACGTCCAAGCACCTGGTCCTGTTCCACCAGATCTCCATTTTCTACCTCCCAGGATAAAAGCTTTCCATTTGCTACGGCTTTTACCGAATACAGCTTTGCTGTTACTCTGGCATTGTCCGTTTTAAAATAGTTTGTGCTCACATAATAGAAATACCCTGCGGCGGCAGCTCCCAAAAAAATAACTGCCAGTAAAAGGGGAAGGAGTACTTTTTTCAGTTTTCCCGTTCCCTTGCTGATCTCCTGATCTTCAATATTGATGTGTTCGTTTTCCTGCATATCATTATCCTCCGCTATGATTGTTCTGCAAACTGGCTGTGATAGAGATCGGAATAGAATCCTTTCTTTTCAAGCAATGTTTCGTGATTTCCCTGTTCAATGATATCGCCATCCTTCATGACCAGAATCATATCCGCGTCCCGGATGGTGGAAAGACGATGGGCGATGACAAAGCTGGTTCTGTTTTTCATTAATTTATCCATGGCTCTCTGAATAAAGACCTCGGTCCGTGTATCAATAGAACTGGTTGCTTCATCAAGAATCAGGATTTTGGGATCTGCCAGAATGGTTCTTGCAATTGTTAACAGCTGTTTCTGTCCCTGGGATAAGTTACTGGATTCTTCATTAATCACCATATGATAACCTCCCGGCAGAGTTCGTATAAATTCATCACAATGAGCCGCTTTTGCCGCCGCTATCACTTCTTCATCTGTCTTATCAAAATTACCGTAGCGGATGTTATCCATAACCGTGGCGTTATAAAGCCAGGTATCCTGAAGCACCATGCCGAACATAGCACGTAAATCCCTTCTTGTAAATGTAAGACTGTCATGCCCATCAATCAGGATCTGTCCGGAATTAAGCTCATAAAAACGCATCAGAAGCTTTACTATGGTAGTTTTTCCAGCTCCTGTAGGACCTACAATCGCAACCGTCTGCCCTGCCTCCACATTGGATGAAAAATGATTGATAATCATGGTATCCGGCTGATAACCAAAACAGACATTTTTAAATTCCACATTTCCATAAACCTCAGATAATACAATGGGACTTTCTGTCTCCCTGACTTCATCCTCTTCGTCTAAGAATTCAAATACACGCTCTGCCGCTGCAGCTGTTGACTGCAGAGTATTGGAAACGTTGGCGATCTGGGAGATTGGCTGCATGAATGATCTCATGTACTGGATAAATGCCTGAACGTCACCGATCTCAATCGCCTTTTTCACCGTTAAATATCCTCCTAACAGACAAACACATACAAATCCGAGATTGCCCACGAAAGACATAATTGGCATCATCATCCCTGATAAAAACTGGGATTTCCACGCAGATCCATATAGTTTATCGTTGATCAGCCGGAATTTTTCAATGGCCTCTTTCTCACCGTTAAAAATCTGGACGACGTTGTGACCTGAATATATTTCTTCAATGTGACCGTTTAAGTTCCCCAGGCTTTTCTGCTGCTGGGTAAAATATTTCTGTGACTTTTTCACTACCGTGCCGATTAAGCCCATGGAAACAAGGAGGACGAAAACTGCCACCAGAGTCATTCGTATGCTGATGGAAAGCATCATAGCAATAATACCGATTAAGGTGGTCACCGATGTAATCATCTGGGTCAGACTCTGATTTAATGTCTGGCTTACCGTATCCACATCGTTGGTAATTCTAGAAAGTATCTCCCCGTGAGTTCTGGTATCATAATAATTTAACGGAAGGCGGTTCATCTTCTCCGATATGTTTTTTCTCAGTTCGTAGGTGATCTTCATACTGACCCCTGACATAATGTAACTTTGCAGATAGGAAAAGACAGCCGATACAAGATACAAAACAACTAAAAGCAGAAGCCGGTTTCTGATATAGCGAAAATCCGTAAGCAATCCAGTTCCCATGGCCCATGCCATAAGGCCTTCAAAAAGCTTGGTAGTGGCTTTTCCTAATACCTTTGGTCCTACAATGGAAAATACAGAGGAACAGCATGCAAACAAGATTACAACAATAACAGAAATTTTGTAATGTTTTAAATACCCGGCAAGATGGAGCATGGTGCCTTTAAAGTTCTTTGCTTTTTCAGTCTTCTGGCCAAGTCCGCCGCCCCGCCCTATAGGTCCGCCTGAGGATTTTTCTTCACTCATTTCAGTTCCTCCTCACTCAGCTGTGACAGCGCGATTTCCCGGTATATTTCGCAGGTTTTCATCAGTTCCTGATGAGTCCCTCTTCCGGCAATTTTGCCCTGATCCAAAACTATAATCTGATCCGCATTCATGATGGTGCTGATTCGCTGGGCTACCAGAATGGTAACGCTGTCTTTTGTTTTGTCTTTCAGCGCAGCACGAAGCTTCGCATCTGTCTTAAAATCCAGAGCGGAGAAGCTATCATCAAATACATTGACCGGTGCTTTTTTAACCAGTGCCCTTGCAATGGAAAGACGCTGCTTCTGACCGCCCGATACGTTCTGACCGCCCTGGGAAATCTCTGTTAAATAGCCCTCCGGCTTGGAATCGATGAATTCTTCCGCCTGAGCCGTTTTGGCGGCTTCCTCCACTACTTCTTTGCCGGCCTCTCTGTCACCATATTTTAAATTGCTCTCAATTGTGCCGGAAAATAAGATTCCCTTCTGGGGCACAAAGCCAATCATATCTCTCAGCTTCTTTAACGGCCATTTTCTGATATCAATGCCATCAATTAAGATTTCACCCTCTGTCACATCGTAAAAGCGGGGCAGCAAATTGACCAGTGTGCTTTTTCCGCTTCCGGTTGCGCCGATAAAAGCAGTTGTTTGTCCCGGGAGTGCCGTAAACGTAATATCATGAAGAACCGCTTCGTCGGCATCGGGGTAGCAAAAGGACACTCCCCGGTATTCCACGGTTCCTTTCGGGGACTCTGAAATGACAGCAGCTTTTAAAGGCTCCTTGATGGTTGACTCCGTTGTCAGGATCTCAACCACTCTCTTTATGGATACAATGGCTCTTGGAATCATGATAAACATCATTGCCATCATTAAAAAAGCCATAATAATCTGCATGGCATACTGCATATATGCCATCATATCTCCTACTTCCATTTTAAAGCCGGATACTGCTTTTGATCCCACCCAGACGATTAATAAGTTGGTCAGATTCATGATAAGCATCATGGCAGGCATCATACCAGAGGTAACCCTGTTGACAAATAAATTTGTTTCTGTCAGTCTTGCATTTACCTTATCAAACCGCTTTTCCTCAAATCTCTGAGTATTAAATGCACGAATGACCAGAGTTCCGTCAAGGCTTTCCCTGACTACAAGATTTAACCGGTCGATTAACTTCTGCACATACTGGAATCTGGGCATAACCACCATCATCATAGAAAAAATCATTACTAACAGCAATCCCACGGATAAGGCTATAATCCACGACATGGATTTATCCTTTTCCAGGGCATGAATGACCCCGCCGACTCCAAGAATGGGCGCATAAAACACGATTCGGACCAGCATAACAATCAGCTGCTGGATCTGGGTAATATCATTCGTGGTTCTGGTTATTAATGAGGAAGTGGAATACTTTTCCATCTCCGCACTGGAAAAACTCTCAATTCTCGTAAATACATCCTGCCGCAGATTACGGCAGATTCCCGCTGCCATTCTCGCACCGATCAGTCCCACAATTACGGTGCAGAACGCGCTTAAAAAGGCAATTCCCATCATTTGAAATCCGGCTTTGACTATGTAAATCGTGTCTCCCGTAGTGATACCCTTGTTTACGATATCAGACATATAATCAGGAAGCGATAAATCACAGGCAGCCTGCCCGAACAGCAGAAGCATGGCCGCTGCTAAAGATATCAAATGGGGTTTGAAATATCGGAAAAATACTTTCAAGTCAGTTCCCTCTTTTCTGTCTCATCAATCTGTCGATTCGTCTATTTCTTCCGTCATATCATTCACTGCATTTTCCATCTGATCAATAAATCGGTTCCACAATTTGATCAGCTGTTCCATTTCTTCCATTCCCATGCCATCCACGACTCTTCCCAACATCAGGTTCACCTTTTCCAGACACAGCTTCCTTACTAAATATCCTTTTTCCGTAAGCATGACACAAATATTTCTTCTGTTGTCAGGATCAATCTCCCTGGATATCAGTCCCCGCTTTTCCAGAGAATTCAAAGTCCGTGATGCGGAAGATAAGACAATATCCATTTTTTTAGCCAGTGCCGATACATAGATACCTTTGTGTTCCTTATCTCCGTTTGCTGCTTCATAAATCTGCTGAATCGCAAACAGCTCAAGACGGGTCAGCCCCTGAGACAGCAGGATTTTATCGACCTTTCTCCCTTTGCCCATCATAACTGCAAGGTGGGTTTTTACCTTTTTTATGTATTTCTCTTTTTCATCCATCAAAAATTTTCTTCCCCTTTTAATTACTTAACATCGTTAACATTTATCAACGTTCATGATTTTACTCTTCTCCAGTTCCTATGTCAATAAATATTTTTTTCTTTTTTCGGTTTTTAGCGTCAGTAATAAATAAGTGTTTATGACACTTCAACTCCGCCACCTCTCTTTAGAAGTCCATTCTCTCCTTGACTGCCTCTTTCAACAAAGCAAAGGCTTATATTTACCATAAAGATAAAAATGGATTCTACGTTTATGCCAAAACTTATAGTGGAGCTCAGACAAAACTATATCGTAAATCTTCCGGAAGGAATGACTGCAAAAATTTGTTTGAAACATGACAGACTTTGATTTACTAAACATGCATTATTTCCTTATAGAGGATGGCAACCTTGATGATGACAAATTTGAAGAAGGCTTTTATATCTCTAATGACATCGTCAGATGTACTTTCCTATAACATAAGAAAAAAGGAGTACCATTCTTATAGTACCCCTTGCATCTAAAAGCATATGTAGCTTCTTAGTCTTGCAGGGAATCTTTCGTATCCTGCTGTGTCTGTGTATCTTTAATATTGCCGTAAAAATTATTTGTATCATTGTTAATTGTTGCTGGGCTGAATTAGTTACATTCTGCTGAATCAGAACTCCAGAAGCATTGACATGGTTTTAAATGACCTTGTTTTTCCTGGCTCAACTCTTACCTCCAATCACGATATGGCCGTTCGCCTCGCAAACAAAAATCAATTCATGATGTTGCAATGTCCTTGTTTCTCCGCACTTTACTTTTCTAGGTTCCTTTAATTTTTGCCCTTTACAGTAATGTATTTGACATAATATATCTGATACCATACCTTCCTCCAAAATCTCGAGAATGTTCAAATACTCGTAGTTTATTATAGAAGTAGCTAACTCTATTAAATAATGGGGTTTAAATCAAATTCACAATAATAAAAAAATATATAAGCATGTAAAATTTTCAAAGACACAATTTTTCATACTTATATATTTCCATTTATACTCTTTAAGCCACAACATCTTGTAATCACTGCCTACTTTTTCTTTTCTGAACCACATTTCGTCATCAGAATTATCGCTTCCACGTGCCTTGAGTGAGTAAAAAAGATGTCGCCCCTCTCTGGTACCTCCTTGGCGGGAATGTATATTCCTTCTAATGGACTGCCGGGTTTCATCTGCGATGGAAAGACGAATTCGGCGACTATTTTTAAATTAGGATTAATGTACGGATAGTTATTTTCTGTTATTCGCAGCAATCATCTCTTTCAAGGAAACATCAGGGTTGCGCCATCTTACTGCATTCTTTTCATGCCTCAAATGGATCGCATTTTTAGGGCAAAGGTGGACACAACCCAGGCAGCCTTCACATTGATCTGCAAATATCACTTTATCATGAACGGTAATATTTCCGGCAGGGCAGACCTTTGAACAGGTACCGCACTGATTGCAATTTTGATTGACTTCATAACGCTGCCCCTGCTTGCCGTTCACTAAGAGATTTTCACCACGTTTTATCATTGCAGTCATGAACCTCCAACCGATTCCGACCGTAGCATCAAGTGTTTTCCGGTTTTGAATATCTGCTATGATCCGTGCAAGATTTTCGTCAACGTGTTTCTCCGGCAGCTTAGCAACCTGGTCATTTATATTAAAGCCCGGCAGATAATTGTCAACCATCAGCAGACTTTCGGCATAGTCAAACTTGTAACCATGCTGCTCGGCGAGTCTCTGAACATTCATCATACACGCGCCGGGAAGATTGCCGTAGGTACCTATAGCGAACATATAGGCTCCTTGAAACTTTGCTGTTTCAAGGAACTTTTTCACCATTTTCGGCAGTCCAAAACCGTAAATCGGGAAGACCACACCGATTACATCGTCTGCAAAAGCTAAGTCTGGTTTGCCAACGACTTGCGGAATAGAAATGAGTTTCGTGTTACCGATACCGATTTTCTTTGCAACAGCTAGGCAATTCCCTGTGGATGTAAAATAGAAAATAGTCATTGTTTTCCTCCTGTCATCTGTCCTGCAATTTTCAGTGCTGCACCGAACCAAAACGGTTCTAATCTCTTCTTTACGTTGCCTAGTTCTAATGGTATGTTGATATGCTGCGGACATTTTTTCACGCAAGCACCGCAGTTTGCGCAGTTTGTAACCCGCATACCGCCCGATGAATGAAGGGCATCCGTGCTTGTGAGATACTGTGTCATCCCCGTGACAAAGCCGTTTGCATAGCTTGCATTGTATGCCGCAAAGCATCCCGGGATATTCACGTTTTTGGGGCAGGGCATACAGTAGTTGCAACCCGTACAAGGCACTTTGTAGCTCTCCTCGAACACCGCTTTAACTTTGCGAAATACTGCAAGCTCGCTGTCCGCAAGCGAGTCGACAATCGCATTTTCGGCGGTGCTGATATTATCATCAAGCTGCTCGGAAGCATTCATTCCCGACAGCACTACCGTCACCTCCGGCTGATTCCACAGCCACTTCATAGCCCAGGCGGCAGGTGTAAGGTCAGGATTTGCCTCGCCGAACAGCTTCACAGCCTTTTTCGGGACACCACTTGCAAGCCGACCGCCCAACAAAGGCTCCATAATAATCACAGGCAGGCCTTTTTCATGAGCCTTTTGCAGTCCAAGTCGGCCCGCCTGATAGGTCTCGTTCATATAGTTATACTGGATCTGGCAAAACTCCCAAGGGTACACGTCAAGCAGCTCCATAAACGCCGCTTGTGTGCCGTGAAATGAAAACCCAACGTGACGAATTTGTCCGCTTGTCTTCTTTTCAGCGAGCCATTTCTCCAAGCCGACTGCCGACACAGCGTTCCAAGCCGCCATATCGGGTAGATTATGAATCAGATAATAGTCGATATAGTCCGTTTTCAGTCGTCTGAGCTGTTCGTTGAACAAACGGTCGAAGTCTTCATAGGTTTTGCATTTGCCATGAGGCAATTTTGTCGCAAGAAAAATCTTCTCGCGCACATTATTTTTATACAAAATTTCTCCGAGCGTGTCCTCGCTCCCACCGTAAACATAGGCGGTGTCGAAATAATTTACTCCTCTTTCAATTGCATCAAGCACCAGCTTTTCGCTTTTGGCAAAGTCAATGCTGATTCCGCGAGGGAATCGCATACAGCCAAAGCCCAACACAGACAGTTTATTACCCGATTTCGGGTCAACACGGTATTGCATATTATTCTTCCTCGCATTCACAAATTTTACGGAGTTCCTCAATATGGTTCACAAGAGTTACAAGTTCACTCCAAGCCCCGCCGAGTTCTAGATAATAAAAGTTCATCGTGGCTTGTCGGCGCAGCCCGATCACTTCAGTATCAAGCAGAATTTTAAGGTGATGCGACACGGCAGGGCGGGATAAGTGCGTCCTTTCGGTTATCTCCCCCACGCGCAAACCCTCTTTGCAGTCAGCGCTGGCGAGTACAGTGATTATTATCTGCCGCGTTTCGTCGCCAATTGCACTCAGCAGCTTGCGACAAGCAGCAAATTGGTTTAGCATTGCTTTGTCATCCATAATATTACCTTGTATAATGAACACATAGGGATTTTCACTATACTTTTCCTTTCTGGATTATTTTCTGTATAATCTTATTTAGACGCTGTGGATTAGTTATATTACCTACGGCAGCTTCCCTATATAGCTGACTGTTTTCTCAGGAGGCTCTAACCACAGCTCTATGTTTATTTGTTAATTAGTTAGATAACGCTCGACGTTTTATATATAGCAAGGATACATTCAACATAGAGTTTGCGAAAACACAGCTTACATTATTTTAAAGGAGTTCTTATTATGATTTTTGTTGGTATCGATGTTGCCAAATACAAACATGACTGCTGTATTATCGATTCTGATGGTGTAATTCACACCGACTCATTACGTATTGCAAATTCTAAGGATGGTTTTGATTCTCTCTATTCTTCCATCCTTTCCATTCTTGGTTCTAAGAACCTGGAGCACGTAAAAATAGGACTTGAATCCACAGGTCATTACAGCACAAATATCACAAACTATCTGTTTTCTAAAGATTTTCAGGTTCATATCCTAAATCAGTCTCGTCAATAAGTTTAATCGTTCCTTTGTTTAGACCATTGTATCTCCATTAAGTCTGTTTATCAAGATTCGATATGATTGAGAAAGAAAATCGAGACGAAAGAAAACAAGTACCCCGACAGGTTTACGATTTAATTCTGTTCATTGTATTAGTTTGCTTTCAGATGTAGAAAGCTTAATTATAGAACAATACAGAACCAAAAAAAGACAATAACGAAAAAACCTCCTCTCGTAGAATGGTAATTACGACAGGAGGTCCTTTTTTGCTTTGGGATAAAAATATCCACATTTCACTTAGATGTCTTATATTCCTCAAGTATCTCAATACTTATGGCTATTGCTAATGTGCTTAACCCTCATTATTTCTAACGCTTTAAATACGTTTAAGTAAGCAAACAACTTCTGTATGTGTTGAGGCTGTGATTCGGATTCTTACAAGGCGTAATTTGGTTTTGACAAATACTATTGTTTCTGCCGAGCTTTTTACCTTCTCCCCCCTACCACTGTTATAAAATACATTGGTTGTTATCTGGGCAAATCAGTCATAGCTGCTTCAAGGATTGATTCTTACGACGGTGATTCCCTATCTTTCCAAGACAACCGCCATGATGGCGAAAAACTCGTTATTGAAGCTTTTCCTTTATGCTAGACACCACACTCTGCAAGACCTTATAGATTCATTTGAGTTATATCACTTTCTTTAACTCCGGAATATATCGCGTTGCTGTTATTTATAAACGCCCAATAACAATCTCCATATGACCAGTGCCACCATTCTGTTGGATAATTTGTGAATCCTGCCTTCTCCATATTATCAATTAGTATTTTGCGGTTTGCTTTTGCAGTATCACTAATATTTTCAGAATAAAGATAGGTCAAATTCTCTGGTTCAATAGGAATATCGTTAAATTCCGTCCCCATGTCTACCTCTGTTCCGTTTTCTAATAATGTTATATCAATTGCTCCACCCGTAGGATGACCTGCGACTTCAATCGGTGCAACATATTGGCAAGTTAATTTATAAATTTCATCTTCGCTCTTTAATGGATATTCTGATTTATAATTATCATAAGCTTCCCTAAACGACTTTTTTTGACGTGAAAGAGGTCTGTATGCCTCTTTTACTAAAAACTGATAACCACTTGGTAAACCGTCTGCAGCTTTCTTTAACTTATTAACTATTTCTTCCCGGGCAAAGCAAAATAAATCAGATTTACTTGATATCTGATTTCGAGATTCATCAATTAACACATTTTTGTGTATGTTTCTTAGCGTTATTATTTTCTCTTTATTATCTTTGATTGTTACTTTTGCGATTCTTTCATCGTAAGCGCTTAAGCGCTTACAATTAACCAATTCAAAAAATGAAGCTGTCGCAAGATTTGCAACAACTTCATCTCGAGTTAATTCACCTTCATTAAAAACATTTTTATTGTGGCGAAAGATAGTAGACTTATCTCTCCGAAACAATTCGGCCATTTGTTCTGAACAGTAAGGATCGATTGCTTTTGATTCTAATGACTTGATAATCATTGGGGTACCCGTATATACTGATTAAGTGCTTTCATAAGTTGATACAAGATGCTTGGTATATGGTTCCAGCATAAGCATAAGCTGCTTCGTAATCTCCTGTACATTGCAAGGCATGGAATTATTGATCCACCATTCCAATACTCCAATGAACCCGGAGGCCAAAAAATGAGACGCGACACCATTGGAGAATGCTTTATTTTCTGACTTTCCACCCATAACCTCGGTTACTGTTTGCTCAATTAATGAATATAAGCGGCTACGGAAAAATCCAAATTTCTCATTATTAAGAAGCAACTTGTAAATCGTGAAATTTTCCTCTATATATTCAAATATACTTTGCAATGCATTTATACTTAGAGTGGTATCCGTACTATTGGCACAGTAATTTAGCAGCAGCTCAACATATTTTTCAATACACTTGTCCAGTAAGTCGAATTTATCCACGTAGTGCAGATAAACAGTCCCACGGTTTATATCTGCGCGTTCTGCTATATCATTAATGGTTATTTTCTCAAATCCTTTTTCGGCCAACAAGTCGATGAAGGTATCCATAACCAACTGCCTTGTTTTTTTTATTCTTCTATCCACAGGGTTCTCCTCCCTATAATCAACAAATTAGCGTAATGTGTTGAATTATCAACAGTTGGAACAATTGTAACGATTGAAATTCTCACTACAAATCACTATACTCAGAATATCAAACAGATGTTGAAAAGTCAACACATGATTATTATGGAGGGATTTTTATGAAAATACTTTTCTTTGGGCGCGGTGTCATTGGAACACAATATGCCTGGGCGTTAGAAAATGCTGGCCACACCGTTGAGTTCTATGTTCGTGAAGGCAGGAAGGCACAATACGGTTCTTATGTAAATCTAGAACTATGGGATGCAAGACAACGAAAAAAAGACCGGATGGTAAAAGAAAAATGGCCCATTGTTATGCACGAAGAGATAAAGGAAAATCACGACTATGACCTCATCTTTATGAGCGTCAACCCCGAACAGATATCCAATGCGGTGAAGTACCTGGCACCGCGAACTGGAAATGCAACAGTCCTTTTTTTCAGCAACATCTGGCAAGACCCTCGATTGGCTGTTTCGCCGATTCCGCCCAGTCAGATTGTTTATGGCTTCCCCGGTGCAGGCGGTGGATTTGAAGGAAACACTCTGTACGGAGGGCTTTACAAGACGGTTCAGTTTGGAACATTAGAATCCAAGCCTACCATAAGGGATTTAGAGGTTCGCAAGCTTTTTGCCCAGGCAGGCTTTCAGGTGATGGTACAAAAAGATGTAAAAAGCTGGCTCTGGAATCACTTTGCATTAAACGCTGCAATGGAAACCGAAGTATTAAAAAGCGGCAGCTTTAAGGAGGTAGTTTCTTCACGCGAAGCACTGGAGGGATTAGGCCTGAACATGAAAGAAATGATTCCTGTTTTAAAAGCAAGGGGCTCAAAACTTGATATTATGACAAAAGTGTTGGGCGGTCTGCCGCCGAGAGTTGTTGGATTTCTTATGAGTCACGTTGTTTTTTCTCCAAAAAGCATATCCTATTCCCTTGTTGCGCATAACCACTTTAAAGTTGGCTATACCGTACAGGAAGTTATTACAGATGCCAGAAAGTACGGAATAAAAACACCACGGCTTAGCGAAGTAGAAAGCCTGATTACGAAACAGTAATTAGATCCTAGATCTACCAAAAGCTATGTGGTTCTTGCATTCCCATTTGGTAGGGGAATGCAAGAACTATTAATGTCTATTATGGTTCTCCTGTGCTTTTATTTGTGACTCGCAATAGCTGCTGTCTTATAAGCTGGATCTGCAACAAACATTTTCATTCCTATTATATCTGTTCACCAATTTCCCAGTATGCCTGAACCATAGCGGAATTAACTACGGTTGCAGCCTTTGTATGTGCTGAGATTAAAGTATTTACTTTTTGTCCAAGTTTCTGTAATGCTCTCTTTGTTGGTGTATTTCATCATCATCAAATCCAAGTAGCTCCAGAAGATTTTGATGTTGCAAGGGCGAATGCTTTTCAAATTGAGAATGCCATTCCTCCGCCGTTTCTCTTTTTATGCCTGCCGAATTTAATATTGTCAGCCATATGCTTTCATCAAGATTCCTTAAATTTTTATACAAAATACTATTTTCTAATAATTTTATAATTATATTCTGTTGCCTTTTTACTATTTCTATTTCTTTATTCAGTTCTCCCAGCCTCTTCAAAAGCAGTGCGGTAACCTCCAAATTTGCTGCATTTAAAAGATTTGCGATTTCAGCCAACGGAACTCCAGCTTCCCTAAAAAGCATAATTTTACTTAGTCGCTCTGTATCTGCATCACTATACAACCGGTACCCTGCCTTATTCCTTGCAGATGGTTTGAGAAGGTTTATTGAGTCATAATATAATAACGTACTCCTGGAAATTCCGAATTTGGCTGCAATTTTGCTTATAGATAATTCCATAAATACCTCATCTTTTCTTTATTTAAGAATATCCTGAAACTTTTACCAGGTTAACAGTCGGTTATCTAATCCTTAAACTGAAGCTACAGTACTCTGTCTATTAAGCCTTAATAAAACAAGACCCAGAATTATGATTAATATTCCGCAAAATATCAACAATTGTCCATATTGAAACCAATCTAACAATACTCCAAATATGAGCATTGCAAGCGGATAGGTGAAATTAGCCACTGAGCCTATTATGCCGAAGACCCCTCCTGCCATTTCATTCTCAACATTTTTCTGCAGAATCGCGCGATAGCAAGTGCTAATGCCAACAACCGCAGAACTCATTAAAAAGAATATGAAAAAGTATGGAAAAATATCATGGATACCCGAATTGCTGAGAATGCCGAATGCCATATAGATCAGACCGATAAAGCAAATGCCTCCGTACATGAATTTCCTTTCCTTATTATTTATGCTTATCAAACTTAGTAAAAAACCTGTTAAAATAACACCTATCCCATAAAAGGATTCAATGTATCCTAGGTTTTGTGCCCCGTTTCCCTTCAAGGTTATGGCAAACACTGGCATTATTACCTGGACTGAACCCACAAAAAAGTGCAAAATGGCAACTACTGACACAATTGAAATTATACTCCTTTTATAGAAAACATATATAAAACTATCAAAAATATTTTCTTTGATCTTTTTCTTAAAATGAGCTTCTCTCAATACAGGTTTAATGGCAAGCATGGATGCAAGAATGGAAGCTATAAAAAAAGATAGGGCATTAAATGAAAAGACAAAACCATATCCCCACCATGCTGCACAAATGCCCCCCAGCAAAGGCCCTGCGACAAGTGCAATGCCACCTAAAAACTGGCTTTTAGCATTAGCTTCGGTCAGCTCTTCCTTATTCACAATCTGTGGAATTACTGCCTGGACTGTAGGATCAAAGAATGCAGAGCATATGGAAAGTATTACTTCTGCAACTATGATTATATAAAGATTCAATACTCCTATATAATATGATGCGGCTACCGCAGTTACAACAAGTCCCCTGATAATATCGGTACTGACAAGAAGTGTTTTTCTGCTATAAAGGTCAATAATACCCGCCGAAAGAAAACCTGCCACGATTGCGGGAGCCATGGAGGAAAACAGCACAAGACCCATCATCGAAGGTGAGTTTGTGGTCTGAAGAACCCAGTAAGCAAGTGCAAGCGCATAGAATTTATCACCTATTTGCGATATGAGCTGTCCGCATAATAAAAGATAAAGATTTTTATTGATATTAATAATTTTCATATTGACCTCCTAATTATTATCGTAAAGAATCTTGCATTTACAACTATAAACCATGAAGTAATAGACAGGTCAATAATAAATATAAAATTAGTTTAACCATGGTACCGAACTAATCCGAATAATAAAAAAGGGCTATCTAACACCGAAGTCCTCTATACATCTAGATTTTTCCAATGTGGATGGGGAGAATCCCAAAGTTTGTGTAAACCTTCAAACTGATGTAAAATAAAATTACTCAGTTTGGAGGTTTTATTTTATGGCAAAAAGAAGAAGGGACGAGTCTCCCGAAAGACAGGCACTACGTGAAATGATGAATGGATATCTGAAAGAAAATCCAGTTAAGAATGGTACAGATGTCAATGGTCTCATGAGAGAAATGATGTCTGTCATCCTGGAAGGTAGTCTGGATGGTGAAATGGAGGAGGAACTTGGTTACTCCAAGTACGATTTCCGTAACAAAGAAACAGATAATAGCAGGAATGGTTATAATTCAAAAACATTACATACTAGTTACGGAGACAT
>NZ_JHWJ01000005.1 GCF_000687555.1 [Clostridium] aerotolerans DSM 5434 | reverse complement strand
GTAGCGCCAGCAGGACCAGTAGCGCCGGTAGCGCCAGTAGCGCCAGCAGGACCAGGACAGCCTCTAGGGCCTTGAGGTCCGCAACAGCAATTTTTATTACAACAATGATTGAAATCAGTATCTCTATAATTATACATTTAAATCATCTCACCCCTTTTTATCGGTATAATAATAAAATAAATTATTACATATTCAATATATGTGAAATTGTACAAGTATGTTAAATTAGTATATCGTAGAATTATTGTACATTGATAGATTAATATTGAAAGTTATTAGGTTTAATGGTATCCTATTCATACAGATGAATAGACTTTGATGAATAAAAATTTTTATTATAATCAAAGGTGGAATAAAAATTGGAGATGAGTTTATGGATTATTCGCAGATAAAAAAGAACTTTGAGCGGCATGGATTTACAACACAAGTTTTTTCTACAAAAGAAGATGTCTGTTGTTACCTTACCGATATTTTACAAAATCAAACGATTGGATTTGGGGGAAGTGAAACTTTGAAGGAAATGGGATTATTTGAGGCTCTACAACAAAAAAATGCTGTTGTATGGCACAATAAGATTCCAGGCATGGAAGTGCGTAAACTTGCAAATTGTGCAGACATTTATATATCCAGTGCAAACGCAATAACGGAGACGGGAGAGATTGTAAACATTGACGCAACAGGAAATCGTGTTGCAATGACTGCTTTTGGACCTCAATCCTATTATTACATTATAGGCAGAAATAAAATTACAGCTAATATTAGCGAAGCTTATTCCCGGTGTAAAAATGTAGCTGCACCCTTGAATGCGAAACGTTTAGGAGCAAAGACGCCATGTGCGGTTAGGGGAGATAAATGTTATGATTGTAACAGTCCTAACCGGATTTGTCGTATTATTTCGATAATTGAACGTGTACCATTGGGTATGAAGTGCGAAATTATCTTTGTGGATCAGGAATTGGGGTATTAATCTAACCGGTTGTAATCATAATGACTGTTTGTTAAATGTAAATACGAAAATAAAACTACCAGCTATTAGTATTCTGAACTGGTAGTTTTTTATTACATAAAACCAATAAAGCTGATATTTATCTTAACTAATACTATGCTCAAAGTCATTTATAATTATTATTGAGGTCCTATGTAACTATTTTCTTTGTTACAATTAAGAAAATGATAAGGAGAATATAGAACTAAAATGACTATAAGATTAAAAACTGTAATATTAGAATGCCGTGATATACCGCAATTACTGTCTTTCTACACAGGTCTTTTGAATTGGCCAGTTGTATATGAACAAGAAACCTTTGTAGGAATACATTCTAATGATGAAGAAATGGGAATAGCTTTTCAGTATGATGAAAATTATATCCCTCCAGTTTGGCCATCACAGCTAGGGCAGCAACAGATGATGGCTCATTTAGATTTTGCTGTAACTAATAAGCAAGAATTAAAGGAAGCAATGGAAAAAGCAACTATGTTAGGTGCAAAAATCGCTAATAAGCAATATGGTGGTGAAGAGTGGGTCACTATGCTTGATCCTGCTGGTCACCCGTTTTGTTTTGTTGTTTGGAGTGAATAATAAACAATGTATTTGTTTCTGAAAGCAGTATTCCAAAATAGAATGCTGCTTTTAAATTTATATTTTTTCCATTGCAAAGGAGAGTTCAAAATTGCTATGGAAATATTACGATTTATAGGCCTCGTTTGAACCCTTAAAACGTGTTGTATATCGTGTTGCATTTCATTATAAAATGATATAAAAATTAACAATATATCAGTAAATGTTATGAACGCAAACATTGAAAAACCCTAGTATTTACAAGGAATTCTTGTATATACTAGGGTTTTAAAACAGCAGATAACGGGAATCGAACCCGCCTCCTCAGCTTGGGAAGCTGATATTCTACCGATGAACTATATCTGCATACTGATTTTAACTAATAAATATTATATCACACACAGTTAGTGGAATTCAATCCATTTTTACAAAAAATGGAAAAAGAATCTTAGTAACTTGCCAAAAATGGAAAAAGCATTGTATAATGAAAGCTGATTATACGAAATGTGGAGGAGTATCATGGCAAAAACGCAGTATAATGCGGATAGTATTACCGTATTGGAAGGCCTTGAGGCGGTACGAAAACGTCCTGGAATGTACATTGGAAGTGTAGGGACAAAGGGATTAAATCATTTAATTTACGAGATTGTAGATAACGCGGTGGACGAGCATCTGGCTGGTTATTGTGATCAGATATGGGTGACGCTGGAATCAGATGGTTCCTGTACCGTAAAGGATTCAGGCCGAGGAATCCCGGTAGAGATGCACAAAAAAGGTGTTTCAGCAGAACGAGTGGTTCTATCTACCCTTCATGCAGGCGGTAAATTTGACAATGATGCCTATAAAACCAGCGGCGGTCTTCATGGAGTAGGTTCCTCTGTTGTAAATGCGCTGTCTGCCCACATGAAAATTAAAATATATAAGAACGGTCTGATTCATTACGACGCATATGAGCGGGGCATACCAACGGTAGATCTGATGGATGGCCTGCTTCCTACGTTGGGAAAGACAAAAGAGACAGGGACTGAGATTAATTTTCTTCCGGATGTGGAGATTTTTGAAAAGATACGTTTTAAGGCAGATTGGCTTAGAAGCCGTCTCCATGAAACAGCCTATTTAAATCCAAACCTAAGAATTACTTATATGAATAAAAGACAGGGCGAAGAGGAAACGGTGATTTACCATGAACCGGAAGGAATCGTTGCCTATGTAAAAGAATTAAATGCTGGGAAAGAAAAGATGCACGATCCCATTTATTTTAAAGGGGTGGTTGATAAAGTTGAAGTGGAAGCAGCCATTCAGTTTGTGGATACCTTTGAGGAGAATATTCTTGGATTTTGTAATAATATCTTCACTCAGGAAGGCGGAACCCATTTAGCTGGCTTTAAGACCCGTTTTACCCAGATGATTAACAGCTATGCAAGAGAGCTTGGAATCTTAAAAGAAAAGGATACAAACTTTACGGGAGCAGATACGAGAAATGGACTGACGGCTGTGGTTGCAGTAAAGCATCCAGACCCCATTTTTGAAGGACAGACAAAGACAAAACTTGCCAGCGCGGATGCCACAAAAGCTGTATTTACCGTAGCGGGAGATGAGCTGCAACGTTATTTTGACCGTAATCTGGAGGTTTTAAAGGCAGTCATAAGCTGTGCGGAAAAGTCTGCTAAGATACGAAAAGCCGAGGAAAAGGCAAAGACTAATATGCTTTCCAGATCCAAGTTTTCCTTTGACAGCAATGGAAAGCTTGCTAACTGTGAGAGCAGGGATGCCGAAAAGTGCGAAATCTTCATCGTAGAGGGAGATTCTGCGGGAGGCTCTGCGAAAACAGCCCGTAATCGTCAGTATCAGGCCATTTTACCTATCAGAGGTAAAATTTTAAATGTAGAAAAAGCTTCTATTGACAAGGTTTTGGCCAATGCAGAAATTAAGACCATGATCAATACCTTTGGGTGTGGCTTTTCCGAAGGCTATGGCAATGATTTTGATATTACAAAGCTGCGCTATGATAAAATCATACTGATGACCGATGCCGATGTGGATGGAAGTCATATTGACACCCTCCTTTTGACCTTTTTATACCGGTTTATGCCGGAGCTTATTTATGATGGACATGTATATATCGCCATGCCTCCTTTGTTTAAGGTTATTCCAAAGCGTGGTGCGGAACAGTATCTCTATGATGAGAAAGAGCTGGAGCGTTACCGCAGGACCCATTCCGGTGATTTTACCCTCCAACGTTATAAAGGTCTTGGAGAAATGGATGCAGAACAGCTTTGGGAAACAACACTTGATCCGGAGCGGCGTGTGCTTAAGCTGGTGGAAATTGAGGATGCCCGTATGGCTTCTGAGATAACAGAAATGCTCATGGGAAGCGAAGTGGCTCCCAGACGACAGTTTATTTATGAGCATGCTGATGAAGCGGAGATTGACGCATAAATAGTTAGATGTCCTGAAAAGCGGACAAAAAGAGAGGAAATATGGCAGAAAAAATAATTAGAACAGAGTATTCCGAGGAAATGCAGAAAAGCTACATGAATTACTCCATGAGTGTAATCACAGCCAGAGCAATCCCGGATGCAAGAGATGGATTAAAGCCGGTACAGCGGCGTGTATTATATGATATGAGCGAGTTGCGTTTAAACCACGATAAGCCCCACAGAAAATCGGCGCGTATCGTGGGTGATACCATGGGTAAATACCATCCCCATGGTGACAGCTCCATTTATGAGACTCTGGTAGTGATGTCCCAGATATTTAAAAAAGGGATGCCTCTTGTCAATGGACATGGAAACTTTGGTTCCATTGAAGGGGATGGCGCGGCGGCGATGCGTTATACGGAAGCCAGACTTGAGAAATTTGCTGAGGAAGTTTATTTAAAGGATTTAGATAAAACGGTTGATTTCATTCCTAACTACGATGAGACGGAAAAGGAGCCGGAGGTACTTCCGGTAAGAGTTCCTAATCTTTTGATTAACGGTGCCGAGGGTATTGCCGTTGGAATGAGCACCAGCATACCTTCCCACAACCTGGGAGAAGTCATTGATGCAGTCATGGCATACATTGACAATTCAGACATTTCCATTCAGGAGCTGATGGAATATATGCCAGGGCCTGATTTCCCAACTGGAGGTATTATTGCAAATAAAAGCGATCTGCCTGCCATTTATGAAACCGGTGTAGGTAAAATCAAGCTTCGCGGCCGCATTGAAGTGGAGCTTGGAAAAAGAAAGGCAGATAAGGACAAGCTGCTGATTACTGAGATTCCTTATACCATGATAGGTGCAGGAATCAATAAATTCCTGGTTGATATCGTAGACCTTGTGGAAAGCAAAAAGCTTACAGATGTAGTGGATATCTCCAATCAGTCCAATAAAGACGGGATCCGTATCGTTCTCGAACTTCGTAAGGATGCCGATGTAGAGAAAATCCGTAATATCCTATATAAGAAGACAAAGCTGGAAGACACCTTTGGAGTCAATATGCTGGCCATAGCTGGCGGCAGACCGGAAACTCTGAATTTAAAAGGAATTTTAAAGAATTTCCTGGACTTCCAGTATGAAAATGCCACGAAGAAATACCAGGCACTTTTAGACAAGGAGCTGGAGAAAAAAGAGATCAAGGAAGGTCTTATTAAGGCCTGCGATATCATTGATCTTATCATTGCAGTTTTAAGAGGCTCCAAGAACCTAAAGGATGCAAAAAACTGCCTTATGACCGGTGATGTGTCCAATATTAAATTCCGGGTCAGCGGATTTGAAGAAGATGCGAAAAAGCTTTGCTTTACGGAAAAGCAGGCCAGTGCCATTTTGGAAATGCGTCTTTATAAGCTGATCGGACTGGAGATTCTTCAGTTGGAGAAGGAATTTAAGGAAACTCTTGAAAAAATTGCATTATATGAAAAAATTCTTTCCAGCAGAAAAAATATGGATGAAGTAATTAAAGATGATTTAAAAGCCATTAAGGAAGAGTATGCGACTCCAAGAAGAACGGTGATTGAAGACGGCAAGGAAGCAGTTTACGATGAATCTGCCATCGCTGTTTCAGAAGTGACCTTTGTCATGGACCGGTTTGGCTATTGCAAAATATTAGAAAAGAATACCTATGACAGGAATAAAGAAACCATTGAAACCGAGAGTCAGTATGTGGTAAACTGTTTCAATACGGATAAGATCTGTATTTTCACCAACACTGGAAACTTACATCAGGTGAAAGTTCTTGATATACCGGCTGGAAAGCTGAGGGATAAAGGAACTCCGATTGAGAATTTAAGCAAGTTTGACGGGACAAGGGAACAAATCATATACTTATGTCATGCGGAAGGATTAAAGGGGCATAAATTCCTGTTTGCAACGAAACAGGCTCTTATTAAGCTTGTTCCAGGAGAAGAGTTTGAGACCAATAACCGAATGGTAGCTGCAACAAAGCTTCAGGACGATGATTCCGTTATCAGCATACAGCTTTTAAATGAACAGCAGGATGTGGTACTCCAGACATCAGCAGGTATTTTCCTGCGCTTCCGTGTGGAAGAAATATCTGAGATGAAAAAGAATGCCAGGGGTGTCCGGGGAATTAAGCTGTCTCCGGGAGAGGAACTGGAAGCTGTGTATCTTCTGGGAGAAGATCCTGTGATTCGTTACAAAGAAAAAGAGGTTCACTTAAACCGGCTGAAAGCAGGTAAGCGAGATGGAAAAGGCAGCAAAGTTCGCCTTTAGTACGTTACCACGAAATACATTTTAAAGAAATGTCTTTGTGACACGAACAAATGTATTTTTATCGCGAATAAATATTGATTTTTCTTTCACTTTGTTATAGGATAGTTAAGAATTTAGCGTATTAGGATATTACAATTTGGAAAGAAGTGAGGAGAAAGCGATGGAAAAGAAATTGCAAGTTGGCATCTTGGGAGCAACCGGAATGGTAGGACAGAGATTCATTTCTCTGCTTGAAAATCATCCCTGGTTTGAGGTAGTGACAGTAGCAGCAAGTCCACGCTCTGCCGGAAAAACATATGAGGAAGCTGTGGGTGACCGCTGGAAAATGACATCACCAATGCCTGAATCTGTGAAAAAGTTAACGGTCATGAATGTGAACGAAGTGGAAGCAGTGGCTTCTGGCGTTGATTTTGTATTCAGCGCAGTCGACATGTCAAAAGACGAGATTAAGGCCATTGAAGAAGCTTATGCAAAAGCAGAAGTACCTGTTGTATCCAACAACAGTGCCCATAGATGGACTCCGGATGTACCGATGGTAATTCCTGAGATCAATCCAGAGCATTTTGAAGTGATCAAAGATCAGAGAGACCGTCTGGGCACTAAAAAAGGCTTTATTGCAGTGAAACCAAACTGTTCCATTCAAAGCTATGCTCCCGTACTTACCGCATGGAGAGAGTTTGAGCCTTATGAAGTAGTGGCTACCACTTATCAGGCGATTTCCGGTGCAGGCAAGAACTTTAAGGATTGGCCGGAGATGGTAGGCAATGTGATTCCATTTATCGGCGGCGAGGAAGAAAAAAGCGAGCAGGAGCCGCTGCGTCTTTGGGGTGAGGTCGTAGACGGACAGATCGTAAAAGCCAGTGAACCGGCTATTACATGTCAGTGTATCCGTATTCCCGTTTTAAATGGACATACAGCCGCTGTGTTTGTAAAATTCCGTAAAAAGCCAACCAAAGAAGAACTGATTGACCGCATCCGCCAGTTCAGTGGCCTTCCACAGGAGCTTAAGCTTCCAAGTGCGCCAAAGCAGTTTATTCAATATATGGAAGAAGATAACCGTCCACAGATCACACTTGATGTGGATTATGAAAACGGCATGGGAATTTCCGTGGGCCGTTTACGTGAAGATACGGTTTACGATTATAAATTTGTGGGAATGTCTCACAACACCGTCCGTGGGGCAGCAGGCGGAGCCGTTCTCTGTGCAGAGCTTTTAACAGCCAAAGGATATATATCGGCTGGGAAATAATAAAACCATGAAGCCCCTTTTATAAGGGGCTTTTAGGAAAAGGTATATGGAGGAAGCAAAATGGCATACAAAAAAGAACTTTGGGGAAACATGCCGGATGGCAAAGAAGTGTATTTGTATACACTGGAAAATGGAAATGGAGTTTCTGCTTCATTTACAGATTTAGGAGCCGTGTGGGTCAGTATGTTGGTGCCGGATCGGGAAGGAAATAAGAAGGATGTGGTGTTAGGGTATGATACCGTAGCCCAGTACCTGGAAAATCCCCCTCATTTTGGAGCACCCATTGGTAGAAATGCCAACCGGATCGCAAATGCTGCATTTGAAATCAACGGCAAAGAGTATCAATTGGAAGCCAATAATGGTGTCAACAATCTACATAGCGGTTCTGATCTTTATCACTCCCGGCTGTGGGAGGCTGAAGTTGAGGAGGCAGAGGAAGGTACGAAAATCAGCTTTTCTCTTTTCTCACCTGACGGAGATCAGGGATTCCCTGGAAATGCTACCATTACAGCAGCCTATACCCTGACTCAGGATAACAGCCTGATTCTTTCCTATCATATGGTTTGCGACCAGGATACAGTGGCTAATTTTACCAACCACAGCTATTTTAACCTTGATGGTCAGGATGGCAAAAATGCAATGAAACAGCGTGTCTGGATCGATGCAGATACTTATACCAGAGCAGATGAAGGCTCCATTCCAACCGGCGAGATTACACCTGTAAAGGGAACTCCAATGGATTTCACCCAGATGAAGCCAATTGAGCAGGATATTAATGAGGATTACGAAGCATTGATCTTTGGCGGCGGCTTTGACCACAACTGGGTGCTTAATCATCCAGAGGGAGAAGTTTCCTTATGTGCTGCAGCAGAATCTGATAAAACAGGCATCCGTATGGAGGTATACACCGATTTACCAGGAATGCAGTTCTACACCGCTAACTTTTTAAAGGACGGGATGACAGGAAAAGGCGGAGCTGTTTATGAAAAACGCTGCTGCTACTGTTTTGAGACCCAGTATTATCCCAATGCCATCAACAATCCTGAGTTTCCATCTCCCCTATTAAAAGCTGGAGATGAATATCAGACCGTAACGATTTATAAATTTTCTATCGCAGAATAATATCATACATAGAAAATAATCCAGGGACGCAGGGTGCTGCGCCCCTGAACTTATGTGAAAGGACTTTGCTATACATATGAATATACAGGACGGAAAAGGAATTAAGGCACTGTCAGCCCTTGGTCTTATAGTGACCACAATAATATGGGGTAGCGCGTTTGTGGTGATGAAAAATTCAGTCGATATTATTTCTCCCACCTATTTACTGGCTCTGCGTTTTACCATTGCTTCTATGGCACTGGTCGCAGTATTTTTTAATCGCCTTAAGCTGGTAAATAAAACAGAAATACTATGCGGCAGCCTTTTGGGCGTGTTTTTGTTCGTCAGCTATCTGCTTCAGACTTATGGGGTGAAGTATACCACTGCCAGCAAAAATGCATTTATCACTACGCTATACGTGATTATAGTACCTTTTCTGCACTGGTTCTTTAATAAAAAAAGGCCCTCTGTGAACAATATAGGCGCAGCCGTCATCGCTGTATTCGGACTGGCCCTTATTTCACTGGAAGGCGATCTTTCTATTAACATAGGTGATTTACTGACACTTTTCTGCGGTCTGTTTTTTGCGTTCCATATCGTATTTGTAGACCGGTATACGGATCATCACGATCCGGTGAGGCTGACCGTGATTCAGATGGTGGCAGCTGCAATCCTTAGCTGGATTTTGGCACCGATTATGGAAGGAACACAGGATTTTACCGTCATCAATGGTTCCATGCTCATTGGCTTATTGTATCTTGGTATATTCAGTACCATGATCTGCTTTCTGCTTCAGAATGTGGGACAGAAGCACCTAAGCCCAAATACTACTTCTATTATACTGTCCTTTGAAGCAGTATTTGGCCTGGTATTTTCAGTCATATTCCTGGGAGAAGAGGTAACCCCTAAACTCATGGCAGGGTGTATCTTATTGTTCGCCTCTGTAATCCTGTCAGAATATCAGAGAAAGAAGAAAGCATGATCGGTGTGATCAATCAGGATGCATCTGTTATTTTACACACATCGATCCATTCCAAAGCACCTGATAGCATGAAAAGCTCTTCACAGGTCAATTCAATGGCGGAATTGGAGCTTCCGGCAGCCGGAAAAACGGTTTCAAATCTTTGCATGGAGATATCTAAGTAGGTAGAAACCTGTTCCGGGTTGGCAAAGGGGCAGACGCCGCCTATTTCATGGCCGGTTAGTAAGGAAACCTCCTCAGCTGCCAGCATTTTTGCCTTGTAGCCAAATGTCTTTTTAAACTTTGCGTTATCAATTTTTGTGTCTCCCGCAGTAACCACCAAAATGCAGCTGTCTGAATCTTCCTTACGAAAGGACAGGGTCTTGGCAATGCGGGCGGGAGATACATCAAGGGCTTTGGCGGCCAGTAAGACCGTAGCACTGGATACCGGGAATTCCTTTACCTGGCAGTCTCTGCCATAGTCTTTTAAATACTCTTTTACCTTCTGTACTGACATGGTTCAACACTCCTTTTAATAAAATTGTAAACCATTGTACCATTGATATTCCTATTTTTCAATGGTATAATAAGTTTTAAACGGTCAAATATTTGCTATTCCAAGGGTTTGATGGTATAATAGTCAGGTTACTAAAAAAGAGCAGTAGGGAGTTATATGTCGAAATCGTTATACATTGCAGAAAAACCAAGTGTAGCGCAGGAATTTGCCAATGCTCTGAAAGTAAAGGGAAGGCGCAGTGATGGTTATATTGAGTCTGATGAGGCGATTATTACCTGGTGCGTAGGCCATCTGGTGACCATGAGTTATCCGGAAAGCTATGATCCGAAGTTTAAGCGGTGGAGCTTGTCTACCCTTCCGTTTCTTCCAAAAGAGTTTAAATACGAGGTAATTCCCAGCGCTGAAAAACAATTTAAGATTGTAAGCAGCCTGCTGAACCGTTCGGATGTAGACGTGATATATGTCTGCACTGACTCCGGACGGGAAGGAGAATACATATACCGCCTGGTTGCCCAGATGGCGGGAGTTAAGGATAAGTGCCAAAAGAGGGTATGGATCGACTCCCAGACAGAAGATGAGATTTTAAGAGGAATTCGTGAGGCAAAGGATTCTTCTGAATATGATAATCTCTCAGCTTCCGCATATTTACGGGCAAAAGAAGATTATCTCATGGGAATTAATTTTTCCCGATTGCTTACACTAAGGTATGGACAGCATATTTCCAACTATATGCGGAGTGGGAAAAATACAGTCATATCGGTTGGCCGTGTCATGACATGTGTCATGGGAATGGTAATCCGTAAAGAAAGGGAAGTCAGAGGCTTTGTAAAAACTCCCTTTTACCGGGTTGTGGGTACATTTTTAAAGGACGAGCTGGACTTTGAAGGAGAGTGGAGAAGCGCTCCAGGGTCTAAATATTTTGAGTCCCCTTATCTTTATAAGGAGAATGGTTTTAAGGAGCGAAAGCATGCGGAAGAATTGATTAAAATTTTAACTTCTGCGGAGCCCCTGGAAGGAACCGTAGCTTCCATTGAAAAGAAAAAAGAAACGAAAAATCCGCCTCTTCTTTATAACCTTGCAGAGCTCCAAAATGATTGTTCCAAGATGTTTAAGATCAGTCCTGATGAGACCTTAAAGGTAGTACAGGAGCTTTATGAAAAGAAGATGGTTACCTATCCCAGAACCGATGCCAGAGTGCTTTCCAGTGCGGTTGCAAAGGAAATCCATAAAAATATCGGTGGGCTGAAAGGCTTTGAGCTGTTAAAGGATGCAGCTTCTGAGGTTTTGGAAAAAGGTTCTTACCGTAATATAGAAAAGACCAGATATGTCAATGACAAGCAGATCACAGATCACTATGCTATCATACCTACCGGGCAGGGCCTGGGAGCAATGAAGGGTCTTTCTCCCCTGACTTATAAAGTCTATGAAGTTATTACCAGGAGATTTTTAAGCATTTTTTATCCGCCGGCTGTTTATCAGAAATATTCCCTGGAGCTGGTGGTGGGCAAGGAGCATTTTTATTCCAGTTTCAAGGTCATGCTGGAAGCGGGATATTTAAAAATTGCTGACGTGTCAGGCATGAAAAAGAAAGCTCAAGAGGATAAAGACGGGGGAAAATCATCGCCTGAGGAAAATTCAGATGAGAAAGATACTGATACACCTCAAAAGAATATGGATAACCCTGCGTTCATTGCCATGCTTGGCACCTTAAAAAAGGGAATGGCTCTTTCCATTAAGGAATTTACCATAAAGGAAGGGGAAACATCCCCGCCAAAACGCTATACCTCCGGTTCCATCATTCTTGCTATGGAAAATGCGGGACAGTTGATTGAGGATGAGGAATTAAGGGCTCAGATCAAAGGAAGCGGCATTGGAACCAGTGCTACCAGGGCGGAGATTTTGAAAAAGCTGTTTAATATCAAATATCTTTCCCTGAATACGAAAACACAGGTAATTACCCCAACATTGCTTGGAGAGCTGATTTATGATGTAGTAAATGCATCTATTAAACAGCTGTTGAATCCAGAGCTTACAGCAAGCTGGGAAAAGGGTCTTACTTATGTTTCCGAAGGTTCCATTACCTCCGAAGAGTACATGCAGAAATTAGAGAATTTTGTTGCCGGACGCACCTCTGGGGTGCTCAGGCTCAATAACCACTACGATCTTCGCAGTGTATTTGATGCAGCGGCAGCTAATTATATTAAAGAAAAATAGGAGATTACAAACATGAAAAAAGAAGATATGACAAACCAAGATCTATTTGATACAAACTATACTGTTGCAAAATTATTATTTGAGCAGACAACATATCCTTGGGAAGTTCTTCCTAAAATCAGTGAGTTCATTGTTTCTTTAGGAGAGCGTCTTCCTAAAGATGAGTTTGTACATGTAGGAAAGGCTGTATGGATTCATAAATCTGTAAATCTTCCGCCAACAGCATGTATGGGTGAGCACGTAATTATCTGTAAGGGAGCTCAGATCCGTCATTGTGCATTTATCAGAGGCAATGCCATCATTGGTGAATTTGCAGTGGTTGGAAACTCCTCTGAAGTAAAGAACTCCATTCTTTTTGACGGCGTTCAGGTTCCTCATTTTAACTACGTAGGAGATTCCATTTTAGGATATAAGTCTCATATGGGTGCTTCTTCTATCGCTTCCAATGTGAAATCAGACAAATCTCTGGTTACTGTACACGCAGAGGATGGAGATATCGAGACTGGCCTTAAGAAATTTGGAGCCATCCTTGGTGATTATGCAGAGGTAGGCTGCGGTGCAGTTTTAAATCCAGGAACTGTAATCGGACCAAAATCCAGCATTTATCCCCTTTCTTCTGTAAGAAGCTGTGTAGATGCAAACTCTATCTACAAAAATCAGGGTGAAGTTGTAGAGAAGACTGTAACAGAAGAAGAGTAATGAATTGTAATCTCAGATAAGAGATAGAACAACGTGCAAGAGAGGGGCTGTCTCGGTGAGAGATGGCCCCTATTTAAAATGGTTTCGCATGATAAGAAGAGAATTATTTATAGTGTAAATTGTTTCTTCACAGTGGGAGGTTTGGCAATGGATAAAGAAGAACATGTCATTATGGGATTGAGGGATTTGTTAAATAAGATGTCCTGGCTGAATAAGATTAAGATGGAAGACGTACTTAAGGACTATAAGGCTTCCGAGGTGCATTGCATTGAATATATTGGTAGAAATTCAGATTCTAACGTGACAAAACTCTCAGAGTCCTTCTATATGACCAGAAGCGCCATGAGTAAAATAACAAAAAAACTGATGGAAAAAGGTTTTATTGAAAGTTATCAAAAGCCAGATAACAAGAAGGAAATCTATTTCAAGCTTACCAATAAAGGAAAAGAACTATATGACATCCATGAGAGCCTTCACAGAGAATTCAAGAAGCGTGATGAGGCTGTTTTTGAGCAAGTTACGGATGAACAGTTTGACAGCATGCTTCGTTTTATAGAAAGCTACAGCAGTCATTTGGATGAAGAAATAAAGAAACTTGATTCTGATATTCATTCAGAAAAAATTTAATTATATATTGTAATTACAGGCGGCCAACGAACAAAGTGTGGCCGCTTTTTTATACAACAAGAAATACGATTTATTCATGAAAAGTCCTGCCGGGCGGGGAGCACATGGCGTTTTAAGAAAGATTTTCCCTAATCTGACAGCGGGTCAGCGCCAGAGTGTGGCGAGGCAGACTCTTTAAATTGTTTTTTGTTATTGTTGACAAGGACACAAAAAAGAGTTAAGATAAATATGTGTCCAAGGAAACAATAAAACAATGAGAGGAGAATTGTTATGTTTACAATTAAATTGCAAAAAGAAGAAAATCATGAAACAGCTGTAGATAGAAAGGCTTTAATATTTGGCCTTATGATGGTATTTCTTTGTGGATTAGGGTTTAGTATTATAACCCCAGTAATTCCGTTTTTAGTAGCACCATATGTCAAATCCCCCGAGGAACAGGCAATTATGGTCACTCTTTTAACTTCCGTTTATGCCGCTTGCGTTTTTCTGGCTGCTCCGGGCTTAGGAGCTTTAAGCGACAGGTATGGGCGCAGGCCTTTGCTGTTAGCTTGCCTTTTAGGATCGGCAGCCGGTTATATTGTTTTTGGTATTGGAGGTGCCTTGTGGGTATTATTTGTCGGGCGCATCATTGAAGGGATAACAGGAGGCAGCATAAGTACTATTTTTGCTTATTTTGCAGACATTACTCCCAGAGAGCAAAGAACCAAATACTTTGGCTGGGTAAGTGCGGTCACTGGAACTGGTTTTGCCATAGGGCCTGCCGTAGGAGGATTGCTCGCCAGGTTTGGTTATTCGGTGCCTATGTTCTTTGGAGCCGCCATAACCTTGTTGAACTTTGGATTTGGATTCTTTTTTATGCCTGAGAGTCTTCATAAAAGTCTCAGATCTGAAATGATTTCTCTTACAAGCTTAAATCCACTTAAGCAGCTTATGAATGTATTGTCTATGAAAAAATTGAAACGGCTTTTATTATCTGCTTTTTTACTTTGGATACCTAATGGATCACTACAGGCGGTTTTTTCACAATTCATCATAGATACCTTCCATTGGCAGCCAGTAATCATTGGACTCATGTTTTCCATTATCGGAATACAGGATATTATATCTCAAGGTTTTATCATGCCAAGACTTCTTAAAAAGTGCAGCGATATGCAGATTGTAATCCTAGGAATGGGTTCGGAGATATTAGGGTATTGTCTGATTGCAGTATCAGCCTTGTTTTCCTTCTATCCTTTTTTCATTTTAGGTATGTTTGTCTTTGGATTTGGTGATTCCATCTTTGGACCTTCCTTTAATGGTATGATTTCTAAGTCGGTGGAATCAAGCGAACAGGGGAGAGTACAGGGCGGGAGTCAGGCCATACAATCCCTGGCAAGAATCGCAGGACCGGTCATTGGAGGCCAGCTCTATGTATTGCTGGGCCATGTATCACCAGCCTTAATGGGAGTGGTTTTAATTACCGGGGCTTTACTGGTATTGTGCCGGAAGGAACGTGTATATAATCATCTTACAGCATAAAAACAGGGGTACAAAACTTGAATGAAGTCTTGTACCCCTGTTTTTATCTATTAAAATCTCTATTTTGTTCCGAAAATACGGTCACCTGCATCGCCAAGGCCTGGACAGATGTAGGCATTCTCATTTAATCCACGGTCTAAATGTCCTACATAAATCTGGATATCAGGGTGAGCTTCCTGAAGCTTCTTTAAGCCTTCTGGAGCAGCAATGATACACATGAACTTAATGTGCTTGCCGCCATACTGCTTGATGAAATTGATTGCTTCAACTGCAGAACCGCCGGTTGCTACCATAGGATCTGTGACAACGATGGTTCTCTGTTCGATTGGGCTTGGAAGCTTGCAGTAATACTCGTGTGGCTCATGAGTCACTTCGTCGCGGTATAAGCCAATGTGTCCTACTTTTGCAGAAGGAACCAGAGCCAGAATACCATTCACCATACCCAGTCCTGCACGGAGAATCGGTACGATTGCCATTTTCTTGCCGGCAATCATTGGAGTCATGCAGGTTTCGATTGGAGTCTCTACCTCTACATCCTGTAAAGGAAGATCTCTTAAGGCTTCAAAGCCCATCAGCATAGCAATTTCTTCAATAAGAGCACGGAATTCATTGGTGCCTGTTCTCTTGTCTCTTAAGATAGAAATTTTGTGCTGAATCAGGGGGTGGGTAAAAACGGTTACATTGTCCATTGAAAAATCCATAATGTTATTTGTCCTTTCTTGAATCTCTTGTTGTATCAGGGGTTTCCGGCAGAATCAGGTTCATAATGACACCTACCACAACTGCGATGAAAAGGCCTGAAATGTTTAAAGTAACAGAACCGATCTCTGCATTAAGACCGCCGATCTGGCCAAATCCAAGACCAAACACCAGAATGAGTCCAACAATGGATAAATTTCTGCTATGTGTAAAATCCAAATTTGATTCGGCAAGAGAACGGATACCAACGGCAGCAATCATACCAAAGAGCATGATTTCAACGCCGCCTTTTACAGGACCGGGTATGGTCTGAAGAATTGCGCCCATTTTTCCAAATAGACCTAAAATGATTGCAAACACTGCGGTAATACGAAGAAGTCTTGGGTTATAGTTCTTTGTAGTCGCAAGCACTCCAGTGTTTTCCGCATAAGTAGTATTAGCTGGACCGCCTGTGAAACCGGCAAAAAGAGTTGCAATACCGTCGCCTAAAAGGGTGCGATGGAGTCCGGGATCTTTTAAGAAATCTTTTCCTACAACCGTACCATTGGTAGTAATATCACCGATGTGTTCCATAAAAGTAACACAGGCAATTGGTGCGATGGAAAGAATGGCTCCCAGGCTGAATTTTGGAACTGTCATGAAAGCTACTCCATTTAGATCTTTGGTCACATAAGGAATGTTGATCCAGGCTGCAGATGTAATGGCGGAATAGTCCATGTGAAATACGCCTAAGCTTCCTAAAATTATGCACAACAAATAACCTGCCGCAATTCCGATAAGAATGGGGACAAGCTTAAAGAATCCGTGTGCGAAGATAGAGCATAGGATTACTACAAGCAGGGTAAATAAGGCAATTCCCAGGTTCAACGCTATGGCTGGAGTCAATCCGTCGGCAAGGCTTAGGTTGCCGGTAGCATCATTGATTGCCGTACTTGCAAGGTTAATTCCGATTACTACGATGACAGGACCTGTTACTACCGGAGGGAATATCCTCTTAATCTTGTCCGAACCTACGATAAAAACAATAAGGGCAAAGAGAAGATAGACAAAACCGGCAAAAATAATTCCACCCTGTGCTAAAGGTACGTTCTCTGGGATCACGGTTCCTTCCGGGCGGACGATAGTAGTAACGGCTGCCAGAAATGCGAAGGAAGAACCAAGAAACACAGGAACCTTAAATTTAGTACAGCAGTGGAATATTAAGGTACCAACGCCTGCAGAAAATAATGCCAGCGATGGGTTGAGACCAGTCAGCAAAGGAACCAGTACGGTTGCGCCAAACATAGCGAACAGATGCTGGATACTGAGCAGATAATCTCGCGTGGTGAGTTTTTCTTTATTACTCATTTTTCGACTCCATTTCTATTTATTTTCCGTCCTATTTTAACAGAGAAAGGAGTAAATGGCAACTATTTTTCCTATTTTGTCACAGGAGTGTAAGAAACCAGGGCAGAATCGCCTAAAGCATGGGGGACTGGAATGGAAAAAATGATGTTTCCCTTGTCTTCATAACTAAAGGAATCCGGGAATGCCGGGGTTCCATCGGGCAGCTTAGTCTTAATAGGAAAGTCAGCTTCCTGGAATAATTTGACATATGAAGAAAGGTCCATCTGGGTTCTTGCATCCATAAGTGCTTCTGTAAGTTCCGGGGAAGCATTGTAGAATTTTACCTGATCGGAAAGAACGTACTCTGCCAGAGCTTCCGGGCTTGCAAAATCTGTCAGTCCAAGATCTTTCACCTGGTTGATATCAATTGTATTTGTGTAAAAGAGATTAATGGGATGTGCGGCTCCCTCTGCATAAAAGGTGCCGGTGTAAACGGCTGTAATCCGTTTGGGATCAGCAGAAATAATTTCAGCATCAACAATCACTGTGTCCTTTAAGGGATCAACGGAAGCAATGCTTAGAAAGCTGAGGGCATTGTCTTTCAGCAGTTTATTGACGTTTTCTTCTTTTTTCTTGTCTTCTAAATTAGAAATAGCAGGGTATTGAATGGAGACATTTTTGTCTTTATAGGTTTTTATTGATGTGGTAATGCCTGGATGAGTGACTGGTTTTTCTGAATAATCTCTGATGACAATGGTGCTTGCCTGGCTTTCCACCTTGGAAGCTTCCGGGGAGACGGTTTTAATATAATTCTTCTGATTGCACCCGGATAAAATTAGAACACAGAGAGCAGATAAAAAGAGAAGCTGTTTGCGGAACATAATAGAACTACCACCTTTCTTTTTGTTCACATTCAAGTTCAGTATATCATAAAGTATGAAAATATGGGGAAAAGAATGTGGAAATGATTGTATTTCTACGTCATTTTTACACCTTTGCTTGCGTGAAACCGGGAGAAATAGTATAATTTAGTAGTTAGATAGGACTAACTTAAAGAGATCAGAAAAGAGATGAAAATATGGATGCAGAATTAGAACAGTTTATAAAAAGTTATTCCAATGCCTCTATATGTGTACAAGGGGTTTATCACTATGCAATAGAGCCTGGATCTTCCGGCAGACAGAAAACGGCTCCATTTCGTGGATTTATATTTCCCATCAGCGGAAGAGCGCAGTATGCCTTTGATGGAACTCTCTATACCACAGATTCCCGGAAAATTATTCATGGTGTACCGGATATGATGTTAGACAAGCTTGTTCTGGGAGATAGAAGGTGGGAATACATATCTGTTTTTTATGACATAACAGGGAAGCGGCCGGAGGGAGAGTTTCTTCCTGATACCCATTTTGAGCTGACGGTAGGGCATAGCCCCAGGCTGACTGGTCTTTTATGGCGTCTTCGCAGAGTTTTTTCAGAACCTGGGGCTCTTTCTTCCTTTCAGTCAGAAGTGTTGTTTCGCTGCATTTTGGAGGAAATGTTCATCAGTGCTGCAAGCCAGACAAGTGACAGCTCCCATATGCTTTTTAAATCTGTCCGTTCCTATATTCATGATTATTATATGGAAGGGCTGACAGTAGGAGGACTGGCGGAACAAAATGGAGTGACCGTAAACCGTTTGTTTTATGTATTTCGAAGCTATGCCGGAATGGGACCGGGAGATTATCTTCTCCGGTACCGTCTGAATCGGGCAAAGGAAATCCTCATTACAAGTGATGCTTTCATCAGTGACGTTGCCCGAGGGGTTGGTTACGACGATCCGCTGTATTTTAGCAGGTTGTTTAAAAAGCAGTTTGGAATAACGCCCAGCGGCTTTCGTGAAAAATTCAGGAATAATCCATGTCCATCTTAGGATTATTCCATTCCAATCAAATGCTTCCATTGTTATACTGTATGAGTTGAATACGGAAAACATCATTCAGTACCTGGAGGATATGACATGAAAAAAATGATGAAAATACTTCTTTCCATTGCAGTTTTCTCCTGCCTGATCAGTGGTTGTGCCAAAGCACCCAAAGAGGCAGCAGTCACTGGTTCCCAGTGGCCAAGAAGTTTTAAGGATGCGGCAGGGCATGAGGTGGTTTTAGAGAAACAGCCGGAAAGAATTGCAATCCTGCATTCCATGTATCTGGAGTATTTCTTTGCACTGGATACGCCGCCAATTGCTTCGGCTGGCGCCAATACAGGAACAGCAATGAAAGCGCTGGAAGAATTCGAAACACTTCGCCCCTTTAAGGGAACCGCGGATATTATTGACTTAGGAAGCGCACGCCAGCTTAACTTAGAAGCAATTCTTGCATCCGATCCGGATGTAATCGTTACCTTTAACGGGCAAGGGGGAGTAAATGAAATATATGACCAGCTGACGCAAATAGCTCCGGTAGTTATGCTGGATTATACAGCAAGCTGGCAGGATTCCATACGTGATTGTGCTAAGATCGTAGGTAAGGAATACTTAGCAGAGCAGCGAATTACGGAAACAGAAAAAATTATGTCGGAAGCAAGAGAAAAGCTCGCAGGCATAGGCGATAAGACGGCGGTTTTTGTTCGTTCCGATGGAAAGGGTGGAGTATTTGCCCTTGGAACCTCCCGATATCCTTACTATTATGATAAAGCCTCCGGCTTTGGACTCTCCATACCAGATGGATATCCTGAGGAATGGGGCGTGATTTCATTAGAGACTCTCTCTGAGCTGGATCCGGATTATATTATTTTTCAGGACTTTATTTCCGATGCCAAAGGCCTTGTAACGTCCCTGGAAGCGTCTGCCGTATGGAATAATCTAACGGCGGTCAAGAACCAGCAAGTCGTTTATCTGGATGGCTCTTTGAATACCACAAGTCCTCTTGCCATACAGGCAGCAGCAAAGGGACTGACGGAATCATTGGTCAAGTAACGGAATTATCATAGGATTAGCCGGGCGACGTTAAGACAGTGAGTTGCCCGGCTTTTTGTATACTTAATTTAGGAGGGATCGATGAAACCGAGCATTTCTACAGAACAAACCGGTTACCAAAAGAATCATTTGAGAAAGACGTGTCTGGCTCTTTTAGGAGGTCTCTTATTACTTCTTTTCGCCATGACAGCTTCCGTGATGGGCGGGGCGTCAGATATATCTGTTAAGACCTTGTGGGAGGCAGTGACACAGTATGATGCCGGCAAGTCCCAGCATTTAATTATTATGGATCTGCGGCTTCCCAGAGTGGTCACTGGGGCAATGGTTGGAGCTTCACTTGCTGTAGCCGGGGCAATGATGCAGGCAATGACGAAGAATCCTTTGGCAGATTCCGGGCTTATGGGCCTCAATGCTGGGGCGGTCTTTTCTCTTTCGGTCTGCTTTGCCTTCTATCCTGGTCTGGGATATCAGGAGATGATGTGGGCGGCATTTGCAGGAGCAGCCCTGGGGGCAGGAATGGTTACTGGGGCCTCTGGCATGAGAGGAGGAACAAATGAATCTGGAAGAATTGTATTGGCAGGAGCAGCGGTCAGTGCGCTATTGACTGCATTCAGCCAGGGAATTGGTTTGCATTTTAATGTCTCCCAGAAGGTAATGTTTTGGACAACAGGAGGGACGGCAGGCGCAAACTGGCAGCAGATAAAAGGGGTATCTCCCTGGATTGCAGCAGGACTGATTGGTGCCTTTCTTCTGGCCCGGTCAATATCACTGCTCAGTCTTGGTCAGGAGACCGCAAAAGGACTTGGTGTGAATACTGGGGCAGTAAATGCAGTCTGCTCCTGTTTGGTGCTTATATTAGCGGGTACAGCGGTATCCATTGCTGGCGGAATTGGATTTGTAGGACTTATGGTCCCTCATATCGTCCGTTATTTTGTTGGTGTGGATTATCGAAGCATTCTTCCTGTCTCCGCCATCTTTGGAGCGGCGTTGGTTGTTGCAGCGGATTTAGGCGCCCGGCTGGTCAATCCACCCTTTGAAACACCCTTGGGTGCTGTGATTGCTTTGCTTGGAGGCCCGTTTTTTCTGTATCTGGCATGCAGCCAAAGGAGGCGTAACGTATGAATAGCATGAAAGAGTTAGTTAAGACTGACAGGGGCAGGCGTCTTGCCCGAACCCATGGAGTGGTGGTGATTTTATGTGGAATACTCCTCTTTACACTGTTGGTCAGCATGAATACAGGTCAAATAAGGCTATCTCCATTTGATACGCTTCGTACTCTTTTTGGAGGTGGCAGCGGGAAAGAAAATCTGGTTTTATTTCAGTTTCGCCTCCCTCGCATCGTGATTTCCATACTGGTGGGGGCAGGTCTTTCTATTTCCGGCCGTATCATACAGGCGGTACTGGGAAATTCCCTGGCAGATCCGGGGCTCCTGGGAATTCATGCCGGGGCTGGCTTTGCAGTTACCATGTATGTGTTATTTCTTGGGACACAGTCCTTTTTGTCTGTCTTTACCATGCCCTTCATCGCCATGGCTGGGGGAGGAGTAACGTCCTTTTTCATTTATATTCTGGCGTATGCTAGGCGAAGGGAAGCATCTCCGGTTCGTCTGATCTTAGTGGGGGTGGCTTTACAGGCAGGCTTAACTGCCTTGACGACGGTAACTGTGGTCAGGCTTGACGAAACCCAATACAATTTTGTGGCCGCCTGGCAGGCAGGGACCATATGGGGAGCAAATTGGAACTACGTCATGGCTTTGCTGCCATGGATTTTTATACTTGGATTCTATGTTTGGTCAAAGGCTCTTGTTCTTGATGTCTTGAGTCTGGGAGAAGAAGTGGCTGGCGGACTGGGTATTTCAGTTTCACGTCAGCGAATATTTCTCCTTTCGTCAGCAGTAGCGCTGGCTGGTTCCTGTGTGGCTGTTAGTGGTGGCATTGGCTTTGTGGGACTAATTGCACCTCACCTGGCGGCGAAACTGGTAGGATCACGTCACCAAATCCTTTTGCCCGTATGTGCCCTGACAGGGTCGGTCCTGGTCCTGGCAGCGGATACCGTGGGAAGAACCATTGTTCAGCCCTCTGAGCTGCCGGCCGGTCTGGTAACTGCTGTCATAGGGGCACCATACTTTTTATATCTGCTAAGGAAGCGCAGAAACTGAGTGAAATAGGAAATAAGGCATAAGCAAAGAAAGGCAGGAAAATGATGAAAAAAATCGCAATTTACGGAAAAGGCGGAATTGGAAAATCCACCACAGTTTCAAATATATCGGCAGCCATGGCTGAAATGGGGAAAACCGTGCTGCAAATCGGCTGTGACCCAAAGGCGGATTCTACAAGGAACTTAACTGGCGGAAAAAATATTCCTACTGTACTGGATATTTTAAGAGATCAGGGAGATGCGGAATTGGAGGATTTTGTGGTCAAAAGCAGTACCGGAGTGCTTTGCGTGGAGGCAGGCGGTCCCGTGCCAGGAATCGGCTGTGCCGGAAGAGGAATCATAACTGCGTTTGAGAAATTGGAGGAACTGGAAGCTTACGATACATACCGGCCGGATGTAGTACTTTATGACGTGCTTGGAGATGTGGTCTGCGGAGGATTTGCCATGCCCATCCGCGGCGGCTATGCGGATGAGGTATGTATTGTAACCTCAGGGGAAATGATGTCCCTCTATGCGGCTTCCAATATTGCTCATGCGGTGAAAAGCTTTGGAAGCCGGGGCTATGCAAGTCTTAGAGGGCTTATATTAAATTCCAAGAATATTGAGCGGGAAGAGGAACTGGTTCAAAAAGCAGCCGCTGAAATCGATGCCTCAATTCTTTACTGCCTGCCAAGAGATGGCGCCGTTCAACAGGCGGAGGCAGAAGGAAAGACCGTAATTGAGGCCTTGCCGGATTCTGATATGGCAGAGCATTACCGTTCTTTAGCAAGGCTGTTGCTGGAAGGAGGACTTAAGGATGATTGAGTTAAAGCACTTAAAGAGATTATCTGCCGTTAAATCCAATGCAGGAATTAAATTCCTCACTCCAGCCGCTTTTCCCGGCAATCATTGTCCCATGCACACTGCATTGGCGCTGAGTTCCAATATTAAAGGAATGTCCACCCTATTGATCGGAACGGCAGAATGCGGCAATTACAGCCGCAGCATTATTGAGAAAAATAAGCCGGACGATCATACTCTCCACTGGATGTATGTGCTGGATTCCAATGAGGTGGTTTTTGGATGCAGAAAGGGAGTCATGCAGGCTGTTAAGGAAATGGAGGCAGCTGGAGCAAGGGCGATTATGCTGATTTCCACCTGTGTTCCCGAAGTCATAGGGGAAGATATGGAAGGGATCATTCGAGAGCTGCAGCCCGAAACAGAAGCCAGACTTAACTATGTGCAGATGCCTCATTTTAAATGTAACAGCTATCCTTCCGGTTTCTATAAAACCCTGGAGTCCTTTGTAGAGATGATGGAGCCTTCTAAAAAACGCCCGGATGTGGTAAACATTCTGGGCAGGAGCAAAGAAGAAGACCATATTCCTATGCCAGAGCTTTTACAGGCACTTGAAGCCAGAAATATGACCCTTCGTTATCTGGCACCAAAATCTGATATCACAGATTTTGTCTCCGCACCAGACGGAGCACTGAATCTTGTGCTTTCCCCTTATATGAACCCTCTTGCCAAACGGATGGAAAAGCGTTTTGGAGTCCCCTTTGTCAGTGTTCATGAAGTCTATGACGTAGATGGTATTGACCATCTATATCATGACATTGCTGCAAAGTTAGGCATTCAGTGGGGAGATGGTTTTCAAAAATCAAGAAAGGCAGCTGCCCATTCAGAGGCAGAGGCAAAAGAAATAGTAAAAGGGCTCCGCTTTGTCACGACCCATCGAAACACCTTAATGACACTGCCGCTGGCTCATTATCTGTTAAAGCTGGGGATGGACCCATTGCTGCTTCACATGGAAGAGTTTTATCCGGATGATAAAAGATGGTCGAAGCTTCTTCTGGAACAAGGACAGAATCCCTATCTTTGCCATATGGTAAATGAACCATCCGATGCAAGGATGCTCGAGGAGTTAAGCCCAGATGTTTCTTTTGGAGAGATACCTGGCGGAAATGGGAAGATTCCCTTTGTCCCCCACTTAGATGAACTATACGGACAGGCTGGCTACGAACGGACAGAATTATTATTAAAAAGACTGATAAGCGCTTTAAAATAAACCAACAGGTAAGGAGATGATTGAAATGGGATTACATAGATTCAGACCGCCTCTTTCCGGCAGAATGGGCACTTTACGCACCCTTGGGACCATTCGCGGTGCAGCTCTGATTGAATATGGCTGTATGGGACATATGCTGTATAGCCGGGTGTTTTTAAATCAGGCAGGAGTGGCAGAAGGGTGCAGGCTGTACTCGACGCACATCGACGAAACAGATATTTCCATGGGTGATACCAAGCGGCTTAACCGCACAATTGCTGAAATCGTAGAAAAAGATAAGCCGGAAATCATCTTTTTCCTTCCTTCTTCCGTTCCAACCGTCATTGGAACGGATTTAAATGCGATCTGTAAGGAACTGCAGCCGGAATATCCGGATATTCCTTTACTCCCCTTTGGGGCAGGAGGCTTTCATGTCCATGGATACGAAGGGGTAGAAGAAGCCCTTCTTTTACTGGCGAAGGAGCTTCCAAAAGAGCGGGAAAAAACATCTCACCCTACCTTTAATATCATTGGTTCCTGTGCAGATATGTTTCGCTTTCAGGCTGATGCAGAAGAAATGGTGAGAATCCTGAAAGGAGCTTTTAACATGGACCCGGTTTGCGTGATGACATCTCATACCTCGGCAAGCCAGGTAATGGATATGGGAGGAGCTCATATCAATATAGTGGTCAGAAGAGAAGGAGAAAAGGCGGCAAAATATTTAGAAAAACGATTTGACACACCCTATGTGATCGGCAGGCCTTATGGAATAGAAGGAACTCTTTCCTGGATTATAAACATATCAAATACCCTGGGGGTGGAGGCAGACCGTGACTTTGTGAACCAGGAAGCCAATGGAGCCAGGAATCATTTAAGACCTGCAATGCCTGTTTTAAATCATATGATTCGTTCCCACCCGGATGAAGCCACTATTTCTCTGGGAGGTCACGCAGATATAGTAAAAGGAATCCTGGAATATGGCCATAAGGAGCTGTCTTTGTACCGGGGAGACTGCTGGTGTGATAGTCCGGACATGGGAGATGAGGATATACCATACTTCTCAGAGGAGGAATGGTCCAAAACAGTGAGAAATCGAAAAAAAGGAATCTTCATGGGAAGTGGAGAAGCTTTAAAATGGGCAGGAAAAGGATTGGAACTTCAAATCAGCAATCCAGATGTCAGATGGAGACTAAGTCCTTATGATCCTCCCTTCGTTGGATTTCATGGAGCCATTCATCTGGCAGGACTATGGCTCAATGCTCTGTTGGAGCAGGAAGAGGAAGAAGAGTAATAAAAGAGGCGGCACCGATAGGGTAAAGTGGACCCATGGTTCCGCCTCTTTCATGTTAATTGACTTATCATAGAAATAAAAAAAGAAACCGATTAAAAACCGATTTCTTTTTGCCCATAATAGAATGCCGATGGCCGGATTCGAACCGGCACGGAGAGTGTCCGCTGCATTTTGAGTGCAGTGCGTCTGCCAGTTCCGCCACATCGGCTCTCGTCTGCAACGATGATTATTTTATCACAGGAATTTCCATTTGGCAAGTGCTTTTTTGGATTATTAAATTGAAAATAGGCAAAATATATTGTATGATAGATGAAAGAAATTGTTAAGGAGGTGTCGGGATTTTGACATGCAAAGAAGCAGAGCGTCTCGTCATGCCATACATCAGAGATGAACTTACGGATGAAGAACTGAAGGAATTTCTGGAACATATGGAATCCTGTCCCGGCTGTCGCGATGAACTGGAGATTTATTTTACCGTTGAGGTAGGAATCAGACAGCTGGACTCCGAAACTGGGAACTATAATATAAAGGGAGCGCTTGAAGCTGCCATTGAGCAGTCAAGACAAAGGATACAGGCTATAAGGCTCATAAAAATAGCAAGGTATTCTGTCGCAACCTTAAGTGTTATGGCATTGATAATCACGGTCCTCCTGCAATGCAGAATCTGGATGCAGCAGGGCTTACTATGATAGGAGAACAGATGAGCAGAAAACGAATTGTTTTAATAGATGGAAGCAGTATGATAAAGGAAGCCTTTTACAGCCTTCCAGCCAAAGGCGCAGGTGGAGTCAAAAGCCTGATGACAGGAATCCTTGAAAGAAAGGAAGCTGATTATCTGGCAGTTGCCTTTTCTTCGACCGGTGCCGACCAGTCCATGGTAGAAAAGGAGATAACGATACAGGAAGAGCTGTTAAAGGAGATGGCACCATCTCTTAAGGCAGAGGTTCTTATAAAAGAAGGGTACGAATCTGCGGATATCCTGGCTTCCCTGGCTAAGAAGTGCAGCAGTGAAGAGAGTGATATTACCATAATTACGAAAGATCAAAGACTTTTGCAGACGGCAGCAGAGCATGTGACAGTCCAGATTCCGGCTATGGGAGAAGAGGGGCTTATTTTTAAGTCTTACCATCCTGAAACCATCCGGAAAGAGTATGGACTGGAGCCAGTGGGCCTGAAGGAAGTCTTTTCTCTTATAGCCGCTGATGGGCTTGGAGAAAAAACCGCCTGTGGGCTGATCAGACAGTATGAGAACATCGCCGGTTTATATGAACATCTGGAAAGCATCGAATCCCAGAGAATCAAAGATATTTTAAAGACATTTGAAAACAGGATCCTTGAGGAGGAAAAGAAAATTCTTTTAAAAGAAGACTGCGATATAACTCTGGACGATACAAAATCAATATCCGAAGCTGAAATTCAGGAAATCATGGATATGGACTTTGTACCCGCAGAATTCCCGGATGACGAGAATCAATCGGAGAAGGAATCTTCTCCAACCACTAGCTTTCATGTAGTTACTGATTTTTCGGAAGCGGAAGCAGTGTTTGGTAAAGGTATGTCAGCAGACCGTCTTGGCCTTCAGCTGATCATTGAAGATAAAACAGTAATTGCACTGTCCATTTGTTTTGGAGAGGAAGACTGCTATTGCATTCTTTCGGAAGGCTTATTAAGCGGAGACTATCTGGCTGGCAAGGCAGAGGATATCTGCAAAAAGGCTGGACATGTTACTGTACTTGATTTAAAGAGCCAGCTTCCCTATTTAAAACTGGAGGCAGGAACTCCGGTGTTTGATGCTGGAGTTGCGGGATATCTGTTAAACCCATTAAAGGATTCCTACAGCTACAAGGATCTTGCCGAAGATTATCTTAATATGACCGTTCCTTCCAGGATAGAGCTGATAGGAAAGGTCTCCATAAGCCGTGCTCTTATTGATAACCGGGAGAATGTTGTCTCCTGTATCTGCTATATGTCCTACATTGCCTTCCTCTGTGGAGACCGCCTTTTAGAAGCCTTAAAAGAGTCGGAGATGGAGAAGCTTTTCCATGAGATAGAGATGCCTTTGATCTACAGCCTTTACTCCATGGAAACAGCCGGAATTCAGGTGGAACGGGAACGGTTAAAGGAATACGGAGACCGGTTAAAGGTTCAGATCAAAGAATTGGAACAGAAGATATATGAGGAGACAGGAGAGACCTTTAACATCAATTCCCCCAAGCAGCTTGGCGAGGTACTCTTTGACCATATGAAAATTCCGGGAGGGAAAAAGACAAAAACAGGTTATTCCACAGCCGCCGATGTACTGGAAAAGCTTGCCCAGGATTATCCTGTGGTCACACTTATTCTGGACTACCGCCAGCTGACCAAATTAAATTCCACCTACGCCGATGGCCTGGCAGCTTATATCGGGCCAGACGGACGGATTCATGGAACCTTTAATCAGACCATCACCGCGACGGGAAGAATCAGCAGTACAGAGCCAAATCTCCAGAACATTCCGGTTCGAATGGAACTGGGACGGGAGATTCGTAAGGTCTTTGTTCCAAAGGAAGGCTGCGTGTTCGTGGATGCAGACTATTCCCAGATCGAACTTCGGGTACTGGCCCATATGTCAGGAGATACCCGTCTGATCAATGCTTATAAGCAGGCGGAGGACATACACGCCATCACTGCCTCAGAGGTGTTCCACATTCCTCTTAACGAAGTGACGTCACTGCAAAGAAGAAATGCCAAGGCAGTGAATTTCGGAATTGTATACGGAATCAGCTCCTTTGGCCTAAGCGAAGGCTTAAGCATAACCAGAAAAGAAGCTTCCGAATATATAGAAAAATATTTTGAAACGTATCCAGGGGTTAAATCCTTCCTGGATGGGTTGGTAACAAAAGCAAAGGAAAGCGGCTATGCGGTCAGCATGTTTGGAAGACGGCGTCCGGTTCCTGAGTTGAAATCATCGAATTTTATGCAGCGGTCCTTTGGAGAACGAGTAGCAATGAACTCTCCCATACAGGGAACGGCAGCCGATATTATGAAGATAGCTATGATACGGGTAGATCAGGCACTAAAAAAACGGGGCCTTAAATCCCGGATCGTTCTTCAGGTTCATGATGAACTTCTGATTGAAGCCTATCAGGATGAGCTGGAGACAGTAAAGGAACTTTTAACAAATGAGATGACCCATGCGGCTGACCTAGAGGTATCCCTTGAGGTGGAAGCCAATGTGGGAGAATCCTGGTTTGACGCAAAATAAGGAACTGGTGGCAACGCATGAGAGTAATTGGATTAACAGGAGGGGTAGGCGCAGGTAAGAGCCTGGTTCTTTCTATATTAGAGAATGAATATGGGGCAGAAGTGATAAAGGCTGATGAAGTAGCCAGGGAATTAATGGAACCGGGGAAGGAAGGGTATGAACTCATTGTCACGGCTTTGGGAGACAGTATCTTAAAGCCGGATGGCTCCATAGACCGAAAGCTTCTTTCCCAATGCATTTTTCGGGATGAGAGAATCAGGAATGCAGTTGATAGAATTATTCATCCTCTTGTATGGAAATTCATAAAGGGTAAAATTTCTTCTTCCCAAGCGAAGCTTATTGTGGTAGAATTTGCAATTATGGGTGAAAAGGCGGATGTCGGTTATGATGAAATGTGGTATGTTTATGCATCGGAAGAGGTTCGAATCCGCCGGCTTTTTGAAAACAGGGGTTATGAAGAGGAACATTCAAAGCGAATAATGGCAAGCCAGGCAGCCGAGTCGGAATATCTGGCCCGTTGCGACCGGGTCATCAAAAATGATGGTTCCATGGAAGAAATCAGGGACCAGCTGGCGCAAATATTGAAAAACAGGGGACAGAAAGAATCATGAGACTGGTAAGCATTGCAAGCGGAAGCAGTGGTAACTGCATCTACGTAGGCTCGGACACCACCCATATCCTGGTGGATGCAGGCATAAGCAACAAACGGATTGAGCAGGGGTTAAATGAAATCGGTGTCAAGGGAAATGAACTGACAGGAATTGTAATTACCCATGAGCATTCCGATCATACCAAGGGACTGGGAGTACTTGCCAGAAAGTACGGCGTTCCTATTTATGGAACAAAGGAAACCCTGGAGGAAATATCAAAGCAGAAGTATCTGGGAGAATATCCAAAGGAATTATTTTGCGCCATACGCCCGGACGTGGATTTCCAGGTCGGAGATCTTGACGTAAAGCCGTTTTCCATTGATCACGACGCGGCAAATCCAGTGGCTTACCGGGTGCAGCACGGACGCAAATCGGTAGCAGTGGCTACGGACATGGGCCATTATGACCAGTATATCATCGAACATCTCCAAGGGCTGGACGCTCTTCTTTTAGAATCCAACCATGATGTGAATATGCTGCAGGCAGGACCTTATCCCTATTATTTAAAACGCAGGATTCTGGGAGATCACGGACATCTGTCCAATGAGAATGCAGGCCGGCTGTTATGCTGTATTCTCCATGACAATCTAAAGAAGATTCTGCTGGGTCATTTAAGTAAGGAAAACAATTATGAGGAACTGGCTTATGAAACAGTAAAGCTGGAAATTACAGAAGGCGATAACCCATTTCGGGCATCTGATTTTTCTATTACGGTAGCGAAAAGAGACCAGATGTCGGAAATTATCACTATATAATCAAAGAGGAGATCATTATGAACAAGACGATTATTACAGTAGTTGGAAAAGACACCGTTGGGATCATCGCAAAAATCTGTACATACCTGGCAGACAACCGGGTGAATATCCTGGATATTTCTCAGACCATCGTACAGGGATACTTCAATATGATGATGATTGTCGATATGGATGAATCTGCAAAGCCTTTTGGAGAGCTTGCTGATGAACTGGAGGGAATCGGTGACGAGATCGGCGTAAAGGTAAAATGCCAGAGAGAAGAGATATTTACAAAAATGCACCGTATCTAATGATAACTGCAAGGCTTAAGAAAAGGATGGGTTCCCGATATGTTAAATATGTTTGAAGTAAACGAGACCAATAAGATGATTGAGCAGGAACTGCTTGATGTGCGTACCATTACCATGGGTATCAGCCTTCTTGACTGCTGTGACAGCGATCTTAATGCAGTGAATGAAAAAATCTATCGTAAGATTACAACCGTTGCCAAGGATCTTGTTTCCGTAGGAAAAGAAATTGAGAAAGATTTCGCTATTCCCATTGTAAATAAGAGAATCTCCGTCACTCCTATTGCATTGGTAGGTGGTTCTGCCTGCAAAAAACCAGAAGATTTTGTGACCATTGCAAAGACTCTGGACCGTGCAGCAAAAGAAGTGGGCGTTAATTTTATCGGAGGCTATTCTGCACTGGTAAGTAAGGGAATGACAACCGCTGATGAGTACCTGATTCGTTCCATACCAAAGGCTCTTGCCTGTACCGACAGGGTGTGCAGCTCTATTAATGTAGGCTCTACAAAGACAGGTATTAACATGGATGCTGTAGCTCTTATGGGTAAGATTGTATTGGAAACTGCGGAGGAAACAAAGGAAATTGACTCTCTTGGCTGCGCCAAGCTGGTGGTATTCTGTAATGCGCCGGATGACAATCCATTTATGGCGGGAGCGTTCCATGGTGTGACAGAAGCAGATGCCATTATCAATGTAGGTGTCAGCGGCCCAGGTGTTGTAAAGACTGCCATTGAGTCAGCCAGAGGACAGGACTTTGAGGTGCTTTGCGAAACCATTAAAAAGACAGCATTTAAGATTACTCGTGTTGGACAGCTGGTAGCTCAGGAAGCGTCCAAGCGTCTTAATATACCATTTGGTATCATTGATCTTTCTCTTGCTCCGACTCCTGCAGTTGGAGACAGTGTGGCTGAGATATTGGAAGAAATCGGTCTGGAGAGAGTGGGAGCTCCTGGAACAACAGCAGCTCTTGCACTTTTAAACGATCAGGTAAAAAAAGGCGGCGTTATGGCTTCTTCTTATGTAGGAGGATTAAGCGGCGCATTTATTCCAGTCAGCGAGGATCAGGGTATGATCGATGCGGTTGCTATGGGAGCCCTTAACTTAGAAAAGCTGGAAGCAATGACTTGTGTCTGCTCCGTTGGTCTTGATATGATCGCAATTCCTGGAGATACGCCTGCTTCTACCATTTCCGGAATCATCGCAGATGAATCTGCCATTGGTATGATCAACCAGAAGACAACTGCAGTACGTATTATTCCGGTTGTTGGTAAGTCCGTAGGTGAGACGGTAGAATTCGGTGGACTCCTTGGATATGCACCCGTTATGCCGGTAAATAAGTACTCCTGTGAGAAGTTCGTAAACAGAGGCGGAAGAATCCCGGCTCCTATTCATAGCTTTAAAAATTAAGTTTCGATTTTATCAGCCAGAAGAAGGCATGAAACTGTAGAGAAAGGAATCGCTTAGTTCAATGGAACAAAAGGAAAGAGAACATTTCATTCAAACTGTCCAGAAATATCTTGACGAGGCCCTGCTTCGTATTGTAGTCAGCAATCCATCAGGAAAAGAGGGAGTTTCAAAGGTAAAGATACGTCCTCTCTTGTTGAAAGGGACTTTGGTATTTCAGGCAGAGGAATTGGTGGGAAACCAGGCTTTCCACAAAAATCTTTCTGTCATGGAATGTGCCGCTTATCTGGCTGATTTATTGGAGGACAAGCTTCGGCAAATGGAGCTAGATTCTGGTAAAGGCCAGGTAAGGGTTCTGGTAAGTAAAAAAGGAACCTTAAGTATGAAGGAAAAGAGGCAGCAGCCAAAAATGGAGGCTGCCCCTTTCATACCAGAACATAACAGACAGAAAAGCTATATTTTACAAGAAGGAATCCCGGTTCCGTTTCTGGTGGATTTAGGTGTTATGACAGAGGAAGGCAAAATCGTCAGAACCAGATACGATAAGTTCCGTCAGATTAACCGTTTTTTAGAATTTATTGAAGATATTCTTCCAAGACTTCATTCAGACAGGGAAAATGTAATCATAGATTTCGGTTGTGGTAAATCCTATCTCACCTTTGCCATGTATTATTACCTCCATGAGTTAAAAGGATATCCCATTCGCATCATCGGATTGGATTTAAAACAGACCGTTATAGATAAATGCAACCAGCTAAAGGAAGCGTACGGTTATGATAAACTAAATTTCTATCATGGAGATATTGCCTCCTATGAAGGCGTCGAGCATGTGGATATGGTGGTGACTCTTCATGCCTGTGATACCGCTACGGATTATGCTCTTTATAAAGCGGTCCGCTGGGGGGCATCTGTTATTTTATCGGTTCCGTGCTGTCAGCATGAGATGAACCGCCAGCTAAAAAACGATCTGATGGCGCCAATTTACCAGTATGGGCTCATTAAAGAACGGACAGCAGCCCTTTATACGGATGCATTGCGTGCGGAAGTATTAGAAAACCAGGGATACCGGACCCAGATTCTTGAATTTATTGATATGGAGCACACTCCTAAAAACATCTTGATTCGTGCCGTAAAGCAGGGAGGAAAGAAGGACAACCAAAAAGAGATCAAAGAAATTATGGAATCTCTTCACTGTGATCTGACCTTGCCAAAATTATTTGAAGAAAAAGAAGTGTAATGCTTTGAAAGATAGAAATTTCCTTCATTATATGATATAATCACGGAAAGGAAATTATATAAATAAAGGAGGTATCTCATGCCTTTTATTAATTCAAAAGTGAATGTTCCATTAACCGAAGAAGTAAAAGAAGCATTAAAAACGAAACTTGGCCAAGCAATCAGCCTGATTCCGGGAAAATCGGAAAACTGGCTCATGGTAAGCCTTGAGGACAACTGTTCCCTCTATTTTAAAGGGAAGAACAATACGAAGATGGCTTTTATCGAAGTGAAAATATTCGGACGAGCAACAGAGCGCGATTATGAACGTCTGACAGAGGAAATCAGCAAGATTTACCGGGATACGGTTGGGATTGCTCAGGATAAGATATATATTAAATATGAAGAAGTAGAGCATTGGGGCTGGAATGGAACAAACTTTTAACCATACTGATTGAGTTTTATGGCAGGAGGAATGGATGATGGAGCTTTGGGACGTTTATGATGAAGGCAGAAAAAAGACAGGGAAAACCCATGTGAGAGGGGTTCCCATGCCGGAGGGGGATTATCATCTTATATCAGATATCTGGGTTGTCAATGAATCCGGAAGAGTTTTAATCACCAGAAGGCATCCAAAGAAAACCTACGGCCTGATGTGGGAGTGCAGCGGAGGATCTGTACTGGCAGGAGAAACAAGCCTTCAGGGAGCGGTAAGGGAGCTATTGGAAGAAACGGGATTACTGGTAGGGGAGGATGAGCTAAAACTGATCCATACCATCCAGTTTAAGGACCGGTTTGTAGATACTTATATTACCCGCCAGGAAGTTACAAGGAAGGATTTGGTCCTTCAGCCAGAGGAAGTGGTTGATGCAAGGTTTGTAACCTTTCAAGAGCTTTTAGATATGTGGGATCAAGGAATAGTTGTTCCCAAAACCCGGTTTCTTCTATATAAAGATGCCATCCACGCATTCCTTGTTCCGCCGTCATAAGATGACGACGGAACGAGTGAATTCATTCTTATTCTGAATATGATATTTGTTCTGAAGTACGGTCTGATATAAGTGGGAACAGTAAAAATCCTGCCGGAGCATGGAACTGGCTGCTTCCGAAAGTGTGAGTTCTGCGCCTGCTGTTTTGGTAATGAGAGGGATGCTCCCTCTCATTTTTATTTGCCCTAATAAGTCTTTGGAGTCTTTTCGAAATCCTAAAATTCTGGCATAGGGAGCGTACCCCGCTTCTTTTCCTTCCCTTATCTGCTCCGTTGTAATTCCTAATATGATGTGGAGCAGCGCCCGGCTGATTCTTGTATAGGTATACTGTTTGGTCTTTAAACTGCTTATTTTTTCCTCGAAGGGAAGAAAATCCGGCAGTTGCTTTTTTATTCTGGCAGCCAGCTCTTTGGAGACATCGGCATACTTTTCCAGAGATATGTCTTCCATAGAGAGGCGAAGAAGAGCTGCATTTAACAGGGAACTGAAATCGTCTGAAAATACAGGCTGGCTGTTTTTTGCTATCTGTCTTGCTGATTCAGGAATTTGCAAATAAAGAGAAGCCGTATCCATGATTTCGCCTTCGTTTTCTTTCAGCAGATTTCTAATACCTGTGGCTGAGCTATATTGGTGCGGGGTTACCAGGGGATCATGATAGCCGCTTCCTGCTCTCTTAATGGTAAGAGGAGTCAGGCTGCTGTTTTGACGGTGAATCGCCTTACAGTATTCAATGCCAAGTATGTTGTTGGGAGTCAGAAGGATCTCCCCATCTTCCTCGCCTAAGTTTTCGCAGGAGATGAGTGCCTTGTTCCTTGCCTGAGGAAAGCTCAACCCTTTTTTTAATTCCATGCGGAGTATTTGTTTGTATTCCTCTGGTTCTTCTGCCAGGATGGATGCGATGGCTGAAAGTTTTTTAATATCTCCGCATTCGCTGCCAAAGCAAACAGAATCTACAACCCCCAGACTGCCAAGAAGGGCAATGCTGCAGGCAGCAAAGTCTTCGGCACTGCTGGTAGCAAAGATAGACGGAAGTTCGATGACTAGATCAGCCCCGCAGGAAAGTGCCATGGTGGCGCGGGTATATTTGTCGAATATGGCCGGGGCGCCTCTTTGAACGAAATCCCCGCTCATAACAACGATACAGTAATCTGCTTTAGATAATTCTTTGGCTTTTTTGATATGATATGCATGTCCATTGTGGAATGGATTGTATTCAGCAATGATGCCAACGGCACTGCAATGAGTATGGTTTGCCATGAAAATAGTCCTTTTTATGATATTTTATACTCTATTATGCTATTGTTTTGCAAAAAATGCAAATAATTTAAAGACAAGACTTGAAAATTTTGAGGAATGCTCATAGAATAGAGTGAGAGTTAATTTAAAAACTTTCAGGAAGAGAACAGGAGAATATCGAAACATGAAGTTTATTGTTGAAACATCAGCACGTCATGTACATTTATCTCAAGAAGATCTTGAGATTTTATTTGGTAAGGGATATGAACTCACAAAGAAGAAGGATTTATCCCAGCCAGGGCAGTTTGCCTGTGAAGAGAGAGTAGCGGTTGTTGGCTCCAAAGGTGAGTTCAAGGGCGTTTCTATCTTAGGACCCGTAAGAAAAGCAACTCAGGTAGAACTTTCCCTGACCGACGCTCGTTCCGTTGGAATTGCAGCTCCAGTTAAAGAATCCGGTGATATCGCTGGAAGCGGTGCTTGCAAGATCGTTGGACCAGCAGGTGAGATTGAACTTGCAGAAGGTGTTATCGCTGCAAAGCGTCACATTCATGCAACACCTGCAGATGCAGAACAGCTTGGCGTAAAGAACGGCGAGATCGTATCTGTAAAAATTGACACTGATGGCAGAAGCCTTGTTTTTGGAGATGTAGTTGTTCGTGTAAGCGAATCCTATGCTCTGGCTATGCATATTGACACTGATGAATCTAACGCAGCTGGCTGCGGTAGAGAGCAGCACGGCGAAATCGTTAAATAATCAAAGGAGAATTTATTTTTATGAAAATTTTAGTTATCAACTGTGGAAGTTCTTCCTTAAAGTATCAGCTGATCGATATGGAGAATGAGGGAGTTTTAGCAAAAGGTTTATGTGAGAGAATTGGTATCCCTGGTTCAAAGTTAGTTCATAAGGGTGAAGGAAAAGACGATCTGGTAATCGAAGAAGATATGCCTAACCATACCTTAGCGATCGAGCACGTTATGAAGGCGTTGGTTGATCCTCAATACGGCGTAATCAAAGATACAAGTGAAATCTCCGCAGTAGGACACAGAGTTCTCCATGCTGGAACCATCTATAGTGATTCTATCGTTGTAACAGAAGATGTAAAGAAAGTAGTACGTGACTGTTTCGATTTAGGACCTCTTCACAATCCTGCAAACTTAATGGGTATTGAAGCTTGTGAAGCTGCTATGCCAGGCGTTCCTAACGTAGCTGTATTTGATACAGCATTCGGTATGGGTATGCCAGAGAAGGCTGCTTTATATGCAATCCCTACAGAATATTATGAGAAATACAGCATCCGTCGTTACGGCTTCCACGGTACAAGCCACAACTATGTATCCAAGGAAACCTTAAAGTTCTGTGGCCTTGATGAGAACAAGGGCAAAGTAATCGTATGCCATTTAGGCAACGGTGCCAGCATCTCAGCTTCCATCGGCGGCAAATGTGTAGATACCAGCATGGGTCTGACTCCATTAGAAGGACTTATCATGGGTACCAGAAGTGGTGACATTGATCCTGCTGTTGTACAGTTCATCTGTGATAAAGAAGGAAAGACTGTTACTGAAGTAATTGATATCTTAAACAAAAAATCCGGTATTCTTGGTATGTCCGGTGGCATTTCCAGCGATTTCCGTGATGTTCAGAAAGCTCAGGCAGAAGGAAACCACCTTGCTGATACAGCAATCAAGGCTTATGTATACCGTGTAGCTAAATACATCGGTTCTTACACTGCAGCTATGAACGGTGTTGATGCAATTGCATTTACTGCAGGTGTTGGCGAGAATGACAGAGCAATCAGAGAAGAAATCTGTTCCTATTTAGGATACCTTGGTGTTGTGATTGATGATGAAGCTAACAGCAAGAGAGGATTTGACAACATGATTTCCGCACCGGAATCCAAGGTTAAGGTATGTGTAATTCCTACCAACGAAGAGCTTGCTATCGCAAGAGAAACAAAAGCTCTCGTATAATCCTGGACAGGGTGGTACATCCTAGTGATGTAACATCAAATATGGAAATATTTTGTTGACAAATAGTGCGCATCTATGTATAATTACATAGGTGCGTATTAGGAGACTAATATGCTTATTAATTTAACCGAGTTGTTTACCCTGGAGGGGAAAGAGAAAACTTATACGCCAGATATCGAGATGAAAGTCTATCATGGGCCATACGGTGATTATAAAGTAGTGGCTGAGAAACCAGTTACACTGCGGATTATCAATCTGGGAGGCAAAAAGCTGGAAGTGGAAGGGAAAGCAGAGCTTACCCTTGTTATTCCATGTGACCGCTGCCTGGAACCTGTTCCTATTGATTTGGATTTTGATATCATTCGTATGATTGACTTAAGTGAATCAGAGGAAGAGCGTGAAGAGGATCTCGATGAACAACCATATGTTAATGGTTATAATCTGGATGTAGACCAGTTGGTTTGTGATGAACTCATACTGAACCTGCCTATGAAGGTTCTCTGCAGTGAAAACTGTAAGGGGATTTGTAATAGATGTGGAACAAATCTCAATCGTGAGACTTGTGACTGCGATATTAGGCCTACAGACCCTAGAATGGCAGTCATCCAGGATATTTTTAAACAGTTTAAGGAGGTGTAACCATGTCTATCTGTCCAAAGAACAAATCTTCTAAAGCAAGAAGAGACAAACGTAGAGCAAACTGGAAGATGAGCGCTCCAAACTTAGTGAAGTGCAGCAAATGCGGTGAGCTGATGATGCCTCACAGAGTTTGCAAGGCTTGCGGTTCTTACAACAAGAAAGAAATCATCAACGTTGAAGCTTAATTCAAGTTTTGTGTAACCAGAAACTGCGTCATGTAGTTTCTGGACAAACATGGTGAAAAGAAGGCTGTTACCCGGTATCGGGTGACGGCTTTTTTATTTGCCTATAATTATAAAAAAAGAGCAAGTTTTATGTTTTGATAAAAAAATATCTATGCTACAATATAGTAATATAGTTTCATATTTTATACTTAGGGGGAAGTGTATGACACGAATTGAATTACCTGAAATATTTCAAGATGGAATGATGCTTCAACGGGATAAGACCATTAAAGTATGGGGGACAGCAACAGGGGCAAAACGGCTTCGCATAAGTCTTTGCAATGATATGGCAGAGGCAGAGGTCCATGGAGATGCCTTTTACTGTGAGCTTTCAAAACAGAATGCTGGTGTGGGACTTACTCTGTCCATTTTTGTGGATGAGGAGGAAGCTCCGGAAGTCACCATTTGCAATATAAGCATAGGAGATATCTATATTGCGGCAGGTCAGTCCAACATGGAGTATTTTTTAAGATACGACGCTCACTGGAATGACATAAGAAAATGGGAAAGAAATGATGATATACATATGTTCAACTGTAAGAGAATTGCATTTGAAGGCCAGAAGAGGGAGCTGCCAGATTCCGGGAGCTGGTTTTTGGAGCATGATTTTCAGTGGGAGACCTTTTCTGCACCAGGATATTCCTTTGCTAAGTCCCTGCAGCCGGTCATTGGCGTTCCAGTGGGGGTTATTGGCTGTAACTGGGGCGGGACACCTGCCTGTGCCTGGATGGACTGGTCCTGTTTTGAGGAAGAACCGTTACATATTTTTAAAGAAGAGTATCAACAGGCTTTATCTTCTATGTCAGAAGAAGAAATAAAGAATAAGAGCATGGAAGGCTGGGCATTTGAAGACTCTTATGAGCATCAAATTGACTGGAGAGCCATGATGTATGGCATGAATGAAGAGGATCAGAAAGAATGGATGGAACGAAATGCAGGTGACCCTGCAGTTCCTCTGGGACCGTACCATCATTACCGCCCATCAGGCCTTTATGAGACCATGCTTAAAAAGCTGGCACCCTTTCCGGTAAAGGGAGTTCTCTGGTATCAGGGAGAATCCGATGCAGGCCATGCAGACATATACGATAAGACCTTTGAAACCATGATCCGCTGCTGGAGAAAGCTTTGGCAGGATGAACTGCCTTTTCTTTTTGTTCAGCTGGCTCCATTTGGCTGGTGGCTTGGAAATGATGGCAACGGCTACCCGGCTGTCAGAGAGCGGCAGGAACTGGTCTCCAAGCTTGTTCCAGGTGCTTACATGGTTTCTATCATGGACCTGGGCATGTACGAGGATATCCATCCTAAGGAGAAAATGGAAGTTGGGGAAAGGCTTGCCCTTCTGGCTCGTGGGAAAATATATGGGGAAGACATTCTTTGTGAATCTCCGGAGTTTATAAAGGCTGAGAGAATAGAGAATAAGCTCATTCTTCATTTCTCAGATACAGGTAAGAGCCTCACCCTCAAAGGACGAGAAATTAAAAGCCTGAAGATCTGGCAGGGGAAACAAATAAAAGAAATAAAAGATTTTAGTCTTGATACAACCGTTACACTTACCTTTGAATCCTTATCAGAAGATTCCATAGAAATTCAATTCGCAAAAGAGGGATATTGTGAGGTGAACCTGTTTAATGAGGCTGGACTTCCTGTAAAACCGTTTTCTGTGGTGTGCTTATAGGAATGGAATTCAAAGAGAGGTGATAAAGATGATAACGATTACAAATCCCATTCAAAAGGGGTTTTACCCGGATCCTTCCATATGCCGGGTGGGGGAAGAGTTTTTTATGGTTCATTCCACCTTTACATATGCACCTGGAATACCGGTTTTTAAAAGCAATAATTTAAGAGATTGGGAACAGATCGGCCATGTGCTGGAACGAGAAGAGCAGCTCCGTTTGAATGGTGCCAAAGTCTCCCAGGGGATTTATGCGCCTACTATCCGATATTTTAATGGAAGGTTTTATGTGATTACCACCAATGTGTCTGGCGGAGGGAATTTCTATGTAACAGCAGAGACGGCAAATGGGCCGTGGTCGGATCCTATTTTTATAGAAAATGCCCCTGGCATTGACCCCAGTTTGTTTTTCGATCATGATACCTGCTATTATGTAGGCCAGAGAGCAAAAGAGAACGCGGCTTATTATGGAGACTGCGAGATATGGATTCAGGAGCTTGATTTAAAGGAAGGAAAGCTTGTGGGAAAACCAGTAGGTGTTTTTGATGGAAGTATGAAGCACACGATCTGGGCGGAAGGTCCTCATGTATATCGCAAGGATGATTTTTATTATCTGATGCTGGCGGAGGGAGGAACGGCCTTTGATCACAGCGTAGCAGTTGCCAGAAGCCGGTCTGTCTTTGGCCCTTATGAATCCTGTCCTCATAATCCGGTTCTCACTCACCGTAATCTGGGCCATAGTCACCCCATTCAAAATATTGGTCATGGGGATCTGGTGGAGAGCCCAAGCGGGGACTGGTTTATGGTCATGCTGGGAACAAGGCCGAAGAATGGCTGCGCGGAGCTTGGCAGGGAAACATTTTTAGCGAAAGTTGAATGGGAAGAAGACTGGCCTGTTGTAAACCCAATGGTGGGAACGGTCATGGAGCAGCAAAAGATGAAGTTCTTACCTGGTTGTGACAGAGCAAAGCCGGCTGCAAGGGGTGATATCCTATGGACATCCCCTCTTGATATGAGGTGTCTTGGTTTAAGGGGAAATCCAGATAAGCTGCCCCTTAAGATAGAACAGGGAAAGCTGTATCTTCCATTTAAGACAGTAACCATCGAGGATCTTTCGGTTCCCTCCTTTATTTGTACAAGACTTCTGTCCCGCAGCTTTGAGGCATGGGTGGAGGTAGATGCAGATTTGATGGAAGGAGAAGAGGCCGGGCTCATTTATTTCTATGATGAGAATCATTATGTAAAAACAGTCATAAAGAATCGGGCTGGAAGCTTAGACGCAGTTATGATAAAACGAAGCGGAGATGAAGTGACGGAGTGGGGGAACCCTGTCGTATCCGGCAGCCTGCATACAATATACCTAAAGGGGGAAGACCAGCGGCTTCGCGGGGAAGCGGACCAGACGGTCATTGTCGATTCCCTGGGGTTAAAGGAGCTTTCCTCGGAGATGGCAGGAGGCTTTACCGGGTGCACCATTGGAGTATATGCAGCATCAGAGCGGGGAGAATCGGAACGTATGGCTGCATTTGGCACTCTTTATCTTGACTTTATGGATTAGCTGTCGTTGTACATACGGCGAAATTCTGTAGGAGTACAGGATTTTACGATTTTAAACATACGGATAAAAGCGGATGGACTTGAGAAGCCGGAACGAAGAGCAACCTCAGTAATGGAAAGCTGGGGATTGATTAGCAGCGTTTCGGCAGTGGCTATCCGCTTTTTGTTTACGTATTTGTAAAAGGATATGTTTGCAAATTGCTTAAATAAGCGGGCAAAATGGTATTTACTGAATCCAACCAGAGAGGCCACCTCCTCCAGTGATAAATCCTCGGTACAATGGCAGCTGATATAGTTGCAGATAAAAATGAATTTTTCTGTGTATTTCTTCTGTTTGATATTATCTGAATCCAGAAGGCTCACCTGCTCTGTGTGATTTCGTCCGATGAGGGCGAACATGTCTAAGAGAGCAGAGTAAATCTTTGTCTCTGTTAAAGGGATGTCTTTTTTGTATTCTTCTGTAATCTCCAGCATGTAGTGGTAAAGTTTGTCGTGAATGGTAGGGAATCCCTGTGGAGTGATGATTAAGGTCGGACTTAGGAGTGTAAGAATGGATTCTAGTTCTTTGATCGCGTTAAACATGGGAAGCTCTGCCTGAAAGATAATTCTTCGTCCGGTTTTAGGTGCCTTTAAAGAATGAATGACTCCTGGACAGATCAAGATAATGTCGCCTGGGTTTATTTCAAAGGTATGGGTATCACAGACCACAGAGTAATGGTTCTTTATGGGCATGATGATCTCCAGGGGAGTATGCCAGTGGGCAGGGTAATCTTCAGCCTCCGTATTGTCATAAAGACGAATGTTGGTGTACTCTTTGTAATTAACTGTTTCGTGGATTCCTCTCAGATTCTCTATCATTTTACGGCTCCTTATAAAAACAGCAATAAATAATTGCTTGTAGTAATAAAAATATTATAAGGTGCATATGTCAAAATTACAATAATAAAAGGAAAATTGTAACAGCAAATAAGCGTTATATTGTGAAAAAGCATAAAAAAACACCTCTGATGCCTACGATGATATCTAAAACATAAAAAAGTAATATATACGAAAAATAAATGATAGCAATAATTGATAATGTAGAGGCAATAATTTTAAAGAAATAATAAGTGATTTCTGTTAAAGTTAATTTATCAAATAAACATGAAACATGTGAGTCATGGAGGAGAAAGGTATGATGAAAAGATTCATTTCAGGCTTCTTAGCAGCAGGACTGGTAATTGGGTCACTTTCTGGTTGTGGGGTTTCAACTAATACCGGGGCTACCCAGGGAGCAGATGGTACTACAGAAAGTAGTGCTGCAGCTGTAAAAGCTACTGGCACAGAAGAGCAGATTACATGGATGTTCTGGGACAACCTGGATGCAACTGAGGATCTCATTACGAAAGGGTACAAGCAGGTCATTGATCGCTTCAATGAACAGTATAAGGGGAAATACTACTGTAATGTTGTTACAACCAATCTGGACGAATACTATACCAAGCTGAATGCTTTGGTTGCAGCAGGGAATACACCTGATGTATTTATCTGTGATCCAGGACCAAACCTTACCAAGTATGTGGAGGTAGGAGTAGCAGCAGATTTAACAGATATTCTGAAAAACAAAGAATCTGAATGGTATAAAACATTTAACGATGGTATTTTTGAGCGTATTACATATGACGGAAAGATTATGGCGGTTCCTACAAACTTTGCCGCAGCCTGTGTATTTTATAATACAGAGATCTTTGAAAAGGCAGGAGTCGAGGTACCAAAGGACTATACTGATTTAATTGAAGCTTGTAAGAAGATTAAAGAAGCAGGCTACACACCAATTTCCTGTTCCGCAGGTACTTCCTGGTGTTTATCCATGATTGCTGGATATCTTTGTGATAGAGAAGGCGGTCCAGATAATCTGATTGCTGTCAATGAAGGTAAGCTTGATTGGACGAATAAAAGCTTTATTGATGCAGGAACGAAGTTAAAAGAGCTGTCCCAGTATTTCCAGGACTCTGCTGCTGGAGATTCCAATGATCAGGCAACTGCTAACTTCTATAATGGAGAAGCAGCAATGCTGGTACAGGGTTCCTGGGCTATTGCTCAGATCAACGGCAACAATCCTGAGTTTGAAAGCAAATGTGGTATCTTCCAGTTTCCAGGTATTGAAGGCGGAGCAAATCCTAACCGTATGATTGTTAAGACAGATAACCTGGTTATGAGTTCATCTACAAAGCATCAGGAAGCTTCCCTTGCTTTATTGAAGATGTTTACAGATGATACTGCACAGAGATACACGGCTGAAGTAGCAGGTAAGATTCCTGTAACTTCTGTAAAGATCGATTTTGATAAGGCACCAAAGCAGTTTGCTTATATCAGTGATATTATGAAGAATGTTACTGGAACCTTAGGCTTTTACAATGAATCTTTAGCTAGCGTTGAAGCAGGAGATTTCTTTGATAATGCAATGGTAGATATCTATCTTGGTAATGCGACTCCAGAAGAAGCATTCCAAAAGGTTCAGGATTTTTATACAAAAAATGTCTGGAAGAAATAAATCATAGGATATTAGAAGGTATACGGTGCAGAAATACATTCGTATACCTTCGCTTTGAAAGGAAAGGGATATTACATGAACAAGTTATTGGAAGATAAAAAAGCAGCAGTTATATTTCTTGCACCGGCATTCCTTTTGTTTACACTGATTTTATTTGTTCCAATCATTCAGGTTATTTATTATTCTCTTTGTGATTATACGGGGCTTACGAAACCAGATTTCGTGGGACTAAAGAATTATATAGATCTGTTTACCAGTGATGATATAATGAAAACTGCTTTGAAAAACTCCATATTCTTTATGGTTTTTTCTGGCATCACGCAACAGGTAATAGGGTTATTTCTTGCTGTCATATTAACAAATCTGAAATGGGGAAGAAACCTTTTTAAAAATATCTATTATCTTCCTTGCGTACTGTCTTCCGCAGCGCTTGGGCTTTTGTGGGCATTTTTATTTAATCCTAAGATAGGATTAAACCAGCTCTTAGGTATGATTGGGGTTGAGGGACCAAAATGGCTTTTTGCTACCAAGGGGCTGATTCCACTTCCTATGTGGGTCATTGGGTTTGTAGCACTCTGGCAGTATGTAGGGCAGACAATGATGCTTTATATGGCGCAGATCAGTGGAATATCAAGAGATATTTACGAAGCTTCCTATATTGATGGGGCATCAAAATCCCGGGCTTTCATACATATTACGCTTCCTCTTATCCGGCCTATGTTAGTTACCACCCTTTCTTTAAATTGCATTGGTTCCTTGAAATTTTTTGACTTGATTTACAACATGACACAAGGCGGTCCTAACCATACAACAGAGGTTTTGGCATCTCATTTGTATACCCAGGGATTTAAGTTTTTTAAATACGGATATGCCAGTTCGATTTCCATTGTCTTATTGATCTTATGTATGGTCACGACAGTTATAATCAGCAAGTGCATAAAAGTTGAAACTTATGAGGCTTAAGGGAGGTGGCAGAATGAAAACAAATGAATTGGTAAAGAAGAAAAAACAAATTACCATTGTCGATGTTATTATATATTTATTTCTTGTTATTCTTGCACTGATTTATATTCTTCCCTTGCTATGGATGCTCAGTGTTTCCTTTAAAACCAACCGGGAAGTACTGACGAATCCATTTTCCATACCCCGGGTATTGCAATTAGGGAATTATATATTTTCTTGGGTAAATGGTAAGCTGGGAATTGCGACCTTAAATTCCGTGATTGTCTGTAGCGCGGCATTGATTATCAGCCTGCTAATTGGTTCTATGGCAGCATTTGCCATTGCAAGAATGAGATTGAAGATCATGCGTTATCTTATGCAGTATTTTTTAATTGGTATGATGGTACCGGTTCACTGCGTATTGATTCCTCTGTTTGTTCGTTTCTCAAGCTGGAATTTGACTAATCAATTAATCGGTCTTATTATACCTTACATAACCTTTTCTCTTCCTATAACAATATTTCTTATGGTAGGGTTCTTTAAAAGTATGCCAAATGAGCTGCTGGAAGCGGCATGCATTGACGGCTGCTCCATCTATGGCTGCTTTATAAGAATTTGTCTTCCGCTGGCAAGAGTTGGTATGTTTGTTGCAGGGCTTATGACTTTTATTGGTAACTGGAACGAACTGTTGCTTGCAATGGTATTTATTTCGGATAATCTAAAAAAGACATTGCCGGTTACTTTGACCTTTTTCGTAGGACCTTATGCGACAAACTACGTTCAAATGTTTGCTGCAATCATCATAGCAATTGCTCCAACGATTGTGGTATACAGTATATTCAGCAATCAGATTGTTGATGGTCTGACGACAGGGGCAGTAAAAGGGTAACAGGGACCGCCGTATTGACAAATCCTCTGTTGTACGATATGATATATAAAATAAATATGATTGATCCGGTTGGACAGATATTTCAGTATTTTGTATCTGTTTTCAAGAATTGTTGCTTTTAGGGTGGAGGCTTCTTTGGAAGTTCCTGCCCTTTTTTGCGTGTTTGAAACCGGGATCGACAGAAATAAAAGGAGGTACCATGAATGAATTTTATTGAAAGTATGACTGTTTCCTTGTTTTTGCTTGCGGTTGTGTTTTTTGTATTGTTCTGTCTGTACATTTCAATTCGATTGTTTTCTTTTCTGCTGGAAAAGGTTCAAAAGGGAAGTACGTCAATGGATAAAAATAAAAAACCTGAAATATAAAAGGAGAAAAACTATGTTTATAAATGCATTAAAAAACTTGTGGTTAAGCTCAGGGTTTGCTGCACTTACCTGGCAGCAGGCGATGATGGTTGTGGTGGCCTGTTTTTTGATTTACCTTGCCATTGTCCGTAAATTTGAGCCCCTTTTGCTTATGCCGATTGCCTTTGGGATGATGCTCGTTAATCTGCCTCTGACAGGCTTAATGACGGGGCCCGGTGCTGGCTCAGAACCTGGAGGACTACTTTATTATCTATACCAGGGAGTCAAATTAGGAATTTATCCTTCGCTGATATTTCTGGGAATTGGAGCTATGACTGATTTTGGCCCATTGATTGCCCGCCCCAGCAGTCTGTTTCTTGGCGCTGGCGCCCAGTTTGGTATCTGTGTTGCATTTGTACTTGCAAATGCTTTGGGATTTCAGCCATCAGAGGCTGCCTCCATCGCAATCATTGGAGGAGCCGACGGACCTACGGCTATTTTCCTGTCGTCAAGACTTGCTCCGGAATTATTGCCAGCCATAGCAGTAGCGGCTTATTCCTACATGGCGCTGATTCCTCTCATTCAGCCACCCATCATGAGGCTGCTGACGACGAAAAAGGAGCGGGAGACAGGGATGGAACAGCTTCGGGTGGTATCAAAGCTGGAAAAAATATGCTTTCCTGTGATTGTTACTATTTTATGTGTACTTTTACTTCCATCTGTGGCTCCTCTCATTGGAATGCTTATGCTTGGAAATTTATTTCGGGAATCCGGAGTAGTGGAACGCCTGTCAGATACTGCGCAAAATGCCCTGATTAATATTGTAACTATATTTTTAGGCGTTACGGTGGGAGCCACTGCTAATGCGGAAACCTTTTTGCGGCCTCAGACTCTTATGATTGTCGGACTGGGACTATTGGCTTTTGTTTTCAGTACAATAGGGGGATTGATCCTTGGAAAGGTAATGTTTTGGGCTACGAAAGGCAAAATTAATCCTTTGATTGGGTCTGCGGGAGTTTCTGCTGTTCCCATGGCGGCCAGAGTGTCCCATATAGAGGGGCAGAAGGCCAATCCAGCCAATTTCCTGCTAATGCATGCCATAGGTCCTAATGTGGCTGGTGTCATTGGCTCTGCAGTAGCTGCTGGTATACTCCTGTCCCTGTTTGGATAGGAGTTGTTCATAAAAATAAGCCCTGATCTGGTCCTTGGACCATCAGAGCTTATTTTTTATATACTTGTTATTTGCTTAAGAAACATTTGAACCGTATTAGGAATGGCCGTCATTACATCCTGTTGATTCTGTTCTTCCGTCCAGGGCTTCTTCCAGGGTATGCCATGCAAGCACAGCACATTTTACTCTTCCCGGCATATGGGATACTCCCTTTAAGGCAACGATATCGTCAAGGATTTCCAGTTGATCATCATCGGTGATCTCTCCCTTAATCATTCCATAAAAGGTGGAAAGCAGTTCTTTTGCTTCTTCCACACTTTTTCCTGTGACTAAATCAATCATCAAAGAGGCAGAAGCCTGAGAGATGGCACAGCCGGTTCCAGTAAAACCTGCTTCTTTTATCTTTCCGTCTGAAACCTTTAGCTCCAGTGTAATATCATCGCCGCAGCTTGGATTGACTCCCTCTAAAACGGCTGTTGCATGATCTACCTTATGGCGGTTATGGGAAGCGCGGCTGTTTTCTACAATAATTTGATTATACAAAGCCTTAAGATCCATAGCCCATCCACCTCCTTACATTCTTTAAGCTGTTAATTAAGGCATCCACATCCTCTGGCGTATTATAGATTCCAAAGCTGGCACGGACACAGGAGTTGATCTTTAAATACTCCATGAGCGGCTGGGCACAATGGTGACCGGCACGGATTGTGATGCCGTCTGAATCCAGAAGGGAAGCGGTGTCATGTGGATGGACATCCTCTACATTAAAGGCGATAACTCCGTGCCTCTTATCCGGGGAGAGGTCTCCATATACGGTTAGATGAGGAATTTCAGCCAATCCCTTTAAAGCCCGTGTCATAAGATCCCTTTCATGAGCTTGAATGTTATCCCATCCCAGGGAATTCAAATAGCCGATGGCAGCAGCCAGACCGGCTTCGCCTCCTACATTTCTGGTGCCTGCCTCAAAACGGCGGGGCACCTCAGCATAGGTGGAGCTTTGCTCATGAACGTTTCCAATCATGTCACCTCCCGTTAAAAATGGAGGCATTTTATCAAGAATCTCTTTCTTTCCGTACAGAACTCCGATTCCCATGGGAGCATAAAGCTTGTGGCCGGAGAATGCTGCAAAATCCACGTCCAGGGCTTTTACATCCACTGGCATATGAGGGACACTCTGGGCACAATCCAAAACAACGACTGCACCGGCTTTACGGGCCCGGCGGACAATGGAGGCAACGGGGATTTCGATACCGAGAACATTGGATACCTGGGCAACTGCAATCAGCCTGGTTTTGGAAGTGATTTTTTGATCCAGTTCTTCCTCTGTCAAATGACCGAAGGCATCGGGATAGAGATAAACCAGCTTAGCTCCAGTTACTTTCGCGACTCTCTGCCATGGAACAAGATTACTGTGATGCTCCGCTACGGAGAGGACGATTTCGTCCCCTTCCTTTAAAAATTCCATGCCGTAGCTGTATGCAACGAGATTCAGGCTTTCTGTGGTATTCTGAGTAAATATAATTTCATCAGGCGAAGCATTTAAAAAGTCACCAACAATGCCTCTGGAATCCTCATGGGCCTTTGTGGCACGGGCGCCCAGTTCATAAACGCCGCGATGAGGGTTTGCATTGTCTTTGTTGTAATATGACTCCACCGCATTTAAAACAGCCAGAGGCTTCTGTGTGGTAGCGGCATTATCCAGATACACCAGCCGTTTTCCATTTTCTAAAATGGATAGTATGGGGAAATCATCCTGGATTGTTTTCATGGCGGTCAAGCCTCCTTTCGATGCCCTCCAGTATTTCGGTGCGCAAGTCTTCCTCTGGAAGCAGATCCAGCACCGGCATGAAACGGGCTTCTACCATAAGCCGCTTTGCCTGAGTGGGGGTAAGTCCTCTGGAGCAGAGATAATAAAGCTGTTTTTCATCAAATTTTCCAAGGGTAGCGGCATGCTGGCCTTCTACCTGTTCTTCTCCGCAGAGTATGAGAGGAGTGGTACGGTTGCGGGCTGTGGGGCTGAGTAAAAGTACCGTTTCATTTTCATGTCCCACCGCACGGACAGCTCCACTGCGAAAATCAATGGTTCCACGCAGAATCTTCGTGCTGTTATCAGCCAGCACTCCTGAGGTGTACATCTCGCAGACAGATTCCCTTCCCATATGCTCCGCGGTATCGTTAAAGTCAAGATACTGTTCTTTGTGGCCGAAATAGGCGGAGTTTAAGTCATATCCGCTTTTTGCGCCCTCCAGCTTCATAAGGGAGCCGGAGGCAGCTACCTGACCTCCAAGCACGGCCCGAACCAGCTCTACCTTGGCACCTTCTCCGATACGTGCGCCAACCGCCTCCCAGCTTCGGCTCTTATCCCCTAAAAGCTGGAGCTGAATCAGCCGTACAAAGGAGCCAGCCTTGGCGTGAATCTGGGTCAGGGTCATAGCTGCGCCATCCATAGCGTCTCCTCTGCTTATCTGTACCACAGTAAGGCGGCTGCCTTCCTCCGCCACAATTCCCCAATGGGTCCGGCTTGCTGGATTGGAGGAATCTAATTGCTCTGTAATAATAAATGGTTCTTTTACATCATCATTTACCTGTAAAAAACAGGTCTTATCTGCCTGATCCATGATATATTCATCGTAATAGGCACCCATTCCGCTCTGGATCTGGGCCACCTCAGTGGGGAGTTCTCTTAAGGTCTGCATCCCGTGGGAAACTGAGCCGGTGTAGGGCTCTTTTTTTCCTTTTGGTAACAATGCTTTTGGCAGGTCGGCTTTTGCCTCTGCCCAGTTGACTCCCATACGGTTCCAGGTGGGAACCGGCAGTATATTAATTCTTTCGTTCATACCAGCTCCTCCTCTCATCCGATACTTCCTACCATCTCAAGATGGATTAAATTGTTCATTTCAACGGCATATTCCAAAGGAAGCTCCTTTGCAATGGGTTCCGCAAAGCCGCCTACGATCATGGCTCTTGCATCCTCCTCAGAAAGCCCCCGGCTCATGAGATAGAAGATGGCTGACTCACTGATTCGTCCAATCTTGGCTTCGTGTCCGATATCCACTTCATCGCACTGGATATCCATGACAGGAATGGTATCGGAGCGTGATATGCTGTCTAACATCAGGGATTCACAGGATACGGCTGATTTACTTCCCGTTGCCTGAGGGGTAACGGTAATGGCACTTCGGAAGGTGGATACGCCTCCGTCTCTTGATATGGACTTGGTCGTAATATGAGAGGTCGTATCAGGTGCGGAATGAAGTACCTTGGCTCCGGTATCTAAGTTCTGGCCCTCGCCTGCAAAGGTAATTCCCGTAAATTCCATTCGGGAATTTTTCCCCTTTAAAATGCTCATGGGATATAAATAAGAGGTGTGGGATCCAAAGGAGCCGGATACCCATTCAATGGTTCCTCCTTCTTCCACAACCGCACGCTTGGTGTTTAGGTTATACATATTTTTTGACCAGTTCTCAATGGTAGAGTAGCGGAGTCTGGCATTTTTCCCTACATAGAGCTCCACGCAGCCGGCATGAAGGTTCGCCACATTATACTTGGGAGCGGAGCAGCCTTCGATAAAATGAAGATAGGCTCCTTCATCTACAATAATAAGGGTATGTTCAAACTGTCCGGCGCCAGGTGCATTCAGCCTGAAATAAGACTGTAAAGGAATCTCTACGGAAGCGCCTTTTGGAACGTATACAAAAGAACCACCGGACCAAACAGCTCCGTGAAGAGCTGCGAATTTATGATCAGAGGGCGGTACCAGCCGCATAAAGTGCTTTCGTACCATTTCAGCATAAGGACCTGTGAGAGCACTTTCCATATCAGTATAAACCACTCCCTGGGCAGCCACCTCAGCTCTTACGCTGTGGTAGACCACTTCTGAGTCATACTGGGCACCTACGCCGGCTAAAGATTTTCTCTCTGCATCGGGAATTCCCAGCCGCTCAAAGGTGTTTTTGATGTAGTCGGGAACGTCAGACCAGTCGGTGCGCATGTCTGTCTTAGGGCGGACATAAGTAACGATGTTTCCAATATCAAGTCCGTCTAAGGATGGCCCCCAGCCAGGCATGGGAGTTTTGTGATACGTCTCCAAAGCCTTTAAGCGGAAGATGCGCATCCACTCCGGATCGTTTTTTTCCTGGGATATCTTTGAAACAATGGCAGAAGTCAGGCCGGAATCCACTTCAAAGGAAGAATCTACTTTGTCCTTGATGTCATAAATGCTTCGGTCTACTTCACTTATATGGGTCTTTTCCTGGTTAAAGTCTTTCATGGCCTCATTCCTCCTTATCAAGTATAGTAAAACCGTCGTTTGTAATTAAGGAGATGAGTTCCTTTCCGCCGGTACGAATGATGCGTCCGCCTTCTAGGATATGGACCACATCTACGTCAAGTCCCTCCAGAATTTTTGCGTTATGAGTAATGATAAAAAGTCCGTTTTTCTTATTTGAGAAGGTGCGGATTCCTTTTGTCACGGTACGGACGGCATCCACATCAAGGCCGGAATCAGTTTCGTCTAACAGTGCAAGCTTTGGTTTTAACATAAGCATCTGTAAGATCTCTGCCTTTTTCTTTTCGCCGCCGGAAAATCCAACGTTTAAGTAACGTTCCGCATAGGAAGGATCCATATCCAGGGCCTTCATCTGCTCTAACAGCTCCTTACGGAAGGAGAGAATCTTAGGCTGTTGCCCTTCGACGGCTCCTCTGGCTGTACGGAGAAAGTTCTCCATAGTAATGCCTGGAATCTCTTCGGGAACCTGGAAGGAGAGAAAAAGTCCTGCCCTGGCCCTTGCATCTGCCTTATCATCTGTAATGTCTTTTCCCTCAAAGAGGATGCTTCCCCGTCTGATGGTAAATCTTGGATCTCCCATGACCGTGGAAACAAGAGTGGATTTTCCAGTTCCGTTTGGTCCCATGAGGACATGGAGCTCGCCTGGATTCACCTTTAAATTCACTCCATCTAAAATTACTTTATCTTCTACTGATACACATAAATCTACTATTTCAAGCAATGGTCTGCTCATATTTTCAACCTCCTTTTTTTGCCTGATCACAGGCAATTACGGGGTTAGCACATGCTAACTTACCTTTCATAATAATACTATACCTTTTTAGTATGAATTACAAGCCTTTTTTTGATTTTACACAATCTTTTTCATAAAAATTACCGTTTCGATATGCCTTTTTATATTTACCGTAAGCGTACATGATATGGTAAACTTTAAGTAACTTAAAGAGAAGGAGGTATCAGTTATGAAGATTCTGGCCATTACAGCCTGCACCGCAGGCATCGCCCATACCTACATTGCAAAGGAGAAAATTGAGAATGCTGCAAGGGAAATGGGAGATTTCATCAAGGTTGAGACTCAGGGGTCCATTGGGGTGGAAAATGAGCTGACACCGGAGGAAATTAAGGAGGCAGATGTGATTTTAATTGCAGCTGACATACGGGTAGGAAAGGAGCGTTTTACCGGAAAGGCAGTGGTTGACGTACCCATCAGCATGATCATGAAGTCTCCCAAAAGTGTAATTTCTAAAATTCACGAAAAGCTGGGGAAATAGCAGGAGACAGAAACGAAGTATTCGAGGAGGGATATCAATGGCAAAGCAGAAGTTTGAAATCAAAAAGCATGTTATGACAGGAATTTCATATATGATACCTATCGTAGTATGTGGGGGGATCTTATCTGCACTGGCAAAAGGTTTTGGGGGATATGATATCGGAAGCGCCATAGAGGCTGGAGCCACACCATTTACTAATTTAAATCCATTTACCTGGCTTGGCTTCTGGTGGGGAGTCAATAAGCTTGGTTCCATCGCAATGGACTTTGCAGTAGCAGTCATGACGGCTGGGGTAGCTTATTCCATTGCAGGGCGGCCGGGAATTGTGCCGGGAATTGTAATCGGTTATTGTTCGTCCCAATCGAAGGCCGGATTTCTGGGCGGACTGCTTATGGCATTTATCATCGGCGGATTCGTCAACTGGATGAAGAAGTGGAAAATGCCGAAGTGGTGTGAGGGCTTAAAGCCTGTTATGTTTATTCCGGTTTTATCCACCCTTGTCTGCGGAATGATTTTCCTGTGTGTATTTTCCATTCCTCTCGCCTATGTGATGAATGTGTTTCAGCAGTGGATCATTTCCTTAAATGGACGGGCAAAGGCAGTCATTGGCGGCGTAATTGGAGCTTGTATGGGCTTTGACTTAGGGGGACCTGTGAATAAGACGGCTTCCATGGCAGCAAACGCACTTGGCGCCGATGGAATCTACGGTCCTATGGCAGCGAAAATCATTGGCGGTATGACGCCTCCTATCGGTATTTTCATTGCAGCACTGATTAAAAGAAAGAGCTTCTCCAAGGTAGAATTTGATACAGCAAAAACAGCATTCCCTATGGGCTTATGCTTTATTACGGAAGGTGTGCTTCCATTTGCAGCTGCAGACCCTATAAGAGTCATTCCCAGCTGTATGATAGGATCAGCGGTAGCCGGAGCTATAGCCGTAGGTATGGGCTGTGAATCAGCAGCAGGCCATGGAGGTATTTTCGTAGTTCCAATGATGAAAAACCCTATGTGGTTCCTCATTGCTTTACTCATCGGTTCTCTGATAACAGGAATTATCTATGCAGCGATTAAAAGGCCAAGTCAGGAAGGTACTGATGATAAGGAAGAGGAGCAGGACTTTGATCTTGATATCCAGATCCAGTAAATGACCAGGTATAGGAGAGGAAGGGTGAGATTATGCTGGTATCGATGAAAGCAATTCTTGACGACGCAAATAAAAGAAATTACGGTGTTATGGCCATGAACAGCATCAACATGGAAATGGCCAGGGCCGGTATTATGGCAGCAGAGGAAGAACATTCTCCTATTATCATTCAGTTTGGCCCCGGCCAGATGAAAAATCATGCTCATGCAGAAGAGATGCTTCCTGTGATTAAGGAGTTGGCTTCCAGAGTGAGAGTTCCTGTTGCCCTTAATTTAGATCACGGTACAGACTTTAATGTGATCGCAGACTGTATTAACCGTGGCTTTACCAATGTTATGTTTGATGGTTCTTCCCTACCCTATGAGGAAAATGTAAGCCGGACAGCCATCATCACAGCATTGGCACATGGAATGGGCTGTTCGGTGGAAGGAGAACTGGGGCATGTAGGTCAGGCAATCGATTCCGACGATACGGATGTTGACCTTTATACAGATCCCGGTCTGGCCCTTGATTTTGTACAAAGAACCGGAGTGGATGCCCTGGCAGTTGCCATTGGAACGGCTCACGGTGCATATCCTAAGGGAAAAATACCAAAGCTAGACTTTGAGAGACTTAAAAAGTTAAAAGAAACACTCCGGATGCCTCTGGTCCTTCATGGTGGATCAGGCTCTGGAGAAGAAAATTTAAAGAAAGCGGTAGCATGCGGGATCAATAAAATCAATGTGTGCACCGATGCATTTGAGGCTGGGAAACGCTCTATGCTAGAAGCATTGGAGGAGAAGCCGGATTTAGATTACATGCATTTATGCATGGCAGCCGAGACTGGAATAAAAGCTTTTGTAAAGGATTATATGAAAGTGATTGGCTCCAGCGGGCGTTACATTTATGGGGAGACCAGACATATTGGATATGAATGATTGAGGTGGTCATTTGAAGCAGGACAAAAATACACGATACTACAACCAAATATTATCATATCTTTTTTCAGGGAAGACATACACGGTAAAGCAGCTGGCAGATGGTATGGGTCTATCTGAAAAAACAATACGGACGAAGACCGACCAGCTAAACGACTGGATGAAGTCAAACGGTCTTGGGAGCATTACGAAAAAGCAGGGGCAGGGCATCTGGCTTGACTGTACCAAGGAACAGCTTAGTGTCTTAAAGGAGACATTTTCTGACCATTCAAATGTTGACCTCTCTGCTGATTTAGAAAATCGCAACCGACAGCTTACCGGAAAGCTTTTAAAGCTTAAGCCTGGAGAAATCATTACCCTGCAGCAATTGGCGGACAGTCTTTATTTAAGTCCGCCAACGGTTGCCTCTATGTTAAAAAAGATTTCTCCCTGGTTCGAGACCCGCCATCTTCAGATTACCTCCGTAAGAAACAAAGGAATTTGTGTGGCTGGGGATGAGTATAACTACCGGGTCGCCATAAAGGATTATATTCTCTATATGATGCCGGATATTATGGAAGCTCTTCTTGGTACCTATGCACCAGGCATTGACGCCGCCAGAATTCGAAAGATTATTGTAAAAGCGGAGAACGCCTGGAGAATTGAGCTTGCGGATGTTTCCTTTAATATGGTCTGGATCATGATATGCCTTTCTCTTTCCAGAGGCTATTCGGGAGCACTTGGCCATTTCCCGCCGGGGGAAGAGGAAGAGGTACAGCATTATAACGAATATTCCTTTGCTCAATCCATTTATCAGAGAATCGAGTCGGAATATGGAATTAACATTCATTCGGATGACGTAAGTCTTTTGTCCATGTTACTGCTGTCTGCCAGGAAGATTGAGGGGTTTTCCGGCATGGAAGACGGGGAGTCTGCAAAAAAATACGATGAGGATTTAAGAGAGTTTGTAAAGCTAGTCATTGAAACCATAGATTCGGTGCTGGATGTGGATTTGTCCTTAGATGACATTCTGTTTGATAGTCTTTTAAGCCATATGCGCTCGGCCATTTTCCGCATGAAATATTCTACGACCAATTCCGACAGCATCAGTAAATACGTGAAGCAGGAATATAAACAGACCTTTCTCGCCACATGGTCTACCAGCAACTTGTTTGAAGAATATTATGGAGTTCAGGTGACGGAGGATGAACTGGCTGGGATCGCCTTATATATTCAGGCCTCCCTGATCCGTTTAAACAGAGAGCGTCCATTTAAAGCTCTTATGGTCAGCAGGCAGGGGCTGGCTTCCAGTCAGCTCATGATGGAGATGATTAAATACAGTATACCGGAGATTTCTGAAATACGGGCGGTCAGCCATCATGATTTTAAGCTTTCCCAGTACAGGACCATGGATCTTATCATCAGTTCCGTCCCCCTGTCCGATTCCGATTCCAGAATTGTGAGCATCAGTGACCGAATGTCAGAGGAAAATATTGATATCATTCGCAGGAAAGTAAAGGAAATACGAAAAAGCATTCCAGTTACTGATTTTCAGTTTCATAGTCTTTGTCATCAGCTATTTGAAATTGACTTGATTTTCTTTCGACCGCCTGTAAAAGAGAAAGGGGAGCTGCTCCGTCATATGGTGGGTAAACTGGAGGAAAAAGGAGATGTGACCGGGAAATATTTAGAAAGTGTGTTTGACCGGGAAAAAGCGACCACCACCAGTATTGGACACGGCATTGCCATTCCCCACGGAAACATGATGGAGGTAAATGAATCCAGAATAGCAGTAGCCATCTTAGACAGCCCCATTGAGTGGGCAGGGGATCTTGTGGATGTTGTATTTCTGCTCTCTGTAAAAATGACTTCCCAATATGAAATCAAACGGACAAAACAGTTCTACAAGGACTTCTTACTGCTGACAGAAAATGAAAAAAACATGGAAAGTTTAAAGAAGTTAAATTCCCCGCTGGAAGTATACCAGTATTTTATTCGATAAGGAGTGATGTTATGGCTGTAACAGAAATTTTAGACCAGAGAGTCATTGATCTTAGCATGGATGCAAGAAATAAGGATGAGGTTTTAAGGCATTTATCCGGGCTATTAAAAAAAGCTGGATATATAGAGGATGAAGAAGCGTATTTAAAAGATGTATACTTAAGAGAATCGGAAGGAGTGACGGGGATTGGCAGTCACGTTGCCATTCCCCACGGCAAGTCAGATTCCGTTAGTCAGGTAGGCATTGCCGTTGGACGGACCAAAGAGATGGTAGAATGGGAGTCCTACGATGGAGAACCTTCTGATCTGTTTTTCCTGTTTGCAGTCCCTTCTGACAGTCAGGGGGCATCAGAGCACCTTCGCCTGATTTCCGAGCTGGCAGGAAAGCTTGGAAATTCAAAAACAATGGAAAAGCTTCAGACAGCCAAAAGCTACGAAGAGCTTTTAGAAGCTTTCTCTTGATTGTTAAGAAAATAGAATATATCATTTGCACAAAATGGCTTTACAGTTTTAGAAAATTGTGGTAATGTTATACATGTAACCGGTTACATAAAGGAGAATCTACATGAATATACGGGATATAGCAAAAAAGGCAGGAGTATCGTCTGCAACAGTTTCCAGAGTGATCAACGAATCCGGATATGTAAAGGAGGAAACGAAGCAGAGAGTACTGGAGGCCATTGAAGAAACCAACTTTGTCCCTAATGCAATAGCAAGAAGCTTAAGTATCAACGATTCGTCCAGTATAGGAGTGATTGTCCCGGATATTGCCAATGAATTTTTTTCAGGAATAATCAGCGGTATGGGAGAAAAGGCTTCCGGTAATCAGTATAACATTGTTCTTTTTGATACTGGAGAGATGCAGGAGAGGGAGCATCAATGCCTTCAGATTGCAGAGCGTCAGAGACTTTCCGGGCTTTTAATCACTCCGGTATCTGAGCTTGATATGGAGACCCGGGATAAACTGATGCAATTTGAAAGCAAGGGAATCCCAGTTGTCTTAGTTGACCGGAATATAAAAGATTCCACTTTGGATGGAGTTTTTGTAGAGAATGCCAAAGCCGCTTATGAGGGGGTAGAGGCGCTCATAAAGGCAGGGCACAAAAAGATTGCCATTATCAAAGGACCAAGTACTTCCATGCCTGGAAAAGACCGCTATGAAGGCTATAAGGCCGCTTTAGCTGATTATGGGATCGAACTTAAAATGGAATACGTAGTTTCCGGAGATTTTAAAACCATGAAAGCGTATGAACAGACCAAAGCGTTGCTTGAGCTGCCGGAACCGCCTACTGCGATCTTTGCCTCCAACAACCAGACCAGCCTTGGTGTTTTAAAATATTTAACAGAGCATAAGCTGAAGATCGGAAGGGACCTTTCCATGGTAGGATTTGACCAGATCGAGTCCCTTAAAATCATAGATTACAGGCTTTCCACCATAGAAAGAGATGCCAAAAAACAGGGATATGAGGCAATGGCAATGCTCATTGATAAACTGTCCCAAAAAGAAAGCAAAAGTACCGGAAAAAAGATATATGTTCCGTATCAGGTGGTACTGCGCGGTTCCGAAACTATAAAATAAGCTGCATGTAGCAGTTTATTTTTCCGGCAAATATGTAACCGGTTACATATTTGCCGGAGATAATAAAAACCAAGAAATAACAAAAGGAGAAAGAAAGATGAATCTAGCAGGAATGATTGACCACACAATGTTAAAGGCAGATGCTACCTCAGAAACGATTAAAAAATATTGTAAGGAGGCAAAAGAATACGGGTTTGCATCGGTTTGCGTCAATACATGTCAGGTGCCTCTGGCAGCGGAGGAGTTAAAGGGAAGCGAAGTAGGAGTATGCTGCGTGGTAGGCTTTCCCCTTGGTGCTATGCTTACGAAGGCTAAAGCCTTTGAGGCCATGGAAGCTGTAAAGGCAGGAGCCACTGAGGTGGATATGGTAATCAATATCGGGGCACTGAAAGATAAGAATTATAATCTGGTAAGAGAAGATATAAAAGCGGTGGCAGAAGCCTCTCAGGGGCGGGTTGTAAAGGTCATATTAGAAACATGTCTTTTGACCAAAGAAGAAATCATAAAGGTCTGTGAGCTTTCCGTGGAGGCTGGAGCTGATTTTGTAAAGACTTCTACAGGCTTTAGTACGAATGGAGCAGAAGTTTCAGACGTAGCGCTGATGAAAGAGACTGTGGGAACGAGAGCAAAGGTAAAAGCCAGCGGAGGAATTCGTACCAGAGAAGAGGCACTGGCAATGATAGAAGCCGGGGCAGACAGAATCGGAGCAGGAAACGGAGTTATACTGCTCTAAGAAAAGGAGAAATAGTATGGGAAAGAAGGTAACAGTTTTTGGCAGCTTTGTAGTTGATCTAATGGGACGATGTCCCCATCTCCCGGCACCGGGAGAGACGGTAAAGGGAAGTGTTTTTCAGATGGGGCCTGGAGGAAAGGGGTTTAACCAGGGCGTAGCAGCCCATAAGGCAGGAGCAGATGTTACCATGGTGACGAAGCTTGGAAGTGATGCCTTTGCAGAGGTGGCCCTAAATACCATGAAAAAACTTGGTATGAATTCAGAACGAATCTTTCAGACAAGTGAGACTGTAACTGGCAGCGCACTGATTCTGGTAGATGAGAATACGGCACAAAATGAAATTGTAGTGGTGCTAGGAGCCTGTGGTAACATCACGGATGAGGAGGTAGAATCACTCTCTGATCTATTGGACCAGTCAGAGTATCTGCTGACCCAGCTTGAAACCAATGTTTCAGCCGTAGAAAAGATCATTACCATGGCCTATGAAAAGGGAGTGAAAATAATATTAAATACAGCTCCTATCCAACCAATCAGTGATTTTGTTTTAAGCCGGGTCGATTTAATTACACCCAATGAGGTGGAGGCTGGAATTTTAAGTGGAATTAAAGTTGATGGTGTGGAAGGTGCAAAAAAAGCAGCCGATTACTTCTTTCATAAGGGCGTTAAGAATGTGTTGATTACCATGGGAGGCAGCGGAGTATTCCTTGCCACACCACAAAAGAGAGGCTTCCTGCCAGCATATAAGATAAAGGCTTTTGATACCACTGGAGCAGGGGATGCCTTTAATGGAGGGCTGACAGCAGCCCTTTCAGAAGGAAAGGATCTATGGGAAGCAGCACAATTTGCCAATGCACTTGCTGCTATATCTGTGCAGCGACTGGGGACCACAACATCTATGCCAGACCGGGAAGAAATCGATCGGTTTGTGGCAGAGCATGGAAAAGGAGAGTGGAGCTTATGCTAAAGACCGGAATCCTCCATCCCCAGCTGGCAAGAGTGATGGCTGAGCTAAGGCATATGGATATGCTGGTGATTGGAGACGCTGGACTACCCATTCCGAAAGGAGTAGAGCGGGTGGATTTAGGGTGGAAGCCTGGAAGTCCAGCATATTTAGAGGTGTTGGAAGAAATGGAGAAATACATGATAACCGAAAAAGCCATCTTTGCAAAAGAGGCTTTGACAGTATGCCCTGCTCTCCATGAAAAAGCCTGTAATCTGCTCCCCAAAGGAATCCCTGTGGAATACGTTTCCCATAAGGAATTAAAAAAGATGACAGAGGAAGCAAAAGCCATCATCCTGACAGGGGAATTTACCGGGTATACCAATGTGATCCTGATTTCTGGCTGCGCATATTAAGGGGAAATAGTGGGGAAGGGTGAAGTTAAATGGGAGAAGGGTACGTTTTAAAACTGGATAACATAGTGAAGGTATTTCCTGGAGTCAGAGCACTGGACGGAGTACATCTGGAGATCAAGAAAGGTGAGGTTCATGCTCTGTGTGGAGAAAACGGAGCAGGGAAATCCACCTTAATGAAAATCATAGCAGGAGCCCAGCCCTATACCTCTGGTACCATGCTATTAAATGGGAAGGAAGTTGTGTTTCATTCAGCAAAAGACGCCGAAAGGCATGGAATCGCTATGATCTACCAGGAATTTAACATGATTCCGGAACTGTCAGTCGCTGAAAACATGTATCTGGGAAGACTGCCGGTCAACCGATTGGGGAAGGTTGACTGGAATCGTCTGTATCAGGACGCGCAAGAGCATTTAGACCATCTTGGCTTACCATTCTCAGCAAAGGCAAAGGTAAGAACCTTATCTGTGGCTGAGGCTCAGATGACAGAAATCGCAAAATGCCTTACCATCGGCGCCAAAATTATTATTATGGATGAACCGACTGCGGCTTTGGCAGAGGAAGAAATCCGGATTTTATTTCAGACAATCGAAGAACTTAAAAAGAAAGGGATTTCTGTCATTTACATATCACACCGTATGGATGAGATTTTTAAGATCTCAGACCGGCTCACCGTGTTCCGGGATGGGAAGTTTGTAGCTACAAAGAATATTGATGAGACAGATTATGAGGATGTCGTTTCCATGATGGTGGGAAGAAAGGTGTCCAATCTATACCCGGTGAGGAATTATATTCCGAAAGAAGTGGTCTTTGAAGCCAGGGACATAACAGGCCGGGGAGTCCACGGTATCAGCTTAAAGCTTTATAAGGGAGAAGTTTTAGGAATCACCGGTTTATTAGGGTCTGGTGCCGTTGAGCTTTCCAAGCTGATTTACGGAGCAATTCCCATGGAGAGTGGAATCATTATGATTGGCGGGGAGAAAAAGGACTGCTCCTCTCCGAAAAAAGCTTTAAAGGCAGGCATTGGATTTGTTTCCGATGACAGGAAGCAGGAGGGGCTTGTTCTTGTAAGAAGCATTCGGGAAAACATCTCCATGTCTTCCTTAAAGAAGTTTACCAGAGGTGTTTCCTTAAATAAAAAGCTTGAGATGAAATGCGTACAGGATCAGGTGAAAGCGCTTAACATCAAAATCAGTTCTGACCAACAGCTGGCAGGGAAATTAAGTGGCGGGAACCAGCAGAAGGTAGTATTTGCAAAAGTGCTGGAAGCTGATTCTGATATACTGATACTGGCTGAGCCTACACGAGGGGTAGATGTAGGCGCTAAAGCAGAAATCTACAGCATAATAAACAGGCTGACGGAATGCGGAAAAAGTATCCTGGTCATTTCCACAGACCTTCCGGAATTAATCGGAATCAGCGACCGGATTCTGGTCATGCGGGAGGGGCATCTGGTTTTAGATGTTTTAAGGCATGAGGTGAATCAGGAGACAATATTGGCACATGCGTCTGGAGGGGTGAGTGAACATGAATCAGGAAACTAAAAAAAGACTGATGAATCAGATTAATATTTATCGTTCATTTCTGATATTGGTAGTCATCTGTATTTTTGCGGCATTTTTATCAAATAGCTTTTTAAGTGTATCAAATCTATTTAATGTATTCAAACAGATTACTGTTGCGGGGATTATAGCCTGCGGTATGACCTTTGTCATTCTCACTGGAGGTATAGATCTATCCGTTGGTTCTATCCTGGGATTATCTGGTGTGGTGGCGTCTGGTGTACTTCAATCAACCGGCAATACTGGATTAGCGGTTCTAACTGCATTGGCCATAGGGATTGTCTGTGGGGCAGTCAATGGATTCTTCATTTCTCATTGTGAGATTCCTCCATTTATCGCAACTCTTGGTATGATGACTCTGCTTCGGGGGTGTGTTTTAATTTTCACAAAGGGGTCTCCCATTCCAGTGAAGGCAGATATCTATAAATTTTTAGGTAAGGGTATGATTCTTTCCATTCCTGTGCCTGTTATCATACTCATACTGCTGTATTTACTGGCCCATTATGTATTGACACAGACCAGTTTTGGGCGAAGTGTTTATGCTTTTGGAGGAAACAGAGAAGCGGCCAGACTATCGGGTATTTCTGTTAAAAGAACAGAATGGATGGTTTACATCATAAACGGCTTGCTAAGCGGTGTTGCAGCAGTGGTACTGACCGCCCGGCTGGGTTCGGCACAATCTACCAGCGGACAGGGGATTGAGATGGATGCAATCGCAGCAGTTATACTTGGGGGAACCAGCTTAAGCGGAGGGACTGGATTTGTTCTTCCTACAGTGATAGGTGCCATGATTATGGGGATCATCGATAATATTCTTACGCTCATGAACGTAAATCCTCATGCAACCTATATTGTAAAAGGCGCAGTGGTACTGATTGCAGTTTTAGTGGACAAGAAGGTAAAGGATTTATCTGCGAAAGCAGAGTAAATAAATATTTTTTATGGAGAAGGGAAGGAAAAATTATGAGGAAAAGAAGGTTTTTGGCAGCATCGGTACTTTTAGGGGTGGCTCTGGCTTCGCTTACAGCGTGCAGTACTGAAAAAACAGTAGCTACGAAGCAGGACACAGCGGTAGAAACTACAACGGCCAGGACAGAAGAATCGAAAGCAAAGACGGAGGCTAAATCGGGGGATAAAAAGTATGTGGTGGGACTTGCTATGAATACCCAGACGAATCCCTTCTTTGTAGATGTAAAAAACGGGGTGCAAAAGGCGGCAGATGAACTGGGGGTAGAGCTTTATATTACAGATGCCCAGGATGATCCCACCATTCAGATGAAGGATGTGGAAAATCTCATTACCAAAAAGCCAGACTGTATTATAATTGATACCTGTGACTCCGATGCCATCGTTTCTTCCATAGAAGCCTGCAATGAAGCCGGTATCCCGGTGCTTACGATGGACCGGGAAGCCAGCGGCGGGGAAGTGGTTTCTCATATTGGTTATGATGCCGTAAAATCCGGCAAGCTTGCAGGGCAGTATCTTGCGGACACCCTAAAGGGAAAAGGGAATATTGTTGAGATTCAGGGCATTATGGGGACCAATGTAGCCCAGAACCGATCTAAGGGCTTTAATGAGATCATCAGCCAGAACCCTGACATGAAAATCGTTGCCTGCCAGGTGGCTGATTTTGATCGTGCGAAAGGCATGAGTGTCATGGAGAACATTCTTCAGGCTAATGATCATATTGACGGGTTATATGCAGCCAACGATGAGATGCTTCTGGGAGCGTTAGAAGCGGTAGAGGCAGCAGGCAGGCTTGATGAGATTACTATGATCGGCTGTGATGCCATTGATGATACCATTAAGGCTATCAAAGCAGGTAAGGTAGAGGCAACCATAGCGGAACCTCCTTACTTCCTTGGAAAGGCGATTATGAACGCTGCTTACGATTACTTGGAAGGAAAGCCAGTTGAAAAATATGTAATTCTGGACAATGAACTGGTCACCGCTGACAATGTAGATAAATTAGTTACAAAAGAATAAGGACAGTACAATAAAAAAGCCGGCAGATGCAGCCGGCTTTTTTTCGTTTTCTTACTTCCCTGAATGATGTTGATAAAACATCTTGTGATATTGATAAGGGGTCATTTCTTCCTTTTCCTTAAACAGGCGGATAAAGTAATTGATATTGTCATAGCCGATTTTAGTGCAGATTTCATTCACCGTAAGGCTTGTATTTTGCAATAGTATTTTCGCCTTATTGATACGAATCAGCTGAATGTATTTTTTAAATCCATAGCCAATGATTTCCTTAAATTGATGAGATAGATAATATTTATTGATGTAAAAACTCTGAGCCACCGTTTCAAGGCTTAAGGGCTGGCTGTAGTTATGGTCAATGTAATCCTTAATGGCAAAGATAACATTCAGGTCATCGGGATTTTTCTGAATTGCAAATGCTTCGGGATTACTGCGGTAAAGTAATATTAATATATTAAAAAGAGTAGTTGCACATCGCTCTTTCCATTTCACTTCATGGCTTGCTGTTTCTGAAACAAGGGTTTTAAAATAGCCTTCCATTTCGTCTGCTGTTTCAGGGGTTAGGTCAATGACGCCCAGATGTTGATTGCTCCTTACAAAGGCAGAGGACATGATGGGATCATGAATGTAGTCTGAACAGAGGTCCATGGAAGATACAAACACGTATCGATGATAAGGCGTGTGCATGGAATGGGTGGAGTGGTTTTCAAGTGCACTGATGAGCACAATCTGATTCTTTTTGATGGTATATGCTTCTCCTGAAATGTCAAAGGTACATTGACCTTCCTTTACAAATATAATTTCATTTTGGGTGTGATGATGCCTTGTAAGTGCAGCATTATGATTGCTTTCATCATAATAGGCATGAGCGAAATCTTTTGAGTGAAAGTTCCCATTTTGTGCCGTATTTATCTTATCTCCCATACCAAACCTCCTCCTCTTATACATGGAATGCTATAGCTTTATATAACAGTAATACCATTAACAAATGAAGTAAATAAAAGAAAAACAAGCTGTTTTGTAAATTATAACCATTTTTTTGTGGAAGTCAACCGTAAATCTGTATTAAGTCAACATGAAAACAAGAAAGGTGTATTTTGCAACAATTTATTGCCTAGCTATTATGAATAAAACTTTTTATAATTAACTCACATTAATAGTTCAACTTTGGAGGTTATAAGCATGGCAAAGCACAAAATGTTTCGGTATATGTCATTGGAGGAATTGAGACAGGAGATAAAAAATCAGGAAGTAAACATTGATTTAACAGAAGATTTATCCCCCCTTAAAAACAAGGTAAAAGTAGGACACCTAACAACATCAAATGCGATGGCAATTCTGCCAATGGAAGGCTGTGACAGCAATCCAGACGGCTCCATGTCTGAGCTTACCAAACGCCGTTATATGAGATTTTCAACCGGCGGTTCCAGTCTGATCTGGTGGGAAGCCAATGCAGTGGTAGAAGAAGGAAAGGCTAATCCCCAGTCGTTAATGCTGACAAAGGAGAATGTCGGTTCCTTTCAGGAGTTCTTAAAAGAGAGCAGAAAAGCAGGAAAAGAAGCAAATGATGTTTCTCTCATTCATATCCTTCAGCTGACCCATTCTGGCCGCTACAGCCGTCCGGGAGAGGAAAGAGCTCCTATGGTGGCATTCCGTGATCCTATCTTAGATGAGAGAAGCGGCATATTTCGTGATGATCAGGTGGTGACCGATGAATATCTGGATTCCCTGACTGAAAAATATGTGGAATCTGCTCTGCTGGCCAAAGAAGCTGGATTTGACGGAGTTGATATCAAGGCATGCCATAAATATCTCTTAAGTGAACTTCTCGGTGGATTTACCAGGGAAGGAAAGTACGGCGGAGAAAGCTTGGAGAACCGCAGCCGTTTTCTGGTTCAGACGGTGGAAGCCATCCGAAAAGCTGTTGGCGATGAGTTTATTATCGGCTGCCGCTTAAATGTGTTCGATGTTCACCCATACCCATATGGATTTGGATGTGATAAAAATGACATTTATCAATTTGACAGCACAGAGCCAGTGGCATTAATCAAAATGCTGGTTAAGTCTGGAGTGAATGTATTTGCACTCTCTTCCAGCAACCCATACTTTGTTTACCCTCAGTTTGGACGTCCCTTTGATATTCCAAGCTTGGGTGTCCCGGAGCCGGAAGAATCCCAGCTTTCTATTATTGAAAAGATATTTGAGTACACCAGAATTGCACAAGAGGCAGCTGGCGATGTGCCCATTATTGGAAATGGCTACAGCTGGCTTCGTAAATATATTCCCAATGCAGCCGCAGCTAATATTAAATCCCATTCCTGCAGCATGGTAGGTCTTGGCCGTTCCAGCTTTGCATATCCGGATGCAGCCCATGACATTTTTACGAATGGTGAAATGGATTCTAAAAAAGTATGCGTTTGCTGCAGCAAATGTACCCAGATCATGAGAGACCATGGAAGCACAGGCTGCGTGGTCCGGGATTCAGCCGTATACGTTCCTAAATATAAAGAAGCAAGAGCGGCGGCAGAAGCTTTGGCAGCAGCGAAACGATAACAGGAGGATTCAAATGGCAAAAACAGCAGTAGTGACCGGTGGAACCCGTGGAATCGGATTAGCCATTGCAAAGCAGCTTTCAGAAGACGGCTTTCAGGTTGTCATAGTCGGAACCCGTGAAAAGGAAGCGTATGCAGAACAATTAAAGTGGTTTGATGATAATAATAAGGATTATTTCTATGTGACTGGAGATATCTCCAGCCAGGAAGACAGAGTTCATATTGTAAAGGAAAGCGTGGCACATTACGGGAAAATAAACGTCCTTATAAATAACGCGGGAGTTGCTCCTAAAGTTAGAGCAGATCTTCTTACTATGAGCGAGGAAAGCTTTGATTATGTGCTGGGAGTCAATCTTCGGGGAAATATGTTTTTAACCCAGCTGGTTGCGAACCAGATGATAAAGCAGGAGGAGAAAGGAATCATTATTAATGTTTCGTCCTGCTCCGCAGAGGTGAGCTCTGTAAACCGTGGAGAGTACTGTATATCAAAGGCTGGTGTCAGCATGCTGACTAAGCTTTATGCGGACCGGTTATCCAGTGAGGGAATTCTGGTCTATGAAGTCAGACCGGGTGTTATCTTAACGGATATGACCAGTACCGTGCAATCCAAATACGAAAAGATGATTGAAGATGGCGTATTTCCTATTCGCCGCTGGGGACTGCCAGAAGATGTGGCACTGGCCGTAAGCGCGTTTGCAGGAGGGAAATTCCCATATACCACAGGAAACTTTATTGATGTGGACGGAGGATTTCACATCAAACGACTTTAAACAGAGGTACACAATGGAGAAAGTTAGTTATAAGTTCTTACAATATGACACAGTCGTAGTGGGAAGCGGTGCAGCAGCTTATAATGCGGTCGATTGGCTCTATGACCTTGGCCGGAGAAATATTGCCTTGCTGACAGAAGGAATCCGCATGGGAACCTCCCGGAACACAGGAAGTGATAAGCAGACCTACTATAAGCTTTCCGTGGGTTTTCATGAAAACGATTCTGTGTACGAGATGGCTCAGACACTATATGAGGGGGAGGGGGTAGACGGCAGCGTTGCCCTGGCAGAGGCCGCCAATTCCCTGCGCTGTTTTTACAAGCTGGCGAATCTGGGAGTGGATTTTCCCACCGATGAGTTTGGAGTATACACTGGCTATAAGACAGATCATGATCCGCGTCAGCGTGCAACTTCCGCAGGGCCTCTAACATCCCGCTACATGACAGAAGCCCTGGAAGGGTCAGTAAGTAAAAAGAATATTCCAATTTTAAATGAGCTGCTGGCTTTTCAGATTTATGAAGAGGACAATAAAATCCGGGGAATTATCTGCTTAAATAAAGATAAGCTTTCTGATAATCAGCTGGAACTGGTCGTCGTTGCAGCAAATCATGTGATCTGGTGTACCGGAGGACCAAGCGCCTGTTATAAAAATGTGGTCTATCCGGCAGGTCATACAGGAATGTCAGGGGCACTCCTTGATGCAGGTGTCAGGGGCGTGAATCTTCAGGAATGGCAGTACGGACTCGCTTCCATCAAGTTTCGCTGGAATGTATCAGGAACTTATCAGCAGGTGCTGCCACGGTATGTATCCATTGATAAGGAGGGAGTGGAACGTGAATTTCTTACGGACTATATGAGTAAGGAAGAGGCACTGAATCTGGTGTTCTTAAAAGGCTATCAATGGCCCTTTGATGCCAGCAAAAAAGACGCTTCTTCACGGATCGATTTATGTGTCTATGAGGAAACTGCAATAAAAGGGCGCAGAGTGTATCTGGATTTCATGAATAATCCAGCTGGTTTAGAGGGCGGGTTTGAATGCCTGTCAAAAGAGGCCCATTCCTATCTTTTAAAATCCAATGCTCTGTTTGGCACTCCCATTGAGCGGTTAAAGCACATGAATCCTCTTGCCATTGACCTGTATAAGAGTCACAGCATTGATATTGAAAAAGAAATGCTTGAAATCAGTGTTTGTGCCCAGCATCACAATGGGGGCATATTGGTGGATGCCAACTGGGAGACTTCGATGAAAGGACTGTTTGCAGCAGGAGAGGCAGCAGGTACCTTTGGAGTCCATCGTCCAGGCGGCTCCGCTTTAAATTCCACTCAGGTAGGCTCTATGCGGGCCGCTCAGCATATTTCATACACCAGTGAGGAGGAGACACCAGATCCTTCGTTGTGGAAGGTATCCCCGGACAAGCTGGCTGAGGAAATAGGAAACAGTCTTTTAAGCATGATAGGAGAAGAAAATAACGCCCTTACGGTAAGAGAGGACCTTCAAAATGCCATGTCTTGTGTGGCAGCCCAGGTCCGTGATTTAAAGGGGTTGTCTGAACTGCGTGAGAACGTGGAACACTACCGGATTCATTTTAAGAGCCTGGTGAAGGTTCCTAATATCAGAACCCTTCCTATCTTATTAAAGACATACGATATGATTGTGACCCAGTGTGCTGTTTTAGAGGCCATGGAGCAGTCGGCAGCTTTATTTGGCAGCAGGGGAAGCTGCCTGGTAAAAGAAGAGACGGGTGGGTATCTGCCAACCAAATCTCATGATAAGAACCTGCGCCTGATTACAAGGCAGGAAAATGGCCGCTTCACAAGCCTTACGGAAGAAGTGACCCCGGTTCCCCAGAAAAACGACTGGTTTGAAACAATATGGGCAGAGCATCGAACGCTGCGCCAGTCCAAACAAACGCGATAAAGTAACGGTCTCATCTCATTCTATTTCATATCAACAAAAAAGGGGTATTCATATGAATTATACTAAAATGGCACAGCGCATCGCTGTATACGTAATTGGGGTTCTTTTACTTGCACTGGGAGTCGTACTAAACACAAAATGCTTACTTGGAGTATCTACAACAAATTCCGTTCCGTTTGTTATCAGCAAAATCAGCTCAATGACACTGGGAACAGCCTGTACCGTAGTTTATCTGGCAGACGTATTATTTCAGTGCATCATTTATCGTAAGATAAAAATCAAAGTACTTCTCCAGTTTCCTTTTTCTTTTGTTTTTGGCTGGATTGTGGATTTTTATAATAAATTTATAATCATATCAAATCCAAGTATCATGATAAAAATCGTGCTCCTGGTATCAGCGATTCTTTGCATCGCAATCGGTATCAGTATGGTGGTTAATATGGACTTTGTACCAAATCCTCCTGATGGCGGAGTACAAGCCCTTTCTGCCATTACAAAATTGCCTTTTGGACGTGCAAAAGTGCTCTATGACGGTATTATGCTTGGAATCACTGTTGTCATCAGCATGATATCCACCGGAACCATCATCGGCATCGGTATAGGTACGGTTGTCGCATTCTTTACCATTGGAAATATCATTCACTTTATCAATAAGAAATTTGGAGGCTGGTTCCGTAATATTTATGACAAGGAATTAAAACCTGCAAAAAGCTAAATAATAGGGATTGGAAATGCAGTCACAAGGCTTAAGTCATAAGCGATGTGGCTGTTTTTTCATTATATTATAAAATATCGGTGACAAGCCCATTGGAACGTGATAGAATACGTTTGCACTGCTAAAAAACAGGATACTTATGAGCAAAGAAGGATAAAGAACAATGGAAACAGATATGACAAAAGGCAGTCCCTTACCAATTATCTTAAAATTTACACTGCCACTATTTTTAGGTAATATTTTTCAGCAGCTTTATAATATGGTGGATACCATTATTGTGGGTCGTTTTGTAGGGCCAGGTGCACTGGCAGCAGTTGGTTCCACAGGAACTATCATGTTTTTAGTGATTGGTTTTTCCCAGGGAATGAGTACTGGTTTTACGGTTCTTACCAGCCAGAGGTATGGAGCTGGCGACAGGGAGGGGACCAAGCATTCTGTGGCAAATGGTACGATATTATCTATTTTTGTTATCGTGTTTATGACATTGATCAGCCTTCTATTTATGAAGCCGCTTTTAAGACTTATGAACACTCCGGATGATATTTTTAATGATGCATTGACATATATATCAATCATTTGCATAGGTATTGTTGCAAACGTATTTTATAATCTGTTTTCCTCTTTTTTACGGGCCGTGGGAAACAGCAGAGTTCCTCTTTATTTCCTGGCATTTTCCTCGGCACTAAATCTTTTACTTAATCTGCTTTTTGTAATTGTTTTTCAGTGGGGGGTGGCAGGTTCGGCTTGGGCGACCAATGTATCGCAGGCAATTTCCGCCATACTCTGCCTTATTTACATTTTTAAGAAAGTCCCGGCGCTTGCACCATTCGCGCACCACTGGAAGCTGAGCTTTCGCGATACAAGGCATCAGCTGTCTGTGGGAATCCCGATGGCTCTTCAATTCGGGATAACGGCTTCCGGCACCATGATCATGCAGTCTGCGATCAATTTATTTGGTTCTACGGCAGTCGCCTCTTTTACGGCAGCCAGCAAGTTTCAGAACATTGCCATGCAGGGAATGATGGCAATGGGTCAGACCATGGCAACTTATACGGGTCAGAATTACGGAAAAGGGGATATTAAGAGAATCAGAAAAGGGGTCCGGCTGGCACTTTCCACAGAATTTGTCTATGCCATCGTAAGCTCCGCTGCGGTATGCCTTACGCTGCCACACGCTCTTGGGCTGTTCTTTTCCGGTGATGTGGATATTTCAGCAATGCTTCCCTGGGCAAAGACTTATATTTATTTATGCGCTTTATTTTATATTCCCTTAAGTACGATTTTCATATTCAGAAATACTATGCAGGGCTGTGGGTACGGATTTCTTCCCATGATGGGCGGCGTGGTAGAACTCATAGCGCGCCTTATCATGGCAGTATTTGCAATCCGTTTCTTAAGCTTTCCCTTATCCTGTGCAGGAGATCCGGCGGCCTGGGTCAGCGCAGCAGTATTTACCGGCATTGCTTATATTTTTGTTATGAAGAAGGTAGAAAAAAATTTGACTTCCTAAAAGATTAAAATCATTTGTAAAAAGCGGGCATACTAGGATTCGGAATCCTTTATTTTGTTTTTTCGTTCCTCTTTTAAATTTCTCAATTTATTATTGATTTATAGAATAATATTTAGTATATTATGTAATAGATTATCTAAGGAATTACTTGAAAGGGGAATCATGATGATTAAAGTAGCTGTAGATGCCATGGGTGGAGACTATGCGCCAGCAGAGATGGTAGCAGGTGCTGTGGCGGCTGTGAATGCGAATAAAGGGATCCAGGTTCTCTTAGTAGGGAAAGAGCAGATTGTATCAGAAGAACTTTCAAAGCATCAATATCAGAAAGAACAGATACAGATTGTAAATGCATCAGAGGTAATCGAGACGGAAGAATCTCCGGTTAATGCTATACGAAAGAAGAAAGATTCTTCTATTGTTGTGGGAATGAATCTGGTAAAACAAAAGGAAGCGGATGCATTTGTATCGGCAGGCAGCTCGGGCGCCATCTTAGTTGGCGGTCAGGTAATTGTCGGCCGGATTAAGGGCGTGGAAAGACCGCCGCTCGCTCCGTTAATTCCTACAGAAAAAGGAGTTTCCCTGCTGATTGACTGCGGAGCCAATGTAGATGCCAGATCGTCACATCTGGTACAGTTCGCAAGAATGGGTTCCATTTATATGGAGCACGTTATGGGGATTAAAAACCCCAGAGTAGCCATAGTCAATATCGGCGCAGAAGAGGAAAAGGGAAACGCGCTTGTAAAAGAAACCTTTCCACTGTTAAAAGAATGTGAAGACATCAATTTTACCGGAAGCATTGAAGCAAGGGAGATTCCCCGCGGCGGAGCAGACGTTATTGTCTGTGAAGCATTTGTAGGAAATGTAATCCTAAAGCTTTATGAAGGAGTGGGCGCAACCTTGATCGGCAAGGTGAAAAGCGGTATGATGGGAAGCTTGAGGAGCAAGATAGGAGCTTTGCTAGTAAAGCCCGCTTTGAAGGAAACATTAAAATCATTTGACGCATCCCAATACGGCGGAGCACCGCTTCTGGGACTTAACGGTCTGGTTGTAAAAACCCACGGTAATTCAAAAGCGGTAGAAGTAAAAAACTCCATACTTCAGTGTGTAACCTTCAAAGAACAGGGAATTAATGATAAGATAAGAGAAAGTCTTAAATCAGTGAATGAAGGAAGTAAAGAATAGGAGAGAGGAAGGAAAAGAAATGGAATTTGAGAAGTTACAGAATATTATTGCAGAGGTATTAAATATTGAGCCGGATGAGGTTAACTTGAACTCCACATTTGTGGATGATCTTGGAGCTGACTCCCTTGATGTGTTCCAGATCATTATGGGCATTGAAGAGGAATTTGATATTGAGATTCCAACTGAAGTGGCAGAAAACATTGTTAGTGTCAGCGATGCAGTAGATCAGATCAAGAATGCTTTAAATTAATAGATGTGGGTGCTGCTGGAACCGTAGGGTCTTTTAGCAGCACCTTCTTTCATAATAGGGAAAGAGGGATTATATGAGTAGAAATTTAAAAGAACTGGAGGAACGGATCGGCTACCGTTTTTCAGACAAGCATCTGATGACGCAGGCAATGACTCACAGTTCCTATGCCAACGAGCATCGCTTAAACAAGCTGGAATGCAACGAACGGCTGGAGTTTTTGGGAGATTCTGTGTTAGAATTATTTTCAAGCGACTGCCTGTATCACAAATATCCGGACAGGCCGGAGGGTGATTTAACTAAGGTTCGGGCAAGCATTGTCTGTGAACCCACACTGGCATACTGCGCGGAAGAATTAAAGCTTGGGGAATATCTTCTCTTAGGCAAGGGAGAAGAGGCGACCGGAGGAAGAGGACGGGCTTCCATCGTGTCTGATGCCATGGAAGCATTAATTGGGGCTATTTATCTGGACGGTGGTTTTGCTAATGCAAAAGAGTTCATTTTGCGTTTTATTATGAATGACCTGGAACACAAACAGCTCTTTTATGATAGCAAGACTATCTTGCAGGAGATTGTACAGAGCCAGACAGAGGAACCGCTGACCTACAAGCTTTTACGGGAAGAAGGACCAGACCATAACAAATTATTTGAAGCCCAGGTTCTTATAGGAAATAAGGCCATCGGACAGGGAAGCGGCAGAACCAAAAAGGCAGCGGAGCAGGTAGCGGCCTACCATGGTATTCTTGCACTGAAAAAAGAGAAAGCGCGTTAATGGCGGGTTTTCATGTCCAAAAAACGAAGAAAGGGCAGGCGTTAACAGTCTGTCGGCGTGAACTATGTATTTAAAAAGTATTGAGATACAGGGCTTTAAGTCATTTGCCAATAAAATCGTATTTGATTTCCATAATGGAATTACCGGCATTGTGGGGCCTAATGGGAGCGGAAAAAGCAATGTTGCCGATGCAGTGCGTTGGGTGCTTGGAGAACAGAAGGTAAAACAGCTTCGAAGCTCCAGCATGCAGGACGTAATCTTTTCAGGAACCGAGCAGCGTAAGCCCCAGGGGTTTGCTTATGTTGCCATTACCCTGGATAATTCGGACAAGCATCTTGCCATTGATTATGATCAGGTAACCGTATCCAGAAGAGTTTACCGTTCTGGTGAAAGCGAGTATATGATCAATGGCAGCGCCTGCCGTTTAAAAGACATTAATGAACTGTTCTATGATACTGGAATCGGTAAAGAGGGGTATTCCATTATCGGACAGGGTCAGATTGATAAAATCTTAAGCGGAAAACCAGAGGAACGCCGGGAATTGTTCGATGAAGCGGCTGGTATTGTTAAATTCAAGCGCCGTAAGGCAATCGCACAGAAAAAACTGGAGGATGAAAAACAAAATCTGGTCCGTGTCAATGATATTTTAACGGAGCTAGAAAAGCAGGTGGGTCCTCTTGCCAGACAATCCGAAGCAGCAAAAGAATACCTTCGACTGAAAGAGGAATTAAAAAAATACGATGTGAACCAGTTTTTAATGGAGACTGAGGGACTCAGACTTCAGATAAAAGAAAGTGAAGACAAGGAAAACATCGTAGCCAAAGATTTGGAAGATGCAAAGACGATTTCCGAGGGAATCAAAGAGCAATACGATGCCCTTGATACATACTTAACGGAACTGGATGAGGCCATTAATGCCCTGCGGAATGAAAAAAACAGTTCCAATATGGAGATCAGCGGTCTGGAAGGCCGAATTAACGTATTGAAGGAGCAGATTAATACGGAGCGTATGAACGCAGAGCATATTGCAGGCCGTATTAAAACCATACATACGGAGATCGCTTCCAGGCAGGAACAGGAGGTTTCCTACCAGCAGGCGCGTGCAGATATTGCCAGCCAGGTAAACGCAGCTCTGGAGAAACTAAAGGAAGCGGAAGGGATTCTCACTGCAGAGGATGAAAAAATCCGCTCCTTTGAACAAAAGCTGGACGAAGGCAAAGGCCGTATGATGGATCTTTTAAATGACAAAGGATCCCTGACTGCCAGACAGCAGCGGTATGAAGCCATGCTTGAACAGGTCAATGTCCGCCGTTCCGAAGTATGTCAGAAGCTTTTGAAATTTAAAAGTGACGAATCCGAGCAGGATGAGCTGCTTTTAAATCTGAAAAAAGAAGCAGATGAAATCGATGAGGGAATATCACAGCGGGATGAAGCCCAGTCTTTATGCGAAAGCAGGACAGAGGAGCTGGAAGCCCAGGTCAAACGGCTGAATAAGAACTTAAACGACAAACAGCAGGAGTATCATACCAGCTATACGAAGCTTGAGTCCTTAAGAAACCTTGCAGAACGGTATGAAGGTTATGGCGGAAGCATCCGTAAGGTAATGGAAGTCCGAGACCGGATTAAGGGCATTCACGGCGTTGTGGCAGATTTAATTACAGTGCCGAAACAGTATGAAATTGCCGTTGAGACCGCTCTGGGCGGAAGCATCCAAAATATTGTTACGGATTCAGACCAGACTGCCAAGCAGTTGATTGAATATTTAAAAAAGAACCGGTTCGGCCGGGCTACCTTTTTACCTCTTACAAGTATATCAAGCAAGAATTCCTTTTCCCAGGAAAAGGCTCTTTTAGAACCAGGTGTTCTTGGTCTTGCCAATACTCTGGTGGAAGCAGACAAGCAGTACGAAGGCCTGATGAATTATCTTCTGGGCCGCGTGGTGGTGGTAGACACCATTGACAATGCCATTGCCCTAGCTAAGAAATTCCAGTACTCCCTTCGTATCGTCACCCTGGAAGGAGAGCTTTTAAGTGCAGGCGGTTCCATGACCGGTGGTGCATTTAAAAACACAAGTAACCTTCTTGGACGAAAAAGAGAGATCGAAGAACTGGAAGAACGCTGCACCAAGGCTCTAAGCGATGTGGAACAGCTGGAAAAAGAGCTGGTGATGAATGAAGGTCTTTTAGCGGAAAGCAAGGAAGAGCTGGACCGAATCCGGGGAGAAAAGCAGAGTCTTTATTTAAAACAGAATACCGTTCGCATCAATCTTAAGAGAATCGAAGATAAAAAGACAGAAATCCGGGAATCCTACGGAGATCTGGAACGGGAGAATGTTCAGCTGGAGGCACAGATCCGGGAAATCGGAGGAAGCCAGCAAGAGCTTCTTACTGCGGTGAAAACTCTGGAAAAGCAGAACCGGGATACTGGTGAAGAACTGGAGCTTTTAAATTCCGGTCTGGAAAAGGCTAAGTCAGACAGAGAACAGTTTTACAGAAATTTATCTGCCGTACAGCTTGAAGCCTCAGGTTTAAAACAGAAGGATGATTTTGAGCAGGAGAATATAAAGCGTATCAAAGAAGAGATACGGCGGCTGGAAGAAGAACTTTTGGGACTCACAAACGGTTCCGATGATTCCCAGCTCATTGTAGGGGAAAAGGAAAAAGAGATTGAGCTTTTAAAGGGTCAGATCCATAAAGAAAAGTCCCGTGGGGAAGAATTGGAACAGTCGATTGCGGATAAGGCAGGTAAAAAGGAGTTAAAGTCAAAGGAGCAGAAAGAACTGTTTCGGACCAGGGAAGAGCTCACCGGCCGTATCGGTCTTTTGGATAAGGAACTATTCCGGCTCCAAAGCCAGAAAGAAAAGCTGAATGAACGAATGGAAGGCCACGTAAACTATATGTGGAACGAATATGAACTGACCTTCTCTTCCGCTGAGGCACTAAGGAATCATGAATGGACGTCTCTTCCGGACATTAAGCGGATGATCGCATCTTTAAAGGATGAGATTCGAAAGCTTGGCAATGTCAATGTCAATGCCATTGAAGATTATAAGGAAGTTTCAGAACGATATGAGTTTATGAAGACTCAGCATGATGATCTTGTATCAGCAGAGGGAACTCTGTTAAAGATCATAGATGAGCTGGATTCTGGAATGAGAAAGCAGTTTGAGGAAAAATTCCGGGAAATCCGGGCAGAATTTGATAAGGTATTTAAAGAACTGTTCGGAGGCGGCCGCGGAACCTTAGAGCTGGTGGAAGATGAAGACATCCTGGAAGCAGGAATCCAGATTATCTCCCAGCCGCCAGGAAAGAAGCTTCAGAACATGATGCAGCTTTCTGGTGGGGAAAAGGCGCTGACTGCCATTGCCTTACTGTTTGCCATTCAGAACTTAAAGCCATCCCCATTCTGTCTTTTGGATGAGATTGAGGCGGCACTGGATGATTCTAACGTAGACCGTTTTGCAAAATACCTTCATAAGCTGACGAAATATACGCAGTTCATTGTAATTACACATAGACGTGGTACTATGGTATCTGCGGACCGCCTGTTTGGTATTACCATGCAGGAGAAAGGCGTTTCAACGCTTGTATCAGTAAATCTGATTGAGGAAGATCTAGAAAGTTAAGGAGACCGACTATGAGTGAGAAAAAGGGATTTTTTGGGAAGCTGGTTGCTGGACTTCAAAAGACAAGGGATAACATTATCGCCGGCGTGGATTCCATTTTCAGCGGCTTCTCGGCGATTGATGATGAGTTTTATGAAGAGATTGAAGAAATTCTCATCATGGGAGATCTGGGCATCCAGACCACCATGTCTATTGTTGAAGATCTAAAAAAGAAAGTGAAAGAGAACGGAATTAAAGATCCTTCCGAATGCAAGGAGCTTCTGATGGACAGCATCAGAGAGCAGATGGACCTTGGCGAAAATGCATATGAATTTGAGAACCGCAAATCCGTGCTCCTTGTCATCGGCGTCAATGGAGTAGGGAAAACCACTTCCGTTGGAAAGCTGGCAGGTCAGATGAAGGACGACGGGAAAAAAGTCATTGTTGCAGCCGCTGATACCTTCCGTGCTGCCGCCATTGAACAGCTTACAGAATGGGCCAGAAGAGCCAATGTGGATATCATTGCCCAGCAGGAAGGCTCAGACCCGGCCGCCGTTGTATACGATGCAGTGGCTGCGGCAAAGTCCAGACAGGCAGATATTCTCATCTGTGATACGGCAGGGCGCCTCCATAACAAGAAAAATCTTATGGAGGAGCTTAAGAAAATCAACCGGATCATTGATAAGGAATATCCGGATGCCTACCGGGAAACTCTGGTGGTCTTAGATGGAACCACCGGACAGAATGCACTTGTTCAGGCCAGACAGTTTATGGAGGTTGCCGATATTACTGGAATCATCCTGACTAAACTCGATGGTACTGCAAAAGGAGGAATTGCTGTTGCCATTCAGTCTGAGCTTGGCATTCCTGTAAAATATATTGGTGTTGGGGAGAAAATCGATGACTTACAGAAGTTCAATGCAAACGAGTTTGTGAATGCATTGTTTCACGCAGATGAGAAAGTAGAGGCTTAAAATATGTTGACATTGGAAAAGTTCGAAGAAGCATCAGAAGTCGTAAGTAAGGTAACTCTGGAAACTAAGCTGGTATACAGTGAGTACTTCTCTGCCCAGACCGGGAACAAGGTGTATTTTAAGCCGGAGAATATGCAGTATACCGGAGCCTACAAGGTTCGCGGGGCGTATTATAAGATCAGCACTTTATCGGAGGACGAAAAATCAAGAGGTCTGATTACCGCTTCTGCCGGCAATCATGCCCAGGGTGTCGCCTATGCGGCAAAGTTAGCTGGTATCCCTGCTACGATTGTTATGCCAACTACCACACCTCTTATGAAGGTAAACAGAACAAAAGGGTATGGCGCTGAAGTAATTCTGGAAGGCGATGTTTTTGATGAAGCATGTGATCACGCCTACAAGGTGGCAGAAGAGCGGGGACTCACATTTGTTCACCCATTTAATGATTTGGACATTGCTGCCGGACAGGGAAGCATCGCCATGGAGATTGTCAAAGAGCTTCCAACCGTTGATTATATTCTGGTCCCCATCGGTGGCGGCGGATTGTGCACAGGAGTATCCACTCTTGCCAAGATGTTAAATCCAAAGATTAAGATCATAGGGGTAGAGCCGGCTGGAGCCAACTGTATGCAGGAATCCATACGCCAGGGGAAGGTGGTTTCTCTTCCAAGCATCAACACAATCGCAGATGGTACTGCTGTCAAATGTCCGGGAGATAAGCTTTTTCCCTATATACAGGACAATGTGGATGAAATCATCAGCATAGAAGATTCTGAACTCATCGTTGCATTCCTTGATATGGTTGAAAATCATAAGATGGTAGTGGAGAACTCTGGACTTCTTACGGTTGCGGCATTAAAGCATATGAATGTGGATAATAAGAAAATCGTTTCTATTTTAAGCGGCGGAAATATGGATGTCATTACTATGGCTTCTATTGTTCAGCTGGGATTAATTCAGAGAGACCGTATCTTTACCGTTTCCATTCTCCTTCCGGACAAGCCAGGAGAGCTTGCAAAAGTATCTGCTCTGCTTGCCAAGGAACAGGGCAATGTCATTCGTCTGGAACATAACCAGTTCATCAGCATCAACAGAAACTCTGCGGTAGAGCTTCGCATTACCCTTGAGGCGTTTGGAACGGATCATAAGAATACGATCATGGCAGCGCTGACTTCCCAGGGATATCGTCCAAAGCTGGTGAAATCCAAGGGCACATATAGTGATGGCTGCTAAAGCTGCTTTATATTTATCATATCTATTACGAACATAAAAAGAAAAAGGGTACCCGTTGAAAGTTCCATGAACTTAAAGGGGTACCCTTTTTTACTGTCTAAACTTGCTGTCTAAAGCTGTTTTAAAGCCCTTTGAATCTTACCCAGCATTCGGATGGAAACAGAATACGTTTCTTTGTTATCCATGGTTAAGAGCGCTTCTTCTCTGGAATACTTCACTACGTGCTTCATATTTACGATAGCAGAACGGCTGCATTGACAGAATGCAGGATTTAGAACGGCTATCAGTTCCTTTAAAGACCCTGACATCTGTCGTACCCCGTTTTTCGTATGAATCATGATTTTATGATAATCTTCACTGGTAGTAATGGCTACAATATCGTCCTGGTCAAGAATCAGGGAGGTCTTGTCTACCTTTACTGAGAGCAGGCGGCTTGATGAGTCCAGCTGTGTTTTATAATTGATTTCTGCATTTTTAATGCAGGCACATATCCGGTCAGGAAGTGTTTCTATTTCATCTTTTACTATAAAATCCATGGCTTCCACCTTATACTGGAAGGTGAGAACCGCCATTTCACTGTGTGTGGTGACAAATACAATATATCCCCTTGGATCGTATTTCCGTATCTCCTGAGCCAGTTCAATTCCGTTTTTCTCAGACTGTAAATCAATATCTAAAAAGTACAGGCCGGTAACGGTTGATTTTTTTCTTATCTCAAGCAGTTCGGATGGACTATTTGCAGTGCAGTAAAGCTGAGATTCAGTAGAATTCATCAGCAAATATTTTTCCACCACGCTTTTCCAACGTGTCAATTGCCTGTTATTATCTTCACAAAGATATATATGTATCATTTCTTACTCCTTATAAATTGTTTTTCTTAAGGATTATTTCCTGTGTAAAATAAGGATTTTCGTATGTAGTATTCCAGATGACATTTTCATAGTGATTGAGGATCATCTCCACATTATAAAGGCCCACTCCACGATTTACTCCCTTTGAAGAGATTCCCTGATTGCGCAGCTCCGAGATGGGATGGTCCAGTTCGGGAGAGGAGTTTCTGATGATGATATAAAGATCCTGCTCCTTATAGAACATACAGAAAGCCAATTGTTTATCCTTAGTTTCTGTTGCAGCCTCAATGGCATTATCCAGAAAGATTCCGATGACACGGGAAAGATCCAGGGAATCCATAGGCAGGGCGTCAATGGGTTCCAACAATTCGATCTCTGCTTTAATTCCAATTTCCATGGAATAGATGAATTTAGAGGAAAGGAGGCTTTTTAAAGCAGTATTTTTTACATTTGACAAGGCTCCCAGCTTCGTATCTGATTCCGCAAAGGCATGACTGATAGGAAGAACCTGATCCCCGTAATATTTCATCAGGCCATCCATGTTATTCTCTTCCATATAGCCTGACATAGTACTTAAGATATTCATATAATCATGCTTGAATTTACGCATGATCCCATAAGATTTCTCCAGCCGCTCCGTATAGTGGCGGAGGTTCTCAAATTGGGCCATACGATGTTTATAAGCCTGTTCTCCCGTGGTGGCCCTATAAATGGAATACATGAGATAAACGGTAATCGCAAACAGCAAAAGGAATATAATACCGTTTAACGCAATCACGCCATAATTATACCCTAAGTACTCCCCATAGGAGAAGTTAAAGATATAAAAGAATACCAAAATAAAAAGGTCAATAAATATGGCCTTTAACAAATGAGAATTTGTTAAGTATTGGAATATATTCAGCTTTTTATGGATATACCATCCCAGCAGTTTCGTGGTAATTCCGCAGTATACACTGTAAGTGATAGAAAATATAATGTTCAGCCTGTTATGTGTCAGTAAATCCTGCATGTCCATTTGAAGCAGAAGACCGGCAACCCACATAAAAAGGTAATTGAAAGCGATGGTATAAAGATATCCGAATAAAAAACACGACATATTAAAATAAGGTTCCTTTGCAAAAATAAAAACAAGCAATAAGATCCCTACAAAGGTAATGTATGTACTGGCTTGTCCGTAAATTCTGTTAAATAAAAAAAGACTGCCAAACGCGTACATAAAGATACAAAGTTTTCTGACGTTCGTCATTTTATGGGGCAATAGATGAATGCTTGAAAAATATATGCATATGCCGCCGGTCAAGGTGTAAATTAAGTAAGTCATGATGTTTCCTCTCGTTGGTAAGTATATCCATTTTACCTTGTTGCATATGGAAAGTAAAGAGAATTGTTTCCTTAAAATAGACATCTAACGTTTAAGAAGAAAAATTCAACGAAAATTGCAAAAACATTCACATGTAAAATTTTGTGCTAATATAGCAATATGTGGTGGTGATAATAATGAGTATATCTGGGATTGCTGTCGGATTTTGTAATTGGATGAATAAGATAAGTCCAAAAAGTCAAGACGAAAACAAAGTGATTCAATATGGAATGGAATTATTGCTGGATAATATGATAAAGTTCGCCTTGATTCAATTGATTGGTATTTTTATTGGAAAGGGCTTTGAAACTTTCATTATATTATCATCCTTTTGCGGTCTAAGGCTACAGGCTGGAGGCATTCACGCCAAAACCGGTTTGGGCTGTGGAATCAGCATGGTACTGGTATGGGCAGTTTCTCTGTTGGCAGACAATTGGTTTAATATACATATTTCCGTACTGCCTCTGATATTTGCTGCATCCACATTGGTGATTCTGCTTTGTGTTCCCCGCACCATCAATATTGAATATTTCAGTTCTCAGGACAAATTACAAAAGAAGATATTTTCTTTTGTAGTATTGATTGTTTTGATGGCATTAGCCTCAATCTTTCCGTCAATCAGAGAACTGACTATGATTCCTGTTATTTTGGAAGTATTGACATTACTTCCCCAAAATAAAAAAATATAAAAAGGAGAGTACAAGGGATGAAGAAAACATTGATTGAAAGAGTTCAGAAAGCTTTAGTAAAGGTGTCCTTAAATTCAGTAGGGAGAAGTATACCTGCTGGAATTTATGAAAGAAAAATCCCGGAAGAAGTATTAAAAGCTCGCGATGCAAAAAAATGATTTTAGACAGATTTCAAAAGCGGTAAAAGCAACTATAAGCAAGATGTCCGGTATGAGTATGTAAAAAGGCTAAGGCCAGGGATAATGAAAAAGCTAGATTACTTCAAGCAGTGTGAGTAGCTGTTTGATGAATTAATTTAAATTGCACTGAATAACTAAGGGGGAAATAATGATTTAATTGACAAGGCGTCAATACAATCATTGTTTTATAAGTTGTTCAGTGCAATAGTAGTTATATTCCATGATTTTATGATTGAATATGACAATAGGGTGAATGAGTTAGTAAAAATTGGATAAACGGAATAATTGCTTTGTGTACATGTGGTAAAAGGAATTAGGAGAACGTATTCATGAGAAGGTCTTTGTTTCAGAAGTTTCTCAATTTGGATGAAAAAAAGTCAGCTGCCTCTGCGGAGAAAAGGGTACTCTCTAAACGCAGAAGGAAAATTTTGATTCCAGAGAAATATTATATTGAGGTGATAACCAACGTTCCCGTGAGAAAGGCTGTAGTAGAGCTTTCTGATAATTAAAAGAAAATACTACAGTGTGGGACGATATACGGCAGGTCCAAGGAAGAATGATATATTCTTTCTTGAGACCTGCTTTTTGTATTTTAAGAAGAGAATAGTCACACATTATATGGTCTGGAATAACTGGCTCTCTTTCCAAAGGAAGGCCATGCTGGTATTTATTATGATAACAGGCGATCTATTCCCTGATGTTTAGGGGCCAATATTGGGTCATAACATGATTATTTACAGATATTATAAGTAAATGTTAGAATTATTTCAGGAGATTCCTGAATTTTATTAACAATATTGGAAGGAGGGTTGAACGAGTCAAGGGGGGATACTCCTGTTTCAATTAACAGTAAGGGGATTATTATGAAGATGGAGGAGAAGGAATGTATTTAAGGAGAAGAATAAGAAAAAGCTTTGTTGCATTGACGGGTATTTTAATTATGGTCAGCGGAGTACCAGGGATGACTGCCAATGCAGAAAACATGTTTTCCAAACAAATTTATGGAGGACTGGAAAATACGTCTGACAGGGCACTGACAGCCGTTACGACCAATCAGGGAGCTTTGGTAAGCTGGCGGTATTATCCGGAAGATGGAAGTGGAACAGAGTTTACTCTAAAGCGTAATGGTCTGGAAGTGTATCGTGGGAGCAATACAAATTATTTTGACCGCCAGGGAAGGGCAGGAGACAGATACAATTTAGAGGATAACTCGGGAAGGAATCGTGTTGGTTTAACAACGTCTGCGTGGAAGCAGGAATATTTGGAGCTGACTCTTAAAGCACCTGATCCACAGACCATGCCAGACGGCTCTGTCACAGATTATACGGCCAATGATATGTCTGTGGGGGACTTAAATGGAGACGGACGTTTGGAGCTAATTGTCAAATGGTATCCTGACAATGCTCAGGACAATTCCATTGACGGGTATACGGGAACTACCTTTTTGGATGCCTATGATATTGATACGGGCACAGGAGCCGCTAACCTGATGTGGCGAATTGACTTAGGAGTTAATATTCGTTCAGGAGCCCATTATACCCAGTTCCAGGTTTGGGATTATGACGGCGATGGATGTGCGGAGGTGATGGTAAAGACTGCCGATGGGTCAACCACCTACCAAAATGTAAATGGAAGCTTAAAGGAAACCGGGCACGTGGGTGCTGTCAGTTCAAAAGCACTTCCAACCAATAAAATCAGCGAAAAATATGATTTCCGCAGCTTCAGCGGAAGAATCGGACGGATTGTAAAAGGCGATGAGTACTTAACTGCATTTGACGGCAGGGCAGGAAAAATCATTGATACCACAGCTTATCTTCCTTCCAGAGGAATCTACAATGCCCAAACAGGGATCTGGGATACCTCCATGTGGGGACTGGACAGCAAGGGAAACAAAGAACCTCAGGGATACGCCAACCGGGTGGATCGTTTTCTGGCGGCTACAGCATATCTGGATGGAACAAATCCAAGTGCTGTATTCTGCCGCGGCTATTATGGGAGGACAGCAATTGCTGCATGGGATCTAAAGAATGGGAAGCTGACGAGGAAATGGCTGTTTGATGTGCCTACAGGTGACAAATATGCAGGTCAGGGAAACCACAATCTTTCTATTAATGATGTGGATGGTGATGGAAAGGATGAAATCATCTACGGATCTCTGACGCTTGACCATGACGGAAAGCCCAAATATACCACTGGCCTTGGTCATGGGGATGCCATGCATGTCAGTGACTGGAATGATGACGGAAGACTGGAAGTATTCCAGGTACATGAGGAGAAAAATGCCCAGTATCATGTGGAACTTCACGATGCGGAAACAGGAAAGATTTTATGGGGATATCAGTATGGCAAGGATACGGGACGTGGCGTAGCTGCTGATATCGATCCAAGATATCCTGGTGCAGAAATGTGGGCAGCTGTTAATGCAATTACCTACAATGCCAAAGGAGAGCGGATATATGAGGAGGGCAAAAGGCCAAGCCAGAATTTCTCCATATTCTGGGATGGAGATCTGCTCATGGAATTGTTTGATTCCAATAATTCCACACAGCTGATTCCTCAGGTTCAAAAATGGGATTATGAAAACCAGAAAACAGATGTACTGATCCAGATGAATGGTACTCTTACGAATAATGGAACAAAATCAAACGCCTGTCTTGTAGCGGATATCATAGGAGACTGGAGAGAAGAAGTGATTGTCCGGGATGGACAGGATAAGAATAAGATCAGGATTTACAGTACTCCCATTGAAACCTCCTATCGGGTTCCCTGTCTTTTAACGGACCGGGCTTACAGGGAAGGTGTGGCTTGGCAGAATACGGCGTATAATCAGCCTGCCAATTTAAGCTATTTATTATCCAGCGGAATTAAAGTGCCGGAGATTACTGGGAAACAGCTTAATTCCCAGACTATGGAATTAAACTGGACCGCTGGAAGTGATGGCAAATACGGGCATCAGATTACTGGATACGCAGTTTACCGGGCCGAACCAGGACATAATTTCAGACAGATTGGAACAGTAGGAGAAAGCAACCGGTCTTACCGGGATTCTGGATTGACACAGGGGGTGGAGTACCGCTATCAAGTAGCAGCCATTGTAGATGGAGTTCCTTCCTTTCAATCATTTCCGGTTACAGGAAAAACACAGTAATAGGTTGAATAAGTAACAAAGGAATTTGAAAAAGCCTACAAAGAAGTGGGCGAAAAAATGTGCCGCGTTCAAAGCTATTGATCGGCTATGAGCGCGGCACTATTTATTCGTTTATTTATTGAACTTCCTCCAGGATCAGCTTTGGTTCTGCCACCATGGAGTAATTCGTATGGTAGATGACAAAGCCGGGAGCTGCGCCAGTCACCTTTTTAATCTGTTTTTTCTGGATATAATCCACTTCAACCTTGTCGCCGTCCCTGCCTTTGGAATAATAAGCGGCCAGAGCTCCAGCTTCTTCATAAACCCGGTCCGGCAATTCCTTACCTTCTGATTTTACAATAACATGGGAGCCGGGGATTCCCTTTGCGTGGAACCACCAGTCGTTACCGGTTGCCACCTTGAATGTGAGTTCTTCGTTTTGATAATTATTTTTCCCTACATAGATATGGAAGCCGTCGGATGAGATGTAATGAAACGGCTTGCTGGTCACCTTCGGCTTTTTATCACCAGCACGGCGGTGCTTGACATAGCCATACTCCATCAGCTCTTCTTTAATCTGAACCAGATCTTCTTCTTTCAGAGCAATATCCAAAGCAGCGCTCACGGATTCCAGATGATCAATTTCCTGTCTGGTTTCCTTGATCTGTTCTGTAACAGCTTCAAAGGTACGTTTCAGCTTATTATATTTATCAAAAAACTTTTGTGCATTTTCCTTCGCGGATAACTGGTCATCAAGAGGAATAGTAATCTCTTCGTTGGTGTAGTAGTTTAAACAGGTGAATTTTTTCTCCCCACCGGACAGCTCATATCCATAGGTGTTTAAAAGCTCTCCATATACCTTGTATTTATCTTTTTTCTCTGTATCCTTTAGCTGTTTTTCCTGCAGGTCAAACTTTTTATAGTTTCTCTCCAGTGCTGTCTGGACAATTTTACGAAGGTCCACTGATTTTTGACGAATTCTTGTAATGGTATTTTTAGAAGCATAGTAGCTCTCCAGCAGAGAACTGATGGATTCAAAAGAGACTGCCTCATAGCCGTCACCTTCATAACAGGTCATAGGAAGTGCAGAAAATTCTACAGGCTCATCCTGGCGGTAAATGATATTAGGTGAAAAATTCTCCTGCCTGATATCTTCCATAAGATGAGAGAAGGTCCGGTATAGATGAAGCATCTCCATTTCAGACAGTTCGTTAGCAGAGTGGTCTCCATCAAGAGACGCCAGGTGACAGAGCTCGTGGCCCATAATGGGGCTAAAGCCGGTCAGCTTTAAATACAAGGCTTTTTGTATAGGGGCCGGCGTCGTGCCAATGGTCTTAATAAACTCATCCTGGGTGATGGTGAGAGGGTCTCTTTTCTCTGTGGTCTGGGGGATAAAATAGGTCCTGCCAGGAAGTACCTCCCGCACAGAGCTTACCTGGGCTGATATATGCTTGATGCTGTCTAAAATCATATCTTCCTCATTGCAGAAGATGATATTGCTGTGCTTGCCCATGATTTCAACGATAAGCTTTTTTACACGCTTGTCCCCTAATTCGTCTAAATGTTCAATCTCCAGACACAGGATACGTTCAAGGCCAGGCTGGCTTACACTCAGGATTCGGCCATTTCCAATGTGTTTTCGTAAAAGCATGCAGAAATTAGGCGCGGTCATGGGACTTTGCTTGTTGGATTCTGTAAAATAGACCAGTGGAAGACTGGCGCTGGCGGAGATTAAAAGCCTCCATGTATTTTTCTGATTTTTAATCGTAAACAGCAGTTCGTCTTTTTCCGGCTGGGCGATTTTGGCGATTTTTCCGCCTTCCAGCCGGTTTTTCATTTCTGCTGCGAGATTAGCCATAACAATTCCGTCTAAAGCCATTGTATTATTTCCTCCGGTAAAAGTCTGATTAAAATAAGGATAGTATACCACAAAAACGCTGTTGTGTAAAATTTAAAACCAATTGACTTGTTTTTTAATATGACTTATAATGGTTAATATCTATGGCGAAAGAGAGGCATTTGCAATGATTAAGAGCATGACAGGTTTCGGCAGGTACGAGACCGTCACGGATGAATATAAGATTTCCGTCGAGATGAAAGCTGTAAATCACAGGTATTTGGATTTAAGCGTGAAGATGCCGAAAAAGTTTAATTTCTTTGAAGCAGGAATCAGAAATCTGTTAAAGAATTATATACAGCGGGGTAAGGTTGATGTTTTTATCAGCTACGAGGATTATACAGAGAATAAGCTGTGCTTAAAGTATAACAGTGCTCTGGCCGCTGAATATATGGATTATTTCGCAAAGATGGAGGCAGAGTTCGGAATCCAGAACGATATTAAGGTATCTGCACTGGCTAAATGCCCGGAGGTTCTTACCATGGATGAGGTTCCTGAAGATGAGGACCAGATGTGGAAGCTCCTTTCTGAAACCATTGAGGAGGCTGCAAAGCGTTTTGTGGAAACCAGAATCACCGAAGGTGAGACCTTGAAGAATGACCTTCTTAAAAAGCTTGGACTGATGAACGACCTTCTTGACTTTATTGAGGAACGCTCTCCAAGGATTCTTATGGAATACCGTGCTAAGCTTGAGGACAAGGTAAAAGAACTGCTGGCTGGTGCTTCCATTGATGAAGGAAGGATTGCCACAGAAGTTACGATATTTGCTGATAAAATTTGTGTGGATGAGGAAACCGTTCGGTTAAGAAGCCACATTGATAATACCCGGACAGAGCTGGAGGCTGGGGGAAGTGTAGGAAGGAAACTGGATTTCATCGCACAGGAGATGAACCGGGAAGCCAACACCATTCTTTCCAAGGCCAATGATCTGGAGATCTCTGACAAAGCAATTACATTAAAGACCGAGATTGAAAAGGTCAGAGAGCAGATCCAGAATATTGAATAGGGAGTGTAACAGATTCATGAATGAGCAAGGCATGTTGGCAGTAGTATCCGGTTTTTCAGGGGCTGGAAAAGGAACTCTTATGAAGGAACTCCTGAAGCGGTACGATAATTATGCGCTGTCCATATCTGCTACCACCAGAAACCCAAGAGAAGGGGAAGCTGATGGGAGAGAATATTTTTTTGTAACAGAGGAATCCTTTCGGGACATGATTGAAAAAGATGCCCTGATTGAATATGCCCAGTATGTAAAACATTTTTACGGAACTCCCAAGGAATATGTTTTAAATCAGATGAAACAGGGCAAGGATGTAATTCTGGAAATTGAAATACAGGGAGCACTTAAAATCAAAGAACGTTTTCCTGAGACTATTTTGATTTTTGTTATGCCGCCAAACGCAGAGGAATTAAAGCGCAGGCTGATCGGACGGGGCACGGAGAGCATGGAAGTAATCAACGCCAGGCTGAAACGGGCTGCAGAAGAAGCAGAGGGAATGGAAGCTTATGACTATATCCTCATCAATGACAAAATTGAAACCTGCGTGGAAGCAATGCACCAGATGATACAGGTCCAGCATAACCGGGCATCCAATAACATGGCATTTTTATCCCACATTCGGGAAGAATTAAAGAATATATAGTTGACTTAGAAAGGGGAACAAAGATGTTACATCCATCTTATTCAGATTTGATTAATGTAGTAAACAGTGAGGTTGAACCAGGAGATGCTCCTGTTGTCCAGAGCCGTTATTCTATCGTGATTGCAGCTGCGAAAAGAGCAAGACAGATCATTGGTGGTTCTGAGCCTTCCGTACCGGGATACGGTAAAAAACCGCTTTCTGTTGCCGTAGAAGAGCTGTATGAAGGCCAAGTAAAGATTTTGAGCGAAGCGGACGCAACAGAAGAAGACGATAATTAAGAAGAAGGCCGTCTCCCTTTTGGTAGATGGCTTTTCTCATATACGAATATTTACGACAGGAGTTTTAGGATGAAATTATTATGTGTTTCACTGGGCTGTGACAAGAATCTGGTAGATACGGAGATGATGCTGGGCCTTTTAAATAAAGACGGATATACCTTTACCGATGATGAATATGAGGCAGATGTTATTGTAGTCAATACCTGCTGTTTTATCGGAGATGCAAAGGAGGAAAGCATCAATACCATACTGGAGATGGCTCAAAGAAAGGTAGACGCAAACTGCAAGGCACTTATTGTAACAGGCTGTCTTGCTCAGCGATATAAGCAGGAGATCATTGATGAGATTCCGGAAGTAGATGGAATTCTTGGAACTTCCACCTATGACGAGATTTCCAATGTGTTAAGGGAAGCTTTAAGCGGTGTAGAACACGTACAGCGTTTCCACGATTTAGACGGAATTCCAGAGATGGAAACTGGACGAGTTCTTACCACCGGAGGTCATTATGCGTTCCTTAAAATTGCAGAAGGCTGTGATAAGCACTGTACTTACTGTATTATCCCTACCCTTCGTGGAAACTACCGCAGCGTTCCTATGGAAAGACTTATAAAGGAAGCACAAGAACTGGCTGAAAAAGGGGTAAAAGAGCTTATCTTAGTTGCACAGGAAACCACACTTTACGGTGTGGATCTCTATGGCAAAAAGTCTCTTCCTGAACTCTTAAAGAAGCTTTGCCGTATCTCAGGCATTCAGTGGATCAGAATTCAGTATTGCTATCCGGAAGAAATTACGGATGAGCTGATTCAGACCATGAAGGAAGAAGAGAAGATCTGCCATTATCTTGACCTGCCGATTCAGCATGCCAGTGATCGTATATTAAAGCGCATGGGACGAAGAACGACTCAGGATCAGCTTCGTGGGATCGTGGAAAAGCTTAGAAAAGAAATCCCGGACATTGCCCTTCGAACCACACTTATTTCCGGTTTCCCTGGTGAAACAGAGGAAGACCATGAAGAACTCATGGGATTTGTAGATGAGATGGAGTTTGAACGTCTTGGAGTGTTCGCTTATTCTGCAGAAGAAGATACACCAGCGGCTGATTTTCCGGATCACGTAGATCAGGAAGTAAAAGAAGACCGCCGTGATGAAATTATGGAGCTTCAGCAGGAAATTTCCTTAGAGCATTCAGAGTCTATGATCGGAAAGACAGTTGAAGTTATGATCGAGGGCAAAGTAGCAGATGAAAATGCTTATGTAGGACGTACTTATATGGATGGACCTGGTGTGGATGGTATGATATTTGTCCAGACCGGTGTAGAACTGATGTCAGGTGATTTTGCCAGGGTTCGGGTTACCGGAGCTATGGAATATGATTTGATGGGAGAGTTGGAAGATGAATTTACCGAATAAGCTAACGATTTTAAGGGTTATCATGATTCCGTTTTTTGTTTTATTTCTTCTGTTAGAGGGTGGCACAAATGTTACTTACCGCTGGATCGCGGCCGCCATATTTGTGATTGCAAGCTTTACGGATATGTTAGATGGAATGATTGCAAGAAAATATGGACTGGTAACGAATTTCGGAAAGTTTATGGACCCGCTGGCAGATAAGCTTCTGGTCTGTTCTGGCCTGATTTGTTTTACCGCATTGAATCAGCTTTCTGCCTGGATTGTTATTGTAATCATAAGCCGGGAATTTATCATCAGCGGATTTCGTCTGGTGGCTTCTGATAATGGCGTCGTGATTGCCGCAAGCCAATGGGGGAAATTTAAAACAGTTTCCCAGATGGTCATGTCTGTACTTCTTATTGTAAATATACCGCTGCTATCACCGGTTACAGCCGTATTTATCTGGCTTGCAACCATACTTACGATCGTATCGCTGGTTGATTATATTGTAAAAAATTATAAGGTTCTTACAGAAGGGAGCATGTAATCATTATGGTTGTCGAACTTGTTTCAGTTGGAACGGAGCTATTGCTCGGAAATATTGTAAATACGAACACCCAGTACCTTGCACAAAAGTGTGCTCTTTTGGGATTATCCATGTATCATCAGGTGACGGTAGGTGACAACCGGGAACGTTTGTCCCAGGTGATGGAGACTGCCTTAAATCGCTCGGATGTTGTAATTTTAACCGGCGGTCTTGGACCTACGGAGGATGATCTGACAAAAGAGGTCTGTGCTGAAGTTATGGGATTTTCATTGGAAGAAGATGCCCATACGAGAGATCGGATCAGCGAGTATTTTAAAAACAGTATTTATAAAGAGATACCGGACAACAACTGGAAACAAGCCATGACCCCTCAGGGGGCCATGGTTCTCGATAACCACAATGGTACGGCTCCTGGGCTGATTATGGAAAAGGACGGGAAAACAGCTATTTTACTGCCCGGACCTCCAGGTGAATTAAAGCCTCTGTTTGAGGAACAGGTATTTCCTTATTTACAAAAGCGCCAGCCGGAAGTGATTCGTTCCCAGATGATTAAAATCTGTGGTCAGGGAGAGAGCCAGGTGGAAGACAAGCTGCTTGATTTAATTAGTGGCCAGTCAAATCCTACCATTGCTACCTATGCCAAGACGGCCGAGGTTCATTTACGGGTCACTGCCAAAGCTTCCAGTGAAGAAGAGGCAAAGGAGCTTTTAAAGCCGGTTGTAAAAGAGATTAAGAGCCGTTTCGGTAATGATGTCTATACCACGAAGGAAGAAGAGACCTTAGAAATGGCAGTGGTCCGACTTTTGAAAAAACATGAATTAACAGTGACAACGGCAGAATCCTGCACAGGCGGTCTGATTTCAGGCCGTATCGTTAATGTGTCGGGAGCCTCCCAGGTGTTTCGGGAAGGGTTTGTCACTTACTCCAATAAGGCAAAGAGAAAGCATCTCAATGTAAATAAAAGCACTCTGAAAAAATACGGCGCTGTCAGCAAGCAGACAGCAAAAGAGATGGCCTTAGGCGGTGTCTTTGCTACAGGTGCGGATGTCTGTATTGCCGTGACAGGAATTGCAGGACCAGTTTCCGAAGGGGAGAAGCCTGTGGGACTGGTGTATATTGCCTGCTATCTGAAAGATAAGGTGAAGGTGGAAGAATACCACTTTAAAGGAAATCGTGAGAAAATCAGAGAGCAGTCAGTTGTGAAGGCTCTGGATTTATTAAGGCGGTCGATTCTAGCCAATTACAATACGTGACAGATTCCGAAAGGAGATATAATTTGGATACCCGATTACTGAAAAAACAGATGACAGCAGCTTACCAGTACTCCTATGTGAGGCTTGCGCTGAATTACTATACTCTATTTGAAGCTTTAGAAGAAGAGACTCTTGTTTCCCCGCATATTTCTGATTGCAGTGTACGTCTGAACCAGCTTCTTTCTGATCATTATTCCGGTGGGGACGTACTGGAGGAAGTTTTGAAGCTTAGAGAAGATATTACTGGTAAGGTTGAGGTAATGACTTCCTATGCAGATTGCTTTCAGATTTATGAATACGTATTAAACCGTATGGAGAGAAAATTTAAGTCTATGCCAGAAAGCTCTCTTTCTGATAATGAGTTTGCAAAGCGTTTAATGGAGTACATTACCGGATCCAGCGAAACGGCTGTGATGAATGGAAGAATCAAAGAGGTAATTGGTCAGTTACCGGTCCGTTTGACAAAACAGAAATTTTTCAGTCTGGTTATGGAGGGGCTGTCGGTATATATCGGTTCTTCTATGGAAAGCCTTAAAGATATGATGTATACACTCCGCACGGAATCCATGGCACAGCTTCCAAAGGATATGGGCCAGGAATATGAGGAGTTCTTTCAGCTTCTGGAACAGCTTCGAAGGACGGATTATAAGAATATGGCATCAGAAGGCTTTGAGGAGGCTATGGATAAGCTTTTAGATGCTTCCGAAGGGCTTACAAAGGAATCTGGTTTTTATGTGATGATTCAGGAAATTGTCAATGATTTTTGTGTTCTTTTAATGGCTGGAAGAGATGCTGTTGTGGATGTGAAGGAAGAGGAGCTTTACTCCTCCATTGTAAAAGAAGTTCTGGAACAATTCCATAAGGGGGAAGGTTCTTTTGGATCCGATGAGCTTTTTCATAAGCTCACTCAGATGGAAGGCCGACAGGAAGCGTTCTTTGAACGGTATTTAAAGACTGAGCTTCCCCAGGAGAGTGAAGAATGGAACCGGGATCCGGATTATATAAGAGCAGTTAATGTAGACCGGCTGCTGTCCGGAAGCAGTTTTGCAAAATTAAAGTACTTATCTTCTCAGGAAGAAACCGAAAAGACAGAGGAAGGGGTATTGGTAGACCGTATTTCTCTGGAAAAAGAAGCAGGTGCGTATTTTAAAGAACTGGAAGAAATCTTTGCCGGGTCTTCCAAACAAGTGGTGCGTGCCATAATGGCGAAGGTTTTATCAGACCTTCCTGTGTACTTTAATTCGATGGATGAAATTCAGTCGTATATCACAGGAAGTCTTACAAGCTGTCTTGATGAAGCGGAAAAAGAAACCTGCAAGGAATTATTGGAAGAGCTGATGGATGATGAAAATAAGCTGGTTTAACCGTCTGTACGTAGGCGAAAAGGCCAAGAAGAAACGGTACAAAATTATACAGGGAATTCGTAAATCAAAGCCAAGACCTGATATTTATGTGATTATGCCCGCTTCAAATGGGAATAATATACTTGATATCTACCCCACTGCGGAGCTGTTTGCCCCATTTTTTAAGAAGAACGATATTCTTATATTAGGCATTGCGGCCGATTACTGGGAAGCATTGGAGGTGGCCGGGCGAATGGTTCATGACATGTACCGGATAACAGGTGGCTTCGATCTATCCGCCTTTTTGGAAGAGGAAGCCGGTAAGGTGTGAGGTGTCCATGCTTCATATAATTTTATTGATATTAAAAATCTTAGGACTTCTTTTGCTGGTCATTCTGGGACTTCTTTTGGTGGTTCTTCTGGCCGTGCTTTTTGTACCTGTCAGGTATCGTGGTTCTGGTTCCTATTATGGGGAAGGAAAGGGAAGTGTCGGTATATCCTGGTTGCTACATATCCTTTCCATACGGCTGCGGTATGATAAGAGCCTGACGGTAACGGTTCGTTTATTCGGATTTCGGATTTTAAAGCAAAAAAAGCTGGACAGAGAGCTGGAAGAAGCAGAAGATATTATGGTTCATGCCATGGAAAGAATCGAGCCGGAGCCTGTAAAGGATGCCAAAGAGATGAAGGAGGAAGTTCGGGAAGAAATAAAGGAACGTCCTGAAAACATTCCACCAGCCAAAAAAGTAGTGAAAACAAAAAAAACTCCCTTTTATAAGACATGGTGGGAGAATGTGAAGCGAAGAATCCTACGGTTTTTCGCAAAACTTAAGTTTTTTTTTCACAGAGTATATGATACACTGAAGACAGTAAAAGAAAAAAAAGATGAAATTTTTTCCTGGATCAACAATGAGAATAACCAGAAAACAGTAAAGCTGCTTTTAAGGCAAGGGAAAAAACTCATCCGTCACGTTCTCCCCTTAAGGGGAAAAGGAAGTATTACATTTGGATTTGATGACCCTTATCTGACAGGTCAGGTGTTGATGTATGCAAGTGTGGTCTACCCGTTTTGTCATAAGCATCTTGATTTATATCCGGTCTTTGACAATGCGGTGTTTCAGGCAGAAGGAACATTTCGCGGAAGGATTCGGCTGGGCACAGTGCTGATCATAGGACTGCGTATGCTGATGGATAAAAACTTCAGAATTCTGTTGAGGAAATGGCTTCGATAAAGGAGGAATTGCTTTCGATGGCAGAGAATAATTTTACATCTACGGTAGAAGCCCTGTTTAAAGGGATGGATGCCTTTGTAGCGACGAAAACAGTAGTGGGAGATGCAGTTAAGGTTGACGATGCAATCATTCTTCCCCTGGTTGATGTGACCTGTGGCATGGCTGCCGGTTCTTTTGCAGAAAATGCAAAACAGCGGGGAGCGGGCGGAATGCACGCAAAGATGAGCCCCAGTGCCGTTCTTATTATTCAGAATGGAGTAACAAAGCTGGTGAACATCAAACAGCAGGATGCAGTTACCAAGATCCTTGACATGGTTCCTGATTTTGTGAATAAGTTTGCGGGAGGCTCAAAAGAAGTCTCTTCCGATGCGTTAAAAGTAGCAGAAGAAATGGCTGCCGCACAGGAGAAGGAAAAAGGAGAGGAATAAGCAGGGGATAAGCCGCATAGGATATCATATAGCTGAATGAATTGAGGGATGATATGAGAAGAGTATGCGGGCTTATGCTGTTCTGTTTCGGAGCAGGTATGGCGATCCTGCTATTTATCCCGGCGACAATCGTTACGATCTTGTTCATTATTGGATGTCTGGTATTGGGATATAATCTGTTCTGCTGTTGAGAGAGCATTGCCATAAATCATAAAAGGGGGACTGGTCATGAGAAACCGTCCCCCTTTAAAAATTTATTATATAGGGGAGTTCGTAGAACTTTCCTATATAATAAAAAAAATACCCCTGACTGTAAACAGCCAGGAGTTTCCTTCGATTAAGCTCTTTCAACTAATCCGGATCTTAAGCAGGAAGTACATACGTACATCTTCTTAGAGCCGCCTGTAACCTTCACCTTAACGGACTTTACATTTGCTTTCCACATCTTATTAGATCTTCTATGGGAATGGCTCACTGCGTTACCAAAGTGAGCAGCTTTTTCACAAATTGTACATTTAGCCATGATTGCACCTCCTTAAAAGCTACTTGGATTTTTTATGGTTGAAAAATCCACAACAAGTGTATGATAACAGAAAACACCATGATTTGCAAGTGAAAATTAAAAATTTGTTTCTTTTTTTGGAAAAATCATGTATAATCAAAACAGACAGAAAGAACGGAGGTAGAGACTATGAAGGGTTATATCAATAATAAACTGGGCGAAATCCAGGTAAGCCCTGATGTTATCGCTATGTATGCCGGAACTACTGCGGTAGAATGCTTCGGTATTGTCGGTATGGCGGCTGTCAGCATGAAGGATGGACTCGTAAAGCTTTTAAAGCGGGAGGGCCTGACTCACGGAATCAATGTGAATATTCAGGACAACCATATTATCATTGATTTCCATGTAATTGTTGCATATGGAATCAGTATTTCTGCAGTAGCTGATAATCTGATTGAAAATGTAAAATACAAAGTAGAAGAATTCACCGGAATGACGGTAGATAAAATTAACATCTACGTTGAAGGCGTAAGAGTGATCGATTAAGGAGGAAACTACCTGTGGGTATGAAGTATATAGACGCCAAAATGCTGCAGAAGGCATTTCTGGCAGGTGCAAAAGGGCTGGAAGCCAAGAAAGAATGGATTAATGAATTAAATGTGTTTCCAGTACCGGATGGAGATACCGGAACGAATATGACCATGACAATTATGTCAGCGGCCAAAGAAGTTGCCGCCATTGAAAATCCAACCATGGAAACTTTGGCAAAAGCAATTTCTTCCGGTTCTTTAAGAGGAGCCAGAGGAAACTCAGGCGTAATTTTATCCCAGTTGTTCCGTGGCTTTACAAAAGAGATATCCGGAACAGAGCAGGTGACCACAACAGTTTTAGCCAACTCTTTTGTAAGAGCTACGGAGACTGCTTACAAAGCAGTAATGAAGCCGAAAGAAGGTACCATTCTTACCGTTGCAAAGGGTATGGCTGATAAAGCGGCAGAACTGGTGACTGAGACAGAAGATGTAATCGAATTTTGCCAGAAGGTGATTGAACACGGAGATTACGTTTTAAGTCAGACTCCTGAGATGCTCCCTGTATTAAAGCAGGCAGGCGTTGTGGATTCCGGCGGACAGGGACTCATGCAGGTAGTAAAGGGAGCCTTTGACTGCCTTATGGGTAAAGAGGTTGACCTTTCTGTAGAAGGAAGCAGCCAGCTGTTCCAGACCAGAACGGAAACCGCTCACCTGGGAGATATTGATATTAAATTCGGCTATTGTACCGAGTTTATTGTTAATCTGGAAAAACCATATGACGAAAAGACTGAACTGGAATTCAAAGACTATTTAGAATCCATTGGTGATTCTCTTGTAGTCGTTTCTGATGATGATATGATAAAGGTTCATGTTCATACCAATGATCCCGGGCTTGCTATTCAACGGGCTCTTACCTATGGTTCTTTATCCCGTATGAAGATTGATAATATGAGAGAAGAGCATCAGGAGAAGTTAATTAAAGAGTCAGAAAAACTGGCGGAGCAGCAAAAAGCAGAAAGAGAGAAAAAGGCGGAGCCAAGAAAGCCTTATGGATTTATTTCTGTTTCTGCAGGTGAAGGGCTTGATGAGATTTTCCGTGGTATCGGAGCCGATTATCTCATTGAAGGCGGCCAGACCATGAATCCAAGTACAGAAGATATGTTAAATGCCATTGACCGTGTTAATGCTGATACGGTCTATATTCTTCCAAATAATAAGAATATAATCCTGGCAGCTGAGCAGGCAAAGGGACTGGTAGAAGATAAAAAGGTAGTTGTGATTCCGTCAAAGACCATTCCTCAGGGAATTACTGCAATCATCAATTTTGCGGCAGATCTTTCTCCGGAAGACAATGAAAGAAATATGATTGAAGAGATGTCCAGAGTAAAAACCGGACAGATTACTTATGCAGTGCGCAATACTGTGATTGACGACATAGAGATCAAGGAAGGCGATATCATGGCTCTAGGTGATCAAGGCATTCTGGCAGTTGGAAAAGACATAGAATCTACTGTGCTCCATTCCCTTAAGTCAATGGTAGAAGAAGAATCTGAGCTTGTTACTATTTACTATGGAAAAGATGTAAAGCAGGACGATGCCAATGTGTTAAAAGAGAAAGCAGAAGAGATTTTCTCTGCCTGTGAAGTAGAGCTTCACGCTGGTGGGCAGCCCATCTATTATTATCTGATTTCAGTGGAATAAGGTGTATTATTTCCCGGGCAGACGGGATTTCGTCTGCCCGGATTTTTGCTATTTAAAATGAACCTGGAGGTGTATGTTCCATGAACCGTGAACCCATTGATACCTTAAAGGGAATTGGAGATAAAACCGGAAAATTGTTTTACAAAGTGGGAGTGGAAACGGTAGAAGATCTCCTGGAATATTATCCAAGAGCTTACGATACCTATGAGGAACCGTCCTTGATTGGAGATTTAAAGCCGGACCGTGTCATGACTGTGGCAGGAATGCTTTATAAAACTCCGGATGTAAAGCGTTACAGTCATATTCAGGTAATCACAACGACTCTAAAGGATTCTACGGGAACCCTTGCTTTGACCTGGTATAATATGCCTTATCTTCATTCCACCCTAAAGGCTGGCATGAGGGCAATTTTCCGGGGAAGGATCGTAAAGAAAAGCGGCCGCCTTACCATGGAGCAGCCAGAGGTGTTTACTCCGGAGGCTTATGAGCAGGTCGTTCACTCCATGCAGCCGATTTATGGACAAACCAAGGGACTCAGCAATAAAACGGTGGTCAGAGCTGTAAAACAGGCCTTGGAGAATCGTATGATGGTCCGGGATTATATGCCTGCTGATTTAAGAAAGAAGCATGAACTGGCGGAATATAATTTTGCCATTGAACATATACATTTTCCGGAAGACCGGAAAGAACTGCTGTTTGCCAGAAAAAGACTGGTATTTGATGAATTCTTTTTATTTTTAATGGCGGTCAGGAGACTAAAGGAGCAGAGAGAGGATAAAAAAAGTAAGTTTTCTTTCCAGCTTTCTTCTACTGTGGAAGAGATAAAAGAAAGCCTTCCTTATTCGCTGACAAAGGCCCAGGAAAATGTGTTAAAAGAAGTTTATAAGGACATTTCCGGAGGCCAGGTAATGAATCGTCTGGTTCAGGGTGATGTTGGATCCGGTAAGACCATTATAGCCATTCTGGCACTTTTACAAGCTGCTTATAACGGATATCAGGGAGCTCTTATGGTACCAACTGAGGTATTGGCAAAACAGCATTTTGAATCCATGACTGAGCTCTTTGAGGCTCATGGAATTGAGAAGGTACCCATTCTTGTTACCGGATCTATGACCGCAAAGGAAAAGAGGATTGCTTATGAAAGAATTGCTTCTCACGAAGCCGATATCATTGTAGGCACCCATGCTCTCATTCAGGAAAAGGTGGTATATGATAAGCTCGCCCTTGTAATTACGGACGAACAGCATCGGTTTGGTGTGGGGCAAAGAGAGATGCTTGGAAAAAAAGGAGAAGAGCCTCACGTGCTGGTCATGAGTGCAACTCCTATTCCACGGACTCTTGCCATTATTATTTATGGGGATCTGGATATTTCAGTCATTGACGAATTGCCAGCCAACCGTCTCCCAATTAAAAACTGTGTGGTAGATACGGGATATCGGAAGAAAGCCTATGAATTTATTCGCCAGGAGGTTGCTGCCGGCCGTCAGGCCTATGTAATCTGCCCCATGGTGGAAGAGAGTGAGATGATTGATGCGGAAAATGTAGTGGATTATACAAAGGTCCTTAAAGGAGAACTTCCAGGCATTGCAGTGGAATATCTCCATGGGAAGATGAAACCAAAAGAAAAAAATAAGATCATGGAGAGATTTGCCGGCGGAGAGATCAAGGTCTTAGTATCCACTACTGTAATTGAAGTAGGTGTCAATGTACCGAATGCTACTGTAATGATGATTGAAAATGCAGAACGGTTTGGCCTGGCTCAGCTTCATCAGCTAAGAGGAAGAGTCGGCCGTGGAAAACACCAGTCCTATTGTATCATGGTTAATGGTTCCGACCAGGACGGAACTAAGGAGCGGCTTGATATTCTAAACAAATCAAATGACGGCTTTTTTATTGCTTCTGAAGATTTAAAGCTTCGTGGACCTGGAGATATCTTTGGTATCCGCCAAAGCGGTGATCTGGAATTTAAGCTGGGTGATATTTTTACGGATGCCAATATATTAAAGACGGTATCTGAGGAAGTAAAGCTGTTGTTTCAAGGTGATCCGGAGCTTCATAAAGAAGAGCATTATGAGCTTAAGATTCGGTTGGAGGAGTATCTGGCTAAGAGCTATGATAAGCTGAATCTATAATAGAATCATTCATAGTGAGAAAGGAGGCGTGTAATGGATAGAAGAGAGTTAAAGATGGGAGCAAAGGAAGCCATGAGAGTTGCGGCAATCAGCCCATATGGTGTAACTATTATCTATGGTATTATCATGTTCATCATATCTGGTGTTCAAAAGGCTCTCGATGATTGGGGAATGATATTATTTCAGACGGGAGAATATGAAGACCTATCCCAATTATCATCGTATGTACTTATCAGCCTTGGATTTTTTATAATTTATTTTTTATTTTCCTCAATTCTTGATTTTGGATACCAATTGCTTTGTCTGAAGTTTTCCAACAGGGATTCTTCTATGTCCTATAGTGATCTTTTCATTGGAATTCGGTATCTGTTTAAAGTCCTTGGTTTATATTTTATGATGTTTATTTTTACCGTATTGTGGTTTTTGGTGTTTATTGTACCAGGTATTATTGCAACTTACCGCTACTCCCAGGCTGTATTCATATTGGCGGAGAATCCGGAAAAGGGAATTCTGCAGTGTATCAGGGAGAGTAAGGAAATGATGATCGGTCATAAATTTGAATATTTTGTTCTTGAACTGTCATTCATTTTGTGGTTTCTGTTGTTGTTTGCTACATTTGGCCTGGCATCTATTTATGTTAATCCATATGTAACAGTAACAAAAGCTAATTATTATAATGCCATAAAACCCAAAGCAGCTGTAGACTATGAATATACTGCGTTTACATAGAATGATGAGAGGTTCAGTTCTTGCTTTTAAGAACTGGACCTTTCTTTGGTGACAAATAAGTCTTTAAAAAGAATTGAATATAACCATTGATTCTGCTAGAATATGTATGGTAAATATTTGAAACAGCATTTAGGGAGTTTGAGATGAAAATAACAGAATTAAAGTGTAAGTCCTGTAATGGTACCTTAAGGATTGATGAAAAGAATCCCCATATAGCGGTCTGCGAGTATTGTAACACAACCTATGCCATAGAATCAGATCACGATGACAATGTGCACTTTTCCCATGAAAAGGACACAGGTTCATCGGTCCAGGCGGAGAGAGTAAACTCAGGAGCTGGAATTCTACCCAGGATTTTGTTGTTGGTCCTTGTATTATTTATAATTAATGTGGCAGTCAGAGGTATCTTTTTCAAATCTGGGGCGGACAAAGGGGAAAGAGCAGTTCAGGCCACTGTTGATAGCAGTCAGACCTCTGTAAAACCCTTATCAGGGCCTCTTGGTATGATGGCAGAGACTGCACTTGGCCGTCCTGCCCAGGAACTGACAGAAGAAGAACTGTCTAAGATTAAATGGCTCAACATTACATACACAATAGACGATCTTCAAATAGGATACAGCCTTGATAATCCTTATGAAGATACAAACGCGCAGCTTACATGGCTTTCATATCCAAAAGAAAGCGGAACATTTGATTATGATCTGGTGTCACGATTTACTGGTCTTAAAAAGCTTGAGATGAGCGGATATGTAAATAAAGAATCTTTAAAGGGTCTTACTTTAGAAGGAATCAGCTGTAATTTGGATTCTCCCTTAAAACTGGCAGAAATATATCCTGATGTATCAAATTTAAAAGAGGTCCAATTTGTATCAGGCCTATACAATCTGGAAGGGTTGGATCAATTTAAAAATCTTGAGAGTCTTACTATTAATGGTGTAAATTTAAATGAGATTAAAACGCTGGTCACAGCCAAGTCCATAAAGAGCTTAACCATTAGAAACGGAGACAGTATCAACGATTTTTCCGTACTTTCCGTACTTCCTAATCTTGAAACGCTTTCTCTGGAATCAGAGATGATCCGGGATTTAAGCTTTTTATCAGGCCTTACAAACTTAAAAACCTTTTCATTAAAAGATGCTAAGATTTTAGAGGTTAACGAACTTAGAAATCATTCTGGTCTAACGAATCTGACCATTACAGATTGCGATGAGATAAAGGATTTAAGCGGAATAGAGGGACTTTCGGGGCTTAAGGAACTTTTTCTGGAAATACCAAGTAATATTCCGCAGCCGGATATGACACATTTCCCGGGAATCATGAAACTCACTTTAGTTCGAGCTTCTGATGTAGGCTTTTTAAGTTCCATGACTTCATTGGAAGAACTGAATCTGGATCGTTGCAAGGTGAACAATCCTGATGTTTTTGCCAGCCTTACAAATTTGAAAAAACTGACCTGCGGATGGTTATCCGGTAGTTTTCAAAATTTAAATTTTGTATCATCCATACCGTCTCTTGAATATCTCAATGTAAGCGGAATGACGACGTATGAAGATATTTCCAATATATTCCAGGTACCATCGATACAGGAACTATATTTAAATGGAGTAGAATGTGAACTCAATTTTGATAAAATTCAGCCTACAGAAACTTTGAAGATATTGGAAATGGATGGTGTAAAGTTATATAAGAACGTAAAAGTATCCGGCGGTAACGGTATCTATTCCGTCGATTATGATAAGGTAGTTCTTGACGAACACAAAGATTTTTTTGCGAAATTTCCAGGACTTAAGAAACTTAGTTTAGCAGATAATACTCTTACAGGGATTGAATTTGCTTCTTCTCTTCCCTCGCTGGAAGAAATTAACATCAGTGGAAATTATGTATCAGATTTAAAACCATTACAAAATTTAAATCAATTAAAAAAGGTTGTATGTACAGATAATCCCATTGGGAATGACCGGGTACTAAGCGATAGCGTTACCATAGTTAGATAAAAATGAATATGATCCAAAAGAGTTTAAAGGAGTGCGAAAGATGAAAAGTGTAATAATAGGTATTGCCGGAGGAACCGGTTCAGGAAAGTCAACCTTTACGAATCGGTTAAAGGAGGCATTTAGCGACAATATAGCAGTCCTTTATCATGATAATTATTATAGAAAGCAAGATGGAGTTCCCTTTGAGGAAAGAAAGAAGATGAATTACGATCATCCGGAGGCATTTGAAACAGAGCTTTTATTAAATCAGTTAACCATGCTGCGGGCAGGAAAAGCAGTGGAATGTCCGATCTATGATTATTCCATGCATAACCGTTCCGATGAAGTCGTAAGAGTGGAGCCAAAGAAAGTTATATTAGTAGAAGGAATTTTAGTCTTTGCGGATGAACGTTTAAGAAATATGTTTGATATTAAAATATTTGTAGAGGCAGATGCGGACGAACGGATTCTGCGCCGTGTGATCCGGGATGTCAAAGAACGGGGCAGAGATATAGAAGGAGTTGTAGAACAGTATCTTACAACGGTAAAGCCCATGCATTATCTTTATGTTGAGCCTACAAAGCCGCTTGCTGACGTGATTATTAACAGCGGAATGAATGAAGTGGCATTTCAGCTTATGCGGACAAACATTGAAAAAATGCTGTCATCTGAATCATAAATGTCCATTGCGTAAGAATGGTTATGAGGGTTAAAAAATTTCCTAAAATTTTCTAGTGTATTTCATTCTGTTTCAGCCATAATAGGAGTGTAGCACAAAACACACCATGTAAAAAAAACAAACGAACACATGGTGAAATAGATGAAAAGGAGGCATTTTATTATGTCAGGAAAATCTAACACTACAAATGTACCAGAGGCAAGAGAAGCAATGGATCGTTTCAAAATGGAAGTAGCAAACGAATTAGGTGTTCCGTTAACCAATGGATACAACGGTAACTTAACTTCCGCACAGAATGGTTCTGTAGGCGGTTATATGGTTAAGAAAATGATCGAATCCTATGAGAGACAGCTTGCAGGTAAATAATCTGTAAACAAAAAAAGAAAAGTGGAGCCGCAGCCTGGTAAATATGAATTTATTTACAGGGGCTGCGGCTCCTTTTCTTTGTAAATTTTTAAGACTGAATAACTTATAAATTTAAGAATCTCAGGACAAAATCTTGTTGTATATCTTTAGGTTTCATACTATAATAGTTTGGATAAATAAAGTGAGGAATTCTAATGAGAGTGATTGCAGGAAAAGCCAGAAGGCTTTTATTAAAAACAATAGAAGGTCAGGATACCAGACCTACCACAGACAGAATCAAAGAAACGCTTTTTAATATGATAAATACAGACATGGCTGATTGTTGTTTTCTGGATTTATTTTCTGGTAGCGGTGCCATTGGAATTGAAGCATTAAGCCGTGGAGCAAGATTTGCAGTATTGATAGAGCAAAATCCAAAAGCAGCGGAATGCATCAGGGAAAATTTGAAGACAACCAAGCTGGAAGACGGCGCAATTGTCATGAACTGTGATGTTTTAACAGGCATCTCCAGAATGGAAGGAAAGGGATATGTTTTTGACTATGTTTTCATGGATCCCCCTTATAACCTGGAATGGGAAAAAAGAGTTTTGGAAGCACTTATAAATTCAACCATGATAGATGAGCATACCGTCATTATTACAGAGGCATCTTTGGAGACTTCGTTTGATTATCTGGAAGACATGGGATACCAGATGGTAAAGGAAAAGACTTATAAAACGAACAAGCATATTTTTATAGAGAAAAAGTAATAGGGGAAAAGAGAAGCATATGAGAAAAGCAGTATATCCGGGAAGCTTTGATCCGGTGACCTTTGGCCATCTGGATATCATTGAACGTTCGGCCAGAATGTCCGATCATTTAATTATAGGAGTTTTAAATAATAATTCAAAAACGCCGTTGTTTTCTGTAGAAGAACGTGTTAATATGTTAAAGAGTCTAACCAGAGATTTAAAGAACGTAGAAGTAACAGCGTTTGGAGGACTTTTAGTTGATTTTGTACGAGCCAATCAGGCGGATGCGGTTGTCCGCGGGCTTCGCGCTGTAACAGATTTTGAATATGAATTGCAGATTGCACAGACCAACCGCGTCATAGCACCGGAAGTGGATACTGTGTTTTTGACGACGAATCTTAAATATTCTTACTTGAGTTCCAGCATTGTGAAGGAGATTGCCGCTTTTGGCGGAGAGATAAACGCGTTTGTGCCGGAAGAAGTAGCGGAACGTGTGATGAAGAAAATGGAAGATAGAATGAAATAAAAGTAAGGAGTGTTCGAATTTATGATGAGTAGAATTGAGCAGTTAATTGGTGAAATTGAAGAATATATTGATAGCTGCAAGTATCAGCCCCTGTCTAACAGTAAGATCGTGGTGAACCGGGACGAGTTGGAGGAGCTTTTGGTGGAACTGCGCCTTCGTATCCCGGATGAGATCAAGCAGTATCAAAAAATCATCAGCAACCGGGATGCAATTATGAACGAAGCACGCCAGCAGGCGGATTCCATATTGGCCCAGGCCAATGCTCAGACCAATGAACTGGTCAATGAACACGAAATTATGCAGAAAGCCTATGCCCAGGCCAATGAAATCATTGAGCAGGCCAGCCTGCAGGGACAGCAGATCGTAGAGAAGGCTGTGGCAGATGCAAACGGAATCAGACAGAGCTCTGTCCAGTATACCGATGATATGCTTAAAAGCCTGCAGACGATTATCAGCCATTCCATGGAAGGCGCACAAGGCCGTTTTGATGCATTTATGACTTCCATGCAGTCAAGCTATGATATCGTTTCCTCAAACCGTCAGGAACTGACCGGAGCCGTTATGGGAACGGAACAAGTGCCGGAACCCGGGACAGCAGAATAAACAGGATAATGGTTAGGAGGCAGTGAAAAGCCTTCCATGCTACATAGTGCCGGATGGATAATCCGGCATTTTTTATGACACTCTTTGTCTGAAAGATTCCGGAAAGTCCTCCGAAAGCAGAAGCGGCTGCAATCCAAAATCCGCATAAAGCGCCTGGAAAGGCTTCTGAAATGGCCTTGATTCCCGTGGTGATTTCCACAAAACCAAGTATCACTGCCTTGTACTTTGGTGCTTCCATGGGAAACTTTGTTATGTAAAGAGCAAGAATGGAAAACAGCATGATGTAGCCGCCTATTTTAACCATGACCTCGCAGGAGTCCATCAGACTGTCATCAAAGGAGCGCTGGGCCTTTTTACTTACCGGCAGGGAGCGTTCTGGTTCTTTCACCTGGTAAAGTGCCTTTGCAGCCAGTGAGACAGGAAATATGGGAAGGTAAACAGAGAGAAGAAGCAGTGAAACCGGAACCTGGGCGGGCAAGGCGGAAGCAGCATAGCCAAGTAAAAACATGGGGCTGGAGTGATTGCAGATGGCAAGAAGGTATCTCCCTTCCTTATTTGAAATACGGCCGCTGTCCATAAAGTCGCTGCAGGTTCTTGCGCCCATGGGATAACCGCACAGGAGACCGGATACCAGGGCATAGCTTCCAGCATCAGACAGGCAGAAAAACCGGTGCAAAAGTTTTTTTACCGGAAATATCAGAATATGAATCGCATTTAAGGTCACAATGACATTGGAACAGATCATAAAAGGCAATAGTGTAGGAACCACCACAGAGCCCCACAGAATAAGCCCATTTTTTGCTCCTTCGTAAGCGATGGACGGCCGGAACAGGAGAAAAAGCAGGGCCGCTACGGAAAGCAGACGGAAAAAGGATTTTTTCATGTGCACCTGAATAAATTGTTTTATATATTTATATGAGGGGGCGTGACCGATATGATGGTGATTCTTTTTTTGATTCTGATCCTGTCCATATTCCATGTGACCATGATCGATTATTTATATAACAATCCAACCTTTTATCAGCTGAATGCATATACTTGGGAAAGTGAGGATTTCAGGAGCTTAAAGCTTGGAAATATGGTTGCCGACTGGAATACCATTGATTACGATGTGCTGACCTCTCTTATGGTAGAGCATCAGTACGACTTAACTAAGGTGAAGGACAAGGACAACCATGGAAGCCAGCTGCGGAAAATAAAGCCTCAGGAGTACCGTAAGCTTAAAAATGCGTATATCACTTTGCTGGGGGATCTTAAGTTCTTTCCGGTACCACTGAATACGAAAGGGGATGCACCTGAAATAACCTATGAAAATGGCTGGATGCAGCCAAGGACCTATGGCGGGGACAGAGGACACGAAGGGTGTGACATTATGGGAAATAAAAAGCCCAGAGGTTACTATCCGGTGGTGAGTATGAGCGATGGCGTGGTGGAAAAGGTGGGCTGGCTCAATAAGGGTGGCTGGCGGATTGGAATCCGGGCACCAGGAGGGTCGTACATTTATTATGCCCATCTATATGGATACAGCAAAGAATGGAAAGCAGGGGATCCTGTGAAGGCGGGAGAACTGTTAGGATTTATGGGAGACACAGGATATAGTGAGATTGAGGGGACGACAGGGAATTTTGATGTCCATCTTCATGTGGGGATTTATTTAAAAACAGACCATAATGAGGAGATGAGCGTCAATCCCTTCTGGGTCCTTAAGTATCTGGAAAAATACCGGTTGAAATATTCCTATTAGTATATTAAGATTGCTTACATAGACAGGAAACAGGAGCAAAACGCGTGAAAGAAATGAAAATTTCAAAAGAGTTTTTAAACAGAATGAAAGACTTACTTGGAGAAGAAGAGTTCGAGGCATACGTAAAAAGCTTTGAAGAAGAAAGGCTGTATGGCCTGAGGGTTAATACGCTTAAAATTTCTCCAGAGGAGTTTTTAAATATAACGGATTTAAGCCTAAAACCAGTTCCATGGATCAGGAATGGTTTTTACTACAATGGAGACGAACGTCCGGCCAAGGATCCCTATTATTATGCCGGCCTCTATTATTTACAGGAGCCAAGTGCCATGACTCCGGCGGACTTACTCCCTGTGGTTCCGGGGGATATGGTTCTTGATCTTTGTGCAGCGCCTGGAGGAAAAAGCACAGAGCTTGGAGCCAAGCTGCAAGGACGAGGGATGCTGGTATCCAATGATATCAGTAATTCAAGAGCAAAGGCACTGCTTAAGAACTTAGAGCTTTGGGGCATTGAAAACATCTGTGTCACCAGTGAGGAACCGGGAAAGTTAAAAGAGACCTTTGGATCATTTTTTAATAAGATATTAATTGATGCGCCTTGTTCTGGCGAGGGGATGTTCCGTAAGGATGCGGACATGGTGAAAAGCTATGAGGAGCATGGACCGGAGTATTATGCTGTCATTCAAAAAGAAATCGTAGCTCAGGCTGTGGACATGCTGGTTCCAGGAGGGCTGATGATTTACTCCACCTGTACCTTTTCCCCATGTGAGGATGAGGATATTATCCGTTGGATGTTAGAAGAATATGAGGAAATGGAACTTTTGCCTCTTCCCCTGTTTGAGGGAGCATCGGATGGAATCGGTCTTTCCGGCTGTCTCAGACTTTTCCCTCACAAGGTTAAGGGAGAAGGTCACTTTATGGCATTGTTAAGAAAAAAACAAAGTCATGAGAAAGAAGATATCATCAGTAACCAGAGAGAAAAGGAAAAACCACTTCCGGAAGAACTCAAAGAATTTCTTTCCCTGATTTCAAGACCCTTTGACACCAGTAGAATCTATAGGAAAGAAGATTCTGTCTATTATTTGCCGGAGTGTTTCCCGAAACAGGGAAAAAAGCTTCGTTATTTACGGACGGGCTTACTGCTTGGAGAATTGAAAAAAGGAAGATTTGAGCCAGCGCAGCCTCTGGCAATGGCTTTAAAGCCAGGAGAATTTAAACAGACAATCTCCTGGAACAAATCCGATGAAAGGGTAATCCGCTATTTAAAGGGAGAAACTATTTTCTTGACAGAAGAGGAAGGGCTAAAAAAAGGCTGGTGTCTCATTTGTGTGGAAGGGCATCCATTGGGTTTTGCCAAGGGAAGCGGGAACACACTGAAAAACAAATACTATCCTGGATGGCGGTGGCAATAATGAAAGAAATCAGATTAGATAAATATTTAGGAGAAATGGGAATCGGCACCAGAAGCCAGATTAAGGAAATGGCCAAAAAAGGCAGGATCACGGTAGACGGCACCCCGGAGAAAAAGACAGATCGGAAAATAGACCCGGAGTTGACTGAGGTAGCGGTAGACGGTCATAGAATTGCCTATGCGGCCTTTGAATACTATATGCTGAATAAACCCCAGGGAGTTGTTTCTGCAACGGAGGATAAGCGATATGAGACCGTTATTGGTCTTATCGGAGACCGGATGAGGGATGACTTATTTCCTGTGGGAAGACTTGATATAGATACCGAAGGACTTCTTCTGATTACCAATGACGGAGATCTGGCTCATCAGCTTCTTTCCCCTAAAAAACATGTGGACAAGGTTTATTATGCTAAGATAGAGGGAGTGCTGCCTTCTGATGCGGCAAAGCAGATGGAGGAAGGAATTGTGCTTTCAGATGGAACGCCTACCCTTCCGGCCCGGCTTGAGATTTTGAAAGAAGGAGAAATATCTGAAATTCTCCTTACCATACGGGAAGGAAAATTCCATCAGGTAAAACGTATGTTTGAAACACTTGGTACTCCTGTGGTATACTTAAAAAGGCTATCCATGGGAAGCCTTAAACTGGATGAAACATTGAAACCGGGAGATTACCGTCTTCTGACCAATGAGGAATTAGAAGAACTGAAGCGTCATGGAAAGGAAAAGAGAACAGATCATGTTAAATGAGAAAAAAGCTGTGATTTTTGATCTGGATGGAACCCTGGTGGATTCCATGTGGATGTGGAAATCCATTGATATAGATTTTTTAGGAGACAGAGGGATTGAATGCCCGGACGATCTCCAAAAGGATATAGAAGGAATGAGTTTTTCAGAAACCGCCTTTTACTTTAAAGAGAGGTTTAAGCTGGAAGAGTCTCTCGATGAGATCAAGGACATCTGGGTAGACATGTCCATTGAAAAGTATAGAAATGAAGTGCCCTTAAAGCCAGGCGTAGATGTACTGCTGAAATATATAGCAGAAAATGGACTTAAAGCGGGTATCGCTACCAGCAATGGCCGGCAAATGGTGGAGGCGGTGCTTGAATCCCTTCATATCGGGCAATATTTTCAGGTAGTGGCGACCTCTTGTGAGGTGGCGGCTGGAAAGCCTGCTCCGGATATTTACTTAAAAGTAGCCAGTGAGCTTTCCGTAGACCCTGCTCACTGTCTCGTCTTTGAAGATGTCCCTGCGGGAATTCTTGCAGGAAAGAGAGCCGGCATGACAGTCTGTGCGGTTGACGATGATTTTTCCAAAGAGATGGAAGAGGAAAAGAGAAGGCTGGCAGATTATTTTATACATGACTATCATCAGATTTTTAATAGAAATGGAGCAAACGAATGATACACGATTATCTTCCTATCAGCAGGACTGATATGAATATCAGAGGATGGAAACAATGTGACTTTGTTTACGTCGTCGGAGATGCCTATGTAGACCACCCTTCTTTTGGACATGCCATTATCAGCCGTCTATTGGAGGCCCATGGATATAAAGTAGGAATTATTGCGCAACCAGACTGGAAGGATAAAAAAAGCATTCAGGTCCTTGGGGAGCCAAGACTTGGATTTTTGGTTTCCGCCGGAAACATGGACTCTATGGTAAATCATTACTCGGTTTCAAAGAAACGGAGACAGCAGGATTCCTATACCCCTGACGGAGTCATGGGGAAGCGTCCGGATTACGCAACCACAGTATACTGTAACTTAATCCGTTCCGTATATAAGAATACACCTGTTATCATCGGAGGCATTGAAGCCAGCTTACGACGGTTTGCTCATTACGATTACTGGTCTGACCGGTTAAAGCACTCCATTTTAATTGATTCCCAGGCGGATTTAATTTCCTATGGAATGGGAGAAAAATCAATTGTAGAGATTGCAGATGCCTTAAACAGCGGAATTGATATTAAGGATATTACATTTATTGAAGGAACCGTTTATAAGACAAGCAGCCTGGAATCCGTGTATGATTATAAATTGCTCCCAGCCTATGACAGCATGAAGGCAGATAAGCTGGAGTATGCAAAAAGCTATTACATCCAGTATTCCAATACCGATCCATTTCTTGGAAAACGCCTGGTAGAGCCGTATAAGGATAATTTATTTGTGGTTCAGAATCCTCCGTCAAAGCCATTGTCTGAGGAAGAGATGGATTTCACTTATGACCTTCCCTACATGCGTAACTACCATCCCTCCTACGAGGAACAGGGAGGAATTCCGGCAGTCAGGGAGGTTAAATTCAGCCTTATTAATAACAGGGGCTGCTTTGGTGCCTGCAGTTTCTGTGCTCTTACCTTTCATCAGGGAAGGATCATTCAGGCAAGAAGCCATAATTCCCTCATTGATGAGGCAAAAAAACTGACAGAGGAACCGGATTTTAAAGGTTATATTCACGATGTTGGCGGTCCTACCGCAGATTTCAGGTATCCGGCCTGCGAAAAGCAGACCACAAAGGGAGCCTGTGCCAACCGTCAGTGCCTTTTCCCGGAACCATGTAAGAACTTAAGAGCAGACCACTCAGATTATATCGAGCTTTTAAGGAAACTAAGAAATCTGCCTAAGGTGAAAAAGGTATTTATCCGTTCAGGTATCCGATTTGATTATGTTCTGGCAGATCCGGGCAAAAAGTTCTTAAAGGAGCTTTGTGAACACCATGTCAGCGGTCAGTTGAAGGTTGCACCGGAGCACGTAGCAGATAAAGTTCTTTCTAAGATGGGCAAGCCCCAAAATCAGGTATACCGTCAGTTCGTTAAAGAATATAACGAGATGAATGTGAGAATAGGAAAGAAACAGTTTTTGGTTCCTTACCTCATGTCTTCTCATCCAGGCTCTGGTCTTCATGAGGCCATAGAGCTGGCAGAATATTTAAGAGATCTGGGATATATGCCGGAGCAGGTGCAGGATTTTTATCCAACTCCTTCCACCATTTCCACGTGCATGTATTATACCGGATATGATCCCCGTACCATGGAAAAGGTTTACGTGCCCACCAATCCTCACGAAAAAGCCATGCAGAGAGCCCTCATCCAGTACCGCAATCCTAAGAACTACGACCTGGTGGTAGAAGCATTAAAGCTGGCAGGAAGAACCGATCTCATCGGTTTTGATAAAAAATGCCTCATTCGTCCTAAAACAGGTGGTCCCAGAGGTAATATGGATGGGAAAAACGGGAAATATAATGGTAATATGAGAAAAGCGGAGGCTTCGTCCCAGGAAGGACAAAAGAACCGCAAGAAAAAGACCATACGTAACGTTCATAAAAAAGCTGCTAAATAACAGGAATAAAAGTTCAGGAAAAGAAGGGATTTATATGAAGATTGCAATTGTGACCGGTGCATCTTCCGGTATGGGAAAAGAATTTGTCATGCAGATTGCGGATCGTTTTAACGGAATCGGAGAAATATGGGCCATTGCCAGAAGGCAGGAGCCCATGGAGGAGTTATCTCCCCTGGTACCTGTAAAGCTTCGTACCTTTTCAATTGATTTAACAGATGAAAGCTCCTTAAGAGAACTTCAGGAAATTCTTGAAAGAGAGAAGCCAGAGGTAAAAATGCTCATAAACGCAGCCGGCTACGGAAAAATCGGTACCGTGGGCAGCGTGAGTCTTTCCGACGAGATGGGAATGGTGGATCTAAACTGCAGAGGACTCATTGCTGTTACTCATTTGGTAATTCCATATCTGTCATCCAACAGCCGGATCATACAATTTTCTTCTTCTGCTTCTTTTCTACCTCAGCCAGGCTTTGCTATATATGCTGCCACAAAGTCATTTGTCCTAAGCTACAGCCGGGCGTTGAATGAAGAACTAAATCATAAGGGCATATTCGTTACGGCAGTATGCCCTGGACCTGTGCGAACAGAATTTTTTGATATTGCTGAAACAACAGGGCGGATTCCTGCTTATAAAAAGGTAGTCATGGCCGATCCCAAAAAGGTGGTGCGTCAGGCACTTCGGGAGAGCATGATGGGCCGTCCTGTTTCCGTATACGGAGGAACGATGAAGACCCTCCGTCTGGCTGCAAAGGTAATGCCTCACAGCTTTATATTACGCCTTTTTAGAGCAATTGGTGTAATGAAGGTAAAAAATGAAAGACTCTAATGAGGATTACAGAAAGGATATCACATGCAGTCTTTGATTGTATCGAGTAATGAAGCAGGCCAGCGTCTTGACAAGCTGCTGACCAAATATCTAAATCTGGCCGGTAAAGGATTTCTTTATAAGATGATGAGAAAAAAGAACATCACATTAAACGGCAAAAAATGTGATGGTTCGGAGAAATTGTTATCAGGAGACGAGATCAAACTGTTTCTGTCGGAAGAGACTATCTTAAAATTTTCCGAAGTGAAAATACCGGATGTAAAAAAAGTCAATTTGGATATTATTTACGAGGATGATAATATTGTGCTGGTAAATAAGCCTGCGGGGATGCTTTCCCAAAAAGCAAAGGACACGGATGAGTCTCTGGTGGAATACTTAATTGATTATCTATTATCCAGCGGCCAGTTATCCACAGAACAGCTAAAAAGCTTCCGTCCTTCCATCTGCAACCGCCTTGACCGGAATACAAGCGGCCTTGTGGTAGGGGGGAAGTCTCTAGCCGGACTTCAAATCATGTCAGAAGTCTTTAAGGACAGAAGCATACACAAGTTTTATCAGTGTGTGGTGAAGGGAGAGGTATCCGGTCGCCAGACCATAAACGGCTTCTTAATTAAGGATGAAAAGACCAATCAGGTAACCATTCATAAAACATCGGTACCAGGAAGCCTGCCGATCACCACAGAGTATGAGCCAGTGGAGTATTTCGGAGGATATACGCTTTTAAAGGTCACCTTGATTACGGGACGAACCCATCAGATCAGGGCTCATCTGTCTTCCATTGGACACCCCATTGTGGGGGATTATAAATATGGGGACAGCCGGGTCAATGAAGAGGCAAAAAAGCTTTACCATATCAGTTCCCAGATGCTCCATTCTTATCAGGTGATATTTCCTGAACTAAGAGAGCCATTGGAGTATTTATCTGGTAAGTCATATAAAGCTTCTCTTCCCAAAACATTTTCAAAGATATGCAGGGACTGGAGATAGGAGGGAGATATGGGAACCTGGAAAACCAGAGGGTTAAGGGGATCTACCCTGGAAGAACTGATTAACAGAAGCAATGAAGGATACCGGGAAAAGGGACTTGCATTGATTCAGAAAATACCGACTCCAATCACACCGATCTCCATCGATAAGGAAAGCCGGCATATTACACTGGCGTATTTTGACCAGAAAAGTACAGTGGATTATATCGGTGCGGTACAGGGAATCCCTATCTGCTTCGATGCAAAGGAGTGCGGGGCCAATACCTTTCCGCTACAGAATATCCATCCCCACCAGGTCGCTTTTATGGAAGCCTTTGAGCAACAGGGAGGAATCGCCTTTATTATCTTATCCTACACCCAGAAAAACGAGATTTATTATCTCCCATTTGCCCGGTTGAAAGAATACTGGAAGAGAATGGAGGAGGGCGGAAGAAAAAGCTTTACCTATGAAGAGGTGGATAAGACCTGGAAGATCGGAAGCTGCCGTGATATTCTGGTCCACTATTTGGAAATGATTCAAAAAGATTTGACAGGAAGAGATTGACAAGTCAGGATTTGTAACCTATAATAAACAGCACATCATTGAATTATCACTTTACTACAATAAAGTAGCGATAAAGGATAACGCATGAAATAGAATTTCTTCACTGATTTCAGCAGTCAGGAGGTTTATATGGCAAATAAACTGTTACATACTCCGGATGGTGTCCGGGATATATACGGAGCAGAGTGTACCAGAAAGGCAGTCATACAGGAAAAGATATTAAAGGTATTTCATTTGTGTGGGTATCAGGATATAGAGACTCCTACCTTTGAATTCTTTGACATCTTTAATGAATCAAGAGGCAGTGTAAAGGCCAAGGAAATGTTTAAATTCTTTGACCGTGACAATCATACCCTTGTACTTCGGCCCGATGAGACGCCTGCAATTGCAAGATGTGCGGCAAAGTATTTCCTTCACGAGGATATGCCCATCCGCCTTTGTTATATGGAACGGACTTTTATCAATCATTCCAGCTATCAAGGCAGGCTAAAGGAAGCCAGCCAGACCGGCGTAGAGCTCATTGGAGACGGTTCTGCGGACTCTGATGGCGAGATTCTTGCTATGGTAATCTGGGCACTGATGAGTGCAGGACTTACGGAAATCCAGGTGGAATTAGGAGAAGTGGATTTCTTTAAAGGACTTTTAGAAGAAGCAGGCATGGACGAGGAGCAGGAAGAACGTCTAAGAGAGCTGATAGAAAATAAAAATTACTTTGGGGTGGAAGAGCTTGTTAACTCTCAGCCTATATCCGATGAATTAAAGCAGGTGTTCTTAAAACTTCCGGAGCTTTTTGGCTCCCTGGATCAAATAAAGGCAGCCAAAGAACTAACGAGTAATAAAAGAGCTTTAAAAGCCATTGAACGTCTGGAAGAGGTAAATGAAATCCTTTCCTTTTACGAGCTTTCTGATTACGTTTCTTATGATCTTGGAATGCTGAGCCAGTATCAGTATTATACAGGGATTATATTTAAGGCATACTCTTATGGAACCGGCGATTATATCGTAAATGGCGGAAGATATGATAAGCTTTTAGAGCAGTTTGGGAAAGATTCGCCTGCTGTGGGATTTGGAATCTCTGTGGAAGAGCTGCTTTTAGCCTTATCCAGACAAAAGATCAAAACAGAAATTCCTGTGACCAATACCATGATCCTTTATGAACAGGAATCCAGAGAACAGGCCATTCTGTTAGCAGATCATTTTAGAAGCACTGGTTTGTCGGTTCAGCTTCAGTCAAGAGATGGAAAACGCTCTATAGAAGATTATGAAGCCTATGCCCTTCGCAGAGAGCTTACCAATCTTTTGTATCTGGATTCCAGGGGAATATCTGTTACCATTAAAAATCTGTCTCTTGGAAGAGAAGATGAAATACCGCTTTCAGAATATTTAAAATGACGGGAGGGAACGTATGAGATATTTAACCTTTGCCCTGGCAAAAGGGCGTCTGGCCAGCAAGTCCCTCTCCATGTTTGAAAAAATAGGTATTACCTGTGAAGAGATGAAGGATAAAGACTCCAGAAAACTGATCTTTGTTAATGAGGAATTGGGTATCAGATTCTTCCTTGCAAAAGCCAGCGATGTTCCCACCTATGTAGAATACGGTGCGGCGGATATCGGCGTGGTGGGCAAGGATACTATTTTGGAAGAAGGCCGTAAGCTTTACGAAGTGATGGATCTTGGTATGGGAAGCTGCCGCATGTGCGTCTGTGGTCCCGAATCAGCCAGAGAGCTTTTAAAGCATCATGAAAGAATCCGGGTAGCAACCAAATATCCAGCCATTGCCAAGGACTATTTTTACAACAAGAAGCACCAGACTGTGGAAATCATTAAGTTGAATGGTTCCATTGAGCTGGCTCCTATTGTTGGACTTTCCGAGGTCATCGTAGATATTGTGGAAACAGGAGCGACCTTAAAGGAGAATGGCCTTACGGTATTAGAGGAGATTTGTCCCCTATCAGCCCGAATGGTGGTAAATCAGGTGAGTTTGAAACGGGAAAATGACAGGATCACAAAGCTCATCCGTGATCTTCGCACCTTACTGCAGGAGGAAAACCAATGAGAATCGTAACATTAGATGAAACATCCAGAAAAAACATTCTCGCAGATCTCTTGAAACGGGATCCCAATCAATACGGTACGTATGCAGATGCAGTCCAGAACATCATTGATACGGTAAAAAAAGACCGGGACAAAGCCGTGTTCGCATATACCAGGGAATTTGATCATGCGGATATCAATTCTTCCAACATCAGAGTAACGGAAGAGGAGATGGAGGAAGCGTTAAAAGAAGTAAAGCCAGAGCTTTTGGAAGTAATGAAGAAATCCCTGAAAAACATTCAGGAATTTCACGAAAAACAGAAACAATACAGTTGGTTTGACAGCAAGCCAAACGGTACCATTCTGGGTCAAAAGGTCACTGCGCTGGAGAGTGCCGGTGTATACGTTCCAGGTGGAAAAGCCGCTTATCCTTCTTCTGTTTTAATGAACATCATTCCTGCAAAAGTGGCTGGAGTGGATCGCATCGTCATGGTGACTCCTCCGGGAAGGGATGGAAAGGTCAATCCAGTGACCTTGACCGCAGCCCGACTTTCTGGAGTTACTGAGGTATATAAAGTGGGAGGGGCCCAGGCTATCGCAGCCCTGGCATTTGGTACGGAATCCATTCCACGGGTAGATAAAATTGTAGGCCCTGGCAATATATTTGTTGCCCTGGCAAAAAAGGCAGTCTACGGCCATGTGAGCATTGACAGCATTGCAGGACCCAGTGAGATTCTTGTCCTTGCGGACGAGAGCGCCAACCCCCGTTTTGTTGCTGCTGATCTTCTTTCTCAGGCAGAGCATGATGAGCTGGCTTCTTCTATTTTAGTAACCACCAGCATGGAACTGGCCCAAAAGGTATCGGAGGAAGCAGAGCGGTTTACAAACCAGCTTTCCCGAACTGAAATTATTCGAAAATCCCTGGATCAATACGGTTATATTCTGGTAGCAGATTCTATGAAGGAAGCCATTGAGACCGTCAATGAAATCGCACCGGAGCATTTGGAAATCGTGACGAAGAATCCATTTGAGGATATGACAAAGATCCGTCATGCAGGAGCTATCTTCATCGGAGAATACAGCTCAGAGCCTTTGGGTGATTATTTTGCAGGTCCTAACCACGTGCTTCCCACTAATGGGACTGCCCGTTTCTTCTCTGCTTTAAGCGTGGATGATTTCGTAAAGAAGTCAAGCATTGTTTATTATTCCAAAGAAGCCTTATACGAGGTTCACCAGGATATTGAGGCTTTTGCAAATGCAGAATATTTAACAGCTCACGCCAATTCGGTGAAGGTACGGTTTGAGGAAGAGGAGTCATAACACAGGGGAGGTGGAAGGAACGTGGGACGAAGTTGTGAGATTGAACGAGTGACTGGAGAAACGAATATTAACATGCGCTTTAATCTGGATGGACAGGGAGAGGCAGTGATAAACACAGGTATCGGCTTTTTCGATCATATGTTAAACAGTTTTACCCGTCACGGTTTTTTTGACCTAAATCTTTCTGTAGATGGAGATCTGGAGGTAGATACTCATCATACGGTAGAAGATACTGGAATTGTGCTGGGGAATGCCATTAAGAAAGCCCTTGGTGATAAAAAGTCCATAAAACGGTATGGAAGCATGATTCTTCCCATGGATGAAACTCTCATCCTTTGTGCCATTGATTTATCCGGCAGACCTTATTTCAGCTTTGATGTTCCATTTACAGCAGAACGGGTAGGGGATTTTGAGACTGAGATGGTAAAAGAGTTCTTCTATGCGGTTTCCTATGCCAGCGAGATGAATCTGCATATCAGAAAACTGGCAGGAGAAAACAATCACCATATCATCGAAGGAATCTTTAAAGCATTTGCAAAGGCACTTGATGAGGCTACCATGATAGATGACAGAATTCGTGGAGTGTTATCTACGAAAGGGACATTATAAAGGAGAATTCGTATGCAGCTTTATCCAGCGATTGATTTAAAAAACGGGCAGTGCGTCCGCTTAAGACAGGGCGAATTTAAGGATATAACAGTATATTCTGACAGACCAGAAGAGATTGCTGCAAAATGGCAGTCAATGGGAGCTACCTATCTCCATCTGGTGGACTTAGACGGAGCTCTGGCTGGTCATTCTGTGAACAAAGAGGTTGTGAAGAAGATTGCGGCGGAAGTTTCTATCCCTGTTCAGATGGGCGGCGGTATCCGAAAGGAAGAAGATATTGAGTTTATTCTGTCTCTTGGGGTAAGTCGTGTCATTATTGGAACAAAAGCTGCAGAAAATCCGGAATTTATTCGGCAAATGGTGAATAAATTTGGACAGGAGCGTATTGTAGCAGGAATCGATGCGAAAAATGGCATGGTTGCTGTAGAAGGATGGGAGAAAATCAGCAATCTTTCCGCATCCCAGCTTGCAAACCAAATGAAAGAATACGGAATTCGTCATGTGGTGTATACAGATATCGCCAGAGATGGAATGCTGTCAGGTCCTAATGTGGAATACACCAGGAAATTGACGGAAGAAACAGGTCTTGACATTATCGCTTCCGGTGGAATGTCTTCCATGGAAGATTTAGAAGAACTATACCATGCAGGCATATGTGGTGCAATTATCGGAAAAGCTCTGTATGAGAATAGAATCGATTTAAAAGAAGCTATTGTTGCTTTTGAAGGACAGGACCATCAGGGGAGGAAAAGTTGATGGAATGCAAAAAACTGATTGCAGGTTTTGGCATACGGCAGGGCAAGGCGTGCAGGCTTGATGACCTACAGGCCTGTTATAAGGAAGACCTGCTATCTTTGGCCCGTTATTTTGGAGACAGCGGGGCAGATGAACTATTTATTTATGATTTATCGGATACGGAAGAAGACCATGAAAAAAACATTGGTCTGATCAAAGAGATCGTCAGGCTTTCAGATATCCCTGTCATTGCCGGAGGCAGAGTAAAGCGGCTGGAAGATGTAAAAAAATATCTCTATGCTGGATCAAAGGCTGCATTTCTCGATGCAGGGGATGATGACAATGTAGACCTTATGAAAGAAGCCGCTGACCGGTTTGGAGACGATAAGATCTATGCCTATTTACCAGATTCCTCCTACCTTAACCGAACCAAAGAATATGCTCAGCTGGGAGCTTCGGTCATGATTCTTGGTGACCCGGACCTTACGGAGGAGACCCTTTTAGCAATTTCCTCTTGTGAGGAACATTTTCTACTGACTGGTTCTGATGAAAATATGCTTTCAGACTCCTTAAAGCTGGATCTGGTGGATGGCTTTATTGCCTGCCTGTTAGAGGATTCCGTATTCATGGATTTAAAACAGGAATTAAAGTCCCAGGGCATCGGAGTAGATACCTTTGAAAGCAGCGTGGAATTTTCCCAGTTTAAATTAAATTCCGATGGCCTGATTCCGGTGGTGGTTCAGGAATACCGCACGGGAGAAGTTCTCATGCTGGCCTACATGAATGAGGAAGCCTTTAAGGAAACATTAAAATCCGGCTGTATGACATATTATAGCCGCAGCCGTCAAAGTCTCTGGAAAAAAGGAGAGACTTCCGGTCATTTCCAATATGTAAAGGCTTTATCTCTTGATTGTGATAATGATACGCTTCTTGCAAAGGTCAATCAGATCGGGGCTGCCTGCCATACAGGAGAGCAAAGCTGTTTCTACCAGAGCCTGATTAAAAAAGAATTCAAGGACTCCAATCCACTTAAGGTATTTGAAGAGGTCTTCCAGGTGATTCTCGATAGAAAAATCAACCCCAAGGAAGGCTCTTATACCAATTACCTCTTTGATAAGGGACTGGATAAAATACTGAAAAAGCTGGGAGAAGAGTCCACAGAAATTATTATCGCTGCTAAAAATCCAAACCCGGAAGAAGTAAAATACGAAATTTCAGATTTTCTTTATCATATGATGGTTCTAATGGCTCAAAAAGGTGTTACCTGGGAAGATATAACCAGGGAACTGGCTAACCGTTAGAGAATTAAGGGTATCTTATACATAGCTTTTGAAGCTTGTGTGAGATACCCTTTTTTGTATTTGAAATTCCATAAACACCATGGCGTAGACAGTATAATACCTCTATGGTATAATAAAGAAATTGGGAAAAGGGAAAGCTATTAAAACTAAAATCATGAAAAAGAGGCGATTATTATGTCAGAAGTATTAAATCATTTTTTGAAGTATATATCCTATGACACCCAGTCAAAAGATGGAGTGGAGGCAGTTCCAAGTACAGAAAAGCAGAAGGTACTGGCTCAGGAACTGGCTTCAGAGCTTCGGGCCATGAAGGCTGAAGATGTTGTTATAGATGATCATGGCTATGTTTACGCGACGATTCCGGCAACCACAGATAGGCCTATACCAGTACTGGGATTTGTTTCTCACATGGATACATCACCGGCATTTTCAGGAGCTGGAGTGAAACCTCAGATTGTAAAGAATTACGATGGAAACGATATTTTGCTGAATCAGGAAACAGGACTTACGATGAAGGTAAGCGACTTCCCGTATTTATTAAAATATAAAGGACAGGACATTATTACAACAGATGGCACCACACTCTTAGGTGCTGATGATAAAGCCGGAGTTGCAGAGATTATGACAATGGCAGAATTCCTGTTATCTCATCCTGAAATTCCTCACGGAAAAATCCGTATTGGCTTTACTCCCGATGAAGAGGTTGGAAGAGGAGCTGATTTCTTTGATGTCAAGGGATTCGGAGCTGAGGTTGCCTATACCGTTGACGGCGGCGGTCTGGGAGAATTGGAATATGAGAATTTCAATGCTGCCTCTGCAAAGGTAAAGATTCATGGTACGAGCATTCATCCAGGCTCTTCCAAAGGAAAGATGAAGAATGCGCTATTAATGGCTATGGAATTCCATAACATGCTTCCTGCCTTTGATAATCCTATGTATACAGATGGCTACGAAGGCTTTTTCCATCTGGATTCCATGAAGGGAAGTGTTGAGGAAGCAGCCATGGATTATATCATCCGTGACCACAGCAAAGACAAGTTTGAAGAGAAAAAACAGTTCATCCGCAGAGTGGAGGAGTATTTGAACAGCCGCTATGGAGCAGGTACCGTCGAGGTGTTGTTAAGAGACAGTTACTTTAACATGAAAGAGAAAATCGAACCACATATGTACCTCATCGACATTGCAAAAGCAGCCATGGAGGAACTGGAGATTGAACCTTTGGTAACACCAATCAGAGGAGGAACCGATGGAGCACGTCTTTCTTATGAAGGGCTTCCATGTCCTAATATCTGTACTGGTGGCTACAACTATCATGGCAAATTTGAATTCATACCGGTTCAGTCCATGGAAAAGGTAGTTGATTTGTTATTAAAGATTGTTGATAAATTTACAGAGCGGTAAGCTTTTTACTGTTTCAAATAAAAGAGCTGTTGGAGGGCCAAAAGAATATTTTCTTTGCCTTACCAACAGCTCTTTTTTTATTTCATTGATTATCCTAACAGATCAGAAGTTAAATTGCTTCCTTTTCTAAGTTCCTGTCTTGCATGCTGAATGAGGGTGTCCATCTTTTCCAGTTCTTTTAACAGCTCTTTTTCTTCGTCACTGGTGTGGATGACTTTGCTGATTCCACCGTTTTTAATGACAATTCTCTTATCTGCCATAAGTGCAAGCAATGGGTCATGGGTCGCCATCAAGACGATTTTATCTGAGGTGACTAAAAGCTCCAGGGCTTTTTTTCGGTCAATTCCTGCATTTTCAATTTCATCAATGAGAACAATGGGAGAGGAGCTTAAAATAGCAGTATCTGCAATCATAAGAGCTCTTGACTGGCCTCCGCTTAAGCTGGTTACCGGCGTGGTCAGATCAAACTTCTCGCCAGCCAGATTATTGGCCGCTTTTATGATTTCATTGATCACTGACTGTGGGTCCTCCACCAGACGGCTGACTGCATGCATGTTTAAGAAATCCTCAACTGTTAAATCCATAACAAAGTTCATGTTCTGAGAAAGCTGAGCGACCAAACGGTTATTGGAAGAGAAGCGCCACTTATTATCCGGTACTTCTCCGTTAATGCGGATACTCCGGCCGGTAGGTGTATCATTTTGAGCTGCCCACTCGATATCTGCAAGAAGGCGGCTTTTCCCGGAACCAGTAGGGCCTACAATGGAGATAATCTGAGAGGTGTGAATGGTCAGCTCCTCAAAGCCTTCCGTCACTCCTGATTTATCATGTCCCGCAAGAATGGTCAGAGAGAGTACCTGGTTCTTCTTTTCGATACCAAGAAACGCCTGCATCTGTTCGATATAAACGGGAAGATCGGATAAGACCTTTTCTTTATCAATGGCCTGATCCTCTAATTCTATTTCGGTAAAATGATCTAAATATTCTTCCAGTGTCTGATTCTCAAATCCTGTGATGTCTAATTTATTCTGCTCAAAGTAAGACAAAGAGTATGGGTATTCTTCTAATATCTTTGAAATTGTCCAGTTTGTCATTTCTTATCAGCCCCCAAATCTATTTTTTTAATATTACCCATCTGATAAGCTTCTCCGATCCTGGTTTCGCCAAGACAGTAGGAGCAGAGTGCAGATGGCATAGGAAACCGAAGCTTCATGCCCTGAACCGATTTAATATCCTGATCTTCATCGTATAATAAGCTGCCGAGTTCATAAGCACCCTGTCCGGTCAGGCCATTTACATGCATGGTGACGGCACGGGGATTGACTGAGCTTACACAGGAAGCGAAAACTTCACGTTCTGCCTGAGAGACAATATCTCCCTTGGTGATGACTACAAAATCTGCAGATTTTAACATAGGACCAATCTTTTTGGGAGTATTAATACCGGATAAGTTGTCGATGACACAAACGCCTTTAATGTCCTTTAAGTAAGGAGAGCAGCGGTTGCACAATCCTGCTGATTCTGTAATCAGGAGATCTAAGTTCTCCTGATTGCCCCAGCTGACCACCTCTTCAATGTTTGAAGCGAAGAAGTGATCCGGGCATAAGGCGCCGGATAATCCTTTTTTTACGGGGATGCCTGCTTTTTCATAGGCGGCATCGTCATCAGTATACAAACAGTCGAATTTCACCACACCGACTTTAATGTTTCTTCTATTATAAGAAGCGATGACCTTTAATATAATGGAGGTCTTCCCGGAAGAAGGGGGACCCGAAAATATAATCAGATTCATAAAATCTCCTTTTCTGCCGCCTGATAAAATTTCTGCTCAATGTTCTTTATCAGTTCGCCGATATCATGATTGTGGATAAAGTCCCAGCCAAGCCACATGAAATTCTGGTCTTCTTTTAGATTATTTTCAACCAGAGGATTGGTAGATGGGAATTTTCCGTTGGAGGAAAGGATCTCGCCAATTTCCTTAGAATAAAGAAGGTCTACGAAAGGCTTTACCTTATCCTTATTCTTTGCTCTTGCCAGAAGGAAGATTGGGCTTAAAATAGCGCCGTCCTTTGGCCATACGGGACGCATCGGTCCTTTTCCGTCAGCCATGCTGGCAAAAAAGTAAGGGGTAACCGTAATGGTCGGGACTTTACCCTCTCCCTTTGCAAGATGTGCTTTCACCATCTGAGCAGGATGCATGCTGCGCAGTAGTGCCTTACCCATTTTTTCTACGCCTTCTTCTCCGTAGTAGCGGTAGATATGGAGTAAGAATGCGTTAAACATATCGAGATCCTTCATGGGAAGGCTGATGCTGTTTTCAAATTCAGGCTTCATTAAATCCGCCCAGCTTTCAGGCATAGGACGATCTCCAAGAACATTGGTATTTACCATGAAAATCGCAGGAACGACACCAATAATCGCGTACTGGCCTTTTGGATCCTTTAAGGATATTTTTTCGTTATCAAAGTCAGGATTAATATGATCCAGACCGGAGATATCTTCAAATTCTCCAGCTTCCCGGTATTGGCCCATCATTTCCTTATCAAAGAAAAGATCAAAACCTGCGGATAAATAAAGATCAGAAAGCGCATCTGCATTGCCATTTGCAGCCACGACACGCTCTTTTACGTCATCAAGACCTAAATTGGCAGATTTCAAATTATAATCCACTTTATAGCCAAGCTTATCGGATTGTTCGCTGAGCCAGGATTCGAATTTTTCCATTAGCGGAAGGCGGATAGGACAGGGAAGAACACCTTCAATTCTGATATCACCGCCATCTTCCTTTACCATAGGAGCAAGTCCTGATCCCGCATCCGGAAGCGCCTGATTAATGACCTCATCAAGTTTTGCAAGGAATGCCTCCGCATTCATCTTTCTCATGGAAAGAGCCATTTCCAGTGTGACTGTCTTTCCAATGGTGTTTCGCATGATGGGGTTGCTCATTTTATCAAAGCCGTTAGCCACAAAGAAGTTGATTGTCTCCGGGTATTTTTCTGTTATATCATATATAGTATCAGTTACTTTCAAATGATTTGACATAGTTTCTTCCTTTCTGATGGTAATAAGTAAATGTTTTTCAAACTATCTTTCGTAGGTACTATCATACCATAACATTTCCTCTTTGTTTGTTGTAGATACAACCAAGTACCAAAACATTATTGATACAAATTATTATGAGACCTCATTGAAGGCATGTAACTAAAATGATACCATACTTTGGTAAAATTATTGTAGATTTTCTTATGATTTTTTTAAGTAAAAGCCTCGAAAAATCTGGAATTCTAAATATTTCTCTTTAAAAACCTTAAAAATATCTGTCTTTGTGGGGCGGAAAAAGGATTGTGTTGTTTTAAGGTTTATGCTATACTTACTAAGGTTTGTCATTTTTTTGTAAAATGAATGCTAATTTTGTGTTAAAATGACAGACCACAAAGAATATTGTTGACCGCTGATTATGTTAGTAATTATTTTGGCGGCAAGAAATTTGGAGGTGATTGCTTGGGTGTTACCTTAGGTGAGTTTTTAGTGGAGCTTACAAAAAATCTGCCACTCTTGATCGTATCTGTTCTGACATTAGGTGTTATACTTGTAAATGGCTGGACAGATGCACCGAATGCGATAGCGACATGCATATCCACCCGTTCTATGAGGCCAAGAACGGCGATTTTAATGGCGGCAGTAATGAATTTTGCCGGGATTTTGATTATGACCTCTTTTAATGCTACCGTTGCCATGACCATTTATAATATGGTAGATTTCGGGCAGGGAGCAAACCAGGCCGGTGATGCGCTGACCGCACTTTGTGCAGCGTTGGCAGCCATTGTACTTTGGGCAGTTCTTGCCTGGAGGTTTGGTATTCCTACAAGCGAAAGTCATGCACTCATTGCAGGACTGAGCGGTTCAGCCATTGCACTTCACGGTAGCCTTTCCGGCGTAAACGGAAGTGAATGGATGAAGGTATTATACGGACTGGTGGCATCTGCGGTATTAGGCTTTAGCTTGGGATGGATCATGACAAAGCTGACGGAACGCTTATGCCGGAACGTAGACAGAGGAGCAGCTCAGCCATTTTTTAAGGGAGCTCAGATTGCTGGTGCTGCGGCCATGGCATTCATGCACGGAGCACAGGATGGTCAGAAGTTCATGAGTGTATTTTTACTGGGTACATTTCTTGCTAGAGGAAATGGCGGTGAAAATACCTTTGCAGTGCCTTTCTGGCTCATGGTTCTTTGTGCCGCAGTTATGGGACTTGGAACCTCCATTGGTGGTATGCGTATCATCAAAACAGTAGGTATGAGTATGGTTAAACTGGAAAAGTATCAGGGATTTTCCGCCGATATTGCGGCGGCTGCCTGTCTGATGGTTTCCACTCTGACCGGAATGCCGGTTAGTACCACCCATACAAAAACAACAGCAATGATGGGAGTAGGCGCATCAAAGCGTATCAGTGCTGTAAACTGGGGAGTTGCAAGAGAGATGGCACTTGCATGGATTCTTACGTTTCCGGGTTGTGGATTGGTTGGATTTTTGATGACCCATCTGTTTTTGCGTATTTTTTAAAGTGAGTTATTCTGAAGGGAGATAAAGGAATGGCAAAAAGAAGTGATAATGAGTATTTTACGCTGTTTGTCAAAATGTCAGAGGTTGCGTTAAAGACTCATAAGATGCTGACTGAGATACTGAGTGATTTTGATCTGGCCAAGCTGCCGGAACAGCTTGACAAGCTTCATGAGCTGGAATCCGAAGGAGACCGTCATACCCATGAGCTTATGAAGAGAGTTGCAAAGGATTTTGTTACTCCAATTGAGAGAGATGATATCATTGCCCTTGGAAGAGAGCTTGATGATATTACAGATAATATAGAAGATATCCTGATTAAAATCTACATGTATAATATCAAATCCATTACACCAGAAGCGATGGAGATGCTTAAAGTCGTTGGACAGTGCTGTGAAAAAGTTAACAGTTTAGTGGCAGAATTCTCAAACTTCCGTAAATCAGACTCTATTTTAAAGGACATTGTTGAGATCAACCATTTAGAAGAGCTTGGCGATGATTTATACATCAAAGCATTCCGCAATCTTTACACAAAGGGCGGAGATCCTCTGGAGGTGATTGCCTGGTCAGAAGTTTATAAGCAGCTGGAAAAATGCTGTGACACTTGTGAACACGCTGCAGATGTTGTTGAGTGCGTCATTGTTAAAAATACTTAATCATAAAAAACCTTGGTTTCTTTTTAGAAAGAAAATCAAGGTTTTTTTGATATCACATCATTACTTTCTTATTCTCTTTCATCTGTTTAAAAAAATCCAGTAATACATTTGTCTTTTCATATAACTGCGGATTATCATCGTTAGCAGACAGCTTCACAAGTCCAATGCTTGTTTTGACCGCATCTCTGATTCGATAGTATGTAAGCTGAGGAAACATATAAAGATTAGCCAACTGCTTTGGCAGCAAGGCGCAGCCTCCCTTTTGGATCAGGATGGGAAAAATCATCATATGTCTTGGAACTGTGCCTGTTATTTCTTTATTATACCCGATACGATCTAACTGCATTTTTGCTAATCTATAGATATCAGAATTCTTAGAGATGGTATATACGTGATCCGGTTTAAAACCAGCCAGATCGATTTCGCTTCCCTGTTCAAAGGGAAAGGTATCCTTATTGCATATGAGGACCATCTCATCTGTCACAAGAGGTACGATATCATATCCTTTTTCCGGCAATAAATCAGTACGGCAGATAGCAGCGTCAATTTCCTTCTGTGCAAGCTGTTTCATCAGAAAGCTTTGATCTGATTCCGTGATCTGAATGGAATAGTTGGTATATGTCTCTTGAAAATCCAGAAGCGGCTCCATGATTCCGCTTTCTGCCAAGCATGGGATTGTCCCAATGCTTAAGCGGTAAATACATGGAGAGATTCCAAACTTATTTAGTTTGAGCCGAAGTTCATGGGAAAAATTCCGAATGTTGAGAGCGTACTCCAAATATATTTTCCCTGCTTCCGTAAGCTCTGCCTTTGTGTTGCTTCTTACAAACAATACTACACCAAGTTCATTTTCGATCGCTTTAATATGCTTTGATAACGCTGATTGTGAGATGTAAATACTATCGGCTGCTGTAGAAAAACTCTTGTGCTCCGCCAATGCCAAAAAATCGTCGATCCATCTGATCATGATTGGTGCCCCCCCCTTTTTGCCTCATATAGTCTATAAAGCAGCTTTTGTAGTTATAAAATAATGAAAAATTGTCATTTTATAAGATATTTTGTCATTGATCATATTATAATACAGAATCACCAGAAGGAAAATACAATTTTACTAATTTGTGCTGACATTTTAGAATAGGGCCAAGTGAGCTAATTCGACAAACAGTGACATACAACTATACCTAATTCAGTACAATTCATTTGTTATTCTTTGTATTTAACCTATTTTTTTGTTATTTCCTCCAAATGTAATGATAGGATATTGATTGCATCTTTCTATTTTGGAATATGCTCCCGTTTCTTTTCGAATTGCCACGGATTCTCTAAATGCTATAATCGAAGAAACTGGGTGGTATCTCACCTGGAAACCGTTAACAGTTTACAAAAGATCAGGAGGATGAGTTATGGCAAACGTTTATCAGGATTTGCGAAGTTTTCTTTCCACGTTAGAGGAAAACGGTCAATTGGTTCGTATTAAGGAAGAAGTAAATCCAGAACCTGACATTGCAGCGGCTGGCAGAGCTGCAGCCAATATCGAGAATGCTCCGGCAGTGCTATTTGAAAAAGTCAAAGGGTATCCCTACAGCGTTGTGACCAATGTACATGGTTCCTGGGCCAATCATGCCCTTATGCTTGGTATGCCTAAGACAGCTTCCACCAAAGAACAATTTCATGAGATCAACCGCAGATGGGAGAGCTTTCCGGTAAAGCCTGAGATTCTGGACCGGGATAAGGCGCCCTGTAAGGAGAATACCATTGATAAACCAGAGGATATCAATCTTTTTGAAATACTTCCCCTGTACCGGATCAATGAACAGGACAGCGGTTTCTTCCTCTCAAAAGCTTCCATCATTACTGCTGACCCCAATGAGCCGGATAATTTTGACAAACTGAACGTAGGTACTTACCGCATCCAGGTCAAAGGAAAAAACCGTGTGGGAATTCAGGCTCTTGCCTTTCATGATATTGCCATACAGCTGGAGGCAGCCGAACGAAAGAATGAGAGAGTTCCTATCTGTATTACCGTAGGCAACAGTCCTCTTGTCACCTATATGGCGTCAACACCAGTCATGTATACACAAAATGAGTATGAATTTGTAGGGGCACTTCAGGATGGCGTTCCCACTCAAATTGTAAAATCAGATCTCTATGACAATCTCTACGTTCCGGCCGGATCAGAGGTAGTGCTGGAAGGTTATATAGAACCACGGGTTCGGGAAGTCGAAGGACCCTTTGGTGAGTTTCCAGGCTCTTATTCCGGTTCCCGCCGTCAATGTGTGATTACCATTACCCATGTGACCCACCGGACCAATCCCATTTTTGAAAATCTGTATCTTGGTATTCCCTGGACAGAGATTGATTACCTTATGGCACTTAACACATCGGTTCCCCTATACCAGCAGATCAAGCGGGATTTCCCTGAGGTTCAGGCAGTGAACGCCATGTACACCCATGGAATTGGCTGTATCATCTCTACCAAGGTACGCTTCGGAGGCTTTGGCAAAGAGGTCGCTTTCCGTCTGCTTTCTACTCCCCATGGAGGTTCTTACAGTAAGATCATCATCATCGTAGATGAATTTGTGGATCCTTTTAACCTGCCTCAGGTAATGTGGGCCTTGACCACCAGAGTACGTCCGGATAAGGATGTAGTAGTCATTCCTAACTGCCCCGGGATGCCTCTTGATCCATCTTCCTACCCGGCAGGTATGCATTCCAAGCTGATCATCGATGCTACCACACCAAAAGATCCGGAACCCAATCCACGTGAAGTAGAGCTTTTGGAGCCTCCTGTGGGTTATGAAAAATATGAGACCTTGATTCGTGAACTGATGGCAAAGATGTAAGACCATAATGGAAGGAGCAATGAACTATGAAATGTCCACGCTGTGACGGCAATAAAATCGAAATAATTGCAACCTCACCCGTAGGTAATGTATGGGAGGTTTATGAATGTATGGATTGTTTTTATTCCTGGCGGTCCACAGAGACTCCAGTTGTCCACGAAAAGTTTAAATTGACAAAAGAACAGATTGACCATCTGCCCATGATCCCGCCAATTCCGCCCCTGGATAAATAAACGAACAGGGAATGTCTTTATGCAATGCCTTAGAATAGAAAGGAGTGTTTGCTATAAAATTGAATAAACAGATTCTTGGTTTTTTCGGCGGTATCCTCGTTCTTGCCATCGTCTTATTACTACCTTTAGAGGGACTGGCAAGGGAAGGTCATATTTTTCTTGGCTTAACGCTTATGACCGTTGTTTGGTGGGCCACACAGGTGGCCCAATCCGGATATGTAGGGGGATTCTATGTTGTTTGTTTATGCCTCTTAAAGCTGGCGGATACAAAGGTTATTTTTGCAAGCTGGACCGGCTCCACCCTTTGGCTGGTAATCGGTGCCTATATGATAGCCAATGCTGTAAAAAAATCTGGTTTGGGCGAGCGGATCTCTTATATGTACATCCTAAAATTTGTAAGATCATGGAGAAGTATTATCATTGGAATCTTTGTACTGACACTTATTTTATCCCTCCTGATTCCCAACCCATGGTCCAGAGCCTTTCTTATAATGTCGGTGATGACAGTGATTATAAAGGCTGCAAAGATGCCAAAGGAAGACGCTGTTAAAGTTGGCTTTACTGTTTTTGCGGCGTCTGTACCAGTATCATTGATCTTTATGACTGGTGATTCCATCATAAATCCGTTGGTGGTCAGCTATTCTACCTCCGGTAATATTAATTTTATCACCTGGCTTGTGATCATTGGTCCGCCTGCTATTTTCTTAAGTTTAATGAATCTTTTTTTGATTCTTGTGCTGTTTAAGCCGACCAAGGAAGTCACCATGGATTTTGAGGAAGTACGGAAAGCCCAGACCGACCTTGGCAAAATCAGTGAAAAAGAGATACGGACATTGGTGTGGATTCTCATAGCCATAGTCTTGTGGGTTACCAACGGCATCACTGGGCTGGATATCGGCTGGGTGACTCTGGCTGTTGCCATGTGCCTTTCCCTTCCTGTCATTGGCAATGTACTGACGCCAAAGGAATGGGGAGATGTGCCGGTTCATGTTCTTGTATTCTTAACGGCTGCGATGGCAATCGGAAAGGTTGGGGCAGCGACTGGTCTTAACGACTGGCTGGCGGTTACCTTACTGCCTGACAAACTGCCGGAGAACATCTTTATACTGGCAGTTTTGATTGCCGGGATTGCAATTGTGATTCACATGTTCATCGGCTCGGTCATTGCGGCAATGGGGGTGGCTGTTCCGGCTATTCTCGTATGTACCAATGCACTTGGAATTGATCCTTTCGTCATAGCGGCCATTATCTACCTGGCGGTCTATACTCACTACATCATGCCGTTTCATCACCTTAATATCCTGGTGGGACAGGGGGAAGAAAACGGAATGTATACCCAAAAGGAAGTTATGAAAATGGGAGTTCCATTGCTGATCCCCGTATTTCTCACAGTTATTTTTGCTGTGATGTGGTTTACCGTACTTGGCCTAGTATAAGAAAAAATAGGAATGAGGTTGTATCCATGCGAATCATTATTGGAGTATCTGGTGCTACTGGTGTTATTATGAGCTATTATCTGCTAAGAGCCTTAAAAGAAGTGGAGGGCTGTGAGACACACCTTGTGGTTTCCGATTATGCAAAATTAAACTGGGAGCTGGAAACAGATCTGCCATTCCAGCTTCTGCTAGATAATGCGGACGTATATTACGATGTACATAATCTGGCAGCCGCCATTTCCAGCGGCTCCTACCAAACCGACGGTATGATCGTTATGCCCTGCAGTATGAAAACTCTGGCAGGCATTGTAAGCGGATATACGGACAATCTACTGATTCGTGCTGCGGATGTTTGTATCAAGGAGAACAGAAAGGTTATACTTTGTACCAGAGAAATGCCTTTAAGCAAGCTGCATCTTCGTAATATGCAGTCAGCTGCAGATTTAGGCTGCACCATCATGCCACCAATGCTGACATTTTACAATAACCCCCAATCCCTTGATGACCAGATCAATCATGTAATAGGAAAAACGCTGATGCAGTTTGGTATCAATCATAAAAGCTTTATTCCCTGGAACGGAATACATTAAGACCATCGTATAAAGAAAGGCAGTATGACTATGATAACTGAAACCTATGGAGATGGAAAATACATTGTGAACATTAGTGTCCATGATACCAATGGGTCTGGACTTGCTGTGTTTGTAAGAGGTGGGGATAAACCACACCTGGGAGGGGTCGCCCTGGCTTCTCCTGGAATTGAGATGCATGGCAGAACCTTATCAAAATGTGATCTCTGGACCATTACCGTTCCAGGACATAAGGATGCGGAGCTCGCCCAGAGAATCGCAAAAAAGATCTGCATCGCATCCGGGGAGCCAGTATCTGTCAGTCTTGGAATCCATGTGGAAAATGCAACTCCTGAGGAAATTGAGCTGATATGCAGCAATGTGGATGCGGGCGTAGATGTATTTCTTCAAAAATATCTATAAATGGATTGGAGTTAATATGGATGAGCTAATATGCGTTGATGTTCTGGACCTGCCGGTTGGTAAGGCTACAAAGGAAATATGTCATAAGGAAGGACTCCTCCACAGAGCATTTTCCGTATTCTTATATCGGGATGGGAAGCTGCTTCTTCAGCAGCGCGCCAGGAATAAGTATCATTCCGGTGGGTTGTGGACCAATGCATGCTGCTCTCATCCCCGATATGGGGAATCTCTCGACGACGCGGTCAGAAGACGTCTTTATGAGGAAGTGGGAGCCGTGTGTTCCTGTAAGGAAATCGGCCAGTTTATTTATTATCACCAGTTTGACCAAAATCTCTATGAATACGAATATGATCATGTATTCTTAGGGGAATATGAGGGTACGGTATCCCCCGATCCAGAGGAAATCATGGATGTGGCGTGGGTGGATGTAAGTGAGCTGTCAAAAAGCCTTGTGACAAGCCCTAATCAATATACGGTCTGGTTTTTAACAGCGGCACCTATGGTGATCCGTGAGTTATCAAAATCATTTACTTTTGAAATCTGAAAGTAAATCGTTTACTTTTTTACTAAAGACAATGAGTAGGAATCACCTGATAAAATGGCAGGATCCCAGTTGTTACTACGGAAGGAAAGAGACGGTTTTATTATAATTTACAAATGGGAGGTATCATAATGAATGAAAAAAAGGCGGCTAAGGTGTATATGAAACGATTGCCGGTGAAATGGAAGCTGTCAGTGGGATTTGGTATTTTGTTTGTAATCCTGCTCTTATCTCTGGGCACTTCAGCAAGAAGTATTTCCAGCATTGGAAAGCAGGTGGAGATGTACTCTAATTTCACCTATCCCCTGACCAGCCGCAATCTGTCTGCACAGGTTGATATGTACTCTGTACAGCGTTACCTATTAATGGCTATTTTAGATAAGTCTGCCGGGAAAGATTATCAGGCTTCCCTGGACTTATCCAATCAGAGCGTAGATGGGTTTAAGACCAATATGGAGTATTTTGCCTCCCATCAGCGAAGCAAAGCCAACGATGAGAATATTGCACAGATCACGCAGTATGTAACTGAGGCAGAGGCAGCAAGAATGAAGATCATTGACATGATTAAGGATCCTTCAAAAAAAGATACCAAGGCCGCCTATGAGTTGTTCCAAAATGATTTTGTACCTACGTTTAATAAGATTGCAAAAATCATGGATGATATGAATGCAGTAGGAGATCAGAAGGAAGCCATTCAGAGTAAGACAGCTAGAACCATTGTATCCAATGCCTGGATCATACTTGCGATTGTTTTACTCAGCGCCATAGCAGCAACCATTGGTGTTATATACGTGCTGGTCCGTGCAATCCTGATTCCTGTGACTGAAATCGAAGAGGTCTACAAGGAAATGGCAAAAGGCAATCTTCATAAACAGGTTCAGTACGAAAGCGACGATGAGCTGGGACGGATGGCGGTGAACATCCGGGAGACAAATGCCAGACTCACTACATATATTGAGGACATTATTGATAAACTGTCCCGCCTTTCCAAAGGGGACATGTGTATTTCCATTGATCTCGACTATATGGGTGATTTCGCAGTGATCAAACAGTCCCTTTTAAAAACCACAGAGGCACTTAATTCTACCATGCTGGTTATATCAACATCTGCGGATCAGGTGAATTCCGGTGCCGGTCAGGTGGCCGATGCTTCCCAGTCACTTGCATCCGGAGCTACAGAGCAGGCTGCCACAGTAGAAGAATTAACAGCGGCCATTCAGAGCGTAACGGAAAAAGCAGAAAAGAATACAGTTTCTGTTCGGAAAGCAACGGAATATGTGGCGCAGGCAGGAGAGGGTGTCTATGAAAGTAACGATCATATGAAGAACTTGAATGCTGCAATGAAGGAAATTATCCAGTCTTCCGAGGAAATCTCCAAGGTAACAAAGCTGGTGGAAGACATTGCCTTCCAGACGAACATTCTGGCTCTCAATGCAGCGGTAGAAGCAGCACGGGCAGGGGAAGCGGGAAAAGGCTTTGCGGTGGTTGCCGACGAGGTGAGAAATCTGGCAGCTAAGTCTGCAGAAGCAGCAAAACAGACGGCAGAGCTGATTCAACAGTCGAATATGAAGGTTGCAGAGGGAGAGAAAATAGCAAGCCAGACTCTCGTGCTATTAAATGATGTTGCGGAAAAAGCGGCTATGGTGGATGAGGCAATCAAAGAAATTGAAGCGGATTCACAGGATCAGACCAATGCCATCGTTCAGATCAATCAGGGCTTATCTCAGGTTTCCTCTGTGGTTCAAAACAATGCTGCCACTGCAGAAGAAAGCTCAGCTTCCAGCGAGGAGCTTACTGCCCAGGCTCAGATTCTTCGGGGGGAGCTGTCTAAATTTAAGCTTTCCTTAAACACTAATAAGGGAATGAGCGAAACCCATGAGCCGGAAAGTCACTTCCATGAAGACGGTAATACCGCATCTGGAAAGTATTAGAATGTCTTGACTTTATGGTAGAAGTAGGATATTATACCTATGAATTTCAAATTACATAGGAAGAAATACGGTTCGGCCCATTGCCGATTAATAGAGAAGTCAGGTGAGATTCCTGCATAGTCCCGCTGCTGTGATAGCGTAGGTTTTTTGTGAATCATTCGACCACTGAGAGCAATCTTGGGAAGGTAAAAAAACCACTGATGAAAGATTCAGAACGCTTAAGTCAGAAGAACTGCCGTATTTTATTGTGATTTCCTCGCGGATGACGATGGGAACAGCTTTATAAAAATCGTGTCAGTTACAGACAGGACATTTTTGGTGTACCTGATGGCGGTTTGTTGTTCATGGTAAAATACCCCTAGTATTTGCGCAAAGGCAGATATCAGGGGTTTTTCTTTGTGATCTTTTTGTTCTCGGCAAGAACCATCATGGCGTAGTTCTATGGAAATTATGAAATCAGAAAATAACAGAGGTTGAGGAGACAAAAGATGAAAAAAAGATTAATTGCACTGGCAGCCGCCATAATCCTTTCTGCAACAGGATGTTCTACAGCAGCGCCATCAGGTGAAAAAAAGGCCGAAACATCAACTGCCATAACAGAAGCAGCTGGTCAGGACGCAGATGCGTATGGCGAGGTAGTAATTCAAAATGGTGACAGGACCATTACCTTTACCTCCATGCCCCAGAAGGTACTTTGCTGTAATTTATACAGTGCTGAAAACATGGTAATGCTTGGACTAAAAGATTATATAGCAGGAAGAAATGTACCAGCTAGCAAGGCAGAAACCCCTCTTCCGGAATTGGCAGATGAGTTTGCCTCCATACCTGAGATAGAGGTCTCACATGAGAACGCTGTAGCTTTGGAAGCAGACCTTGTGATCGGACAAATCAGTTCCTTTCAGGAAAGCAAGTGGGGAACCTACGATATGTTCGGCAACAAAGGCGTGAACTGCTATACCATAACCGGCACCCTTGTAAAAGACGAAACCATAGAAGATGTTTATACCGACATTGAAAACCTTGGTAAAATATTTAAGGTAGAAGACAGGGCTTCGGCTTTGATTGATAAGATGAAAGGGGAAATCACGGATATCCAGACCGCTGTTTCTGATATTGAGGAAAAGGACAAAGTAAAAGTCTTTGTCATGGACACCTTTAAGGGAAATGAAATATATACTACATCAGCTGGCTTGCAAAGCAACTTAATTGAACTGGCAGGCGGTATTAACGCAACCAGAAACATGGCTGACTCCCGTTGGTTCAACACCAGCGTGGAAACGATTGTGAAAACAAATCCTGATATTATTATCTTTAATGATTACGGTCAGCAGACCATTGAGGAAAAAATGGATTTTATGAATAATAACCCAGCACTTGCTGATGTAACAGCCGTTAAAAATAAGGCCTACTTAACGGTTCCTCTGGTAACGGTTATGCAGAATATCCGGTCAGCCAGCGCGTGCAAAAGCTTTGCTGAATTTTTCTATCCGGAGAAATTCAAACAATGAGACAGGAGAATGGTAGGAATCTAAGAGGAATCATTCTGTTTCCTGTACTGATTGCTGTTTTGTTTGTTTCTCTCCTGTTTGTGATATCCAAAGGCTCCACAGACATTTCCCTGTCTGTGGTCTACGGAATCTTAAATGACCAGGTCTTACATGGCGGACGGGAATTAAAAGAGGGCTTATGGGGGAGGGCGGATTATCAGATCATCTGGAATATCCGGCTTCCCAGAGTATTGTTTGGTATCTTATGCGGTGCCGGTCTTGGATTATGCGGAGCAGTGATGCAGGCACTGGTTTTGAATCCCATTGCCGACCCATATATTCTTGGCATATCCTCAGGTGCATCTTCGGGGGCAGCCTGCGCGCTGCTTCTTCCGATTCCATTCTTCGGAGGCCAGTATCAGACTACAATCATGGCTATGGTTGGTGCTCTGATATCCTCTGCTCTGGTGTACTTCATGGCAAAATTTGCCGGAGGCGGTAAGCTTCATCCGGTCACCTTATTGCTTTCCGGAACCGCAATCAATGCAGTAATGAGTGCTGTCACAGGTTTTTTAATATTTATTGCAAAAAGCTCTGAAAGCATTGCTGCTGTGTATAACTGGCAGATGGGAAGCCTGGCAGCTGCTCAGTGGTCCACACTGACTATCCCAGCTCTTGGCGTTCTTCTCGGTCTCGTCGTTTGTATCCTTCAGTCAGGGAATTTAAACCTGATGATGATGGGAGATGAGGATGCGGCAGCTCTTGGTCTGTCCGTAAAGCATGTTAGAGCTGGTATGTTTATTGTATGCTCGGTAATCGTTGCCTCCCTGGTTTCTGTTACCGGTATCATAGGCTTTGTGGGCCTGGTGGTACCTCATGTGGTTCGTCTGATGATCCGCTCCAGCAATAATAAACTGGTGATTCCACTCAGTTCATTATCAGGAGCCATTTACCTCATGTGGGCAGACAGCCTGGCCCGCAGCGCATTCCGGGCGGCAGAGCTTCCGATAGGTATTATTACTGCATTTGTTGGGGCGCCATTTTTCCTATTTCTTATGATTCGGAAAAATTATGGAGTTAGAGCGTAAGAGAACGGGAGAAAAGGAGGAGTATGAAGATAGAATATAAAGATGTCAGTGTATCAGTTGGAAGAAACAGAATCGTACATGGAGTGAATTTAACGGCGGAAAGCGGTATTATAACAGGAATTATAGGACCAAACGGCTGTGGAAAGTCAACGCTGTTAAAAACGACTCTGGGACTCAATTCTATGGACGAAGGAGATATATTACTCGATGGCCGTTCCGTGACAGGATTAAACAACAAGCAGCTGGCTAAGCGTTATGGTTATGTGGGCCAGGATAACAGCTGTACCTTTGATTTTACTGCTTATGAAATCGTTTCCATGGCCGTTCCTATCCGGGGAAGAATGAGCAAACGGGCGGAGCAGGAGATTGTTTTGAATTCTCTGGAACAGTTAGGAATTTCACATTTAAAAGACCGGAACATACAAAGCTTATCTGGTGGAGAGCGGAAATTAGTCTTCATCTCAAGAGCATTTGCCCAGGGCGTGGATACCATAATTCTTGACGAACCCACCAACCACTTAGATATCAAACATCAGCTTTATATTTTAGATATTTTAAAGCAAAGCAAAAAGACCATTTTAATCGTCTTACACGATTTAAGGCTGGCGGCGCATTATTGCGACACCCTGTATTTAATGAAGCAGGGAAATGTTGTTTGCGGCGGCAGACCATCTGAGGTTCTTCAAAAGAAAAGGGTAAAACAGGTGTTTGGAGTAGAAGGCTTTGCGTTAGAATTAGAGGATGGGGCACTTGATTTTCATCTTAAGATGAATTAGCTTTTTTACAAGTTTTTTTTAATTTAAGCTTTAATAAATCTTATTTTTTTGCAATATAAAATATATAAATCGCCGTCAAGATTATCTTGACGGTTTTTTGTTTTTTCAGAAATAGAAACTATTTGCGGAATCAATCTTATAAGATAGTAAAGGAGTAATTTGTTGATAACATTGCAAAAGAATGTTGTAATATATCGAATTAAATGATGAAAATAATATTATTTTGCAAATAACTGTCTTTAATTTAATAAAACTTTATTTTGTGTAAAAATAGTATTATAATATGATTGTTGCAAATTATAAAGTGAAAGTAACATTGTATTATTATAATATACACACATTATAATAAAGGGGAATGAATATGAAAATGCATATCGTTGTTTGTGATGATGAGGCAAGTGCTGTAAAATTAATTAAAGAAAGGTTATGTATCATACTTGATCCACTGATTCAATATACTTGTTATGAATTTACCGACCCAAGACATGTTATTAAAATGGCAAAGCATACTCCTATCGATTTGCTTTTAATAGATATTGAGATGCCGGATATAATAGGGTTTGATGTAGTTAAGGAAGTAAGAATATATAATGATCAGTTACTGGTCTTATTCATTACAAACATGGACATGTATGTATATGAATCATTTAAACTCCAACCATTCAGATTTATCAGAAAATCTCATATAAATGAATTAAATGAAGCATTGGTCAGCGCTGTATCTATAATAAAGAATAATATGGAAATTTTTAATGTGCCAATTAATCCGGTTACGCACAAGGAAGTGAAGATTCATGATATTGTCTATTTTGAATCTTTGCATAATAATGTTAAGATAGTCTTAAATGGAGATTCATATGTATTTAGATCTACTTTAAAACTCATTGAAGAACAATTGGAAGATAAGAGATTTGTTCGTATACATAGCGGATTTTTGGTTAATTTGAAATATATCTATCTTATCAGAGGGTCTATGGTAGAAATTAGTTTTAATGATAATATAATTTCGCTTCCGCTAAGCAGAAATCGTAGAAACAGATTAATTTCTGAATATAAAAGGAGTTTAAGATAAAATCAATTATGAGTATATTTCAATTCAACCTAATTATATTTGACTCTTTGCTCGCTGTTTTCTTTTTAATAAGATATAACGGATATAAATGGAATGACAAGCCTCAATTTTTAATGTTGTTTTCAATATTGCTAATGAACATTTGGTTTTCTGGCGTAAATGTTCATGTTTTGGTTATCACAGGAAGTATTTTCGTTTCCTATCTTTTAATGATTATATGGAAATTTGAATGTCGAACAAAATTTGGTCTTCTTTGGTTCTGTATTCTTTATTTTGGAACATTGATGTTATCAAGTTCTATGACCTTCGATTTGTTTCTATTACTTATGAATAAAAGTCTTGATTTCTTCATGATTCCTCATACGTTTAATGTATTATTATGTTTGATTTTGAATAGTTTTCTATGGGGCTTTGTTAGATTTTATATTTTTTTAGAAGAGAGAAATATTACGTCTAAAAATGATAACATTCAGCCTATGATAAGTAACTCTATTTATAATATTGCTTATATAGTTGTTATCTTATATTCAATCAATAATGATATTTTAAAGGAACGGCATGGTTTCGTACTTCTTATTATTGGCATTGTGGCCAGTCAGGTTATATTCTTTTATATGTATGCTAAAATGAACAGTAAAAGCAGACTTTCTTATGTAAATGATCTCCTCATGCAGATAAATGAGGATGAGCGGTATTTGGAAGGAAATAATCAACAAGTTGAAAGAATGGCCCGGATTAATCATGATATAAAAAACCATTTAACTTATATAGCTTATAATTTAGAAAGTAAAAATTATGATAAAGCAAAAGAGTATATTGTAGAATTAATAAACAATGCAGATCTAAATTTTAATTTTATAAAGCTTTCCGATAACTCTCTTAATTTTATCATTAATCATAAGCTCAGTCAGGCTTATAAAAAAAACATAAAGATATTTGCTCAGATTGAAGATTTAAAGAAACTTTACTTAGAGGAATTTGATTTATGCATATTACTATGTAATATTCTTGATAATGCAATAGAAGCTGTAGAAGGGCAAGAAGAAAAGCAGATACATATTGAGATATTTAATCATGCTGGCTATCAGACCTATTTTATAAAAAACACCATTGAAACCTCTATATTAGGAGTGAATTCCAATCTCGTTACCACTAAATATAACAAGGAGGATCATGGATATGGATTTCTACAGATAAATGATATTATCAATAAATATCATGGACATATTGATATCTACGAACTAGAAAGATTCTTCTGTATTAAAATATTAATTCCAGCCTCATAATAAGTGATATTAATTGAGTACCCGTCTATCGCATTTCCATAGTTCATTTAACATATCTTTTATGAATTTATAATTTTAATATGCAGCATAAGATACTATGCTATTTGCATCTGCGATTATCTAATAAGCTCCATTTTTTGCGTTTAGTACACACAATCAAATGGGAAGGATAGGAATAAGCCTTTTAAAACAAAGGGCTTATTCCTTCTGCCAATAATTTTTTACTATATTACTTTAAAGTAGTTAACTGGTAAGACTTAAATTAGCTATTACATAATATCCCGGAAATCTTTCAAATATCCCAAAATATTGATTGCATTTCAAATATCTTATATATTTAATAATGATAATAATTCGTCAATGCCTCACACCAGTACATGATAGAAACATGATGAAAACTTAGCTTATTATCCATTTAGAGTGCAAAATATTGATATTAAGCATTTATTTTTGATGTTTAATATAAATAACATTTATTATTGAAAGGTGGTGGAAATATGAGCAAAAACCAAAAACAACCAAATGTAAAGCAAGGTTTTACCATTCCTGAGGATCGCCGTGTTCGTCTTCAGGTCAACAGTAAAAGCAGTTCCAACTGTAACCGTCCTGGTGGATTCTTATGGGGAGGTAATGGTCAGAGCCAATGTACCTGTTAATTATAATTTGATAGGTCCAACAGGAAAGTTATTATTAAAGCAGCTGTGATTTTGTTATGGTAATTGATGCATTGTCTCAGTTTGTGTACAAAGGAAGATAAATAAGTTATCAGAATATAGAAAACTGTGATTCTGATTGCATGAAGCATATATACATACTATTTAACTTTGAAAGGGTGGCGTGAATATGAACAAAAACCATGAGCAATCTAATGTAAAGCAAGGTTTTACAATTCCTGAGGACAACCGTGTTAAGCTTCAGGTCAACAGTAAAAGCAGCACCAATTGCAGCCGTCCCGGCGGCTTTTTATGGGGATCCAATGGTAAAAGTAGTTGTACCTGCTAATAATTCCTGAGGCATTTAACAGGAATTAAATTACTTATATCGCTGCGGCTATGTTTTGATACTCAATGCATTGGCCGCAGCTTGCTGTAGAAAGGAAACTATATATGTTATTAGAATATAATAATCAAATTCATTTTACCAGTAGATATAGCTCTATAAAAATTGATCATTTTAATTTGGTTCTATTTCCTGAATTCAAAAATTATTTTGTTACGGATGATGAAGGTATGGATTGTTTCCAAAAGCTATATGACGGTATGAGTATTGGTGAAGCCTTTGAACATTACAGCAGCCAATTCATTGATTGTACGGAAGACGAAATACGTCAGAAATACCAAAAACTTCTTGGTGATATTGTACATGCCAATAAACATACTGAGCCTTTTGACACTGCTGATGAAATACTTGATATTAAATTTGATATGACATATAAATGCAACGCAGAGTGCGTACATTGTTTTGCTACTGATTTTCCTGATATGATGAGCGCAGATACCAATACATTTTGCAGGGTTTTTGATGAGCTTCTCAATATCTTTCCTCATAAGCCTAAGGTGGCAATATCTGGTGGCGAACCGCTGTTAAATGCGGAATTATTAACAGATTTCGTTCGTTATATTAAGCCAAATACAGCAGGAATAACTCTTTTAACAAATGGATTTTTATTTAGTGACTGGATTGATAAAGATGTGACTAAAATAAACTTTTTATTGGATAATATAAGTGATTTTCAGATTAGTCTTGATGGCTTTACAGAAGAGATTTTTGATAAAGTCCGAGGTGATGGCAATTTTAAAAAGGTTATGAACACATTGTATTATCTCAATGAAAAGGGAATCAGCCTTAATATGCATACCACAGTTACTAGAATTAATGAAAAAGACATAAGGGAGAACTTCATTCCCTTTTTAATTAAAAACCGTTCCTTAGTAAATAATAGAAATCATTTCTCATTTTCCATCGCCAGAGCTGTTGGCAGAGGAAAGGATCTTGCTGAACAGGGCCTTATCTGTAGTTACACGGATTTTGAAAAACTATTATTTGACGTGCATACCCAGCTTATTAAGAATCATCTCTGTGATTCTGCCCCCATGCCTATTACCTTCCGGGAAATATGTGGAATCGGAAAGCAGATAACCGTATCACCTGATGGTAGCTGCTATTTGTGTGGAATACCTACCTCAGAAATTCTTGGGAATGTTCTAACAGACGGGCATGAGCTAATCAAAAAGCGGACATTAAATACCAGAAATCTCTACCACCTGGACAAGTTTGAATTCTGTAAGGGCTGCGATGTCAGTGGCCTATGTATGGGAGGGTGCCGTGTTTATAACAAAACATTAAAAGGGGATTATTGTGCTCCTGCCTGTAACGATGATTATAAGGAATCCATATATCGGATGCTAATAAGAGAATACGAAGTAGGCATGGTCAATATATGATAACCATATCTAAGCAATCTGAAAATATGCGTGTGGAGATTATGGATTTTAACCGGGATGAATTCATCTTATGGAATGAGCAAACCAAATCTATTTATTATTTCATGCGCCGGCATCTTGATAATCATAACCAGACATTTAATTTATTCAGCAGATTATTTCGTAAAAACTCTTTACTTGCAGTATTGCTTATAGATGACAAAATGGAAGGACTGATTACATGGAAGAGAGTGAAACGGGCTGGTGACTGGCTGGTACATATTGATATTTTGATTATTTCAGATGAATTTCGGGGAAGTAAAAGGATGTTTTTCTTTATTGAACAGGCTTTTTTACATTTAAATTCCTGTTTTGAATCCCCAGACCAAGAAATTTTACTTATAGCGGAGACTAGATACAATTCTGTTTATAAGTACATTGATAAATTTTTTACTATATTACCTCCGCCTGGATTAAATACGGATTACCAGACAGATCGTGATAAGTTGATTCATTTATTTTATCAGGACTTTGTCGAACATTATTTGCAGGGAATGTATTACAGTGGGGATACCCATACCATTCGTCTGAAAGGAGTGGAACCAGCGGATACAGATATCTATGTCGAGTTTGACTGCCTTGGTAAATTAAATATTACACTAGATGAATACAGTGTAATATTCTGCCGAATTACCAAGGAACAAATTAATAAAATCAAAAGGTTCCATGAAGTAGAAGTATACACTAAAGCAGAACTCTTAAAAAATTGCCTTCTTCTGAATCAGGTCAATAAGGATGGCCCTGGAAAAAATAAACAAACGAAAGTGGCTATTATAGATACTGGCATAAGTCAGAGTAGAAAAGTCAATCTTATAGGTGGAGTTCATGTTTTTTATGAAAACGGGAGTGTAAAAACAGATAATGATTTTTATTCCAGTGAAGAACATGGAAACCTGGCAGTAAGAATCGTAGAAAGCATATATCCGGATGCAGAATTTTTTGTTGTAAGAGCTCTCTCAGGCGGAGACTGCAGATGTGAAAATATGATTAAAGGCATATATTTAGCAGCTGATTCTGGTGCAAATGTTATCTCCATTGGAGGCGCAACACTATCTCAGGATTTTAAAGATGATTTGCAGAACGCGTGTGACTATGCGGTATCAAAAGGTTGTATTATCATAGCTCCCCGGGATATTGAAACGACAAAGGAATGCTATCCATTTTCTTTTTCTAATGTTTTAGGTATCGGAATTACATCTATTTATAATATGATATTATTGGACAGAACCTTAAATATAGTAAAGGCAACTCCAGAATGGATTGATTATGATGATGATTCTGAGAGGTTGATAGGAAATGTTTCTCTTGGTTCCAGCGTTGCAAACTATATTATCACAGCTTTAGTTGCAAAACTGTGGAAAACTTATTCCTTAACTGGTTATGAGGATCTCTGGGATCAACTGGAGAAAATCGGAATGCCAGCGGAAGAAATTGAACATTATTTATTTGATGAGTGACTAACTTATCGGAGGCAGGTTTATACAAGGAGGTAGCAGTTGAAAGAATATTGGATCAGATTTAGGGAAGGCGTTATGGCAATTAAGAGTATCAGATACTTCTTACCATCCAGAAAACTTGTCATATTCGCCATCCTTGCTGCCTTGTTTGAAATTGTGGCTACTGTTGTAACACCAGTAGCTGTCATGGATATGATTGACAATCCTCTTATGGATGTTCATCTGAGCATATTCAATTATTTGCCCGTTCTTATGATCTTATTTATAAAACTGCTTATTTCATCTTTTCATTATCTCATGCTTTCAAATCTGGCTGCGGGTCTATTAAAGAATCTGCGGCTCAAAATCTGGGAAAAAATATTACGGCTTCCGGTTTCCTTTTATGATTCTGTCAGCAATGGTGAAACCATGAGCCGGTTAACGAATGATGCTATAGTTATTAAAGATTTTTTTACTACTGAGACATTTTCCGTTATTTCAGGTAGTATTTACCTTGTGATAATTGGAGCAATTATTTTTATTATTGATTGGAAGATATCATTGTTAATCTTTTTTGCTATTCCTGCGACACTTTTATTGATTTCTTTTATAGCCCGACGAGAATATGATATATCTCAATCCATACAAAGAGAAACGGAAGGATTTCAGAATAGGATTAATCAGGTTCTCTATGAAATCAGAACAATTAAATCCAGCCAGGCAGAGGAGTATGAAAGTATTCAGGGCCAAAAAATCATTAGAAATTTATTCCACTTAAGCAGTCTGGAGAACAAAATATTTGCCTTGATTCAGCCTTGCGCAAACATCTTACTTATGCTATTGTTTTTGGTCATCTTTGGGTACTGTAGTATTAGAGTTTCTCAAGGAAGTTTATCAGCAGGTCAATTTGTGGCTGTCATATTCTATCTTTTTGAGTTGACTGGCCCAGTCACTATCTTTGGAAGCTTCTCTGCAAAGCTTCTCAAATTTATTGTATCAGCTGGAAGGATTAACCAACTTTTTGCAGAAGAAGAAGAACCTGGGATTTCAGGAAAACTGTCAGCAAGCCTTTTACCGCCTCAGGATATAGAAGTGCAGGGTTTGAATTTTGGGTATCATAATAACAGAATGATACTTCAATCTGTTGATTTTAGGATTCAAAAAGGATCTGTTACTGCAATTATCGGTGAAAGTGGTGTGGGAAAGACTACTTTTTTTCTTCTATTAGAAAGGTTTTATCTTCCTTCCTCCGGGAATATCTGTTATGGGGGTGTGCCTATTCAGAACTATGATCTTTATGAGTGGAGAAATAAGATCGCATATGTCTCTCAAGAGGCCCCATTAATGCAAGGAACAATTCATGATAATCTAACTTATGGAATTGAAAACTATGACAATGAAGATCTTACGAAAGCCTTATTGGATGTTGGATTGCTTGAATTTATCGAAAAGCTTCCAAAAGGAATACATACAAAAGTAGGTGAACGGGGAACAAACCTGTCAGGAGGACAGCGGCAAAGAATTGTAATTGCCAGGGCGCTAATAAGAAAACCAGAAATCCTTCTCTTAGACGAGGCCACATCTCATCTTGACAGCACTTCGGAATACCTGGTTCAAAACTCTTTAAATAAACTGATGAAAGGTCGGACAACAATAATAATAGCTCACCGTTTATCAACTATTGAAAACTCAGACCAAATTATTATTTTAAAGGATGGAAAAACCGCTGGAATCGGATACCATAGAGATTTAATGGAGAATAATAGATTATACCGCTCTTTAGTGACAAGACAGCAAATCTATGAAAGTCCATTTGCTTAATTGTCAATTTTTAAATCATGTTGCCTAATACCGAAAAATCCTATATAATTATGCGTAGTGTTGAATGCTATTTATGAAAGCAAATGGCTATCAGAGAATGCATTGCATAAATCACTTTCAATATTTTATGCAACACAATCAATTATAAAATGTGATTGATTCACATGTAAAAAAGGAATAGGCATGAGAAAATTAGCTTTAAGTGATGAAATTTTAATGAAAATTGAAAAACCTGCCCGTTATATCGGTAACGAGGTAAATATGGCCAGGAAGGATCCGAACGAAGTGGATATCCGCTTTGCCATGTGTTTCCCCGACGTATATGAGATCGGTATGTCCCATTTAGGGATGCAGATTTTATACGATATGTTTAACCGCAGAGATGATATTTACTGTGAACGCATCTATTCTCCATGGACCGATTTGGACAAGATTATGAGGGAAGAAAACATCCCTCTTTTTGCGTTGGAATCACAGGACCCCATTAAAGAATTTGACTTTATCGGAATCACCTTGCAGTATGAGATGTGCTATACCAATATCTTGCAGATTCTCGACTTAGGCAAGATTCCGTTCCATACCGAGGACAGGACAGAGGAAGATCCTATCCTCATCGGTGGCGGCCCATGCGCTTATAATCCAGAGCCTCTGGCCCCATTTTTTGATCTGTTTTATATTGGAGAAGGAGAGACAGTCTACTTTGATTTAATGGACCGCTATAAGGAAAATAAGAAAAATGGCGGAACCCGTAAGGAATTCCTTCAGATGGCCGCAGAAATAGAAGGCATTTACGTTCCTGCCTTTTATGATGTTACCTATAAAGAAGACGGCACCATCGAAAGCATGAAGCCTAACAATCCTCATGCAAAGGAAAAGGTGACCAAGCAGATCGTCACCAACATGGATGATGCTTATTTTATTGAAAAGCCTGTCGTACCATTTATCAAAGCCACCCAGGACCGGGTTGTTTTGGAATTACAGAGAGGCTGTATTCGTGGATGCCGTTTCTGCCAGGCCGGCAATGTATACCGTCCTTCCAGAGAACACAGTCTTGATTATTTGAAAGATTACGCCCATAAGCTTTTAAAAAGCACCGGACATGAAGAGATTTCCTTAAGCTCTTTAAGCTCCAGTGATTACTCTCAGTTAGAAGGAATCGTTAATTTTCTGATTGATGAATTCAAGGGAAAAGGAGTTAATATTTCACTTCCATCCCTTCGTATTGATGCATTCTCCCTGGATGTAATGAGTAAGGTTCAGGATATTAAAAAAAGCAGTCTGACCTTTGCTCCGGAAGCAGGTTCCCAGAGACTTCGTGATGTTATTAACAAAGGACTGACAGAGGAAATTATCTTAAAGGGAGCCAGTGACGCATTCCGCGGCGGCTGGAACCGGGTCAAGCTTTATTTTATGCTTGGTCTGCCTACAGAGACCGTAGAAGACATGGAAGGAATTGCGGAGCTTTCGGAAAAGGTCGCAGAAGTTTATTACGAGATTCCTAAAGATCAGCGAAATGGAAAAGTACAGGTCGTGGCAAGCTCCTCCTTTTTTGTTCCAAAGCCATTTACCCCATTCCAGTGGGCAAAAATGTGCACCAAGGAAGAATTTTTAGAGAGAGCTTACATCGTGAAAGACAAATTCCGTGAAATGTTGAACCGAAAGAGCTTGAAGTACAACTACCATGAGGCAGATTTGACCGTATTAGAGGGCGTTCTTGCAAGAGGTGACAGAAAGATATCGGCTCTGATTGAAGAGGTCTACAAAAACGGGGCTATTTATGATTCCTGGTCAGAGCATTTTAAAAATGATGTCTGGATGAAGGCGTTTGAGACCTGCGGCATAGATCCTGATTTTTATACCATAAGGGAACGTGATCTTGATGAATTATTTCCATGGGATTTCATTAATGCAGGTGTAACCAAAGAGTTTTTAAAGAGAGAGTGGCAGAATGCCATCGGCGAAAAAGTAACTCCAAACTGCCGTCAGCAATGTACCGGCTGTGGAGCCATGAGTTTCAAAGGAGGAATCTGCTATGAAGGTAAGAATTAAATTTATAAAGCACGGCCCAGTGAAATTCATCGGGCATTTGGATATTATGCGTTATTTCCAGAAAGCAATCAGAAGGGCAGAAATCGATATTAAATACAGTGAAGGCTTCAGTCCTCACCAGGTCATGTCATTTGCAGCGCCTTTAGGCGTTGGGCTTACCAGCAATGGAGAGTATATGGACATCGAAGTAAATTCCATGACAGATACAAAGACCATGATGGATCAGCTCAATGCAGTTATGGTAGAAGGTATTTCAGTTACAGACTGCCACGTACTGGATGAACGTGCTAAAAATGCAATGTCACTGGTTGCTGCGGCTGATTACACCCTTACCTTCAGGGAAGGAAAGGAACCGGCTGATTTAGAAAGCTTCTTTCAGGGACTTTCTGAATTTATGAAACAATCTGAGATCCTTATAACCAAGAAAACAAAAAAAGGGGAAAAGGAAGTAGATATTAAGACTGGAATTTATGAGCTTTCCGTAGATGGGGAGCGGATTTTTATGAAGGTATCTTCCGGTAGCGCAGATAATTTAAAGCCAGAGCTTGTTATGGAGGCTTATTATCAATTCCTTGGCCTTACACTTCCTGAATTTGCGTTTCATATTCAAAGAGAGGAAGTATACGGCAATACAGGAGACGACGAAAACCGGAACCTGGTGCCCCTTGGCCTGATGGGAGCAGCCTGTGAATAAGCTGATTATTACCAGATGGAATGGAGGGATTGTAACCCTCCTTCATTCTGGTAAGGAAGTACTTCAGATTAACGTGGAACCAGAGCAGCAAGGGTTCTCTTTAGGCAATGTTTACATTGGAAAGGTTAATAAGCTGGTAAAGAATATTAACGCAGCCTTCGTTGACATTGGCAATGGTCAGATGGGGTATCTGTCTTTAAATGAAGGAATGGTACATTATGCCGATGGCCGTCCGTGGGATGGAAGGCTGAAACAGGGAGATGACGTTATCGTTCAGGTAGAACGGGATGCCGTTAAATCAAAGGCACCTGTTCTGACCGGAAATATTAACCTTACCGGACGGTATTTTGTTCTTACCACCGGTAAAAAGCAAATTGGATTCTCTTCTAAGATCACAGACCAGACGTGGAAGCTTAAGATGAAGTCTTATCTTGAAACTTTAAAGGATGAGGACTTCGGAATCATTGTAAGGACCAATGCATATGGTGCTGTGGAAGAAGATCTTAAGAACGAATTTCAGTCCCTTCACAGTGGCTTAAAGAAGCTTTTAGAGGATGCAAAATACAGAACCAGCTACAGTCTGTTATATAGTGGTGCTCCTACCTATCTTTCTGGTATCAGAGACAGTCTTAAGTCATCTCTGGAAGCTGTGATTACGGATCAGACTGATATCTATGAAGCCTTAAAAAATTATTTAAGTGAGAATCAACCTGAGGACTTATCCCTTCTGGTTTCTTATGAAGATCCGTTGCTTCCCCTTTATAAGCTGTATCGAATTGAGAAATCGATGGATGAGGCCCTGGGGAAAAAGGTCTGGTTAAAATCAGGGGGATATCTGGTCATTGAACCCACGGAAGCCCTTACGGTCATTGATGTAAATACCGGTAAGTATGCTGGGAAAAAGGCACTTCGTGACACCATAATGAAGATTAACTTAGAATCAGCCCAGGAGATTGGCCATCAGCTCAGGCTTAGAAATTTATCTGGTATCATAATCATTGATTTCATTGATATGGAATTGGAAGAAGATAGAATACTGCTGGTGAACCGTTTACATGAGATTCTTTCTAAGGACCCGGTTAAGACTACAGTAGTTGAAATAACAAAGTTAAATTTAGTAGAGGTCACAAGAAAAAAAATCCGCAAGCCTCTTCACGAACAGATCGCACAGCTACCATAAAAATGAGGATAAGCAGGCTTTATACCAGCTTATCCTCATTTCTAATGGTAAGGCTCTTATATCTTCTTATGATGATTTCTGAAATTAAGGAAGGCTAACAAAATTACCATAAATACATTTATATTCAATATCCCAATGGAACCTACAATACCAATACGGTCAGCAATGCCACCGATGATCTGTGGTGTAATAATACCTCCCATGGCTGAAATTGCAGTTAAGACAGACATCCCAAGGGTGGAGCCCTTAATCATAGGGCCGGCATTTGCAATGCAGGTAGGATAGATTCCAGATAAAAAGAATCCAAGGCCCAGCAATGCCACTGTAATCAAAGTCAGGTTTTTCGTAGATATTAAAAGGAAGAAACAGGCGGCACTTCCCAATGAAAGAATGAGTATAATGGTACTCTTATCCAGTTTCTTTGAAAGGGCAGCGCAGATTAAGCGTCCAGCCATAATAACTAGCCATGTAAAGGACACAAGAGCTGTGGCATAAGTTGCACTCATGACATTTGTATTCTGGAGGTAAGTAACAAACCACCCATTGATACAATTTTCAAGCCCCAGATAAAAAAACAGGATAAAGGCGATTCCATAGAAGGAATATGACTTTAAGAATGACTTATCCTGAGAATCCTTCTTACCTTTATCTTTATTTATGCCATTAGAAGTCTCATTTAAAAGAGTGTCATCCATGGTACCATAAAGTGCCGCAGTCGCCGCTGTGAGAATGAGTATTAAGTAGAGAACATGTCTCCAGTTAAATCCCAGCTTCATTAAAACAGCAGTAAGAAATGGTGCCAGGAATGCTCCCACTGCAAAAAAACAGTGAAGAAGATTCAATTTTCCAGTCGCTTTACTTCCATATATATCGTTGACAGCAGAATTATTCAAAATCGTTATACTGCCGCGGACCAGACCGTAAATCAGCATAACACCGTACATAATTGGAAATGGTGGGAGAATACTTAATATAAAAAGACAAACTGGTGCGCAAAGAGTGATAAAAAAGATCGCCCGTTTTCTTCCCAACCAGGAAACCAGGACCGGAAATAAAAAACTGGCGCTTAAATTTCCGATTGCCATCCCTGACAAAAGGCTTCCAGCCGCCAGAAAACTGATTCCTGCTTCTGTAATAATCGATGGCAATATGGCACCAATAACAAGAACTGCCATCCCGCTGACTGCATACCCATAACAGCAGCGTAGAAAGATGTGATTGTACTTATCTGTTTTCATTACAAAACTCCTTAATCGTATTTAAAACACATTTCATTATACTAAGGGTTTCATGGAAAGACAAGGGTAAGACACATTTCCTCAAGAAAAGAGCCATTTCTTTATATACATGCATAAAAATTGGAAAAGTCAAGAAATAATATTGACAGAAGTATTATAGAATGCTATATTAATTAAGTATGCCGCACAATGAGGTTAGTAAGCTTCCATGTTTCATGGGACACCGAAGTTGGCGAGTAATGATAATAGGAGGTGCCATATGTACGCGATTATTGCAACAGGTGGAAAGCAGTACAAAGTAGCGGAAGGCGATATCATTAAGGTAGAAAAACTTGGTGTTGACGCTGGCGAAGCTGTCACATTTGACCAGGTTCTTGTAGTAAACAATGGTGAATTATCCGTTGGCAGCCCAACCGTAGCAGGTGCTACCGTAACAGGTACAGTTGTGAAGGAAGGCAAAGCTAAAAAGGTTATTGTTTACAAGTATAAGAGAAAAACTGGATACCATAAGAAAAATGGTCATAGACAGTCTTATACACAGGTTAAGATCGAAAAGATCAATGCTTAATTATGGTAAGTGTAACCGTATTTGTTGATTCAGAACAGCATTATACTGGAATTCAGATGTTGGGACATGCAGGTCTGAAAGACGATCCTCAGGAGGGGCAAGAACTTGTCTGTGCTGCGGTATCGGCTCTTACGATTAATATGTCTAACAGTGTAGAGCAATTTACAGAGGATTCTTTTGAAGTAGATCAGGAGGAAGAGTCAGGTACTTTTCGTTTTCGGTTTACCTCAGATATCAGTTCAGAGTCGCAGCTCCTTATAAACTCTCTCGTATTCGGATTACAGGATATTGAGGAGGAATATGGAGAACCATATATCAAAATTTGTTTTAAGGAGGTGTAAGTTATGTTAAAGATGAACCTTCAATTGTTCGCTCATAAAAAGGGTGTTGGTTCTACCAAGAACGGCAGAGATTCCGAGTCTAAGAGATTAGGTGCCAAGAGAGCTGATGGTCAGTTCGTATTAGCTGGCAATATTCTTTACAGACAGCGTGGAACACATATCCACCCAGGCATCAACGTAGGCCGCGGCGGTGATGATACATTATTCGCTTTAGTGGATGGCGTTGTTAGATTTGAAAGAAAAGGCAGAGACAAAAAGCAGGTTTCTGTTTATCCAAAAGCAATTAATGAATAATTGGACCGGCTTCATACCTTGACGTATGGAGCCGTTTTTTGCGATACAGATAATGCTTTTACTTATCTGTATTTTCTGTCTGTCAGAAAGGACAGGCAGTATGTTTGGTGCTAATGTTCAGTTTAAGTCTTATCCTCTTTAGAAAGAGGTAGAACTTAAATTTTAAATAAAGCAGAAAGGGAACAGGTGAATGAATGTTTGCCGATAGAGCAAAAATATATATCAGATCCGGTAAAGGTGGCGATGGCCATGTCAGTTTCCGTAGAGAACTTTACGTTCCTTGCGGTGGACCTGACGGTGGTGATGGCGGCCGGGGCGGTGACATTATATTTGTAGTGGATGAGGGCCTTAATACCTTAAGTGATTTCCGCCAAATCCAAAAATATGCAGCAAAAGACGGGGAATCTGGTGGAAAACGCAGATGTCACGGAAAAGACGGGGAAAGCCTTATCATTAAAGTTCCGGAAGGAACCGTTATTAAGGAATTTGAGTCTGGTAAAGTAATTGCAGATATGTCCGGTGAAAACCGCAGAGAAGTGATACTAAAAGGCGGAAGAGGCGGCAAGGGCAATATGAATTTTGCGACTCCCACCATGCAGGCACCAAAGTATGCTCAGCCGGGACAGGCCTTTCAGGAGCTTTGGGTACAGCTTGAGCTTAAGGTGATCGCAGATGTAGGTCTGGTTGGTTTCCCTAACGTTGGAAAGTCTACTCTTTTATCCAGAGTAAGCAATGCCAAGCCTAAGATCGCTAATTATCATTTTACAACCTTAAATCCTCATCTTGGAGTTGTAGATATTGATGGAGGAAAGGGCTTTGTAATGGCCGATATTCCTGGACTCATTGAAGGAGCCTCCGAAGGCGTTGGCCTTGGACATGATTTCCTTCGTCATATAGAACGCACCAGAGTTCTTGTTCATGTAGTGGATGCTGCTTCTACAGAAGGAAGAGATCCCATTGCGGACATCCATGCCATTAATAAGGAATTAGGCGCATACAATTCAGAGCTTCTGGAACGGCCGCAGATCATTGCTGCCAATAAAACAGATGCTATTTATGATGATGGTGAAGATCCTGTAGCAAAGCTGAAAGCTGAGTTTGAACCTAAGGGTGTTAAAGTATACCCCATATCAGCCGTAAGCGGTAAGGGAGTCAAAGAACTGTTATATGCCATTTATGAACTTATTCAGACCGTGAACTTAAGTCCGATTGTCTTCGAAAAAGAATTTGACTTAAAGGGGCTGACCATTAAGCAGCTTCCTTATACGGTTGAAGTGGATGAAAATGGTGTTTATGTGGTGGAAGGCCCAAGAATTGATAAGATGCTGGGTTATACCAATTTAGAGACGGAAAAAGGCTTCCGATTCTTCCAGAACTTCTTAAAGGAAAATGGAATTTTAGAAGATCTTGAGCAAGCTGGAATCCAAGAGGGTGATACCGTCCGTATGTATGGTCTGGAATTTGACTATTACAAGTAAGTAAGGAGAATAATATGACAAGTAAGCAGAGATCCTATTTAAAAGGATTGGCGATGAATATAGATCCGATTTTCCAGATAGGAAAATCAAGCTTGACTCCAGAACTGACCAATGCAATCGCAGAGGCGCTGGAAGCCAGAGAATTGATTAAGATCACAGTATTAAAGAATTGCCTGGATGACGGTTCAAGCATTGCTCAGGTTCTTTCTGAGCGCACCCATTCAGAGGTTGTACAGGTAATTGGAAGACGCATTGTCCTTTATAAGCAGGCAAAAGAGGAAGCAAAGCGAAAAATAGCACTTCCCAAATAAAACTGCATCACGTTCCAGTGAGGGAGTCGAAGATTATGGGGAAAATAGGAATTATGGGCGGAACATTTGATCCGATTCATAATGGTCATCTTATGCTTGGGGAACAGGCGTATGATGAATACAGTCTAGATGAAGTCTGGTTTATGCCATCCGGGCATCCGCCTCACAAAAAAAGGCGTCAGATAACGGAACCAAAACTCCGCCTTGCCATGACGGCTGCTGCGGTGAAGTATCACCCAGGATTTTCGTGTTCTGATTTTGAAGTTGCACGAGAGGGGAATACTTATACAGCGCAGACCTTAAAATTACTTTCAGAGGCATATCCGGAACATACCTATTATTTTATTGTTGGGGCTGATTCCCTTTATGAGATTGAGAAATGGTATGAACCGGAACTGGTGTTAAAGCTGGCAGTAATACTGGCTGCTCCCAGGGAATATGAGGTTAAGGAAAGGTCTTTGGATCAACAGATTGATTATCTTCGCCGTAAATATGATGCAGATATTCGAATGCTGCACTGCAAGGAAATGGATATCTCTTCTGCAGAGCTTCGGAGCATGGTGTCAAATGGCGAATCCATAGATCCTTATGTGCCAAAGGTGGTTAATAAGTATATTCAGGATCATGGTCTTTATCAGGAGATAGAAGCATGAAAGAGATAATCTTAAATCTTAGAGATGACTTAAAGGAAAAACTTAGCCCTCAGAGGTATGAGCATACAATCAGCGTATCATTTATCTGTACAGCGCTGGCGATGAGGTATGGTGCTGATTTAGAGCAGTCTGAATTGGCCGGCCTGCTGCATGACTGTGCGAAATATTACGGTGACGGAAATATTATTAAAAAATGTGAGAAACAGAATATCTTTTTAACATCGGATGAATTAAAAGCTCCTGTTGTGCTTCATGCCAAATACGGTGCATGGCTTGCAGAGCATAAATATGGCATCGAGGATCAAGAAGTTATAGATGCCATACGGTGGCATACGACCGGAAGGCCGGATATGTCTTTACTGGAAAAAATCGTATTTACAGCGGATTATATAGAACCAAGACGAGATAAGGCGGCAGATTTGCCTGTCGTAAGGTCTGTTGCTTTTATAGATTTGGATGAATGCGTTTATATCATCCTGAAAGGCACTCTGGAATATCTGGAGGGAAAAGGCTATTTTGTGGATTCCATGTCGGTACAGGCATATGATTATTATAAGAAGATCCATGAAATGAAGAAGGGAGAGTTGTGATGAATCAGTCAGTTGAAATGGTAAAAACCGCATACAATGCGTTGTCTGATAAGAAGGGTGAGGATATTACAATCATTGATATCCGTAACGTATCGGTTATGGCAGATTATTTTATTATTGCCAGCGGTACAAATTCAAGCCAGGTACAGGCCATGGTTGATAATGTGGAAGAAGAACTGGGTAAAAAGGGTTATGTCTGCAAACAGATGGAGGGATATCGCACTGCCAATTGGATCCTCATGGATTACGGCGATATTATCGTTCATGTATTTGATCGTGACAACCGTTTATTCTATGATCTGGAAAGAATCTGGAGAGACGGAAAAACCATTGATGTAGAAACATTATCATAATATGATGAGAGTAGAAAACGGCTTAACAGAACCTGTTAGCCGTTTTTTGTTGCAGTCCTATCAATGGATTAAAAAAACGGCGATAGTTGACATAAAATAATTATGTTAACTATCGCCGATCCTTTATAATCTCTACTGGCGTTAAACCGTCTATTAATGAATTCCAAGACGAAACAGACCGATTACTTTTCCAAGAATCTCTACTTGATCTACAATAATCGGATCCATGGAATCGTTCTCCGGCTGAAGGCGGTAATGACCATCTTCCTTGAAAAAACGTTTTACTGTAGCAGAATCATCTACTAATGCAACAACAATCTCTCCGTTAACAGCAGTAGGACAATGCTCAACAATAATTTGATCTCCTTCCAGTATACCAGCATTAATCATGCTGTTTCCCCGTACCTTAAGCATAAAGGTTTCCCCATTGGGAAGTAAATCGGAAGGAATAGGATAGTAATTCTCAATATTCTCCTCAGCATATAATGGCTGACCGGCTGCTACTGTTCCAAGAACCGGTACATTCACCACTTCTCTGCGGGTCAGATTAAAAAAATCATCAATGATCTCAATGGTTCTGGGTTTGGTTGGGTCTCTTCGTATGTAGCCCTTTTCTTCCAATGTCTCCAGGTGTGAATGAACGGAAGAGGTTGATTTTAAATGAACCGCTTCACAAATCTCCCTCACTGCCGGGGGATAACCCTTCTTTAATATCGTCTCTTTTATATATTCCAAAATTTCCTGTTGCTTGGGTGTGATCTTCTCCTGAGCCATCGCACAGCCTCCTCAAATCTTTATCATTAAACCTATAGTAACATATGTTCGAAGAAAATGCAAACCTTTGTTCGAAAAAAGCCAAAACGAATTGACAAACATATGTTTGGAATGATATGATTGCCTTATTAAAACAGAACATGCGTTCTGATTATTTTTAGGAGGTATCCGTATGATGAAACAAATAATTGTGCTGTTATTTTTCTCATTTCTTGGATTCCGTATCTTTGGTTTCGTTCCGGGACTTGATTCTGCCCAGGCCCTTGAACAGGCAGCTATAGAGAAGTACTACACCAGCATTGAGATCCAGCAGGGAGACAGTCTGTGGAGCATTGCAGGAAAATATAGTGAAAACAGCGGAATGACTGTAGCACAGTATGTAAAAGAGTTGAAGAACATGAATGGTTTAAAGGAAGATATCATACACAGCGGGCACTATTTGACCGTTATGTACTGTACCTCTGAGGAAAACCCCTGATTTTTATTTCGATGGCAGGATAGGAGCTTTAAATTGCGTTGATTTTATGGGAATAATAAATTAGAATAAAGAAAGCGTCCCCTGATATTGGTAGATTGGCGCAATTTTAATGACTAAAGGATTTGAACCTATATGAAAATCACATTTGGTATTCTGGCTCATGTGGATGCTGGTAAAACTACTTTTTCAGAACAGATTTTATATGAGGAAAAGGTGATCAGGACATTGGGACGGGTAGACTCTCAGACGGCCTGTCTGGACCATGATGAGATAGAGAAAACAAGAGGGATTACGATTTTTTCTGATATGGCGTGCTATACACATAACGACAATACTTATTACCTGGTAGATACTCCCGGGCACGTTGATTTTTCGGCTGAGATGGAGAGAACTTTGGAAATTATGGACTATGCTGTCCTTGTAGTGAACGGTTCCGATGGGGTTCAGGGTCATACAGAGACTATTTGGAAGCTGCTGGAACGATATGGGATTCCTGTATTTCTGTTTATCAATAAACTGGATATCCCGACAGCCTCTTATGAGCATATTGTAAAAGAACTTAAAAACCAGCTGTCAGACCGCATTTTGGATTTCCAGGACATGAACTTTAAGAATGGAATGGAAGGTACCTTTACGGACGATCTCATAGATAATGTTTCTGAACTGGATGAAGGCCTTGTGGATGAGTGGCTGGAAGGAACTATGTCTTATGAAGATATGAAGCCCTCATTGTTATCTCAGATTAAGAAGCGCCACTTATTTCCCTGCTTTGGGGGAAGTGCATTAAAAGGGGCCGGACTTTATGAGTTCCTTACCGCATTTTATGAGCTTACTAAGACCAATTACGAGACCTCTGACGTTTTCAGAGGAAGAGTGTTTAAGATTCGTTATGATGAACAGCAGGAGCGCATGACTTATCTTAAGGTATTAAGCGGAAGTGTAAAGGTACGTGATATTGTTTCTGAGACTGAGAAGATACATCAGATCAGATTGTTTAGAGGGGAGAAATTTACTACAGTGGCGGAAGCAACTGCTGGTGATGTGGTTGCTGTAACCGGATTAATAAATACAGTTGCAGGCCAGGGACTTGGCGCCTGCCATACAGGAGAGATTCCTTACCTTCATCCAGCCCTTCAGGCCAGAGTTCAGTATCCACCTGACATTCCTGATCAGACGGTTTTACGCATCTTCCATATGCTTGAAGAGGAGGATCCATCTCTGAAAGCGGAGTGGGAGGAATCCTTACAGCAGCTTAAGGTAAACGTTATGGGGAAGATCCAACTGGAAATCTTAGAAGAAACGGTTTTAAGAAAATATCAGGTTCCAGTAACCTTTGGGAATCCGGAGGTTGTATATATGGAAACGGTGAAAGAACCAGTATATGGTTATGGTCATTTTGAACCTCTTAGACATTATGCGGAAGTAGCCCTTAGAATAGAGCCGGCGTCCAGAGGGGAGGGCATTACCTTTAAGAGCGAATGTCATGTTGACAGGCTTGGGATCAATTATCAGAATCTGATACGTACCCATGTATTTGAGACGGTTCATAAAGGAATCTTAACCGGTTCTTCCCTGACAGACGTTAAGATCGTTTTGATTGATGGTATCTCTCATATAAAGCATACAGAAGGCGGTGATTTCCGGGAGGCAGTATATCGGGCAATCCGGCAGGGGCTGATGAAGGCGGATAATCTCCTTTTAGAGCCCTATTACAGGTTTAGCCTGTCCATTCCCGACACCCTGGCTGGAAAGCTCTTAAATGACATTACAAGACGTTACGGAGTGTATGAGGCTCCGGTCATGGATGGAAACGGTAGATGTGTTGTTACGGGAACCGGCCCAGTCTCTTCTTTTATGAATTATGGAGAAGAGCTGTTGATGATGACAGGAGGACGGGCAGGGATCACTATGAATTTTTCTCATTATGACATATGCCATAATCAGGACGAAGTCGTGGCCTCTTATCATTACAATGCGGATGCAGATGTTAAGAATCCCTCCTGTTCTGTTTTCTGCCAAAAAGGGACTTCCTTTGTAGTGAATTGGGATAAGGCAGAAGATTATATGCATACCCTTCGGTAGCCCCTGTTTTTCAACAATATCGGACAAAGATTAGCCGTAGTGCTTGACACCGTCCGTATAAACGATATAATACAACCAAGGAATCTGGTAATTATAGGTACCAGATTTACATGCGACCATCAGAAAGGTATTGTAATTCATGAGTTTAGAAAAACAGAAAGCATTTATTATTCACTGTGTATTTGCATTTATTTTATTAATCATGGTATATGCAGGCGTTAAATATGTTTTTCCGCTTTTAATGCCCTTTGTTATTGGATTAATTATCTCCATGACATTTCGAAAGCCCATTGATCTGCTGACAAAGAAGTTGGGTATCAAACGGACTTTTTCCTCAATTATAATTCTGATTTTATTTTATGCCTGTTTGTTCTTGGTCATCAGCCTCATTGGTGCAAGGTTCTTTCAGTTTATCAGTTCATTATTTAATAACCTTCCTTCGCTTTATAAGGAAACGCTTCAGCCAGCGCTTTCTGCTTTTACAGATCAGATGTCTGACCGGTTTCCTGTCATTAAGGTGTATCTGGATGAGTTTATTAATAACATTGGGCAATCAATTTTCACCTATCTTTCCAATATATCCTCTAAGGTAGTGACAACGGTCACTGGTTTGGCTGGTCAGGTTCCAACATTGTTAATAAAGGTTATTTTTACAATTGTATCGTCCTTCTTTTTCACCATTGATTATTATAAGATCGGAAATTTTGTGTTACGCCAGTTTGGAGACAAGCGCAGAAATATAATGCTGAATATAAAAGATAATGTCATTGGCTCATTAGGCAAATTCATTCGTGCCTATGCCCTGATCATTTCCATCACTTTTATAGAATTATCTCTTGGCTTTTCTATTATAGGCATTCCTACACCATTTCTGATTGGACTGCTTGTCGCAATCATAGATGTTCTCCCTATTTTGGGGACTGGAGCTGTTTTAATTCCCTGGTCAATCATTGCCTTTTCCATGGGGGATACCCGGGTAGGAATCGGAATGATTGTTTTATACATCTTTATTACAATAGTTCGGCAGATACTGGAACCCAAAATCATAGGACAGCAGATAGGACTTCACCCCATTGTAACTCTAATTTTAATGTTCGTAGGAGCACAGCTGATGGGAATTTTAGGACTGTTCATGTTGCCGATCATAGCAACTATTTTGGTCAAACTGAATAAAGAGGGTAGCATTCATATTTTTAAATAAAAAAAGATACGAATATATAAAACAAAGGCAGAGACATAAATAAAGTCTCTGCCTTTGTTTTATATGGATTTTTTTCGTTTCTTTACAAACCAGATAAGAACACCGACTGCGATGACCGCCATAATAGCGACGGAAATATTGGAATACAGATCCATGTAATGTACAATGGTGTTCCATTTCGACCCAGCGAATGCTCCCAGGAACACGAGCACAATGTTCCATATGAAGGTACCAATGGTGGTATAGAGGAGAAATTTCCCCATATGCATTTTGGCCATACCTGCTGGTATGGAAATCAGGCTGCGTATAAGTGGGATGAAACGGCAAAAGAAGATGGTTGAGGTTCCCTTTTTCTCAAACCAGCCTTCTGCTCGTTTAATATCAGATCTTTTTAATCCCAGGATATGTCCCCATCTGTCAACCAGCAGCTCCAGCTTTTCTACGGGAAGCAAAAGTCCCACTCCGTATAGGATACATGCGCCAATGACAGAGCCAAAGGTAGCAAACAGCACAACAATCCATCGATTCATGGATGTGTAAGTTGTCATAAAACCGCCAAATGTCAGAATCAATTCAGATGGGATGGGAGGAAAAACGTTTTCTATTGCTATCAGCAATGCAATCCCCAAGTATCCGTATTGATCCATCGTATTAATAATCCATTCCTGCATTTCAAATTCCTTTCCTGATGTAAATGTTCTGTTTGTTACTATTATCTGCAGAAAGGCAGATATTTAATAAGCATCAGCGCGAAACCTTTTGAGTTAGGACGCTAATGCTTATTTTGATTATAGCTATTATATTGGATAAAAATATATATTTCAATCCTTTTTCATTAAAATGATAGCTTAAGAATTATGGAAGAAATTCTAAAGGGGAAAACTGAATCAGAAATGACCTAGTATTTCTGGTATCATATTGATTAAAAATTGTTCTCCAGCAGTTAAATATCCGTGTTTTCTATAGCAGCAATATAAGCTTCGTTTCATAGGATAATCTTTGATCTGGCAGTAGTAATTGGTGTTATTACTTACAGAAAAATGATGCATGGCGATGCTGGGAACAAAGGTGAATCCCTTATTCAATCTTACTAAGCTGCTGGCAAGGTGAATATTTTCAGTCTCAATGACTTTACCAGGAGTAATTTGATATTGCATCAGGAATCGGTCAGCCGCTTCACGCATGCTCCGGCCTTTTTTTAGTAGAATCATAGGTTGACCGGAAAGTGATTCAGGCATTATGGAAGGGTTTTGACTGCCTGGTTTCCATGAGGTTTTATGTTCCAGAAAGAACGGCGGAACTTGTAGATAAATAGGATTTTCCAGGAATAGACGATACTCCAGTTCAGGATCCTCCGTCTGATAGACAAAAGCCATATCTGTTTTTCCGCTTTTAACTGTTTCTAAAAGAGCGCTCATACGTTCCTCAATCAGTAATAACTCAACATTAGGAAATTTCTGCTCAAAGGTATCTAAAATAGCTGGAAATAAAAATTCCCCAGTCAGGGAAGTAAGACCTAACGTGATTTGCCCGCTTTGGCTGTTGCTTAAATCAGAGATTTCTTTTGTAACAGACCTTGAAATTGCCAACACCTCCTTACATCCACGTAGATAGACCTCTCCAGCTTTAGTAGGCTGGAGATTGCCCCTATTACGGATAAACAATGAGGTGCCAAGACTATGCTCCAGATCAAGAATAAGACGGCTCAGTGCGGGTTGAGAAATGTAGAGCTTTTGAGCTGCTGCGGTTATATTATGTTCCTCGGCTACGGTCAGTAAATAATAAATCTGTTTTTCGTTTATCATGGTTGTATCTCCACATAGTTTTTGAGAAATAGTAAGCAAAAGCATAACATCAATGTTATGCATGAATGTCATGATTGGTATTTTACATTATTTTAATCTGTGTTTATAATGAAGTCAAGATGAATCGTAATCACTGAGCGGATCGTAAGATTTTATAAAAAATCCAGTGATATTCAGATGTACAGGAGGGGATAGCTATGGCAAATGTAAAAGTATTTGTTCCATATGGCGCAGTTGGTTTAAATTGTACGGAAGAAGCATTTGAAGCAGGTCTGGCCATGAAACCAGACATCATATCCAGTGACGCAGGTTCCACGGATTCAGGGCCTTATTATTTAGGATCAGGTCACGGTAAATATTCTATCAGTGATGTCAAACGAGACTTAAAGCGCATGGTATTAGGTGCTCACAAGCTGGGAATTCCCATGACCATTGGTTCAGCAGGAACCTGCGGTTCGGATGAGGGGGTTGATACTGCCTGCGAATTAATCAAGGAAATATGTGAGGAAGCTGGAATCCACAAAAAAATTGCCAGAATTTATTCCCAGCAGGATTCTAACGTGATAAAACAGAAGTACTGTGATGGAAAGATCAATGCATTACATGGAGCTCCTGAAATATCAGAGAATACGTTTGATGAGTGCAGCACCATTGTAGCGCTGCTTGGTGCGGAGGCGTATGAGGAGGCTTTTAAAAATGGCGCAGAAATCATCATTGGAGGCCGGTCAACCGATACTGCCGTAATAGCAGCATATCCCCTAATGAAAGGCTGTGATCCTGCATCTTGCTGGCACGCAGCCAAAACCGTTGAGTGCGGCGGCGTTTGCACCAGCGCTGGTCTGCAGGGTGGGGTATTTATGGAGGTAGATGAAAAAGGCTTTACAATCAAAGCCGTGCAGCCAGGCAGTACGGTTTCTGCCTATTCTGTATCTGCACATCTGATTTATGAGAATTCCAATCCGATTCAATTAACAGAGCCAGGAATTCAAATTGATACTGCAAATTCCATCTATACAGAACTGTCTGAAACAGAAGTACGGGTAGAGGGTACAACCATCGAGTATTTTCCCTATACCTTGAAGTTAGAGGGTTCTGGTCCTGTGGGATATCAGACGGTCAGCATGGCAGGCATTCGTGACCGAAAGGTAATGCAGGATCCTATGAAATGGGTGGATGCAGTATCCAGAGCCGGTATAGAAAAGCTGGAAAAGGCAGGCATTTCGAGTGACAGCTATCATTTCTGGCTGCGTCCTTATGGTTATAACGGTGTTTCGGGAATGGAGGTACCGGAGGGTTATGTTCCAAACGAGGTACTGATGATGCTGACAGTGACCGCTGATACCCAGGAAATGGCAACTCAGATAACCAAAGCATTTAATCCGTTACTGCTTCATTACAATATGTTTGAAGGAAAACAAATGCCTTCTTATGCCTTTATTTTTTCACCTGCGGAGATGGAACGAGGCGCAATTTATGAATTCAAATTGTACCATACCGTGTCCGTGGAGGATCCGTTGGAGCTGGTTCGCTTTTCTTATGAGAATATCTAATTTGGGGAGGTGCATGATGAATACGATTGAAAAGACTGTAAAATACATTCGCAGCAAAAATGCAGGTCCTTTTTGGCTTACCATTGATGCTTTTTGCAATAATGTAGAAGATACAAAGAGTGTTACTGCTGCGTTTGAAAGAGAGCGGGAGTTTATTGCCAAGTCATTTCAGGTGAAACCGGAGGAACTTGAGATCTTCTGTCTGGAACATATTCAGGTGGCTAAAATCAGCCTCCCCCGGGTACCAATTGAGGGAAGCCGCGACGAGAGGGATATGCACGGCGGACAGCAATATGTTTCATTGCTTGATATCTCTTGCTAAAGAAACATGGTTAACAATTTCATATATAAACTGAAAAATCAGTATAATGAACCGGCAATAGGAGGCGAATCCTATTGCCGGTTTGTCTACGTAATCAGAATAATTCTTTTACATACGCTTACTATAAATTTTTGATAGTGCATTCTTAATAAATTCCAATATAATAATGCCTCTCTCCGCGTTTCTGATATATTCATATCTGGTAGGAGACCATTTGAAAGAACCGCATATAGTTGAAAATAAAATAAATTATGATAGAATTATAGACAGCCAGAGGTTATATCGACTACAAAGAATTCAAACTAGCAGGATATGTTTTGATTATAAATTGTAAATGAAAAAACAAATTGCCCTGAATAAAATTGGATATTTGAAATACAAGGAGGTATTTATGGAAGAGGATAGAACAGAAAATAAGTCATATATGAAAGTGATAGATTATATAAAAAAACAAATACGCAATGGCGAATTGAGTATAGGAGGAAAGCTGCCTGCGGAAAGAGAATTGTCAGAGATACTGGGAATCAGCCGCAATTCTGTCAGGGAAGCGATTCGTACGCTTGATATTATGGGGGTTATCTCAAGTCAACAGGGTGCAGGTAATTTCCTTACAGGAAACTTTGAGAATAATCTGGTAGAATCCCTGTCCATGTTGTTTCTGCTGAATCAGATCGATTACAGGCAGGTCAGTGAGCTTAGGAGAGCGCTTGAGATGGAAGCACTGATGCTGGCAATTGATCATATCACCGATGAGGAAATTCAGACCCTGGTAAAGATCGTATCACAGTTGGAGAGAGAGACGGAAGCGAATAATGTGGTATTGGACAAGAAGATGCACTATAATATAGCCCTGGCCTCTAAGAACACTCTGATTATCAATATCCTTCAGGCTCTTTCAGAAATACTGGATAAATTTATTGTAGATCTGCGAAGAGAGATCTTAAGCCAGGAAGACAGCAGAAAGATTCTTATACAAGCCCATAATGGAATGTTAGAAAGTTTGATTAACAGGGATAAAAATCTTGCTTATGAATCAATTAACAAACATTTTAGTATTATTGACCAAAAAATTAAAGAAAAAGATTTGACAATGATCAAAAAACACGAAAATTAGTGAAAATCAACAAAATACTTGTTAAAAAAATGACGTATGTTGACATATATAACATACGTCATTATAATTAAATTGCAAAGTGGTACTACCAATTTTATGGGGTGGTAGCAAATAGGTGTAGTAAGACAAATCTGTTTTGCAACATCTATTTTTTTACGATAATTGGTACTACCAATTGAAAATTTCATTTCAGGAGCAATGAGAATCGGCAGAATTCCATGAGGCTCCTCAAAGACCACAGAATGGAGAAGCTATGGAGAAAATTTTCGAATTTGTTTTGGCACTGTTACCTATTATCTGGCTGATCATTGCTCTGACAGCTATTAAAATCCCAGGATTTAAAGCATGTATCATTGCTTTGGCAATTGCATACGTACTTTCCGTGTTCGTATGGAAGATGCCTTTTATTGACAGCCTGGGTGCAGTTGCGGAAGGGGCCGCACTTGCTTTATGGCCAATTATCATTGTTATAATTGCCGCAATATTTACTTACAACGTCTGTGTTGCCACCGGAAAGATGGAAATAATCAAAAAAATGCTGGCAAATGTGACGCAAGACAAAAGAGTGTTAGTACTTATTATAGCATGGGGCTTTGGTGGCTTTATGGAAGGTATGGCGGGCTTTGGAACAGCGGTTGCCATTCCGGCCAGTATGTTATTGGGCCTCGGCTTTCCGCCAGCATTTGCAGCAATCGTCTGCCTGATTGCGAATGCAACACCCACCGCCTTTGGTTCTATTGGTATTCCCACCACCACGCTGGCTAAAGTAACAGGCATTCATGTGATTGATCTTTCCACCAATACCGTAATTATGTTAGCTTTACTGATTATCTTAACACCGTTTGTATTAGTATTTCTTACAGGAAAGTCAAAAAAATCTTTAAAAGGAATCACTTTAATCACATTCATTTCAGGAATTTCCTTTTTGATTCCTGAATATTTGGTGGCAAGATATTTAGGGGCGGAGCTTCCCGTCGTAATTGGATCGGTTTGTTCCATGGCTGCCACGGTTTTGGCCGCTAGTGTCATTGGAAAAGGCGAGGTGGAAGAAAAGTACCGTCTGGAGGGCAGAGAAGAAGTTAAAATAACAGTGAAGCAAGCCTTGGTTGCCTGGAGTCCCTTCATCCTGATTTTTGTATTTCTTCTAGCAACATCTAAATTGGCAGGTCCCTTAAATAGAATGCTGGAATCCATAAAAACTTCAGTGAGTATTTATCAGGGAAATGGTGGGGGCACATTTACCTTTTCCTGGCTTGCAACTCCTGGTTTGTGGATTCTTTTATCTGCCTTTATCGGAGGTAACATTCAGGGATTGAATATGAAAGAAATGATTGTAATCCTTAAGAAAACGATTCTTCAGATGATGAAGACGGTCATCACCATTATTGCCATTATGGCAACAGCAAAATTAATGGGATACAGCGGAATGATTGCCTCCATCTCACTGGTATTTGTAACTTATACGGGTTCCTTCTATCCCTTTTTCGCACCCTTCCTTGGTGCCATCGGAACCTTTGTAACCGGAAGCGGAACATCTGCCAGTGTATTATTTGGGGGATTACAGGCAGAAACGTCTGCAGCATTGGGACTTAACCAGGCCTGGATTACAGCGTCTAATACAGCCGGTGCGGTGATTGCCAAAATGATTTCACCTCAAAGTATCGCGATTGCAGTCGCGGCCGTAAATCTTGAGGGCAAGGAAAATATGTTATTAAAGGGAACCATCAAATGTTTCATCATTTTTATAATTATAGTCGGGGTTATTACATATGCAGGTTCGAGGATGTTGTCATAATATCCTGGGAATAAAATTTGCGATAATAAAAAACGATAAAGTATTTTTGCTGTAGGTTTTGATTTGAATTATCATTGCCACAGTAATCCTTAAAAGGGAAGGAAAGGAGTTCTAAATGAATATTTTAGTATGCATTAAGCAGGTACCAGACAGCAATAAGGTGGAAGTAGATCCGGTTACCGGCGTGTTGAAGCGAAATGGAGTAGAATCCAAAATGAATCCTTATGATTTATATGCATTAGAAACCGCACTGCGAATCCGGGAAAAAACCGCTGGCAGTATTACGGTAATTACCATGGGACCTGGGCAGGCAGTTGGAATCATCAAAGAAGCCTTTGCCATGGGAGCAGATAACGGAGTGCTGATATCTGACCGTAAGTTTGGCGGAGCCGATGTACTGGCAACCAGCTATACTCTTTCTCAGGGAATCAGACAAAGTGGAGAATTTGACCTGATCCTCTGTGGAAAACAGACCACAGATGGAGATACCGCTCAGGTAGGACCAGAAGTGGCGGAATGGCTGGGCATTCCCAGTCTGTCCAATGTTTCCCGGATCGTTGAACAAAAAGAAAGCTCATTAGTAGTGGAAATGGATATGACAGAAGACATAGAAGTAGCAGAAATACAATATCCCTGTCTGCTGGCGGTGGATAAAGACATATTCATTCCAAGGCTTCCTTCCTATATCAGAAAACAGGAGACAAAGGACAGGGAAATAAAAGTTATTACTCTTGCCGATATGGAAGATAAGGAAGAGAAAAACTATGGCTTAAATGGTTCCCCCACACAAGTGCAGAAAATATTCCCTCCTCAGGTAAATAACCACAGAGAAGTGTGGAATGGAGATGGTAAAGAGCTGGCTGAACAGTTATTGCATAAATTAAAGGAACTAAAATTTGCCTAAGGAGGATAGATATGGCTAAGTTAATCGTAAACCAGGAAAAGGTAGGAAATAAACAGGAGCTGATCAGTATCTGCCCCTTTGGTGCTATTGAAGAGAAAGACAATATGATTCAGATCAACGCCGCCTGTAAAATGTGTAAGCTCTGCGTAAAAAAAGGCCCGGCAGGTGCTGTTGAATATGTAGAGGAAGCTGTTGAAGCCATTGACAAGGATCAATGGAAGGGAATTGCCGTTTATGTAGATCATATTGATGGAGTGATTCATCCCGTAACCTATGAGCTAATCGGAAAAGCAAAGGAACTGGCAGCAAAAATCAATCACCCGGTATATGCCATAATGATGGGACATCATATACAAAAACAATGTGAAGAACTTTTACATTATGAAGTGGATAAGGTATTTGTTTATGATAAGGAAGAATTGGACCGCTTCAAGATGGAGCCATATACCAGAGCTTTTGAAGATTTTGTTGAACATATTAAGCCTACGGCTATCTTAATAGGAGCAACTCCGGTAGGCAGACAGTTGGCACCAAGACTGGCAGCCAGATTAAAAACGGGATTAACTGCTGACTGTACGATTCTGGACATAAATGAGAACACGGATCTTGTTCAAATAAGACCTGCTTTTGGCGGAAACATTATGGCACAGATATTAACGCCTAATCACAGACCTCAGATGGCTACTGTACGCTATAAAGTTATGGATGCACCTGAAAGAAAAGAAGAGGAACTCGGTGAAATTATTAACTGTGTGATTGATTCAAAGGAACTGGGCAGTAAGGTAACGGTATTAGATATCATTGCAAAGGAAAAAGAACAGTTTATAGAAGCCGCCGATGTACTGGTAGTCGCCGGCAGAGGTGTTAAAAAAGAAGAGGACCTTGACATGCTAAGAGAGCTTGCGGATATACTGGGTGGTCAGCTTGCCTGCACACGTCCGGTCATGGAAGCAGGGTGGCTGGAAGCCAAATGTCAGGTAGGCTTAAGTGGCCGTACCGTAAGACCGAAGCTGATCATTACCTGCGGGGTATCCGGTTCCGTCCAGTTTACGGCAGGTATGAATAATGCGGATCAGATCATTGCCATTAACAAAGATGAGAATGCACCAATTTTTAAAACAGCTCATTATTGCCTGGTTGGAGATCTGTACGAAATTCTGCCGGAAATCATCAGCCAGATCAAGGCTGGTAAGTTTATTAGCGCTTAAGTGTTGTTAAACTCAGAATAGTATTAGCGTGAAACGTGAAATGCGATATACAAAATTGTACCTGTGGCTTAAGATTTTAAAGCTATGAGAAAGGCAGGGTTATTATAATGAATTATAAAAAGTTGGAATTGGAAGATATTAATTACATACAAAGTATCATCAAGGATAATGAGAGAATTCTCATGGGCGAAGATATTAACGAAGAATACAGCCATGATGAACTAAGCGACACGATCAGCTATCCGGATTTGGTGGTAAAGGTTAAATCCACGGAAGAAGTCTCTCTTATTTTGAAATATGCCTATGAGAACACAATACCTGTTACCCCCAGAGGTTCTGGCACAGGTCTGGTAGGAGCTTCTGTTGCAATCGAACATGGTATCATGCTGGATACCAGCCTAATGAACCACTTTCTGGAACTCGATGAAGATAATCTTACCATCACAGTGGAACCGGGAGTTCTGCTTATGGAGCTGGCCGCCTATGTGGAGGAGAGAGGTTTATTTTACCCTCCTGATCCAGGTGAAAAATCTGCCACCATCGGAGGAAATATCAGTACCAATGCCGGTGGTATGAGAGCCGTTAAATACGGTGTAACCAGAGATTATGTAAGAGGGCTTGAAGTTGTACTGCCCAATGGCAAGATTGTGGATTTTGGCGGTAAGGTAGTAAAGAATAGTACCGGATACGCCATGAAGGATCTGATGGTAGGTTCAGAAGGAACTCTTGGTATTATTACCAAGGCAACCTTAAAGATTCTTCCTTTGCCAAAGAAAGCAATCAGTTTACTGATTCCATTTCCAACTCTGGAACAGGCAATTGGTACCGTGCCTCTGATTATCAAATCCAGAGCGATTCCCACTGCAATTGAATTCATGCAGAGAGAAGTTATAATGGATGCAGAAGAATACCTGGGCAAAAAATTTCCTGATAACAGTGCAGATGCCTATCTGCTGCTTAAATTTGATGGTAACTCAACGGAAGAAATTGAAAAAGACTATGAAAGCGTAGCCAAAATCTGTATAGAGCAGGGAGCCATTGATATTTTAGTGTCTGACACCACGGAAAGAGAAGATTCTATATGGAAAGCCAGAGGTGCTTTTCTGGAAGCCATCAAAGGTTCGACTTCTTTTATGGATGAAGTCGATGTCGTAGTCCCCAGAAGTTCCGTGAATGAAATGGTGGAATATATCCATGGATTATACAAAGAAGTCAATATCCGTATTAAAAGCTTCGGCCACGCTGGAGACGGCAACCTCCATGCTTATATCTTAAAAGATGAACTAAGTGAAGAAGAATGGGAAGAAAAAATGAAAGCAGCCATGGATAAGATTTATGGAAAAGCCAGAGAACTAAGTGGTCAGGTATCAGGAGAACACGGCATTGGTTACGCGAAAAAGTCCTATCTTATGAAAGCGCTGGATCCGGCTACGGTTGAAATTATGAGCGGAATTAAACAGGCTTTTGATCCAAAGAATATCTTAAATCCGCATAAAGTATGTCAGTTGTAGGTCATAGAAGATATTTGCTTGTATTGATTTATCTTTGAAAGGATGGAAGAGGAGTGGTCTAATACAGACCACTCCTCTTAAAATACTTAGCTTACTTGTATTTATATACATCTCTATTTAAACGACTAGTAGGAGAGGTAACTATATTGTGGCACATATAAATTCGGTCAATATAGCTTTAACCAAAATAAGCTTAAGTAGCGCATTATTTATTCTGAAAAATGTTGTAGGTTGAACCATGGAGATGTCTGATGATATCATGTGGATGGAAGTTTAAGAAAGTGGTGATTCCAATGGTAAGATAGCTAATTGATTCTCTAAATACTCTAAGTATACTATATGACAAAATTATATATTAAAAGGAGGTTCCAAAATGTGCACAAGTTTTGCTGTATACAGTCAAGAAAAAGCTATTTATGGTATGAATTTCGATGCTGATGATATTGATTTAAAACTAAAAGTAAGTAGTTATAATGATATGAACTTATTTTACTTTTCAGGCTTATTAGATGACAAATACAGGGATATTGCTGGTTTTAATAGTGAAGGTCTTTTTATCTGTACTCAAGCAGTAGAATATAGTCAGGGTTTTAAATCAAGTTGTGACGTTAATGATTGGTTTGCCTTTGATATTTTTGATGAAGCGCTAAAGAAAACAAGAAAAACATCTGAATTTTTTAAAATTCTTAAAAAGAGAGTAATCTCGTATCCTAGAAATCCATTATTCCCGGATTTAGGGCTACATACTATTATCGCTGATAAAACTGGTGATGCATTTATTTTAGAAGAAGGAAATGATACAAACATAGTAAGTCTTAGCCATAATGATTTTATTATTATGACTAATTTTCCAAATGGGGATTTTAAAGAAGCAAATTATAATAAAGTATATGGCATAGGTGCTGATAGATATATTTGTGCTCATGAATATATTCATAATAATATTCATAGCTTTGGAATAAATGAAGCCTTTGAAATTTTAAGTAAAACTAGTCAGGAGAATACTCGGTGTTCAATCGTATATGAACCATTAAAAAATGAAATTTATATTAGTTTCAAAAAAGATTTTAGCAAAAAATGGAAAATATCTATTATCGAAAAAACAATCCAATCAATGGATGGATTTTTAAGCAATAATAAAATTCAATTTACACATGAAGAAATATTTGTGAAGGATCTTATTAACTTATATAAGTGAAAACCATCTAAATAAAGAAGATTAATTGGTAAGACAGATTTTTTTGCTATTATGCAATAGAAGAGGAGCGGTCTGTGTTAGACCACTCCCTTTTGTGATATTATCATTTAAAACTTTATTTACTTATTATTTACCGGAATTAAGTACATTACGACTCTCTTAATTTCACTTTATTTCTTGCGCTTCTTCGTCGCTCATCCTCCAATGCAGCATAATGCTTTTTAGTTGTATTTACGTCTGAATGGCCAAGTACATCCGCCACAAGATAAATATCACCCGTTTCTTTATAAAGACTGGTTCCATATGTGCTTCGAAGTTTATGGGGCGTGATTTTCTTTAGAGGAGTCACCGATTTAGCATATTTTTTTACCAGATTCTCCACACTTCGAACAGCAATGCGCTTTTTTTGTAGGGATAGAAAGAGCGCCTTATCATGGCCTTCCTCAGCAATTGTCTTATTACGTTCTATTAGATATTCATACAGAGCATCCTCTACCTCAGTTCCGAAATAGACCATGACTTCTTTTCCGCCTTTTCTAACAATTCGTATGCCCCCATTTTTAAAATCAATATCGTCTATATCAAGACCAACACATTCCGACACTCGGATTCCGGTACCTAGAAGCAGCGTCAACAAAGCAAGATCTCTGATTTTTGTTTTGGCATGATAGGATTTTTGCTTTTCTGTCAAGGCTTCTCCATTTTCTACCTCATCAAGCAGGAGAGCAACCTCATCAACATCTAGCCGAATAATATCTTTTTCGTGTAGTTTAGGGAGTTGTACTAAAGCAGCCGGATTGTTTTGAATACGTTCATTTCGGTAATAATAATTATAGAAGCTTTTTAAAGATGAGATTTTCCTCATTATTCCTCGTTCTTTATTGGTTATTTCCTGGTTTTTGTCGTTAAAACGATATTTAAGATATTCCATATATTCTTCAATATCTACCACTTTAAGATTATCCAGGTGATCCAAAGTGATATTTTGAATGTCAGACTTGAAAAGTGACGGATTTTCTTTTTTTAGGAAATCAAAAAATACCTTAAGATCGTAGGCGTATGCGATTCTTGTCCGGGAGGACGTACGCGGCTCTATACCACGAAAAAAATCTCCACAGAAGCGGGGAAGCCCTTTGATTAGCTCACGAAGATGCTTCACATTTTCAATGTCTTTTTGCTGATGATAGGACAGTGGGGCGCTCACATTTTTACCTCATTTCATTTATGTATTTAAATTTAAGTTTGTTAGCAAGATTAATCCATGAAATTAGAAGATTTATTCTTGTAAATAAGTAGTTAATTTATATTATATCATATAATTTAAATAATGTATAAGACAAGTATTTATATAGTGTATTATGAGATGTATAATAAGAAAACGTATATGAGTTTAATTAAGTGAGGTATTTTAAAGAGTGCATTTAATAGTTGAGTAGTAAAAGTGTTATCAATAGCGGACATTCAAAGAACAAACAAAGAATAATAAAATTGCATTGGAATTAATAAAATGTATTAATTACCTATAACTATGCGTTAAACTAGACTTTCGCGAATAGTTAAATGTATAGCTTTATCTAATAATAATTGAATCATATTTACTATTGTTCCTAACAATCGCTTTGTGCCAATACCCCTATTGCTTCTAACGATTGTCATACCCTTTTGCTATATCATATTTTTACTACATATCTCCAGGCCTCTATGCTCATTCTTTGAATACTGAGGCCTGGACTGAATTAATTATATGCAAACATTGAAATAATATATTGAAAATTATGCGAACAGATTTTTTAGTTCATCTCCTTTAATATCATAAGGACTCCAGCCTATTACAGCAAATTTACCGTTTGTATGGTTATCCACTCTATTAATCCATTCAACCTCATTGTTTGCTTTGGCAGCTAACAATTGATTCGTTGTCTTTGTCTGATACATGGAGGAATTGATTATCCACCATTTAGTTGCAATATCAGCACGTTTCAAATCTTCTTCCAATCTCAAAGCTTCGTAAACTGGAGTTGCCTCAGCGAGTGTAACAATAATTACTTCGGTCTCATTATCGTTACGCAATTTAGGAAGAAGCTTTTTAACTGATTCTGGAATGTCACCTTGAGATCGCTGTATCTCCCGATGATAATTTTGTGTAGAATCCAGAAGTAATAAGGTATGTCCTGTTGGTGCAGTGTCAATTACAACAATCTCCTTTTCTGCCCTTTCAACTATTTGAGCAAAAGCGCGAAAAACTGCAATTTCTTGAGTACAAGGTGAACGCAGATCTTCTTCAATATAGGCAATGTCCTCATCAGACAATGTTTCTCTTGCCTTGTCAAGAACTTCCTCCTGGTATTTTTTTAGTTCTACATGCTCATCAATATGACTCATTGTTATTCCCTGGCTTTCATCTATTACCAGTTTAAGATGAGCTGCTGGGTCAGTTGTTGCAAGATGTACTTTTACTCCTTTTTCGGCTAATCCCATAGCAATTGCCGCAGCGATTGTAGTTTTTCCGACACCCCCTTTTCCCATTGTAAAAATAACTTTTTTCTGGCTATGATATAATTCATTCACAATATCTGCTAGCCGTAATATACTCTCCGCTCTCACAATTTCATTAGATGGTAAATAATTATCCGAATTCAGAAATGCCCTAATATTATCTATTCCAGTTATATTATAAGCTCTAAGTGGAATTTGATAAAATTTTAACTGTTTAAATGATTCCGATATCTCCTCTAACGCATTTTTTTGTTTATAATACAAACTTTCAGAAATATTATCATCAAAAGAATTCATTATACCATTGATTATTAAAATCTGATTGTTTACGCCAATATCTGCAAGTTCTTTCGATGCACGTTCTGCTTCCTTTAGCGGAGCTGATTCTGGTCGTGTAACAAGTAATAATGTTGTTAATTCATTATTAGAAAGAGTCTCTACTGCTTTTTTATAGATATCCTTTTTACTTTCCAATCCGGAAAGCTGACCAAGACAGGAAGCTCCATGTGTGCTTTCGCTAATAAAGTTACTCCATGCCGAAGGCAATTGTAACATTCTTAGTGTGTGTCCGGTAGGGGCTGTATCAAATATTACATAATCATACTCTTCCTGGATTGTTTCATTTGTAATAAAATTAGAAAATTCATTGAATGCTGCAATTTCAACCGTACAAGAGCCCGAAAGCTGCTCCTTCATATTATTTATTACAGCCTCTGGTAACTTTCTACGATATGGAGCAATGACACTCTCTCGGTATTCAGCCGCAGCCTGGATTGGATCTAAATTTGCCACAAAAAGATTGGGTACATCATTGATGGCAACACCTTTGTTAGTAAGTTCGGTATTAAATACATCCTGCAAATTTGAAGCAGGATCAGTACTGATTAAAAGCACCTTTTTTCCGCTATCTGCAAGATTAACAGCGGTAGCGCAGGCAGTAGATGTCTTTCCGACACCACCTTTTCCTGTAAAGAATAGATATTTGGTAAGCGCTATTAATTGCGGGGTGAAATTTTCCATTTAAAAACCTCCGGTTATAGCCAACAATGAAAGACATATCTATTGGTAATTCCTTTTAATCCGTTAAATAAGATATGCCCCTCAAGACAGTTGATTTCTTTACAGAAACTTAATTAGCAACAATTTCCCCCGGAACATCCGCAGCTACCTGAAGATTTTGAACTTCCTTCCAATATATTTGCAGGAATGCCGAGTATACTTGAAAACTCATCATTAGTCGGATATCTGCCAGCTATCACAATTTCTCCGTTCGCTACGATAATAGGTAATTCATCCACGCCCTTTGCATTGATAAATTCATTTACAGCTTTATTTTTAATAAACTCTTGAGGTGAATTTGAAAGATTAAACCTTTCAACTACAAATCCCCTTTTTTTAAGCGTATTTAGGATGGTGGATATCCTAAGAAGTTCTGGATCCACCCCCACTCCACATAATCCTGTTGAGCAGCACATTGCAGGTTCAAAAATTTGCATTTTAATCATGATATTTCCTCCAACTCAATTGTTATATTTATATAATAAAGTATTTTCCCTTACTGTAATATTACTTTGCTGAGCCTATAAGCCATTTGCCAGGCGCTCTTTTAAATCCAATATGTTGTGTTCAATTTGATTTATGATCTCAAAGAAATTTTCATCGTTTTTCCCGGATGGATCTTCTAAGCCCCAATCTTCTCTTAATTTACAAGGTAGAACTGGGCACTTTACGTTGCATCCCATTGTAATGACCACATCGGGACTTGGGATGTCTTCTAGCAGCTTGATTTTCTGTGTTTCCTCCATATTAATGTTGTACTTTTGCTTTATTAAACGTACTGCATCCTGATTAATACGGTCCTTTAATTCGGTTCCTGCGGAATAGCTTTCAAATACATCACTTGCGAAACGCTTTCCTAATGCTTCTGCCATCTGACTTCGGCAGGAATTATGTACGCATACAAAGGCCACCTTTGGTTTATTAACTGCTGAATTTGAACTCATGAGCTTCCTCCTTCATATATCAAATTTTAAGCGATACTGATAAATATTATAATCTTCCTTAACAAAACAGCTTTAGTGTGAATTGCTTTGGCAAGAACAAAGATTTCTCACTTTTACAGCTAAGCTATTCCTATAATCCTCTTGATAGCTTGGAATCTCTTTTAAATTTATTTGTAAATAGATCCATAGCTCCTTATTTTTTTCTATAAAATGACTACTTAGCTGGTAATAGGTCCACTGTGCTTTTTTGTAACTGGTTAAAATACCGCTACTCTTTAGTGCCGATAAATGTCTGGAGGCGTTCGACTGTGTCATATTAAGAATGGCTTCTATTTCACAGACGCACATTTCCCGTTCCATGAGCAAGGCAAGTATTCTTAGTCTGCTTTCTTCAGACAACGCTTTAAATAGTTCTACCATTTTTATCCCCTCCTTGCTTATATCTATATGCGCATATAGGAATATACTATGCAGAGTTAATCATTATGCTATACTTTTTTGATACACCATATTTTCTATTCGCACGTATTAATCTCTTTTGTATTCTTGCATATACAAATATCTGAAGGTGTAGTAATGCCTTCCCAAAACTCCTTTACTGCTTCTGTGAGTATTGAATTATTTCGGTAACGCATCCAGGAGCCTTCTTTTCTCGATATGACAAGACCAGACTCGGTCAATATTTTCATGTGATAAGATAGGGTAGGCTGTGTAATTTGAAACGATTCTAAAATGTCACAGGCACATAGTTCTCCACATGACAACATTTCTATAATTTTTAACCGAGTTTCGTCTCCCAGCGCTTTGAAAACAGCAACATATTCTTTATGATTTTCCATTTCTTATTTCCTGCCTATGTGAATTCGTATATAGTATTTTTGTTTATGTAGTTATAATTCGTAAATATATAGATATATATCAATATAATAAACATATAGATGTTTGTCAATGTGTTTTTGCGTTAAAGCCCTACAATTCGCTTTAAAACGAGATGTACAACGTAGATTAGTGAAAATAGATAAAAAGCTCTTACTTTTCGGCTATAAATTTAAATCTAGGCATGACAATCAGATAATCTCTATTTCATAAAACAAAAATGTTAATACGAATCATTAGTTCTTGAAAGGATCCTCATAATCTCCTTAGTTCTCTCATAAATATTCAATGTTCTTTTTTTAATTAAAAGCTCTTTGCAATTATTGTTTATATATGAAGCATAATCAATCTTATCATAAATCATATTTATTTTACTAAACTCGACTAAATCATAGCTAAAGTTATTATCTTTTCCATTCTTTAGGAATTCTAAATGTTCCAAAAGTATTTTAAAATATCTGTAGCAAAGTGGTGTTATTAAATCTATTTCATCTAGTTGAAACGCTGGATAATCAGTTTTGAAAATTTTTCCCTCCCAGTAATACTCTAATGCACAAGTTGAGATATTTTTAAAATATTTTAGTAATTCTTGTTTAATAAATCTTAGCGTAGTTGCAGTACCTGTGCTATCATCTAACAATAAATATTTGTACTCTCTGGATATTTAGTACTTACTAAACGCACCTGGTCAAGCAAGGATAATTCACAATAATGAGTATTATCATATTTTGAATACCTAATATATTCATACCCTACCAAACCGGTAGAAATATTCATGGTATTGGTATATTTTTGCATAGATATAAAAAAGGGTGGTATTAGTGCTGCTCCCTGCAAAGGCGAAATAATAATATCGTGTTCTCCAATATAATCACATAATGCAAAATATGTAACAAACATAATAAGAATATTGTCCATCTCAGAAAATTCGCGAACAGAGTAAATATTAAGTTTTTTCATATCCGACATGATACTATCAATCAAACTAAAAGATATCGGTGGAAATAGATTCAATTCTTCATCAAAAATAATTCGAGTTATATAGTCAGTCAAATCAATCAGATATTCTTTAAGTACCTTATAATAATTATCACATAAAGACGTATAAGAAAATATAACACCAACTAATTTTGCTATACATGACAACATATATTCCGTAAGTGAAAATATAATATATCTTTTATTATCATACGATATTTCTAAATCCAAAATTATTGGTGCATCTATGGCTATATTTTTTAATAAGTCTGTTATCTCAATTATATCTGCTGAATAATACGTGTAATTTCTATTACAGTAAAACGGTTTTTTTAGACTAAAATACTTCTCTAAAATCGAAAAATATTGGTTGTATTCTTCTTCAAACTTATCTGCCTCAATATACACCTCCCCTGCTAAACCGAACTTATATTCAGATAATATAGTTTTATTTAAGAATGGTTTGATTGTTTCATATAAGTCATTCAAACTAACACCTCATTCCTATAATTGTATTAAAAATAGGACTCTCCCACTACTTACAAATTTATATAAGCAGAAAAGTCCTATATGGCACTAATATTACTAATTCGTATTACCTGTCGTTGTATCTTTGTCTTGGAACACAACCCAAAGTGGAAATTCTTTGATTACATTGAAGTTATTATCCCGATATGAAAATCCAAAATAAATAGGTTGATTTGATATGCTGTTAAAGTCTTCAGTAAAATAAGGAATGTAGCTAACACGGCCATCCTGAATATCTACCATGTAATCCCCTACCACTGTATCAGCAGTACTAACTGTCGAAGTAATCAAGGTTGCATTTGTATCTGTTGTTACGATATCAAAAAAATGATATCTGTTTTCACTATTTATTGTCGGCTTCTCAATAACAATTGCTGGTGTGGTTTGACCATTAATTGTTATATCTTTTCCCCCAATAAACCCCGGAACAATTATCTGATAATTAGTATCTCCCCAGTTAACAGTCTGCTCTTGAGCTGCACTTGCGGGTAAAATCATAATACAAGCTAGTAAAACTGTTGTTAAAATGACTTTAAATAATTTTTTCATATAAATACCCCTCCTTTTTAGAATATAGTATCATAACAAATCCATAAATTCAATAATTTTCCAATTCCATATTACTGTTTTTTAGGCTAAAATCGACAAAATGAGGACGTTATTTTTGAATTTGTTTGGTATATTGTCAATAGAGATGTATTCAAAATAGAAACGGCTTCATGCGCTCCCACATAACCATATTAAGAATCATATATTAATTATGTTTTCGGTTCTCCTTGTGCCCAATAATTCTATAATGCTCATAATATTCTTTTAAATTATCTCCATATGCAGCTTCTAAATCTTTGTTACTATCTCTATATACTTTTACATCAAAATTACTTGACCCTTTTCTGCCTTCAGCCATACCATAATTAACGAAGTGCTCCAGTAGGTCCTGGCCGCCATTTCCTACAGCCTCTTGTAGGTCTGGGTTATTATTATAATAGTAGACTGTTTCAAAAATGAGACTATAATCCTCTATTTTCAGAGCGGGTTCTGTCTTTTTCTCAGAGGACGATGTACTTGACCCAGAGGTCTGTTTTGATGGCTTTGTTGTAGATGCTCCATTGCCATTGTCATAGGGACATACACCGTTGGGGTGTAAATGGGCCTCATAACCGTGATGATAATGGTAGCTTCCTAAACCACTTTTGTTCTTATTATCATGATGCCCACCTTGAGAATCTGTTCTTCCTGAATGTGCCTCTGCAACTATAATACCTCCAGAATAACTTGTCTCCATGGATCCAATGATGAATATTGCTGCAACAAATAAAGTTCCTCTTTTCAGCTTCTTTGAAATAAATTCAAACTTCTTGTTTAATACTCTTTTCCCCATATACAATTCCCTCCATATATATCCATTTATTACCATCATAACATATGAGTTTTAACATTACAAACATTGGATAAAATAATCGAAAAAGAAAACCCACTGTCTTTCGATCAGTGCGTTTTCTTTCAAGTTTTACGATTAGTTTTTAACTCATTAAATTCCTGGCCCAAACTCTCCTTGCTGATCCGGTTCATTCTGCTGCTCCGGGGTATCTATTGGTTCTGTCTCTTCTTTTGTTTCCTTTTTATCTTTATTTTTCTTCTTATCATTTTTCTTTGAATTGGAATCGTCGATCTTTGCTCCCGGGCCAATTAAGCTGCCATCCTGGTTGGTAGGGGCTTCTGTGCTCTCCACTTTTGTTTCTACCGAAGTCGTTTCTTTTACATTTTCTTCGGTGGTTTCCGGTGTAGTCTCAGCTGTGGTCTCAACGGCTGGTTCCGTCTGTTGAGGCGCTGTTTCTTTTGTGGAGGAAGATTTTTTCTTCTTGCCACCGGACCCGTTGCTTGAAGGAGCATTCTGACCTGGTTCCGTCAGGCCGCTTTCCTTGGCGATCTTGCCGCTGATATTCTTCACTGTTAAGGAAGGGCTATAATCGGTCACTCCATAAAGAACCTGCTGAAGCTGTATTACGTTGCTTTCCAGAGTGGTTGCAATGACACAGTCCATTTTGCCGATCTTCATAGCAGTTCTTGAAAATGGGAAACCAGTGGTCTCTCCAATGTGATATTTATTAATTCCTTTGGCGATAGATAGAACGTCATTTACTCCAATGCTGGTGGATACCTGTGGGAACACGGCAGCTACTAAGGAACTACGGGTTGCCAAATCAGCATTCTTTGCTTTCTCCATTGCCAGGTTAACAACCTTACGCTGGCGTTCGGTCCTGTTATAGTCGGTATCCATAAGACGAAGTCTGGCATAAGCCACTGCTTGTACCCCATCCAGGTGATTCATACCGGCACGCTTTAATTGATGGGAACCAACACCTGTAGAGTTTACTGTTTCAGTGATGAATCCATTTATGTAAGCAAACTCAGAATCTGTTATTTCAAGGTCAATGCCGCCTAAAATATTGATGGCATCGGCAACGGATTTCCAGTTAAATGTGGCATAATCATCAATGCTTAGATCCAGGTTTTCGTTTAAGGCTTCCATTGCCTGTTTATGGCCGCCTTTAAAATATGCCTCGTTAATCTTATGATACGTTCCCTTGCTGTTGATCTTTAGATAAGTATCCCGGTAAACGGATACCAGTTTAATCTCTCCCGTAGCTTTATTGATGTTACAAAGCATAATAACATCGGATAAAGCTCCTTTATCCAGCTTACCGTCCCTGGAATCCACTCCGAAAACGGCAATGGTCCAAAATCCTTTTTGGTGGGTTCTTTGCTTAAACATAAAGAATCCAGCCAATAAAATAAGAATCAGGACAGCAATTTCTATCAATATAATACGTCTTTTATGCTTACGCTTTTTCTTCTTTTGATTGTTGCGCTTCGGACTGCTTGAGGCACCGGTATATCGGGCTCTGGGATTTCTTCCATCTCCGTCGCTGTAATATACTCTATCCCCTTTTGCAGCTTGCTGAGGGTGTTTTTTTGGTGCCGGACGTCCAGTTTCACCTCGGCTGCCGATACCATTTTTATGACGTTTGCGGGCTCGCATTCGGTCTAATTCATCTTCATAATCCATGATTGAAATATCAATCCTTTCCCAATTTGTCTTAGGCAGACTCCATTTCATTTTAACAGAAAAGCATAAGTAAGTCCTTGCTTTTCTCTTAATTTTATCAGTCGATCAGTTTTCTGATATAAGGCCAGTTTGCGCTCATTTTTGTTACGGTCACATTATCTACCAAAGCGCTTGATTCGTGTACGACAGTCATATCTCCGTCATCTTCCCAGCAAAGGAACATAACGACATGCCCCTCATCTCCTGTTTTCAGGATGATGTCTCCAGGCTGTAAATCCTCTCTTTTTATGGGTGTCCCAAGGGAAGCCAGCCCTGATGTACTCTCAGAGGATAGGCGTTTTTGAATGGCAGACCAATAAATCCAGCTGATCCATCCGGAGCAGTCCAGTCCTTTCAGCGTTCTGCCCTTTTCATCAGGATCTGCCAGTGCACCAAAATTGTTTCTCTCATAGCCGGCGCAGGCAGGTTTACCACCCCAGTAATAAGGCACTCTCCCAACGGAAGATAACGCATAATAAATCAGTTTTGTCCTGCTTTGAGAAAGTGTATCCGGAAGCCGTTCCATATAGCTTTGTATCTCTTCGTAGGACAGAGGATTTGAAATAAATGATGGTGTAAGTGTAAGCCCATAAGCCTCTGCCCAATCCTGCTCAAAAAGACTTGCTGCATATTTTTTCGTTTCCTCCGTCCAGCCTGGCCACTGTATGGAATCATTTTTCTCAGAACCCAGAGTATCCAGAGAAAATAATCCCTTTTTAGAATCAGAAAGTCCGGTAATTACCGCCTTGACATGGAGATCCACGTGTCCGGGACATGGGTTTGGTTTAGTAGCTTCGGATTCTTCTATGGTTTCCGCTTCTGTGGCTGCGGCTTCTTTTTCTTTTAAGGCAAGACCTGGTCCAATCTCCTTCGATGCTTCTGTTTCCTCTTCTGCTTCGGAAATAGCAGGTTGGGCTTCTGAGGGGGTTGCAGGAACAGTTTCTGGAAGGGTGACTGGATTGCCTTCCAGAGAGCCATCACAGTAATAGATATCACTGATGGAGTATTGAACGGTATGAGAGCTTTCCCACAGCTGGCTTGCATAGCTTAAAAAAGCGTCGTAATCATTTGGAGCCGCATAGTAAAAATATGTATTGGCCAGAGACATAATTTCCTGGATATTGGACTGGGGAGAAATCTGTTTTCCAGCTTCATTATAAAAAGAAATATTCACTTTTTGAAAGGATAATCCTCTTAAGGGAGCATCCGGAATATTTAACTTTTTAGCCACCTTTTCAGGACTTTCGTCTCCGATCTGATAAATAGAGGCCAGCCAGGCTGAGTCTTTCTTAGACAAAGCTTCCGCTGCTTCTGCACCCAGACTTTTTTCCTGGGAGTCACCCTCTCCATAAAGAAAGGCCAGATTAAATGCAGTAAGAGAAGGAACATAGGGGGCCGGTGTTTCCGGCTGCTCCTCTTCTGTATCTAAATGAGCCTTTTCATCTTTTGTATTGTCTTTTGGCAATGCACTTGCCATAAGTTCTGTTTTATCAATGATTGGTTTGTCGTATGCGGAAATATAAGATTGGGAGTATTTGCAGAGAAGACCTCCCAAAAGAGCCATAATCATGGCTGCTGACATCTGTATTTTAACGGTTTTACCTATTTTCATCTGCTATCATTCCTGTTATTTTCTTCTAAGATAGAACTATAGCATAAGAAGACCGTAAAATACAGAGAAAAAGATTTAAGAGTTTATTAAGATATAATTGAATTAACTTACTGCAGCTTCTTTCGATAAAATAAGGGCGTCAATGGCAAGAGCCACACCATCTTCCTCATTGGTTCTTGTTATAAGCCTTGCACTGCGCTTTACGGCATCAGAAGCATTTCCCATTGCAACGGTGTAACCGATGGGAAGCCTTAACATGGACAAGTCATTTTCACTGTCTCCAAGAGCAAGGATCTCCCGTGGGTGAATTTTTGATTTTACGGCATATTCCATGAGTGCAGAGCCTTTTTGAGCCATTTCATGGGTCAGTTCCAAATTGGTGGATGCGGAGGAGGCAATTGAAATACCGTCTTCTTTCTTTAGCTGCCTGCGAATCTGATCCAGGACTTGGGGATTTTCATGGATCACCGAAATTTTGAAGATATCTGTCTCTCCATTTAAGAGAATATCTTCTGTAATAAACTTAAAACGGCTTTCTATGGTCTCATAGGTCAGCTCATCGGCTACCATGGAAAGAAATACCCTGTTTTCAAAGCTCTTTTTCAGCTCCTCACGGCTGGTTGTGGTACAGCTTCCTGATTCGGTCATGAAATCAAAAAGCGGGGAATAAGGGCGGCAGATATCAAGAATCATTGCAACCTGGCTGTTTAACAAGGGCTGGTTTCTAAGTCTCTCTCCCTTTTTATTAAATGCGGCGGCGCCATTCATGCAGATAATATCGCATTGAATTCCTGCCTCTTTCAGCGGAGCATACGCATCCTCATAATGCCTGCCAGTACAGACTACAAAGCCAATATTTTTATCTTCCAGTGCCTTGATCGCATTGACATTCCATTGTGATACTTTGCCAAAACGGTTTAAAAGTGTTCCATCCATATCAGATGCTACTAATCGTATCATAAGTTTGTTCCTTTCTTCATTTTTATAGTGTCAGGATAAGTGGATCTTATGGGGAAAAATGTCCCTTTATACATATCCTATGATTCATTATAAGGAGTTATTGTAAAATAAAAAAGATACTTTTCGTAAAATAGATGTAAATCATGGTATTGACTCACAAACGATGAAAGGATATAATAAACTAAATTTATAAGGAGGATAAATTTCTAATAGCAAAGCTAAGCGCCATGCACCTGATGGTACGAACGTGAACGTTTTTTCTGAAAAACGGTGCCAAAGGTTAACGAGGTGAAGGGTTATCGAATATTCGGCGGATGCCCTTCCATGCCCTCCGGGCGTGTGATCCAACATGAAATATGCAGGTAACTGCAAAACAAACATGCTGGAACCGGAGAACTTACAAATGAATAAAAGAAAAAAAGCTGCCATAAAATGAGGAAACAGACAGCCTGTTTTTTGTCTGTGATTTTTTATGAATGCTGTAATCAATTGAAAATATAAGGAGATTATAAAATATGTGTGGAATTATTGGATATACAGGACCTTTGGACTCTAAGAAAATATTGCTGGAGGGACTTTCTCAGCTGGAATACCGGGGCTATGACAGCGCTGGAGTTGCTCTTTGTATGGAAAACTCTCATATCCGTGTCATTCGTCATACTGGAAAGGTTTCAAATTTAAAAGAAGGCTGCAAGGATATTACTGAAGTATCCCACTGCGGTCTTGGGCATACAAGATGGGCAACCCACGGCGGCGTAACTACGGAAAATGCGCATCCTCACAGAGCTGGGCGCGTTACCCTGGTTCATAATGGAATTATTGAAAATTATCATCAGCTTACTACAGAATTTCATCTGGAAGATAAGCTTCATTCAGAAACCGACACAGAGGTTGCTGCCTGGGTGCTGGATCACATTTATCAGGGGGACCCCATTGAGGCCATTGCAAAGCTTGTTGGCCACTTAATAGGCTCTTACAGCTTCTGTATGATGTTTGAGGATCATCCTGGTGAAATATATGCAATCCGTAATGTAAGCCCACTGGTGGCCGCTTACACCCGTTCCGGTTCATTCCTGGCATCGGATCTGACTGCCCTGATTCCTTACACCAGACAGTATTTCGTAGTGCCTGAGAATCATATTGTAAAGCTTACCTCTTATCAGACACAGCTGTTTGATTTAGACCAGAAGGAACAGGAGCCAGAGCTTCTGGAAGTAAACTGGAATACGGAATCAGCTATGAAGAATGGCTTCCCACATTTTATGCTGAAAGAAATTCATGAACAGCCAGACGCTTTAAAGAACACCATTCTTCCGCGCCTGGTCAAGGGGCTTCCCGATTTTACGGATGACCAGATTCCGGATCATGTATTAAAGGACTGCAATCAGATCCACATTGTTGCCTGTGGTACCGCAATGCATGCAGGAATGGCAGCCAGAGCTCTCATAGAGCCTTTGTTAAGAATACCTGTAACCGTTTCCATTGCCTCAGAATTTCGTTATGAAGAACCCCTGGTTGATGATAAGACACTGGTAATAATCATATCCCAGTCAGGAGAGACCATTGATACGCTGGCGGCTCTTCGTCTTGCAAAGAATTATGGTTCAAAAACGCTTTCCGTCGTAAATGTGAAAGGCTCTACCATTGCAAGAGAAAGTGATTATGTTTTATACACCCATGCAGGCCCTGAAATTGCAGTAGCAAGCACTAAAGCCTATTCCGTACAATTAGCGGCTCTCTACATGATTGGCTGCCGTATGGCCTATGTACGTGAGTGCTACAGCAAGGATGAAGCCAGAGACTTTATGAAAGAGCTTTTAGATGCTATTCCGGCTATGGAAGCAATGCTTGAGAAGAAGGAATTAGTGAAGGATCTGGTAAGCCACCTCATCCAGAAACCAGACGCATTCTTCATTGGACGTGGGCTTGACTATGCATTCTCCCTGGAAGGTGCCTTAAAATTAAAGGAAATTTCTTATATCCATGCAGAAGCATATGCTGCCGGAGAATTAAAGCACGGTACCATAGCGCTCATTACAGATCAGGTTCCTGTCATTGCAATTGCCACACAGGAAAAGGTATTTTCTAAGACTATCTCTAACATCAGAGAGGTTAAGGCCAGAGGTGCATTTGTAATTTTGCTGACCAGAGAAAATGCTCAGATAGAAAAAGGCGTATCTGATATTCAGATCAACATTCCTGATATCAATGACAGCTTCACTGTATTCCCCATCGCAGTTATTTTACAGCTGATTGCTTACTACGCTTCTGTTGGTAAAAACCTGGATGTGGATCAGCCTAGAAATCTGGCGAAGTCAGTAACCGTAGAATAGGTTAAATGAAATAGCTGTTGAAATAACGGTTATATCTGATTGAATAAATTAAATATGCTATATTAAATAGGGTTATATAAAGAAACGGACATTTCCATGAAATTAAGAAATGTCCGTTTTGCTATATTATGATAACCTATTCATCTTCTCTTCTATAAAACACTTAATGACTTTCACGGCTCCATCAACCCCAACAGAGCTTCTGTCGACGCAGAGATCATAGCTCCTTACATCTCCCCATTTCTTATTGGAGTAATAATTATAATAGCTGGAGCGCTGCTTATCTGTTTTTACCATTAAATCTTTAGCCTTAGCATCATCAATCTGGTATAGCTCTTTTAAGGATTTGATTTTATCTTCGTCCTTTGCAGATATAAAAACGGATATCAGATTGGGATAATCGGAAAGTGCATAATCTGCACATCTTCCAACGATAACACACGGTTCTTCCATGGCAAGCTCTTTGATGGTTTCAAACTGTGCCAGAAACAGTTTATGGTTAATTGGCATATCCATATAACCGGAGGTTGTAAAACCCAAAGAATAGGTATCCATTACCAGGGAATATAAAAAGCTGCTGGTTGGCTTTTCATCGTGAGATTCAAACAGCTCCTCACTAAGTCCGCTGTTTTTCGATGCAAGTGCAAGAAGCTCCTTGTCATAACATTTAATTCCTAATTCTTCTGCCAGTTTCTGACCAATGACCTTTCCGGAACTTCCGCATTGTCTTCCAATTGTAATTACCGGATGTTTACTCATATCGATCACTCCTTCCAGTTATCTGATGGTAATATTATACATCGAAATATCTGAAAAATCTATATTTATTCTGATATTAAACAGTTTTCTATATAGAAAAAACCACTTAGACAATCTTCTAAGTGGTTCGTAGTTTTCTTAATAAATCCTCAAAATATTCAGGAAGGGGCGCGGTAAACTCCATATATTCCCCGCTTCTGGGATGTATAATACCAAGTACTCCTGCATGGAGTGTCTGTCCGGTCAGGCGAAATGGTGACTTAGCGGGACCGTAAACAGAATCTCCTAACAGAGGATGATTGATGCTTGCCATATGAACCCTGATCTGATGAGTCCGACCTGTCTCCAGCTGGCATTCTACATAGGTAAACTGCCGGTATCGTTCTAAAACCCGGTAATGAGTCACGGCTTCTCTTCCATTCTTTTCGTTAATGCTCATCTTCTTGCGGTCTACCGGATGACGGCCTATTGGGGCATTTACAGTCCCTTCATCCTCTTTTAAGACTCCATGGACCACGGCATAGTATTTCCTCGTAATGGAGTGTTCCTTTAATTGCTCTGCTATGGAGTTATGGGCCATATCGTTCTTGCAGACAATGAGCACCCCCGTCGTATCCATATCAATCCTATGAACGATTCCAGGGCGCATTACGCCGTTGATCCCAGATAAGTCTTCCCGGCAATGGGCCATTAAACCATTGACCAGCGTTCCGCTGTAATGGCCTGCCGCCGGGTGTACTACCATGCCCTTAGGCTTATTGATGAGGATGATATCCTTATCCTCATAGATAATGTTAAGCGGCATGTCCTCTGCTTCAATCTCAGGCTCTATGGCTTCTGGAATGCATAACAGGATATAATCGTTGGGGCACACCTTATAGTTGCTTTTGACTGTCTTCTGGTTTACTAATACAGTTTCATCCTTTAACAGCTTTTGCAAATAAGAGCGGGATACCTCACTGCATCGGTCGGATAAATACCGGTCAATCCGAATCCCGGCTTCTTCAGCTGTTACGGTAAATTCTAGATTCACTGTTAAACCTCCTTCTTTCCAAGGTTCAGGCATGATAAATCCTCTTCCTTGTAGTAAAAAAAGAAGAGAATGATAAAAAAGAACATGGAAATGGTAACATAACAGTCTGCAACGTTAAAAATTGGAAAGTTAATCAGTCTGAAATAAAGAAAGTCTACCACATAGCCCCGTGTAAATCGGTCTATCATGTTTCCTACTGCTCCTGCTGATAAAAACATGGCAATGACATGAAGAGGCAGATATTTTTTCGTGGCTGGCATACGAATAACTGCAAAAACAGCTACTGATAATACGGCTATAGCAACTAACAGGAAAAAAAACTGCTTTCCCTGAAGCATGCCAAAGGCTGCTCCACGGTTCTCGGAATATAATAATTCAAAGACTCCGGTCCAGATGTTATAAGCACTCTGATCCATAAGATGCTTTACCGCCAGGAGCTTGGTCCACTGGTCTAACCCGATTGCTGCAAAAAAGCCGATGATTAGTCCAATGATTAGTTTTGTCTTCTGATTCATAAAATCTCCTTATGCTAAGATGGGGATAAGACCCTTTGACATTTCTGTTTCTGTTACAGTCTTATCAACGTACGCCTTCCCTATCTGTTCTAACAGGATAAACCGGATGGTACCGGAATCCATCTTTTTATCATTCTTTGTAAGACTCACAATGTCCTGGGAGGAAAGACCGCTGACAGTCAATGGCATGTCAAAGTCCTTCATAAGCTCATTAAGCCTCGTAAGCTCCTCTTCCTGAATCATTCCCCTATGAATGGAAATGGCCATAGCAGCGATGCAGCCAAGCCCCACACAATGGCCGTGTAGCAGCTTGAAATCAGCCAGCTTTTCAATGGCATGTCCCAGGGTATGACCAAGATTTAAGAGGGCTCTGTCGCCTTGCTCCGTAGGATCCTTTTCCACCACCTCACGCTTTATGTGGTTACTGATCTTTACCATCTCTTTTAGATGCTCTAGGTCTCTGGCTTGAATCATAGAAGCATGATCCTTCAGCCATTGATAGTAGGAAGCATCACGGATCAGCCCATGTTTAATGACTTCTCCCATTCCAGAGGAAAACTGTTCCGGAGAAAGCGTCTTTAATGCGGATATGTTGGTATACACAAGCTTAGGCATATGAAACGCGCCTACCATGTTTTTGTAAGCATCAAAATCAACACCAGTTTTTCCACCGATGCTTGAGTCCACCTGAGACAGCAGAGTCGTTGGGACCTGAATAAAGGAAATACCTCTTAAATAAGTGGCAGCCGCAAAACCGCATAAATCGCCTACGACTCCGCCGCCTAATGCCAATAGAACATCGTGACGGTCGAATTGCCTTTTTATAAGAATCTCATATAAGCTCCTGACCGTATCCAGATTCTTATGTTCCTCTCCTGCGGGAAAAATAAAATGAGAGGCTTCCCTGCAGCAACGGGAGACAATCGCTTCCACTTCATCTAAATAAAGAGCCGCAACATTAGAATCTGTGACGATACAGATTCTGCGACCCTGTAAGCCAAATTCGTGCAATTCCCTCTCCAGACCATCAAATGTCATCTCCATAACAATGTCATACTGAAAGTCACCATTCATGTGTACCGGAACTCTATCTCCCATGATGCGATTCCTCCGTCGTAAAATTTGTCTGCCTATATTATGGAAGAAAGCAAACAATTCTCCTTTTCACCATTGCTCAGCTTTTTGGCCTCGCATATAAATAAGTGAATGTAACGGAAAATCATCTGCTTGTACCATAAAATATGTTATTGCATTATAAAAAGCGATCTAAAGACGTAGATTCATACCGCCCATATCCAAGCTTCCACTGTTAAGTAAGTCCTGGAAATCCCCGGACAATTCAACAGATTCAGGAGTTGCTATGAATATGTAATTTGATATTTTCTGCAGATTGCCATTCATGGAATAAGTAGCGCCTGATGTAAAATCTATGATCCTTTGGGCCACTTCCGTGTGAATTCCTTCCATGTTAAGTACAACTGCTTTTCCAGCCAGCATATGATCGCATATTTCTTTCGCATCTTCAATGGAAGTCGGTTTTACCATCGAAACTTCCATGGTTCTTGATTGCTTCATCGGCACTACCTTGGGAGAACGGGACAGAAAACGAGGCTTCTGTTCATATTCCTCTTCTTCATCGTAGTATTCATCATCAGTCTTTTTGGAAAAGAGTGTTTTCTTTGCAGGCTTTTCTTTTTCATCCTCGTAATCATCATCTAAATAGTAATCATCGTCATCATCTGTATCATTTAAGCGCATGCTATCCATCAGTTTGCCTAAAATGCTCATACTTCATTCTCTCCAATCTTATATCTTGTACCGAAAATACCGGTACCGACTCTAACAAGAGTAGCACCTTCTTCTATTGCAACTTCATAGTCTCCGGTCATACCCATTGAGAGCAAACTCATACTAACATTATCAATGTTTTTCCTTTGCATGTCAACATAAAATTGTCTTAATTTTTTAAAAACGGAACGATTTTCCTCAGAATTTTCAACAAAAGGTGCAATAGTCATGAGGCCTTTTATCCTAACATGGGGAAAGGTGGCGATTTTTAAAATGGCGCTTTCTGCTTCCTCTAGTTTAAAGCCAAACTTACTGTCTTCTTCAGCCACATTTATTTCCAGGAGGATATCAATGATTAAATCCTGTTTCCCAGCTTCTTCCTCGATCTGCTCTGCAAGACGAAGGGAATCAACGCTATGAATCAGCACTGTTTTTCCAATGATCTGCTTCACCTTATTACGCTGCAGATGACCAATCATATGCCATTTGATGTCCTGTGGAAGTTCCTTGTGTTTTTCACACAATTCCTGAACTTTATTTTCCCCAAAATCACGGACTCCAGCACCATATGCCTCTTCTATCATAGAAGCTGGCTTTGTTTTACTAACTGCAATAAGGGTCACTTCTTTGGGATCTCTCCCAGCTTTTTCACATGCGGATAAAATTCGTTTATTTACTTCTTCCAGATTTTCCAGAATCAATTTAATCACCTCTTATTGATATATTAATTCCCCTTCGCTGACAGTCTCTGCATTCAATACAATATGATCGTAAACAGCCAGCCCATAGGTCATATTTTTCTTAATGGTATAGTACTCATCATTGGATGACAATACATCAATCTGCTTGAACACGGCATATCCCTTGTTAATATTGTAAACTCCCTGCAAGGATGCGCTTGGCCCGACTTGATACCGATCAGTGGAGTTGGGCTTAACAATGTAATCGCCAGCCTTAAAGCCGTCCTTATCATTCATCTCAATATAGTAATTATTGCCTTCAGAATAATAGATCTCAGTTGGGACAAAGACCACAGAAGTGCCGGACTGAGAATAGACCTCTTTATTAAAGCCAGTTTCTGTGCTGTCTCCGCCTTGCGTCATGTAATCCATTGGTACCAGTAAAAAGTCTTTCTTAGTTACTGCAGTCACAGGAATCTTAAGACCATCAGCTCTCTGAGAGACTATTTCAAAGTCCACAAATCGATCCGAAGCGAATTGCACCATGTATTTGTCAAAATCAAGTTTGCCATAGGTTTTTCCATCGGTACCGGTAAATACGGTAAAATTTCCTGGAATCTTTAAATCATGGCCTGAAAATTGTACGGTAAGGCTTGTCTTATCTCCATAAGTTTTTGCATCCTCTTCGGCAAGCGGAAACACAACGGACCATAAATCAGATGTAATGAGCTTATATACTGGCACTCCTTTTTCAATCAGACTGCCGGACTTGGTTATGTTTTTTGTATACTTCGTACGGTCAAACACCTCTTCTGATATAGCGGAAGAATTCAGTGCCTCATAGGAATCAATGCCATAGGAAACAATTCCAGCCTGATCGGATTTCACCTGCTGAAAATTAACACCAGCCTTGTCCATCTGCTCTCCAAGGTTGTCCAGACTGTTAAAGTTCATGTATTCAAGGATCTCCGCGTCTACAGATAATTTAGTATCGTAAACAGACTGAAAGCGGTCACTGTTGTAGGCGAGACTAAAAGAGGTCAGCTGCTTTTTAAGACCAGATAAGTTTTCTGGCTTTAACGCTACCTTATCCTGAGCGTTTTCCGCAAGAAAAGTGGCAATCGTCCCGGTCTCATCAATGGAATATACTCTGGTTCCAGTGGAAGCCCGTTTGCCCTCTCTTACGTAATAGTTTACATAGCCGGAACGGTCTGTATTCTTAACCTCCTCCTGACGGAGAATGATACCTGTGTAATTTTTATTGTTTACAATGCTTCCTTCCTGCACTTCATAAAACATTACTTTATCTCTTCGAAGGTAAGCGGTTACACTGAACACCATATAAACAAAAATCAGCGCAAAGATGATCATGCCAACATTGATATTCAGAGGCCGTCGGTACCGGATTATTTTTTTGTTCTTCTTTGGTCGTGCAGCTTTCTTTCCTGGCTGCGTTGCCTTTTGTTTTGCCAACCTGACGCCTCCTTTCCTTTCATACATTATAAAAGGAAACTTCTAAAAATTCAAGAAAAATAAAGGGGACCGTTATCCAGCCCCCTGTTTATTATCTATGATTATAATGAAACAATCACATCGGCCTTAGCGTTCTCCGGCAGATGTTCCGCATCAATTGAAACGCTTAGAACGAAAGTTACGTGATACTTTTCACCGATTTTTTCCAAAGTTGCAATGGTCTCAGATATGTCTTCTCCTTCCAAACAGGCCAGCCTCAAAAAACTGTCAAAAAACATCATTTCCAAATCATGATCCTGAGATATGATACCACAGATAAAACCAATAAATCCTTCACTAGATGTTATCGGATACTCATTCACATTAATGAGACGGATTTTGTTGCTTAGCTCATACATGTGCTTAGAGCTTTTGTCCAAGTACACGATTGAGCCTTTTGAGTCTTTTACAGCGAAATTCGCTCTGTCTAACAGATGCTTTGTCTTTCCCTTACCCTTTTTTCCCGCTATTATCTGCACCATAGCAATCTCCTCCTTGCATTATTTAATTTGTATAAAAAGTTTATTCGGATTAATCTAATTATAGTACAAATTCATAAGAAAGGCAATGATTATTCTGCTATTTTATTTAATATATTTGTCATGTTATCGTAGAGAGTCGCGTGATTGGAAGCCTTTAAAACTACGGAAATGTATTCATTCTTAGAGTCATCCGAGCTTCCCATGATGAGACAGCTTCCGGCTGCCTGGGTAGTGCCCGTTTTCCCACCAAGAACGGTAAGTCCCTGTGGCATCTTTTTCTCACCAGTCAGATAACGGTTGGTATCCTTCCAGGTAACATTGACTGGATTTCCATCTTTATCCTGATAAGTAGTGGTGTAACGGTCTGTCCCGATAATTTTACGGAATTCCGGATATTTTAAAGCCTCGTTAAAGATTAAGTACAAATCATAAGCCGTCGTATAATGATTTTCATTGTTCAGTCCATGAGGATTCATGAAATGGGTGCCAGTGGCCCCCACCCTCACCGCTTCCTCATTCATCATCTTGGCAAAGGCGTCTGCATCGCCTGCAATGTGCTCCGCGATGGCTGCTCCTGCATCGTTACCGGAGGGAAGCATGAGTCCATATAAAAGCTGCTCCAAAGTCACCTTATCACCTGGTTTAATCCCACACAAGCTGGATCCAGGCTCCGTAATCACAGCAGCTTTTGTCACTGTAATTTCATCTGACAAATTGCCGTATTTTAAGGCAACAAGAGCGGTCATGGTTTTTGTAATGCTTGCAGGATACATTCGCTCAAACGGATTTTTAGCAAAGATCACAGATCCTTTTGTAAGGTCAAAAACAGCGGCTGCTTCCGCTGTAACTTTACTGTCCTGGCTGGCCACGTCTTCCGAAATGACACAAAGATTCTGGGCAAAGGTATCTGATTTATCCGTTTTACTTCCAGCCGCATAAAGAGCCGTCCGTTCCGAAAATACATATGGATTGTCAAGCTTACGCAGACCAGAGCATCCCGTTAACAGTATGGCAACGGAAAGGAAGCCTGACATTACTAAAGCTTTTCTTTTCACAAAAAACACCTCTTTATTTGTACATTTCCCGCCATTCAAGATCTCCTCGCTCCAGAGATTTGATTAAAAGCTCTGCAGTTGCAAGGTTGGTTGCAAGGGGAATATTGTGCATATCACAGGTGCTCATAATATTGACAATATCCGGTTCATGGGATTTCTGAGTAAGAGGGTCTCTTAAGAAGACCACCAGATCAATCTCATTGTGCTCAATTTGAGATCCAAGCTGCTGTTCTCCGCCCAAATGCCCTGCCAGATATTTATGAACGTTTAAATTTGTTACTTCCTCAATCAATCGTCCGGTTGTCCCGGTTGCATATAACATATGCTTGCTTAAAATGCCTCTGTAGGCAATGCAGAAGTTCTGCATCAGTTTTTTCTTAGAATCATGTGCAACTAATCCTATATTCATAACGATATACCTCCTATTAATTACCGATTTTGCGTTGCAATCCAACATTCAGCACCAGCCCCATGCCCATAAAAATACTAATGAGCGAACTGACTCCCGAGCTGATAAACGGAAGCGGGAGGCCTGTATTTGGGAAAATCTGTGTCGCCACTGCAATATTAGCAAATGCCTGAAAACCAATCAAAGCTGCCATACCCGTACAAATCAGTCTTCCTGATAAGTCTTTGGAACGGGCTGCCATATAAAGGCATTCAAAAACAACAAGACCAATAATGAGAATGATGATTACACTGCCACGAAACCCCATCTCTTCGCCAATGATAGCGAAAATAAAGTCGGTTTCTCCAGCTGATAAGAAATTCCCATCTTTTACAGATGCGATTGTCGTATTAAAAAGTCCCTTCCCCTGAAGCTGGCCGGAACTGATTGCCATGATTGAATTTTTTTGCTGATACAGATTTTCTGCATATTGCTCGGCATGCGGGTAAATCCACGCAAGAATACGCCGTGCCTGGTAGTCGTGAATAAAAGGAATTAGGCCCTTTGTCAGCAGGAATATAAAAAGCGCGCCTGCAGGTATTGCCACTGCAAGCACTCCACCGATCCAACGATAACTGATTCCTGCGGAAAAAACCATACAAAGAATGATAATGGTGACCACAAGACTGGTTGACAGGTTTGGTTCTGCAAAAATAAGGCCGATAGGAATGGCAGCTAGTCCTGCCGCCATTCCTATCATGACCGGCATATTCATCTTCTCCTGATATTTATTCCAGTACCAGGAGAAGAATATAATTAATCCTATTTTTACGAATTCAGAGGGCTGGATGCGACCGATACCCGGAAGGTTGATCCATCTGGTTGCACCTCCCGCCGTATGCCCCATAACCAGTACCGCCCCCAGTAAAATGATGCAGCCTGCATAAACCAAAACATACAGCTTTGTTATGTTGTGATAATCAATGATAGAAATGCCGATAGCCAAGGCAAACCCTACCATAACTCCTATGATCTGCTTCGTCACAATAGAGGAGTCCTGATTGGAGGCACTTGCCACCACCAGGATTCCAGTCACGGACAAAATTATCATATATAAAACTAAACGGTAATTATAAAACTTTAAGTTGATTTCTGAAAACATAATTAATATATCCCCTTGTCAGGTACATCGCGGATAGGGATGTTAGCATAAAGCACCGGAGAAAAACCTTCACAGTCCGGCTGCTTTAACTTCTTCATCTGTATCTCTATTCTGTCGGAATCTATATCCATGTATCTTGATACTACACGGATCATATCGTCTTTTATCATCTGCATGATTTCAGGAGAACAATCAGCCTTGTCCGCAACCAGCAAAAGTTTCAGACGATTTCTTGCAATTTCTCCTGAATTCTTCTTGCGGAATACAGGAAACAGGCTCATATCAAACCCTCCTATGCTCTCTTTAAGAGATTTGAGAGTTTGAAGAACAGGCCTTCGCGCACGGCTGGATTCTGAATCGGGATGTTCTCGCCGGCAATCCTTCTGCAGATATCCATGTAAGCTTGTCCCGCTGGGGTTCCCATGCCTACCAGCGGCTCTCCCTGATTGGAGGAAATAACAATATCCTCATCATCCGGTACAGCTCCTATGATATCTACCGCAAGTATGTCCATTACATCATCTAACGACATCATATCTCCGCGCTTTACCATGTCAGCCCGTATCCGGTTAACAATCAATTCAATGCTTCCCATATCAGCGGCTTCTAAAAGTCCGATAATACGGTCTGCATCCCGGATCGCAGAAACCTCCGGTGTTGTAACGACTATGGCTCTGCCAGCGCCTGCAATGGCGTTTTGGAAGCCCTGTTCAATCCCGGCAGGACAATCAAGGATAATAAAATCAAATTCATCCCTTAAATCGTCAACCAGCTTTACCATCTGGCCGGGTGTAACAGCAGTCTTGTCCCTCGTCTGTGCAGAGGGAAGTAAAAATAAGTTCGGGTATCTTTTGTCTTTTATCAGGGCCTGCTTCATACGGCAGTTCCCTTCTACCACGTCTACTAAATTGTAAACGATGCGGTTTTCCAGACCCATGACTACATCAAGGTTTCGCAGTCCGATATCAGTATCAATCAGAACTACCTTTTTCCCAAGAATTGCCAGTCCGGTACCGACGTTGGCAGAAGTTGTCGTTTTGCCTACCCCGCCTTTTCCAGAAGTGATTACGATGATTTCACACATACCATATCCTCCTGATTTTTATACCTTATACTATTTTACCTTAATTTATGGAATATTTCCATACTTTTTTTCATTGGTTTAACAATGACCTTATTATTTTCAAGATAAGCCTTCATGGGTCCCCTGCCCAAACGCCTGCCACGGCCATCAAGACCTGAAGTACAGTCTGCGATACGCAGCTGTATGGGAGCCATATCAAGAGCGGTGATCAGTGCGCTCTTATTACCAGCTACCCCGGCACATACGGTTCCGGTTAACTTGCCAAGAACAATGACATTTCCCTTAGCAAGCACCTTAGCACCTTTGCACACGTCTCCAATAATGACAATGCTGGCTTCCGATTCCAAGGTCTCTCCGTTTTGCAAATTACCTTTAAAGAACTGGCCGGTCTGACAGGACAGCTCCATAAGTTTCTCATTGAGTGCTTTTTCACATCGCTCCAACCGGTTCGCATCCGTATCGACAATACAGATAATTTCCACATTGGAGTTATTCGTAATCTGGTTGATGATTGCGAATTCTTCTTCAGAAGTTAATTGCCTGCCTTCTAGAGTCAGGGTCATTTGTACTGATCCCCAGAATTTTGAATTATCCCCGAATTTTTTCCCAATATCAGAAAGAAGCTGAGGGAAAGGGAGGTCGGGGTCCAGGATGACAGTCATACCTGCTCTGTTGCTCTTAATTACTACGGTATTATGCATCATATCACCTCTTATCCTAGTTAATCGCGAATATTGACTTTCGCTGCATCCAGGGCACCCGCGTTTACAATGGATTCTAAGTCAGTATAACCATAGTAGTATTTGTAAACATTCTTCGCAATATTGGCCGCATTGGATGATGAGTAGCCATACGGAATATTCACAGTAACACAGATTTCCGGATTGTCATATGGCGCATAAGAAATGAAGAAAGCATGGTTGGGTTTGTTGCGGGCTTCCTGAGCGGTACCTGTCTTACCTGCAATCTCCACTTCAAGGTCTTGAAACAACCTTTTGGTTGAACCATTTGCAATCACTTCTCTCATTCCCTGTTGTACAGTATCCCACGTTGTTGTCGCCGCGTCAATATGAGAAGAAATCTTAGGGGTATAATCTTGTATCAGATTGCCTTCAGAATCCGTTGTTTTATCAAGTAAACTGAGTTCAAAAACGGTTCCCCTGTTTGCGATGGCTGCCACATATCTGGAAAGCTGTACATTGGTGTACGCATGGCTTCCCTGTCCCATGGCAGAACGCTCGGGAGCTTCTTTGGAAATCTGAGGATCAAGCTCTGCAATTTCTACGCCGGACTTATGATCCAGTCCGAACTTGGTTGCGTAAGTGCGTAAAACATCAAGGCCCAAATCTGGGGAGTATACGCCTCCGGCATCGGTTGACAAACGATGCCCTAAATCCGCAAATAAAAAGTTACAGGAATTTTCAATTCCACCTACTATATTCAAAGGGCCGTGATGCCCGGAATAAATCCAGCATTTAATTGGCGGTTCCACATCTGTATAGATGCCGGTACAGTTTATGGTCTCATCGGTTGTAATGGCTCGTTCTTCCAGTGCCGCAACTGCTGTAATCGGCTTAAAGGTAGAACCTGGTGCTTTTCTCGTCTGAGTCGCATTGTTATAAAGGGGCAGAGACATGTCTGCCTGAAGCTGACTGAAATAGGTCCCGTCTCCGATCCGGTTGTTATCATACCCAGGATAAGAAACCAATGCAAGAACTTCGCCTGTTTTATCATTAGTAACTACAACACCAGCGTTACAGGGCGATAATGCCAGCTGGGCCGGTGTGATCTCCAAGGTGGACAGCTTTTTTAACAGGAAGGAGTAGGCATCTCCGGTGGCTCTAAGCTGGGCCGCATCCTGACCGTCATCCTTTAATACTCCCTGGTCGTACAGGGCGAGGCACAGTTCCTGACCGGTAATAACATCGTCATTAATCAGGTAACGGTAAATCCTCTTGGTGAAGTTACGGTCCCCTTCCAGATTGGTCAGTACATAATTAATAAGCTGTTCAAAGGTATCATCTGCATTGGAATATTTGGAACCGGTTTCAAGCTTTGTGGTATCCACCCAGCCGTTTGCAATTCCATAATAAAGATAATCCCTGAGACTCATCTCATTGGATTTCCAGGCCTGGTATTCTTCACTTGAAGTATCTACCTGATCTTCTTTAATGATACCAACCGTGGGGCCTGACAAATAGGTATAGATATAAAACATATAAGCTTTCATATCTTCCGGCAGATCCTTCATCGGTGTGGGATGGGCACTCATTAATTCATTTCTTAAATTTGCAAATATCTGTTTTTGAGAAGATATGTATTTGGAATAGATATTTTTTTCAACCGCAGAGGCATCTGTTTCCTCCAGTTCCTTTAAGGATAGTACATTGTTATTGATCAGCTGATAATAAGCATCCTTAACAGGGATTTTCATATTAGAACCATCGGTATTAGCCCCGGTTTTATAATCACCATTCACAATGGTTTTTATGAGAACACCAGCTAAAGACTGTTCAATCAAATGATAAATACCAACCTGAAGGTCCGCATCCTGATTTAAATATACATCATTTCCAGCAGAGGAATCGGTTTGATCCTTGGTTTCACGGATTCTTCCTACGCTGTCTTTGTATATGGTCTTCTTGCCCTTGGTTCCCTGAAGCTCATGTTCCATGGTGTATTCAATGCCGGTACGTCCTACGATATCGTTAATATCATAGTCATCTTTCTTCTTCTGAAGATCCTCCAACTGATCCTCAGGTACCTTTCCCGTATAACCGATAATAGGGGCAAATGGAATGCTGTAATTATAGGCCCGAATGGTGGTTTCCTCTACACTGACTCCCTGTAAATCACTAAGATGCTCCAAGATATCCGCCACTGTCTCATCACTCACCTGGGAGGCTACTGTCGTCGCTTCATATTTCCGGTAGGACATGAGACGAAGGGCGTATTTAATATTTATAATATCAAGGGCTTCCTGGTCAGTTAAAGTGATTATGTTCTCTTTCGTGTCTTTCAAATCCTTTAAGCCATTTTCTTTGCAGGCCCAATCAAATAACTCTCTTGCGCTTAAATTCGAGGGATACTTCCCCTTTTCATCATCCAGCTCGTCTATACTTTTTAATCCGTAATAATCACGAAGGAATCTTTTTCTTGACGTTTCAGAGGAAGAGGTATAAACCATATCTCCATTTGAGTCTATGGCCACTTCAAATTTACTCTGAATGGTCTCTTTATGGTTCTGAAGGATTCTCACCAGGTTCAAGTACATATTGTTTCTGGCGGCTGGAGTTTTATAGGCTCCGTTATCCTGAACCGTCACCGAGTAAGCCAGCTTGTTATAAGCTAAGACCTTACCATTCCTGTCATAAATATTGCCTCTCGTACCAGCTGTGGTGATGGTCTGCTCTGTTATCTGGAAATATTCATTAAGGGCCTTTTCTCCATTGATAATCTGCATATGGAACAGCTTGTTAATTAAGCCGACATACATGGCAAAACAAATGATTCCAAGTACGAAAAGCCGGGATGATACAGCTTTTTTAAAAAACTCAGAAACGATGTCCAATAAATCCCTAAACAATGTTCGAATCTCCTCTTTTTCCTATGTCTTCCAAATGACGATTTATAATCATTAATACACGATAAAGAAGCAGTGTCGTCACTACGGTAAAAATGATTTCCGGCAGCACGATATTAACAAAATAGTATCCAATCCGCAGCTTTTGGCGGATCAGGAACCGGAAAACATAAATGTAAAAGTTGTAAGTCAATTCATTCAGTACACTGAGTATTAATGGAAGGGTAATATAATCTTCGTAATAATACTTGGTGCAAATACCATTCACATACCCTACATATAGAAAAATCAGGGTATAAAAGCCGAAGGGACCAGTATAAAACAGATCCATCAGCAACCCGGAAAGCAGACCGTAATACATTCCTGCCTCTTTTCCATGCATGAAGCCGAAGGAAAAGGTCAGAATTAAAAGCAGATTTGGAGACGCTGATAAAAACGGCAGCAATGGGAATATACAGTTTTGAATGGTAAATGCCAGAATAATCAGCAGTACATTGAAAAAAACACGTCTCATGATACTCCTTTTCGCTATTGAGAAGCACTTTCCGTCGCCTGTGTTTCAGCGGAAGTTGTCTCCTGGGAAGTTTCTTCTTTCATCATTTCAGATTTTAATTTCGTAATAACCAGTACTTCCTGCAGACTGTCAAATTCTGCGGCAGGGACCAGATATCCGGATTTTGTAACATTGTTACTGTCGTTGGTAATATCAGCGGCATAACCCACCAAAAGTCCTGGAAGGAATACCGAGCTTATATTGGAAGTGACAATTTTATCTCCATCCTTTAAATCACTATCCTTTAAAACATTGGTGATTCTAAGTCTTCCTTCTTTAAATAAAGTCAGATCACCGGCAACAATACAGCTGTCACCAGACTGCATTGCCATACTGCTTACACGGCTGGAATCATCAATGATGGAACGGACTGTAGCATAATTGGCACCTACATCCGTAACGATTCCCACAAGACCGCCGCCAGCCATTACATTCATATTCACAGCAATGCCATCCTTGGAGCCCTTGTCAATACGGAACACCTGAAACCAGTTGCTGGAATCATTGGCAATGACTCTGGCTCCCACTTTTTCATATTGTCCGTACTGCTGATCCAGACCATAGAGCTTTCTAAGGCGGTTTAGTTCCAGTTCCTCTGATTGAAGTCTGGTATTTTCTTCGGTCAGCTGTGTGATGATATCTTTCATCTCTTTATTTTCTTTTTGGGCACTGTGCAATTTAGAAAGGTCTGTGATTTCCCCGTATATGGCGGAACCCACTGAATTAACTCCTGATTGCACCGGAATCAGGACATAGCCCACGCCCGTCCGAAGAGGGGTCAGCCACGTGTCGCGAATCGAGGTCAGCCCAATCAGCAGGATACAAAATACGGTTAAAGATATAAGAACATATTTACTGCGCTTTGATTCCATTTACAAGATTCCCCGTTCTTTCAAACTGATATAACAATTATCTCCTATAATTATGTGATCTAACAGCCGAATGCCTAATAATTCTCCGGCTTCCTTAACTCTTTTTGTAAGGTTGATATCTTCTCTGCTTGGAGCTGGGTCACCGCTTGGGTGATTGTGAATCATCACCAGGCTCACAGCATGATGCTTCACAGCTTCAATGAAAATCTCTCTGGGAGAAACAACGGATACATTGACCGTTCCCTGAGAGATCATTATGTCCCTGATCAGGACTCCTTTTGTATTCAGAAGCATTACATAAACAAGCTCCTGTTCCCTGTGACGCATGTCTTCCACATAGTAGTTGACGATGTCAAGGGGATTATGAAAAGAGGCCGCTTCCAGCTGTGCTGTTCTTTTCCAGATGCGTTTAGAAAGCTCTCCGATGCATAAAAGCTGGGCACCTTTGACTGTTCCGATCCCTTTCACCTGCATGAGTTCCTGCATAGAAAGGTGTAAAAGCCCTAAAATACCCTTCTTCGGATAATTTAGGGCCAGTATCTTTTGTGCCAGTATCAGAGAATTCTCTCCTCTGCTACCCGTGCGGATAATGATCGATAAAAGTTCCGCGTCGCTTAAGCTCTGTGCCCCTTCTTTCAAACACTTTTCATAGGGCCTCTCATCCGATGGGATGTCTTTCATGGTTATACGTTTCATATGTCTCCTGTCCGTTACTCTCCAGGCACGTGTATAGACATATGTAAGAATCAAATGAACCGATACGTTATGAGGGCTGCCCCTATTCCTATAATGCCGGACATGGTGATTTTTATATTAAAACCAAAGGTAATGACTAAAATGCCGAAATTTACTACAATGGGCGTATCGAATCCAAAAGACTGTCCTGCACTTAGCCATGACAATCCGGATATACCCTCAGTAAGATTTCCAACAAAGCCTCCTAATACAACACCGGCAAGCATAAGAAGAAGCAGTATCCAGCAATTTTTGTACTTCATCTGCTCTGCTACCCCTTTTGGTTTAATGGCAGGAATGTCCATACCTATCATGATATTTTAGCATAGTTTTCCATTCGTGTATACCGTTTTTTTAGATTTGAACCAATCCTGCATCCAAAAGCTTTTGCAGAGACATTAAAATACCAAGCTTTGCATGATACCAGGTAAGTCCTCCCTGAAAATAAACAGCGTAGGGAGGTTTTATAGGCCCATCCGCACTTAATTCAATGGAGGAACCCTGAACAAATGCACCGGCTGCCATAATGACAGGGGCATCGTATCCTGGCATATCCCATGGCTCTGGGGAAACAAAGCTGTCAACCGGAGCTGCCGCCTGAATTCCCTGGCAAAATGCGATAACGCCCTCCGGATTTCCAAAGGTAACAGCCTGAATGATATCATGACGGGATTCGCTTCCGTTTGGAACCACTTGAAATCCCAGCTTTTCGTATACATTGGCAGCGAATACAGCTCCTTTTAAAGCACCGGCAACTACCGTTGGTGACAGGAATAATCCCTGATAAAAGGCCTGGTTAAGTCCAAGACTTGCTCCTACCTCTTTTCCAAGACCAGGGGCTGTCAGCCGATAGGATGCCTTGTCAATGCACTCTGTTTTTCCGGCAATGTATCCGCCTATGGGAGCAAGACCGCCACCTGGGTTTTTGATCAGAGATCCAACGATCATATCAGCCCCAACATCAGACGGCTCCATTCGCTCAACGAATTCTCCGTAGCAGTTATCCACCATACAGATTACATCCGGCTTGATTTCTTTCACAAATGCAATCAGCTCGCCAATCTGCGAAACAGAGAACGTGGGACGTGTATCGTAGCCCTTTGATCTTTGTATGGTGATAAGCTTTGTCCGTTCATTGATGGCTTTTTTAATGGATTCGTAATCAAACGTACCATTGGGCAGAAGATCCACCTGACGGTAGATGACTCCATACTCTTTTAGAGAACCAGTACTCTCTCTGATACCAATTACTTCTTCTAAGGTATCGTATGGCTTACCGGCTGGAGAAAGCAGTTCATCACCTGGGCGGAGATTTCCGGAAAGAGCGATAGAGAGGGCGTGGGTTCCGCTGATTAAGTTTGGTCTTACCAAAGCGCTTTCTGTGTGAAAGACACTGGCATAAACATCTTCCAAAGTATCTCTTCCAAGATCGTTGTAACCATAGCCAGTGGTCGCTGCAAAGTGAATATCACTGACCCGGTTATCCTGCATGGCTTTGATTACCTTCATTTGATTGTATTCTGCATTTTCATCTATTTCCTGAAAACGATCTTTTAGGTTATCTTCTATCTTTTTTCCAAAATCCAGGACTTTCTTGCAAATTCCAAGATTCTCGTACATTGCATCTATTTCCATTGTTCCTTATTCTCCAATCCGTATGTCTCATTGATCTCCTGAATCATGGTTTCCAGTACCTTGTCCAGATCATTGTTAAAGTCAGGCAGACACAGCCATTTCACATCTCGTTCTCTTTTAAACCAGGTAATCTGGCGTTTGGCAAAATGTCTGGTATCTCTTTTTAACAGATAAACCGCTTCTGAAAGAGTGCATTCTCCCTGCAGATAATCAAGAATTTCTTTGTATCCCAGTCCCTGCATGGAAACCATATTTCTGGTGCAGCCAGAGTCTTTTAACTCTTTCACTTCCTGAACCAGCCCCTGCTTCATCATCTCGTCCACCCTTTGATCAATTCTTTGATACAGGATGTCCCGATCTGTATTAACGACGTAATACAGGAAATCATAAGGAGATTCTTTTTCCCGTTCCCGTTTGTTGTGTTCCGAGATCCGCTCCCCTGTCTGCCGGTAATATTCAATCGCCCGGATCACCCGCTTTATATTGTTGGCATGAATCTGCTTGGCGGATTCAGGATCTATGGCAAGAAGCATCCCGTGAAGATGATCTGCCCCTTTTTCTTTTGCGAGAGCTTCCAGTTCATCTCTTATGGAGGTATCCTCCCCATTCTCCGTAAAATCAATGTCATTTAACAGGGCCTGGATATAAAAACCGGTCCCCCCCGCGACAATGGGGATATTTCCCCTGGAATAGATCTCTTCCACAGCTGCCTTCGCCAGTTTCTGAAACACGGTCACATTAAATTCTTCGTCTGGTTCCAGAACATCAATAAGATGATGGGGAACTCCCATCATCTCCTCTTTTGTGATTTTGGCAGAGCCGATATCCATGCGGCGGTAGACCTGCATGGAATCGGCACTGATAATTTCTCCACCGATCGCCTTTGCAAGGCGGATGGACAATGCAGTCTTCCCCACCGCAGTAGGGCCGGTTAAAATAATTAATGGTTTCATTACACAATCCTCTTAAATTTCTTTTCCAGCTCATATTTACTCATGGAAATAATTGTAGGTCTTCCGTGAGGACAGGCGTAAGGATTCTCAAGACCCAGAAGCTGATCAATCAGTTCGTTGGCCTCTGCAAAGGAAAGGCGGTTATTGCCTTTTACGGCTCCCTTGCATGACATGGAAGCAATTTTTTCATAAATGACATCCGGATTGCTGACAGCTGTATCTTCTGAAAGGCCGTCGATCATCTCAATCAAAAGTTCTTTTTTTGCAATGGAAAATAAATTAGCCGGAACTCCTCTGACCGCATATTCTCTTCCCCCAAAAGGTTCGATTTCAAAGCCCATTTCCGTAAAATATTTCAGATGCTGATTGAGCAAGACCTCTTCGTTCCGGTTCAGAGTCAGAATGATAGGCGGATTTATTAACTGGGATGTATACTCCCTTGTTTTTAGTGTTGCCATGGTTTTCTCATATAAAACCTTTTCATGGGCAGCATGTTGGTCAATAATATAAAGCTGCTCATTAAATTCCACCAGCCAGTAGGTATCAAAAAGCTGTCCAATCAGCTTATGCATGGATCGGGCCTTTGGCTCCAATAGCTTTCCGTCAAAAAGATCCATTTGTTTAGGCTTCTCTTCAGGCTGAATCGGGGGTTCCGGTAGAGTTTCTGGCAAAGCTTCCGGTAGAGCTTCCAGTGAATTAGCTTTGTTTGTAGATGCCTGGGGCTTTAGCCAGTTGGCCGAAAGTTCATCTGGTTCCCTGACAATCTCCGGCTGAATGTTTTGAGAAAACTGAGATGGTGATGGGATCAACCGTTTCTGGAACCCTTCTGTAATAGTAGGAGGAGTAGTATATTCCTTTGCCGCAGACTGTTGCTGCATTGCCATAAGTCTGTTTTTTTCAAAGGGCTCTGGAGCAGGTTCGTGCTTTTTCCCAGACATACTAAGTCGGCTGTCTTCTGTCCTTTTTACCAGCTCGACCTCAGGAATCAATTCCTTATGGGCGAGAGCACTGGCAACTGCCTGGTATACCATGTGATAGACCATTTCTCCATCCCGGAAACGCAGCTCCATCTTTGTGGGATGGACATTGACATCCAGTGTTTCAGGGTCAATGGTAAAATGCAGCATGGTAAACGGGTACTTGTGCTGCATCATAAAGGGCTTATAAGCTTCCTCAATGGCGCGGCAGATCACAGTGCTTTTTATGTATCTTCCATTAATGAAATAATTTTCATAGTTCCGGTTTCCTCTGGCAATCACAGGTTTTCCAATATATCCCTCTACGGAAATATCCGGCTTCTTTACGGAAACCTCTAAAAGATTGGAAGCAATTTCTCTTCCAAAAACCGTGTATACAATATCCTTTAAATTATGATTTCCAGAAGTATGAAGCTTGTTCTGGTTATTCTGGATAAAACGGATGGAGACCTCAGGATGGGACAATGCCAGCTTTTCCACCAGCTCCGCCACATGTGCCCCTTCAGTCATGGGAGTCTTTAAGAACTTCTTTCTGGCCGGAGTGTTAAAAAATAAGTTTCTGGCGATAAAGGTGGTTCCTTCCGGAGCACCGATTTCTTCCAGAGTCTTCTCCTCTCCGCCGTCAATCTGATAGCGGGTTCCTGTAAGTCCAATGCTGGTCTTGGTAATAAGCTCTACCTGGGAAACAGACGCTATACTTGCAAGAGCCTCACCCCTGAAGCCCAGGGAGGAAACGGTAAATAAATCTTCCACCGATTTGATCTTACTGGTGGAATGACGCAAAAATGCCAGGGGGACTTCTTCTTTTGGGATTCCGCATCCATTATCAGTGACACGGATAAAGCTGGTTCCCCCTTCTTTAATCTCTACAGTTACAGCAGTAGCCTTTGCATCAATGGCATTCTCCAGCAACTCCTTGACTACAGATGCCGGGCGTTCTATTACCTCACCAGCCGCAATCTTATTAATCGTATTTTGATCAAGTACTGTTATATTCGGCATGATACCAGCTCCTTTCTCCGATTCCCCAAACGTTTCCTTACTGCCAGCGGTTTTTAAGCTTTGTCTGAAGGCGGTATAAGGTATTAAGAGCATCAATAGGGGTCATATTTCCAAGTTCCAAGTCCCCTAATTCTTTAATGATATCATTGTCCTTTACCGTATCAAACAGAGACATCTGCTGTAAATCCACTTCATCAGGCTTTGGTACGGCTTTTCTCTGGGTGATATTTGAATTGATTTCCGCAATCTCTTTTGCCTTAACCGTAATATCCGCATCGCTCAGCTCAGATAACAGCTCCTTGGCTCTGGAAATAACCGTATCCGGGACTCCGGCAAGCTTTGCCACCTGAATTCCATAGCTCTTATCCGCACCGCCTTTAATGATCTTTCTTAGGAATACAATATCATCGCCCTGTTCTTTCACGGCGATGCAGTAGTTATTCACACCGCTTATGGTTCCTTCCAGCTCCGTCAGTTCATGATAATGGGTGGCAAATAAGGTTTTGGCGCCAAGAACCTTGGAGTTGCTGATATGCTCCACCACGGCCCATGCAATACTTAACCCATCAAAGGTACTGGTTCCGCGCCCGATTTCGTCAAGGACAATCAGGCTGTTTTTCGTGGCATTCCGAAGTATGTTCGCGACCTCTGTCATCTCTACCATGAATGTACTCTGTCCGGAAGCCAGATCATCGGATGCACCAACACGGGTAAATATTCGGTCGCAGATTCCGATGTTTGCTTCTTCCGCTGGAACAAAACTGCCGATTTGTGCCATGAGCACAATAAGGGCTGTCTGCCTCATGTAGGTGGACTTTCCTGCCATGTTGGGACCAGTTATAATAGAAAGACGGTTTTTACTGTTATCTAAGTATGTGTCATTGGAAACAAACAGATCATCCCTCATCATCTTTTCCACCACTGGATGGCGTCCGTTTTTAATATCAATCAGACCTTTATCATTGATGCTGGGCTTCACATAATTATTTCTGGTAGCAACAGAGGAAAGGGAGGTGATAACATCAATTCCAGCAACTGCACGTGCCGTTTTCTGGATTCGGAGCACCTGGTCAGCAATGGAATCACGGACTTCCGTAAATAACTGGTATTCCAAAGAATACAGCTTATCCTCTGCCCCCATAATTACATCTTCCAGTTCCTTAAGCTCATCGGTGGTGTAACGCTCCGCATTGGCCAGGGTCTGCTTTCGGATAAAGTAATTTGGTACAAGGTCTTTAAAGGAATTGGTAACTTCAAAGTAATAACCAAAGACCTTATTATACTTTACCTTCAGATTTTTAATTCCAGTCTTCTCTTTTTCCTTTGCTTCCAGTTCAGCCAGCCAGGTCTTTCCTTCCGTTTTCGCATGGCGATACTTATCGGTTTCCTCATGAAAGCCCTCTTTTATAATTCCGCCTTCTCTTACGGTAATAGGCGGATCATCAATAATGGCCTTGTCAATGAGCTCCTTTACATCCTCTAAAGGATCAAGCTCCCCATGAAGCTCTGTTAACAATTCACTGTTGAACTCATCCAGTATATTTCTAATAAACGGCAGCATCTCCAAAGAATTTTTAAAGGAAATCAAATCCCTGGGATTGGCTGTTTTATAGCTGATACGTCCGATCAAACGCTCCAGGTCGTATATAGGATTCAGATACTCGCAGATTTCTTCCCTGGATATATAATTCATATTCAATTCTTCAATGGCGTTCTGGCGTTTGATAATCTCTGATTTATGTATTAATGGCTGTTCTATGTATGTGCGAAGCATCCTGGCGCCCATCGCTGTCTTGGTACGGTCCAGGACCCACAAAAGGCTGCCCCGTTTTTGCTTTTCACGAAGGGTTTCCAGAAGCTCCAAGTTTCTTCTGGTAGAAGTATCGATAATCATGAACTGACCGGTGGAATAAGGCGTAATGGTAGTTATGTGTGATAAACTATTTTTCTGAGTTTCATACATGTACTGCATCACAGCACCGGCAGCAATGACCCCGGTATCGTAATCTTCCAGTCCCAATCCGGAGAGTGCGCCTACCTTATAATGCTCTTTTAGGATTTTCCGGCAGACTTCATCCGAAAAGAAATGATTATCCAGAGATGAAACGACCGCATGATAACGGTTCTTGATTTCTTCAATATCCACTCCGGAGACATAAAATGCTTCATTACAGATGATTTCAGACGGGTTGAATTTATTGATCTCATCGGTCAGCTCCCGTTCAGATTCCACCTCGGTAACGAGAAATTCTCCGGTCGTGATATCGGCAACTGAGATTCCAAAGGTTTCTCCCACATAAACAATTCCCATAAGATAATTATTCTTTGTTTCATCAAGGGCCTGGGCGCTTGTAATGGTTCCGGGTGTTACCACACGGATTACCTCTCTTTTTACTAACCCCTTTGTAAGCTTTGGATCCTCCATCTGCTCAGCAATAGCGACCTTAAAGCCTTTCTGAACCAGACGGTTTAAATAAGTCTCAACGGCATGATGAGGAACGCCGCACATAGGTGCCCGTTCCTCTAATCCGCATTCTTTTCCTGTTAACGTTATTTCCAACTCCCTGGAGACGGTAACCGCATCCTCAAAGAACATTTCGTAAAAGTCTCCCAGTCTGTAAAACAGGAGGCAGTCCGGATATTCCTTTTTTGTTTCCAGGTAGTGGGTCATCATTGGTGATAATCCAGCCATGCTGTTTTGTTTCCTCTTTTCTTCTTATTATGGTCTTAAAGTTCCCATGTAATAGAATCCTTTTGATTCGTCAAGATACACATTCACGATTTTTCCGATAAGAGAAGAATCCCCTTTAAAATGCACGGTGGTATTGCTTCCTAAGCGTCCGGTCATAAGTCCTTCTGCGTGATCATTCACTTCTTCCACTAATACCTTTTGTACTGTATGCTCGTCCCTGCCACACATCTCGGAAGATATTTTCTGTACTTCTGCCAATAAGCGGTCAAAACGGTTCTTAACAGCCTCATCGGAGATCTGGCATTCCATCTTTGCCGCAGGAGTTCCGGTACGTTTTGAGTAAATAAAGGTAAATGCACTGTCAAAACGAACTTTTTTAACTACTTCCAATGTCTCTAAAAAGTCTTCTTCTGTTTCTCCAGGGAAGCCAACAATAATATCTGTGGTCAGAGAAATATCCGGCATGGCTGCACGAATCTTGTCCACCAGTTCCAGATACTGCTCTTTGGTATAGCTTCTGTTCATAGCCTTTAACACATTGCTGCTTCCTGACTGAAGCGGAAGATGAATATGACGGCATACCTTACTGGAATGCTTCATAGCCTCAATCAGCTCATCGGATAAATCCTTTGGATGAGAGGTCATAAAACGAACTCTTTCCAGTCCCTCGATCTGATCCACCTGGGTAAGAAGCTGTGCAAAGGACACTGGTTCTTCTAAGTTTTTACCATAGGAGTTTACATTCTGGCCAAGGAGCATGATTTCTACCACACCATCATCGGCAAGCTTTTTGATCTCAGCCACAATGTCCTTAGGGCTTCTGCTTCTCTCTCTTCCTCTTACATAAGGAACGATACAATAGCTGCAGAAATTGTTGCAGCCAAACATGATGTTAACACCTGATTTAAACGGGTATTTACGGTCCGTCGGAAGATCCTCCACGATGGTGTCGGTACCTTCCCAGATATCCACTACCATCTTATCCCGTTCCAGTCGCTCTGCCATTAACTCGGCCAGCTTAAAGATGTTATGAGTTCCAAAAATGATATCAACAAAACGATAGCTTTTTCTGATCTTGGCAACAACCTCTTCCTCCTGCATCATACAGCCGCAAAGAGAAATCATCATATGAGGGTTTTTCCGTTTTAAATTGTTCAATTGTCCCAGACGACCATAAACTCTCTGGTTAGCGTTTTCTCTGACGGTACAGGTATTATAAAGAACAAAATCGGCTTCTTCCGAATCCGTTTCTACATAACCGATCGATTCCAGTATTCCCTGGAGCTTTTCTGAATCCCTGGAATTCATCTGACAACCAAATGTGGCAATGTGGAACGTAAGTGTATCTTTCCCTACTGCCTTTTTTAATTTATCAAGCAGAGCCTTGCAGTACTCCATAAAAAAGTACTGTCTTGCAGGCTCTTCCATCGGTGCGTAATGACAGGCTTCATCATAAGTCATATTTGTATAATCCATCTACTTAACCTCTTATTTTTATTCGATTTTCCCATTATAGCATAAATACTATTGATTGCAAAGTCCAAAATCCACTTGCTCCACTTGCATCCGGCTGGTTGCGATTTGCTCTGTGAAAGCCTCATCATGCTCCACAAAAATCATAGTGGGCTGAAATTCCCTGATCAATTCTTCAATCTGCATCCTGGAATAGATATCAATAAAATTCAGAGGCTCATCCCAAATATACAAATGCGCCTTCTCACATAGGCTCCTGGCAATCAGAACTTTTTTCTTTTGACCTTCGCTGTAAGCTTCCATATTTTTTTCAAACTGCTCTCTGGAGAAATCAAGTTTTCTTAAAACAGCTTTAAACAAAGAATCCTCTACTCCGCATGCTTTGGCATAATCAGATAAACTCCCTTGTAAAAAGGAGGTATCCTGAGACACATAGGAGATAATAAGGCCGCTGGCAGCTTCAATCGTTCCTGTATAAGTCAATGAAACAGGCCTCGCTTCCCTTCCAAGAATTAGCTTTATCAGGCTTGATTTTCCGCAGCCGTTTTTCCCCTGGAGTGAAATTCTCTCCCCTTGTTCCAACACAAAACTGATTGGCTTGCATATTGGGCGGTCAAAGCTTGGTTCCACTTCTTTTAAGGTGAGGATCCGATTCATATGATGTTTTGCAGGGTACAGTTTCAAACGCTCTGTTTCTTCTATATTTTTTAATAACCCTTTTTTCTCATCAATCGCACGATCCTGCCGTTGCTCCAGATTTTTTCTGCGCATCTGCATCCGTCTTGATTTTTCCCCTATATAAGCTCTGCTGTCAATGGATTTTTCGTGAGCCATGGACTTTTTACCTATCTTTGTTGATTCCACCGAGTCCGCCCATTCCCTGGACTGCTTTGCAGAGGCTTCCAACCGCCGAATGCCCTTTTTCAGCCTGTCATTTTCAGATAATTCATACTGATCCTGTTTTTGTTTGTTTTCATACCAGGAGGTGAAATTACCCTTTTGCACCTCTATATTTGTTTTGTTAATGGATAGAATATGATCCACGGAAGCATCCAGAAAGTTTCTGTCATGGGAAACCAATATAAATCCTTTTTTCCCACTCAGATATCGGCTGACCAAAGCTCTTCCTTCCCGGTCCAGATGATTGGTTGGTTCGTCTATGAGGAGAAAATGATTTTCCTTTAAAAACAGTGCTGCCAAAAGGACCTTTGTCCGCTCTCCATTGGATAGCGTTGAAAACGGGCGGTAAAGAACATCTTCTGTTACCTGTAATTTGGTAAGCTCCCGTTTTATCTCCCAATATTCAAATTCCCCATGTAAGGATTCCAAAATCTCCATGGTACTTCTGTCCTGATCTTCGACAGGGAAAGGGAAATAATCAAACTCTGCATCAGATACAATGCTCCCTGTAAATTCATAACGTTTCATTAAAAGGTTTAAAAAAGTGGTTTTCCCACGTCCATTTCTCCCAGTGAACCCAAGTTTCCAATCAGTGTCAATTTGAAAAGACACATGTTCAAAAACAGGCTCGATTCCTCCTTCGTATGTGAACGATAAATCTGTAACTTGTATTAATGACATATAGACATACCTCCAAATCAGCAGAAAGTGATTTTCTGCATAAAAAACGGCTGCAAGAAATCATATCTCGCAGCCGTCAGCTACCTCCTGGTTCAGGCAGGTAAATTGCAGGTATTTTAAATGTTGCAAAAAAAATCATTTGCAAACAAAAAAGGCTGGAGAATGAAGTGATATTCTTGCATAACAGGCACAACAAAAAAGCATAGTAAAGCTTATACTTATGTTGTACAGTAACTTCAGCAAGAATTATAACTTCATCCTTTCACCTCTTTCTCGTCTAATATAAATTCAAAATATCATATAAAATTCAAATTGTCAACTAAAGTTAACTAATTTGCCCTACCTGTAATCGTAATCTCTACCCTACGGTTTTTTGCTCTGCCTTCTTCCGTATCATTGGTAGAAATGGGATTGTAATGAGAATTACCTTCAATCGACATCTTCTCTGCCTGTAAGCCCATGGAGGTCATGTAATTTAATACAGTAACCGCCCGGTTTACGGATAACTGCCAGGAATCCGCTTCATTATAAGCATCCCGGTTTCCTAAATCAGCCGTATTACCGGTAATGGTAATGTGATGGATGTCTCCGTATATTGATTCCAGACTTTTTGCAATCTCTTCAATGACCGGTTTGCTTTCCGCCTGCAATATAGCGGTATCCGGCTTAAAAAGCATGGCATCCCTCATACGGATGGTAATGGATGTTCCAGTTGATGATAAGTCTATAGTTTGTTCCAAATTCCGCTCTTTTATGTAAGTTTGCAGACCTTTATATACGTTCTCTAAATTGTCTTCCGGAAGAATGGTTCCTGACTGCTCCAGACCTTTGGAGCCGCCATGGTTTAATGCCTGCTCCAATCCCTGAGACATCTCCTTTACCTTTTGCGTATCAACAGAACTCATACCGTACATGATGATAAACAAAGCAAGGAGCAATGTGATCATATCGGAATATGTAAGAAGCCAACGCTCAGAATTATCTTTTTCACCATCATAGTCCATAATGCTTCTTCTGCTCATCTTTGCCCCTCCTGTGATTAGTTGTCAATTCCCTGCTTATATCTCTTACCGCCGTCTGAGAAAGCCTGGAAGTAGAGAGCAAGTTCATTTTCAATATTTCGGGAGGTGCTTCCTCTGGCAATCATGCATACGCCGTCAACAATCATCTCTTTTTGAATATGTTTTCTCTTTAACTGAGTTTTTAACTTGGTAGCGATGGGCAAATAAACAATGTTTGCTAAAAATACACCATAAAGGGTGGCAATAAATGCGGTACCAATGGATCCAGCCAGTTTAGACGGATCATCAAAACCAGAAGCAAGTACCATGATAAGTCCCATTACCGTACCAATAACTCCCATGGTAGGTGAAAATCCGGCTGCCGCATCAAATACGCTGGCCTCAATACTTCTTTGCTGTACATAAGCTCTGATATCAGATTCCAGTGTATACTGAATATCTTCCGGTGTTTTTAATTCCTGAATTAATACAAGACCTTCCTTTAAAAGAAGATATTCCTCCTCGTTAAGCTCAGGGTCTCTGCTTATGTCATCCAGGCAGGTAACTCCTTCGGTTCTGTAACGGGTAGCGATCATGGAGATTTTGGATATAATCCGCTCCATACTGGCTGAATGAGGATGCTTAAAGCTTTTAAACATGGCCCTCATAGCCATAGCGATGTCATTAAATGAAAAGGAGGCGATTACACAGCCCACAGTTCCTCCGCAGACAATGATGAAGGGACTAATTAAAAACAAAGACGATATTACTCCGTGCTCCAGCGCATACCCCGTAAGTAACGCTGCTACACCAATAATGATACCAACAATCAGCGAAAAATCCATAATAATCTCCTTTGTAACTAGTATTATAATTTTATAGCTTCAATTTTATCACATTATGCCGAAATTTGACGCTAAAAAAATGCTAAATTTAGTTTCAATTTTTGATTAAGTGGTAAAATAACCTGATTTTCTGTAACAAAATATCTTCATAATTTCGATTCTATGGACGAACCTGGCCATTTCCGTAGATGATATACTTTGTGGTTGTCAGTTCCTTTAAGCCCATAGGGCCTCTGGCATGAAGTTTCTGAGTGCTGATACCAATCTCAGCTCCAAACCCAAATTCATATCCATCGGTAAAACGAGTGGAGGCATTGACATATACAGCGGCTGCATCAATTTCATTTAAGAATCTTTGAGCGTTGGCGTAATCAGAAGTGATAATCGCCTCGGAATGTCTGGTACTGTAGCGGTTGATATGGCTAATGGCTTCGTCAATGGAACCAACAATTTTTAAAGAAAGAATATAATCCAGATATTCGGTACCCCAATCCTCTTCTGTTGCCAGAACAAAATCAGAAACAATGGAGCAGGCCTCTTCATCTGCGCGGATTTCCACCGATTTCAGCGAAAGCCTTTCTTTTAGGAGAGGAAGGAATTCGGGAGCAACCGCTCTATGGATCACAAGGGATTCGCATGCGTTACATACCCCGATTCTCTGGGTCTTGGCATTAAAGATGATATCCAATGCCATATTAAAATCAGCCGTTTCATCCACGAAAACATGACAGTTGCCAGTTCCCGTCTCAATGACCGGAATCGTACTGTTATCCACAACTGCCCGAATTAATCCTGCGCCGCCTCTTGGAATCAAAACATCCACATATTCCCTGAGACGCATAAACTCTTTTGTGACCTCCCGGTCTGTGTCTGTAATGAGCTGAATGGAATCTTCCGGCAGTCCGGCTTCTGATAAGCCTTTTCTCAGCCATTTGACAATTGCAATATTTGATTCCAGAGCGTCACTTCCACCTTTTAATATCACTGCATTCCCGGATTTAAAGCACAGACCAAAAGCATCTGCAGTCACATTGGGCCTTGCTTCATATATGATACCCACCACTCCCATAGGAACGCGTTTTTGTCCGATGGTAAGTCCGTTAGGACGGTTTTTCATGGAGATGACCTCTCCAATGGGATCATCAAGAGCAGCCACAGACAAAAGGCCGTCTGCCATGGCTCCTATTCTTTGGGAAGTCAGTTCCAGACGGTCAATTAATCCAGCACTCATGCCTGATTTTTTCGCTTTTTCTAAATCTTTCTCGTTGGCAGCAAGAATATCCGCTTCACCTGAAAGAAGGGCTTTTGCCGCGGATTTTAGACCCTGGTTCTTTTTTTCAGAGCCCAGAATCCCTAGAATACTTGTAATTTCCTTTGCTTTCTTACCAATTTCAATCACTGTCATAATTAAGTCCCCAATCCTTTCCTTTCGGTGTGATAATCCGGTCTACCCGCTTATCGTGAGGTTCTGCCGGAATGCGGTCAAGCAGCTGAAAATCATATGCAATGGCAAAGCGAAGATGGGATGGCTCCCGTTCAAAGAAACGGTCATAGTAACCGCCGCCGTACCCCAGCCGATTGCCTTCCCGGTCAAAAGCGATCCCAGGCACAATAACAGGTGCATCCGGGTCGCAGATCTTTAAACAGGTGGATTTAGGCTCCATGATGCCCATCACCCCTTCTTTCAGATCCTTTTTACCGCTTATGGCATAGAACTCAATCTGTTTTCCAGTCACTTTAGGTACTGCTATGTATTTTCCCTGGTTTAATAATGCCTCCATGAACTTCCATGTACCGGCTTCCCCGTGAAACGAGGCATAGCAGTATATGCAAAAAGCCTGACGAATCTCTGAGAGACTTAAAAGCTTTTGGCAGATGACCTCGTTCCACACGTGTTCCGTGGTTGAATCCAGTGTTTTTCGCTGTTCCTTAATCCAGTTCCTTATTTCATTCTTTTCCGACTTTTCCATATTTTTTACCAAGATCGGTTACCGATCCGTCTTCTTCCTGAATAGAGATACTATTTAGGTTTCCTCTTAAGCTGGCACGTATGGATTCAATGTATTCCTTACGCAAAGCTGCCTGCTCTGCTGTTTCCTCTTCTGATAAACCTGTTGATTTGGATTTGTGAAAAAGAGTGTTGATGCGGTCTATTTTTTCCTGATTCATTTGTTTCTCCTTAATACTCGTAATTAATATAGTCCATTAGATCAAAATCATCATTGGGGTGGGCAATGAAAAGAGTTCCCTTTTCTTCTCCTGCCATAATTTCCTGTATTACCTCCACATGGTCTCCGTTGGCAATTACCATATCCGACCCTCCGTCGGTAGCAATACGGGCGGCTGCCAGCTTGGCGGCCATGCCTCCGGTTCCCACATCACTTCCTGATGTGGATTTTCCCATCTCCATAAGCTCTGGAGTAATTCTTTCCACCAGATTAATGAATTTTGCTTCCGGATTCTGTCTTGGGTCATCGGAATACAAACCGTCAATGTCAGAGAGCAGAATCAAAAGATCTGCCCCGATAAGGGCCGCAACAATGGCGGAAAGCCGGTCATTATCTCCGAAATTATCCACCAGAGGAATCTCAGAAGTAGAAACGGTATCATTTTCATTGACAACTGGAATGGTACCCAGCTTAAGCAACTCATCAAAGGTATTCTGGGCGTTGTAACGATTGACATCATGTGTCATTGTATTCTTGGTCAGCAGAACCTGTGCTGCTATCTGATTATATTCTGCAAAAAGCTTTTGATAAACCATCATCAGCCTTGCCTGACCGACGGCTGCAAACGCCTGCTTTTCAGCAATGGTACCTGGTCTGGAATGATGTCCTAAAGCCTGGCGGCCAGCAGCGATGGCTCCTGAGGAAACCAGTACGACTTCTTTGCCTTCTCCTTTTAAGTCACTGATAACCCGAATCAGTTTTTCGATTTTTGTAAGATTTAAATCACCGGTACATGCATGGGTTAAGGATGAAGATCCTATTTTAATGACAATTCTCTTCTTATCTTTTAACGTTTCTCTCTCCCTGATGCTCATAGTATCATCCACTTTCTCCAGTTCTTTTGTTAAAAATATCTTACAACATTTTGAAGGTTTCGTCAATTTCTATATAGGAAGCCTTTGAAATCTGGCGGCAATCGCCTCAGCCACCTTTAATCCATCCATTGCCGCAGAAGTGATACCACCGGCATAACCGGCCCCTTCTCCGCAGGGATAGATTCCTTTAATACTGCTTTCGAATTCTTCATTTCTTGGGATTCTCACTGGGGAAGAGGTTCTGCTCTCCACTCCTGCCAGAATCGCATCCGGTCTTTTAAAGCCCCTGATTTTGCGGTCAAAGGCTTCCACTCCGTCAATAATTGACTCCGTCAAATATGGAGGCAGGAAATCTCTAATGGATGTAAAATCATATTGTCCCTTAAATGCTGGCTCTACATCACCAAAACTCTTTGACAATTGCCCCTTTACAAAATCGCCGTAAAGCTGGATCGGAATTTTACCGGTACAGCTTAAATAAGCGGCTTTTTCCAGTTCTCTTTGATAGTGCACCCCGGAAAGTGGTCCTGTCGCTCCAAAATCTTCCGGTGTCACGGTAACGATTAATGCGCTGTTGGCATTTTCCCCGGCCCTGTCATGATAGCTCATTCCATTGACGGCTAACATCTTATCTTCTGAGGAAGCATTGACTACATATCCACCTGGACACATACAGAAGGTATAGACGCCTCTGCCGTTTTTACTTTTGTGTGTCAGCTTATAATCTGCTGCTCCAAGAACAGAATGGTCTTCTACCCCATACTGACATTTGTTGATGCTCTTTTGAGGATGCTGGATTCTTAAGCCCACAGCAAATGACTTGGCTTCCATGGGAACTCCTCTGTTTTCCAGAATCTCAAAGGTATCTCTTGAACTGTGACCAATGGCCAATACAAGAATTTCAGAAGGAATTTCTTCACCTCCTGCCACTACACCGATAATTTTTCCATCTTTAATCATAAAATCAGTGACAAGGCTGTTAAAGCGTACCTCTCCGCCCAGACGGTTAATCTCTTCTCTCATCCTTTTAACAATGCCACTCAGAACATCTGTTCCAATATGAGGCTTATTGATATATAGTATGGAAGGATCTGCTCCAAATTCTACAAACAGCTCCAAGACCTTGCGGTTTCGCATCACAGGGTCTTTTACCAGGGTATTCAGTTTGCCGTCAGAAAATGTTCCTGCTCCTCCTTCGCCAAACTGTACATTACTGTCTGGCTTTAAGAGACCACTTTTCCAGAATTCATCAACAGCCTTTCTTCGCTCTTCCACTGACTCTCCACGTTCCAGCAAGATAGGGCGGTATCCATTTCTTGCAAGCATCACCCCGCAGAATAGACCAGCTGGACCTGCACCGATAATGACAGGGCGGCTGGACATCTTTTCTTTGCCGCTTGCAGGAAAATGATATTCTTTTTTCTCAGACAGTATGACATTGACATTGTTCACTTTATGTAATACCGTTTTCTCATTTGGTACTTTTACATCTACCGTGTAGGTGAAATGAAGCTCCTCTTTCTTTCTTGCATCTACGGATTGCTTTATGATTTTTAAGGATTCTATCTCCTTTACTGACAGTTTTAATGTTTTGGCTGCTTTTGACCATAATGCTTCTTCTGTATGATCCACTGGCAGCTTTAATTGATTGATTCTTATCATCCATTCCCTCTTCCCGCATGTCTGCCAGCTAGTATCCCGCTGGTCCATGCCCATTGTAAGTTATAACCGCCGCAGATTCCATCCACGTCAACGATTTCTCCGGCTAGATAGAGACCCTTTAAAAGCTTTGATTCCATGGTGTCCGGGTCCACTTCTCTGGTGTCGATTCCTCCGCTGCATACCTGAGCCTGTTCATAGGAATTGGATGCAGTAACGACTGTACTCAGTCCCTTCAGAGCACCGGCGAGCGTTTTGATCTGAGTAGGGGTTATCTGACTCGTGTTGCCTCCGTTAATTCCAGCCTCCTGCAAAAGAATGGGAATCAGCTTTTGGTTGATCACACCATTTAAGAATTCTTTCGCCGGTCGCTGTCCAAAGCGACTTTTTCTTTCCATTAAGAAATCCCTTGTTTCTTTATAATCCATAGCAGGAAATAAATCCAGATCTATAACAGTCTGTTTTCCTTCCTTTAGTCCCTTCACCGCAAACCGGCTCACCTGAAAAACAGGAATGCCTGAGATACCATAATCAGTAAATTGAAGCTCTCCCCGGTCGGAAGCAATGACTTTCCCGTCTAGCTTTAAGGTTATGGCAGCTTCGGTTCGAACACCTGCCGCCTGTTTATACCATTTCTCCCGGCACCGTAACTGTACCAGAGCAGGGAGCGGAGGAATGATCCTGTGCCCAAGTGCTTTTGCAAGGTCATAACCGCTGCCATCAGATCCAGTCTTTGGAGCTGCCATGGATCCGGCTGACAAGATTACGGCATCCGCTTTTTTCTTGCCTTTAGAAGACATAACCGTTAGATCAGTCTTTATCCCTGTCACCTGACAGTCGGTAATCAACTGGATTCCAAGATCGTTCAGTTCCGTAAGCAGAGCATCGAGTACTGCAGAAGCTTGCCCGGCGTAAGGATAAACATATCCGTTTCTGTCAGTAAGTACAACTCCAAGATCCCGAAAGAACTGAAGCGTCTCATCCACCGTCACGTTTTTTCTGGCTTTTTTTATAAATTCCGGATAGCTGCTGCGGTAAGCATCATCAAACTGTTCCAGATTGGTTAAGTTACATTTGCCATTTCCGGTGGACAGCAGCTTTTTCCCAGGCTTTGATGTATGTTCCATAATTGCAACAGAAGCGCCCGATCTGGCAGCCATAATTGCTGCTGTAAGACCGGAAGCGCCTCCGCCTACAACGATTACCTGTTGTTTCATATCCTCCTCCTGTATCTTTAAACAAGCTGACTGAACTCAGCCTGTCTCTTTATTTCTAGTAAAATATTAGCTTGTATAGGACTCCAGATAATTAAACACCTCTATCATGGAAGAAAACCATATGCCCTCCATTAGTTTTCCCCGTTCTTCCTCTGGAAAATCCGTTACAGGCATATGAGTATAAAGACAAATCGTGGTCTTATCCTGATAGAGGACGAGCAAATATCCGTCCTCTGATACAAGATAATATTTTTCCTTACCTTTTGCATTGGCAGGCTGGACCTCTTCCTGATTTATGACTATCTGCGCTTCTGTTACGGTCTCGGTTTCAAGGGTCGCACCTGGTAAAGCCTTCTCCGGCCTTACGCTGTCTTTTGTTATGACAAAACCGACACCCAGGCAGATAGCAGATGCCGCAACGAACAAAAGAAAGCAGAACATATACTTCTTCATGAGATGATACCTCCTTCAAGTAAGTATAGTATCTGCTTTCTTTTCAGTTTTTAATCACAATAAATGGAATTTTCTTGCAATATTCACCATTTTACCCCCTCCTGGTAAGCCCAGAAGTTCTTTTTCATCGACACAACGTAGTTTCAGTAAAAGAACTCCATATACGGCGGAAGCCACTGCAATGGCTGCCAGAACTCCAAGAAGGTTGCTTTTTAAGATAAAATGGATCAAGGCATACGTTCCGTAGGCTGCCCCGCCCATAAGTGCAGAGGCCAGGGTCGGCAAAAGGAAGGTCTTGATTACTTCCTGTCTATAATTTAAAAATTTACCGATTGCCAGACCATTAAATAGACACATGGTCAGTGCAAATAAAATGTTTGAGTACAGAACTGCATAGATTCCCATCTTAAACACAAATAACATAACCCAAAGAATCCCCACATGGAGAACAAGTGAAATTACGGCATTCTTAAGGGGAGTACGCATGTGGTTGATTCCTTGAAGCACTGCGTTTGTTACCGTTGAAAGGGAGAAGAATACTACGGCGACAGATCCATATACCATCATACCGATAAGTGCCGTATTATCATCTCTTTGAAACAATAAATTGCAAATAGGTGCGGCTAGTACAGTAAGACCTACTGTAGCTGGTATGGATATAATCATAGAAAAGCGTATAACCATTGATATCTTTCTAATAATCTGGCCTTTATTACGCTCTGCAACCGCCTGAGATAAAGATGGAATAAGAGCGGATGCCAAAGAATTTGCAATAGCAACTGGAATATTAAAAAGCAGACGGTATTTTCCTGAATATATTCCCCAGTTAGAAGCGATCTCAGATGTATCCATACCAAGAAGCGTCATTCCATTACCATAAATACTGTTATCAATTACAATGCTGATATTATACGCAACACTGCTCAGTACGATAGGAAAAACTGTCATAACAAGAAGACTAGATAGTTCCTGATATGATTCCAGGCGCCTTGTCCGATCTCGTCTGGCCTGTTTTTTCACAACCGGACGGTAATTTAGCATAATAAACCCAAGAAATAAAAGAGCAGCCAGGGCTCCGACTCCTGTTCCTATAGTTCCTCCTGCGGCACCAAAAGCAAACGAATATTGTTTTACTCCATATACAGCATTAGATTTAAGACCTAAATCAAATAGCTTAGCTGCAGCATAAATACTGATAACTGCATTAACAATTTGCTCAAAGACCTGAGAGATGGCAGTGGGAAGCATGGTTCCCAATCCCTGGAAATAACCTCTGAAGACTCCCAAGTATGCTATAATCCAAATGGTAGGTGCTAAGGTTTTAAGAGCATAACTTGTATATGGCATTTTTAAAAAGTCATTGGCAAAAACATCTGCACCAAACCAGAGAATCGCAGCACCAATCCCCCCAACTACAGTTCCGTAAAAAAGAGAAACCTTTAAAACGCGGAAGGAATTTATATACTCTTTTCTCGCCAATCTAGTAGCCACCATCTTGGAAACAGCAGTGGGCATGCTATAAGATGAAACAATCAACAGAATAGAGTAAATTGAAAAGGCAGAGCTATAATACCCATTTCCTTCGTTCCCTAGGATACTAGCCAGAGGAATCCGGTAGAACATTCCGATAATACGCACGATAATGCCCGCAACCGCAAGAATGGTTCCCTGAATCAAAAAATTTGAGGCTCCTCTTTTGACTGGGGCTTTTTTATTTCTATTGTTTTCCATATAATTCTACATTGGGAGAATCCTGTGCAGGAATAATGCAAACCCAGGTCTTCCCCTGGTTCAGGATAATCTCATTATTCTCCATGTCGTAATAATGTGTGGGGCCGAATTCATCATTCTTCGACCACTTAACGGGAATTGCACGTCCCTGAGTGATATACATTCCATAGGAATCGCTTCGCACATTGATATCCAGATAATCAGTCGTTGCATAATGTGCTGCCGGACAGTATTGGAGCAGAATATTTTTCACCTTAATCTGCCCTTCATCCCCTTTGTGGGGACCTCCATACTGGAAGCGGTAATATAAACCATCCTCTTCATGATATTCGAACCATGGCTTATTGAGAGGATATCCCGGATAGACCTTATATGCATCCCTGACCTGGGGCGCATGTTCCAGTGTGACTTCTTTGCCTGTTTTGGCAAAGCGGTAATGGCCTTCATATGTTTTATTGTATTCATGAGAATATCCAAGCTCTTTAATAGACTTATTCAGCCTGCTCCCGCTTGTGTACGCATTGTGAGGAGGCTTTTTATCTTTGGAACGGTAATATGCCACATTACCAATGGCTTCTAACCCATTGATATTATCTACATTGGCTAAGTAAGGTTTTGCAAAGGTACTCTGGCCGTAATGAGCATAGATTGCATCGAATTCCCGGGCAAAGTATGTATAGTAAGTACGGCAGCTTCTCACGGAGCCGATCCGTTCTAAATCGTCATAATCTTCAATGATTGCCATGTATCGGTTCATACCGCCTTCTGCCGGTGCTTCATAAACCACACTGGCCCGGTTGATTCCGTACTGGGGCAGGGAAACCTTATCATTGCTCATCATCACAGCAACCGGTCTTCGGTTTCCGATGTCTGATTTAACCATCTCCCCGGTCAGATAACTGCGAATCATCCCGTCTTTTTCCTGGCGTTCTGAAAAGGTATAGTAATCACCTGGGCCTTCCTCTGGTGTTTGTTCGGCTTCTGTACTGCTGTTTATCTTGATTTCAGTGGAAGAAGCTTCTTTCGTCGATGGTACTGTTACGGATACTTCATCATAACGTCTTGTACAACCAAATAAAAAAGTGGCAGACACCACGGCACCAATAAGCCCAAACCATACCCTTTTCATCATCTTACATATCCCCTCCGACTTAATATTTCTTCCTGCTTCTGTTCCATGATCTGGCGTTCTTCCTCTTCCATATGATCATAGCCAAACAGATGCAGCATACTGTGAGCCACTAAAAATGCCATCTCCCTGGTCTCAGAGTGGCCGTATTTTTCCGCCTGTTCGATTACCTTATCAATGGAAATCACAATATCTCCAAGAAGAAGCTCTCCTGTTTCAGGATTAAAATAGTCATTTGCCATATCCTCCAGGCGGTCAAAGTCGGAAGGAAAATCATAATCCACCATAGGAAAAGAAAGGACGTCCGTAGGGTTGTCTATGTTACGGAACTCCTGATTGATCTGCCTGATATCCTCATTATCAGTAATCAGGACATTTACCTCTGCCTCATAAGGACATCCTTCATAATCCATGGATTCTTCAATCACGGCTGTAATAATATCTTCATAGGGAATATCGAGTTTTTTTTCAGACTCGTATTCAATGTTAATTGTCATAATGTGCCTTTCTGCCCCCAGGGGCCTTCGTCTTTCGTTCTCCTGCCTTATTCTTAGATTCGAAATCATCATAGGCTTGTACAATTTTTTGAACAAGAGGATGGCGGACCACATCGCTGCTTGTAAACTCGCAAAAACTGATATCATCAATTTTCTTTAAAATACGCATTGCCATATCAAGGCCGGATACAGTTCCTGTAGGAAGGTCTTTTTGCGTCTTGTCACCGGTTACAATGACTTTTGATCCGAAACCAATTCTTGTAAGGAACATCTTCATCTGGGCAGGAGTGGTATTCTGGGCTTCATCAAGAATGATATAAGCATTGTCCAAGGTACGACCTCTCATATAGGCAAGTGGAGCCACTTCAATTAACCCTTTCTCTGAATTGTGAAGAAAGCTTTCGGCTCCCATAATCTGATAAAGGGCATCATAAAGAGGCCTTAAATAAGGGTCAATCTTGCTTTGAAGATCACCAGGAAGAAATCCAAGCTTCTCTCCTGCTTCTATGGCGGGCCTTGTAAGGATGATCCGGTTCACTTCCCCATTTTTAAATGCCTGTATGGCCATAGCCATGGCAAGATATGTTTTTCCTGTACCAGCAGGCCCGATGCCAAATACAATCATCTTTTTCCGGATCTGATCAACGTATTGTTTTTGACCAAGGGTCTTTGGTTTTACCGGCTTGCCGCTTATGGTACGGCAGATAATATCTTTATCTATTTCAAGGATCTGACTGTCGTTTTCTGAAAATGATAGAGAGAGGGCATAGTCCACATTTTGCTCCGTTATGGCATTGCCCCGTTTGGACAGTTCGATTAAATTATTAAAAACGCTTCTTGCTTTTTGAACCATCTGGTCAGGTCCGATGATCTTAAGAGCACCATCTCTTGCTACCATGGTGACATGAAGAGTCCGTTCCATTTTCTTTAAGTAACTGTCAAACTGTCCGCATACATTTTTTTCGTGTTCTGCTGGAATATCTATGATTGTCTCAATTACGCTCATCTGAATGATTTGTCTCCTCCGGTTCTTCTGTTGTCTGCATCTCAATTCCTTCCTGCCTTCCAACTGGTTCATCGGTTATGAAATCCATGGCAATTTGGCATAAAGATTCATTATCTAGTATTTTAACATGATTTTCTAGAATTTGTACCCCTTTTTCCAATAAATTTTTTTCAAACTCTTTATTCATTTTATCGGCCAGCTCGTTTTTTTCTTCTTCCGTATAAGGTCGCTCATAGGAAATATATTCCTTTCCTGTTATCTTCCCTATATATATGGGCAGGTAGAAATTCTGGAATAAATGAAGCTGCTCTTCCTCCATGGTTCTTTTCCATGAAGTTCCCTCCGGGCGAGGACGCATGAGCAGAAAAGAACTCTCAAAGGCTTTGACATAAAGTCCCTTCCGGACCTTTCCAGTTTCCACATCAATCTTACGATATAATGGAATCCGTCTTGTCTCATGGTACTCCGTCTTAGCACGAATATCTGCTTCTGAATGAACATAATGAGTATTTACAATCTCTTCACTGTCTCCAATAATAGGAATTGCACCGCTTACCAGCACCTGACCTTTGGTGACCGTATCGCCTACTGCTACCTTTGGAACTCCGCTTCGGACAATCATCGATGTAATTACCCCATCCTTTTCCGCCACGATATCGCATGGTGTTTCATCCTTTACCGGGATTTCTGAAAGCACTTCATTTTCCTTTATCTTAACCAAAAGCCTGGTTCCTGATACCCTCGCAGATACCCATGTTATTTCTGGAAATGCGGTTCTAAGAGATTCCTCCAAAAGATCGCAGTCAATTTTCGACTTTATCATACCGTAATGAATCTGTTCTGATTCACAATATTTAAGAAGAGTGTCGTATGTATACATTCTGTTTCCGTCAAATTTAATATCCCAGATAAAAAGAGACAGTGTATAAAGAATGAAGAAAAAACCAAAAAGACCAGCCGCATAAAATTTACGTTTTCGATTGCGGTATAAAAAAAAAGGAAGTCCAAACTTTTTTAAAATTCTAAGTCTGACCTTCGATTTGCGGACAAGAGGCTTGATCTTTCGAAACCCGGGTACGGTCATAAAAAACTGATAGGTTGGACCAGTATTAACGACTTTCCATAATTCTATCTCATGAACCGTGCACATATTTAAAAACCGTTCCGGAGAAAAACCGGACATTTCTATAAAAAGATAACCGAAAAAGCGGCGACTCAGCCATTCAATCACGTTCTTACACCTCCAACTCCCCTGCTTAATCAAATTCCAGGGATTTGATATATCCATTGATTTTCATCTCTTCATTGGTGTAATATTCGATGATAAGCCTGCTTCCGGAGATATTTACCCGGCAGTTTTTTGCCTGAAGCTTGATAAAGCTATCTGTGTACAAGATGATGCTTCGGTAATTTTCAATCACAACACTGTGGCGTCCGAGAAAGGACACAAGCACCTCTCCAAGTACGACATCCTTGGGGAGTTTTAAGGTGGAAGCTGCCTTTTCTATCGATTCCTCCAACATATTTTCTCTGCCTTCCTCACATTTATTCCTTTATACTATATGCAAAGAGGATATGGAAAATTCTACGGCCCGCCAAAAGTAGAAAAAACCCCTGGTTACGCCTAGGCCAAACCAGAGGTTTATCTTTTAACTATTAGTTATATTTACGTTTTCTTGCAGCTTCAGACTTTTTCTTACGTCTTACGCTTGGCTTTTCGTAATGCTCTCTCTTACGAATTTCCTGCTGGATACCTGCTTTAGCACAGTTTCTTTTGAATCTGCGTAAAGCGCTATCTAAGGTCTCGTTGTCTTTAACGATTACATTGGACATAGCTCACACCTAACCTCCCTCCAGTTGTGTACTTGTGCATAATACAACTGTTTGGGTATTTTATAGCACTGATATGATTATAGCATAATTTTGCCATACGTCAAGAAAAACTTTCATAATTTTTCGTATTTCAACAGCAATTATTTCAGTTGTTCCTCTACTACTTCCATAGCTTTTGCAAGGCAATCTTCCACTCCAGCCGGGTTCTTTCCACCTGCCTGAGCCATGTTTGGACGTCCGCCGCCACCGCCATCTACAAGAGCAGCAATTGCCTTTAAAAGATTACCGGCATGAGCACCTTTCTTCTGTGCTTCGTCCGTAGCAGAGGCCATAAGGTTAACTTTATCACCCTGGATAGAGGCAATAACAATGACACATTCCCCTAATTTATCCTTTAACTGGTCTCCTAAATTACGGAGTCCGTTCATATCAACATCCATGACCTTGGTAGCTAGAACCTTAATGCCGTTTACTTCCTTAACCTGATCCATAACATCGCCAAGAGAATCCTTTGCCAGCTTACTCTTTAACTTTTCATTTTCAGAATGAAGAGCCTTGATTTCTTCTAAAAGTGACTCGATTTTTGAAGTCAGAGAAGAAGGAGTTGTTTTGGCAGCTTTTGCCGCTTCATGGAATTCACGCTCGGTTTCTTCGTAATAATTCATGAGACCATCACCAGTGAGGGCTTCAATTCTTCGAACACCAGCAGCAATTCCTGTTTCAGAAAGAATTTTAAAGGAACCGATTACACCGGTATTGGCAATATGAGTTCCACCGCAAAGCTCTGTAGAGAAATCTCCCATCTTTACCACGCGCACGGTATCTCCGTATTTCTCACCGAATAATGCCATAGCGCCTGATTTCTTTGCTTCTTCCAGTGACATGACTTCTGTATTGACAGGAAGTGCATTTTTAATTTGTTCATTCACAAGTGTTTCCACACCTTTGATTTCTTCTGGTGTCAAGGCAGAAAAATGGGTAAAGTCAAAACGAAGTCTGTCTCCATCAACCAAAGAACCAGCCTGTTCTACATGACTTCCTAAAACGACTCTTAATGCTTTCTGAAGAAGATGAGTAGCACTGTGGTTTTTCCCTGTATTCTGACGATTCTTTTCACAAACCTTTAATGTAACTTCATCTCCGGTCTGGAACATTCCTTTTATCATTTTACCAACGTGGCCGACTTTTCCACCCTGTAAATGAATGGTATCTTCTACTTTAAACTCACCATTTTCACTTACGATAGAGCCAACATCGCCCTGCTGTCCACCCATGGTGCCGTAAAATACAGTCTGACTGGTAATAATGGTACCAATATCACCGTCAGTCAGGGCTTCCACAAGTTCTGTTTCAGTCGTAAGTGCTGTTATAGGAGAGGTACAAGTTAATTTATCATAACCTACGAACTCTGTAGAAAGAGATGGATCGATGGACTGGTAAACAGTAACATCCGCTCCCATATAATTCGTTGTCTTTCTCGCATTTCTCGCGGTCTCACGCTGTTTTTGCATGGCAGCCTTAAAGCCGTCTTCATCCACACTGAAATTTTTCTCCTGCAAAATCTCAAGAGTTAAATCCAGTGGGAATCCGTAGGTATCATATAACTTAAATGCCTCGTCTCCGGAAAGAATCGTCTCATTCTTCTTTCTCATATCTTCTTCCAAATCATTTAAGATAGAAAGACCCTGATCAATGGTCTTATTAAACTTATCTTCTTCCTGAGAAAGAACTTTTAAAATCATTGCTTTCTTTTCGTCAAGCTCTGGATAACCATCCTTAGAAAGTGAAATGACAGTCTGTGAAAGGTCCGCAAGGAATTTTCCTTCGATACCCAGAAGCCTTCCGTGACGCGCAGCTCTACGGAGAAGACGACGAAGTACATAGCCTCTTCCTTCATTAGAAGGCATAATACCGTCAGATATCATGAAGGTACAGGAACGAACGTGATCGGTAATCAGACGAAGGGATACATCCACATTGGTATCCTTCTTATATTCTGTATGAGCGAGCTCAGCCACACGGTTTAAAAGAGCCTTGATGGTATCAATATCAAAGAGAGAATCCACATCCTGAACTACAACAGCAAGACGCTCCAGACCCATACCAGTATCAATATTCTTCTGCTTTAATTCTTCGTAATTACCGTGTCCATCGTTCTCAAACTGGGTAAATACGTTATTCCATACTTCCATGTAGCGGTCGCAGTCACAGCCTACCGTACATCCAGCTTCGCCGCAGCCATACTTCTCGCCGCGGTCATAATAAATTTCAGAACATGGTCCGCAAGGTCCGGCACCATGCTCCCAGAAATTATCTTCTTTTCCCATGCGGAAAATACGTTCCGGAGCAATTCCTATCTCTTTATTCCAGATTTCAAAAGCCTCATCATCTTCAAGATAAATGGAAGGATAAAGCCTGTCTGCCTCCAGCCCGACTACTTCAGTTAAAAACTCCCATGACCACTGAATGGCTTCTTTTTTAAAATAATCACCAAAGGAGAAGTTACCCAGCATCTCGAAGAATGTGCCGTGACGAGCAGTCTTTCCAACGTTCTCAATATCACCGGTACGGATGCACTTCTGGCAGGTGGTTACTCTCTTTCTCGGGGGAATCTCCTGACCGGTAAAATATGGCTTTAAAGGAGCCATACCTGAATTAATCAATAACAAGCTGTTATCATTATGAGGAACAAGAGAAAAGCTTTTCATAGCCAAATGATCCTTACTCTCAAAAAATTCAAGGAACATTCTCCTCAGTTCATTCACACCGTAGTTCTTCACGTTACTGTCCTCCGTTTGTTATATTGTCTCTTCTGACAAAATGCCGTCACTGGCGGCATCCCTGGTTTTCTATATCATGTCATTTATCTTACTATCCTATCATAAGGGGTTTTATTTATCAAGATGTTCCAATGGAAATTTTTTCATTCCAACAAAAAAGTACGGCAAAAGCCGTACTTTACTGATTATTTAAGGTAGATAATACTTCGAAATACTCCTTTACCAGATCATAGGCTCTGGTCCTTGTGGATTCTGCTAAAGAAGCGGTGTATTCAAGGCCCTCCAGGCTGCCCCCGCTGAATTTTTTCGCGGCCTCTTCTGCTTTTGCATCTCTGGATTTGATCCAGGTTTGCTGAGATTGCTCCAGGGTTTTTCGTTCCTCTTCTGAAAGCGATTGGGCAATGGCATCATATATGGTGTTTTGCTCCGTATCCCAAAGCTTTAATTCCTTGTCAGCAAGGGCTTTCATGGAATAGGTATTGGAATTTCCTGATTCGTCCCGGATCTTTTTAATTTGTTCATCCAGACTCTTTAAATGTTTTTGATAAGCAACAGCCCCATCGTCTGTATTTGATTCAACCGACACTTTGGCTTTCACATCCGGGCTTATGGGAGACAGGACAGTTTCCGGCTCGGCTGCTTCTGCTATTTTTAAAGATGGGGCAGGAGCTGAATCGGCCTCAGAAGAGTCTGTTAACATCTCGGTCTTCTCTTCTTGTTCTGGCTCTGCTGCTGCCATCATTCTTTGGGAAGCCTCTCCCTTTGCATCTGCTTTTGCCGATCGTTTTAAGCTGGCTCCTTCTTCCGGATAGGAGGACTGTTCCTTCGATTTTTCTTTGTTGTAATATGCGCCATTTTCCTGATTCGAAGTAAGTTCTGAACTGGAATAGTTCTGAACACCAACAGGACTTGGAGCAGTTTCCTTGCTGTTAATGAAACTGGTGGTAGCTAGCGTCATCAGCACACCGATCACCAGAATACTCCCTATGACAATCCAAATCCCTCTGCCTTTATTCATGAACGATCATCCTAACCTGATTTGATGAAGCTACCATATCATAAATAAATTAGAAAAGAAATAGGAATTCGCATTTAGTAAGACATTGTAAGAGATATGTAAGTTTTTGGAATCTCCTACCATTTACAGTCCCTCATCCACCAAAAGATTGTTTCCATCGGCAGCACTTGTCGCCAGCTGGTCACACCGTTCATTCTGCGGGTGGCCAGCATGTCCTTTCACCCAGTGAAAGGAAACCTGATGAGGCTCTTTTGCTTTTAAAAGTCTTTCCCATAAATCAATATTCTTTACAGGACCGCTTTTCCCCCGCTTCCAGTTATTTCTTACCCAATTGTCAATCCATCGCTGGTTAAAGGCATCGGTAACATACTTGGAGTCGGAATAAAGTTCCACCTGGCATGGCCTTGTGAGTGCCTCTAATCCGGCAATTGCTGCCATTAGCTCCATACGGTTATTAGTGGTTTTCACATAACCTGCTGAAAGCGTCTTTTCATGGAGCTGCCCTTTGGAATCCGTAAATTGCAAAACTGCACCGTAGCCGCCCGGTCCATCGGGGTTTCCTCTTGCAGCTCCGTCTGTATATAACATTACCTTATTCACGTTTTTGTATATCTCCTTATCTATCCCATTTATCACATAATGAATTAATCTGATCTGCAAACTTGGCAAGATCTTTATTGGCACCGCCTTCGTTATGACGGATTACCTGCAAAAGCCTTTCGCCGGCAGCAAAAAGTCTTCCATATACACCAGCCGGCTTCTTTAGAGGCTCCGGTGCTCTGACTACTTCAACACCTTCTGTATGATTCAGCCAAACGCCCTTAGACAGGTCGTAAATGGAACCTGAGTGAGGTGCCGTTGCCTGATACCCATATTCATTTTCAAGAAGCTGTTCAAAGGAATTGCAGACGAAATCGTCACCGTGTACCAGAAATACTTGTTTAGGCTTATTCTCAAATGCGTTCAACCAGCCAATCAGTCCTTCCCGGTCTGCATGTGAACTCATCCCTTCCATTCGCTCAATATGAGCTTCGACCTGGATGGTTTCTCCAAACAGCCTGACCTCTCCTGCTCCATCTAACAGACTTCTTCCTAATGTCCCAACGGACTGATAGCCTGTAAAAACAATGGTACAGGCAGGTCTCCATAAATTATGTTTTAAATGATGCCGAATTCGTCCGGCATCGCACATTCCTGCTGCCGATATAATTACCTTCGGATTAGGATTGAAATTAATGTTCCTGGATTCGTCACTGGTAACAGAAAGCTTTAACCCCGGAAATGAGATAGGGTTAATCCCATTTAATACCAGCTGCTTTGTTTCTTCATCATAGCAGTCAACCAGATTATCCTTAAACGCCTGGGTGGCTTCCACTGCAAGAGGGCTGTCAACGTATACTTCAAATCTATCATGGCCTATGATCCGCTTCTCTGCTTTGATACGTCGGAACATGTAGAGGAGTTCCTGGGTCCTTCCAACCGCAAAGGCAGGAATTACTACATTGCCGCCTCTGTCTAAAGTCCGCTGAACGATGTCAGAAAGCACGGAAACATGATCTGGGATCGCTCCGTGAAGGCGGTCACCGTAAGTGCACTCCATAACCACATAATCCGCTTCCTTTATATACTGAGGATCGCGGATCAGAGGTTTGTTCTTGTTGCCGATATCACCGGAGAAGACAATTTTATTTGTAACGCCGTCTTCTGTTGCCCATACTTCGATGGAAGCAGACCCAAGAAGATGGCCTACATCAGTAAAGCGGATGGTTAAGCCATCTTCAAGCTCTGCCTTTTCATCGTAGGCATAAGATATGAACTGTTTTAAGACACCAGCCACGTCATTAATCCCATATAACGGCTCTTCTTCCGGCAGACCTGCCCGTCTGGCTTTGCGGTTCTTCCATTCTGTTTCTGATTCCTGGATATGTGCGCTATCCTTGAGCATAATGCCACAAAGATCAGCCGTTGCATAGGTAGAAACCACCCGTCCGCGGAAGCCTCTGGCATAGATAAAGGGGAGCATCCCTGCATGATCGATATGTGCATGGGTCAATAGAACGTAATCAATTTCTGCGTAGCTCACAGGCAGTTCCACATTCTGGAATCTGTCAATCCCCTGCTCCATACCGCAGTCCACAAGGATTTTAAGTCCGGCTGCCTCCAGATAATGACAACTGCCGGTAACCTCGTGGGCTGCGCCAATGAACATCAATTTCATATGAGCCCTCCTTTTGTATCTGTTTTTTCGTATTATACCATTAATTTAGATAATAATGCAAATCATACCGCCATTACTATCATTAATAATTTTTTGGAGGGTGTCTTGAAGCTTTAACTGACAATCTTCTGTCAATTGGGATACCTTAGCCTGGATGCCGTCTTCCACAATCTGTTCAATGGATTTTCCAAAGATATTGGTGTTCCAGATTCCTTCTTCCCCATCTCTGGCATTTTCCTTGATGTAGGCGATCAAATCCTCTGCCTGCTGTTCACTTCCCACAATCGGAGCAATTTCAGTCTGGATATGGGCTTTGATTAAATTAATGGAAGGTGCCTCTGCACGCATCTTGACTCCATATTTATTGCCATGCTTGATAACTTCTGGTTCGTCTAAAATGATTTCGGAGCGTTCCGGCGTTACGACGCCATAACCTTTTAACCGGACCTGACTCATAGCCTGATTGACCTTTTCGTATTCCGCTTTCATCTTCGCCAGTTCGCTTAAGGTCTGCATCAGCTGATACTCACCTTCAATGGGCAGGCCTACATAATCACTTAAAATCTGATAATAATAGCTGTCATCTACATCCATGCCAAGGGCTACGCTTCCGTCAGCCATATCCATGTTCTGGACTTTAATCGAGCGGATGCTTTCCGTGGCGCCGTCATAAAGATTAGAGGCTACATCCTTCATGTGAGTTACTTTTTTCACCATATTCTTGGCTGCTTCAATGACCTGAGCCTTAAGCCAATGGGTGGCAGGAAGGATTTCCAGCCATTTTGGAATATAGAAATCCATTTCTGTTACAGGGAATTCCTTTAACACACGTTCCAGGATGTTATTTACATCCTCTTTCTTTAACTGCTCGCAATTGACAGGCAGTACCGTTACTCCGTATTTCTGGCTCATTTCCTTAGAAAGTGCAGTCGTCTCATCTGAAAATGGCTTTGCAGAATTAAGGAGAATGATAAACGGTTTTCCAAGGACTTTTAATTCCTGTACGGTGCGCTCCTCGGCTGCTATGTAGTTGGGACGTTTCAGTTCACCAATGGTGCCGTCTGTAGAAATTACCACGCCAATGGTGGAATGGTCATTGATGACTTTTCTGGTGCCGATTTCAGCCGCTTTGGTAAATGGGATTTCATAATCGAACCAGGGAGTTTTTACAAGGCGCTCTTCCTCATTTTCAATGTGTCCAGCGGCTCCTTCTACCATAAAGCCTACACAGTCAATAAGGCGCACCTTTGTCTCGATTTCATCGCCCAGACGAATGGTTGCTGCTTCTTTGGGGATGAATTTTGGTTCCGTGGTCATAATAGTTTTTCCTGCAGCACTTTGGGGCAGTTCGTCCCTTGTCTGCGTTTTCTGATGTTCGTCTTCCATGCCCGGCAATACCATTAATTCCATAAAACGCTTGATAAAAGTCGATTTTCCTGTTCTTACCGGTCCCACCACTCCGATGTAGATCTCTCCGTTGGTTCGGGCTTTGATATCATTGTATACGTTATAATTGTCCATAAAGATTCCCCCTTCTGTGCTGTTACACTATATGCGAGGGAGAAAAGATTATTCCGTTTTCTTTTCAATCATGTTTCGTATGGATTCCCCAGTGGTTTTTATGAAGCGGTAATCCTTTTTAGAGATGAAGCCATCATGAAGTGCCTCCTTTAATTCGCCTTCATTTAGAGTCAAAATCTTTCCTTCCAGGGTTTTGACTATTTCCAGAAAAAGAAGGGTAAAAGTAACCGTACTTCTATCACAATAAGTCAGGTCTCTGATGATATAATAATGCTCCCTTACCATATTCCCAAGACTGTCAAAGACTGTTTTTTTATACCAGGACTCTCTTTTCGGAAAAAACAGCTCATATTCCTGGCCAGATATATTCCATGTGATGGGCGATGTCTCACGGTCAAGCCGGAATACACTTTGGGTCTCTTCTCCTGGTACGCGAGAGATGAGGCCTGTACGGCCCATTCTGCTGCCTTTCCATGTATTTAAGGCAAAGCCTCGATAAAGGCCAGAGTCTTCCTCATAGACCATTCTAAAATAATTACAGCCATCCATTCCACGAAAGGTTCTTACTAATCTTTTATGAGCATTTTTTATGATATCATCAAGCAAAGGAAATAAGTTTTCTTCTGAGATCTCTTTCGCACAAACGTCCCCTATGCCAGCAAACATGGGCAAGGGGATCATATTTTCTTTATATGGAAAGGGATTCGTATTGCAGCTTAAAACATTTAGAACTGCACAGCGAACCGTTTCATAATCAGAGGATTCAAAATTCACTACAAACTTATCACCAGCCATACGGTATAAGTGCCCGCCCCTTTTTGTCATTGACTCGATTCGCTGGAGAGCTTTTAAAGCCGCGGCCTCTCCTGCCTCCCGTCCAAAGCACGTTTTAAGAAAACGGATACCTATGATGTCAAAGCAAACTACTATGGAGGAATCTGTTTGTTTTAGTTCCTGAAAAAGAGGCCGAAGATCAAACCGCCTGCGAAAAACCTTACAGGAATCATAGATAAACTCCTGCATTGGGAAAAATCTGTAGAACTGATGATTCTTACGGTAAACTCCAGGAGTCTCATCCCATACCTTATAAAATGCTCTGGTGAATACTTCCTGCGAGCTATATCCATAATGATAAGCAACGGAGCCTACCGTCTCTTCGGTTTGTATCAGTCTTCCGGCGGCCTCCGTTATTTTTCTTTTGTTCACGTAATCCATCATTCCGTATTGAAATACTTTTTGGAATAAGTATTTTAGATTAGATACAGAATAATTACATGCACCTGCAATGTCCTCCGGCGTAATTGGTTCGTATATATGTTCTTCTACGTAACGGATAGCATCATTTAATATGTAAAAGCTTTTCACTTTCTTCTCTTTCCCCTGTCCGTTTATAAAGTCTTCTTACAATTTCGTCTATCTCTGGCTTATTAATTGTGATATCTGTTACATCATAAGAATCTGATAATAATCGCAACAGCAGGTTAAACGAAACCATAGCAGAATCCACCTGATAGGTATGGCAGGCTGCTTGTTCCTTCACCATAAGGACGCCAGGTATGGTAAGGGGCTTTTGATTAGCAGAAAAAGAGAGTTCCACGTAATAATGATCGGTTCCCTGAATCTTAAAATCATGTACCGTCTGATCAAGCACCAGTTTTCCATGATCGATCATGATAATTCGATTGCAGATTTCCTCGATATCATCCATATCATGAGTCGTAAGGATTACCGTTGTCTTTTTCTCCTGATTCAGGCTTCGGATGAATTTACGTATTTTATCCTTTACTACCACATCAAGACCAATGGTCGGCTCATCTAAGTATAATATGGAAGGATCGTGGAGAAGGGCAACTGCCAGCTCGGCCCTCATTTTTTGTCCAAGACTTAATTGTCTTACGGGTTTTCTTAAAAATTGCTGCATCTCTAAAAGCTCCACAAACATGTCTACATTTCTACAATAAGTTTTGTTATCAATCCGATACATTCTACGGTATAGTTCAAAGGTATCTTCCATTGGAAGGTCCCAGTTCAGCTGAGACCTTTGTCCAAAAACAACACCAATATGACTGGCGTTCTTTTTACGCTGCTCCCATGGAACGATTCCTCCGGTCATAACAGTGCCGGAGGAAGGTACCAGAATACCCGACAGCATTTTTATGGTAGTGGACTTCCCCGCTCCGTTTGGGCCTATGTACCCCACAAGCTCTCCTTTCTCAATGGAGAAGGAAACATCATCTACTGCCATCTTATATTCATATTCCCGCTTAAATAAAGTATATAAAGCATTCTTTAAACCTTCTGGCCTTTGAAAGCTTTTAAATTCTCTTGACACATGGCTAACTTCAATCAATGACATTATATTTCTTCCTTTCCCTTTAAAATCATTACGACCCGGTACTATGATAAGCCCTTAGCCCTCTCAGCCAAAGAAGGTATGCCGCAAAAAAAGCCAATATTCCCACAATTGGTGTCAAGAACATAAAACAGGAAGCAAATCTTCCTTCTTCCTTGTTTAAGAAATACTGCACTGGATAGTAATTGATAAATGCATATGGCAATATAAACGTCAAAAGGGTCTGAACTCCAACGTTATAGATAGAGAGTGGATATTTTAAAAACTCCGTGAAATTCTTATAGAACAGCTGATAAAGTCCATCACTTTTATAGAGCCAAAAAGCAGGAATTGTAGTAATCATAAATCCTGCCATTTGTATCAGAGAGGCTCCTATGATATCTAAAACCAGCCAGACTGACCGGAAACCGTCCAGTGCTATTCCCAGCTTTCTTAAGCTAAAGATAATAATACCCAATGCGATGATATAATTGCTGGTATATCCTGCGCTTATTTTAGTGGATACAAGATACACAAGCGGATTTACAGGCTTTGTTAAGATACCGTCAAGCTCCCCCTGTCGAATCATACCTGGCAGCTTACCGAATGCTCCCATACAAAAGGTACCGGCTATGGAATAGGAAAGCACATCAAACGCGTAAAGCAACAGGATTTCATAAATGCTCCAGCCTCCAATGGTTTGGAATTTTTGAAGGAGTACCATAAGCATGATGAAACCAGTGGACCAGCCAAGTATTTTTGACACCATTCTCATAAAATACTGCCCCCGGTACTCCAGCTGTGTTAAAAATGAAATCCTGGCAAATGCCGTATATAAGCCAATCATGATTTTTACCCTCCCTGAATTTCAAGTTTCTTTTTTATAAAACTCCATAAACATCGTTCTGCCAAATACAAAACCAAGAGCCAGAATCCCTGCATGATAAGAGTCATTGCAATTTCTCTTCCGCTTTTCTGCCCTAACCATATGGTAATTGGTTCATGGACAATATAACGAAACGGTAAAAACTCCCCTATGGTCCGAAGCCAGTGGGGATAAAACCACAATGGAATTTCTATTCCTGAAAACAACACGAATAAGGCGTTAGTAATCATATTGGTATAAGTTCCATCTTTCATCCAGAACACCAGCAGACCAAAGATATACTGTATGTAAAACATGATGACAATCCCAGCCAACAGACACGGGATAAATGGTAATATCACGCTGATACCAGGAAACGGAAGATCCCAGATCACCCATGATAAGAAAGCAATTAAAACTCCTTCAAACAAAAAATCAAACAAGTTCTCTCCCATCTGGCGAAAGAAAAAGTACCATTTGAGGGAGATGGGGCGAATCATGTCCACTGCGATCATTCCAGACCTGACACGATCTGCAAGGTCTCTTGCCACACTGGATTTTGTTAAGAGAATAACCATAGTTGCCAAAACCGTATAAGCTGCCAGAGATTTAAAATCACTTCCAATGCCCTTTCCTACCTTTAAAAGAGCTTTCCAAATACAAACCTTTATGTATATTCTTAAAAAATCCCCTATGATGTGAAATAACAGATTCCATTTATATTGTATCTGCTGTTTAAAGCTGCATTGAATCAGCGTCATATACATCATTTTATCCCCCTGTATGTAATAACAATTATCATATCATAAGTAAAATAAAATTTCTTGATGATACGGACAAATTTTTTACACAAAAACACCCTGCACATCACTTCAGGCATGAGCCTGGCCGCAATATACAGGGTGAAAGATATCTACTCTAATATTAAGTTTTTATTATTCACTTAAATAAGCTTTTTTCACAGAATCATTATTCATAAGCTCGTTTGCATCTCCGCTTAATACAATGTCTCCTGTTTCCAACACGTAAGCTCTGTTTGCAATGGATAATGCTTTTTTCGCATTTTGCTCTACCAGCAATACAGTGGTACCTGATTTATTGATCTCCTGAATGATATCAAAAATCTCACTTACATAGAGAGGAGAAAGTCCCATAGAAGGTTCATCAAGAACGATGACCTTAGGATGGCTCATGAGAGCACGTCCCATAGCTAACATCTGCTGTTCACCGCCGCTTAAGGTTCCGGCAGGCTGATTCTTTCTCTCTAAAAGCCTTGGAAAGCGCTTATAGATCATCTGAAGAGTTTCTTCAATTTCGTTCTTATCCCGTCTGGTGTAAGCACCCAGCTTTAAGTTCTCATATACACTTAATGCTGCGAATACACGCCTTCCTTCCGGTACATGGGCCATTCCCATTCCAACAATTTTATCTCCTCTGATACGGGTGATGTCATTGCCGTCAAACTGTATACTGCCGGAAGCTGATTTTAAAAGACCGGTTATGGTATGAAGAGTTGTGGTTTTTCCCGCACCGTTGGCGCCGATTAAGGCCACGATCTCTCCTTCGTTTACATCAAAGGAAATACCTTTCAGCGCTTTGATTACGCCATAGTATACTTCCAGATTTTTCACTTCAAGTATTGCCATGTCTTAAGCCTCCTTATTCGCCCAAATATGCCTTGATGACTTCAGGGTCATTTAATACATCTGCAGTGCCGCCCTGGATCAGTACCTGACCGAAATTTAAAACAGTCAGCTTCTCGCAGATGCCGGAGACAAGCTTCATATCATGTTCAATTAACAGAATCGTCATATCAAAATTGTCACGAACAAACCGGATGGTGTCCATAAGCTCTTTGGTCTCATTAGGGTTCATACCTGCCGCAGGCTCGTCAAGCAGTAAAAGCTTGGGGCCAGTGGCAAGGGCACGGGCAATTTCCAGCTTTCTCTGTTTACCGTAAGGCAGATTAGAGGCAAGAATATCTTTTTCCTGATCCAGATCAAATACTTTTAAAAGCTCAATTGCTTTTTCATCCATTTCCTTTTCCACTTTGTAATACTTTGGCAGTCGAAGGATGCCGGTTAATGTAGAATAAGAATGGCGGTTATGAAGTCCTGTCTTCACGTTATCCAGTACAGTCAATTCTTTAAACAAACGGATATTCTGGAACGTTCTTGCGATTCCAGCATTATTAATCTCCATTGTCTTTTTGCCGGTAATGTTTTCCCCATCAAGAAGAATGGTACCTGCATTAGGTTTATATACGCCTGTCAACAGGTTGAAAATGGTGGTTTTACCCGCACCATTTGGGCCGATCAGACCATATAACTGCCCTTTTTCTATGGTAATACTAAAATTATCTACGGCACGCAAGCCACCGAAGGAGATTCCAAGATTTTTGATTTCAAGCAAAGCCATGGTTACACCCTCTCTCTTTCTGTCCTGCTCTTATGAAAAATACGTTTTCTTAAGTCAATAAGCTTAGGACTCCAGTTGAAAATCATCATGAAAATCAGGATGATGGCGTAAATCAGCATACGGTACGTATTTAAGCCTCTTAACAGCTCTGGGAGCAGAGTCAGTATCACTGCCGCGATCATAGATCCACGGATATTACCAATTCCTCCAAGAACCACAAATACAAGAATCATAATGGACTGGTTGTAGCCAAAATTCTTCTGTGTTGCAGTAAGGGAGGATAAATTGTGAGAATAAAGCACTCCTGCCACACCTGCTAAGGAAGCAGAGATGGTAAATGCCATAAGCTTATACTTTGTTATATTAATACCAATGGATTCAGCCGCAATCCGGTTGTCACGCACTGACATAATGGCACGTCCTGATCTGGAATGGATTAAGTTCAGCACGATAAAAAGAGTGACCAGAATGAGAAGCACACCAATCAGGAACGTAGCGTTCTTTGGCGTTCCGGTGATTCCCTGGGCACCATTTAAAATCATCTTACCATCTTTTTCCATATTTAGTGCCATAGCATTTTTCATGGAAAAATGTAAGCCGTTAGAGTCCTTACCAATAAAAATAACGTTAACTACATTCTTGATAATCTCACCAAAAGCAAGAGTAACAATAGCCAGGTAGTCGCCGCGAAGTCTTAAAACCGGGATTCCAACAATAATTCCAGCCACTGCAGCTGAGGCTGCACCAATCAGGATGGCCAGAAAAAAGCGAAAACCGGCATTTGGGATAGTCTCTAACATGGAAATAGAAAAAATGGCACTGGAAAATGCACCAACGCACATAAAACCAGCATGTCCAAGACTCAGTTCTCCAAGAATACCAACAGTCAGATTCAGGGAAATAGCAAGTATGGTATAAATACACAGAGGTACTAAAAGCCCTTTCATGAGACTGCTTACCTGCCCAGCGTTTACAAGCATCTGGACAATGATAAAGGCAACGATCACTAATCCATAGGTGATGATATTGCTTTTTAATGTTTTACTCAGACGAAAATTAGTTTTATTACTTTTATCCATTTATCCCACCTATACTTTCTCGCTTATCTTCTTGCCTAAGATACCAGTTGGTTTCACAAGAAGAACAACAATTAAAACTCCAAATACGATGGCATCAGACAACTGGGATGAAATATAAGCCTTGCTTAAATTCTCAATGATACCCAGCAAAAGTCCGCCGATAAGTGCTCCCGGGATGGAACCGATTCCTCCAAATACCGCAGCTACGAATGCCTTAATTCCTGGCATAGAACCAGTATATGGGGTAAGGGTTGGATATGCAGAACATAACAGTGCTCCTGCAATCGCTGCCAAAGCAGAACCAATGGCAAAGGTAAGAGCAATGGTACCATCTACGTTAATACCCATCAACTGGGCGGCTCCCTTATCTTCTGACACTGCCAACATCGCCTGTCCTGCTTTTGTCTTCTTAATAAAAGTGGTCAGGCAGATCATTATAACAACACAGCTGATAATGGTAACTATGGTTTCGCCGGAAATCGTTAATTTTCCGCCTGCTAATTTAAGAGCAGGAATTGTTACTACGGAAGTAAAAGACTTGGGATTGGATCCGAAAACAAGCAGTGCGATGTTTTGAAGCAGGTAGCTCACACCGATTGCTGTAATCAAAACTGCAAGAGGACTTGCCATACGCAAAGGGCGGTAAGCGACGCCCTCAATGACCACGCCTAAAACAGTACATAAGATAACCGCAAGGAGTACGCCTGCAACAGGACCTAAGCCCATTGTGCTGACGACTGTGAACACCACGTATCCTCCAATCATAATTACATCACCATGAGCAAAGTTAAGCATCTTGGCAATGCCATATACCATGGTATATCCTAAAGCAATAATCGCATAGACACTGCCCAGGCTTAAACCATTAATAAAATAGGATATGAAACTCATCATACCAACGCACCTCATTCGTTGTTTATTTTAAAAAAGAGGGTCGTCCCTTGGACGACCCTCCATTGGGTCATTTACCAAATGATATTTGTTTCCAAATTACATTGCGTTATAAACACCATTTACAATCTTAACAGCCTTAGGAGCTTTATCAGGCTCACCGTCAGCAGTCCATTTCATGTTCTCTCCGGTTAAACCGTTGATTGTGATTTCAGTCATGGCTTTCTTTAATCCGTCACAGATGGTAGAAGCGTCCATATCTGCAGTCACGCCTGCTTTTTCAGAAGCAGCCTTGATTGCATAAATTGCATCATAGGCATCAGCAGCAAACTGGTTTGGTGTCTCTTTGTATTTCTCTTTGTAGGAAGCTACAAACTTCTGGGTTAACTCATCCTTAGCGTCAGCTGCGAATGGTGTCAGAAGCATTACATTCTCTGCTAATGTTGTATCGAAGTTCTCTACGTTTAAAAGACCGTCAAGACCGTCACATCCAAAGAATGATGTTTCAAAGCCCATCTGCTTTGCCTGTGCAAGGATCAAAGCTGCCTGAGAATAGTAAATTGGAAGGAATACCAGCTCAGCACCAGAATCCTGTGCCTTCTGAAGCTGTACGGAGAAATTAGTGTTGTTATCAGCAGTAAAAGCTTCATCTGCTACGATTTCAATTCCCTGGTTTCCTGCTTCGGAAATGAACTTATCATGAATACCAGTGGAATAAACATCAGAGCTGTCATAAATAACTGCTACCTTGGTTGCCAGCTTGTTTTCACCGATGTACTGCGCTGAAGCGGAACCTTGGTTTGGGTCTGAGAAGCATACACGGAACTGATTCTCGAACTTTGTACAGTCTACAGCAGAACCGGATGGAGTTAACTGGAACATATTGTCATTGCTTGACTCTGCGCCTACAGCGATACAAGGAGCAGATGTAACAGTTCCCATTAATACCTGCATTCCCCAGTCTTTTAAGGTATTGTAAGCATTTACAGCTTTCTCTGTATCACCCTCATCATCCTGGAAATTGTACTCGATCTGAGCGCCGCCGATACCGCCGTTTGCATTAATCTCATTAATTGCAAGCTCAGCACCATTCATAACAGCCTGTCCATAGATTGCGGTGCTCCCTGTGATCGGTCCGATGCCACCAATTTTAATGGTGCCTTCGCCAGATGCTTTTGGTGCTTCTGTCTTTGCGCCTTCTGATGCTTTCGTATCTGCACCAGTAGTACCTGAACCAGAAGATTGTCCACCACAAGCAGTCAGGGAGGCTGCCATGGCAACTGCCATAGTAACGCTCAATAACTTCTTCATAGATTTTTTCATAATCCATTCCTCCTCATGAAATGATTTGATATATACAGTTCCTCTGACTATATATACATAGTCTTTATAATAAAATGGCTTTAAAAAAATGTCAACTGCTTTTATTTTAAATATAAAAAAAATCAGTATCCATTATTCTTCCCACGGGAGGTCGGAACTTTCGATTGTCTTATCACGAAGCATGAGATCTTTTACCGCATCAGAAGCAGATTTATTGTTAAATAAAACTTCATTTACCTGTTCTACAATGGGCATGGAAACTTCGTATTTTTCAGAGAGAGCAAGCGCAGCCTTGGCAGAGTAAATACCTTCTACCACCATCTTGACTTCCTTTGTTGCCTCTTCCATGGTTTTTCCCTGACCGATTAAAATACCGGCTCTTCTGTTTCTGCTGTGCATGCTGGCACAGGTAACAATCAGGTCACCAATGCCGGAAAGTCCGCAGAAGGTCTGGAACTTACCGCCCATGGAGGTGCCAAGTCTGGAAATCTCAGTAATACCTCTTGTAATGAGAGCTGCTTTCGTGTTATCTCCATACCCCAGTCCGTCAGCGATTCCGGCTGCAAGTGCAATGACATTTTTTAAAGAACCGCCTATTTCTATTCCATGGATATCCGGGCTTGTATAGACCCGGAACACTTCATGCATAAAAATTCCCTGAATGTATTCCGCTGTCTTTCTGGTACGGGCACCTGCCACACAAGTGGTTGGAAGTCCTCTGCTCACTTCTTCGGCATGGCTTGGGCCGGATAAGACTGCCACATCTGCCATGGGAAGCTCTTCTTCCAATATTTCTGAAAGGGTCATAAGCGTGGATTCTTCAATGCCTTTTGCAACATTGACAACTACCTGGCCATACCGACAGTACGGATTCATCTTTTTTGCTGTGGAACGGACATAAATAGAAGGAACCGCAGTCACCAGAATGTCCCGTCCAGTCATGGCTTCTTCAAGGTCCTCTGTAAAGGCCATATCCTCTGGAAGTACCAGCTCTGGAAGAGTATGATGTCTCCTCGTCGTTTTCATCTCAACAATCTCTTCTGGAAGTGCCGACCAAACCGTCACCTCATGCTTATTATTATATAGAAGAGATGCCAAAGCAATACCCCAGCTTCCCGATCCGATTATTCCAATTTTTGCCATTTCCTACACCTCATTTTATTTTTTTCCAAAGTTTAGGGAGATTTTATTCTCTGTACCACGGACAAGACGTCCAATATTTGCCCGATGACGCCAAAACGCCAATCCGCTGATCAAAGCTGTTATTATGTAGAACTCGAAAAGCAGCCCCTGATCGATTCCATAAGCCCCTAATGTGGCAAAAGCAGCCAGCCAGGTAAAAAGTATCACTGCCACTACCAGTGAGCCTAAGGAAACGTACCTGGTAATGATTACAATAGACAAAAAGGCAACGAAGCATAAAAGCGTCATACGTAAATCGGTAGCTACAATTAAGCCAGCGGTAGCCGCAATGCCCTTTCCCCCTTTAAATTTCAAATAAAAGGGATAGTTGTGGCCTAATATAACTCCAAGACCTGTATACATCATCAGCAAATACACCAGCTCTGGTTTATCTTTGAAGATCACCCGGATTAAGAGGCAGGGAAGCAGGGATTTTAAGAAATCTCCAAAAAATACCACTGCTCCTGCCTTTGCACCCATGACCCGTAAGGCATTGGTAGTACCGGAGTTTCCGCTTCCATGGTTACGGATATCAATCTTATGTGCTTTACCATAAAGATAACCGGTCTGTATCAGACCAAATAAATAACCAGCCAAAAGACAGATAATTCTTTCCATACTATTGTTCCTTTCCGCTTCTTTCTCTATAAATAATTTTAAGGGATGTTCCTTTAAAACCAAAGGATTCCCGAATCCTATTTTCAATATATCTTGTATAAGAGAAATGGGTCAGTTCCTTGTCATTGACAAAGATTACAAAGGTCGGCGGCTTAACAGCAACCTGGGTGATATAATAAAGTCTAAGTCTCTTTCCTTTGTCAGACGGCGGCTGCTGAAGAGCTACTGCCTCTGTCATGATTTCATTTAACACTCCTGTAGCGACTCTTAAAGTCTGGTTCTCACGAACCATATCAATCAGTTCGAAGAGTTTATTCATTCTCTGCCCTGTCTTTGCAGAAATAAAAGCGAATTCAGCATAAGGCATAAAGGAAAGGGTGTTTTTAATATTGTTGGTATATTCGTAAATGGTCTTGTCATGTTTTTCAATGGCATCCCATTTATTCACGGCCACAATAATACCTTTTCCCCTGTCATGGGCAATTCCTGCAATCTTGGCATCCTGCTCGGTTACGCCTTCCTCTGCATCAATTACAACGACCACCACGTCTGCACGCTCTACAGCCGATACGGTACGGATAATGCTATAGCGTTCCAGCTCCTCTTTAATCTTGCTCTTACGTCTTAATCCCGCGGTATCAATGAATACATATTCTGTACCATTGTGAACGATTTCCGTATCCACGGCATCTCTGGTGGTACCGGCAATATTGGATACAATAACACGGTTTTCTCCCAGAAGCTGATTTATAATAGAAGATTTACCTACATTAGGCTTTCCAACGATAGCAATTCTTGGGCGGTCATCTTCATCCTCGCCCTCTTCTGCCTCACCAAAATGCTTGATGATATCATCTAAAAGCTCTCCCAGTCCAAGTCTTGAAGCTGCAGATACTGGAACCGGATCACCTATTCCCAGATTGTAGAACTCATAGACATCATTGCCGAACTTCTGGAAGCTGTCTACCTTATTAACTGCAAGCACCACTGGTTTTTTTGATTTTCTAAGCATATCTGCAACCTTTGAGTCGGAATCCACAAGACCCTGGCGCACATCCACGATAAATACAATGACATCGGCGGTAGCAATGGCAATCTCCGCCTGCTCCCTCATCTGGGACAGAATGATATCCTTGCTATCCGGTTCAATACCGCCTGTATCGATCAGGGTGAAATTTCGGTCCAGCCAGCTGCAGTCCGCATAGATTCTGTCTCTGGTGACCCCTGGCGTATCTTTTACAATAGAAATGGTATCGCCAGCTAAAACATTAAACAGCGTAGACTTTCCTACATTCGGTCGGCCTACGATGGCAACGATTGGTTTACTCATATAATATCTCCTTTAATTCGTATCCGTCATAAGAAGCTTCGTTCTCTTTTACCGGCCCCAAAACAGCCTGTACTAAATCCTGACCGCTTGATTTTACAATATCTACCTGTACTTGTAAAGCTTTTTGTACATCGGTCCGTGTCAGGTCATCGAGAAATACTTCTTCTCCACTGCGGAACATACATTCCGGAAGCAGAAGTCTGCTTCCAAGATTTTTATCCTTTAATTGACTGATTAAGTCCTGGCCGGTAATCAGACCTGCCACTGTTATCTGCTCCCCGAAAAAAACATTGGTAATGGTATATACACGAACCTTTCTCCCCGGAAATTTCTCCATGATTTTTTTTGCATGATCTTCAATATACGGGGCAGCCAGTTTTCCTGTTGCAATGGCAACCTCTTCTTCCATATTATCCTGTTCCAGCTTATTTAAGGCTTCTGTGACCTCTTCTTCTAAAAGTCTGGTCATTCCCACACCATTTTCCAGCTGAACGTAACCGTCATATCGTTCTTCTTCCGGCATGGAACGTCCCGCCAGAATATAAAATTCATCACTGACATGGATAAAGTGGCTGCCATGAGCTTTAAAAAGCTTCTTTTGCCACTTCTCTACGGTATCGATCACCTTACTTGCATCATCGCTGTTTAATGGTTCCAAGGGATATAAGCCGTCACGGAATTTGGATACACCTACAGGGACGATGGATACGCTCTTCATGTGAGGAAGGTACTCTGATAAGTCCTTAATCGTCCTCTCAAGCTCCTCTCCGTCATTGACGCCTTTACATAGAACAATCTGCCCATTCATTGGGATCCCGGCGTCGTAAAGCTGTTTGATTTTTGAAAGAGCTTCTCCTGCAAAACGGTTATGAAGCATCTTGCACCGTAACGCAGGATTGGTGGTATGAACCGATATATTAATGGGAGCCAGTTTAAACTCAATAATTCTGTTGATATCCTTCTCGCTCATGTTGGTAAGGGTCACATAATTTCCCTGAAGAAATGACAGTCTGGAATCGTCATCCTTAAAGTATAGTGTTTCTCTCATACCAGGAGGCATCTGATCAATAAAACAGAAAATACAGTTATTTCGACAAGTACGATATTCACTCATCAAGCCATTTTCAAATGTGATTCCAAGATCCTCATATTGATTTTCTATTTCCAGTTCCCATTCTTCCCCGTTTTCTTTTCTGACAACCATAAGAATGGATTCATTATTTATATAATATTCATAATCAAAAATGTCTTCCAGCTCCTTGCCGTCTATAGAAATTACGGCATCTCCAGGAACTAATTCCAGCTGATCTGCAATGGAATCCGGATCGACTTTTTTAATAATATGTCCTCTTTTGCTCATATTTGTTTCCCTTTCTAGTGCTATACTAATATATCATAACAAGATTGTCTCTCTTTGTAAAGGAAGCGTTTTTTGTTTTTTTCACGAAAATACAACAATTTCTATTGACGCATTCTGTCTATCAATGGTATAAAAGGGGTAAGATAAGAAACAGGCAGATAAAAAGCTGGCTGTTCATTCATTATGGAGGAATTCTTTATCATGGCAAATGATTATGTATTTAAAGACCAACTGCCTGTTGCGCCCTTAAAACTTGCGGCACTGGAAAGCTGCCGGGAACTGGCTGAAAAAGTAAACGACCACATTGTAGGTTTCCGCAGAAACGACATCGAAGAATTAAAACGCCGTGAAGCTGATCTTCACTACCGCGGATACGATGTAAATTCCTATCTTCTTGACTGCGAATGTCCACGCTTCGGCAGCGGAGAAGCAAAAGGAATTATCAAAGAATCTGTTCGCGGAACGGATGTTTTTGCTATGGTAGATGTAACAAATTATAGTATACCCTATACAGTCAATGGTTATATCAACCATATGTCACCAGATGATCATTTTCAGGATTTAAAGCGAATTCTGGGAGCATCCTGCGCAACAGCACACAGAGTCAGCGTAATCATGCCCTTTCTTTATGAGAGCCGTCAGCACAAAAGAACCAAGAGAGAATCTTTAGACTGTGCCATGGCTTTGGAAGAACTTGTTCACATGGGAGTCAGCAATATCATCACCTTTGATGCTCATGATCCAAGAGTTCAAAACGCTATCCCATTAAGTGGATTTGACAATTTCATGCCTACTTATCAGTTTATCAAAGCAGTATTAAAGCAGTATCCGGATCTTAAGATTGACAAAGAGAACATGATGGTCATCAGCCCTGATGAAGGTGCTATGGATCGTGCCGTTTATCTTGCCAACAACTTAAGTGTTGATATGGGTATGTTCTATAAAAGAAGAGATTACTCTAAAGTAGTAGGCGGACGCAATCCGATTGTTGCTCATGAATTCTTAGGTGCTTCTGTAGAAGGAAAAACCGTGCTGATCGTGGATGATATGATTTCATCCGGTGAAAGTATGCTGGATACAGCAAAAGAGTTAAAAGAGCGTAAAGCAGATAAAGTAATTGTTTGCTGTACCTTTGGACTCTTTACCAATGGTCTTGAAAAATTTGATGAATATTACAGCAAGGGCTTTATCGACCGCGTGGTGACCACCAACTTAAACTATCGCCCGGCAGAGCTGTTAGACCGGGAATGGTATGTGGAAGCCGATATCAGCAAATACATGGCTGCGATTGTGAACTCCTTAAATCATGATGTTCCAATCAGCACAGCATTAAGCTCCACTGAAAAAATACAGAATCTGTTGAAAAAATATAAAGCATAACATCAACGAAACCTGGCTGCAGCGCCTGGATAATGATAAACTTCCAGCGCTGCAGCCAGGTTTTTTTGAACCTGAATGCCTTTTCTTATTCTGAAAGGGAAAGAAATGCCGCCAGATTCCCTCTCTCATTACCTGTAGTCCGGTGAGAAAACAAATGATCTGAGTTACAATGGGTACAGATATCTGTAACTCCTAAATTTTCCTTCCTTATTCCAGCTTCCAAAAGTATGATTTCGTTTGCCTTCCAAAGATCCAGCCAGTATTTCCCGTTTTCTTTGGGAGTATAAATCTCCTCCCAGTATTTCTCATGAAATCCCTTTTGAAATTCCTGAATCACTTCAACTCCTACCTCATAGCAGTTTTTGCAAATACTGGGACCGATGCACGCAATGATATCTTCTGCTCTGGAATGGAACGCTTCTCCCATTCTTTTCACGGTCTCTTCTCCCATTCTGTTCACGGTACCTCTCCAGCCAGAATGGCTTAAGCCAATTGCTTTATGAACCGGGTCTAAGAAGTACAGGGGCACACAGTCCGCGTAAAAGGTCACAAGTGTAATTCCCGGAACATTGGTTATTAACCCGTCCACATCCTTATATTCTCTTTCTTTGAAAATACCTTTCCCAGCGTCAGCTTCCGTTACAAGCCGTACATTGGTGGTATGGGTCTGATAGGATAACACCATCTTTTCTACATCAACGGAAAGTGCCTTTGCCATCCGTCTGTAGTTTTCAGTCACATGCTCTGGATTATCACCTCTGGTATAGGTGAAATTCATGGTCGCGTACTTCCCCTCACTGACTCCTCCCATTTTCGTGGAAAAGCCCTGTTTTACAAGACCTGTATCTTCCAGGATTGGGAATGAAAAGTAAGGGACTTCTTCTGAGACCTTATAATTTAAATAGCTGCCTTCTCGTGCACGTTTCCACATATCTTTCATCTATCTTCCTCCATTAAAATGCATCTTTAATGAGCCGGATCTCTTCGCCTAATATGGTTACCACATCAAATCTGCAGGGTGTGTCCTCTCCGTAACGGTTAAAGTACAAGTAACCTCTGGCAGCGTTTCTGATTCGCAGCTGCTTTCTTCCATCAACAGCTTCCGCCGGATCACCCTTTGAAAGATTTTTCCGGTACTTCACTTCAATGAATACCAGCTGGTTCCCGTCCTTTGCTATGAGATCAATTTCTCCCATTTTATTTTTATAATTATGTATCAGTATTTCATAGCCGGCTTTTTGAAGATAGTCGGCCGCGACTACTTCATATTCTGTTCCGATTTCTCTGTTGCTCTTCAATGAACTATGGCCTCTCCCTAATCTGTAAAGTTCTTGATGAAACTGCGGCGGTGAATGGGGCAGGGACCATATTCTTTCAGTGCACTGATATGAACCGCTGTGCCATACCCTTTGTGCTTTGCAAAGCCATATTGAGGGAATAAGGTGTCGTACTCTTCCATCATATGATCTCTTGTTACCTTTGCTAACACGCTGGCGGCTGCTATGGATACGCTCTTTGCATCCCCTTTTATAATGGGAACCTGTTCCATTCGAAGGCCCGGAATGGTAACGGCATCATTTAGAAGCACCTGGGGTTCAACTCCAAGTTTCCCAACTGCCTGCCTCATAGCTTCATAGGTCGCCTGTAGAATATTGATCTCATCCACCTTCTCTGCACCAATGACTCCAACGGCGTAAGCCACGGCCTTTTCTTTGATTTCCAAAAACAGAGCTTCTCTCTTCTTTTCTGAAAGCTTCTTGGAATCGTTTAAGTATAGGATCTGACAATCTCTTGGCAGTATTACGGCTCCTGCCACAACAGGGCCTGCAAGAGGTCCTCTTCCTACCTCATCAATGCCGCAGAGCAGCACATGGTCTTCATATCCGTATTCGTACTCTTTCATCTTCTCTAAGCGTTCCTGTTCCGCTAAGAGTTTTTCTTCTGTTAATTCTCTCATTCTCTTTGCTCCGCCTTTTTAATGGAAAAACAGGGCCGCCCAAAAAGAGCCGCCCGCATTTTACTCTGCTTTTTTTATAGGAAATTCCAAGGTCATGCGTCCAAGCTTTCCGTTTCTGTAATCATCGATTAATATATTGGAGGCTTTGATCAAGTCGTATTCCCCACCCTTTTGAAGGCAGGCTCTGGCTTTCGCCACCTCCTCAAGTATCTGATACTCATCTTCCGTTTCTACTCCGAACCGTTCCTTAAGAACATTGGGATAATCCCGTTTTAAAAAACGGATCAGCTCTATCGCCAGCTCGTCTTTATTTAAAATCTGGTCATTAATTGATCCAATGAGGGCAAGACGGATTCCCACCTGCTGATCCTCAAATCTTGGCCATAAGATTCCAGGAGTATCAAGAAGCTCCAGACTCTTATTCAAACGGATCCACTGGTTGCCTTTAGTAACTCCCGGCTTATTTCCTGTTTTTGCACAAGCTTTTCCTGCAAAGGAATTAATAAAGGTAGACTTTCCTACGTTAGGGATTCCTACAACCATGGCACGCACCGGCCGGTTTAATATTCCCCTTCTTCGGTCTCTTTCTATCTTTTCCTTACAAGCTTCCTGAACCACACCGTTAATCTGCTTAAGACCAGAGCCGCTTTTTGAGTTCACCTTAACTACATGAAAACCCTGAGCCTCAAAATATTCTGTCCATGCATTGTTATAGCGCTCATCTGCAAGATCTGACTTATTAAGCAGGACCATACGTGCCTTTCCAGCTCCCAAATCATCGATATCCGGATTTCTGCTGCTTAGTGGAACTCTTGCGTCCACCAGCTCAATAATCAGATCGATTAATTTGATGTCTTCTTTCATAGCCCTTTTGGCTTTGGTCATATGACCTGGATACCATTGTATATTCATAACATTCCTCTATTTCGAACGAATTAATTCCATCTTTACCAACGGCAGCATCCGAAACCACACCTTACCCTGGATCTGACCACTGCTTACATTACCGATATTAGCAAATCGGCTGTCTTCACTGCTGTCTCTGTTATCTCCCAGCAGGAAGTATTCTTCTTCTCCCAGCTTTACTGGTTTTTCCGCCAGTCCAGCCAGAGATACCCGGCCAAGACCTGCCGGTTGTTTTAATTTCTCACCATCAATGTAGATCTCTTCATTTTTAATCTGCACGGTTTCACCCGGCAATCCTATGACCCGCTTTACATTCATCTTACGGTCTTCTCTTTGAAACACCACCACGTCAAATCTGCCGGGATGTCCAAAATCATAAGCCAGACGGTCCATCAACACCACATCCTCTGATGAAAGAAGGGGATACATGGAATGCCCTGCAATTACAATCTGCGTTCCCAAAGAATAAACCAGAAACCATGCAAATGCGATTACTACAACAATATCAACAATCCAGTTGATTACATGACGGAGCTTATTATTGTCATCACTGTGATAAAATTCCATACCAAACACCCCATCTACTAAAGAAAGGGACAATTTGCATTGTCCCCCTCGCCTGTTCCGGAATTATTTAACTAATTCTTTAACCTTAGCAGCTTTACCGATTCTGTCTCTTAAGTAGTATAGTTTAGCTCTTCTTACTTTACCCTTTCTTACAACTTCAATGTTGTCTACGGAAGGGGAATGTAATGGCCAGGTCTTCTCAACGCCGATACCGTTAGAATTCTTTCTTACGGTAAATGTTTCTCTAGCGCCGCCGTTCTGTCTCTTAATAACGGTTCCTTCGAAAATCTGGATTCTTTCACGGCTTCCCTCTTTGATCTTGTTAAATACTTTAACAGTATCTCCAACGTGGAAAACCGGTACGGTCTGCTTTAACTGTGCTGCTTCGATATTCTTAATAATTTCGTTCATTGTGTGAACCTCCTTGATTTTTATTTGATGTTCTTAATACTTCATACGAAAAATCCGTAACAGAGGAACATCTCCTTTTCATCACAACATTTTGTATTTTATCATAAAGGACTATGGATTGCAAGTCCTTTCTTTCTTAAATTATACCCGGTTTTCCCGCTCATTTACAAGGTTTTTTAAATATTCTGCCTCTTTTTTTGAGAGGGCTGCTCCCTGTAAAAGATCGGGCCTGCGCTCAAGGGTCCGTTTAATGGATTGTTCCCTTCTCCAGGCATCAATATTCTTATGGTGACCGGATAAAAGGACCTCTGGAACCTTTAAGCCCTTGTACTCTTCCGGACGGGTATACTGGGGGTACTCTAGCAGGTTATCGTGAAAGGATTCAAATTCTGCTGAGGTATCGTTATTTAATACTCCTGGAATCAGGCGGGAGATACAATCAATCATAACCATGGCAGGCAGCTCCCCACCGGTAAGCACATAGTCTCCAATGGACAGATAATCCGTAGCAATCAGTTCCAGAGCCCTTTCATCAATGCCTTCGTAATGGCCGCAGAGAAAAACAAGATCATCTTCCCTTGCCAGCTCTTCTGCAATCTTCTGGTTAAAGACCTTCCCCTGGGGAGTCATATAGATGACACGGGGCTTTTTACCGATTTTTTCGCACAGATCATCATAAGCGTCACAGATGGGCATGGGCTGCATGACCATTCCTGCTCCGCCGCCGTAAGGGTAATCATCCACATGGCGATGCTTGTCCGTAGAATATTCCCGGATATCAATGGCCTCTATGGAAAGCAGCCCTTTTTCTGCCGCTCTGCCGATGATGCTGGTATGAAGTCCGTTTAAAACCATTTCCGGAAACAGGGTCAATATATGATAATTCATTTGCTTTACTCCTCTGCCTTAATCCAGAAGGCCGTCCATGATGTGGACCGTAACGATTCCTTCTTCTATATCCACCCCAAGAACACATTCCTTAATTGCAGGAAGCAGGACATCTTTCCCTTCCCCGGTTCTTACTTCATAGACATCATTGGCTCCTGTTTTTATCACATCCGTCAAAGTACCAAGTTCTGCTCCATCCTCAGTCACCACACGCAGTCCGATGAGATCGATGATAAAATTCTCATCCGGTCCGAGTTTAACCGCCTGGTCTCTGGATATCAGCAGATCTTTGCCCTTATATTTTTCTATTTCATCAATGGAATCGAATCCTTTGAATTTAAGGATGACCATATTCTTAAAAAACTTTACTCCCTGTATTTCCAGATCCATGTGCTCCCGTCCTGTATCTAACATCACCTTTTTTAAGGATTTAAAACGGGCGGGGTCATCTGTGGTTGGAAAAACCTTTACTTCTCCCTTTACTCCATGGGTAGAAGAAATTACACCGACTCTCAACAAATTTTCCATCTGTCTCTCCAAATCATACAAAAGAAACCGGATATAGCTACCCGGCTCATTTCAAGAAATTAAAATGCTTCTTTAAAAGAACAAAAGAAGACCGTCTTCCCGACAGGTCGGCGGTCTTTTATGATTACTGTATTTCTACGGTAACCTTTTTGTCTTCTTTGGAAGCTGCTGCTTTTATGACAGAACGAATCGCTTTTGCAATTCTACCCTGTTTGCCAATAACCTTACCCATATCGGAAGGTGCAACCGTAAGCTCAAGGACAATTTCATCATCCTTTACAGTCTCAGTAACAGCAACCTGATCAGGATTATCAACCAGTGCTCTTGCAATTACTTCTACTAATTCTTTCATATGCTTCACCTCTCACTACTGGATACCGGCGATCTTTAAAAGCTTGCTTACAACTTCTGTTGGCTGAGCACCTGTTGCCAACCACTTTTTAGCGTTCTCTTCGTCAAACTTGATTACGCTTGGTTCTGTGGTAGGATCATAGTAACCAATTTCTTCGATAAATCTACCATCTCTGGGAGATCTGGAATCTGCAACTACAATTCTATAAAAAGGAGCCTTTTTCTGACCCATTCTTTTTAATCTCATTTTTACTGCCATTGTGAAATTCACCTCCTTAAATCTAAATTTTAAAGCTATATATAGCGAACGCAGGAATCTGCCTTGCTAACCTCTAAGTAATATTAAAACGGTAATTTCAGTTTACCAAGTAATCCGCCTCCATGACGCTTGCCGCCGCCCATCATTCCCGGAAGCTGCTTCATCATCTTTTTCATCTGGTCAAACTGTTTGACGATTCGGTTTACCTCACTGATATCCACTCCGGCACCCTTTGCTACCCGCTGCTTTCTGGAAGCATTCTTCATGAGTTCAGGGGTGGTCCGTTCCTTGGTCGTCATGGAAAGAATAATGGCTTCCACACGGTCCATGGCTTTTTCGTCAAAATCAACGTCTTTTAATTGTCCCATACCAGGCATCATGCTCATAATGCTGGCCATACCGCCCATATTCTTGATCTGGCTCATCTGATCTAAAAAGTCATTGTAATCAAACTCTGCTTTCCGGATCTTCTGGGATAACTCTTTTGCTTTTTCTTCATCCACCTGGCTTTCTGCCTTTTCAATGAGAGAAAGAATATCTCCCATACCAAGGATTCTTGACGCCATACGGTCGGGGTAAAACTGTTCCAGATCGGAAAGCTTCTCTCCCATACCTACATAAAGCACCGGCTTACCGGTTACGGCACGGATGGAAAGGGTGGCTCCGCCTCTGGTATCACCATCAAGCTTAGTGACAATAACACCGTCAATACCAATCTTATCATTGAACATTCCGGCAACATTCACCGCGTCCTGTCCAGTCATGGCATCAACTACCAGAATCGTCTGATCTACGTCTATGGCCTCTTTAATCTCAATAAGCTCATTCATCATGTCTTCATCAATATGAAGACGTCCAGCCGTATCAAGAATTACTACATTCTGGTCATTCTTGGCTGCAGATGCAATGGCTGCCTTAGCGATATCAACAGGCTTATGGTTTTCACCCATGGAGAATACCGGCACGCCCTGTTTTTCTCCGTTGATCTGCAGCTGCTTAATAGCGGCCGGACGATATACGTCACAAGCAACGAGAACAGGTTTTCTGCCTTTTGCCTTTAGCTTACCGGCAATTTTAGCAGTTGTCGTGGTTTTACCGGCACCCTGAAGACCAGCCATTAAAATTACGGTCATATCACTGGCCGGCTTTAACTGAATCTCCGTGGTATCAGAACCCATTAAGTTAATCAATTCTTCGTTTACAATCTTTATTACCATCTGCCCCGGAGTCAGACTGTTCTGGACATCTTGTCCAATGGCCCGCTCCTGCACAGCGCTGATAAACTGTTTTACAACCTTAAAGCTTACGTCAGCTTCCAGTAAAGCCATCTTAACTTCTTTAAGGGCTGTTTTTACGTCGGCTTCAGACAAACGTCCTTTGCCTCTTAAGTTTTTAAATACGTTTTGTAATTTATCGGATAAGCTTTCAAAAGCCATCTAACGCCCTCCTAATGAGCTTCCAGCTCAATGATTTCGCCCGATATCTCTTTGATGCGATGGATCAGTTCCATGTCTCTTTTCTCAGAGAATTCTTTGGTCAGGCTCTGGATTTCTATTGCCAGTTTTTTTGTGCGTTCAAACTTATCTACAAGATGAAGCTTTTCTTCGTAACCTTCCAGAATCTTATTGCACCGCTTAATGAGGTCATGTACCCCCTGGCGGCTGATTCCCTGTTCTTCTGCAATCTCACTTAATGACAGATCATAAAATACCACATCTTCATAGATATGTCTTTGATGCTCCGTCAAAAGCGCTCCATAGAAATCGTACAGCAATCCCTGTCTTGCAATCTTTTCCATATCATCACCTGTGATATCATACAATAATTTCTGACGGGTGTCAAGTGTTTTTTCTTTACACCCTGTTATAAGATGGAACGGTAATTCACTGCCGAAGAGGAGATGCCAAAAATTTCTTTATAATATAATAAAGCTTCTCACTGTGGACGATATAGCTTCCATGGCCTTCCCTGGGAAGAATCCGCAAAAAGCTGTGGCGGATCTTTTTTGCAAGATACCGGGTATGGGATTCTTTTATCATATCCCATTGCCCGGCAAGTATCAAAGTTGGTACGGAAATTTTCCCAAGCTCTTTTGCTGTGATCCGGGGCTCTGTCTGAATCATGCGTCTCCTGTGATCAAAGGTCAGCTTTTCTGTAAATGCAAACAGCTTAAGCCACAAGCGTTTCATTCCCCGGGGATCCGAATTGGCTCCGCATAGGATCAGCTTTTTAAAAAGGCCGGGATACCGGATTCCAAGTAAAAGACCTACAATTCCTCCGTCGCTGTAGCCGCAAAAATATGGGTTTTTAAGATTCAGCTTCCTGGCAAACTCCGCCACATCCGCTGCCATCTCCTCATAACCAAGTGTTTCCACCCGGCTGCTTTTTCCATGGCACCTTGAATCTAAAAGATAGACGGTATAATCCTGACTTAGCTTATTGGCTGTTTCCCGAAAGATCCGGTGATCCTGGGCATTGCCATGAACCAGTACAATGGCTGGCCCGCTTCCTGAAACCTCATAATATAGTGTGACTCCGTTTACATCAATATACACAGACAATCTCCTTATCTGGCAGGAACGATCTCAATCCAGTAACCGTCGGGATCACTGATAAAATAGATTCCCATGCCGGGATTTTCAAAGCAAATGATTCCCATTTCCTTATGCTTTTTATAGAGCTCCTCATATTCATCCACATGAAAGGCAAGATGAAATTCACATTCTCCTAAGTTGTAAGGTTCCTTCCGGTCTGTCAGATAAGTAAGCTCCAGGGTGAAATCACTTTTGCCATCTCCCAGAAATACAAGCTTAAAGGAACCATCCCCTGCTACCTTCTCCCTCACCGGGGTAAGATCCAGTGCCTCTTTGTAAAATTTTAAGCTTTTTTCCAAATCTAATACATTGAAGTTAAAATGGTTGAATTTAATCATATGATTGATCCTCCTTTTTTAATAAGGGCTGCTGCAAAATGAAGCTCTGATTTTTCTCATCAGCATTCTGCAACAGCCCTGTAACCTGGCTATTATTTTGGCATAATTACTTTATTACCGCCCATATATGGCTGTAACGCTTCCGGAATTCTTACACTTCCATCGGCCTGTAAATTGTTCTCTAAAAATGCGATCAGCATTCTTGGAGGAGCTGCAACTGTATTGTTTAAGGTATGAGCGAAATACTTGTTTCCATCCTCAGCAGAGACTCTGATTTTCAGTCTTCTCGCCTGAGCGTCTCCTAAGTTAGAGCAGCTGCCCACCTCAAAATATTTCTTCTGTCTTGGAGACCATGCTTCCACATCCACAGATTTTACCTTTAAATCAGCAAGATCACCAGAGCAGCACTCTAAGGTTCTTACCGGAATATCAAGGGTACGGAATAAGTCAACGGTATTCTGCCATAGCTTCTCATACCAACCCATGCTCTCTTCCGGCTTGCAGACTACGATCATCTCCTGCTTTTCGAACTGGTGGATTCGGTATACGCCTCTTTCTTCCAGACCGTGAGCTCCTTTTTCTTTACGGAAGCAAGGAGAATAGCTGGTAAGAGTTTGAGGAAGTTTTGCCTCTGGAAGAATGGTATCAATAAATTTACCGATCATGGAATGCTCGCTGGTACCAATGAGATATAAATCTTCGCCTTCAATCTTATACATCATGGCATCCATCTCAGCAAAGCTCATAACACCAGTCACCACTTCACTGCGGATCATGAAAGGAGGAACACAGTAGGTGAATCCACGGTTGATCATAAAGTCTCTTGCATAGGAAATTACAGAGGAATGAAGTCTTGCAATGTCACCCATTAAATAATAAAAACCATTACCTGCTACTTTTCTTGCACTGTCAAGGTCAATGCCGTCAAAGCGTTCCATAATGTCTGTATGGTAAGGAATCTCAAATTCAGGAACGACTGGTTCGCCGTAACGCTGAACTTCTACATTCTCACTGTCATCCTTTCCAATTGGTACACTTGGATCAATGATGTTAGGAATGGTCATCATGATCTTTTTGATTTTTTCCTCAAAATCACGTTCCTTTTCTTCCAGAGATGCCAGATGCTCAGAAGCATCCGTTACTTTTTTCTTAAGCTCTTCTGCTTCCTCTTTCTTGCCCTGTCCCATTAAGGCACCGATCTGTTTGGAAAGTTTGTTTCGTTCTGCTCTTAGAGCATCCCCTTCCTGCTTCGCTGTTCGGTTTTGCTCATCCAGTTCGATGACTTCATCCACCAATGGCAGCTTGCTGTCCTGAAACTTCTTTTTCATATTTTCCTTTACAATTTCAGGATTTTCTCTTACAAACTTCAAATCTAACATGGTATTCCTCCTGGTTTCTTTTCAATATTCTTTGCGGAAACAGATCCACATAATAATCTGCCGTTGATTATACTACAAAAAAAGGGCAAAGAAAAGCCCCTTTTCCTAAAATTCCCCTTATTTCACCTGATTATCTGTGTCGAATGAGCAAAGAAAGGAGTTCTTCGAAACAAACTCCGTTTTCAACCGGAACATTTAATTCGTCTGACTTTAAAATACATGCTTTCACAAAATCAGCCGCTTTTCTGACGCCAGCTCTTAATGAGGCTCCCTGAACGGCATAGGCGGCTACAATACTGGAGAATACATCTCCGGTTCCAGGCCTTTCATTCCCCACATGCCGGGTTCTTATAAAATGGTGGGTTCCATCCGCTTCCAGAACAACATTCGTCACGAAGCCGCCTTCCTTTACTCCTGTAATCACAACGGAATCAGGTCCTAATTCTCTGATTTCTTCCGCCATCTGAATCAGCTCGTTTCGGCGAAAGCCTTCCTTTTGGTATTGCCTTCCAGTGAGGATGCATGCCTCGGTCAGATTGGGAGTAACGATATTGCCGTATCCCACAAGCTCTTTCATCCGGCTGCACATCTCAGGGGTATAGGTCTGGTACGCTTTTCCGTGATCTCCCATAATAGGATCAATGATTACTTTGCCTTCCTTTGATCCAAATTCCTTTATCATATCAATGACGATCTGAATCTGGGCTTCTGATCCAAGAAATCCGCTGTATATTCCGTCAAAGGACAAGTGAAGTTTCTTCCATTCCTCAATATACCGGGGCATCTTTTCTGTATAGTCATCAAAAAAATAAGTCGGAAACCCGGTGTGATTGGATAAAATGGAGGTAGGTACCGGACAGCACTGTATCTTTAAAGCCGAAAGGATGGGAATGACCACCGTCAGAGAACAGCGCCCGTATCCGGATAAATCGTTTATCACAGCAATCTTTTTCTGATGTTTTTCTGATGTCATAAATAGCTCCTATTTGAGTTTTGATAATAATCCTGATTTTGCCAGGGCAGTGCGAAGCGGCATATAAACTGCTACGGATACAATGGTCGAAGTCACAGCGTTAATGGAGGTTGCGGCTATATTATAGACCAGTGACACCTCTGCGGCAGGCTTTCCAAGAATGAGGAGTTTATAGTAATAACCAACCAAAGGATCAAAAATAACATTGAATAACAGACCTCCTACGGCCGCGATGACCGTCCATAAAAAGATATGCTTTCTATCAGAAGTCTCACCAATTTTACCAACTTTATGTGCCAGAAAGCCGGTAATGAGTCCGATGCACAATTTTAATATAAAAGTTTTTGGTGCGTAGATCACGTAGACCGGATCAAAAAGATCCCCTATGGTCATTCCAATAGCTCCACCAAGGCCTCCATAAAGACCGCCAAGGATAAGAGCTCCTAATACACATACTGCATTTCCAAGATGTATGGATGTGGCATCCCCTCCCGGAAGCGTGATTTTAAATTGCAGAAATGTAAATACAACGTAAGACATGGCTGCAAACAGACCGGTAAGTGCTACCTTATGTATTCTGGTATTGGCTCTGTTCATTTCAATTCCTCCCTTGCTGCTTTTAGTTGTTCCCTATCTTAGCATGCAAGTGGAGTGATATAAATATCCAGTTTTGATATTTTAAACCATACCACTCGTTTTCTTTTTCTATAAAATTTACGGTCTATTGTAGAGGGCTGATTGTAACGTTTTATGATAACAATTAAAATGTAAGTAAGTTTTACAGAATACAAAAACGCCTTGAACCAGAATCTAAGAGTGAAATAAGACTGGTCAAGACGCGGTTATAAAGTCTGTATGTCAGGCAGGCCATGGAACATCAGCCCCATGTATCCCATAATTGATTCCTTAGTCATGAGATTCCACACATACAAGTATCCCGGAATCAAATTCCATCCTTCCAACGGGTCCGGTCAGTTCGTTGCTGATACAGAGACTGGTTCCGATGGTGATGTCTTTTTTGTAAAGGGGATACTTAAAACCGGTGAGGGTAATGCCTGTTACCTCTTCACTTAAGGGCAGAAAAGAAATATATTTTCCATAAATCTTATCCCGTTCAAAGGTTCGGCTATGCTCTGTAACGGTAATCCAGTTCTTTTCGTCTACGATAGCTGCTTCAATCCCTTTTTCTAAAGCGAAATAAAGAAGATGAAGATTCCCCAGGAAGTGATCTAAGCGGCCGCCGGTTGCTCCAAGAAGAATAAGCCTGGTACAGCCAAGACGGAGTGCTGTATGGATTGCCAGCTCAGTATCCGTCTCATCTTTCTCCGGCTTGTGAATCTCCCAGGCAGTAGAAAGAGACCTGCTTTTAAATTCATTTAAGACCTGTTCATCTGCGGAATCAAAATCTCCTACAATGGCATCTGGTATCAGCTCCAGATGTAAGACAGCATTTAAGCCCCGGTCTACAGCAATGATTTTGTCAAAGGTTCTGTCCTTAATAAATTCCCGGGCAAAGCCATGGTCAATGGGGCCCCCTGTAACGATCAATCCTGTAATTTCTTCTTTCACCCTTCATATTCCTCGAATATTTTCAAAAAGTCTCTGGTGTTTGCTACGGCATCGCCCTTAAAGACGGCTGAGCCTGCAACAAAAACATTGGCGCCAGCATCAATCAGTTCCCTCACATTATCACAGGTAACACCGCCGTCCACCTGTATATCTGTATCAAGTCCCCGTTCCTTGCAGATGTTTCTTAAATCCCGGATTTTATTAAGAGTATAAGGAATGAATTTTTGTCCCCCAAAGCCTGGATTTACTGACATAATAAGAACCATATCGAGCTCAGGAAGGATACAGTCGAGTACGGATAACGGAGTAGCCGGATTAAGAGCAACTCCCACCTTTAGACCAGCCTCCTTGATCTGATTGACCGTACGGTCCAGATGAATACAGGCCTCCGCGTGGACACAAATTAAATCTGCACCGGCAGCCTTGATATCACTGATATAGCGTCCTGGATCCTCTACCATCATATGAACATCAAAAACCCGGTCTGTACAGCTTCTTAAGCTGCTTATTACTGGCATTCCAAATGATATACTGGGTACAAATGCCCCATCCATTACATCCAGATGAATATACTGTGCTCCTGCCAAAGACACATCTGCTACCTGCTGACCAAGATTTTTGAAATCCGCAGCTAATATAGAGGGGGCAAGTTTTAACATCGTTAGTATCTCCTTTTCTCTTTCAGTTCCTGATATAACAGCCTGTAATTATCATAACGATTCTGGCTGATTTTTCCTTCTGATACGGCTTCTTTTACGCCGCAGACCTTTTCTCCGATGTGAACACAGCCAAGAAATTTACAATTTTCTTCATAAGCTTCAAATTCCGGAAAATAATCTTTCAGGCAGCCGCACTCCATATCTTCGATGTACATGGAACTAAAGCCAGGGGTGTCCATCATATAGGTATCCTGGCCGATTCCAAATAATTCCGAATGTCTGGTGGTATGCTTTCCTCTTTGTATCTTTTCGCTGATAGTACCTGTCTCCATCTCTGCCTTAGGATATAACAGATTGGTCAGCGTGGATTTTCCCACGCCAGAGGGACCTGCTAACACTGTGGTTTTCCCCTGAACCAGATCTTTAATCTCCCTGATTCCCTGTTTCTCACAGGTACTGGTAAAATACACCGGATAGCCTGCTTTTTCATAAATAGCAGCCAGCTCCCTTTGTCTTTCATCCCCTGTAAGATCAATTTTATTAAAGCAGATATTGACAGGAACCTCCTGAACCTCCATCATAACCAGAAAGCGGTCCAGAAGATTTAAATTTGGCTCAGGCTGGGTAACGGAAAACAGCACCAGTGCCTGATCCACATTGGCAACAGAAGGACGAATGAGGGCATTTTTCCTGGGTAGAATCTTATCAATATTTCCCTTTAGCTCTGTTTCATCCAGAACTGAAATATCTACATCATCTCCAACCAGAGGCTTTACGTTCTTATTTCGGAAAATTCCTTTCGCCCTGCATTCATAAAGCTTTCCATCCGCTGCTTGTACGTAATAAAATCCTGCGATCCCTTTCAATATTTTTCCTGTCATATACAATTCCTTACGATTGGGGAACCGGAACGAATGTGATGGAATAGGAATTGATTACCTCCCCTGTTTCCACATTCACAATTTCTACCGATCCGCTTGTCACACCATAAGCTCCTTCTAAATTTTTAAATGAAACCGGAAGCATCTGGTCTCCTGTTAAGGTAACTGGTGCCATAAGATCCCGAACCTCATCTCTTCCATTTACATTCTGTCTCAGCTGAATCTTTAGGGTCAGCTGAGTACTTCCTGAACCCGGTCCGATAATGTTTTGGAGGGAATAGGATTTGTCGATGGAAGCAAGGTATTTATATTTTGCCTGCTGTGTCGTTCCACTGCTTATTACAAGGTTAACCGCTGAGCCTGATTCTACCTGACTTCCAGCCGCTGCTGACTGGCTGATTACCATACCCTTAGGGACTGTCTCTGAGACTGCCTCTGACACCGCTCCCTCTGTCAGCCCCACATCAGCCAAAAGCTCTGCCGCCAGCTCCTTTGACTGTCCGGCCAGGTTTGGTACAGTTACCGGATTTGTAAGAGCAGGTCCGCTGCTTGCAGTAATGGTCACGGTATCGCCTTCCTTGGCCTCCGTTGGGCTATAGCTTATGACATAGCCATTCTGGATGCTGTCACTGTTTTTTTGCTCAATCTTAACCACCAGCTTCTTCTCTTCTAATAAAGTCTTTGCTGATGCAGCCTCCATCTTTTCAAGTCCTAAGTTGGTCAAATCAATCTTTACATATTCCGGGCCTTTGCTGACGACCACATAAACTGCTGAATATTTGTCGACCACAGTGCCGGAAGACGGATCCTGGGAAACAATATCTCCTTCTGCCACGGTATCAGAGTATACGTAATCGCTGGTCTTCATATAGAGACCGCCGTTTTCTTTTAACTTTTGCTCTGCAAGTTCCGTTGTCAGTCCCAGTACACTTGGCATCTTCACACTCTTCTCGCTTAAGGTCTCTTCTATCGATTCCACTGCCGTTGATTCCTGTGATTTAGAGGAACCGGACCGGAACAGACCGCCTACCTTTGCGAATACAACCACCAGTACAATTACTATAATAACTGCAACTAAAATACCTGCCGCAGTAAGAAGCTTTTCAATCTTAGGATTGATATCCTCGCCGGAATCCTCTTTCTTGGTCCTGGCTGTTGTCTGCCTGGGATTCTCTCCTCTTTCCGGGCGGCGTTCCTTCCTCTGATCCTTATCCCGCATTCCATGTGGGGCAGAGGGGGCATCCTGAGAAACCTTTCTCCCGGAACGAATTTGTTCCAGCTCTGGTTTTCCAATAATCACCGTCTGGGAATCATCAATTTGTGGATTCTGCTGAACAAAATCTCCATTGGGATCCACCAGAGCATGGCGTAGATCAGCCACTACCTCCTGCATGCTGCCATAACGGTATTCCGGCTTTTTCTCCGTACATTTGAGTATGATATTTTCAATCCCTACCGGGATGTCCTCGTTATAATAGCTTGGAGGTGTAATTGGGGTCTCTAAATGAGCCAGGGCCACAGTAACCGTATTCTCTCCCTGGAATGGTACCCGTCCGGCCACCATCTCATACATGGTAATGCCCAGTGAATATACATCGCTTCTGACATCACTGTATCCTCCTCTGGCCTGCTCCGGGGATATGTAATGAACCGAACCTACCGCAGTCGCGCTGAGGGTCTGAGATGTGGCTGCCCTGGCAATGCCAAAATCCGCAACCTTTACCTTGCCATCTCTGGCTATAATGATATTCTGGGGCTTGATATCTCTATGAATGATGCCTTGTTCGTGAGCCGCTGCAATACCCTGAGCGACCTGTACGGCAACACCAATGGCTTCTTTCACATCAAGGCAGCCTTTTTTTGATATATAATTTTTTAGCGTAATTCCTTCGATCAGTTCCATCACAATATAATGGAGGTTATCCTCATCAACAACATCGTATATATTCACAATGTTAGGATGAGAAAGGCGGGCTGCCGCCTGTGCTTCCATCTTGAATTTACTGACAAAATTACCGTCTGAACTGAATTCTTCTTTTAATATTTTTATGGCGACAAGGCGGTTTAATTTATGGCACAGGGCCTTATACACATATGACATACCGCCGGAACCGATTTGTTCCAGTATCTCGTATCTGTCCTGTAAAAATGTGCCAGGTCTTAGAATCATAAGCTTTCCTCCCTGCCAATTTCCGGATTTATGAGAACGACTGCAATATTGTCCTTTCCTCCGTTATCATTGGCGACTGTTATCAATTTCTCTGCCTTCTCCCCCAGTTCCAGCTCTGAACAGATAATTTCTTCCATCTCAGCGTCCTCAAGCATATTGCTGAGTCCGTCGGAACACATAAGTACATAATCTCCCGGCTCAAGGCTGACCTCAAAAAAATCGATCTCAAGCTTTTCTTCCGTACCAACCGCTCTGGTAATAATATTCTTCTTTTCACGGTAATCCCTGCTTCCCCGTTCCATCTGTCCCAGGGAAACAAGCTCTTCTACGTAGGAGTGGTCTTTTGTAATCTGCTTTAACTGATTCCGGATCAGATAAAGCCTGCTGTCCCCTACATTTGCCACATACATGGTGGAATCTTCAATCACTGCAGCTACCAGCGTTGTACCCATGCCGTTTAATTCCGCTTTGTCTCTCGACTCCTGGTAGAGCATCTGATTGACTTTTTCGATTCCGCCTCGCAGAAGGGGTATAATTTCAGAGTCTTCGGCCTGTTTTATATGCTCCACCAGATGTTCTGATATGTATCTGGACGCATAATCTCCAGCCTTATGACCGCCCATACCGTCTGCAACCAGATAAAGGTTAGGCAGATTGCCTACAGACTCAGCTGAAGCATAGACATAATCCTGATTGGCAGTTCGGACTCTTCCAATATCGGTCATAGCGCAAGCCTTCATCGCTTCGTTCTCCCTTCCGCATTATTCCTTACTGATAAAACTCTTTCTAAGCTGTCCACAGGCACCGTTAATATCCCGTCCCATTTCTCTTCTTATAGTAACATTAATTCCGTTTTTTTCAAGATAATTTTTAAAATCCAGGATGGCCTTCCGATCTGATTGCACGTAATCCCGTTCTTTTATGGGGTTGACTGGAATCAGATTTACATGGCCATTGATTCCTTTTAAAAGATCGGCAAGTGCCTTCGCTTCTTTTAGATTATCATTCACGCCGCTTACCAGACTGTATTCAAAGGTAAGCCTTCTTCCTGTCTTTTCAAAGTACTCCTGGCACGCAGACAGTACTTCTGAGAGAGAATATCGTTTTGCTATTGGCATCAGCGTTTTTCTCACTTCGTCATTGGGTGCATGAAGGGAAAGGGCCAGTGTGATCTGAAGGTCCTCATCCGCCAGTTTTTTAATTCCGGGAACGATGCCGCAGGTTGAGACAGTAATATTCCGCTGACTGATGTTAAGCCCGTTCTCATCGGTGAGAAGGCGGATAAAATCAATGAGATTGTCATAATTATCCATAGGCTCTCCAGAACCCATGACAACCACATTAGAAACTCTCTCCCCAGTCAGCTTTTGAATCCGATAAATCTGATCCAGCATCTCTGAGGCGGTTAAATTTCGTTCCAGTCCGTCAAGGGTTGACGCACAAAAACGGCAGCCCATGCGGCAGCCCACCTGAGAAGAAATGCAGACAGAATTTCCATGATTGTATTTCATCAGAACGCTTTCGATGATGTTTCCATCGGAAAGGCTGAATAAGTATTTTCTTGTTCCGTCTATTTGTGAAATTTTTTCATCTACGACCACAAGGGATGTAAATGCTGCTGACTGCAGCAATTTTTCTTTCAGAGATTTGGGAAGGTTGGTCATTTCATCATAATCAGAAGCCAGCTTTTTATGCATCCATTCATAAAGCTGCTTTGCCCGAAATGGTTTTTCTCCTAATGATGCCACAAATGAAGTGAGCTTCTCCAAATCCATAGATTTTATATCTGTTTTTTCCATTCTATTTACCTTTTTACAAATGCCGAAAGGAAAAATCCGTCACAAGGATGGATTCCCGGCAATAACTGTATATATCCTTGCTTTAAGGTGTCAGAAGAAATCCCGGCTCCAAACTTTCCGGTAAGGTCCAAAGGTTCAAATGGAAACTCACTTAAAAACCAGAGGGCATTTTCTTCATTCTCCTGTTTGTTTACGGTACATGTACTGAAAACCAGCTTCCCGCCTGGCTTTACATAGGACTGGACAACGGAGAGAATCTCTCTTTGGAGAGATGCCAGCTCTTTTAAATCCTCTGGCTTTAACCGGTATTTGATATCCGGCTTTCTACCGATGATTCCAAGTCCGGAACAGGGCAGGTCTGCAATCACAATATCTGCCTTCTCTATGGATTCCTGATCCAGAATCAACGCATCCTGAACCTTTGTGCGAATATTTTTAAATCCGCATCGATCGATGTTCTGCTGTATTAATTCCACCTTATAGGCAGTTAAGTCACGGACTTCAACCAGTCCTGTTCCATTTAGCTTATCTGCCATATGAATGCTCTTGCCACCCGGAGCTCCGCAAACATCAATGACATAATCATCCTTCTTAGGATCTGCCGCTTCCCCTACAAAAACGGAGCTTAAATCCTGTACCTGGATCCAGCCCTTTTTAAACGCCTCCAGGCTGTCTAAATAATCGTATTTCTCCAGATAAAGAACTGCATCAGAAAGCCCGGATTCCGCTACAATAACATCCTGTTCCTGTAAGCTTTTTAATATCTCTTTTCTGGTGGCATTGACATAATTGCAACGAATCGTGGTTTTTTTGTTCTTTAAAAATGATTCCATCATTGCAACTGCAGTTTCACTTCCGTATTCCTTTTCCCACATGGATACGATCCACTCAGGCATGGAAAAGCGTATGGAAGCATTGGGCCAGGAAAGGGTTTCCTTGTTTCTTGATATATTGCGGAGAACTCCGTTTACAAAGCCTTTTAAGCCGGTAAACTTTCTTTTTACAGAAAGCTTAACGGCTTCGTTGCAAACAGCGGAATCCGGTACCCGGTCCATGTATAAAAGCTGATAGACCGACATCCGCAATATGGTTCGGATGACGGGTTTCATCTTCTTTACTTTAGTACTGGAAAAAGAGTCTATGACATAATCAATCTGGAGCAGATATTCCAAGGTTCCTTCTACCAGCCTTGAAATAAAGGCCCGCTCCGATTTGTCCAGATATTGATATTTATTTAATGCCTGACGCAGTATGATATGGCTGTATCCTGACTTTTCCAGTATCTCCATGAGGATATCAAGGGCAATCTCCCTGCTGTCTGTCTCTTTAGTCATCCTGCCTTCTTCCTCCAAATAAAAATACAAGTCTTGCAAGCTGCAGCACAGTTGCTGCAAGGGCTGCCACATAGGTGAGCGCCGCCGCTCCCAGAACTTTTCTGGTGTGTCCCAGTTCTTCACTTCCTAAAATACCCACTTCACCAAGAAGATGAATGGCTCTGCTTGATGCATTAAATTCCACTGGTAATGTGACCAGCTGGAAAAGGACTGCTACGGAAAAAAGAATCAATCCTATGTTAACTAACGGAGAGCCAACGCCCCCGATGAAAAAGCCTAAAAGTATAATCGGGAAAGCCGCCTGAGAGCCGATATTGGCTACCGGAACAATGGCCCCACGAAGCTTTAAGGGAACATATCCTGTGTTGTGCTGCATGGCATGGCCGCACTCGTGGGCAGCAACACCGATGGCAGCAACTGAGGTGGAATCATAGACGGAATCGGATAGATTCACGGTCTTTGATCTTGGATCGTAATGATCCGTCAGCTGACCACTTACCGGGCGTACCTGGACATCGTAAATTCCCTGAGAATTTAAAAGCCGCTTGGCAGCTTCTGCTCCAGTCATACCTGACATGCTTCTTACTTTTGAATATTTATTGTAGGTGCTGTTTACTCTGGCTGAAGCAACCAGGGATAATAAAGCGCCAATGATTACAAATATCAAGGTGGGATCATAATAATATCCCATCATTCCTCCGTAAAACATAATCAAACACTCCTTTCAAAAACAGTGCCTTCCGCAATCTGATATCCCCGCAGAAATGCGCCGATATCCATACGCTTTTTCCCCTGCATCTGAAGCTCTTTGATGGATAAGCCGCCCTTTCCCGTCTTTACAACGAGACAATCCTTGCCTGTTTCCACCACCTGACCGCAGGTTCCTTCGTACTCTTTGTCCACAACTAGAGCGTCCCAGATTTTTATTATTTTTCCATTCCAGTCTGTATAGGCGCTGGGCCAGGGATTCAGTCCCCGGATGAGCCGTTCAATCTCAACAGCATCCATGGACCAGTCAATATCACCCATAGATTTTTTAATCATTCCAACATAGCAGGACTGTGAATCATCCTGGGGAGTTCTGACTGCGGTTTGATCTTCCAGTTTCTTCAATGTCTTTAATATTAAGGAAGCCCCAATCTGACTCAGCTTATCGTGGAGACTGCCACCGGTTTCCTTTAAATCCAGGGAAACCGCCTCCTGATCCAGCATATCTCCCGTATCAATACCCTCTGCCATAAGCATCGTGGTGATACCGCTTTCCTTTTCTCCGTGAATCACTGCATACTGTATGGGTGCTGCTCCCCTGTACTTCGGAAGAAGGGAGGCATGGATACAAATACAGCCGTATCTCGGAATATCCAGAATACTCTTTGGAAGAATCTGTCCAAACGCTGCTACAACCATGGTATCTGGGGCTAAATCAGCCAGGACCTTAACAAATTCAGGATCTCTGGCCTTAACAGGCTGGTAAACAGGGATTCCGTATTCCAAAGCCTGTTCTTTTACTGGTGGCATCTGTATTTCTTTTCCTCTGCCCTTTGATTTATCCGGCTGGGTCACTACCCCAACCACATCATGTCCAGCCTCTACCAGTGCCTTTAGAGCAGGCACGGAAAATTCAGGCGTTCCCATAAAAACAATGCGCATATTTACTCCTCTTCCTCCACATCCATGATTTCCATGTCTTCCGGAAGATCTGTAACATCCTCTAACTCACCTTCCACCTTATCCACGTAAAGATCTCCATTTAAGTGGTCGCATTCGTGGCAGATGGCGCGGGCAAGAAGCTCCTCGCCTTCCAGTTCAAACTGTTTCATCTCAATATCATAGGCTCTTACTTTTACATGGTTTGGTCTTGTTACGGTACCAGACTTTCCAGGAACGCTAAGGCAGCCTTCCGGTCCTGTCTGGCTTCCGTCGGTTTCTATAATCTCTGGATTGATGAGCACGTACTGATTGCCGTCATCTACGTCAATTACAACGATCTGTTTTAACACCCCTACCTGGGGAGCAGCAAGGCCTACGCCATTGGCTTCGTACATTGTTTCAAACATGTCTTCTACCAGTTCTATGATTCGCGGTGTGATTTCCTTCACCGGCTTACAGTGTTTTCTTAAAATTTCATCTCCAATGGTTCTAATCTTTCTAATCGCCATCTTCTCTTATCCTCTCATTTATGAAAAATCATATTGTATCAGGACCAGGTCAAATAGATCCGGACGGCCTTCTGAAAAGACGTCGATCTGATCTCTGATTTTTATTAGTATATCATAGTTTTCGTGTTTCAAGTATAAAATTTTTCTATAAATATCATTAATTTTGTATACAGAAGCCTCGGAAGGGCCAATTGTCTGTACCATTTCCTGCTCTGCCAGAGGGGCAACATAAGCTGCCACCGTCTCTGAAGCTGATATCAGAGCCACCTCATTTTTGGAAGAAAACTGAATGGTCAAAAGAACATTTGCAGGAGGGTATTTCATCATACGGCGAAATACCATTTCCTGTTCATAAAAGGCAGGATAATCCTGACTGGCCGCCGTGGTAATGGCGTAGTGTTCAGGGCTGTAGGTCTGGATCACCACATCTCCAGGCTTCTCATCTCTGCCAGCTCTTCCGGCCGCCTGGGTCAAGAGCTGAAAGGTACGTTCTGCGCCACGGTAGTCTGGCGTATATAAGGATAGATCTGCAGCCAGAACTCCTACCAGTGTTACGTTTGGAAAATCATGTCCCTTTACTATCATCTGGGTTCCGATGAGTATGTCTGCTTCTCCCTCGGAAAAGGCGGTGAGGATTTCCTCATGGCCTCCCTTTTTCTTCGTCGTATCCAGATCCATACGAAGAATCCTGGAAGATGGAAACATCTTTTTAGTCATCTGCTCGATTTTCTGGGTCCCTACTCCAAAATTGGCAATGTAGGGAGAACCGCAGGATGGACATTCATTTGGCATGGGAATGGTGTGTCCGCAGTAATGGCAGACAAGACTGCGGTTATTATGAAGGGTCAGAGTCACATCACAGTGGGGGCATCGTATGGCATCTCCACAGGACCTACAGGAAACAAAGTTCGCATACCCTCTCCGGTTGATAAACAGCATGATCTGTTCTTTTTTTGCCAGACGCTCTTCCATCTTTTCTTTTAATGGCCTGCTGAAAATGGTCTTATTGCCTTCTTTTAATTCCTGTCGCAGATCTGCTACCAATACTTTGGCCATACGGCTGTCTTTTTTCGCCCGTTCTGTCAGTAAAAAGAGGCTGTATTCCCCTCTTAAGGCCTTCGTATAGGCTTCTAAAGAGGGCGTCGCAGAACCTAAGACCAGGGAAGCATTCTGCATGGAAGCTCTTTTTTCTGCCACTTCTCTGGCATGGTATCTGGGGACTACCTCGCTTTTATAGGCTCCTTCATGCTCCTCGTCGATAAGAATCAGTCCTAAGCGGGAAAATGGGGTGAAAAGAGCAGATCTTGGGCCTATCATAATATCAATATCCCCATTTCTGGCTCGTTCAAACTGATCGTACCGTTCTCCGGCAGACAGTCTGGAATTGATGATAGATACCCGGCTTCCAAATCGACCGTAAAACCGCATCACGGTCTGATAGGTAAGCGCGATTTCAGGAATCAGGAGAATCACCTGTTTTCCCTCCTGAATCACTCGGTCAATGAGCTCCATATAGACTTCCGTTTTACCGCTTCCTGTAACGCCATGTATGAGATATGTTTTTCTTATATTCTTCGAATAATCCCTTTGAAACGCATCCACAATGGCCTGCTGTTCCTGGTTTAACAAAACATGCTGTACCTGGCTTTTCTTTAAAGTGATGGGATTTCGATATACCTCTTCGGATTCAAGACTAACCAGTCCTTTTTCTATCACAGGCTTTAACGTAGCCGCAGACAGATTCATCTGGTTGACTGCAATCTCGTAAGGAATCATGGGATTCTCTAAAAATGCCTGAAAAAGCCTGAATCTGGCCTTATAATTCTTTCTCTCGGCTTCTTCCAAAGCCTTTTCTAATTCTTCCGGCTTAAGAAGGCAGCGAAGAATCTTTTTTTCCTTTGGCTTTATCTTCTGCTTTACCGGAAGTACGGTTTTTAAAGCCTGATTCATGGTGGAACCATACTGTTCCTTTAACCACCAGGCAAGGGAAATAAGCAGGGATTCTGCCGTAACACTGTCTGTTACAATCCCTGCTATTTCTTTAATCTTATCCTTGTCATAATCTGCATGTGGGGTAATGCCGACCACATACCCTTTGCGCATGGCATTTCCCTTCCCAAAAGGTATAAGGACCAGGGATCCCACAGAAACCTCTTCGGATAGCCTTTCGGGTATCCGGTAATCAAAGGTTCTGTCTACTTTTTCATGGGAAATATCTATGATAATACGGGCATATTGTTCTGTCATTCCTTCACCTGTTTCTATGTGTATATCAAAGGATTAAACCAGATGGAACTGATCGGCCACCTGACTGAGTTTCATACTGTTTGAGCCTTTAAAGAGAACGCCGTCTCCTTCTTTTAACTCTCCTCTTAAATATGTAACAAGAGCTTCCTGCTCCATAAATTCTTTTACAAGTATTTCTTTTGACTGTTCCCTTACGGCTCTTGCAATTTCACCTGCCAGCTCTCCAAGGGTCACTACTTCAAAAATGGGGTGTTCTGCGATATACTCCCCAATTTCATAATGGTATTTGGGAGCATCTTCTCCTAGCTCTTTCATGTCGGCCAATACAGCAATCCGTCGTTTTACCTTTGTAAGAGAATTTAATACCTCAAGACCTGCTTTCATGGAGACCGGACTGGCATTATAGGTATCATCTATAATTGTCATACCATTGGCTTCATAAATCTGCTGGCGATTCTTAAAGCCGGTAAAATCACAAAGTTTTTTTGCAGCTGCTTCCAATGGAATGCCGCACTGGGAGGCAACTGCAAGGGATACCATGGCATTTAAAACATTGTGGCTTCCCATGACAGATAATTTTACCGGAACCCTCTGATCTCCGAAAACAGCTGTAAATGCAGGAAAGCCTTCTTCCAGATGTACATCTTCTGCCCGGTAATCTGCATTTTCACCAGTACCGTAGTAAATGGTTTTACATCCTTCTTTTGCTTTTGTGTCTTTTAAAAGGTCATCATCGCCATTTAAGAACAGAATTCCGCCTTCCATCAGCCCATCCTGTATGGTTAGCTTTTCTTTATAAATATTTTCCCTGGAACCAAGCTGCTCTATGTGGGTGACTCCGATGTTTGTAATCACTGCCATCTGAATGCTTGCAAGCCTAGCAATGACTGTTAATTCCCCAGGTTCGCTCATACCAAGTTCAATGACTCCAATTTCATCTTCCGGAGTGATTTCAGAAAGGGTGATGGGGACTCCCACCTGGCTGTTGTGGTTGCCAGGTGTCTTAAAAACCTTAAAACCAGCAGAAAGAGCACATGCTACCATTTCTCTGGTCGTTGTCTTTCCAACGCTTCCAGTGATACCTACCAAAGGAATGGTAAGGCGTTCTCTATAAAAGCGTCCAATAGCCTGAAGGGCGCTTTTTGTATCCTCCACCCGGATCCATGGCTTTTCAGATTCCATGGAATCGTGTTCACTGGTAAGGACAGCGGCGGCTCCATTTGAAAATGCCTGGTCAATAAACCGGTGGGCATCCACCTTTTCTCCGATTAATGGAACAAACAGGGAGTGCTCCTTCTCACTTCGGGAATCTATGCTTAAGTGCTCTAACATTGTATCCGGATTGCCACAAAGCAGTTTGCCTCCTGTTGCTTTTAAAACTTCATTTACCGTCATGTTTACCATTACTTCCTCCGTTTCCTGTACGCCTCTGGCGCACAAACCTCCCATCTGCCGTGGAAAAGCCGAAAGCCTCAAATCACAGCTTCCGGCATGTATGTTTCACTTTTGAGTATTTTATAAGTTAAGATCTTTTGCTGCCTCTAAAACCTCTTCCCGGTCGGAAAAATGGTGACGTACCCCATTCATCTCCTGGTAATCCTCGTGGCCTTTGCCTATAATGGCAATCATATCACCTGGTTTGGCATGTTCCATACTGTAACGGATGGCTTCTCTGCGGTCCGGGATTTCAATAAATTCACCACCGGTTTTTAAGATACTGCCCCGAATATCAGCGATGATATCTTCTGTCTTTTCAAATCTGGAATTATCGGCTGTAATGATTGTAAAATCCGCCAGACGGCCGGCGCTGTCTCCCATGGAGTAACGGCGGTCCTTGGCCCGGTTTCCTCCGCAGCCAAACACACAGACAAGACGCTTTGGATGATAATCTCTCAGTGTGGAAAGAAGACTTTCCATGCTTATAGCATTATGAGCGTAATCCACAATGACGGTGCATTTATCCGAGGTATGAACGATTTCCATACGGCCGTTTACACTTAAATGTTCCAGTCCATGGCAGATTCTGTCCTTTGGAAGGTCAAGGAAGCTTAAAACACTGACGGCCGCCAGTGCATTGGCCACATTGAAGCGTCCTGGAATATTGACACGAACAGGAAGGTTATATCGTCCCTTTACATCGAATTCGATTCCCACGAAATCAGGCTGGGATACAAAATGGATATTTTCAGCTTTAAAATCCGTTCCTTCCCTGTCCATGGAAAAGGTGTAGAGCTCACATGCCGCATCCTTTGTCACTTCCTGAAAATGAGCATCATCCTGATTCATGATACCCTTTTTACAGGTGTGGAATATTCTTGATTTGTAGAACAGGTACTCTTCAAAATCAACATGCTCATCCGGTCCAATGTGATCGGGAGAAATGTTGGTAAACAGGCCGTAATCAAAGGTAATGCCTGCCACCCGGTGCATTTTGTAAGCCTGGGAGGATACTTCCATTACCATGTATTGGCACCCGGCTTCTACCATGCTTTTAAATGCCTCATGAAGTTCATAGGATTCCGGTGTTGTATTCTTGGTAGGAGTTACGGCCTCACCGATGACAATTCCGGTGGTGCCGATCATGCCGACTTTTTTTCCGCAGGCTTCTAAAACTGCCTTAATCATATGGGTGGTAGTGGTTTTTCCCTTGGTGCCAGTAACACCAATAGTCACCATCTTTTCTGCCGGATAACCAAACCTGGCTGCGGAAAGAAGGGCAAGAGCCTCTCTTGCATTATGTACATAGATTGCAGTTACGTCCTGAGGAAGGGAAACCTTTTCCTCAACCACGAAAACCTTGCCCCCGGCTTTAGCCACTGCCGGGATAAATTCATGGGAATCTACTTTCGTTCCCTTCATACATACAAATACAGCACCTTCTCTGGCTTTTCTGGAGTCATAAACGATTTCATCCACTTCCTCGTCAAGACTCCCCTGTAATACTTCATATTTTAAGTCTTTCAGCCAATCTTTAAACTTCATAGAAACCTCCATCAGAATAATCCGGTAATTATTCCATCTTTATTAATATCAATGCCGTCTGCCGCCGGCTTTTTAGGAAGACCAGGCATTGTCATGATGGCACCTGTCAGTACAACCACAAACCCAGCACCAGCCGAAACATAGGCATCCCTTACATTGATTTCAAATCCTTCCGGGCGGCCCAGCTTTGTCTGGTCATCAGAAAGGGAATACTGTGTTTTCGCCATACAGACTGGCAGGTTCCCAAATCCCATTTCCTCGAATTTTTTCAGGGCTTTTGAAGCTGCAGGGGCATAGGTTACTCCTTTGGCTCCGTATATTTCTTTGGCTACCGTCTCCACCTTTTCTTTTAATCCCATATCATCAGGATAAATGGGTGCAAACTTGCTTTCCTTGTTTTCCAGAGTATAGAGTACCTTCTCTGCAAGCTGGATTCCGCCTTTTCCGCCCTTTTCCCATACTTCAGACAGGGCGAATTCACAGCCTCTTTCCTCACAGAAATTCTTAACGAACTGATATTCCGCTTCTGTATCCGTAAGGAAGGAATTTAATGTGACTACGACGGGAACTCCGTATTTTTGCATGTTTTCAATGTGCTTCTCCAGATTGACGATTCCTTTTTCAAGTGCCGGGATATTTTCCTGGTTCAGCTGATCCTTTGGAAGGCCGCCGTTATATTTAAGAGCTCGGATCGTAGCAACCAGAACAATGGCGTCCGGCTTCAGTCCTGCCTTGCGGCATTTAATATCCATGAACTTTTCTGCACCTAAATCAGCACCAAATCCAGCTTCTGTCACCACAATATCTGCCAGCTTCAGGGCTGTCTTTGTGGCACGGACACTATTGCAGCCATGAGCAATGTTAGCGAATGGTCCGCCGTGAACAATGGCTCCTGTATGCTCCAGGGTCTGAATCAGGTTAGGCTTTAAAGCGTCCTTTAAAAGAGCTGCCATTGCGCCAACTGCATGAAGCTGATTAGCAGTTACCGGCTCTCCAGCATAATTATATGCCACAATAATCTTTCCTAGGCGTTCTTTTAAATCATCCATGTCATTAGCCAGACAGAGAATCGCCATAATTTCAGAGGCAACCGTAATTACAAAATGATCTTCCCTCACAAACCCTTCTGCTTTTGCCCCCAGGCCAATGACGATGTTACGAAGAGCACGGTCATTCATGTCAAGACAGCGCTTCCATATAATCTGACGGGTGTCTATCTCCAGAGCATTTCCCTGATGGATGTGATTATCCAGCAATGCGGATAACAGGTTATTGGCAGAAGTAATGGCATGAAAATCTCCGGTAAAATGAAGATTTAAGTCCTCCATAGGTACGATCTGGGCGTAACCACCTCCGGCTGCGCCTCCCTTGATTCCAAAACACGGTCCCAGAGATGGCTCTCTTAAAGCGATCATCGCCTTTTTCCCCATAACTCCAAAGGCTTCCCCAAGTCCTACTGTCGTTGTGGTCTTTCCTTCTCCTGCCGGAGTCGGATTAATGGCAGTTACTAAAACAAGCTTTCCATCCTTATTCTCTTTTACCTGTTCCCAAAGCTGGTCTGAAAGCTTTGCCTTATACTTTCCGTATAGCTCAATATCATCTTCTAAAATCCCGTAGGAAGCAGCCACTTCCTTAATAGGAAGCATAACCGCCTCCTGTGCGATTTCAATATCTGTTTTCATCCACATCATCCTCCTGTATGTAAGTTCCCTATCTATATTAATAACCCTGCTCCAACATCTCCTCAAATTCTTCCGGACTCATTAAAACCTTCCGGGGTTTGGTGCCCTCTTCTTCTCCGACTACGCCAGCTTCTGCCAGCTGGTCCATAATCCTTGCTGCACGGTTAAAGCCGATTTTAAACATCCGCTGCAGCATACCAATGGAGGCTTTATCTTTTTCAATGATGAATTTTCCTGCCTGAGCAAAATACTCATCTCGGTCATTTCCGCCATTTTTCATCTCCTGACCTCCTGGAGATGAAGAAATCATGCTTTCCACCTCAAGATCATAGTCTGGAGTCATTCCCTGTTCTGTCAGGAAATCCACCACCTTGGAAACCTCAGAATCCGAAACAAAGGCACCCTGTACACGCATGGGCTTTGGATAGCCTGCCGGATAAAACAGCATATCTCCTTTTCCCAAAAGCTTTTCCGCACCGTTCATATCAATGATGGTTCTGGAGTCCACACCGGAAGATACCGCAAAGGCAACTCTTGATGGCACATTGGCCTTGATAAGACCAGTAATGACATTAACGGAGGGACGCTGTGTTGCAATGACCAGATGGATGCCTGCCGCTCTGGCCAACTGGGCAAGACGGCAGATGGCATCTTCCACTTCTCCCGGAGCTACCATCATAAGGTCTGCAAGCTCGTCGATAATGATAACGATCTGAGGCATCTTTTTCGGTTTGTTCTCGTCGTCGATGTCTTTGATACTTTCTACTTTTGCATTATATCCTTTAATTTCCCTTACATTGTACTGGGCAAATTTATTGTAACGGTCCGTCATCTCCGCTACCGCCCAGTTCAGTGCACCGGAAGCTTTCTTAGGATCTGTAACTACCGGCAGAAGAAGGTGAGGAATTCCATTGTAAACACTTAGTTCCACTACCTTTGGATCAACCATGATCAGCTTCACATCTTCGGGATCCGCTTTAAAAATAATACTCATAATCAGAGTGTTGATACAGACGGATTTACCGGAACCAGTGGCACCGGCAATGAGCAGATGAGGCATCTTTGCAATGTCCGTAACAACCACCTGACCGCCGATGTCTTTTCCCACGGCGAATGCAATCTTAGAGGAGTGATTCTTAAAGTTCTCCGCTTCCAGAATATCCCGCAGATAAACCATATTATTCTCTTTGTTCGGTACTTCAATCCCCACCGCTGATTTCCCGGGAATGGGGGCTTCTATTCGGATATCGGCCGCAGCAAGGCTTAATTTAATATCATCAGCAAGACTGACGATCTTACTCACCTTTACGCCTTGTTCCGGATGAAGCTCATACCGGGTCACTGACGGACCACAGCTGATGTTGGTCACCGTTACTCCAACGCCGAAGTTTTGTAAGGTCTTTTGAAGCTTAATGGCAGTTTCCCTGTATTCCCTGTCAGAAAAAGCCGCTGCTTTTCCTTTTTTCAACAGCGTTACCGGTGGATACTGGTATTCCTTTTTCACCACTTCTTCTTTTTGTTTGATCTGCTGGCTGACAGATAGATCGCCTTCCTTAGCGGCTTCCTCCCGTTTGCTCACCAGTTTCTTCTGCAGGGCTTCCGTATCTGTTTCAATGATTTTTCCGGAAGCCGTAACCACTGTCCTCTGTTCTTCAGGAACTGTAAAGGTATCTGGTCTTTCTGTCGGAAGAAACTCCTCCTCTACGACTTCCATCTCCTTTAAGGTTCGACTCTCTTTCTTCATATATATAGAAGGTTCGTCTAATTCTTCCACAAATAGCTCGTCCTTTAAGTCCGGCTCAAATGGAACGATATCTTCCTCTTTCTCTTGAACAGGAGAAATGCTGCCGCTGAATACATCGGCTGGATTTGGTCGTTCCAACTCCAGAGCCGTAACGGCTGCCAGGCGTCCTGCCTGGATATCAATATCCTCTTCTAAGTATTCTTCCATGGCTGGAACAGAAACCGGCTCCATTCCTAATTCAGCTTCAAAATCCACAGCTTCTGGTTTCGCCCCAATCTGAGGCTGAAAATCACTGAGATTTGTTGCATCCAAATTAACCCCGCGAAGCTTTTGCTCTTCCCGAAGCCTTTTTCTCTCTTCCTGCCGTTCTGCGTGAATCTCTCTTCGTATATCAATATTTTCTTTTGCATGGCGGTACGCTTTTCCGCTCCCGCTCTTTACCACGTTGACAAAGGACTTTTCCGTAATACAGACTCCCGAAATAATAAGGAGTACGATAACTACCAGGTAGGCACCTACGACACCAATAATCGCAGTGAGTCCCTCAGAAAGAAGGCCTCCGATCAATCCGCCTCCCATTCCGGTCACAGAGGACTCCAGATAAATATCTATGAGAGTGGTCCCCTCACCAGGCTTGGCTCCAAATAAGAGCTGCAAAAAACCGCACAAAGAAACCAGCGCCAGTACAAAGGACGCCAGCTTAAATGCCGCTCTTGGATTTCCCTGATTTGATAAGTAAAAGGCAGTCCCAGCAAAAAGAAGTACCGGTGCGATGTATCCGATTCCTCCGAAAATACCAAGCTGCACACTGCGTAAAAACTGACCGACCACACCGCATAATCCAAAATTGCTTAAAAACAGTATGGCGGCAACCGCAAATGACATCATGATAACTACTTCTGAGTGGATAAATTCCGGCTCCGGAAGAACTACTTTTTTTCTGGGGCTGCTGTTTCCTGATCTCCCGCCTTTTCCTCTTGTCCCTTTTTTTTCTGTTGTCTTCTTCTTTGTTGTCTCAGGCACAATACTTCCCCCTTTTATCCATTGGTAACAGTATACAAAAAAATCGGGAGAATTGCAACGATTAACGGGAACCAGTTTCGATCAGCTCATATAATTTTCTTAAGGCATCCTTGATTCCGCCTACTTCATCGATCAAGCCTTCTTTTACAGTTTCTTCACCAACCAGAACGGTTCCTAAGTCTCTGGTCAGCATCTCTGTATTTAACATCAGCCGTTTTACCTGGTCATAAGCGATTTTTGCGTGACCGGATACGAAGCTTAAGATACGATCCTGAATCATTTCAAAATATTCATAGGTCTGGGCTGCTCCTATTACCATACCAGTCATACGAACCGGGTGCACCATCATGGTTCCTGTGGGAACAATAAAGGAATAGGTGGTGCTCACAGCCAGCGGAACTCCAATGGAATGACTTCCTCCCAGTACAAGGGATACGGTTGGAATGCTTAAGGAAGCAATCATCTCTGCAATGGCAAGCCCTGCATCCACGTCTCCGCCTGAGGTATTAAGAAGGACCAGAAGCCCTTCTACGGAATCATCGTCTTCAATTTCTGCAAGCTTTGGAAGGATATGATCATATTTGGTAGCTTTGCTGTTGCCGGAGAGATTTTCATGACCTTCGATTTCTCCTATAATAGAAAGTAAATGGATTTTTCTCTTATGGGCGTTATCATCAAGAGTCATTTGCCCATACTCCTCCAGCTTTTCATCTTCTTTCTGCTCTATATCTTTTTCTGTCTTTTTCTCATCGAGATTTTCTTTCCCTGTATCACCAGAAGCTCTCATTTCATTTTGCTTCTCATCTTGTACCTGGCTGTTACCATCGTTTCTTTCCTGATTATCTGCCACTTTAGAAAAACCTCCTGTTTGCTCTATTTTTGGTAGTTTTCTTATGATGTGGAGAAATGGCAAAAAATATGCTTATTATTGAAATTCCAGGGTAATCCTGTCAAATTGCCAGTCTTACGTTTTTATGACTAACAACATTTTGATTGTGATTATAACAAGTTGTTGACTTTGATACTTTTCCATGTTAAACTATCAAACAATAAAAAGCCAGTTACGTTTCATTGCCAATGAAGGCAGCGCCGGAGGGATCTGTATGCGCTGCTTTTCTATCAATGGATTGCCTCTAAAGCTTTTGCATATTCTGAAAAAAAGGAGAAGCGTCCCATGAACAACTTATTCATTGCACAGACTTTTGGAAGATCTTCCAATTATACGGATATTCCTAACAATTTGTTCAAAATACACGATGTAAAAAAAGGGCTTAGAAATGAAGATGGAACCGGAGTCATTGTAGGACTTACCCGTGTATCTGACGTTGTAGGCTATGAGTTTGAAGATGGAAAAAAGATTAATATCCCAGGTAAGCTATACTACAGGGGAATTGAAATCAGCGATCTGGTAACGGGAAAAGGAAATGGGCGTTACGGTTATGAAGAAACCGCATTTCTGCTTCTCTTTGGTTATCTTCCTTCCGATAAGGAGTTAAAGGAATTTACTTCTGTTCTTCAAAAATATTATCCGCTTCCCAATGAATTTTTTGAGAGAAATATGCTCCGCAGCCCTTCCAGCAATTTAATGAACAGTCTGCAAAAAGGCATTCTGGCTCTTTATGATTATGATAATGATCCCGATAATACAGATCCTTATCAAACGCTTCTAAAAGGAATCAATATTCTTGCAAAGCTGCCAACCCTTGCAGTATATGCATATCAAAGCAAGATCCATCATTATGACCGGGAAAGCCTGGTCATCCATTATCCTCGCCCGGAATATTCCATGGCAGAAAATATCCTTCATCTCCTTCGGCGGGACGGAGGCTTTACCGAGCAGGAAGCAAATCTTCTTGACGTGATGCTTATGATTCATGCCGATCACGGCGGTGGAAATAACTCCACTTTTACAAATGTAGTTATCTCTTCCACTGGAACTGATATATATTCCGCCATTACCGGATCCATTGGTTCCCTAAAAGGGCCAAAACACGGTGGTGCCAATATCCGGTGCAGCGAAATGTTGTCTGCCATTGAACAGGAAATTGGATTGCATGCCACTGAGGATCAGATGAAAAAGGTCATTGAACGAATCCTTTCTAAGGATTTCTATGATAATTCCGGTCTCGTTTATGGCCTGGGTCATGCGGTTTACACGGTATCTGACCCCAGAGCAGATCTTTTAAAAGACTGCTGTGAAAAGCTTGCAAAAGAGAAAAAACGATTGGATGAATACGAATTTCTGACGAAGTTTGAAACCGTTGCAAAAGCCTGTCTGGCTGGAAACGGAAAGTCCTTGTCCAACAACGTGGACTTTTACAGCGGCTTTGCCTATCAAATGCTGCAGATTCCAGAGGATATGTACACCCCCTTATTCGTCTGTGCACGCATGGCAGGCTGGCTGGCACACAATATTGAAAATAAAATGTATGACGGAAGAATCATGCGTCCTGCAACAAAATACGTGGGTGAAACAAATCCCTACATAAAAAGAGAGGAACGATAATTATGGTAAAATTATATGAAGGCGGAGCTTACCTTATAAATGGAACGGAGCTCATTCCAGAGGAAGATAGCGCAAAAATCGCTGCTCTCACCGGAAACACTGTCAACAAAGAGGAAGCAGCAAAAGGCACCATTGCCTACTCTATTTTAGAGGCCCATAATACCTCAGGCAATATGGAGCATTTAAAGCTTCGTTTCGACTCAATGGCATCCCATGACATTACCTTTGTAGGAATCGTTCAGACGGCCCGGGCTTCGGGACTGAAGGAATTTCCGATTCCTTATGTACTTACCAACTGCCATAACTCCTTATGCGCGGTAGGCGGTACCATTAATGAGGATGATCATGTCTTTGGCCTTTCTGCCGCCAAAAAGTACGGTGGTATTTTTGTGCCTCCCCATATTGCAGTCATTCACCAGTATATGCGTGAGATGATGGCTGGATGCGGCCGCATGATTCTTGGCTCTGACAGCCATACCAGATATGGTGCCCTTGGAACCATGGCAATCGGCGAAGGAGGAGGCGAGCTTGTAAAACAGCTTCTTCTGGATACTTATGACGTTACATATCCGGGAGTGGTCGCTATCTATCTTACCGGCAAACCATCTCCTGCTGTGGGACCTCACGATGTGGCACTGGCCATTATCGGTAAGGTATTTAAAAACGGCTATGTGAAGAATAAAATTATGGAATTTGTAGGACCTGGCGTCTCTTCCATGGATACGGATTACAGAAACGGCGTGGATGTAATGACAACGGAAACCACCTGTCTTTCTTCTGTTTGGAGAACCGATGAAGATACGAAAGCTTATCTGACCCTTCACGGCAGAGGCGATGATTACAAAGAATTAAATCCAGCTGATGTTGCCTATTATGACGGAGTTGTCACGGTAGATCTAAGCGCAATTAAGCCTATGATCGCTCTCCCATTCCATCCAAGCAATACCTATGAAATTGATGAGCTTAACGCCAATCTGGCAGATATCTTAAGAACCGTGGAAAAGGAAGCCGATCAGTATACCGGAAAGTCAGGAGTGAAGCTCTCTCTTACGGATAAGATCGTTGACGGAAAGCTTATGGTTCAGCAGGGAGTGATTGCAGGATGTGCAGGAGGTAATTACTCCAACGTCATGATGGCTGCCCATATATTAAGTGGCAAAGACTGCGGCAACGATGTATTTAATCTGTCTGTTTATCCGTCTTCTCAGCCGGTCTATATGGATCTGGTGAAGAAAGGTGCTATTACAGAATTAATGACTGCAGGCGCTACCATCCGTACTGCTTTCTGCGGTCCATGCTTCGGAGCAGGTGATACTCCATCCAACAACTCCTTAAGCATACGTCATACCACAAGAAACTTCCCGAACCGGGAAGGTTCCAAGCCTGGTAATGGTCAGATTTCTTGTGTTGCTCTTATGGATGCAAGATCCATCGCGGCCACAGCAGCAAACGGCGGACTTCTCACCTCTGCGGAAAGCGTTGTAGATGATTATGAAGTGCCGGCATATGAATTTGATTCCTCTTCTTATGAAAGAAGAGTTTATCAGGGATATGAGGCTCCTCAATCAGAAGCTGAGCTGGTCAATGGACCTAATATTAAAGATTGGCCGGCTATGAGTTCTCTGACTGATAACATCATCCTTAAAGTATGTTCAAAAATTATGGATCCGGTTACTACCACAGATGAACTGATTCCATCGGGAGAGACCTCTTCCTTCCGTTCTAATCCACTTGGCCTCGCGGAATATACATTATCCCGCCGGGATCCGGAATATGTAGGAAGATCCAAGCAGGTCAATGAGCTTGAAAAGACACGTAAAAATGGGGAATGCCCACTTAAAGCAGACAGCGAATTAGAAAAAGCATTCCATGCACTGCGCCTTTATTTAGATCAGCCGGAGCTTAAGGCTTCTGAGACCGAAATAGGAAGTGTACTCTATGCGGTTAAACCAGGTGACGGCTCTGCCAGAGAGCAGGCAGCAAGCTGCCAAAGAGTTCTTGGCGGTCTCGCCAATATCGCCAATGAATATGCAACCAAGCGTTATCGTTCCAATGTCATGAACTGGGGAATGCTTCCCTTCCTTCTTGATGAGGAGCCGGCGTTTGAAGTAGGTGACTTTATCTATGTACCTGATATTCGTACTGCTCTTGATGGCGATATGGAACATATCAAGGCCTATGTGATCCGCAATGAAGAGGGCAATCCCATTCAGGAGATCAATCTCCACATTGCAGATATGACACCGGAAGAACGGGCCATCGTAAAATCCGGATGCTTAATCAATTATAACCGTGACAAAAAAGAAAATAGGTAAATAATATAAGCCCAGAAGACTGGATATGAATCCGATCTTCTGGGCTTTCTTATGAGTTACGTTATTATCTTATTTAATCTCCTATCATATTACGGATCTTTACCGGAGAACGGTAATTCCAGTTAGAGATCTTAATGCCGCTTCGTCTGCTGGCCGCATGTACAATCTGACCGTTACCAATATACATGGCAACGTGATTGATAGTCCCTTTGCTGTTGGCATAGAACAACAGATCTCCAGGCTTCATCTCTGAAGACTTCACAGAAGTTCCTCTTCCAGCCTGTGAGCCGGAATAATGAGGCAGACCGATACCAAACTTAGAATAAACGGACATGGTAAAGCCGGAACAATCTGCTCCCTTTGTCAGGCTGGTTCCGCCCCATACATATGGGTTTCCTAAAAACTGCAGCGCATAATTGACAATCTGAGTTCTTAATGAAGACTGGGCATTGGCCTTTTCCTCAAGGGGTGAGAATTTGATCGCCTGAGGAAGAGCGTAACGTACATCCACAAAGTCTGTAGCCACATAAGCACTGCTGTCTTCCTCCAGCTCGATCTCTACCCAGCCGTCAACCTGCTTTAATACAGGATATCTTTCGTTGTTGGATATCTGTGTCCAGATCTTGGAATCTGTACTGGGTTCTGATCTCGCATTGAGCATATCCGTATTTACAATGGCCATAAGCTGAGCAACCTGCATGGCTTCATCCTTTGCCGCCTGCCCGGTCAGAATGTAATCTGATTTTACATAGCCTGTAATGCTTCCGGATTGGATCTTATACCAGCCGTCAGCCGTTGTCTCTAAAATCTCACCGGCAGCCTTACTCGGCATCTTAGCAATTACTTTTCCTTTTTCGTTAGGCTCTTCTCTTACATTTAAATAATTATCTACATCGGATATTCCAATATTCTTATAGTAATTAAAGACCATTGCCTTTAAATCCAGTTTTCTCGCTTCATTTAAAGAATATTCTAATGCCACATAATCAGTGGAAAGATATCCGGTTGAAATCTTTACCCAGCCTTCGGTCTGATCAAGCACTTCATATCTTTCATCGGCAAGAGCCTGCCCCACCGGATCCGAGCTTTTTGAAGCTTCTTTTCTGATATTCATGCTGTCCGCTTTAATGACTGCTCTTAATTTTACCAGGCTTTCTGCTTTTTTAACAGCTTCCTCTCCTGTCAGCACATACTCTGAATTAATATAGCCTTCGATTCCTCCGGAAGTAATCTTATACCAGCCATCATCTGTCTTTTCTAAAATATCACAGGCACCGTCGCTCTGCAACTTTCCAATCACATCCCCATCAGTACCAGGAGTCTTTCTGATGTTTAAATAACCGGAAGCTTTGACAATTCCAAGATTTTTATAAGAAGCTACCACCTTCTTTACCTCTTCTGCCTGCTTAATCGCTTCTTCCGATGCTTTCACTGCTTCGCCATTCTTAGCATCTGCCTGATTCACAGCCTCTGAAGCGGTAGCCAGAGCTGCAGCTTGGGCACCTCCTCCATTGCGCTTTGCGAAAGCTCCGGCTGTAATGACTCCAGCCACCAGTAAAACACCGGCGCCTCCAACTATGAGATACTTTTTATAATCATTCTTACCGCGGCTCTTTCTTGCTTTATCCAAGCGGATCACATAATCTTTATTGTCGTTTTTATTATCCATTCTGTACTTTCTCTCCATTGTCATATTTTCACCGGACAACTGATTTGGACTATGAGTTTATCCGCCTTAGTATAGCATATTTTGTCATGATTTGCGATATTTGTCTCACAAAAATTTATTAAGATTATGTTACATTATGATACGTAATTCAAAAATCTATTAAATTTTTGTAAAATTATGGGATGGTACCCTGCCCAAAAGCGGTGTCCATCCCATGTTTTTACTGCTAATTCGCTAAAATCATACGGTCATTGGAGAACTCTTCTCCGCTGGCCTCTTCAAATTTTCGAAGAAGATCTTCTACTTCCAGATTTTTCTTTTCTTCACCAGATATGTCAAAAATGATTCTGCCCTCATGCATCATAATGAGCCGGTTTCCAATCTGAATGGCATCCTTCATATTATGAGTAATCATGAGAGTCGTAAGATTCTGCTCGTCCACGATTTCCTCTGTAATCTCAAGAACCTTTTTTGCTGTCTTGGGATCCAGTGCTGCTGTATGCTCGTCAAGAAGAAGAATTTGGGGCTTCTGTAAGGTGGCCATTAAAAGAGTAAGAGCCTGGCGCTGTCCGCCGGAGAGTAGCCCCACTTTATTGGTCATACGATTTTCAAGGCCAAGACCAAGCTTTTTTAAGGCTTCCTGGTAAAAGGACTTTTCATTTTGCTTAATTCCCCAGGCAAGCCCTCTTTCTTTGCCTCTTCGATAAGCCAGAGCCATATTCTCCTGAATCTCCATTCCGGCAGCCGTTCCCATCATAGGGTCCTGAAAGACTCTGCCAATGTACTTGGCACGTTTATACTCCGGAAAACGTGAGATATTGACACCATCAATTTCAATTTTTCCGGAATCAATGGGATAAACACCGGCGATCATATTTAAGGTGGTGGATTTCCCTGCACCATTTCCTCCAATGACAGTGACAAAATCGCCTTCATTTAGGTGGAGATTGATTCCGTTAAGGGCCTTTTTCTCATTGATTGTATTTATATTAAAGGTTTTCTTTACATTCTTGATATCCAGCATGATCATTCTCCTCCTTCTGTATAGGCTGCTTTTAAACGCCATTTCCGAATGACCACAGGGACGCATAGGGCCACGGCTACGATAGCGGCTGATAAAAGCTTCATATCGTTGGCATTCATACCCATTCTTAATACTACGGCACGGATTACAAAATAAATAACGGCGCCTACAACGGCAGAGGCTAACTTACTGCCAAAGGAGCGTAGTTTGCCCATGAGAACCTCACCGATGACAATAGCGGCAAGACCGATGACTATGGCACCGGTTCCCATTCCGATATCCGCATATTTCTGGCTTTGGCAAACGAGGCCTCCGGAAATACCGACAAGTCCGTTACTTATGGTCAGGGCAAGAAGCTTGGTCCAGTTGGTATTGACGCCAAGGGCGCGGACCATTGCCTCATTGTTACCGGTGGCACGCATTGCACTTCCGATCTCAGTGCCGAAAAACCAGTACAGAAGAACGATCATAACAACGGCAAAACCAACTCCGATCATCAGAGCACCTGCCTGCTTGTTGATTCCAGTTGCATCAATGAATTTAGAGACGATAGTATCTGTTTTTAAAAGAGGTACATTGCTCTTTCCTCCCATAATTCTTAAGTTGATGGACCAAAGTCCGATCTGAGTCAGAATTCCTGCCAGAATGGCCGGAATCTCAAACACGGTATGTAACAGTCCAGTAATAGCACCAGCCGCCATACCTGCAATTCCAGCGATCAATAAAGCAATCCAGGGATCCATCTTAAAAACCAGTACCATAACTGCACATACACAGCCACCCAGGGCAAAGCTGCCATCAACGGTCAAATCGGCAATATCCAAAAGCTTATAGGTGATGTAAACACCAAGCACCATAATTCCCCATAAAACGCCTTGTACCACTGCGTCCTGAAGGGATATCATCAAACCACTCATCTATTTAATCCTCCGCATATTTTCTTTTACAGGCATAAATGCCTTACATAAAAAATGGAATTCCATCTTTTATGTAAAGCATCTATGAGAGGGTTAAGCGGACCTGATACCTCTGGCCCGCTTTATATCTCACTGAAATTTCTTTTTATTATTTAATACTTGAAACATCAATTCCTAAGGTTTTAGCCGTCTCTTCATTCACATAAAGCTTGCATTTTTCTATCGGGAGATATTCAATCGGCATCTTAGAGATGTCTTCTCCGTCTTTTAAGATCTTAACTGCCTGCTGTCCGGTCAGGTATCCCAGTTCAAAATAATCAATTCCGTAAGTAGCAAGTCCGCCTGCTTTTACCATGCCCTCTTCACCACATATGGTAGGAAGGCCGTTTTCATTGGCGACCATGGCAACTGTAGTCATTCCGGCTGCTATGGTATTATCTGTTGGTGCATAGATAGCGTCTACTTTTCCAACCATGGAGGTTACAACGGTCTGAATCTCATTGGAACTGGATACGGTGTAATCTACAGCAGTCATACCTTCTGCTTCAATGGCTTCTCTTGCCATCTTTGCCTGAATCTCAGAATTGGATTCTGAGGAGGCATAAAGAATTCCAACTGTTTTTGCTTCTGGAAGAATCTTCTTTAATAAGGCAATCTGTTCTTTGACCGGAGTCAGATCAGAAGTACCGCTGACATTTCCGCCTGGGGCATCGTTGCTTGCAACCAGATCAGAAGCGGCCGGGTCGGTAACAGCGGTTACCAGTACCGGGATATCACTGGTTGTTCCAGCTACCGCCTGTGCTGCTGGAGTCGCGATGGAAAGAATTAAGTCACTTCCGTCATTGACCAGCTTACTGGCTATGGTCTGGCAGGTGGACTGATCGCCTGCGGCGTTTTGCTGATCTGCAACGTAGTTGAGTCCGGCATCATCAAGTGCTTTTATAAATCCCTTATTGGCTGCATCAAGGGCAGTATGCTGAACCAACTGCAGTACACCGATCTTATACTGCTTCCCATCGGCTGTTTTTTCACCTGTGGTCGCGGCACCTTCTGTTGTCGCCTGGGCTGTAGTCGTCTCAGTGGATGAGCTTTTACTTTCTTCGGTTTTTCCACCGCAGGCAGTTAAGGACATCATCATTGCACCGGCAAGAATCAGTGACAGTATTTTTTTTGTTTTTTTCATAAACTTCTCTCCTCACCATCTAAAAATCTCGTCCTGTTTTGAACTTATTTCGTATCATACTACAAAAAATACCTGCCGTCAATTTTATTACTTTAAATTTATGTAATTTTAAAGCATTAAAGTGCATTTTCGTAAAATATGCACTATTATACCTCCTTAAAACTAGTTTCATTGCACAAAAAAACCGGAGCAGTTTTCTGCCCCGGTCTGAACATTTAATTGGTTAAAAATCCCTTTCCAATGATCTCACTGGAATTGGAAATAAGGATAAACGCCGATGGTTCCACCGTACGGATATAGTTTCTAAGCTTCATCGCCTGAGACCGCTTCATGGTCGTTAAAATGACCGTTTTTTTATGGTGAGTGAATGCTCCCTGTGCTTCATAGACCGTAGCACTCCGGTTTAGACCATGGATGATATAATCGCAGATCGGTGCCGGATCATCGCAGATGATACTAAAGCACTTACATAAGTTCATATTTTCCATGACATCATCAATGACAAGGGACTTTGCAAGAAGACCAAGGGAAGAAAACAATCCGGTCTGAGGGCCAAATACAAAATAGGCCATAATCACTCCAGTCACGTCTACCAGCAAAAGCACGGTGCCAATATTGAAGCTGGTATAGCGTTTTAAAATCATTGCTATAATATCAGTTCCGCCACTGGATGCACCCACGTAAAAAAGAAGGGCCGATCCCACACTGGGCAGTAAGATAGCAAAAATAAGCTCTAACAACGGTTCCGACGTAAGCGGCCCTTTCATAGGGCAGATACGTTCCAGAATATATAAGGATAATGACATGACAAGGGTGGCATATACTGTCTTAATACCAAACCCACGTCCCAGAAACAGAAAGCCCAGTACCAGCAAAACTGTATTCACGATATTGGTGAACTGGCTGGCTGACCAGTGGGTCAAGGCGCTGATAACAGTAGCAAAGCCCGTAACCCCTCCAAAAGCAAAGTTGTTAGGGAATTTGAAAAAATAGACTCCCACTACCATTACCCAGATACTAAACGTAATCATTCCATAATCCGCAAGCGTTCTCAGCATTTTATTTTCTATCTGCTTCATGACCGTTTCTATGTCTCCCTCCGGATCGTTCCGTCCGGTTCTGTATATTTTTTTCAGTGAGTCAGGCCATTACCTCTGACTCCCAATAGAATATAACTCAAAGGGAAAATAATTACAAACATCAATCTATCTGATAGTCTCACAATGTTTCTATTGTGAAACAGGTAGGAATCCAACACTGGTCAAAAACCGGTGAAATCCTCTTCGTCCTTCTTCGCTGCATTTGTATACACCGGAGTCTTCAAGCACCCGTTCAAACACGAGTCCGACCTCTTTTTTCAGGATATCCTCAATATTATCAGCAGTCACGGTATCATAGTTTGGAAGAAAATTCTTTACCCAATCACCATGCTTTTCTATGATCTCATTGGAGCTTATGTCCTTTCCAGTCAATATATAATCTGCTAAAAGATTCAGTTCCTCTTTCAGTCTGGATGGAAGTACGGCAAGGCCCATGACTTCAATCAGTCCTATGTTCTCTTTTTTAATATGGTGAAGCTCAGAATGAGGATGGTAAAATCCAAGAGGACATTCTTTCGTTGTTATATTGTTTCTCAAAACAAGATCTAATTCATACATACCATCTTTCTTTCTTGCAATGGGAGTGATGGTATTATGAGGCTGTCCATGGGTTTCGGCTAAAATAAAGGACTCTTCATCGGTATAGGTTCTCCAGGCGTTAAGTACCTTTTCTCCCAGGGAAATCAAATCATCGGGATTTTCACTTCTGGTTCTTAATACTGACATAGGCCATCTTACGATTCCAGCCTGTACTCCCTCATAGCCTTCGATCTCATAGCTTGCTTCTATCTTTGCCTTTGCCATGGCAAAATCATAATTACCGCCCTGGAAATGATCATGGGAAAGAATAGATCCGCCTACGATTGGAAGATCTGCATTGGAGCCAAGGAAATAATGGGGAAACTGCTTTACAAAGTCAAACAGCTTTACAAACGTATCACGCTCTATCTTCATAGGGATGTGCTGTCCATTGAACACAATACAGTGTTCGTTATAATACACGTAGGGAGAATACTGAAAGCCCCACTGGCTCTGGTTCATGTTTAGCCTTATGATACGGTGGTTATTTCTTGCAGGGTGATTGGTCCTTCCGGCATATCCCTCATTCTCCATACAGAGAAGACATTTGGGATATCCGCTTTGCTTTGCAAGCTTAGCCGCTGCAATTGCTTTGGGATCTTTTTCTGGCTTTGATAAATTTACGGTAATGTCTAAATCTCCGTACTTGGTGGATGTAATCCAACGCATATCCTTTTTGATCCGGTAGCTTCTGATATAGTCCGAATCCTGAGCCAGATTATAATAATACCCGGTAGCAGCAAGAGGTGACTGATTGTGATACAGGTCCCAGAACTTCCGTTCCACTTCACTTGGTCTTGGCATCAGGCAGTTCATTAGCCTTGTATCAAACAAATCCCGAAAGGTAATACTGTCTTCCTCCAAAAGGCCCTGTTCACAGGCATAATCCAGCATCTCGTTTAAAACAGCCTCAAGATCGATATCCTCAACTTCTCCATCCGGTTCCTCATATTCGCAAAGCTTTAGCACATCGAGAATCTGGTTTACCGCATAATAATGGTCTGCTTCCTCGATCAGGCCTGTATTACGTCCATACTGTATAAGCTTTTTAATTGCCATGTTAATCATCCTGCTCCTCCTGGTCTTCTTTTGCCTTATTCCACAATTATATCCTTTCGTACCATGCAAAACAATAGAATTTATTTTGAATTTACTGCAATTTTTTTAGGTAATAGCGGATTCTCTCTATCATCATATTCCCTAATATGCCGATGACAAGACCTGCCAATGTGCCTGCCACAAGGAGAACGGGAAGATAATAAAACACGCCCGCCTGCCTGACAACAAAGGCTGCCACACTAAGCTGACCTATGTTATGAGCCACACCTCCCATAATACTGACTCCAACCGTTCCAAACAAACGGAACTTTTTACAGACAGCCATAACAAGAAGGCTGAGTGCCAGACCTCCCAGGCTATAAAATACTGCGAACAGATTGCTGAAGGTAAATCCCACTAAAAGAATCCGGATCAGCGAGATTACCACAGTTCCCTTTATGCCAATGGTATAAAGGCCTGTCATTGTTACAAGATTGGCAAGTCCCAGCTTTACCCCCTGTATTCCAAGTGAAATGGGAATCAGGGTCTCTATATAGCTAAGAACAAAAGCAAGTGCAATCAGCATTCCATAAAGGGATGCTCTTTGTGCCGATCCTTTCCCATTCATAGTTTACTCTCCTTTTATTCCCTGAAATAATATGTAAAATCCCGGAGAACAGTCTTATCTTGCTAAGCCTTTCTCCGGGATATCATTTCTATCTTATTATTTGGAAGCCTGTGTCAGACAATCCTTGACTCCATTAACAAATCCATACAGATTAATGCTGACGGAGGCTACGGTATCCGTATAACCACTAGCATTGATCAGTCCCTCTAAAGACTGATGCTGCAGGACATAATCCGCCACTGCCGCGGCCTGCTCATGCCACTTGGGGCCGTTATCTGTCATCTTATAGCTGCCATCCATAGACAGTTTACTCTTTTTGGAACCGTCCTTTGCGACACAATCCCAGGTCAGGCTTGTAATGGTATTATCCTTAATTGTCATATTCACCTGATCCTTAAAACCATTCTTATCAAACTCTGGTGCTTCATAGGAATAAGCTCCGTCTTTTAAAGAAGATTTATTTTCTGCCGCCTCACCAGATGCCTGGCTTAAGCAGTCCTTTACACCGTTTACAAATCCATATAAGTTAATGCTGACAGAGGCCACGGTATCGGTATAGCCTTCTTCATTGATCAAGCCTTTGACAGACTGATGTCCCAGCACATAATCAGTAACAGCCTTTGCCTGCTCATGCCATTCCGGTCCATTCTCCGTCATCTTGTATTTTCCATCCATAGACAAACGGCTTTTCTTTGTTCCATCCTCCTTAACACAATCCCAGGTCAGGCTTGTAATGGTATTGTCTGAAACAGTCATATTCACCTGGTCCTTAAATCCATTGTCATCAAACTCCGGCGCTTCATAGGAATAGGTTCCGTCCTTTAAGGAAGACTTTGCATTGGGAGCTTCGCCGGCTGCCTGGCTTAAGCAGCTCTTTACGCCGTTTACAAATCCATGGAGGTTAATGCTTACAGATGCCACGGTATCCGTGTAGCCTTCTGCATTCATAAGCCCTTCCACAGACTGGTGAGCAATTACATAATCAGTCACCGCCTTGGCCTGTTCATACCATTCCGGACCGTTATCTGTCATCTTATAGTTTCCATCCATAGATAGTTTGCTCTTTTTGTTACCATCTTTCGTAATACAATCCCAGGTAAGGCTTGTGATCGTATTGTCCTTAATGGTCATATTCACCTGGTCTTTAAAACCATTCTCATCAAATTCCGGCGCTTCATAGGAATAGGTTCCGTCTTTTAAACTGGATTCCTTCTGCCCGACTGTTTCTTCCTGATAAGCTGAGCTCGATTCAGGTGTTTCTCCCTTTGCCTGGGCAAGGGCCTGATCTACAGCCTTTTTAATGGCATTGCTGCTTAAGGTCGCTCCACTTACAGCATCGACCTCAGTGGATTGCTTGGAAAGGATGGTATCTGTAAGGCCCGGAAGCACCTTATCTAAAAGTGTTTCCTTCTCACCCTTTACATTAATCGACTGCATCTTTTTGGCTGTTACCACTACATCAACGGTAACGTCACCGCCATATCCGCGGGCAGATCCCGTATACGTACCCGGAGTGTATAAACTGGTTCCTGACATGCTGTCAACCGCTTTGTAAAGAGGTTCTGAACCGAATACAGTGGCACCTGCCAGTACGATCATAACTCCAAGACCGATTAATCCATTCCTTTTTGCATTTGCGTTAAACTTTTTCATATCTTCCTCCTGCCTGATAAGGTTTGATTATATTTTAACATAGTTTATAAGCTTTTATCAATTAGTTTATTGATTATTTATCTTTGGTAAGAGCTGAAATTATGTGATATAATAAGATTATGAATTTCCATGTTCTGGGAAATCATCATACTTAACTGAGTAAAAGGAAAAAACAACATGATTATAAAAAAATATAAAAAAGAAATGATTCTTATCGCGGTAATTTTAATCGTATCCTGCCTTCTCCTCCTTTTCAACCAGATCCTTTTTAGGGGACCGGCGGGTAAGGTGGAAATAACGGTTGACGGTAATGTAATCCAGACCCTCAATTTAAATGAGGATGGAGAGATTTTGGTTCACGGATTCAACGGCGGAACGAACCGGGTCGTGGTAAAGGCTGGAAAGGTAAGCGTAACAGAAGCTTCCTGTCCGGATAAGGTCTGCATTCACAAAGGCTGGATTCAGTACACAGGTGAAAATGTGGTCTGTTTACCCAACCATATGATTGCCAGGATCATAGGAGAATAGTCTTTTTAGCCTTCTCTTTTATCTCCAAAGTAAAATAATGCTACCGTACCAGGGCCTGTGTGAGACCCGATTACAGTCCCTACGTTGTTAATCACAACAGGTCCGGATAAATGTAAAAAACGGTCCTCAATGAGCAGCGCCACTTCTTTTGCATCCTTTTCACATGCAGAATGGGACATAAAACACTTGCCGCTGTAATTGATGCCGCCGTCCGCATGAAGCTCCATCATACGGACAATCTCCTGTATGGCTTTTTTCTTTGTTCGGATCTTCTGGACCGGTACTAAGCAGCCCTTATCGTCGATATTCATGAGAGGACAGATATTAAGAACAGTACCTAACATAGCGGAGGTGGCAGAAATTCTTCCGCCTCGTTTAAAGCTGGTAAGATCAGTGGAAAAGAACCAATGATGAACTCTCAGACGGTTCTCTTCTACCCACCGAGCGGCATCTTCTAAAGACATATCCTTATCCCTCAAATCAGCAGCCGCATCCACCAAAAGGCCGTAACCGGAAGAAGCTCCAAGGGTATCCATTACGACAATGGTTCTGTCCGGATACTTTGCTTTCATCTCTTCCCGTGCCACGCAGGCGGAATTATAAGTTCCTGAAATTCCGGAAGATAGGGTAAGATGCAAGATATCCTTGCCTTCCTTTAAAAATGGTTCAAAAAATTCACAGTATTCATCCACGTTGACCTGAGAGGTAACTGGAGTTGAACCTTTCGATATTCGGTTATAAAATTCATCAAATGGAATGCTTCTTCCTAAATCATCTAAATAGGTAATTCCATCCATAGTATAATGAAAGCAGACAAAAGGAATGTGACGACGGTCAAAGTAATCCCTGCTCATATCTGCAGTAGAGCAACAGGTTAAGATAAATTTCCCCACAAATAACACCTCCTGGCATTGTTTGTCTCTATTTTATCACACTTTTCCATGAATTGGAATCTTTACTATAAATTCTGTCCCCACATCAAGCTCTGAGGTCACATTGATGGTGCCATGATAGAAGTTTACAATGTGCTTAACAATAGAGAGACCGAGACCAGTTCCTCCCTGTTTTTTGCTTCTGCCTTTATCCACCCGGTAAAAACGTTCAAAGATCCGGCTAAGAGAATCCTTTGGAATTCCCATACCATTATCCTTGACCTGTACAATTAAATTCCGGTCTTCCTCTCTTACCCTGACCCAGACTTCCCCTCCAGGCTTATTGTATTTCACCGCATTGGTAATCAAGTTACCGAAAAGCTCTTTCATTTGCTGGCTGTTTGCATAAATACAGATGGGCTTACAATCCAGATGAATGAGAACTTCATGGGAGGCAGCCAAAGGCTTTAAAGAATCTAAAATATCATTAAGGACAATGGAGAGACGTACATCACTTTTCAGTACCTCCGCATCCTTTGTCTCAAGCTTTGAGATCATCAGAATATCGTTGATTAAATTGTTCATATTGGCCGCTTCTTTTTTGATCCGGTTAAGAAACTCCTTCTTTTGCTCCTCATCCTGAATGATTCCACTCTCCAAAAGCTCTGCGTATCCCTGAACAGAGGTTATGGGAGTCTTTAATTCATGGGAAGCATTGCTGAAGAATTCCTGACGGATCTGCTTTTCCATCTCTATCTGATTCAAGTAATCCTTTACATTCTTTGACATCTTGGTGGTCGTATCAGCTATGATATTGATTTCCGGATACTGATACGTTTCAAAGGAAAGATCCGTATAATCCCCCTTTACCTTAAGCATCTCCTGAGATATCTCTTTCAAAGGTTTTGTAATGGATTCTGCAAAGCTGTCTGCCGAAAAAGCGGAATACATGATAGCAACCAGGAAGGTAAGCCATACCGCAGGAAGGAGCAGCATTAAGTATTCCTTCATACCCGTATATGGAATGGCCATGCGAAGGATGTAATCTGATTCACTGGAACGTATGGCTACATAGAGCATATTTTCTTTTAAGGTCTCAGAATAACGTCTGGAATAACCGATTCCTTCTTCTATGGCTTCTCTTATCTCTTCCCGGTCGGAATGATTATCCAGAGTGTTTACAGGTACATCTCCCGTATCGGCAATGACAACTCCGTCCTTTTGAATGATGGTAAAACGACCCTGCTTTTCATCTAAGACGGTTTTCAGTTTTTCTACCTCATCCATAAAATTTCCGTTGTAATCCAGCACCTTATCAATCGCACCCAGAGTATAGAGCATGTCTTTTCTTGAGTTCTTTAAAAGTGCACTGCTGGAAGCAATATAGAAAATGAATGTACTTAAAAACAGCACCACTAAAATTACCTGCAGAAATTTTGCAAAGATTGCTTTTCTCATGAACTCCTCCGCTTATTTTTACTCTTCTGTACGAATAAACCGGTATCCGACTCCGCGGACCGTTTTAATGCATGCACTTCCTTTTTCTCCCAGCTTCTGCCTTAAGGTTCTGATGTGCATATCAAGAGTCCTTGTCTCACCGTCATAATCGTATCCCCAGATTTGATTTAAGAGTTCATCTCTGGTCACTACCTTATTGTGGTTTTCCATTAAATACTGTAAAAGCTCAAATTCCTTTAATGTCAGCTCCACCTTTGTTCCTTCGCAGTATACCTCTCTCGTTTTTTTATTGAGGCTTAAGCAGTAAAGCTCCAGTTCATCCTCTGCTGCATTGGACCTTGTGGACCGTCTTAAAAGACTGCGGATTCTGGCTGCCAGTTCCATTACACCAAAAGGCTTTGTCATATAGTCATCTGCACCGCCGTCAAGACCGGCCACCTTATCAAATTCTCTGTCCTTTGCAGTGAGCACCAGGATAGGAAGATCTTTTAAGGATTCGATTTTCCTGATTTTTCGTATGGCAGTTAAGCCATCCATGCCAGGCAGCATCCAATCAAACACAGCAAGGGCCGGTTTGTCTGATTCAATCTGCTTTAAGCAGTCCTCGGCCATCTCAAAGGCTGCCACCTCATATCCAAATCCCTCCAGGGCAATTTTAATTAAATCTCTGATATTATCATCGTCTTCAATTACATAGATCTGTTCCATACGAAATCTCCCTTTCCTTACATTTCATCTCTGACAAAACCTGCAATATTATGAGCATGGTCTGATATGCGTTCCAAATTATTTAAAGCATCTAAATATATGACCCCGTTTTCTGGTTTACAGGCTTTCGACGCCAGCCGAAGGATATGGCGCTCCCTGAACTCTTCCTCTAAGTTGTCCACAAGCTCTTCGCTTCGGACAACGGCACGGACCTCAGACATATCGGAAGAGGCTCTTGCTTTTATAGCGTGCTCCAGAGAAGAACGGACGGAGTGAAACATCTCCTTAAGCTCATTATCCCCCTCTTTAGAAAACACAATGTTTCTTTTGGTCTTTTCCAGTGCCAGCTCTGAGAGATTTTCACAATGATCGCTGATACGCTCAAAATCACTGACCGTATAAAAAAGATTTTTTACAATTAAGTGCTGCTCTTCATTCAAAGACTGATTGCTGATCTTTATAAGATAGTCTGTGATGATTTTTTCATAATCATCAATTTTTTGTTCCATTTTTTTCACCTGGCTGGCATGGCTGCCGTCATCCGTCAAAAGGACACGTGCTGCCATATCAAAGTTTTTAAGAGCCGCAAGCCCCATATTTACCACTTCATGAGTCACGCTTTCAATGGCAAAGGAAGGTGTATCAAGAATTCGGTTGTCCAGATGGCGCTTCATCTCATCCTTGGAATCCAGAGAACAACCACTGGCTGATGATCCTTCTCTAATAAGAATACCAGAGGCTTTGACCAAAAGTCCAGCAAACGGAAACAGGAGAATGGTGTTACTTACATTAAAAACCGTATGAAAAATGGAGATTCCAACACTGGTGACAGGAGAATCCGCAAGTTGCGTATTCAACCGGAATATCAAAACCATGGCTGTCCCAAAAATAACGGCACCAATGGTATTAAAAAGAAGATGAATGACTGCCGCCCTTTTCGCCGTTGGGTTCGCTCCAATACTAGACCTTAGTGCAGCCGCACAGGAACCAATATTTTGTCCTAAATTAATGAAAACAGCGGTTTGCCAGCTGATCATCCCGTTTAGGGCCAGGACCTGTAAAACACCTACAGATACTGTGGAGCTTTGAATCAGTACCGTAACAAAAAGTCCTGTCAGGATACCAAGCAGAGGATGCCTGCCCAGATCAGTAAGAATATTTAAAAGTTCTTTATTGGTGCGATAGGCAGAAGCGGCGTCAGACATAAAACCAAGTCCAATGAAAAGGAGTCCAAATCCCACCAGAATTTCACCTGCCTGTTTTGCTTTTCCGTTTCTGGAGAGATAACGGATCATGGCTCCTGATACGATCAGAATGGGAGAAAAAAGCTCTGGCTTTAACAGCTCTCCCCATTCATTCATGGATACGATCCAGCTGGATACGGTCGTTCCCACATTGGCTCCCATAATGATTCCCACTGCCTGTGACAGGTTTAATATCCCGGCATTGACGAATCCCACCACCATAATGGTGGTAGCATTGCTGCTGAGAATAATGGCGGTAATCCCGGTCCCAAGTAAAATTCCCATGACCGGATTGTCAGTCAGGGCTCCTAAAAGCTGCTGCATTTTATGTCCAGCCGTTTTTTGAAGCCCATCTCCCATTCGGTCGATTCCATAAAGAAAGATTCCAAGTCCTCCAAGGAATTTAATTAACATCTGTATATCTTCCATCGACATAGTATTCCCCCTGATCTTACGGCATGTCTTGTAAGTACTATATCAAATCTATGTAAAGTATCATGCGCTGAAAGGTAAAATATTTGTAAATTTTTATTTAGTGTAAGATTTCCTCATAAACCCGAAGCACGTTTTTGTAAAATACAGCTTCAATTTCGCCCTCTGTAAAGCCTGCTTTATTCATGGCTGCTTCCAGGATGGGCAGATCTTCCGGAGACTTCATCTCCAATTCTCCCCCGATACCATCAAAATCAGATCCCAGTCCGATGCACTGGATGCCTCCAACCTGCTTCATGTGCTTGATATGGGCAATCATATGCTCCACACGGCTTAAGACGGTATCTTCCTTTTTCCAGTCATATAAGAAGGCAGCGCAGTAATTAAGACCAGCAACACCTCCTCGCTCAGAAAGCCGCCGTATCATATCGTCCGTTAAATTTCTGGGATTGGAAGCTACCGTTCTTGCGTTGGAATGACTTGCCACAAACGGCTTTTTCGTATAACGGAATACATCCTCGATACCGGCATCCGATAAATGAGAGACATCCACGATCATGCCTAGAGCCTCCATCTCATTTACGAATTCTATCCCTTTTTCCGTCAGACCATGTTCTGTATCCGGTTCAAAAAAGGCTTCTCCATGTTCCTGCCAGATGCGGTTAGGACTTGCCAATTCATTCTTATGGTTCCAGGTCAATGTCATCATACGAACACCAAGGCGGTAGAAATTCCTTAAAAATGCAATCTCCCCCTGGCAGACGCCCCCCTCTTCTATGGTGAGGAGAGCCGACATTTTCCCTTCCTTTCTGTTTCTTTCAATATCCTCATAACAGGTGACCACACCAATCAAATCTTCATGCTTTGCAATCTCCGTATAAAAAAGGTCCACCAGCTTCATACAGTATTCAAAGGGACGTTCATGCTTTGTTAATTCTGTGAACAGCGCGAAATTCTGCAAGCAGTAATCTCCCTTTTTCATCCGTTCTAAATCAATGTGGCAATCATTTTTCAACAGTGAGTAAGCCTTTCCAGCTTCTCTTCGATAGAACAATTCTGAAATCGTATCGCAATGCATATCAATAACCTTCATGATTTCTGCCTTCCCTGCTCTCTATATTTTAAATGCATTTAAGGAGTAACCCATGATGAGTTACTCCTTTTGTTACTATGCAAATAGTATCATTCTTATGCTGTATTTGCAAGGAAATATTCAATTCTTATTCACTGCGCAAGGCATCAATTGGATTTAACTTAGCCGCCCGGTTTGCAGGCATATATCCAAAGACCAGACCGATTCCTACAGAAACACTGAAGGAGATTAAGACAGCCCCTGGGGTCGGGGTCGCATTCAGGCCCATAAAGCTGCTGATAATTGTGGTGGCTATGGAACCCACTACGATTCCGATGACACCTCCCAGAGAGCTTGTCACTGCCGCTTCTATCACAAACTGCTGCATAATATTTCGTTTTTGAGCGCCAAGAGCCTTTCGGATTCCAATTTCCCTGGTTCGTTCTGTTACGGATACCAGCATGATATTCATAACTCCAACTCCGGCTACCAACAGAGAGATTGAGGCAATTCCCCCAAGCATCATGGACATCATGGACATGATGGAATTTAACGAATCCAAAAGCTCACTCATCGCAGAAACCCGAAACAAATCCTGGTCTTTAAAGATACCCATCAAAAATGAGTTAATTGCATTTTTAGCCTGGGTTGTATGATCTGTATCTGCAGTGGAAAACACATAGCTGTTTACATTGGCACTATTGGTCTGCCTGACTGCACTGCTGTAAGGAAGATATAAAACATCATCGGAGCCACCAGCCTCCAGCTCATCCTCATTCTGTCTTGAAATGACTCCCACAATCTTATAGCTGACACCATCAATTTTTAAGGTTTCCCCAATGGCCTTATCCACGCCTCCAAACAAATCCCAGGCCACATAATAGCCTGCCACAACTACCTTTTGCCGTGACAAAATGTCGGAAAACTGAAGAAACCTTCCAGATTCCAGTGTCTGATCCTTCATTTCCAGATACTGCTCACTGACGCCGGTCACCGTTGTATCCGTCAGGGTTTCCGTCCCGTTTTTAATGGTACCGGTGATGGAAATCTTAGGCGTCATCTGAGAGAAGAGATCCTGATTCTTTTCATAGAACTCATACATTTCATCTACAGTAACGGATCTTGAGGAAAGATTTGATACATTTACATTGATCTGGTTTGTTCCCATACTGGAGAACTGTTCTGTCATATAATTCATTTGGCCGTTTACCAGGCTGACCAGTATGATAACAGAGGCCACTCCTATAATAATTCCCAGCATGGTAAGAAAGGAACGCAGTTTGTTTCCCCATATGCTTTTTATGGCCATTTTAAAGGATTGCAGAATATTCATTTACGTCTCCATCAAAATTAATCTTTCCATCGTGTACCCTTACTACCCGTTCCGCCTCCATGGCTATGGTGCTGTCGTGGGTAATTATAACAATTGTATTGCCTTCCTTGTTCAGCTGCTTTAAAAAGTCCAGTACATCCCGGCTGGTCTTGGAATCGAGAGCACCTGTAGGCTCATCCGCCAAAATAAGGGAAGGACTTCCAGCCAGGGCACGGGCAATGGATACTCTTTGCTGCTGACCGCCGGAAAGCTGATTTGGAAGGTTTCTCCATTTTTCCTCCAGCCCCACTCTCCTTAAAGATTCCATTGCCTTTTCTTTCCTCTCCTCCGTACCAATTCCGGAATAAAGCAGAGGAAGCTCCACATTCTCTAAGAGATTTAATTTGGGAAGCAGATTGTATTGCTGAAAAATAAAACCGATCATCTTATTTCGTACCTTAGCCAGCTGATGATCCCCCATATTTCCCACATCCTCACCCCCCAGATAATAGGAGCCGGAGCTTGGTACATCAAGAGCGCCAATGATATTCATAAGAGTGGATTTACCGCTACCTGATTTTCCTACAATGGCTACAAACTCTCCTCTGCAAATGGTCAGAGTAACTCCGTCGCTTGCACGGACTTCCTCACCGCCCAATTGATAAATCTTATATATATCTTTTAATTCAATCAAAGGTTCCGCCATATTTATGTCTCCTGCTTACTCTATTTATCATCCGCCGGTACGATTGCCGCCGGTGTTACGATTGCCGCCGGTACTACGATTGCCGCCACCGCCACCAGATCCGCCGCCGAATCCGCCGCCTGGCATACCGCCCATACCGCCTGGCATCATGTTATTCTGAGTCTTTTCTACAGAGGATGGTACTACGTATACTTCCTCTCCCTCTGTGAGTCCGCTTTTAATCTCAACATAATCTTTACTGATCAGGCCTGCGCTAACTTCCACACTGCGAAAACCGGCAGGTACATTTCCAATCTTTTCTTTCACGGAATCATCTTTTACATAGACGGTATTGCCTCTCATCAATGAATCAGCAGGAATGGCGATGACATCCTTTGCCTCATCAAGAATAATGACACCATCTACGTTCATACCTGGAAGAAGTTCATCAAGCCCATCGTTAAGCGTAACGGTAACAGGATAATTCGTAACACCGTTAGAGGTAGAGCTTTGCAGACTGACATTTGTCACAGTCCCGGAAAATGTCTTACCGGATACTGCATCCGCAGTAATATTGACGTTTTGGCCTGCTTTTACAGATTTCACATCAAGTTCATCCACTAACATCTCAAACGTATAATTGGACATATCATAAATGACTGCAAGTACTGTGTTTCCGGTGGTGCTCTTTGATATTTTATCTCCGACTTTTACTGTTTTTTTTATGACCTTCCCTGAAATGGGTGCGGTAACGGTATAGTTATCATAAGTATCCTGAGTGCTTTCAAGCTTGCTTTTTGCGGATTCCAGACTTTCCTGAGCTTTGTCCAGGGAATCCTTATAGGTTCGCAGTAATTTATCAGCAGATTTGCTTTCTATGGAGAATATTGGGGTCCCTTTTGTTACGTAGTCGCCTTCCTTTACAAGCAGTTTCTGTATTTCAACCGTGGAGGATATATCTGCCTTCATGGTAGTTTCAAGCCTGGGTTCAAAGGTCGCTTCCATACTGCTTACAAAATTGCCCACGAGAGCCGTTGCAGCTGTTTCCGAGGTAATGCCCCCGGGATTTGCAACCTCTATGGTGACATACCGCACAATACGTCCGCCTGTTAAAGTAACATCCATATTGCTGACCGAGGTAACCACTCCATTGATCTGTTCTCCCGTATCGGTGAGGGTCAGGATCGCTCCGTTGCCAGACAAGATCTGAGCTGCTTCTGCCGAAAGGAATGGAACCTTTAGTTTCATCGTTTTGTCATCATAGATTGCAGCTATTTCCGTACCATTGCTCACTTTGTCTCCATCTTTGATGGAAAGGGTTTTGATAAATCCGTTTTCTGTAGCTTTATACGTATTTCCGCTATAATCAGACAACGCTGTATTATAATCCTCCAGTGCATTCTGATAGCTTTCCTGGGAACGTTCCAGAGAATTATTGGCAGATGATATCTGAGATTCCATGGAGGAGGTATCGATCCGGTAAAGCACCTGTCCCTTTTCTACCACATCCCCTTCCTCAAACTCGGCGGCTGTCACTTCCCCTTCCGCCAGTGAAGTGATGTCATACGTATCCTTAGGAGAAATCGTCCCTGAGGAAGAAAGTTCAGATGTAATATCTCGCTTGGAAACCGTTGCTGTCTGTATGCTCTTGGCCTTAGCGGAAGCATTCTTTGACTTATTCATCATGAGGAAGCCAACGATTCCACCAAAAGCCAAAAGCACCACGATCAGAAGGATCAGAAGTTTTTTCTTATTTTTCATTCTGTTTTCTCCTGTCAATCTTCAATATAGTCAACTACTGTTCTGGTCTGATTTCCTTCTGCATCCTCGGACAGTGTATATACCAGATTTACAGAATCTCCTACCCGAAGATCTCCATAGGAAGAAAATGCAAACTGCATCTCCGTGCTGGTAAGTACATAAGTGTTGCCATCATCAAGAATAATTGCGGTGGGTGTCATTAAATCTGTGGAATTGTAAACCACATTGGTGATTTCTCCTAACACAGCAGACCGCCCGCTTTCATTTTCATTCCCCACCGTATAAAGCCATACCGTTTTAGAAAGTGTATGGTAATAGACCAAAACACCATCCGTGCTGTCAAAGGCAGTGGTAATGGCATCACTGGAATTTTTAACCGGATCTCCATCTAAATAGATATTGGCATCACTGAGATCAAAGGGCAGATATGATTTCAGCCTGCTCTTGCTGTTAACCACCCTTGGTCCCTTCACGCTGTTATCCACCATGGAAAATGGATTGATCTCTCCATCGGAAGTCAGTTCACAGTCCAGACTCTTGCCAAACATGGTTCCTGATTTTGTATCCGTTTTAAGCAGATTGTAAAAGAGATTCACACAGTCTTCCTTTGTCATGAGCTCCGACGCTTCTTTGTTTAAGCCATCATCCAGCTCAAGAAAATGATACTTCGACATTCTGGATCCCGTCTGATCTCCTGTAAAATCGGAGTTTTTGTATTCTAAAAGTCCTAACACTCCTTTTACCGCTTCCTGAAGCGTTATGTATTCCTCGGGCTTAAAATTACCTCCCAGATATCCATTCATGAATCCCTGTTCTGATGCGATCCGTATGGAAGATGCATATTCATGGTCCCTTGGCACATCTGCGAACACAGAAGTATTACTGGTACTGCCAACTGTGCTCCGATAGGAAGAAGCATTGACAAGCATACCGGCAAATTCCCCTCGCGTTACCTTCATATTTATATTTCCCGTATTCATGATCCCGGATAGTCCAACCACCTTTTTTCTTAAATCAAAACCTGCGGAAGCATGGGTAATCATGGGGTTGACTGCCGTTGCTGCCATTACAACAGCCAGGGCGGCTGCCATTCTTTGTCCGTGCATGTAAAATTCTCCTTTCCAGTCTGAAACTCTTTCCAATTTTAACAGACTCCTATGTCAGAAATGTGACTGTTAACTGAAATTAACCTGAAATGGCATAATATTACCATAGGAAGATATTTCAGTATAATTTCAGCTTTCTTTTTTATAATGAAAAGGTTAATTTGCTTAAAATCAAAGGATTGTTTATAATAGGTTTCAGTCTATATCATGATGGAAAGAAGGGAAACGCATGAAAGTATTGATTGTGGAGGATGAAATCAGGCTCGCTGACGCATTGGGACAGATCATGAAGGAACAAAATTATCATACAGATATTGTTAATGATGGAACTGACGGCCTTTATTATGGCCTGTCAAATGAGTACGATGTGATTATACTGGATGTCATGCTGCCAGGAATGAACGGCTTTCAGATTGTACAAAAGCTAAGAGAATCCAGAATCAAAACACCAGTTCTCCTTCTGACTGCACGGGATGATACCAGCGATAAGGTCAAAGGTCTTGATAAAGGAGCCGACGATTACTTAACAAAGCCCTTTATTCCAGAAGAGCTTCTTGCTCGGATCAGGGCCCTTTCCCGCCGGCAGGGAGATGTATTTCTTGATGAAATGGTGTTTGGAGATCTTTCCCTTGATTTATCCTCCAATGATTTATGCTGTAGAGAAAAATCCATTCATCTGGCTTTTAAGGAGTTTGAGGTTTTAAAATTACTTATGAGCAACTCTGGTAAGATTATCTCAAAGGATACCTTAATAGCCAGAGTATGGGGCAATGATTCTGACGCTGAAGATAATAACGTTGAAGCCTACATCTCATTTTTACGTAAAAAACTCTCTTTTGTCGGCTCTCAAGTAGAGATAAACACCATACGAAAAGTAGGTTATCGACTGGAGGGACCCAGATGATACGAAAATTAAGATGGAAATTTATCATCATTAATATGACTTGCGTAGCAAGTATTCTTTTGGCTGTCATAGGACTTTTTTATTTTTTTGCTTCCAACCGCCTGGTCCGGCAGACAGAGATGGCTATGATTCAATCCATGGAAAGGGATCGATTCCCACCGCCATTTAAATTGGAACCTGGGAGGCACAAAAAGCAACCCCCACCACCTCCTATTCCCTCTTTTGTCGTTACTTTAAATTCTGATCACACCATAAGGGCCATAGAGCAAAACAACATTACAGTTACAACAGAGCTTGCCTCTACCTTAATTCAAATGGCGGATTCCACGGAGCTTACTCAGGGAGTTCTTCCAGACTATTCCCTTCGTTTTCTAAAGGCAGAAACTCCGGAAGGCACAAAAATTATTTTTGCAGATCAAAGCTACGAGATTAACAACATCAAGACTCTTACGATCAACTGTATCATGCTTTTTATGGGGGCCGTATTCCTATTTCTCATGCTGAGTCTGTATCTCTCCCGTCTTGCCCTAAGACCAGTTGAGGCTGCCTGGCATCAGCAGAATCAGTTTATTGCAGACGCCTCCCATGAGCTGAAAACTCCTCTGACTGTAATCCTGGCAAATCTGGATATTATATCTACTCACCCCCAGTCTACTGTCAGGGAACAGAATAAATGGCTGAACAACACAAAGGAAGAAGCTACCAGTATGAAACAACTGGTGGAAAACCTCCTGTTTCTTGCCCGTTCCGACGCTGGAGCAGGCAATGAAAGGCCGGCAGAAATTTCGTCCATTGATTTCAGCGACCTGGTTTTAAAAAGCACTCTTATCTTTGAATCCATTGCCTTTGAAAATAAGGTGGAACTGGTGAACGAAATCGAACCTGATATCATTCTTTCCGGGTATGAATCCCAGCTTAAGCAGGTTGTTACCATACTTCTTGATAATGCCTGTAAATATGCTGGAAAAGGTGGTACTGTTTCTATTGGGCTAAAAAAAGCAAGCCACCTGGCTGCTTTAACCGTTTGTAATTCTGGTGAGATTATTCCACTGGAGGAACAGCAGCATATCTTTGAACGCTTTTACCGGACAGATAAATCAAGAGTAAGAAAAGAGGGAGGATATGGTCTTGGACTTTCCATTGCAAAAACGATAATAGATTGTCATAAAGGTAAAATCAGCGTGACCAGCAGCCAGCCTGAGGGGACCATATTTACGGTAACCCTGCCTCTAAAACCATAAAACAGCAAAATAAAAGACCCTGAGACAACCATGGCGAATAGCCAGTTTGCAGTCTCAGGGTCTTTTCTATGTTTATTTTCTTATGGCAATCTCTTGAGCTTCAATCTTTTTTCTAATATTTAACATCCGCTCATCCGTATTTGCTATCACCTCTGCACATTCCCGAAGCTCCGTACTAATCTCCTCAGAATTTGCTTCCACCTCTTTTTTGTACTTCAGCTGATGGTCAAGGCTTGCCCAAAAATCCATGGCAATGGTACGTATCTGGACCTCTACCCGCATCCACTTCTTCTGGTCCGAGAAAAATACTGGAATTTCCACAATCATATGGTAACTGCGGTAGCCATTGGCCTTAGGGTGACGGATATAATCCTTAATTGCAATGATATGGACGTCATCCTGTCTTGTCAGCATCTCTGCCACCGCGTATATGTCATCAAGAAAGGAGCAGATGACCCGGATTCCTGCCACATCATCTAAATTTTCCATCATGGATTCCAGCGAGACAGGAAGACCTCTGCGCTGCAGCTTTTCCACAATGCTGATGGGCTTCTTCACTCTGGATTTCACAAGCTCAATGGGGTTTCTGGAGTTTCTCACAGACAATTCGTCATTTAAAACCTCTAATTTCGTTTTCAGCTCCCGGATGGCACAGGTATACATCATCATAGCTTCCTGAAACTGGTAAGCCTGCTTAATCAAAGGATCTGGAACCTGAACGAGATTCGGTACATTTACAATTGACTGGTTCAATTCGCTATTAGGGTTCATGCTTATATTCATATAGTCACCTCAATGTTAAGAAACAATCTTAAGCCTTCTCAGCCGCTAAAACAGCTTCATCAAGCCATGGTGCCTCTAAGTATTCTACCGTACCGCTATCCACAGCAGATGCGATTTTAGGATCAATGGGGATTTTCGCTAAAATGGGGAGGTCATGGGTTTTTCCTACTTCATCAATGTGACTCTCCCCAAAGACTGAAATCTTTTTTCCGCAATCCGGACAATTTAAGTAGCTCATGTTCTCGACCAGTCCCAGAATAGGGACATTCATCTTCTTTGCCATATTGACTGCCTTTGCAACAATCATGGAAACCAGCTCCTGAGGAGATGTGACAATAAGAATTCCATCTACCGGCAGAGACTGGAATACGGTCAGTGGAACATCACCGGTTCCAGGAGGCATATCTACAAACATATAATCGATATTTTCCCAAAGAGCTTCCTGCCAGAACTGCTTTACTGCTCCTGCAATGACCGGTCCTCTCCAGATGACCGGATCTGTCTCATGATCCAGAACAAGATTGGCAGACATCACCTCAATACCAGTGGATGTGGTTGCTGGAATCATAAGCCCATTCGGCGTCATTCCCACTCCTGAATCCGTAATACCAAATGCTTTTGGAATGGAAGGTCCTGTGATATCTGCATCAAGGATGGCTGTTTTATAGCCCTTGGAATTCATGCGTACTGCCATCATGGTAGTTACCAGTGATTTGCCGACTCCACCTTTTCCGCTGACAATACCAATTACTTTTTTTACTGTGCTGGCAGGATTTAACGGCTCAAGAAAGCTTTTAGGCCCTTCCTGCCTGCTTGGACAGCTTTCGCCGCAACTATTGCAATTATGTGTACAATCTAAATCGCTCATGTTCATTCCTCCTATAAAAAAGTTTATCAATAGAGGGCAGTCCATCGACTACCGCCTGAAATTATCATAACTGTCCCCTTATCCGTAGAATTGAAACACGGATATTTTAGATTATAGTATGAAAGAGAGTTTCTGTCCATGGATTTTATACAAGCTTTATGAAAACAATAGTTCATTTATAATACAAAATAACCAGACCACTGTCTGTTAACCGCAAAAAAAGACCCGTACTTTCTTATAGAAAGAACAGGCCTTTTTTTCATTATTTAGCTCTGGAGGCCTTTGTTTTTTGTATGATTTGAAACACTCCCATGGTATCAAGTGCTTTTACCAGGGTATAAAAAATCATGGAGTCAATGGGCCACATCACAAGATTTTTTAATGCCCTTGCAGGGAGAATGACCATAAATCCTTTTCCATACAGTATGGATAAGCAGATGGTGTTTAATATCACATTGCAGATTAACATCACAATGAACTTTGAGATGAGAACCCTTTTTAAGGTCATGGCCTTTTTATAGTAAAAACAGCCATACATAAAACCGGATAATAAAGTTACCATAGTAAGGCCCGGGAAAAATGGTCCATTGGGCTTTAACAGGTACTTTAATACATCCATACTTCCTGAAAACAGACCGCCTACAATCGGGCCAAACAAGTAGGAAATGATTCCATTTGGTATGGAAGCAAAACCAATTCTGATATAATTTCCAAAATCAATGGAGAACATACCAAGAATAATTGCCAGGGCGCCAAACATGGCGGCAGTGGTGATGGTTCTTACATGCTTTAGCTCTTTGTAAGAATCGGTGAACAAAGTGGCGAATTTTTTCATAAAAAAATACCTCCTTTGCAGACCTCAGACTACAACCGGAGATATAAAATACTTATCTTCTGATGCAGCGGGATGCGACTCGTGTACCGCAAGAAAATCTTTTCGTCCGAATGACAACTCCCTGTTCACTCAGCACTTAACGCACACTAGTCTACTCTGCGACTTTCATATTTATTTTTAACGACACAAGTATAACACAGATTTTAAAGAATGCAAGTATTTTTTTTGTGCACGAAATACATTTGACATCTGTCAAAAAAAAGTTTAGGATAATCCTTAGCTGAAATTTCGACAAAAAACGCAGGAGGCGTAGTTATGAGGTACTTAAGGCAATTCAGCATCATTCTTTTTATCTCCTTGATTGGAGAGATTATCCATCTTTTTATCTCTCTTCCCATTCCTGCCAGCATTTATGGTTTGCTGCTTATGTTAATTGGGTTAAAAACAAAACTCATACCTTTAAATGCGGTAGAGGATGCCAGCATGTTTCTGATTGAGATCATGCCAGTTATGTTTATACCGGCGGCAGTAGGACTGTTGGATTCCTGGGGGATTCTTGGTTCTATGCTGGTTCCTTTTATTGTTATCACCCTGGTATCAACTATTCTGGTTATGGTAATCACGGGAAGAGTCACCCAGTTTTTTATCCGTATGGATAAAAAAGGAAAGGATGATGATCATGAGTAATACAATCAATGGTTTTTTATTTTTCGGGGCTGTTATCAGCCTTCTGGGTTATGAATTAGGAATCCAACTAAAAAGAAGGTTTAAATCCCCTCTTTTTAACCCACTGTTAATATCCATTCTGGTCGTTATGGCTCTGCTCTCTATATTTAAGATTCAATATGAGGTATATAACCAGAGTGCAAAATATATCAGCTATCTTCTTACCCCAGCTACCATCTGTCTCGCCATTCCCTTATATCGTCAGATGGAACTGCTTAAGAAACATTCCAAGGCTATTTTAGCCGGAACCTTGACCGGGGTCATCACCACCATGGTCACAGTACTGCTTCTTGCTATGGTATTTGGTCTCAATCATCAGGAGTACGTGACGTTTTTGCCAAAATCCATTACAACTGCTATTGCCATGGGAATTTCTGAAGAGATGAAGGGATTTGTTACGATTACCGTTGCCAGTATCATCATCACAGGAATTCTTGGCAATATCATTGCCGAAACTGTCTGTAAGGTATTCCATATCACGGAACCGGTTGCAGTAGGTATTGCCATCGGCTCTTCTGCCCACGCCATAGGAACTACTAAGGCGCTGGAGCTAGGGGAAATCGAAGGGGCAATGAGCAGCCTTGCTATCGCTACATCCGGGCTTTGTACGGTGGTGTTTGCATCGTTTTTTGCTAATTTATATTAAGTTTTAGTATAAAAAAAAGAGGTCGTAAGACCTCTTTTAATAACTGCCAAAAGATGCCATGAGTATACTGGCAAATAAAGCATATAAAATAAATCCAAGTACTGACAGAATCACCTGCATGATTAAATTCGCCCTGCAGAAATTCTTACGATTCTCATTTCCATTGCCAAATGCCCAAACTAACATCATGATAATGTTAACACAAGGTACTAACATGATCAGTAGTGTGATTAACCACTCTCCCATTGTCATTACGCTTTTGTTTGGGTCCATCTGAGTTGAATACTGACTTTCCTGGTTATTTACGTTGTAATCGTTCTCCATACAAATCCTCCTTGGTAAAATCTGACATTAATATGTCAATCCAAATTATAACATATAATTCAATAAATTGGAATTGTATATTTTAGCTGTATTTTTAATGCAGACTTTCTAAAATTCGCATTAGTAAGCTATTGGGATAGAATACATATGGCTCCCGGTAAGGAAAATAAAGTTTCATGCGGACGACATACAAAATCAGAGAACCTATAATACTGGCTGACAGCAAAATTCCAGCCAGCTTTTTATTGCCTTTTTTCATATAGGTTACACGTATTTCATTTAGGATGCAAAGAAATACAAAAGGAGCAGCTGGATTAAGCTCGATACATTGTTTTATATTTCCTTTTGCCAGAGAGAGAAGGGCTCTTGACCCTCCACATCCAGGGCAGGGGATCCCCAGTAACCCCCGGAACGCACACAGCCCACCGGTTAAAGCATACAGTATCACGCAATAAATACCAAAGCAAGCCAACAAAAATAAGATGTATAACTGATTCTTTTTATCCTTCGTACTCATTTCAATTCCCCCTATAAAACAGAAAGAAGGGATGAAAGCCCAAATCTCTGATCGCTTATAAATATCCGGTCTAATGCATTTAAGTTTAAATCGGAATGCTCCACTTCTCTGGAAAAGCGGTGGGTGAAATGAACAAATTCAGAAAAATCCAATCTTCCTTCCCTCATTTTAAAGGTTGCCTGTGCCATCTCCTGAATCAGCAGAGTGCATACCACAGCCAGCTTTATCTTTCCATAAGGTTGTCCATCATAAACAGAGCCGCAAAAATAGGTAAATACAAAATAAACCAAAAGCTGCTCGCACCAGATTTCCCACTGCTCTTCTCTCTCCGGATTTTCCCTTAAGTACTGAAAAAATGCATTGCGATTCGCCTCATAAGAGGCTGTCCCTTTTTCAAACAACAGTCTTTTTATTGTACTGATATACCGAGGCCAGTCTGCATCCAGAACCTCACATTCCTGAAAGATGGAAAACAGCTCCTTCATTTTTAGAAAACGGCTTTCAGTCTGTGCTTTCCTGCCAAGAAGCTTTTTTTCAGCGACCGAATGAAGGGATTCCTTCCGGTACCGTTCCAGCAATCCGTCAATTTCACACATGCGGTCGGTCCTGATCCTGCTTTGGAGATCATGGGCAAATCCCAATACCAATGCCATTCGATGACTGGAGCTAAATCTCCTGTCTTGCAGAAAGGAAATTATGAGATCCCTGGCATCCGTTAGCTTGGTAAAGAGAAGAAAGTCAAAATCAGGATAAACTTCTTCTTTTTCGTCCTCTTTCGTCAGGAAGGTAACCGGTTCCTTTGTGCCAAGTATGATCCTGGCCGCCTCCTCGCAGGACATGGATAGGGAAATCTCCCTGACCCCCTCATATTCCTCCGTATGCCTTGGATATTCCCTGCAGGTCTTGCATAGCATATCCGGTCCAGCTTCTATGTATAAATCACAAAGATTTTCCCGGTTTAAGAAAGCACATCGTTTGCCGCATTGCTTAAAAAAGCTGTTTTTCCAGTCTATGGACTGTTTTAAGCGCTGACCAAACCCACCCTTTTGACTCCAGTAGCGTTTTTTTGACTGATCATCAATCATGATTGACCAGCCAGCACAGCAGGTATCCGTACAATCTCCTGCTACACAATGAAATTTATGATAATAATGAGGTATTGTATACTGCATGAATCTTTCTCCTATACGAAATAACGTTTTTCCCAGTGAAAATGAGGTCTAACTCTGAAAGAGCCAAACCTCATTTTCTATCATTCAAAGCTTTCCAAAGGCGAGAAATAAAAACAAAAGTCCGCTGACCCAGGAAAGATCCCAGTCTTTTCGCGCCGATAGCTCATGTCCCAAAAAGAGACCGATATACATTACTACAATTCCAACAAGCAACGAAACAAATGCCGTCAGGCCCGGAGGCATCATGAGAAATCCAGATAATCCTCCAGCCACAAGACTGTCAATTGACATGGCCAGGGAAAACATAACGGTTTCCTTCCATGATAAGGATTTCGATTCATCCCAGTCTGCTGCCATGGGATTTCCATAAATATTTATGATAATACTCAGACCAGAAATTGAAAACGTTAAATCCTTCCTGACATTTACATGACTGTTAATATATTTCTTGATGGCAAAATCAAGAAGCTTCATAGCCCCCAGAAAAAACAGACAGGTAAAGCCAAGCCCTCTTGCAAACGCTTCCGGAACCAATCCATTCAGCACGCTGCCAAACATGAGAGCCGCTCCCAGGCATCCGCTGCATATTAAATTTACCGCGATTACCTTGGCAAAGGAAATACGAAGCCGGTTTGCCCCATAGGCAAGGCTGGCAACAAAGCTGTCCGTAGAAAGAGCGAGTACTAAAATGAATATATCACGCATACGCCATTGAACTTACCTTTTTTCTTTTAATATATTCATCACGAAAGGTTTTGGAACCCTTACTACTCAATCGTCTTAAACCCTGGGTAATACCGGACGAGCACTTTTGCCAGGATTTTATTCTCTGGTACATAAGGATCCGGCCAATATCTGGCATCTGCTGAGTTATTCCTGTTATCACCAAACATCAGATAGCAGCCTTTGGGCACTTCAAAGTGAAAGTCTTTTGTCTCCATCGGTTCTGGCAGATATGGCTCTGCGAGAGGAGTCTCTGAGCCATTGATATAGATTTTATTCTCCCGCACATCCACAGTCTCACCAGGAAGTCCGATAATTCGTTTCACCAGACGCGTCTCCTGAGATCCAGGCCCAGTCTCATGATCGAATATGACTATATCACCCCTTTGAGGATCTTCTCCAAACTTATAGGCAAGCCGTGATCCAAACAGGCGGTCTCCCGTCATAATCGTCCGCTCCATGGAGCCGCTCGGTACCCTGCTGTTGGCAATGATAAATGTATTCAGGAAAAATGCAATGGCAGAAGCCATCAGAATTATCTTCACCCAGTCAAAAATCTCTTTTTTCCAGTTTATCTTCTCTTTTTCCATGTCCTCTTGATTCTTCTCTTCATTCATACAAAGCTTGTCCTTTACTATTTTATTCCTATATTGTATCAAATTAAACCAATTGGTTCAAGCTTAAAAGCAGGGACTTGGAGTTGCCCCTGCTTTATTCATTAAATACTATACTTTTTTAATTCCGCTCTTAACCGTTCCAATGCCTTTTTCTCTAGTCTGGATACATATTCGTCTGTTTCATTAGGGACAAATGAATGGTTCCATAAAGCTCCACCTGATGGTAACAGTTCCATTCCTTTCTACGGTAATACTCTCTATGA
>NZ_JHWJ01000004.1 GCF_000687555.1 [Clostridium] aerotolerans DSM 5434 | reverse complement strand
TCCATGTCTCCGTAACTAGTATGTAATGTTTTTGAGTTATAACCATTCCTGCTATTATCTGTTTCTTTGTTACGGAAATCGTACTTGGAGTAACCAAGTTCCTCCTCCATTTCACCATCCAGACTACCTTCCAGGATGACAGACATCATTTCTCTCATGAGACCATTGACATCTGTTCCATTCTTAACTGGATTTTCTTTCAGATATCCATTCATCATTTCACGTAGTGCCTGTCTTTCGGGAGACTCGTCCCTTCTTCTTTTTGCCATAAAATAAAACCTCCAAACTGAGTAATTTTATTTTACATCAGTTTGAAAGTTTACACAAACTTTGGGATTCTCCCAATCCACAGCGATTGATATAAAAGTGAATATTCCTTTTTTCAAAATAAGGGGTCATTGTTTCCCATACCTTTGTTTCGGGATGATGTTTCTCTATGGCCTTCCAAATCTCCTGTCCAACGCCTTTGCTCTGCACACCATGCTTTACATAGAGAAAATCAAGGTGATTATGCTGGGTGGATTCACTGATTACAACAATTGCACCGCCAACTATTTCTTCATCAGCTACAGCTTTGTACGCCACGGCCCCTTTGGTTGAAAGAGATTTATCTATGTCTTGTTCTGGCAGTATTTCAACATCTAATTTGCCGAACTCATGAGCCGCACCCTTTTGGAATGCCTCTTGCATATCTTTTTTATAGGCGGCAATGTCATTTTCACAGATTGGAACTAATCTTATATTCATTTGTTCATTCTCCTCCATAAGTTTAAATTTATCTATGACTATCATACTTACTTATTACTGAAAAAACAATGTGATATCCAAAAGGATATCCATGATTATATGAAAAGAGCAGATGGCTCTTATAATAAGTCTCCATCTGCTCTAGTAATTACCTGTATCTTTTTGTCAATACCATCCGTTTGAGTGATGACTTGCTCTCCCCTATGCGATGATATGAATATTGCTATGTTACTGTGATATTTTATGGGTTCTTGTAAATTCAACGCCTATGTTCTTATTCCGTTTTTCCACTTTACCAGAACCAATCTTTTTTTCTGCCTGTAAAAAACCGCCTTTTGCTTTCTTTTCTTCAATTAATTTTTTCATTTTCTCTATATCGTTCATTGCCATTTCTTTTTCTCCATTAGAATAAATCCGTTTTCAAGTTACCAGTTGTAGTACAGTCTCTTTCTATAATTAAAAGTTTACAAGCTGTTATATTATAGTGTAAATGACTTCCTATTCTTTTGCAATAGAAATCACTGCGATTGATTCAGCTCATAATAATCCATTCGGTATGTTTCCTGGAATCCACAGGATTGATACAGGTTCAGAGCTTTGGAATTTCCGGTGGCGACCTGAAGCATAACCTCCGTTGCCTTTGCCTCTAATAGTTTTTCTATGGATTTTAACAAGAGTGCCCGACCATATCCATTTCCACGGTATTCCGGAAGTATCCCTAACCCGTAGATTCCTCCGGTGACTCCATTGATTGTTTCCAGCTTCACCTTGCCAATTACCTGTTGGTCTTTTTCCACCATATAAGTTATATTGCCATGTTTTTCTTCGTCTTCGGGCAGGAGAATCTCTTCGTCAGCATCTTCCTCATTCTCTTCTCCCGTAATGTCAGAAAAATAAATTGCGTCATGTCTTGCTATCTCACTGGCATCCTCATTGGTTGCTTTTCTAAAAGTGATGCCATGAGTCTCCTTGTGTATTGTTTCATAGGTTTCCCGGTTTAGATACATTTCAAATTCAGAAGATTGATAGATCGCTCCTGCCTTCTCTAAAAATTTCTGACCAGAAACAGATTTATGATCGCACAAAGCAAGAATACTTCCTGCTTTTCTCCTCTTACATTCTGAAACCACCAGCTCAAGCAGCTTAGTAAAAATCCCCTGCCTTCTGTAATAAGGGTGTACCATGCCGTTAATCTCCATGGCTGCACCACCAAAGCTGCATAAGCCTATATATCCAATTAACTGCTCTCCATCAAAGTACATGAATTCGTTGATGTGGTGTTGGCGGTCTTTACCAGTACTGCTTTCTTCAACGGTAAGTTTATAGTCAAGCTCAAGCTTGAAAGAAACTTGATCCTCGTTGGCACATAGGGTTTCTAGTGCATGAATTTGTTGGTAATCCTGACGAGTCAGGTTATTATTCAGCTTGATCCATGGTTCTGTGATTGTTTTGCTCAAATAAATCCTCCTGATAAATTGTACATATGATTATTAGTTTTCTATTAACGGCCGTTGGCCGCATTTCTTATAATTATACTACCTTACTTAGCATTTGTCATTGCTAATTCTTGTATTTACACATTCCAGTTTGCAAGAAGTGAGCTTGACAAATGAGGGAATGATGAGGTAACATGAAAAAAGCAATCAAAGGAGATAAACTACAATGCGGCAGGGTATTCTTAAATAACAATCAATTGAATGATGTCAGGTATGAAAGATGAGAGCTTATTACAGATGTAATAGGTTTGGTTTTTGTACCTTTATTTAAGAATACTTTCATATATTATTGATGCCACGCTGTAGATTAACTCGCTTACAGTTTTTTCATGTTGTGCTCATAATTGTTATGATAGCAAGTCCCTGTGATGAAAGTATTCTGATCACAGGGCTTTTTATATTATAACAATTCTTTGAGGTGCAATTTATGAAAATTTTGAATATAGGTATCCTGGCGCATGTAGATGCAGGAAAAACAACATTAACAGAAAGTATGCTCTATACCAGCGGTACCATTGCTGAATCCGGACGTGTGGATAGTGGTTCGACTATTACTGATTCTATGGCACTGGAAAAACAAAGAGGAATCACAATACAAGCCTCCATAGCCTCCTATCAATGGAACAATGTTAAAATTAACCTGATCGATACTCCGGGGCACATGGACTTTTACTCCGAGGTAGAGCGTTCACTAAATATACTAGACGGTGCCATTTTGCTGATATCAGCCAAAGATAGCATACAGGCTCAGACACGTATTTTATTTGATGCCATAAAAAAAAGAAAACTTCCCACTTTAATTTTCATCAATAAGATCGATCAGCCTGACATTGATCTTGATTCCCTTTATAAAGATATCAAGGAGAAATTAACCTCTCACATTTTAATCATGCAACGCATTACAAATAAAAGCACACTTATCACCAGCAGGCCGGATCAACTAACCGATGAGTTTAGAAATATAATTATTGAAGGGGATGAAGCTTTGCTTGAGAAATATGTAATGGATCAGCCCATTACAACCGAGGAACTATTTATGAGCAGATCGAAACATATGAGTAACGCCAGCCTTTTGCCTATCTATCATGGCAGTGCCCTTAAGCATATAGGTACAAAGGAACTGATGGATGGGATTGTAATGGAATTCCAGTCTTATATATTACAGCCAGACCCTAATCTTTCTGCGCTGGTATATAAGATTGAAAGAGATGACAATCGAAACAAACGTACCTATATGCGTATTTGGGGCGGAACATTAAGAACCCGTGATGTACTAAAGTTAAAAGAACATTCTGACAGCATTAAAATAAAGAAATTAGAGATGTCCAGCAATGGAAAAATAGTTGAAACCGATCGTGTTCCATGCGGTGATATTGCAATTCTTCCCAATGAAGCACGATGCAAAATTGGAGACTCCATAGGCACGATACCTAATAATAATAATACAATTTTACACAATCAAAACCTGATTATGCAATCCAACATTGCCCCTGTCTTTCCATCCGACAGAGCGCGTCTGCTGGAGGCCTTGGCAGAACTGGCAGAAACTGACCCTCTTTTGCAATACAAATTGGATTCCAGAAGCACTGATATCATTATGGAGTTTCTTGGAAAGGTGCAAATGGAAGTCATCCTTTCTTTATTGCAGAGCAGATACCACCTTTCGGTGAAAATAGAAAATGTAACAACTATTTATAAGGAACGACCCATTAAAAACGCAGCATTCACTGCCCATATTGAAGTTCCGCCAAATCCTTATTGGGCATCCATCGGATTATCCATAGAGCCGCTTCCCATCGGAACCGGTCTATGTTATGAAAGTAAGGTTTCCTACGGATATCTAAATAAATCATTTCAAAATGCTGTGGAAGAGGGGATTCGATACGGCTGCAAGCAAGGGCTGTACGGATGGGAGGTAACCGATCTTAAAGTTTGCTTTGAATATGGAGTGTATTACAGTCCCGTAAGTACACCTGCTGATTTTCGGCATTTGGCTCCCATTGTGTTGGAGCAGGCTTTCAGGCAGTCAGGAACTGAGCTGTTAGAGCCCTGCTTATCCTTTGAGCTTTACATTCCACAAGACTGCAATGCACGTGTTTATAATGACCTGAAGAAATATCATGCAGAAATTGAATCCATGAAAACACAGCATAATGAGATCATAGTGTCAGGAAAAATTCCAGCACGCACATCTCAATTATACAAAGAGCAGCTTTCAGAGTTCACAAATGGCCGTGGAGTTTTTTTAACAGAGCTAGCAGGTTACCAGCAAAATACTGGCGAAACTTTTACACAAGCCAGAAAACCAGATGACAGGTTGGACAAGACCCGCCACTTATTTAACAAGACCTATGAAGAGATAAGTAAGTAATCACATAAATCAGCAATTATATTGATAAAAATAAAGGCAGGAATTTGTTCTGATAAGCCAGATTCTTGCCTGATCTACTATTTGGCATAATACTTATCAATTATATTCAGCGCTATTTCTTTTGCATTTGGCTTCCTTGAGTCCTTTCTGTTTTCCTCGGTTAAATGTATTGCAAAGTAGTATTTTTCACCACTTTTATCTAACATTCCTACAAACCAGCCATTTCCACTTTTCCCTGAACCTGTTTTTCCGTAAATAGAGATTTTATCATCTTTCTGAATTAACATCACCTCTTTGAGAATACTAATATTCCTCTCAGAAAAATTGGTCTTTCCTTCGAATATCTTTGCCATGGTATCTACCTGCTCCTTGGGGGAAATCTTTAATGAGGATTCTAACCAAAATCCATTCATCGTAGGCATAGAATTCGTTCCACTGCCCTCCCATTCGCTGATGTCACAATTTCCGTAATCTAATTGATCAAGCCAGTTCTGGACCTCACTTTGGCCAACACGGTCTATGACTTTTCGATAGTACCATATACATGATTCTTTAAATGCATCCTTTAAGTTTAAATCTCGATTCCATTTTTCATTGGAATATTTGGTTCCATCGTATCCCATGGTCGTCTCAATGGAATTTATAACGCCAGTTTCTAATCCCATTAAAGTTGAGATGATTTTAAAGGTTGAGCACGGCGATGACCGTTCTTCACATAGCTCTTGATTATACATATAGTATGTATTTTTATTGCTATTTAAAAAAACAGCACAACCCTTGAAGTTGTCAAAACAATCCGTATAGTCAACGGCTTCCATTACTGATGCGGCTTTCGTAGCCTCCAAAGCATTGGGAGATGTTTGTTTTTCTATTGAGGTGTCCTGAGAAGTTGTGCTTGCAGGAGTATCTGATACTGATGTGGTATCCTCAGATTTCAATTTATTGTTGGTATCATTTGCTTTATTACATCCAATACAACTTAAACAAACTATAAATGTTAATAGATAAAAAATACTCTTTTTTACGACCGTACCTTTTTGCAGACTCCATTTTTCTGTGTTTTTACCATTTGATACTTTCATATTGAATCCCCCTGATATAATGTTTTTGGTGTAATATTACACTTGTAATATATAGAGGATATTATCATATTATTCATTAATTTTCTACTTTTATAATAATTCTCAACGTAAAAAAGCGTTGGATTAAACCAACGCCCCCTTGAAAATATTGCATTTCACCTTTAGCAGACAAACCGTCTCCACGTGCTGTGGAAGCTGTATTATATACTACATGGCAAACATATTATGTTTATTCTTCCATTTTATTAATGACATCCTGTATATCATAAATCTTGGCAGGTAATATCATTGAATACCCTTCCATTATCTCTTTTATAATTCTCATTTCAAGATCCATACGTCTTTTATAATGCGCGACAATGTCTGATATATCTGAAAACCCAAATTTCTTTCCATAAGGTGATTCATTTAGATATCTCATCACAAGAGGGTACCACATCTCCACACCATTTTCATCGGAACGTTCTTTTTTAATCTTCAAAATATTACTTTCTATATCTTCAGAGTAGAGATAGAGCAAAATAAAATCCTTTTGCTTGATGATCTCAAATATTTCTCTATAAAAACCGATGATTTCTTCCTCTGTCTTACAATAGAATAATATCAATTCTTCTATTATATTTTGAAATAAAGAACACTCAAACATATTTCCTGTTCCTTGAAATTTTTGTAACCGACGAAAGATTATGTCTTTAAAGTCATCAAATGATCGCCTTCCATTATAGATCTCATACTGCTCCATATAATGATGAAACCCTTTTGCATCCGTCACAATTCTCGTATATTCTACAATAAAATGATTTTCTTCTTTTTTTGTATGCGTTTCTATCTCTGGCACTAAATCAGGAAACCTTTCGAGAGCTTCTTGATATTCTTCCTCTGTCATATAGCTGCACCATGCCAGTTCAACTGGAGAAATATCTCCCTCTAAATACATATGGTATCCATTGAGTTTTTCATTTAGTGATTTCATCAATGTTGACTTACCGGTCCCCTGTATTCCTTCTATAAAAATATTTTTCATATCTACCTCAATTGCTGATTATCACCCACTTTATTTCTAGTGTTATAAACCTATTTGTTCAAAATCTACCTTGCCTAAATTTCAGTATTTAATCCTCACCTTGGTAACCTTTTTTTATATAAGGGAATTCCTAAAAATTTTCACAAGATCAAAAATAAGAAGGTAGAATATTTAAAACTGAATTTTAGTTTTCTTTTGACCTTATCACAGATATTAAAGTTATGTTTTTTCTCTGCAAAGTAATAATATTTTTTCTTAATTTAATCTATTTCAACTACACTATGATTAAAGCTAACTATTACTAATAAAAAGCATCAGGAAAATTAATGCAATTTACATCTAGGTTTTCGTTTTCAAAAACACACTCTATCATTAACACTTTGTTTTGAGTTGACTCTAGATCAGTTTTTAAAATCAATTTTTTCTTAACCTCTTCATAGTATAAATCAAATGTTAGGATTATGGGATTTATTTCTGCATTATCAATCTTTCTATATGTACTTAATTTTTCTCTCCCTTCTCTACTCTTTAATCTATCATTATACTTAGGTTGAAAATAAGAGATAAACAATGCTTCTGCTATATTAATCATAGAATCTTTTTTTAAATTATTTAGTTTAAATCCTTTATTTAAAGTATTAGACATTAAAAAGTTGGCATTATAAAACGGTATACTTGAGGTCTCAATATGTTTAGTAGCAATTGAGAGTATTAGTATATACAAATCCTTTTGAGAACTGCTTCTATAACTCTCTCTCATTATTCTTTGTAGTGTTCCGTGATTATTTAACCTATTAAATATATCATCCTGTTTTGTCTGTCCTATATATAATACATCATATTGTTCAACATGTTCTTGCCCATTACTCTCCATTTGCATTCCCATTAATGACTTAGCATGAATTATAACATCAGCATGTCCCTCTTTTTCAAGATGCTCAGCATAAACCTTATACTCCTCAGGACAGTATTTCTTTAAATATTCAATACCTTTTTTATTATACTCTACTTTTAAAATAGATCCTTCATCTAATGAGCTTATCACAAGATAAGAACAATTAGGTACAAAAAAAGACACAAATACATCAATATTTATAAAATACTTGCTACCATTAGTTATATTCACCACAATAATATGTAATAAACGTCCATTTTCACTAATTTCATTTATTTTAAAAGCATCTCCATGTAAGATAAAATAAATGTCGTAATCATTTTCATCAGCCAATATACTTGATTTAACTTCCTCCAAGTAGTTATTAGGAAATAAATATTTTTTATTAACATATAGTTCTATTGCACATTTTTTTTCCATTGTAATATTCCTCATCATAAATTGTAAACTTGACCTTATTAAGCAACTATAATTTTTCAAATCATTAAATATAGATAAACAACTTGAGGTATGATCTACATTCAATCTTTTATCTAAACTTTATATCCTCTAATTGCCACAATAAACATATATATTTTATCAAAATTATAGATATATATATTAAATGCACCTTTACCATTTTGAAAAAATCGTTATTTTTCCAGTTTTTTCCTTCAACAGCACTACAGTCTCGAAATAACTTGTTGCTGTAATACAGATAACAATAAAGCACGGTACCTTCTTAGCGTCAAAGTATACTTTGGTGATAGTCTGTTTTAATCATGTCTTCATTGAATTACTACTCTTTCACTCAAGTAATTTGAAAATTTCCAAGTTCCTGTGGACTTAAGTTTTAAACTTCATAGCAGAAGTACGTCAATGAAATCCTAGATGATGTGAGATTTTTCCCAATCCAATACTGTTTACCCTTGAAAATATTTTTACTATTCACATCAAATACTCATATTATTAGATTAGAGTATGAAATAAAAGAGTCTTATTAATAGATCAAATTTCTGATCTATGTTTCGCTCCTACTGCCTATCTCAAGTAGATTCCCCTCCGGATCGGCAACATAAAAGTTGCGGATGCCGAAAGGATAGGTTATGGGTTCCCCCGCTGGAAATTGTACGCCCAGCTTCAATAGCCGCTCATATTCCGCATCAACATCGGCAAAACAGGGCAGCCAAAGGGAAATTTCAAATGTCTGATTAATCCCTTTTGGAGGAACATAGCTCTCTCCAATTGCCTGCACAAATGCTTTCCTGCTATACATGAACAAGGATAGCTCACCGCTTGCCGTTTCAAACTCTGCGAAATCCCCACCATCCCATTGAGTATGAAAGCCCAAGGTATCTCTGTAAAATCGAACCAGGTTGTCTACATTTCCAGCTAACAGGCATGCGCCCACTCTTACATCTTTTCCGTTCATTGTCAGCCATCTCCTTTATAATCACATAATTATTTGTTTCGGATAAATAATATTATTTCCTATCCCTAAAGCTAATTTACAAATTACATTTATCACTCAGCTGTAAACAAAAGTGCTTATATGGCGGAATTCTAACCCTTTGACAAACGTTCGTTTTCGTTACCCCACCGCGATACCCAGAAACATATTTTCTCTGATCCACTACTAAAACTCACTTATATATCCTGTCCAAATTTCCGAATCCCTTTGATTTACTGGGCTTTCCACTCCAACAAGCCCACTGTTCCAGCATGTGGGGAATGTACGAAGAAGATATTTCCTGAATCTCGTGCTTCATTGGCAGTAGTGTATATTTAAATTAAAAGTTGTCCTTTCGCAATTATTTTAACATCTCCGGCCACCTTAATGTGTCCTGTGGATTGATCCGCAAATACTTTTATCTTGCTGGGTCTTCCTACGAAACCACCTTGATTAATTAAGACATCTTCATCAGCATTGCAAATATTCCATTTATAGAGATAAGCTCCAGTCGGACCAGCTGCACTGCCGGTTGCTACATCCTCGATCAGTCCTCTGTTATCCCAAGTACGACCTTCCATTCTATCTACGCTAAACACGTAAACAAATTTAGCTTGAATTTTTTCTAATTGGGCCTCAAAGTCTTTGGTACTGATTTTAGCCTTTTCTAACCCTGAAGCAAGAGGAACAATTAAATATGGTAATCCCGTTGAAACAACCTCCATTGGAAGCTTGGGATGTAGATTGTCCGCTGTAAGATTTAGTGCATGCAAAAACGTATTGACCAATTCACCATCAACAACAGCTCCCAAAAATTCGGGTACCCCCTGATTCATCGTAGCTTGAAAATAGCCTTCCATTTTTACTGATTCCGCTTGTAAGGTTTTATTGTTTAACTCAAAAACTACGGTTGCATTTTGTATTTCTGCATACAGTTTCTCGTGAATTACTGCCATGGCTCCTAAAATCGGATGCCCGGCAAAATCCAATTCCTCTTCCACCGTAAAGATTCTGGCGCGAAATCGATTCTCTCCGGTCTGTCTGAGAAAAATAGTCTCAAATTGCTTGAACTCCTGCGCAATTGCCTGCATATATTGCGTACTCATATCTTCTTCATGAAATATAACGGTCAAGCCATTCCCTGACAGAATTTCAGAGCTAAACACATCTACATGATAATAAATCATTTGGTTTCTCCTTCTTTACCCCATAGGGTCTATTTTAACAGGTTGTTTTTTATATGGTACTCTCCAAAAATTCCTGTTTATTGTAAAATAACTTGGATTTATATCTCCCCCCAGAAAATATTTTGAAATATACATGACTTCCTTTTTCATGCCTATGGGCTTTCATTTAATAATTTCAGGTTTTAAGAAATTTATATTTATACATTATATCAAATACCAGGAGCCTGTGCAAATTGTATATTCTCTTAACTGCACGTACCGTTAAATGGACAGGGAAGAGGAGTTCTTGTTTCACCCATATACAAAAAAAGCGAACAGTAATATACTTACTACTCACTTTTTTATCTTATTTTTATTCAACAATCTTTTAAATTGGGTGTTTTATAAGCCTCCGCAGGAGACGCAACCACAACCTGAAGGCAATGTCCAAATGAGGGCTTAGGATACTCCCCAACAAGCAGATTTGCCAATAATCCCGCATGAGAATTTGGGCAAATTGGTATATAAAACATCAATTTATAAAGTTATATCTCTCACTAGACAGTTTACTTTGAATCTGATAGTATAAAAATCACATATTGAAAATGCTGAGAAAAGGATTAGTATCTGTAAACTGGTTTCAGAAAGTTGCTGGTTGATGCGAAGCAATAAAAGGAATACAGAGAACTCACCTTTGAGCAGTTTTAGTCAAATTTAATTATGCTTTGCAGAAATTAGAGAGTAGCTAAGAACGGAAAACCCACCGTTATCAGGGGAGGATATAAGGCATTTATGCTCGTATCTGAATAAGCGCATAATACTTAGGTATTATGAATCGGAGTGGTACCGCGTAAGATTAAGTCTTTCGTCTCCTTGGCATATAGCCGGAGACGTGAGACTTTTTTTATTATCATTATGGAGGAATATACTATGTTTAATCATCAAAAGTATGAAAAAAGTTTCTTTTTACCCCCTGTTATGTCTTATGATTGGGTAAAAAAGCAGTCAATCGAACAAGCTCCAATATGGTGCAGTGTGGATTTAAGAGATGGTAACCAGTCCCTGCCTACACCAATGACGTTACAGGAAAAGCTGGAAATGTATCAAATGCTATTAGATATCGGATTTAAAGAAATTGAAGTTGCATTTCCAGCTGCATCTGATACGGATTTTCATTTTTTGAGAACGTTAATTGAAAACAAAATGATACCAGAGGATGTTACGATCCAAGTTATAACGCAAGCCAGAGAGCATATTATTCGCAAAACTTTTGAAGCCTTAGACGGTGTACCCAAAGCGGTTGTTCATTTGTACAATTCAACATCTGAAGCCCAGCGCAGGCAGGTATTCCATAAATCAAAAGAGGAAATCAAACAGCTTGCGGTTGACGGTGCTATTTTATTTAAGCAGCTGGCTGAAAAAACCAGGGGTGACTTCTATTTTCAGTATAGTCCTGAGAGTTTTCCAGGAACAGAAGTTGACTTTGCACTTGATATCTGCAACAGTGTGATAGAGATTTGGAAGCCCACACGCAATCATAAAGCAAATATTAATATTCCAACCACTGTCGAGAATGCCATGCCTCATATTTACGCAAGTCAGTTAGAGTATCTTAATAAGAATTTGTTGGATAGAGATTCTATTATATTATCAATTCATCCTCATAATGACAGAGGCTGTGGTGTATGTGATGCAGAGTATGGACTTTTAGCCGGGGCGCAGCGTATCGAAGGTACACTTTTTGGAAATGGCGAACGCACTGGAAATGTTGACCTTATTACAGTCGCCATGAATATGTATTCCCAGGGTGTCGACCCAAAGTTGAATTTTAGCAATATGAACCATATATGTGATACGTATCAGCGTTTAACAAAGATGTCTGTTCCGGAAAGGCAGCCTTATTCAGGTTCACTAGTCTTTACAGCTTTTTCAGGTTCCCACCAAGATGCCATTTCTAAAGGAATGAATTATCGTGAGCAGGAAAAAATGGAGAAATGGGAGGTTCCTTATATTCCGGTAGACCCTGCGGATTTGGGTCGTAACTATGAGACTGATGTCATTCGTATCAATAGTCAATCTGGAAAAGGTGGTATCGGTTATATACTGCAAAATGCTTATGGTATTAAAATGCCATATAAGATGAATGAGGAACTTGGATATTTTGTAAAAAAGGTATCGGATCGAGAAAATAAAGAACTGTGTACCGAGGAAATCTATCAGATATTCAAACAACAATACATTGAATTTTTCCCAAAATTCAAAATAGAAAATATCAAAATAAATATTGAAGAATCACATGAAGCGATATTAACGATATCGCAAAATGATAAGCAAATGCTTATAAAAGGTAATGGCAATGGCAGCCTTGATGCAATCAGCAATGCAATAAAAGAGCATTGTTCCGTGGAATTTGATTTAGAAATATATGAGGAACATTCTATGGGAAAAAGCTCATTAGCAATGGCTTCGGCATATATCGGAATTTTTGCAAATGAAAAATTATACTGGGGAGCAGGAATTGACAAGGATATAATAAAAGCATCTGCTTTTGCATTGTCAATTGCGGTGAATAAATTATTAGGAGATTAAAACCATGAATGAGAATGAATTGGATAAAAGCGAGGTGATGCAACATTTAATGCAATATAATGAGCAGGAGTTATTTTATAGGGAGTATGCCGCTCTGCAAACAGACGAGAAAGCACTTAACCTTTTCTTAAATCAATATAATTCTCATGACTTGTGGAAAAAGCGCATATATATCAATGGAATGCTGCCCAACGACCGTGAAATGTTTGCTCCCGAAACCGCTATGTGGGACAATCAAGATGACATCTACATTGAAAAATACTGCCGTTTTATGCCTCATCATGAGGCGGTGCATGATTATTTTGAAATTGTGTATGTTGTAGAAAATGCCATGGATATTAACCTTGGAGAAAAAATCATAACCTTAAAATCGGGGGATGTCTGCTTTATATCCCCTGGAATTTTGCATAGTCCTTCCGTTATGGAAAAAACAATAGCGTTACAGATGATTGTCCGAAAAAGTACATTCCATCAAGAATTTTTTCGGTGCTTAACGGGAAATAGTGTGATATCGGATTTTTTTCTAAATGCACTATATTTACAAAACGATGGAAGTGTCTTAGTTTTTCACATGAATTCGGACGAAGAAATTAAAAATATCTTTTTTACGATATACCAGGAGAACTATAATAAGCATGCTCGGTATCAAATTATAATCAATAGCTTGTTTGAAATTTTATTATGTCATTTGTTACGATGTGATTCTTCCAACACTGAGATCATGCAAATTGGTCAAGAGGCAGACTCTCGTATGACTCAAATTCTACAATATATCGAGAGCAACTGTAAAACAATTACAATTTCGGATTTATCAAAGGAATTCCATCTATCCGGCCCATATTTATCAAAGTATATAACAAGCAAGACAGGGAATTCATTCAGTTCTATTTTACAAGAAATAAGATTAGAAAAAGCCCGTAATATGTTATGTTCCAGTAATCTTCGGGTTGAAGATATCGCCGATGCTGTTGGCTATCACAATGTAGAACATTTTATACGACTTTTCAAACACAAATACTCTAAGACACCAGGCCAGTTTCGTAAAGGTAAATAAATTCAGATTCTTTGGTACTAATGAAGGGATATTGACAACTATCTCCTGATTTGTAATAATGAAACCATTCTACAAGGAAAGGAACATGGTGATCTTATGAATTCAAATTTATATTATGATATTTCTATTCCTTATGATAGGAAAGAGGGCAAAAAATATCCCGTTCTTTATGCCATGCACGGACGAGGCAGTAACGAAAAGGATATTATGAGTTTGTTTAAAGAACTAAAAGATCATTTTATTCTTGTGGGTATCCGAGGTATGTTAGCTTTGAATGGAGGCTATGAATATTTTACAATCAAAGGCTTTGGTAACCCCAATACAGATTCCTTAGATCATGCAATCAATGCCCTCACCGAACTGATTGATGATATTCCAAACAAGTATCCAGTGGATATCTCCAGACAATTTTTAACCGGATTCAGTCAGGGCGCCATCTTATCCATGAGTCTTGCTTTGACACTGGGAAATCAGATAAAAGGAATTGCAGCTTTAAGCGGATACATTCCAAAGCATGTGAAAGATAACTACACCCTAAAGCCAGTCGATGAGCTATCCATCTTTATTGGGCACGGGAAAGCTGACCCTATCTTTCCATTAAATATTGGAGAAGAGAATTATCAGTTTTTTAAACAACGAACCGAACAGGTACAATTTCATACCTATCCGATTGAACATCGCGTCTCGAGAGAGGAACAAAGTGATGTGATTGGGTGGTTAAAAGAACAGAGCTTATAAAGCCCCTGTTGCAAAAAGTCCTCCGAACCAGTTTGAACCGCCCCTTGTCAAGTAGACAGGTAAAATAACTAAATTTTTTAAGATGATGCGACCAGTTAAGTGGTCGCATTTCTTATGCTGATTGCTGTTTTGCAGCTAATTTAGCTTTATAATTCTCTATACGTTTATTTATAGGAATTGGATATTGTTTTGGGTGTTCTAATTGCATGGCAGCATTCCTTACTTCCATTGGGGTGAGATTATCATATCGTTCTTGATATCGCCCATTGTTATAATAGTCGATGTATTCCCTTATGGCTTCTCTCAAATCATTTTCTGTATTAAAATCAGAAATATAGTACATCTCTGATTTGATGATTCCCCAGATGCCTTCTATTGGCCCGTTATCAATACAGCATCTGGCACGGGACATAGATTGTATCATTCCCTGTTCTCTCAGCTTTTGCCGAAATATACTGCTTGTATATTGATACCCCCTCTCACTATGAAATAGTGGTGCTGCTTCTGGATTCGCCACCAGTGCCAGATTATAGGTATCAAAAACAAGTTTATTATCATTATGATTGCTCAGTACATAGGATACTATTGATTTATCATATAGGTCTATAATAGCACTTAAATACACTTTCTTACTGCTCATAGGCACTTTGAACTCAGTCACATCTGTTCCCCATCTTTCATTCGGCCGGGTTGCTTCGAAATCTCTGTGTAAAACATTTTCAGCGGTAGTTTCCGCTGTAGAGCGTCGGTACGTTTTTTTCTTCTTGCGAATAACTGACTTAATTCCAAGTATCTGCATAATTCGATGGATTCGACCTTTGCTATAGAATTTCCCTTTATCACGGTTGATATAGTTACACATTCGACGATACCCCAGCGTACTCTTATAAGTTTCATTGTATTCTTTGATCCATACGGCAATCTGTTCATTTTCTGCTTCTTCTAATGACGGCTCATGATGAAGCCATTTATAGTATCCCGCACGGGATACAGCCATCTGCTTACACATCCAACAGACATTCCACGTCTTATATTCAGCGAAATACCGGATGGTAAGATATTTAGGTTCCAGTTTTCCTTTGGCTAGAATCGCCTCCTTTCGAACTCTTTCACTTTTTTAACAATTCTACCGTCATATCCTTTTCTTCAAGCTGACGCTTCAACCGTTTGTTCTCCCGGCGGAGTTTTTTTCAAGTTCATCGACTTCGTTATTTGCTTTGTGACAGCCACGCTTGTCCATCAGCCCATCATCCCGAACCCAGTTATAAACCCGACTGTAGGAGACATCATATTTTGTAGCAGTTCCTTTGTAATCTCTATTATGATCAATACAATATCTAACGATATCCTTACGTTCATCAATTGGTGTTTTTCTTCTTGATTCAGCCATTTAGATCTCCTGTTTCGGATTATAATCTTTAAGTTCTATATCGCTATTATATAATGAAATCCATTTACGTAAAACCTTTGATTCACTAATTCCATGTTTTAAACATATTTCTAAAATCGAACCCTTTCCGTCAATATATTCTTCAACAGCAGTTAGCTTTAATTATTTTGAATAGGCTTTGTTTTTATACTTATATAAAAATGCATCGGTTCCGTTTGCCTTATATTGTCTAACCCATGTATAAACGGGGGCCCAGCCATATTTGTCATACAGGATATTAAACATCTGGCATATTTCTGGCATTGTATAGGTCCCTTTTAAATAGGCTTCACATACCTGAAGATTGACTTCAGGTGAATACTTATTATTTCTCATAATAAATCCCTCTTAAGTAGCTTTGTGTACTTACACTTCCTACTTAAGAGGGATAATATCAGGCTATTATATTTCTCTAGATATTACCTTTGTTTTTTATAAAATATAAATAGATATATTTGCCTGTAAATCCTTATTTAATGTGAGAAAGTAATCAAATTGTTTCTGTATGTATTGAGGAGATATTAAAATGCCGCTCGAGCCTGTTGGGCCTTGACCGCAGGTAGTTTATTATTGAAAACATATTTATCTGGGAGGGGGGTGCGGACATAAAGTTGGACTTAATTTGATAACCCAAGGTTACGTCTATATTTTACTGGACTCAGGCCACCAAGTGAAATCTATATTCGTTTTTCATTATACCACTTAATAAAACTATTTAGATGCTGAACAAAGTGTTCTATTGAGACGCCAATCCACGATTTTCCATAGAACATTTCATTTTTATTCTGCAAAAAAACCTTCACAGGCCGAATTATCAGTTGAGCCTCCTTTTCTTGACATAGAACGGGTTAAACCAGCTTTTTCCATTCGCTCAAACCAACCAGGCCATCTATAGTGACAAACACGACCAGTATGTATGATTGGAAACTCATCTGTTTTTAATCATGAAATTGCTTTTATTTACAAAGCAAACAACCAAAAATTCTTCTTTCATAATCCTTCGGACTAGCTTCTCAGATAGAATAATCCCTTGATTCTGTAGCTGCTTCTATATCCTTCTATACACATAGCAGTCCTTGCTTTAATGTAATGAATCTTTGATAAGAGTACGAAGTGCAGCATGTTGATTTGTTCCTTAAGGTCTACAGTCGTATCTGTAGCCAGTGATTCTAGCGGAACCAAACGCACTTTTGTGATATTTTTAAGAAGACATATGACCAATTGCTCCTTTTTCCAGATAAAGTCGCCGCCACTTGTATATGCTGTATCGGCTATATCCGATTTCTCTTAATACATATTATAAATCTTCTCAAAGTTCAAAGCAACGATGAAGTGTAATTAATTTCAGTTCTGCAGAAAGATGACGAGGTCGATCAACTGTATTGCAGGAATGTGTTTTGTTCCTATCATTTTCCAATTGTCCTAAGGATCCATGCCAGTTTTTCAACCCTGTCTTTTGATGCTTATACTATCGGTATAGGGTAGCTGGTAAGGGATATACCAATTTTTGTATGGTAGCACTGATAGAGGCTGTTCGTTCAAATTCTTATAGTGCTGTTTCTTTTTGTTAATTGGTATACTTAGAATGCATCTTGACTCCTTCCGGAGTCCAACTTTATGTCCGCCCCCCTGCCTATCTTCCATATTTATATAGCTTTTTAGTTACTTTAATGAAAAGAGCGCAAAAGCCTAATTGCTTCTACACCCCAAGGTTTATTATTGATTTCAATCATTAACAATTTAAATCTTGCAGCAGGACCACAACCTCTGTATGTTTTGGAAAGCCAATAAAGATGTGTTTTAAAATTAATACCTCCCTTGCGTCATCACATTCTTAAATAAATATTCCAACTTTAAGGAACTCAGGTTCATTTATAATCCCTAGCAAGACCCCTTAATATCAATTCCATCTTAAAATAGCTTTTATTTGAAATAAAAAGTACAGGAGTATCTCTATAAATCTAACTTCAAGACCACTTGTGAACATTCAAACTGATATCCTAATAATTCCAATGCCTTTTTTAATGGATAATTTTGAACATCAATATCTGCAATTAGATTTTCAATTCCCTCCTCTATCATGAGCCGAGAACCTTCCCATAACAAATCATTAACGTAACCTCTTCCTCTTTGAACTGGTGTAACACCTATGTAATTAATTGCTCCCCTATGCACACTAAGCTTTTGAGGAACAACGAGTCCCACAAATTCTCCCTCCTTATCATAAGCCATTCGCCACCAAGTTTCATTAAAATCTATCTCCTTCAATAGTTCAAAATACAAAATTGCGGCCTGCTGGGAACCATGAGATATAACACTCGTTAAATCTTCTCTGTCTAAAGTTCCTTCTGTGACTATTTCAATAGCGCCAATAAACATCTTCTCGCCAACTTCCTGCAATGTCTTATAATGAAGCCTATTCGATGTTTCTACACAACGAATTTGATTAGCCTCAAAACTCTCTTTCTCTTGCATTATGCAAAAGCCTAGTTCTCTAAATAAGGATTGATAGATTTCAATAATATATGAAGCTGTTGAATAGAGATGGTACTCCACCGTTTTAAAACCTTTCAATTTTAATACTTCTATACTATCCGTTAGAAGCTTATTTCCCACTTCCAAAAAATTATTTACAGAATCTGCTATTTTCATTTGCCATATTTTTAAGTCACAAGGATGCACATCAAAAATTCCATAAATAATTCTCCCCTGAAATTTTCCTTCTATTTCAATGACAAAGCACCACTCAAGCCTTGTCCTCCCCATATCCAGCCATTGATGCAAGTTAAGTTTTTTACTATTGACTGCCATTCCAATCTGTTCAAATTGTGAAGCTTCCTCTAATTGAATAGTTCTTACATTCATAGAATTTACTCTTCCTTTAGTTTATAAAAAATGTCATAATCTTTTTCAAATTATGTTATTTATGAGTCATAAACAGTTTTGCCTCAAATAAAATCTTTTGAATTTATTACTTCATCAGAAATTTCCATTAACTCTTGATTATGGGTTATCATAAATATGACTTTATCTTTTTTAATTTCATCTATAACAGATTTAAATGTTTCTATACTAATAAAATCAAAAGCTGATGTGGGTTCATCTAAAATTAGTACATCAGGGTCCTTTAATAATAACCTTATTAAAGAAATTTTTTGTTTTTCACCCCCAGAAATATTACTGTTATTTTCATATATATCTAATTCTAGTCCCCTACCATCTTCTTTTAAAGAGTGAAATAAGTCAAACCGGTCACACCAATACATTATCTGTTCTTTATTTTGAGTATCTAAACCATAAGTTAAGTTATCCAATAATGTACTGTTTATTAATGTAGGCTCCTGCTCTGACACGCCAATTAATTTATGGCGGATATGGTACATATCTAATTCTTCTATTCTCATGGAATTATAAAGAATATCGCCCCTATAAAAGCCATTATATAATCCAATTAAGACATTAATAAAAGTACTTTTTCCAGTGCCATTTTCTCCTATAATACAGTATGTATTGCCTTTCATAAATTTATAATTAAAACCGTTTAAAATATTCTTCTGCTCATCGTACGAAAAGAATAAATTCTTAATTTCAATCGATTCTATACTTGAAATTCGATTGCATCCATTTTTCTCGCTTTTCATTCCTTTGATTTCTTGTAACCGACCAAATGACACCATTGCATCTTGATACGACTTACCAAAATTCATAAAAAAACTCGTACATTTTAATAACATGGAAAAATAATTGCTAATCATTAAATACTCTCCCACTGTAATCAAATTATTAAGTATCTGATAGCCACCGACAAAAAATATAATCACGCTGGCTACATCATTAATCACTTTATCACATGTTGAAAATTTAAATGATACTTTCCCATATTTTAATAAAATATTAAATAATCGAGAAAATTCATCTGTCAGTTGACTGTTCACTAAATTATAAATCGCATTCACTTTTATCAAGCCTATATTAATATACTGGTCATTTACGGATGAAAAAAATTGATTTTGGCTTTCCTTTAATTCATATCCAATTTCGTATAATGGTTTCTTAAACATAAAATATACTTTTATGTAAATCGGTATTAGGATCACTAAAATTATTGCCAACTTCAAATTAATTACAAATAAAATTACAGTGGTTACCAGAAGTGTCAATATATTTATAACAATATTAAATGAATTATTTACCGCGAAAGATATAATACTATTACAATCCCCCTGCACCCTTTGACTTAGGTAAGCAGATTTACTAGACTGAAGAAACATAATAGGCAGTTTTTTGATATGTTCAATAAAATCTATGTTCATATCAAATGACATTTTATTTTGCAAATGCAATAATAAGATATTGCACGCATATTTCAGCACTGTATCAAAAGTCATTATTATAGCTAATAAAGCCGTATAAACATATATAATTTCATAACTTTTCTGCCCTAAAAGCGAATCTATAAATGTTCCTGTTAAGTAGGGAATTACCATTGAAGAAATCCAAACTATGATCCCCAAACAGAAAAATAAAGCAAATTTCCACTTATACTTATAAATATATGGTTTGACTATTTTATTTAAATTCATTTGCAAAATTACCTTTTTATAATTTTTATATTACATGCAGATGACATCTAAACTTACTTCCCATCTTTCTTAAATAGCATCTATTACAACTGGTATAAAGGTTCAAATTATAATATATATTTCCCAATTTTCTTAATCATATTAATGTTAATGAAATGCCAGATAGCCTTCTTTATTAAGAGCTGATGTAATTTCAAATATCTTCTTAGTTATATCTTTTATTGACATGTAAGGTTTCTTTTCGTAAACTACCACAATAATTTCTCCTACACTTCTTTGACCGTCACACAAAGCAAGAAAGTCATAGGTAAATTGGTCTATTTTTATTACCTTATTAATGTTTTCATCTTCTTTATCTACAATAATGTGGTACGGTTCCAGTACAATATTTTCCAAAACAAATTCTGCTTTAATACTTTCAATAATATCGAACAGATTATAATTATATTGCTCTATGCTTCCTTGAAGCCTGATGTAAGGTCTATCTTTTGGTGTTATTTGGTTGGTTTGTAATCCTAAATAATCTACTTTCGCTGTGTTCTCTTTCTTTTTAGCTAAGCTGCATTCATAATAAGCTAAATCCGTCAAATAATTATACCCTTCAATATTAGAATATGATATTTTAATGAGTTTTGGGAATAATGATGCTATTTGTTGCAAATTTAACATAGTGAGCTTATTAAGGTTTAATTCCTTATAATATAAAGACTTAAATTTCTCATGTATCTCAAATATAGAAATTCCTATCTTATAGCATAATACGTATAACGTAAAAGCAAATAGATTTATAATATAGTGGAGGTCATTTGCATATTCTATATATTTATTAACTTGAATTTCTTTTGTATCTACAAAGTAAAAGTGGCTAAAAAGATGGGGATATTTCTTTATTAAGTCAATAGTTTCGTTACAATTTTTAACAACAAGACATTCTTGTATAACATAGTCTTCATTTAAAATAAAATCATTATTAATTTCTTTTAACATCTCAGTAGCTGATTCCGGACGTAATTGATTTACAAGTACTATTTTGGCTCCTTTCACTTTTCCATATATAGCCATTTTCAGTGTTTGCTCTAAATCTTTTAATGTCTCTCCTTGTATTCCAATAATAAATGAATATATAGCAGAGATTCCTGCTTCATAGTTATTTCTTATAGTTTTTAATGCCATATCAGAAGTATTTCCTTTTTTCATTTTCTTAAGAACATGGTTTGAGCCAGATTCCAAACCATAAAAAATATTATTACATCCACTCTCTTTCATTTTTTCTAAAAGTTGCTTGCTAATATAAGCCGCCCTCGAAGAACATGCCCATTTAACTTTTAATCCTTTACTTATAAGTAAATCACAAAATTTTTCAACAAAAGCTTTATCATAAGTAAATAAATCATGATGTAAGTTAAATCTGTCACACTTAAAATTGGTGTGATAATATTCTATTTCACTTACTATTCTCTCTGCTGATTTCATTCTAAACTTGTTTCGCCAAAAAATACTTGTTGCACAAAAACTACATTTAAAAGGACATCCTCTTCCTGCATCTATAGATATGGTGTTACCTTTGAGAACATATTCTTCTTTTCTTACTAAAAGATTAATATCAACAAAAGGTATTTCATCTAAATCTTCTATCAATTCTGGCTCCGAATTTGTAATTATATTTCCTTTTTCCCTAAAAACGAGCCCAGGTGCCATATGAAAAGGTAATTCTCCCCTTATAGCATCTACGACTTGAGTAATTGCACGTTCCCCTTCACCTCTAAATACATAATCTACTGCATTAAAATACTTTAAAGTTTCTTCTGCAACAAGTGACGGCTGAGCACCCCCAAATAATATCTTAATATTGGGTCGATTTCTCTTACATGCCTCAGCTATTTTTATTACTTCGGGAAAAGAGCAACTCATAATGGAAAAAGCGAGAATATCGACTTCCGAATCTTTTGTTAGCTTTTTAGCAATCCTATCAAAATCTCTGTGATCACCCTGAAAAAAATTATCTGCCTTATATAACTGCAAATCTATTATTCCAACATCATAATGGTTATTCTTTAGTACTGTTGCCAAATTTAGAATTCCCAATGGCAGATCTAGATACCACTCTTCATCAGCTTCAAAAGGCGATCTGATAAAAATAATCTTCACACTACATACCTCCTCCAACTTAGTAAGATATATACTTAAATTAATAGCTTAATTACACCAAAAATATCAGCTACCCTTCTCTTATCTTTAATCCTTACATAATGTCCCTTAATATCTGCGATTAAAGCTAATGCATCCTGTAAATCCTTTCTGTCTAATCTATATAATACCTCTTCTGAAATATTATATAAAAGAATACTTTCATCCTGAATCAATAATATAACTTCTTTATATGTATTTTTACTCCTCTTCTCAAAGCCTAAAATATGTTTTTCGTATTCATCCCAAATTACTGTTAATTCTTTTCTTGAGCAGATATAATCTTCAAATAACAACTTCTGTATTAATAAAAATATTTTAATACAATTCTTTAGCTTTTTATTTTTATTAGGTTCTTTGATAGCATCTAAAAAATTATCTGGAGTCCTGAATGTTGTATATTTAAGAATCTCAAGATTTTCACTTGAAAATTTTAACCTGCTATGATTGTTACTTAATTCCATTAACTTTATTAAATATACAAAATCGCCATCATTCTGGTTTTCAACTAAATAATACTCACCTCCCAAATTTAATTGGTTGAAATGTTCTTGAATGAACTCTTTAATAGAACTTTTTATGTATTTAACACGAAACCTAAGAGCATCCCAGGCAAAATTTTCTCCAAGAACTTCGCAATATATATTCTTTAATGCTTCACTCTCTTTCATCAATATCTTCTGGTTATGGTCTGCTAAGCTATTATCCTCCATAATCACTGAATGTATCTGATACCACTTATTTCCGTATGTTTTTTCTGTCTTTTCCATAAACTCATAAAATTCTGTATACTTTACACTTTCTTCCATATATTTGGTATTAGGTTGCACAACATGCCAACCATCATTGTATGATATATATTTTTTAATTCGCTCAGGAATTTCTACATACTGATTTTTATGAGCAAATACAAAAAACTTAATATAAGATTCATTTTCAATTAGCTCTATTATTTTATATAATACATCCACTGGCACTACTTCCAACGATTCTCCATGATTCTTATATAATGAAAAAGTCAAATAAATTTTGTTAAATCTGCTAATAAGTAATTTTAAAAGTTGTAAATCAGGCAAGTTAAAAAATTCATAATACAAGTTAAGATTATAATGCTTATCCAAGATCCGTCGACATTCTTCTTCACTATAAAAATTTATAAAATCACCAATAAAATATACATTTTGAACGAGATCATTTTTTTCTAAATTACAAAGGTCTTCTTTAATTCTTATATAGTCTCTAAAAATGGGCTTTCTAAAAAAAAGTATACTTGTATTCTCCTGTGATCCATAACAAAATTCGCAAGAATACGGACATCCTCGATTAACAGGTATAATTGGCCAATAAGAATTATCATTTCCTTCAAAAATATCATTTTGACAATTCTCTTTCACTTTCTTTATAAATGTTGGAAACCAATCAATAGTATAGTAATCTAATCTGTTAAAGTCTTCTTTTGAAGCAGGCTTTTTTTCACAGTATGAAATATCTTTAGAAAGGACATTCGGTATACCCTCTACCCGTGTGCCTTCCATCAACAAATTCACTAAACTACTGATACTTACTTCCCCATCTCCGATAACAACAAAATCTATATCCTGTTTCGTTAATAGTTCTTCTGCATATATTGTAGCTGTATATCCTCCAAGTATGATTTTTACACGGTTATTAACAAGCTTTATCTCTTTGGCAATCCGGGTTACAGACCATAATGAATGATACCAATGCAAATCCATTATAATGATTTTTGCCTGTTTTATATCTTCTACTGTCACTTCATTAGAATAATATCCTTTTTTAGGATATTTTATATCATTAATTACCGCTATGGTACCAATGGGTACTACAAAAGGATTTTGATTGTTAATTGGATGTATATATATAATTTCCGACATAGAATTTCCCTCATAAAGCATTTCATATATTAACTATACTGCATAACAAGAAGTCTTTCAGTTACCTCTATTAGAAAGTCACAAATAAAATTTCTATCCTGCTCTCTCCAATAAATACAACCTTCTTTGCAAAAGCCTTCAATTTTACATCCGTAGCATAAATTCCTTCTAACCTTTACTTTTTCTTCAAAACTTTTGGTTCGGTTTTCAAAATCAGAATATCTTTCCTGTATATTCAATGCACAATGCTGCTTACAGTATTGAATTTCACCTCGTAACCCTATAGAAATTTGGCTCTCATAGGTATTACAAAAACTATTAGGATTAGAATTAATTATGTTTTCAAATGGCTTGTACCACCATCCAAATACATTTACCTGATACAATTTAGCCAATTCTTGTATTTCTATTATTTTCTCTATTATCTGCGAAGGATTATCAGCCTTAATAAATTCAATATCAAGATTAAATCTTATAAAATTATTTTTTATTTTTTTAAAGACTTCTTCAATATAAATTACATTTATATTTATATTTTTACTTCTATACCGTATTATTATATTTCTTGTATCATATATATTAATTAATTTTTCTAAAAGACAAAATTCTGGTACTAACAATTCTTTCATATACACCTCTAGTGCGGTATCTTTGGGAAATGATAGAGCAATCCATCTGTCATTAGTTAAAACCTCAATAGGAAAACGAATACACAACTGAATATTTTTATTATTGAACTGCGATAAAATTTTGATTATTCTCTGAATCAAATCATATTTTACTGGAGTAAATCCGTCTTTTATAGTAACATACAGCTTATTCCGCTCCATACAGCTTAGTATATCTTTTAGAATTACCAGCAATGACTCTTCCTTACTCGGAGATAAATACTCTCCACTCAAATCAATATTCAATACATTTCTTTCTGCTATATTTTTTAAGGTGGAATTCTTTACTTCAGGATTTGACATTTCAATATAGCCTTCTTTTTTAAAAAGCTTTACATATCGTTTAACTTCATCACTCTCAACTTTATCTGCTAATTCAGGATTAACGATTAACATAAGCATTTTTTTATTTATTATCCTGACATTGCCTAGTAAACTTTGATAAATAAGATACTTATTCTCATCCATCTGAATTATATTGATATGGTTCATATACATCATATAATAAAATCTCCTCTAACAGTTTGATAGAATATGCCTCCATGAATCCGTCGACTCCTTTGGACCGTCTTCTAAAAAATCTCTTATATCACTCTCTACCTTATTTAGTTTTTTTTCAACTCTTTCCTCAGAGACTATTATTTTCTTTGCATAAGAATCACAATATCCACAATTACTACATCCTATATGACAAATATTCTTCTCATTTAAGAAATAATCAATAAATCCATTCATTTCCGAATTATCAAGATACAATGCATTAAACTCTCCAGGTAAAATGTCAAATAAATTCCCTTCATAACTTTCATCCATATAGCTCTCAATTATTTTAATATTAATAGACTTTATCATCCTGTCAACTATTTTGAAATACTTTACTCCGGCCATTTCATAATGGTGCAAATCTTCAGGCCTAATAATTGTTGGTATTTTTAACATTTCACTGGGATTAGCCAACTTTTTTTTCCAACAAACTTGATAGTAATCATCAATCTTAAATTTACCACTCTCATCTATACTTTCATGACTCAATCCAATTCTGTGAAAATTTCTATAGATACATCCGAATTGGCACGGCTGGTTTACTATGATCTCCATTTCAATTCCTAATTCTTTGTGAATCTTCTTCAATAATTGAAAATTTCTAGTAGAATCCTCAAAAATAACTAATCTGTCCACTCCCCCTATTCCAGCATAATCTCTTGCCATGCTTAATGAATTGATTTGACATATAGCAGATGCTGTTATTTTTATATTCTTAAAATGCGTTGATAAAATATTCATCAAAACAGGAGATGAAATTGTAAAGCGATCTACTCCAATATCAATTAAATCACTTACAAAATTAAGTAATTTCTTATATCCACATGAATCAAACTCTTGATTCGACATACATATTCCATTTAAAGTATAGTTAAATTCAATACCATGCTTATGAGCATAGCTTATATAAATAGCCAGCTCTTCAATATTACATTTCGGTAAATAGAGTTCTGATCTACCGGAAGAAAAAATGCTTGGTGTAATATTCCCAAAAACTTCTTTTATCTTATTTTCTTTTATCTTATCTAACTCACTCAGTTGACTAATTGTTTTTAACAAAAAGTCAGTTGAAATGCAGAAATTTTTAAGCATCTATTTAATCTCCTTATAAAAAGAAGATTGCATATTTATAAACAATCTCTTTAAAATAAACATTTATTTTTTTGTAACTAGAAATCTAATTAAAACTGTAATATGATTCTATTTCCTTTAAAAGCACTCTATTTTCTTCAATAACATTTATATAGTCTGAGATTAATGGATTTGCCTTTAGTTCAACATACGAAATAAGTTCCTTTTGGTTTTTATAATATTCCAACAATTTTTCAAACGCTATGTATTGAAAATTTTGTACAAGAATGTAATTTTGATATAAATTTTTATCAATTAATTTTGGATGAGTCACTTGTAACTTCATAAATACAGCTACCTGAGATGATATTTCCTTTTCATATTCTTCTCTAAGTAATTTAATAACATAGTAAAATTTCTTAACATCTTTATTCTGAAAATATGTTTTCGATATTCCATGAATCGTTTGAGTATAAAATTCTCCGTAATTATTCCAGTATGGTGTCCCATAAAAAGGCATCAGTGAATTATATAAGTTATGTACTCCAACAAAATTAGTTAGCTTATTTTTTTTTAGAAATATATAGCTTTCGTAAATATCATCTATAGTTACAAGCGCCTCAAACATAATCATGTAAACATTAGGATGTATTCCTGCATCTTTCAAAATTTCAATTGCATGTTGATTTGTTTCTGGAGATATCCTTTTGTTAAACCGCTTTAAAACAGCCTCACTATTACTTTCTACTCCCACATTAATAAACGCACATCCAGCCGCCCCCATTTTCCTGATTATCTTCTCATATTTAACAATCTGATCACAACGTGCATGAAAGTTCATTGTTATATTTTTATTAAACTCATAAACTTTTTCAACAATCTCCATAGCCCTATAAGGATCTATTAAAAAGTTACAGTCAGTGAAAAAAATATGATTAAATTGATTTCCATCATATAAATTTTTCATTTCGTCAATAACATTATTTACACTACGAGGCAGCCAATGATTATTTTTTGTGTTAACGCAAAAATGGCAATTATAAACACACCCTCTACTAGTTACAATGTTTATGATTTTCTTTCCCTCAATAAGATTAGCAGTATTATATCCATAATCAGTGACTATTTCTCTCTTTGGAAATGGTATTAAATCTAAATTTATATCATTTATAACTGTGTCATTAACAACGATATTTTCACCATCTTTATATCCAATCCCTGGTATATCCTTATAAGAATATCCCTTATTCAAGGCAGATACTAGATCAAACATAAGCTGCTCACCATATCCCACCGTAACAAAGTCTACTACTGGGAAATCCCTAAGAACCTCTGATGGTGCAAGAGTGACATGATGCCCTCCCATAATAATTATAACTTTAGAATTATGGTTCTTTATTGCTTCTGCCAAAGCAACAGTATCTTTAAAGGAGCAAGTATAAGTGGAAAAAGCTATAAGGTTATAACTAACTAATTGATATTTTTCAATTAACTCATCGTTAGACAAATCACTCGAGGAAAAATCATATACATCACATGCTATATTCATATTTTCTAAATAAGCTGCAATATAGCAAATACCCATTGGAGCAAGGCTTTTTTCAAAACTTTCTTCATCTAAATATGGTGGATTAATTAGAGCTAGTCTAAACATCAACAATTCCTCCAGTAAAATAATAATGATAACGATGCAGATGTATAATTGATACTCTGCATCGTTATCATTAACGTTTTGTATACTTCTATTCAGGCTCGACTCTCCAAGTTTTACCTTGAACAACAACTGTAGAATTAGTTAATTTTAATAATTCAGGACTGTTTTGAGTATCATTAAAATTTGATGCCAGTTCCTCCCAATTCATACCTGCCTGCTTCATTAGTTCTTCTTTCTGATTAGAAGACAATTTAATTATTTCAGACATGTCACTTCACCCCCTTAAACAAAATTAGAATCACTCTTAGACCTTACTCTTACCTTTTTATGTAATTCTTCTAATATAGCAAATCATAATTACCGATTAAAACAATTAACTTAAGCTAAAAGTCCAAGTTATATTATATATATATTAACAATAACATAAATAAATACATTAAGATGCAATATTTTTAAATTAATTCTATTATTAGGATCTCTATCATTAGTACAGGTGCTAAAGTTTAATTTACAACAGACCTCAGCTAATAAGTGGTTACTAGAAATATCAATGGATTTGCTTAATTGTATCTTCTATTGCATGCTATCATTTCACCATTTTCAGCATTCATCTATTACTTTACTTGCGGAGCTGTATCCGGTACAGTTTTTTATTCTTTAACAAAAAATTCTCACTCTCTATCTGATAGTATCTATATGTAAAACAAAAACACTAGGATTTTAAGCTCACATGCTTTTACATTACATTTCCTTACAATCTTTTTGAGCTATCAATACCCTTATTGAAACAAAAAAGGATATTGATTCGTTGTCCAATAATATAGTCTACTCTTTTTATCCGTATAAAATTTTCTTTTTAAAGATTCTAACTTTCCAACTACCCTTTGTCATCTACCAAAAAAAAACAGACCAAAATTTGCACTTTTCAGCCTGTTTTTTTTACTCATTTTCAACTCCATAACCACAACATATTTTGGTTATACTATACCTTTTTCTCTTTGTTCACAATACGTCATCATTATCACCGCTTCAACATGCCCAGTATGCGGAAACATATCACACCCTCTAGCCTTACTAAGCTCATACCCTCTCTCCGCCAAATACTTCAAATCCCTTGCAAGAGTGGCAGAATCACAGCTTACATAAACCACCCGCTTCGGCCCCATCTTCACAATGGTTTCGAGGCACACCTCATCGCACCCTTTTCTAGGCGGGTCAACCACAATCACGTCCGCATACACCTGATTCTTCTCAAACTGCTCTGGAAGCACCTCTTCGGCCTTCCCTACAAAGAACTCCACATTCTCCATACCATTTAATCTGGCATTCTCCCTTGCGTCCTCAATGGCCTGGGGCACGATCTCAACTCCATACACCTTTTTCGCCTTCTGAGCCAAAAACAGTGATATGGTTCCAATACCACAATAAAGATCCCAGACCGTTTCCCCTCCAGTAAGCCCGGCGTATTCAAGGGCTGTACCGTAAAGCTTCTCCGTCTGAACCGGGTTGACCTGATAAAAGGACAGAGGGGATATCCGGTATTTCACGTCTCCGATATAATCAGAAATATATCCAGGTCCGTACAGGTTCTCCACCTGATTTCCCATGATCACATTGGTCTTTTCCCGATTGACACTATAAGAAATGCTGGTCATACCCGGAATCTTTAAAAGCTCCTTTACAAGCTCCTCCTGATGAGGCAGGCTCTTTCCATTAATCACCTGACAGATCATCAGCTCCCCAGTCTTAAAGCCTTTCCTAATCAGAGTATGACGAATAAGCCCCTTATGAGTTTCCTCATCATAAGGGCGAAGTCCAAACCGCTCCATATGAGCCTTAATGATCTTAAGGATATCCTCATTCTCTTCTATGCCCAGCAAACAATCCTCACACCCGATAATAGAATGGGTACGTCCTGCATAAAATCCAGTGATAATATTGCCTTCCTTATCCGTCCCCCATGGAAACTGCGCTTTGTTCCGGTATCTCCACGGCTCGTCCATTCCCATAATAGGAAGCATGGGAATCTCAGTAAATCCCCCAATTCTAGCCAGATTATTGTATATCTTTCTTTCCTTAAACGTAAGCTGCTCCTTATAATCCATGGCCTGGAGCTGACATCCTCCGCACTGCCTTGCAACCGGGCACTTTGGTTCCACACGGTTTTTGGACGGTTCCAGGATTCGTTCCAGCCTTGCAAAGCCATAGGACTTCTTGGTCTTCATAGCCTTAGCTTCTACTCTGTCTCCGATTACTGTATCTTTAATAAACCAGGTAAAGCCATCGGTCTTACCGATTCCTTCCCCGGTCTCGCTGATATCTTCAATGACTGTTTCAAACTTGTCATTTTTCTTCCACTCTGACATAACATCCTCCATCTTGACACGTTTGCCATAGAAGCCTGTAAGCTTCTCTATACCGGCATTTTAAATCATTTTATCTAGACCTATTGTATCTTTTTTTTCATCAGTACGCAAGGCATGAAACAAAGTAAGAGACTAAATGTATACAAAAATAGAAATAAAAAAAGAACGAAACACTCCAGGAAAGGCTATGCCTTTCCTTCCTGCTCCGCTCCCGAAAATTTATTTGCCTTTTCCGTTGGCTTTTTCCATATGGATATTTTTTCCTTTGATTTTTACATCTTTCATAGCCTTTAATACAATGTCCGCATTTTCTCTGGGAACTTCTACGAAGGTGTATTTGTCATACATGTCGATGCTTCCAACCATTTTACCTGGCATACCGGATTCTCCGGCGATGGCTCCAAGGATATCACCTGGCTTTACGTTCTGGTTCTTGCCGATGTTAATGAAGAGGCGAGCCATGTCTTCTCTTTCTCTGGAGGAATCACCTCTGCCGCCGCGTCCGCCGTTGCTTCTTCCACGACCACGTCCGCTGTTGCCGCTAAAATAGCCGTCCAGCTCATCGAGGGAACGAGGTTCTCTTGTATCAATGATATCTTCGTTCTCTTCGCCCATCAATTTTCTAAGAAGAGCTGCTGCCAGATCCAGAGAGGTGTAATCCTCTTCCAGAAGCTTCTTTTCAATGATGTTTACCATGTTACTTAAATCGGTCTCACCGATGGTACCGGCAACGTTCTCTAAAATCTTATCAACCTTGATGGCTGTTACGTCATTTAAAGAAGGAATTGCCTGAGGTACGATCTTGGTCTTGCAGTAACGCTGAATGTCGCGAAGCTTGTAAACTTCCTTGCCTACGACAAAGCTGAATGCAATTCCTTCTCTGTTCGCACGTCCGGTACGGCCGATTCTGTGTACATAGTACTCATCATCCTGGGGAAGGTCGTAATTGAATACCGCTTCTACGTCGTCTACGTCGATTCCACGGGCTGCAACGTCTGTAGCCACAAGGATCTCTGTCTTACCGTTACGGAAGCTGTTCATGACCCTGTCACGCTGTATCTGCTTTAAGTCACCATGGAGACCTTCTGCAAAATAACCGCGGCCCTGAAGGGACTGAACCAGCTCATCTACCTGCTTTTTGGTATTACAGAAAGCAACGGAAAGCTTTGGTGCGTACATATCGAGAAGACGGCACATAACTTCCACTTTGCTCTTTGGTTTTACTTCATAATAGTACTGGGTTACTTTCGGAACGGTCAGTTCTTTTTTTACTACTTTAACGGTTACCGGCTCCTGCTGGAACTTTCTTGCGATTTCCATGATAGCTGGAGGCATAGTAGCGGAGAACATAACGGTCTGGCGCTTTTCTGGAAGCTGGCTTAAGATGGTTTCCATATCCTCAAGGAATCCCATGTTTAACATCTCATCAGCCTCATCCATAACAACGGTATGGACAAAATCAAACTTAACGGTCTTGCGGCGCATATGATCCATAACACGTCCTGGAGTACCGATAATGATCTGTGTACCGTCTTTTAAAGAACGGATCTGCTTTACAATATCCTGTCCGCCGTAAATCGGAAGAACCTTAACACCATGCATATATTTTGAAAGCTTACGGATTTCATCTGCTACCTGGATAGCAAGCTCTCTTGTAGGACAGAGAGCCACCGCCTGAAGCTTTTTAACCTTAGGGTCTACTTTCTGTAACATAGGAATACCAAAGGCTGCTGTTTTGCCGGTACCTGTCTGAGCCTGACCGACGATATCTCTTCCTTCCAACTGCACCGGAATTGCCTGGGCCTGGATAGGAGATGCCTCTTCGAATCCCATATCTGCTACAGCCCGCAGAATTCTTTCATCTAACTGTAATTCTTCAAATCTAACTGTTTCCATAAATGATTAATTCCTTTCTCATGGCCTGCCGGGTTCCCATGTTGCCGACGGCCGCACACACACACTTTCGCAAACAAAACGAGAGGTAACAGGCACGTTTCAGACCTTCATCCTCTCGTTTCACACAAATGTAAACTATAGCAGATTTTTTTTTCAGTGTCAAGGAGTGATGCTTATATTTCCTTGTCTTATTTTTGAAACAGAAAAAAATACAGAAGGCAGATCAGATTGACAATTTTTTCTCAAAACAGATTGATTCCCCTCTGTCTTTGTAGTGACCATAGTTAGGAATCACCTCATAACCATTTCGCTGATAAAAGGATACTGCATTTTTATTGATGACGCGGGTTTCCAGACGGAAACTCTCATATCCCATCTGGCTGGCCTGTGATTCTAAATATGATAAAATAAGGTTTCCTACTCCCAATCCTTTTTCCTTTGCATACATCCGCTTCACCTCGGCTGTCTTTTCATCCATGGGCCGGAAGGCACCACAGCCGATGGCACTTCCATTTTCATCTCTGGCAATTACAAACATTGCTTTTTCTTTGCACACATCGTTTGGGTCAAAGGAATTCCTTCCCTCATTTCCGGTAATATCCCTTAGGCATATGGAAAGTTCTTCCATTAAGGAAGTAGCCTCTTCTGAAAATGGACTGACTGATTCAATCGTAATATGTTTTCCATTCATAACAAATCTCCTCTAGTAAACCGCTGGTAAATAGCGATAAATAAATAATAGCCCCTTGAAAAAGAATCAGGTTTCATCCTTTTCTTTTCCAAGGGGCTATTTAAATAGGAAACTTCTCCCATTTTATTCTTCCCCAAAAAGCTGACGGACCACACCAGCAATGAGCTGCGCCGTACCTGTCACTCCAAGGAGAGAGGAATCAATCATAAGGTTGGTATGCTCCGGATTATTTGGAAGATATCCGGCATATTTTTTATGATAAGTATTTCTTGCTTTGTCCACAGACTGAATCATTCGCTTGGCTTCACTCACCGTCATCCCTAAGGAATTCACGCAGTTTTCAATCCGCTTCTGATATGGGGCATAAATAAAAATATTAATGTTGTTCTTTTGATGCTCTAAAATGTGATTGGAGCATCTTCCAACCAGAATGCAGCTTTCCTTTTTTGCAAGATCCAGTATGATATCCTTTTGCACATCAAAAATGATATCCTGCATATAGTCCTCATCCGTCCCCAAAGGAAACATATGGGAAAACAACAGATGCTTGGACTTTTCCTCTTCATCACTTATGGTGGAAACAGGAAGCTTTAACTTTTTCGCCACCTCTTCCACAATATCACGGTCGTAAAACTTCACGCCCAGTTCCTTGGAAAGTTCCCTTGCAATAGGGCCTCCCATACTTCCAAACTCACGGGCAATCGTGATTGTAAACTTTTTCATTCAAAAAGTTCCTCCCTAACCAGTTACTATGGTTTTCTGATAACGCCTTACTACCGTGCTCAACGCAAAGCAGATGGTAAAATAGCAAAGGGCTTCGAAGGCAAACAGCATCATCATGCCCCGTACATCGTAAATGCTTCCAAGTACAACTGAGCTGTTTCTCATAAATTCTGCAACGTCCACCATTTTTAAGAAGGAGGTATCTTTAATGATTGTAATGACCTGGCTTAAAAGCGCAGGAATGACCTTCTTATAAGTCTGGGGAAGTATAATGTACCAGAGAGTCTTTATAAATCCAAAGCCCTGAGACTGAGCGCTTTCAAACTGGCCCTTGGGAATGGAGTTTAACCCTCCTCTGATGATCTCTGCCATAACAGCGGAAGTAAAGAGTGATATAGCAAACACCGATACTCCTACTTTATTCCCTTTCACCGTAAAATAGATCCAAAGAATCCACAACAGGTTTGGGGTACAGCGGAAAAATTCTGTATAGATCGCAACCATCACGCCTGCCCATTTCCATTTGCCGGAAGCATAGGTTCTAATCAGGGCGAATACTGTACCAAAAATCATACTGATAATGGTAGCCAGAATTGCGATAAGAACCGTCATCTGTAATCCTTTAAGCATAAAGATCACATTAGCCGGGGTAAAAATCTGGTGAAATAATTCTATCATGCGACCTCCTCATCTGCTGTAATCTCAAGCCGTTTTGCAGTCGGAAGCCTCATAGAACGAATCTCCAGATAGCGGGCAAGTCTTGCCAGCGGGAAACAGATGATAAAGTACATAACCGCACTGGTAAAGTATGCCTGAGCAAAGTAGCCTCGCTCGGAACCCCAGGAATCTGTAAAATACATCAGGTCCATACCAGCGACCATGGCCAGAATGGAGGTGTTCTTTACAAGTCCCAGAGCCTGATTGGCAAGAGGCGGCAGGATAATCTTTATGGTCTGAGGCAAAATGATGTGATACATGGTCTCCAGATAAGAAAACCCCTGAGAAGATGCTGCCTCAGACTGTCCCTTCGGTATGGCTTCAATTCCGGTTCTTATGACCTCAGAGATGTAGGCACCATGGTAGATTCCAACACCGATGACGCCCAGGATAAACTTGGGCATACGAAATCCGGAACTGGAAAAGAGCATGGGCAGGATAGAATAATAGCACACCACCTGAAGAGCCAGAGGCGTATTCTGTATGAATTCCACGTAAATTCGTGAAAGAATCCGAAACGGTTTGAATTTTGCCGTAGAAAGCAGACCAAATACCACTCCAAGGGCCAGCGCAAGCGCCAGCCCAACAAGTGATATTTTAAGGGTCATAAGAAAGCCTGGTATATAATATTCGGGAAATGCCTGAAACAGGGCATTCCAGCGTTTTGTATCAAAAAGACCTTTAATCATGTCAATTTTCCTTTACATCACAGCTTACTGTAATTCCCATTTGTCCTGAAGCTTCTTCATGGAGCCATCAGAAATCATGGAAGTAACTTTCTCTTCTACTAATGCTGCAAGACCTGTATTCTCCTTTGCAGATGCAACGCCGTAATCCTGCTCTGCAAAACGATCCTCTAAGATCTGATTTTTATCGTTTACATAACCGGATAAGATGGCACGGTCAACGGAGAAGCAGTCGATCTGCTTGGTTGCCAGAGCCTGAGCAAGTGCTGGGTAACCATCGAATTCCTGGAACTGAGGTTTTACCTTTAAGCCCTTTTCGTCAATATACTTTAAGGTCATCTCTTTTGTATTGGCAGACTGAGCAATTCCTACGATCTTTCCGTCAAGTCCCTCGATGGAAGTAATGCCGGAATCCTTATTTACTAAAAGACCAATTGCATCGGTATAGTAAGGGGTGGAGAAGTTATAGGTTTCTTTTCTCTCATCTGTGATGGTAAAGGTAGCGATAACAAGATCGATTTCCCCATTCTCTAAGAGTGGTCCTCTTGTTTTTGCGGTAACGCCCTGGAACGCAACCAGTTTTTTCTCTTTTGCTTCGTCAGCGGTACATCCGAAGATTTTTCCTGCGATCTCATAAGCAATATCATCTTCAAATCCTTCATACTCTCCTGTTGCAGTATTCTGAAGGCTGAACTTTGGAATATCGGATTTACAACCAACCTTTAAAGTTCCCCGGTCGATAATTTTCTGAACGTCAGCGGCTGCACCGTCTCCTGCTTTCGCAGTCTCCCCTGCCTTAGTTGTCTCTGCGGCAGTCGTTGTCGTCTCCGGTTTAGAACCGCAGGCGGTAATGGAAGCCACCATAGCAAGTGTAAGTGCAAGTGATAACATCTTTTTCATCATATCTGTTTCCTCCTCAATCTTGTTTTTATATTAAACAAACACCCTAATGCAGGATCTTGCTTAAGAACGCTTTGGTTCTTTCATGTTCCGGGCACTCAAAGAAATGCTCTGGTGTTCCCTCTTCAAGAATATACCCGCCATCCATGAAAATTACTCGGTCTGCCACCTGACGGGCAAATCCCATCTCATGAGTCACGCAGATCATCGTAATATTTTCTTGCGCCAGCTCTACCATAACGCTTAAAACCTCCTGCACCATCTCAGGATCGAGGGCAGAAGTAGGCTCATCAAACAGAATGAGCGGCTGTTTGGTGCATAAGGCTCTTGCAATGGCAACTCTCTGCTGCTGTCCACCGGAAAGCTGAACTGGATAATTACCAGCCTTTTCCTTAAGGCCAACTCGTTCCAGGCAATTTAGTGCGTTCTTTTTTGCCTCTTCTTTGGGAACATGCTGCAGCTTGATGGGTGCCAGGGTAAGATTTTCTAAGACGGTAAGATGGGGATATAAGTTAAATTGCTGAAAGACCATGGATGAATACTTTTTTGCCATTTCCAGATGATTCTTTTTTGTTACTTCCGTGCCTGCTACTGTAATTTTGCCGCTTGTGGGCTCCTCCAGGTAGTTGATGCACCGGATAAAGGTGGACTTTCCGGAACCGGAAGGACCTATAATAACAAGCTTCTCACCTTCCTTCACCGTCAGGCTGATATCCTTCAAAACTTCAAGGTCTCCGAAGTTCTTTTTTAAGTTTTCGACTTTCACCATATCTGGCATATTTTCATCTCCTTTCTGTGTAAAAGACTGCGAATATGCAAAAAAACGCCTAAGGGTAAATACTCTTAAGCGTCTTCGCTTAGTTTTGTTTTTTAATTGTTGTTATTATAAAAAGTTTTGATTAAAAAGTCAAGAATTATTTTTCTAATGTTTTTCTCTCATCCTGCGTAAAATGTCAGATACAGGAGCATGCCACGTAATGCCCCGGAGTTATTTCACGCATGCCTGGAATGGATTCTTCACATTCTTTCTGAGCGTCCATGCACCGGGTATGGAAGTGGCATCCGCCTGGTACATCCATGGGACTTGGGAGTTCTCCTGATAACATAAGGCGGCTGGCCGCTCTTGCTGCCTTTGGATCAGCCACAGGAATGGCAGAAAGAAGGGCTTTCGTGTAAGGATGAAGAGGATTTTCATAGAGTTCATCACAATCTGCCACCTCCACCAGTCTGCCTAAATACATGACACCAATTCTGGTGGATATGTGGCGCACCATGGATAAATCATGGGCAACGAACAGGTAGGTAAGCCCTAATTCTTCCTGAAGATCTTCCAGCATATTCACCACCTGGGCCTGAATCGACACATCAAGAGCTGATATCGGTTCGTCGCAGAGAAGAAATTCCGGCTCCACGGAAAGTGCTCTGGCAACTCCGATTCTCTGACGCTGTCCCCCGGAGAATTCGTATGCATACTTATGCATATCATCCGGTTTCATTCCCACCCTTTTCAGGAGCTCTTCGATTCTTCCATCCATTTCGCTGGCAGCCATCTTTCCTCCGGCCGTCAGGGACTCTTTGATGATTTCCCTTACATTTAGATGGGGATCAAGGGCTGAATAGGGATCCTGGAAAATGATCTGCATCTGCTTATGAATGGGAAGGAGCTGTTTCCCCTTCCATCCAGTAATATCCTGACCCTTAAAATGGATAGAACCGCTGGTGGGATCATACATCCGGATGAGGGTGCGCCCAAGGGTTGATTTCCCGCAGCCAGACTCTCCAACAAGGCCGAAGGTCTCGCCTTTTCGTATGGCAAGATTGATGCCATCAACAGCCTTTACCTCTGCTTTTTTCCGCCCAAAAAAGTCCTTTTGAGGGAAGTATTTACACAAGTTTTTCGCTTCCAGAAGGATCTCCTGGTTGTTCTGTTCCATTTACTCCACCTCCTGTTCCATGGCATGAAGCTCTTCGTCAGAAAAGATGCACAGAGCCCTCTGAGTATCAGAATACACCCGGTACTGTGGTATGGCCTCATTGCATGCTTCACAGGCGAATTTACACCGCTCTGCAAAAGGGCATCCAGGGGGTGGAGAAGCCAGGGACGGGGCCATTCCAGGAATGGCTTCCAGCCGCTCTTTGTTTCCTGACTGGGGCTTTGGAATGGCTCTTAAGAGCGCTTTTGTATAAGGATGTTTGGGAGCATAAAAGATTTCATCGGTCAGCCCCTCCTCCATAATAAGTCCGCCGTACATCACACAGATTCTATGGCTTAAGCTTGCTACCACACCAAGGTCATGAGTGATTAATACCACGCTCATTCCATTCTCTTCCTGAAGCTTCTTTAACAGTTCAAGGATTTGGGCCTGAATGGTCACATCAAGGGCTGTCGTAGGCTCATCTGCGATCAAAAGCTTTGGCAAACAGCAAAGGGCCATGGCTATTAAAGCTCTCTGGCGCATTCCGCCGGAAAACTCGTGGGGATACTGCATGAGACGCTTTTCCGGGGAAGAAATTCCTACTTGCTTCAGCACTTCTATGGCCTCGTTATGGGCTTCTTTTCCGCTCATGTTACGGTGCCGTTTTAACACCTCCATAAGGTGGTATCCTATGGTTCTTAAAGGGTTTAAGGCTGTCATGGGATCCTGAAATACCATGGCAATTTCCTTTCCCCGTATTTTTCTTAGCTGCTCCGGTGTCATGGCAGTAAGCTCCCGGTCCATAAACCGGATTTCATCTGCGGTAATTTCTGCATTGTCAGGCATCAGTCCCATGATTGATTTCATGAGAACGCTTTTTCCGCTTCCGGATTCTCCTACCACAGCAAGGATTTCCTTCTGCCCGACATGGAAGCTGACACCTCGTACTGCCTGCACCGATTTTCCATGGGTATGAAAAGTGGTGTGTGCATTCCTGGCAGACAGGATTTCTTTATTTTTATTGTTTGAATCTTCCACTTTTATTCCCTCACTTTATTCTTTCTCATCGTTCATGACCTTAGGCTCCACATAGACCCGAAGTAAATTCCCAAGCTTATTAAAGCTAAAAATCGTTATTATGATTAAAAGTCCTGGAATTAAGGCCATGAAAAAGTTGTTCTGCATGGTTCCCTGGGCATCCTGAAGGAGACTGCCCCAGGAGGACATTGGCTGCTGAATTCCGACCCCTAAGAAGCTTAGGGAGGACTCTGTCATAATGGCATTTGCCATGCTGGTGGTGGCTGAGACGATGATGGTGGGAAATACTGCGGGGATAATATGGCGCAGAATGATTGTTAAAACACCAACTCCCGAAAATTTGGCATAAAGGACAAATTCCCTCTCTTTTAAAGAAAGAGTCTCCGCACGTACCAGCCTTGCAATCTCCATCCAGGTAAAGAGTCCGATTACAAGTATGATGGACTTAAGTCCTGGCTTTAAAAAGATGCTGACAACGGTTACTAAAATCATCCATGGTATGGAGTGAAGAACGTCTACGATACGCATCAGTATGGCATCTATGATCCCACCACAGAACCCGGAGATGGTTCCCACCGCAACGCCGATGGTAAGGCTTGTGAGCATGGCTAGAAATCCAACCAAAAGGGAGACACGGCCTCCATAAATGACTCTTGCAAAATAATCCCTTCCCACTTCATCGGTTCCAAACAGATGAGTCAGAGACGGAGATTTTAACCGGTTGATGACGTCCGTGGCATTGGGATCTACGGGAAGTAAGGGGGCGATAAGGGCAAACAGGATGATAATCCCTAAAAGAATCAGGGAGAGTACCGCTGCCTTATCATGCTTTAATACAAGAATCACGCTGTCCATTCTTGTGGACCTGTTGTTATGTTTCATATTATCTTTCTTTCTCATTTGTCATCACCCCATTTCCCGAATACGCGGATCGATGAGACAGTACAGGATATCTGACAGAAGATTGCCAAGGATTACCAGAGTTGAGGACAACACAAGGATAATCATGACAATGGGGTAATCCAGGCCCTGAATGGCTTTGATAAAGTAAGGACCTACCCCTGGCCAGCCAAATACGGTCTCTGTGATGATAGCTCCAGTTACTAATAATGGCAATGCCATTCCAAGTCTTGTAACCACCGGCAGGAGTACATTTTTGCAGACATGCTTAAACATGATTTCCCGCTTGCTGGCACCAAAGGCCTGCTGCACCAGTACATAATCCTCTGAAAACTGAGTCAGGGTGGAGGAACGGACGAACTTTATATTGGCAGGCAGAAAGGTAAATACAAGTGTGGTAAAGGGCATGATGTAATGTCTCATAAAGTCAGCCACAGAGGCTTCCATTCCAACGGAATTCATTCCAACAAAGGGAAGAAGCTTCAGCTTATATCCAAAGACAAAGATAAGGAGCATGGAAAACCAGAAGGAAGGAACTGCGATTCCAACGGAAGAAAAACCGTCAATCAGCTTATCTGCCGTCCGGTTTTTATGAGAGCCTGCCAAGAGTCCCAGCACAACGGCCAGAAAGTAAGCAGTAATATAGGCTGGAAGCACCAGCTTAAATGTATTAGGAATTCTGACGGAAAGATCCGCTGCAATGCTTTGCTTTGTTACGATAGAATATCCATAATTTCCATTCATCAGTCCATCAAGCCAGCGGAAATACTGAATATAAAGGGGCTGGTCATATCCGTACTTTGCCTTAATTAAATCAATGGTTTCCTGGGACATCCTGGGGTTTGTCATGGCATCTATGGCATCGTATGGTGAAAAATGCATGAGAGTAAAGCACAGGATGGTGATGAAAAGGACCATGGGTATGGCTGTCAATATTCGCTTTAATATATATTTGGCCATAGAATTATCTCCTTATAAAAAGGGGCATTTGCCGCAGGAAATGAAGCAGCAAAAAACCCCTTTTTCAACGTTTTATTTTAACTTAAGCTTGGAAGTATCTTCAAAGGTATAGACAGGAACCAGCTTTGCATCCTCGATGCCTGTGATTCTGTCTGATACCACTAAAAGACGCTTATTGGAGTACAGCGGATAGAAGCAGGCTGTATCCTGTATTTTCTGCTGAAGCTTTGTATAGATTTCTTTTCTCTTTGCTTTGTCGGTTTCTTTCCGTCCCTGAGAGAACAGCTCATCGATCTCAGGATAATTGTAATGCATGTAGTTAAAACCGCTTCCACTCTCAAAGAGGCTGGTAAAGGTATCCGGGTCAATTCCCATGATATAACCGCCGAAATACATGTCGTATGCATTATCTTCTTTTTTCATCTGCTGGCTCAGTGCAGTGGAATCCACGCCTGTTAAGTTTACCTTAATGCCGACCTTCTGAAGCTGTTCCTGAACAAGAATGGCAGTGGTTGACTGAATGCTGTCTGTTGCGCTGTATGCCAGGGTAAGCTCAGGCGCCTTGTTGCCGGAAGCAGCCAGGAATTCTTTTGACTTTTCAAGGTCCTGACCATATTTTTCTACATCCTCCGTAAAGAACTCGCTGTTTGGAGGTATGAAGCTCCATGGCAGATCGTAGTTAGCGGCATCTAAGAAAATAGCATCTGCAATGGCTTTTTTATCAATGGCATAAAGTACTGCTTTTCTTAAGTTCTCATCAGTCATGCGCTTTTCGTTCATCATCAGATAGCCGACTCGGCCTTCCTGATAAGGATGAACGGTTAAGTTATTGGACTTTAGATCCATCTGCTCCACCTGAGTAGGAGTTCCGATCCAGGCATCTACTTCCCCGCTCTGAATGGCTGTTTTTGCTGTATTTTCATTTTCAATGATCCGGTAAACAATGTTATCAATCGAAGGTGCTCCCAGGAAGTAGTTCTCATTCTTTGTGAACTTCACATAGGAACCTGCGGAGTACTCTGACATTACGTATGGACCTGTTCCAACGGGCTTTGAATTCACTTCATTGTTTTCAAAGCTGGTCACATTCTCATAAACATGCTTTGGCATGATGAAGATCTGGGAAATCATCTCCTCTGCTGCAGCATTGACCACTGGCATGGTAAAGGTAACGGTATAATCATCTACCTTGGCAACCTTAACACTGCCTTCCGGGTAAACAAGCTGAGAGTAGGCCCAGCCCGCATTCTCTTCTTTTTCCATGGCATCAAAGGTGAATACTACGTCATCCGCCGTGAATTTCTCTCCGTCAGACCACTTTACATCGTCCCGTAAATGTACGGTATAAGTCAATTTATCGTCAGAGGGTTCAACGCTCTTTGCGAGGAAATAGTTGATGCCATCTGCGTTGTACATATATAATGGGGAATAGATCATTTTAATTGTCATAAGACCAAAACGGTCGCTTGTTGTAATTACGTTAACATTCGCTCCCGGATCGCCTGCAATGGCATAGGTAAAGGTACTGTCTCCACCGGTCTTTGTTCCAGCCGCGGTCTCGCCTGCTTTTGTAGTCTCTCCTGCTGCACTGGAGGATGTATTATTTTCTGCGCCCGGATCCTTTCCGCCGCATGCGGTAAGCGCTCCAAGAACCAGCATGGAGGTCATAAACGCTAACCCAATTTTTTTAAGTGATTTTTTCATAATTATCTCCTTTCATTTCTAGCTAACCCACGACGTATATGATAATCCAGAATCACTGGTAACCGTCATTTACTAAAAAGTAAATTTATTATATACTCACTTCGGGTAATTTTGCAACTGGTTTTCGTTAATTTCCTATTTTTTTCATATGTTTAAATGTTAATACAAATTTCACATCCATCAGACAGGATTTACCATACAAAAATTCCGGTGCAGCCCTGCACCGGAACCTTCTCCTTTATCTTTCTCCTGCCCTTACGCCTTGCGGATGGAAAACGTTCTTTCATAAGGAGTGTAATCATTAAAGTAAATGGTGAAGCCGGATTCGTTGATTTCTTCTCCTGAATAATGTCCCCCAAATTCATGGGTTCCATAACCAGGTCCAAAAAGAAGTTTCTGATTGCCATGGATTAAGGTCACATACCCATCTCTTAGCACCATGTCTTCTCCTTTTGCCGCACGCATATGGAAATGTTCATTCTCAAGAATACTTCCTGCCGGAATACAGATTTCAACCCGCAGCGGCACCTGATCCAGACCATCTGCCTTCACACTGATTTCCATACCATCGGAAAGCTCCTTTAAGGTTACAGTCATTTTAATTTCACTGCTGTTTAAGATTTCCCGCTTGGTATGATCCATCTTCCACCAATCGTTGGTACTTTGCTTTTCAGCAAAAGGAAGATAATACCAGCCCTTAGCCACAGATGTCAGGGTGCAGACGCCGTCCTTTTCCTCTATGGTCTGTGGAATGAAATTCCGGATATCACAGTAGCTTTCCCCAATCTTTAAGTAAATAAGTGTCTCCTGGAACTTAAGAAAAAGGAAGGCACTCTTTCCTTTTAAAATACTGTAGCCATACTCCGTCGTTTTCCCACGGATAACCCCTGCCTCTTCAAAATGCTTATGATAGGTCTCAAGGAATCCATAACCCTTAAATTCATAATTCATCATAAAGTCGTGAAGCATAATAATGTGAAGGCATTCCGGCGCCATATCCCCACGTTCTGTGTTATCCTTTATGATTTTATGGGCCGCGCGGTCAAATACATCAAACCCCGTTTTTGCCGCCATATATAAATACTGGTAAAGGTACTTGTCCGGGTAATCTGCCTTGCCCTGATCCTGTCTTGTTGAATTCTGTGTAAAAATCGTATCATCAGGATCAATGTAGTAAAGCATCATCTTTAAATTCCGCTCCACATAACCAAGATAGCTCTCGTCACCAGATTCCTCATACATGGCCATCATGGCGTTGTTCACCACTGCATTATAATTGCCTGTGGAACGCTCCGCGTACTCCCCTTCCTCGTTGCCATCAATGCCCTCATTAAGATACTGTTTAGCACGCTTCATAAGCTGGCTGGAAAGCTCAGGATTTTCTTCCTTTACAAGATTTGCTCCCTGCATGAGAGCCGCCGTAATGCCCCAGCGATGGTTTGGAGTGTGAAAACCACCTGTTAAAAGAGCTGTCAGTGTCTTTACAAGAACGTAACGGTAGCCAGCCTTTAAGGAAACAAGCTCCTCTTCCCCTGTGTATCTTAGGAACAGACGGTAGGTGGCTATGAGGCGCTTAAAGCAAAAAGAGGTATCCGGTGCTGATTTAAAGTTACAGGACGGGTAATCAAAGCTCCCATCTTCCCTTTGACAGTTCTTAATAAAAATGATGGCTGCCTCCATAGCTTTTAACAGCCTTTCACTCTTATAATAACGGCTCTTTTCATTGAGATACACGGACGCTGCATCTGCCATCACATAAATCGTAGGCTTTGCCTCTAAGATAGGGCGTTTCATCCCTCCGAAAAATACATCTCTTTCGTCTTTTACCTGCAGGCTTAAAAATTGATCCACTCTCTGTTCTGCGGAACGGATCATATGTTCCATATATCGTTTCATCCTGATTTTCCTCTTTTCTACGATTCTAACAGCGCCGCACCAATAAGGCCCGCGTCATTATCCAGCTTTGCCACCACAATCTTTGTCCGTTTACGAGAAGTAGCGGCATAATCTTCCCGGTCAATAATCGTCTGGAGCGGCGTTAATAAAAGCTCACCTGCCTTACTGATTCCTCCGCCAATGCAGATAAGCTCCGGCTGAAAGATATTGATTAAGTCTACCAGTCCTGTGCCTAAGTATTCAATGAACTGATGAAGGACCTGGTTTGCTGTATCATCTCCCTGCCTCACTCCATCAAACAAGGTCCTTCCCTCTACCTGATTGATGTCTTTGCCGCACAGCTCCCACAAAATGGACTGAGGGTTCTTTTCCATGGCTTCCTTTGTCTGTGCCACCAAAGCTGTAGCCGATGCATAATTTTCAAAACATCCCCGTCTGCCGCAGTTGCACTCAATTCCGTTCCGGTCAATGACAAAGTGTCCGAATTCCCCAGCCGCATAATTCACGCCGCGAAACAGCTTTCCGTCCAGAATGATTCCACCGCCTACGCCGGTTCCTAGAGTCACTGCCAGCATGGATCTGCTGCCTTTTCCGCTGCCTGCCACGTATTCTCCCCAGGCGGCGGCATTGGCATCGTTATCAAACCGGATGGCCTTTCCCGGAAGCTCTTCCTCCAGCATGGCTACCATTGGCTCATCGTAAAAGCCAAGATTATTGGCATATTCCACAATGCCAGTGTCCCGGTTAGCTGTTCCAGGCACACCAACTCCAACTGCCTCTATTTGATCCCATGATATCCCGCCAAGGTCTGCCGCTTCCTTTGCTAGATCCGCCATATCCTTAACGATTTCACGGGCACTCCTTCCGCTGTTTGTAGGGATTGAAAGCTGCTTTAACAAAGTGCCGTCTTCTCCTACCAGTCCTGCTGCGATATTGGTTCCTCCAAGATCGATTCCAATGTAATATCTCATATCCCCTGCTCCTTTAATTGATTTCTCCTTTGCAGCCATGCTTCCAGACGTTTCCCATCCCCATTTAAAATAAGTTCCTCCGGGAAATTGATCTGTTGAAGCATTTCCAGGGCGTTATGGAACACTCCTACCAGCTTGCAAAAATGGGCATCTGAGTTTACAATCACGAAAACTCCATGAAGGGCGCACAGTCTGGCGATGTTCATGCAGTTTTCTGCGGACTGCTTTCGTACATGAAAGGTTGCCTCATTGATTTCAACTGCCTTTTCATACCGTTTAAACTCCGGTATCACGCGCTCATAATCATAAGGAAAGCCATGGGTTCCGCTATGCCCGATGATATCCACCAAAGGATTGGCCGCAAGGTCTAAATATGCCCTTGTGTGGTCCTCTCTGGTCCCTGGTGATATGACCTCATCGTGAAAGGAGGCAATGGTATAATCCAGTCTGTTTCTTATGGTATCCCCGCTTAAGTCAATGCTTCCATTATAATCTGTAATATTTAATTCCGCTCCCCGGTAGACTCGGACGCCTTCTACCATCTCAGGTATGACCCTTAGATTTCTAAAATGTCCCTCCGGGGCTCCGTCATCGTGGGCTGGGCCGTGATTGCTGATTCCAACGTGGGTCAGCCCGGCCGCCTTTGCAGCCATAATATTTTCATAAACGGTGCTGTAGCCGTGTTTACTCACATCCGTATGGATGTGTAAATCCGCTGTCAGATGTTTTATCATTTTTATCCTGCTTTTTTCTGATTGTCCTGGTTAACGTCTATTATATTCCCCTGAAATAGAGGCTTCAACCTGAATTTAACCGTTAATGGATTCGATTCGTTTGTCTGCAGACCATTTGAGGATCAGGTCATTTTTCTCATATCCTGCCGGATAGAGAAGGTCCAGCTCTACCTTGGTGATGTCCTTTGATTTTCCGATTTTCACATTTAGCACACGAATCTTTTCTTCGCCTAGCATATTAAAAAGATCTTTGATTAATGAGTCATAATGAGAGGTGCTGATCTTTAACATACTCCGGTATGGCTCCTTGGCTAAAAATGGCACATCGTGAAGTATGATCTGCGTAAAGATAAGAAGCAGGCTGGCTCCTCCTCCCATGTAATAGCAACCGGCACCGATGGCCATACCGACTCCTGCCGTTGCCCAGATACCGGCGGCTGTGGTCAGCCCGCTTACGGAGTTATTCTTGATGAAGATGACACCAGCTCCCAAAAAACCAATTCCGGAAACGATCTGGGCAGCAATTCTTGATGCATCAAAATTAGGAATGTCCCTGAATCCATACTTGGAGACCACCATCATGAGAGCAGCTCCCATGGCAACGATGGCATGGGTCCTCATTCCTGCTCCTTTATAACGGCTTTTTCTCTCATATCCAATGAGATATCCGAATACCCCTGCCACAACAATCCTTAAAAACAAACTGGTCTGATAACCGAGTTCATACTTTTCGATTACCGCCGCCAGCATTTGTTGAACATGAACCATTACGATACCCCTTTTCTGTATAAAGCTGTTATGTTATAAATATGCTACTAATTTAACATGTTTGATTGAAAACGTCAGCGCAGAATTTGCGTTTCTCTCTTCAATAACTATGCACTTTTTGTATTCGGCCTTTTTATGTAAAAGTTAAGAGGAAATATATAAAAGTAGAGAGATGCCTGCTGGGACACAAGCATCTCTCCACTCTTTATTTCACGTCTTTGATCCAGTTGTATCTTGGATCGTCTACTCTGGTTGTCCAGGGATTACCCGGAAGGTGGCGGATCATCCAGCAGTAATACATGGGGAATCCGGGTGCGGTTGTCTGGGGGTGGGTCTTTCCTCCTGGAATCTTCGCGCAGCTTCCGTCCTTAATCTTAAATGCCTCTTCGCCGATAAAACAGGCTCCAAAGCCCTCTGGTCGCTCATAACTATAGTAATATACCTCTGGCTGGGGATGCTCGTGGGGGGTGTAGCTGGACCAGCCGCCCTGATGGGTGATTACTTCTCCGTTTACCATATTGGAATAAGGAGCATTGCTGTAGTCGAAGATGGTGCGGACCGTACGCTTCATTTTATTTTCCCATAATCCCTCACCAAAGATATCATTGGTGCAGTCACTGGGGCGGTAGAACACGCTTTCAAAGATGGTCTCATTTTCCGTGCACTGAACGAGAATCTGGCTGTCAGCCTTTGCAGATACCTTCACTGACATTCCCTTGCATACATGAAGACAGTAAGGGCCTTCCTCAATGAGGCTGGTACGCTTTCCGCTCTCTTCCTTCCCTTCCCAGGAAAAGGTGACTTCTCCCGTAAGTAAAAGGACTGCCATCTCATTCTGGGAATAGGCAAAGGTACGTTCCTCTCCATTTTTTAGTTCATAGACAGCAATGTCCATTAACATATCATTGTTCGCATCACCGGCTTTGCAAAGGACTTTAATTCCGTCCTTGTCAAACTCCGGGTAGCTGAATAATTCGCTCATGAAAGCTCCTTTCTCCCTTTGTGGCTCTTACATTGTGATTTCTGATATCTTAACTGGTCTGTGTTCCTCTACGGATTTCTTTGCTGCGATTCCCATAAGAACTGGCTTTAATCCGTCTAATACACCAAGAGGAGTATCCGTATTATGTTCAATGGCATCGATAAAGCAGTTTACCTCTTTTGCGAAGGACTGCATGTAACGCTCTAAGAAGAAGTAAAGCGGCTTTTCACCAGTCACGCCGTCAGCGGTGCTTAATACAGCACTGGATTCGGTGTCATTGGCAGTTGCTACCATGCCCTTGGAGCCAAATACTTCTGCTCTCTGGTCATAGCCGTAAACTGCTTTTCTGGAGTTGTCGATCACAGCAATGGCACCATTTTCCATCTTAATGGTAATGACTGCGGTATCCACATCGCCTGCTTCTCCAATGGCCGGATCAACGAGGACAGCTGACTGTACATAAATTTCTTCTGCATCACATCCTGCAAGGAAACGAACCATATCAAAATCATGAATGGTCATATCAAGGAACATACCACCGGAAACAGCTGCGTACTCTGCACTTGGCGGCTCTGGATCTCTGGAGGTCACCTTGATGATATGAGGCTCACCGATTTTTCCAGCTACCACTGCATTTTTCACTGCTTCAAAGTTATGGTCAAAGCGGCGGTTAAAGCCAACCTGGTATTTTACCTTGCTGTCCTTTAATGCATCAATAACTTCTTTGATTTTATCAATGTCATGGTCGATTGGTTTTTCGCAGAATACATGTTTTCCAGCTTTGATTGCTTCCACAGAAATTGGAGAATGAGTGTTTGTGGAAGAACAAATAAGTACAGCATCAATCTCCGGGTCAGCTAAAATTTCCTTGTAATCCTTGGTGGTATGAGTAACGCCCATGCTCTTTGCCCACTCAGCAGTTTCTTCGTTCATAAATGGGTCAGCAATGGTCTTGATTGTTGCATTTTTAACAATGTTGCAGATGCTAGTAGTATGAACCTTTCCGATTCTTCCTGCTCCGATAATTCCTACGGTTACCATAATATTCTTCTCCTTTTATTGTTTGATGGATTAAAGACCAGTTTTTTCTGCGATGAATTTTCTTGCATTGATGGCGTATTCTAATGGGTTAGCTTTTGCTGGATCCTGCTCTGCCTCAACCACCATATAGCCTTCATAGGAGGCGTCCTCTAATACCTTGAAAATAGGATCAAAGTTTACGCAGCCATCTCCTGGAATGGTGAAAGCACCGGCTCTCACGCCTGCCAGGAAGCTCATCTTCTCTTCTCTTACCTGCTTTACTACTTCGGGACGGATATCCTTTAAATGTACATGTTTGATGCGGTTTACATACTTTGTGACCATTTCAACCGGGTCTTCGTCGCAGTAAGCAAAGTGACCGCTGTCAAAAAGAAGGCTTACGTATTCCGGGTCAGTGCCTGCCATCATACGCTCTACTTCTTTGGCACTCTGAACAACGGTTCCCATGTGATGGTGGAAGGTAAGAGCAACGCCGTATTCCTCTTTGGATACCTTTCCAAGACGGTTCAGACCGTCACATAAGAGATCCCATTCCCTATCATCCATCTCATGCTTTCCTTCGAAAACTGGCTGATCCTGAATTCCCTGGGTGCTGTAGCTCTGTTCGGAGACCCCTACTACCTTTGCGCCCATGGCTGCAAGGAATGCCACATGCTTTTTAAATTCTGCTTCTGTCTCTTCGTAAGGCTTGCTGATTAAGAAGGTGGAAAACCATGCGTTGCAGATCTCTACGCCTCTTAAATTAAGAGCTTTTTTTAATACCTCTACATCTCTTGGGTATTTATTTCCTACCTCAGAGCCTGTAAACCCGGCCAGTGCCATTTCACTGACACACTGCTCAAAGGTATTCTCCCCTCCAAGATCTGGAAGATCATCATTGGTCCATGCGATTGGTGCGATTCCTAATTTTACTTTCTCCTTGTTTAACATATCGGTATCCCTTCCCTGTTATATTATTTAATACCGCCTGGCTTTTCCGCGGTTTTCAATCAGATTTTCATACGCTTTTTGCTGCCCTTCAATTCCTGTTACGCTTGCAAGGCCTACATTCCACCAGGACTTGTAACCTTCTGTCATGGTCTTTGGAAGTACCTTGATATCAATTAAAGTAGATACGGTCTGCTTCTTGGCATCCGCAAGCGCTTCCTTTAATTCCTCCAGTGTTTTTGCTGTGTAGGTCTTAACCCCATATCCTTCACAGACCTTGGCATAATCCACTGGGATCAGTCCGCCGTTTAAGGTTCCATCTTCACCACGGTAACGGAATTCTGTAGCCAGGTTTCCGATTCCGTTTGACATCTGGAGATTGTTGATGCAGCCAAAGCCGCAGTTATCAAACAATAAAACATTGATCTTCATGCCTTCCTGCAATGAGGTGGCAAGCTCACTGTGAAGCATCTGGAAGCTTCCATCGCCGCACATGGAGTATACCTCCTGGTTCGGAGAGGCCATCTTGGCTCCCAGGCTTGCTGCGATCTCATAGCCCATACAGGAATAACCGTATTCCATGTGGTAGGCATCCTTTTGATCTGTGGTCCACATTCTCTGTAAGCAGCCTGGAAGACTTCCGGAAGCACCGATGACAATGGCGTCAGGATCAATTTCTTTGCGGATTAAAGAGATTGCTGCTGTCTGCGTGATGACACCACCTGTAAGCTCTACGAATTCCTCGATGGATACTGGATTTCTGGCTTTTACAATCGGCTCAAAATCATCGTCATAGCAGTAGTTGGAAAGACGCTCCATCTCTTCGTCCCAGGCTTTCTTCGCTTCCTCAATCTCACAATTGTAAGCTGATATATAGCCTTTTTCCTTCAGGCTCTTAGAAAGAACTTCAAGGGCTGCTTTCGCATCTGCCACTACGGGAAGGGAATCCATTTTGTAAGCATGGAATCTGGAAATATTAATGGAAGCTATCTTCACTTCTGGATTCTTAAACTGGTTCTTTGAGCCAGTGGTAAAGTCAGACAAACGGCTTCCCACGGAAATGATTAAATCAGCTTCTTCAGCAATGGTGTTTGCAGACAAGTTACCGGTAACCCCAAGGCCCCCAAGATTATAAGGGTGAGAGGACTTACAGGCGCTCTTTCCTGACTGAGTCTCCGCAAATGGAATGCGGAAGGTCTCACAGAATTTCATCAGCTCTTCCCCAGCCTCAGAATACCTCACACCGCCGCCGCAGATGATCATAGGCTTTTTGCTGCTTACGATCATAGCGGTCAAATCTTTTAAATCAGCCTCAGTCGGTACTGGACGGGAGATTCTGTGAACCCGTTTCTCAAAGAAATAATCCGGGTACTCATAAGCTTCACCTTCTGCGTCCTGAGAAAGAGCCACACATACCGCACCTGTCTCAGCCGGGTCCGTGAGGACACGCATAGCGTTAATCATGGTTGACATCAGCTGCTCCGGTCGAACGATACGGTCCCAGAACTTACACACAGGACGGAAGGCGTCGTTGGTGGTGATGGACGGGCCGTAGCTCTGCTCTAACTGCTGCAGCACAGGATCCGGCTGTCTGGTGGCATAAGTATCTCCTGGAAGGAGGAGAAGAGGAATATTATTAACGGTAGCACAGGCTGCTGCTGTTACCATATTGGCAGCTCCCGGTCCGATGGAGGAAGAACAGGCGATGATCTTTTTCCGGTTGTTCTGTTTGGCATAGCCTGCTGCCACATGAGCCATTCCCTGCTCGTTTCGTCCCTGATATACCTTTAAGCTTCCTGGATTCTCGTCTAAGGCCTGGCCTAACCCTACCACGATTCCGTGACCGAAGATGGTGAAGACTCCTTCTACAAACTTTGTTACTTCTCCATCCCGTTCCACATACTGGTTATCCAGGAACTTTACTAAGGCCTGTGCAACCGTCATTTTGGTGTACCCCATAACACGTTGTCTCCCTTCTTTATGCTCTGGCGATCATTTCGCCGTATTTTTCCTTGCTTTCTTTAATGAATGCACGAACCTCATCCGGTCCCGGAAGATCCTCGGAACAGGAGTGGCTGGCCACCATCATGGCTGCTTCCGCGCTGCCAAATTCCAGACAGTCGATCATCTCCCAGCCTTCAAACAGACCATATAAGAAACCGGAACCATATCCGTCACCGCCGCCAAAGGATTTTAAGGCAGTCACCGGGAATGGCTTAATGCTGTAACTGTTGCCGTCGTTTGTATAAGCGGTGGAGCCTTCCTTGCCATGCTTAATGATGACAATCTTTGCCCGTTCCTTATGCCATGCCGCTGCACTCTCCTTATCAGAGCGACCTTCCTCAATAAGGCGTTCTGTTAAGTTAAATTCCTCTCTGGAGCCCATGATAATATCCGCTTCTTTTGCTACCATGGAATAGTAGATGGATATCTCATCTTCACTGACCCAGTTATAGGGGCGGTAATCAATATCAAAAATGATAACTGTGTTATTTCTCTTAGCCAGCATCACAGCCTTAAGAGCTGCTTCTCTTGACGGACTGGCTGCCAGGGAAGTTCCTGAAATCAAGATTGCTTTTGCATTCTTTATATAATCTTCATCAATATCCGCCGGACTTAACTGCAAATCGGCAATGCAGTTGCGATACATTAAGATACTGCTTTCTGTTGGGGATAAGATTTCTGTAAAGGTCAGACCGATCTTTTCTCCGTGTTCACAGCGGCGGATTCTGGTTACGTCAATTCCTTCTTTTTTGAAAAAGTCTGTAACAAAGTCTCCGAACTGGTCGTCAGACACTCTTGCGAAAAATCCTGCCTTTAATCCATGTCTTGATACACCAACCGCTATGTTTGCCGGAGAACCGCCCACATACTTTTTAAATGTGGTGCACTCTGCTAAGGGATGGAAGTAATCCACCGGGTTAAAATCAACTGCCACTCTGCCCAGCAGGACTAAATCCATAGGTCTCTTTTCATCAAATGTTATATACTGCATGCTTTCCCTCCTGATTACAGCGGCTCTGCACAGTTAAAAATGCGGATATGCTGTGTTACATTATCATAAACTCCCTTTACCATTGCTTCATTTAAGCCAAAATAATCATGCTTTCCGTCACTGTCCAGATAGTTAATGGCTTCTCTGGTCAGGCTGTCAAAGCTTGCGGTGGCAATGTTTATTTTCCGAATCCCAAGGGATATGGCTTTTCTAAAATCCTCCGGTGTGATTCCGGTTCCCCCATGAAGCACCAAAGGTACACTGGTTATCTTATCAATGGCTTCTAATACATCAAAGGCTAATCGTGGTGCCACGGGATAATTGCCATGGGCATTGCCAATGGCAACAGCCAGCGCATCCACTCCCGTCCGTTCTAAAAAGACTTTGGCATCCTGTGGGTTTGTGCAGCGAATTCCTTCATCGGTCTTGCCATCCTCACTTCCACCCACCAGACCAAGCTCCGCTTCCACGGTTGCGCCGTATTTTTTTGCCAGTTCAACTGCCTGCAAGGTCATTTCTATATTTTCTTCAAAAGGAAGAGTGGAGCCGTCCATCATAATAGAAGTAAACCCATAGGCAAGTGCCTGAGAAAGTACTTCCAGGGACTTCCCGTGATCTAAATGAACGGCAATGGGAACGGAGGATTTTTTTGCTGCTTCCACCATCATAGGCCCCATAAGAGCCAGGGGAGAATGAGGAAGCCTTACTTCCGCTATCTGTAAAATGATAGGGGTATTGTAATCCTCTGCCGCTTTCACCGCTCCCTTTACCATCTCAAGATTCCCCACGCTGAAGGCTCCCACGGCCCGGTTTTCTTCCTTCGCCTGTAAAAGCAATTCCTTCATCTTTACTAATGCCATACTCTTCTCCTTTATCCCCAGGTCAATCCCACAGTCTGCGGTAAATTTCGGTTACATCGTCCTTTGCCATATCCTTTCTGGTATTGGAAGGACTTCCGCTGTCCATGGCATCTCCTGCCATCTTGTCAATGACTGCAAAGAATGCTTCCCGGTCAATGCCGTACCCTGCCAGGGATGGAATCTCAAGCTCATCCAAAATTCCAATGACTGAGTCAAGAAATGCCTTTGCTGCCTCTTCATCTCCTGTCTCTTCCCCTGCTGCCCCGATCTCTCTTGCCATCACTGCAAACCGGTCATAGGCACCGTCAAGGGCAAAGCGGAAGCATTCCTTTAAGAGCATGGCATTGGAAATGCCGTGAGGAACGTGGAACAAGGCTCCGATAGGACGGCTCATACCGTGAACCAGAGTCACCGATGCATTGTTAAATGCAATTCCTGCTTCCAAAGCGGCCAGAGACATCTCTTCTCTTGCCTTTTTATCCTCGCCATCATGAAATGCCTTTGGCAGCCAGGCAAAAATTCTCTTTACCGCTGATAACGCAAAGGAGTCAGACAGAGGCTGAGCCTTTCTTGAGGTGTAGGCTTCCATGGCATGAGTCAGAGCATCAAGTCCGGTTGCCGCCGTGATCTTAGGCGGAGCCGTCATGGTGAATCTGGGATCAATGATTGCCAGATCCGGCATGAGGACAGGACCCTTTAACAGCATCTTAATGTCCTTTTTCGTATCCGTAATAATGGTGAACTGAGTTGCCTCAGAACCTGTTCCTGCTGTGGTAGGAATGGCTGTCATAGGGGGAAGGTTTCCCTTTATGACCTTACCCATATAATCAGAAATGTTACCACCGCAGGCAGACAGAGCGGCAATTGCCTTCATGGAATCAATAGGGCTTCCGCCTCCCAGGGCAATGAGGAAGTCACAGCCTTCCTTCTGATAACAGGATAGTCCATCTTCAATCATGGTATCCGTTGGCTCCCCGTTAATTCCGTCAAAAATAGCATAAAGTATTCCCTCTTCTTTTAAAAGCCCGGTCAATACTTCCACATTTCCAAGCTTCACCATCACCTCATCGGTGACGATCAGGGCTTTATTCCCCTGTTCTTTTAAATGAGCCCTTGCATCAAAGAGGGCATTGTCTCCGCTGACGATTGTTCCAGGCATAATAAACTCTCTTCCCATTATTACGCTCCTTTCCTGTTTATGATAATGTTTTGATTTATTTGTTGTTGTATTTTGGTTATATTTTAGCACTTTTCATGGGGATGGTCAAGAGATTCTTCCAGTTTTTTTCCTTAATATGATCACTTGTTGGTTATTTGTTGATATTTTTTTGTGCATCTGTTATAATTTTCTCAGAAGGGCTGCCTGCGGGGCTGCCATAAAAGGAGTAAAGCATGAGAATTTCCCGGATTGACCAATTGGAACAATATATTTTAGAACACAAAACAGCTTCCATAGATACCCTGTGTGAAGTCTTTGAAATATCAAAAAATACCCTGCGAAGGGATTTAGAAGTACTGGTATCAAGAGGAACGGTAGAAAAAGTATACGGAGGTGTCGTTGCCTTAGAAACCACTTCTCCTATCCCAGAGCTGATTACCTTTCACGAGCGGGCCAATCAGAATGCGCAAAAGAAATTACGGATTGCAGCCTTAGCCGCCTCCTACGTGAGAGAACGGGATATCATATTCATTGACAGTGGTACCACGACCATGAATATTGTGGACTATCTGACCCATTTGAATACAGTCACTGTGATTACGAACAGCGTTCAGGTCATAAATAAGGCCATGAATTACCCAAATATCAACTTAATCGTTCTTCCAGGTTCCTTAAAAAGGGATACTGCCTCTCTTGTTGGCAGCTCCTGCGTAGAATATTTAGAGGATTTTAACATTGTACGGGCCTTTATGGCATGTACCGGCATTTCCGTACAGGCAGGAATCTGCAATGCTTCCACGGAAGAATATAATGTGAAAAAAGCAGCGATTAAAAAAAGCCAGAAGCATTATCTTCTGGCTGATTCCTCAAAGTTTGGCCGTGCATCCCTTATGACCTTTGGAGATGTGAGTCAGTTTGACTCTATTCTAACCGATCAGATGCCGGATGATGCATTCTGTTCCTACTGTGAAGAACTGGGCTGCGCCATCCGCATCGCCACGGAATAACCTCTAAAATGTAATCTCTTCTGTATTTAACAGGGTAACATCTTCTTTGTAATAGGGCTGCATGCTCTCTTCCACATTGATTTTCACATGCTCAAACGAGATATCTCTGGCATAGTCTGCATAGATTCCGGAGATCTTTGTATGAATGGCTCCATCGCCCTGGCAGGGACGGATATCATATCCTTCAATCTCCCAACGGGAGGTCTTTTCCAGGGTCAGATGGATATTTTCAAAGCTCACATCTTCCACGTAATTGTCTTCGCTTCCCCGAATAAAGATTCCATTTTCCCCTTTGCAGGTAATGTTCTGGAACCGGACATTTCTCACCTTTCCAGCTTTTACCCCAGGCTTACGGTCCTGTACGGTAATGCAGATCGGCTCGGCTCTTCCCCACCACTCATGGGAGAAGCGGCGTGTCTCAATGGTAATATTGGAGAACACGGCATTTTCCACGTTTCCGCCATCTCTGATCTGAAGGGAGATTCCACGGTTGCTTCTGCTGATGGTACAATTATCGACCAGAACATTGCGGAAGCTGCATTCCCCTTCTGTACCAAATTTTATGGCAGCGCTGGTGGAGATTAAGGTACAGTTTGAAATCACGATATTTTCACAGGGGCCGTACTGATTGTAATCTCCGGAATTTTTAAGAACAATGGCATCGTCTCCGCATTCGATGTGACAGCCGATGATCCGCACATTGGTGCAGTGGTCCGGGTCGATACCGTCGGAGTTAGCCATCTGTAAGTTATTGAGTAAGCGGATTCCCTGAATCAGTACATCATTACAGCCCACCAGATGAACGGTCCAGAAGGCACAGTTGATTAAGGTGACATCCTGAATGGTGAGATGCTCAAATTTTTCTAACAGCATAAGAGGAATTCTTGGATAGTAAGTTCCCTCAATATGAAAACCGGAGTTGGTTCCGTAAAAAATCTTTTCATTGGCATCAATGGTTCCAAAGCCTGTGATGGCTACATTCTTCTGGTCAAATCCATAGAGGAAGGCATGGAACGGTCTGCCGTTATATTCACTGTTTAAAAAGGAAGGAAGCCCGGATTCATGAGCCACGATTTTTCCTCCGTTTGCCAGAGGATAGTAATCATTTAAGTCATCACTGGCCTTTAACACGGCTCCCATCTCCAGGTGGAAATCCACGTTTGATTTTAACAGGATAGAACCGCTGTTATAGGTATGTCCGCCAGGAAGTAAGACCCGGCCGCCGCCCTCACTGGTACATGTGTCAATGGCCTCTTGGATTGCCTTAGCATCATTGGTCACTCCATCGCCCTTTGCTCCGAAATCCAATACATTATAAATCATAAATTCCTCCAATCCCGCAAACGTAGCTGTGACGTGCTGTCTTTTTCTAAATGTGTGATATATGTTAAATTGGCACAATTATATCAATTCTATCCGAAGAAGAAAAGCTGAAAACTAAAATAAACGGCAGGGACTTATAAAAAAGCTGTTTTTTATAAGCCCTCTGCCGTTTTTTAACCTTTGAGACCAGAGGTGCTTATCCCCTCCACCAGATATTTCTGAAGACAGATAAATATGATGACCGCCGGAAGAATGGATAAGGTAGCCATAGCGAACATGGCACCGTAATCGGAGGAAGAGCCAGGATCACTAAATAGCTTTAATGCAAGGCTCACCGGATATCTTGCAGATTCATTGATGTAGAGCAGGGCAGAAAGAAAATCATCCCAGCGCCACATGAAGGAAAAGATACTGGCTGTAATCAGTGCCGGTGTTATGAGAGGAAGTATGATCCGGGCAAAGATGCTGTAATAAGAGCATCCGTCAATCTTTGCCGCCTCATCAAGCTCTCTTGGAATTCCATCGATGAAATTAATCATCAGGTAGATGAAAAACCCCTGAATGGCAAAGTAATAAGGAACGATGAGAGGAAGATAGCTTCCTACCCAGCCAAGCTTCTGATACCATAAATACTGAGGAATCATAAGAACCTGAGCCGGCAGCATCATGGATAAGAGCATGGCAACAAAGAGAAATTTCCTCCCAAAGAATTTACACCGTGCCAGACCATAGGCGACAAATGCAGAAGAAAACACGGTACCCAAGGTCGCTACGATTGCAATAAAAAAGGAATTGCGGAAAAATACCACAAACCCGGTTTTTGCAAAGCCTCTCCAGCCGGTGGCGTAGTTGGCAAGTACAAATTTCTTCGGTATCAATTGTCCTGCTGTGGTAAATATGGTGCTTGTTTCCTTAAAGGAGCTCATAATCATCCAGATGAGAGGATAGACCATAATGAGGCCAAATCCACACACCAGAACATGATAAACGATTTCACCCATCCGTTTCTTAGCTTTCATGGTGTCACACTCCTTCCGTATAGACCCAGAATCTCTTGGTGGCAAACAGAATCATGGTGATAAAACCAATGATCGCCAGCATGACCCATGCCAGTGCCGCACCGTAGCCTGTGTTGTAAAATTCAAAGGACTGCTGATACATGTAAACGGTATAGAATAAGGTGGAGTTTAAAGGCTTTCCCTGAGTGATGATAAAGCACTGGGTAAAGGCAAGGAACCCGTTGATCATCTGCATGACCAGGTTAAAAAATATAGTAGGAGTCAAAAGAGGCAGGGTAATCCGGAAAAACTGGGAACCCTTATTGGCTCCGTCCACTCTGGCGGCCTCATAAAGTGTCACAGGAATCTGCTTTAAGGAGGATAAAAAGATGAGCATGGATGAGCCAAACTGCCACACAGCCAGGATAATCAGAGTCCAGATGGCAGTATTTACGTTGCCAAGCCATGGAAAGCTTGAATTGACACCAGTCAGCCTTAACAGCTGGTTTACCACGCCATCCGTTGCAAACATCCGCTTCCAGAGAATGGCCACTGCCACAGAACCGCCAATGATGGAAGGCAGATAATAGGCTGCCCGGTAAAATCCGGTGATTCTCGTGGTCCTGTATAAGATGAGGGCAACGATTAAGGCGAATATAAGCCTTAAGGGCACGGATACCAATGCAAAATAAAAAGTGACCCCAATGGTCTTAAGAAACACCGCATCATCCGTAAACATCTTTATATAATTCTTGGCCCCGGTAAAAACAGGCGGCGCCAATATATTGTAATCACAAAAGGAATAATATAAGGAAAGCCCCATGGGAACTACCATAAAAAGCAAAAATCCAATGGTAAACGGAAGGCTGAATACGAAACCTGCCGTGCTTTCTTTATTCATAAAATGTCTGAAACTCTCTCTTTTCCTATCGTTCATATACGTCCCCTCCGTTCACAAAGAAAAGATTCCACAAAAAGGGGCAGAGCCTTCTCTGCCCCAATCCATTTATTTCTGGCTCATGATCTTATTGGCACCGTTGTAGAATTCTTCTGCAGCGGTAGCAGCGTCATAAGCACCGTAGCATAACTGCTCCTGTACCTGATTTAAAAGATTGAATACCTCACTTGCTCCGTCAGGCTGCGGTGGGTTGATGGGAGAGCTGTTAGGAGTTACCACATCATTGATATAACGAATGATTTCCTGATTGATCTCATCCATCTTTGGAGAAAGCTCTTCTGCGATTTTGCTGGAAGTAGGAACTCCACGCTCGCCCAGTAAAATGTTATTTGCATCACTTGAATTTATAAGGAAATTAAGGACTTTAACCGCTTCCTCTGCATTCTTTGTATGGGCGCCGATGGAGAAGAACTGGCTGGACTTTAAGTAACCGGATTTCTTTGGATCAGGAGACGGCCATGTGGTCATACCAACCGTCACGCCTTCTGGAGCAGCCTTTTGAATGGCAGTCAGCTGATTGGAGTTTGCAAAGGCGCACCAGGACATGGTTTCCGGGCTGGAGCCGTAAACCATCGGGTCCTGCTCTACGGAGCCCACGGAGATTTCAGCAAATACACCGGGATCGATGAGCCAGCCCTCTTTTAAGCCTTTGGTATACATCTCGAAGAATGGAATGTAATCTTCCTTTGTTCCGCCCATCTTTTTGTCTCCAAACAGCACAACATCATAGGCTCTCATAAAGTAATCCAGATAGGTCTGGGCAGTTCCGTAAACGATGGAGGTCTTATAGCCGGTCTTTTCATATACCTGACGGCAAAGGTCCTCAAATTCATCAATGGTCAAATAATCCTTTACGGTAATTCCGTTCTGGTCAAGAAGTGTCTTGTTGTACATCATAGCCGGTGAATTAATGCCTGCACAGATGGCATATACCCCTCCCTCCACTGTACCGGAAGCCATGGTATTCTCTGAGATGTTGGACACATCAAGTGTCTTATCGTCTATGTACGGCTTCAGGTCCACCAGTAAATCATTTTTCACATACTGGTCAATGTACATATAATCCATCTGGACAATGTCCGGAATGGACTGGCCGGCTGCTGATGTGGCGAGCTTGTTCCAGTAATCGGACCATTCAGAGAACTGGCCTTCAATGGTGATTCCCGGATTCTGCTCTGCGTACAGATCAAGTGCTGCCTGGGTCCTCTCATTACGAACCTGGTTTCCCCACCAGCTCATAGTAAGCTTTCCCCCATCCTGCTTAGCAGCTGCTGTGGTGGTCTCTGTTTCCTTGGTGGTCTCAGGAGCTGCAGTTGTTGCAGAAGTCTTACTTCCCCCACAGCCGGCCAGGGATGCTGCTGCCAGCAGACCTGTCATGAGCAATGCCATTCTTTTCTTCATAATACCTTCCTCCTTGTTAACTCATCTTAGGTAGTTTCATTATACGTTTTGCATATGGGGCGGTAAATGTGCAAAACCGAGTTAGAAGTGGAAAAAACCGAGTTGATTGTTTAAAATGTATATTTTCACGACTTATTAATTGTATTTATTCCATAATTTGTATATAATTTGGTTACAAGTCACTATAAAACCGGAACAAGAGGAGTACACCATGAAATCCTTTATCCGCAATTTATCCTTAAAAAAGAAGATTCAGTCCATTGTATTCTTAAGCATCCTGCTCTTAGCCTTTACCTCCTACCTAAGCCTCCGTATCTCCTCCCAGGCCCATCAGAAGGTACTGCACCAGACGGTGGCCACCACTCTCTCCTTTTCTGCCCAGGAGTTAAATAACCGTCTGGAAAATATCCGCACCATGGCAGATATGCTGCTGGCCGACAATTCCATGCAAAAGAGCCTTTGTGTCTATAAGGATTCCTCCCAGACCCAGGACCGGACCATTGCTTACAAGACCCTTTATACTACCTTAAATGAATACTACTTTAATTTCCGTAAGAACAACATCAATTACATGAGCCTTTATCAGGGAAATATATCTGTCCACACCCATATCATGACGAAGGAAAAGCTTCCAAGTGCCATAAAGAATGATTTAATCAAAAGAGCAGAGGAAGGAAAAGGAAAGACCCTATGGGTCACGGATTACAGCCAGGAATACGGTCTTTTTATGGTAAAGAACATCAGACGGTCCCAGTTTCTAAAGCTGGATTCCATTGGAAATCTCATCGTGAACATTGATATCAACCAGCTGATGAACTCCTTTACCAGCTCCAGCAGACTCAATGAAAAGGCGGTCTATATTCTATATCAGAACGGACATTTCATCTACAATTCCTCAGCCCTTCCGTCAGATCAGGCTTTGCTTCAAGGCTTTGATTCCAGATATGGGCGTGTCAATCTAGAATCAAACAATTATTTCTATGTAAAACGAAGCGTACCAGATCTGAATTGGGACTTTGTGTGTATGATTCCCTATAACGATATTGTGGAATCCCTTCGGGTAAGCTTCTATCTCTGCATTGTCATAACCCTTGGAGCCATGGCTCTTGCCATGGCATTGTCCTCAGCACTCATTGATTCCATCACAAGACACTTTAATATCCTTCTTCTTAAAATGAACAATCTGGCAGACGGACAGAACCAGCAGCTCACCATACGCTACAATTACAAAGAACGTTTTGATGAGGTTGGAATCTTACATACCCGTTTTGACCAGATGGTCTTAGCGGTCAATGAGCTTATAAGGACCAATTACCTCAATGAAATACTTAAAAAAGAAGCTCAGCTTAAGGCCCTGGAAAACCAGATGAATCCCCACTTTTTATACAATACCTTAGAGTCCATCAACTGGAGGGCAAAGGCTCTTGGGGCCAGGGATATCTCTTCCATGGCGGAAGCCCTGGGAACCCTTCTAAGGATCACCCTGGACCAGAAAAGCAAGCAGGTGACGTTACGAAGGGAGCTTGAGATGGTCCAGTGCTATATGACCATTCAAAAGTATAGGTATGAGGACCGCCTGGAATACCAGGTGATGGTGCCACCAGAGCTTCTTGACTTAAGCGTCTTAAAGCTCACCCTTCAGCCCCTGGTTGAAAATGCAATCCGTTACGGTCTGGAAGAAAATACGGAAGGCTGTCAGATTCGTATCGTCGCAGCCCTTACGGACGGAGTCCTATCCGTTTCTGTCATGAACAACGGCTCCCAATTTGAGGACAACCTGTTAGAAAAGCTGAAATACCATCAGATTACCCCTCACGGCTTTGGAATCGGTCTTCTTAACATCCAGGAGCGTATGAAACTGACCTACGGCTCTGCCGGAAGTCTTTATCTATATAACGAAAAGGAACAAGCCGTTGCAAAGCTTTCCTTTCCCCTGTCAAACGATCAGGAGGAAGATGGCTGCCAGAAAGGAGATTTGCCATGTTAAAGTTAATGATCGCCGACGATGAGCGAATGATCCGGGAATCCATTTCTTCCCTCATCGACTGGAACAGTCTTGGAATTGAGTTAATCGGTACCTGCAGCGACGGGATTGAGGCTTATAATATGATTCTTGATGAGACTCCCGATATTGTGCTCACCGACATCCGCATGCCAGGCTTATCGGGCCTTGAGCTGGTGGAACGAATCTCACAGACGGACCTTGGCACCCAGTTTATTATCCTCTCCGGCTTCGGAGAATTTAAGTATGCCAAGCAGGCCATGAAATTCAGGGTCCACCATTATCTCCTAAAGCCCTGCAACGAGGGACAGATCATAGAAAGCATGAAGGATGTGGTAAAGGAATACTATCATCGCCGGGCGTTCCAGGATTTAAAGGAGAGGCAGAAGGCCCTGACCCACAATCTTCATTACAGTGTACTGGCAAATATCATCAACGAGCGGATTTTTCTCCAGGAATCACCGGAGCGGGCCTGGGATTCCTATTCCGGCTTCATGGATTTTTTTAATACCGGGTATGAGATGTGTTATCTTCATTATCTGGAGGAGGAACATTTAACATCGGTTCTCAATCAGGTTTCCTTCTACATGAAGGAGCACGCGCCAGGAATCACGGTTTACAGCATTTATGTGAAAAACACTCTGATCCTGTTTTTTGAAAGTCATCAGGTTTCCTATGATAAGCTGGATGCCTTTATGATGTCACTGTCTCCCGGTAAGGCTTTAACAGAGCTTTCCTATGTAAGAGCAACTTATGTCAGTCTTTCTGCCTTAATTGAGACTCTGACCGGTAAAATTGAGAGGTACGGAATGATATATTTCATGAATGGCCTGCAGCCCGTTCCTATCTGTAACTATAAGAATCTGATTACTAAAATTGAACAGCTGACTACCTCCCTGATGCAGTCAGAAGATAAAAATTCTACCGATGTCACCTTAGAGGAGCTTTTAAATACGATTAAAAATATAGGAAACCTGGACTTTCTAAAACAGGCGGCCTCCCGCATGGTGATTAAGTTCACAACAGGAAATCGGTATTATTCCACTTTGGAAGCTACGGAATATTTAATGACCTTAAACGAACAGACAAATATAGAGGTCCTTAAAAACATGCTTATAAAAAAAATCCTGCACATCATGGAACAGCCCCATGAAAATCCCCAGTGCTGCAGTCCGTTCATTGAAAAAGTCAAGCAGTGTGTGGAAAATAACTTAAGTAACCCTAATCTGACCTTAAAGTGGATTGCAGAAACTTATCTTTTCATGAATGTGGATTATGTCAGTGCCCGTTTTATCAAGGAAACAAAACAGAAATTCTCCAATTACTTAGCAACGCTTCGCATTCAAAAGGCAAAGCAGCTGTTAACAGAAGGCAATGCAGAACAGATTCAATGGGTGGCGGAGCAGGTGGGCTGCGGGAATAACCCCCAATATTTCAGCCAGATCTTTAAAAAGCATACTGGCATGACGCCCAGCGCCTATGTGAAACGCTTAAACGGAGGAGAAAAATAAAGATGCCCTGACCAGTCGTTTCGACTGCTGTCAGGACACCTTTATGGTATTTATTCTGATTTCATTTACTAAATTCTCTCAAGAATCTTCCGAAGTGCTTCACAGGCAATGGTAAATGCCTCTTCCCCACTCAGTTTTTTCTTCTCTCCTGCACTCTGCTCTAAGGAACTAAAGCCTGCAAAGTCAGCCAGATGAGGCTCCAGAGATAAAAATCCCTGATATCCACTGTCCTTTAACAGCTTAAGAATCTTTTCCACATTTCCATCCCCATGACCTGCCGGAACTACGCTGCCATCTGACCAAAGGGCATCCTTAATGTGAATGTAAGCAATGTATGGCTTTAACATTTCATAAGCAGCCAGTGTATCCTGCTTGCACTGAACAAAGTTTGCAAAATCAAACACAGCCTTAAAATGGTCCCCATAAAATTCCTTCATCAGCTCCAGGCAGCGGTCTGCCACATCACCATAGATATCCTTTTCATTTTCATGAAGAAGGATGATATTGCTCGCCTTGGCATAATCCACAAACTGACCCAACTGGTCCATGACTTTTCCACGGTAAGGAGCATAGCTTTCATGTTCTGGCATGAAAAAGCTGAACATACGGATATAGGGCGTCTCCATTTCATGTGCAATCTCTACGGTATGCTTATAAAGCTCCATGTGAGGTGCAAAATCATCGGTGATCTTAATCTTTCCAATGGGAGAACCTACGGAAGATAACTGGATTCCAGATTCATCTAACTGCTTCTTAATCTCCCTTGCTTCCTGAATGGAGTAATCCACCAAACCTTTTCCATTTACCCCGCGCATCTCCACATGATCAATTTGGAGCTTTTTTAACACCTCAATCTGCTTACCTAAATTCATATCAATTTCATCCGCAAACCCGGATAACTGAATTCCTTCCCACATCATCGTTTCTCCTTTTTCATTGTTACATCAATCGTTTCATAAATATATTTTTTCGAAATAGTTTGTATATTATTAATAACTTCCCTCTGTGCTGAAAACAACTCCTGTGCCTTCCTTTTTCTTAGATGCCATACGACGCTTCGTAAGCTCCTCTAAGAAAAGGTCCTCATCAAATGGAAGTTCAATGTCTTTCTCAAGCCAACTGGATAAATGCATGGCATTTGATAAGGTCAGTCCGTTGATTCCCTCCACACCGTCTGCCACAAGAGGAGTTCCATGGAGAATCCGATTGGCAAATGCCTTAATCACTCCCATATGCTGTTCATTGAGTCCATCTGTTTCCACCTCTGTTACGGTGCATTCCGGAGTATCAAAGCCGCCCTTAGCTGTTTTACAGAAGGTACGCTCATTCTCTGACAGCTTATAAAGAGTCAGCTTGTTATCTTCGCAGACCAGTTTGCCCATCTCCAGGGTGACTTCAAACCGGTTGGTGCCAGGGGCGTCTGCAGTGGTGGTAACAAAAACGCCGGTCGCTCCATTGGGATATTCCATATAGGCGGTCACATCGTCTTCCACCTCGATCTCATGCCATTTTCCATTGTGGCAGAATGCCCTTACCTTGCTCGGCATTCCGCAGATCCACTGGATGAGGTCCATATTGTGGGGGCACTGGTTTAATAAAACTCCGCCGCCTTCCCCATCCCAGGTAGCTCTCCAGCTTCCGGAATCATAATAGGACTGGGTGCGGTACCAGTCGGTTACGATCCAGTTCACCCTCTTAATGGCCCCAAGCTCTCCGCCGGTTACCAGCTCGTGCATCTTTCGGTAAATGCTGTTGGTTCTCTGATTGAACATCATGGCAAACACACGGTCACTCTTTTTAGCCGCCTCATTCATCTCCCGTACCTGCTTGGTGTAAACACCGGCTGGCTTTTCACAAAGTACATGAAGACCATGGTTCAAGGCATATATCGTAAGCTCCGGATGCTGATAGTGAGGAACCACAATCAGTACTGCATCGCAGGTTCCGGAATCAATTAATTCAGTTCCTTCCTCAAAGATCGCCACGGATTCCGGCAGATGTTCTTTCGCCCAGGTCCTCCGGCCCTCCTGTCTGTCTGCCACTGCAGTGATTGTCAACTGAGAAAGCTCCGCTTCCAGTATGTTCTTTACATGTCCTGACCCCATATTTCCAATTCCAATAATTCCAAGTCTCACCTGTTCCATCGTCATCTCTCCTTATTTCTTGCTGAATCATAAATATCCATTACCGTAAAGAATGTGTTTTCCACAGAGGAAAGGTCATTGCCATAGGCTTCTTTCGTCAGTAAGCAGTGATAAAAGTCCCTGATGCAGGCTTCATGCCCTCTGCCCCAGTATTCCTTTCCCGGAGCCAGCCCCTTAGCTGCCTGGAAATAAACCGGCTCTTCATCTTCCCAGGTCCTGTACCAGACGGAACCCCCTTCCAGTCTGACTACTCCCTTTTCGCATACCAGTTCAATAAAAACAGGAGCATCGTATCCAAAGGCAGTTGTGGCGTAAAATGTGGCACGAACCGGGTCATCCCCTTCTGTAAACTCCATATACGCCTCTACCATATCCTCCACCTCTATCACATTTTTTAAATGGTGGTTTCTGATGGTCGCCTCCGTCCTTACAGGCCTTCCAAGCCAGTACAGCAAAAGATCCAGAGTGTGAATGGACTGGTTCATTAAAGCTCCGCCTCCCTCCGTCTGGAGACTTCCCCGCCATTCGCTTTCCGTATAATAGGACTGCCCCCGGTTCCAGGTGACAAAGGCTCTACCTCCTTTTACCTTTCCAAGAATTTCCTCCTTTAAGATACGGCTGACCTCTCTTGTAGTCTCGTTATAACGGTTCTGAAAGCAGATGCCAAGTCTTCCCTTGCTTGCTTGTTCCGCCTTAGAAAGCCTGAAAAACTGCTCTCTGGTGATGGCTGGCGGTTTCTCCATAAATACAGAAATTCCCTTCTCTAATCCTGCCACTGCCAAGTCCGTATGGCAGTAATGAGGCGTGCAGATGTGGACCACCTCTAAATCCTCTTTTTGAAGCATCTCATCCAAAGATTCATAAGCCCTTCCATCACCACCGGTATATTCCTTCGAATATTCCTCCGCACGCTCCTTATGGATATCTGCAAACGCACAAAGACTGACCCCCGAAAGTCCATTTAAGCTCATGGCATGAACCCTTCCAATGCTACCGCAGCCAACGATACCAACCCGAACCATGATTCCATCCCCTTTTCTTTTTGCTGTTTCTATGATAGATTTATTATATACTTTTATTAACGCAATTTGTTTGCGTAGATTGACTAGAAACATGCGCAGATTGTCTTTTTAAGGAGGCTCCCATGAAAAAGGAAAATCTTTATCATTACAGTGAATTTTCAGAACCCTTCACTTGTGATTTTACCACCAGCCATGCCGCGGGAAATGTGGATTTTCATATGCATAACAGCCACGAAATATATCTTCTTTTGGACGGGCATATCCAGTATTTTGTGGAAAATGCCTGTTATGATATGAGCCCCGGTAACTTAATCCTCTTTTCTAACCGGGAAATACACAAGGCCATCAACTCCAGCAACGAGCTATTTACCCGCCTTGTAATCCACATAAATCCCGCCTTTATCCGTCCTTACTCCACTCCCAATACCAATCTACTTGATTGTTTCCACCGGGAGCCTGGAGTAAACAATTTAATACTGCTTTCAGGGGAGGATTACAAAGTAATGATTTCCATGGCAGAGACCTTAGAAAAGGCAAAAAAAAATCGCGGCTCCTACGGCAGCGACTTAACAGAGATTACAACTTTGCTTCAAATATTGGTTTTAATTAATAAAACATACAAAAAGACCGGTTCTAAAAATACCTCTCCAAGACCTCATAAGGCCCAGGCTATTATGAACTATATTGATGAGAACTTAACAGCTCCCATGACACTGGATTCCATCTCCAACGCCCTGGCTCTTGATAAATATTATTTAAGCCATTTATTCAAATCGGAAACAGAAAGCAGCATCTTCCAGTACATTGTTGTAAAACGGGTAGCCCTGGCAAAGGAGCTTTTACTAAAGGGCCACACCGTTTCCGAAGCCTGCTATTTGTCCGGCTTTCATGATTATTCCAACTTTATCCGTACCTTCCGTAATACCACCGGATGTACGCCGGGACAGTTCAAGCGGTTGAATGAGTAAGGAGTTATTTCATCTTATAGACCGGGTCGGCCGGATAGCCGCCCCGAATTTTCTGCATTCCCCGCTGCAGGGCATCCTTTGACTGCTTCCAGTCGGCATCCCGGTTTATATAATCGAATTTCTCAATGAACCAGTCGATATCCCCTGACATCCGTTCCATATTTTCTTCCATCAGTGGAAAAAGGACAGAGTAAAATTCCTTACGATCCCCGTCACCTAAGTACTGATCGGCTCCGCTGCATAAATCCCCAAAGTGATGAAAGCAGAACCCCTTGCTTTTTGTCAGCTTTTCCCGGAAGGAAGAATCATTCTTATAAAGATGGAAAAAGGTTGCCACATACCGTTCGTAGCGTTTGGAAAATCGGTCACAGATATAGCAGGTCTTTTCTTTTGATGTGACCCATTCACGTATGGAATTTTCATTCCCTGACTTTTTCATCAGCCGGTCCTTTAAGGAGGTCTTCTGAGGAGCGAAATGGGTAAACTCCTCCTTCATTTCCTTTAACAGCTTTTTATAATAGGTCTTAAGAATCCAGCCGTTCCCAAGGGCATTGCCGTAATCAAACATCTTTTTTTGATGGGTGCGGCAGAAGCCTTCCTGATCCGTGGCTGCTCTGGTATCGCTTTCCATGTAGGATGCGCAGGAGCCAAGTACAAAGTCCATTAATTCCTGCTCTGCCTTTCTCTCTAAGAAGCAAAAAGGGCATTCCTCCCCTGCATCCATGGCATCATTTAACGGTATCTCATATAGTTTTTCCTTCATCTCAGCCTTTCCTTTCCTATCTCCTGTAACACATTTCCTATGACATAAAACCCGGCTGTGCCAGGATTCTTCCTTCGCACAGCCGGGTTTTTCTTCATCGCCCAGGCAGACCTTAGACCTTAAACCGATAGCCTACGCCCCAGATTGTCTCGATATACTGAGGTTTTGCCGTATTAAATTCGATTTTTTCTCTGATCTTTTTAATATGGACGGTAACCGTGGCAATATCTCCAATGGATTCCATATCCCATATTTTATTAAACAATTCTTCTTTTGTAAATACATGATTGGGATTCTGAGCCAGGAACGTAAGAAGATCGAATTCCTTTGTGGTAAAATTCTTTTCTTCCCCGTTGATCCAGACTCTTCTTGCCGTCTTATCAACCTTAAGGCCGCGGATTTCGATAATCTCGTTATCCGGTGTTCCGCTTCCGATCAAACGCTCGTAACGGGCTAAGTGAGCCTTTACACGGGCAACCATCTCGCTGGGACTAAAGGGCTTTGTGATATAATCATCGGCTCCCAGTCCAAGACCACGGATCTTGTCAATATCTTCCTTCTTTGCAGATACCATAATGATGGGAGTATTTTTAACCTCTCTCACCTTTCTGCAAATCTCAAAGCCATCTACCCCAGGAAGCATCAGATCCAGTATTAACAGGTCAAAATCCTCGTGAAGTGCCTGGGATAATCCTTCCGTTCCGTTATTTTCAATCTCTACCTCAAAGCCGCTTAGCTCCAGATAATCCTTCTCAAGCTCTGCAATGCTTATCTCGTCTTCCACAATCAGTATTCTGCTCATTCCTGTATGACCTCCTGGTATTTTCTTAAAACAAAATGAATCTCGGTTCCGATTCCTTCCTTGCTGCTGGCCCAAATCCTGCCGCCATGATCCTCTATAATCTTTTTCACAATAGACAAACCAATTCCGCTGCCGCCCTGGGAGGAATTCCTGGAGGAATCGGTACGATAGAACCGGTCAAAAATGTTCGGCAGATCCTTTGCTGAAATTCCCTTGCCGTTATCCTCGATTCCCACCTGAATAAAATCGCCTACATCCTTAATCCGGATGTTAATAATTCCATTCCTCTTATCCATATATTTTACCGAATTGCTCACAATATTATTAATGACCCGGCGAAGCTGTTCCGCATCTGCTATTATTACCACCTCTTCGTCCACATAATTAAAATAACCAAGCTCAATGTTTCTGGCTTCCATCTCAAGCCCCACCTCATCCACGCAGTCCCTGAAATAATTGGAAACGCTGATTTTCGAAAAGGTATAGGGGATTTTATTGGTATCAATTTTAGAATAGAAGGTAAGCTCATCAATCAGCTTATCCATATCATTGGCTTTGTTGTAAATGGTCCTGATATAACGGTCCAGTTTTTCAGGGGAGGATGCAACCCCATCCATGATTCCTTCCACATACCCTTTGATGGCAGTAATGGGCGTCTTTAAATCATGAGAAATGTTGCTGATCAGCTCCTTATTCTCCTTATCATACTCAACCTTCTCCTCTGCGGATTCCTTTAAACGGATTCTCATCTCCTCAAAGTCCTGGCAAAGCTGACCAATCTCGTCATCCTCTTCGATCTCCAGGGAAAAATCCAGGTTTCCATCCCGAATCTTCTTTGTGGCTACCTCCAAGCGCCCCAACGGGCTTATAACAGAACGATATACCCACATCAAAAGAATGGCATCGGTAAATACAATAATCATAACACCAGCAAGAAGCATCTCCCACATCATGACCTTAATCTCAGGAAGAAGCCCGTCTATGTTTGACACAATGAATACGCTGCCCTGCCCTCCATCTGGAAATAAAAAATCTATCTGCTTCACCAGATGCTGACTCTCTCCGTCCAGATACATGGCCGCGTCAAGGGTGCCGTCTACCTCCTCATATTTGGGAAGCTGGCTGGTTAAGCCCTGGGTAATATGGCTGTTGCCGTCATATATAAAGGTATCTCCCTTGCGGACGATGACATAGGCGTACTTTCTTGACAGGCCTGCATTTAACTTGTCCAAATACTCCTTGTTACCAAGCTGTCCCGGATCACTTTCTAATAACTGGCCGATTTCCTTTACCTCCGGACTTGTCAGGCGGCTAAAAATCTGAATGGTATTGCCGGAAATAAGATCCACCTGGTCTGTCAGATTATATGCTTTACGGAATGCATTCCTCTGGTAACTGCTTAGACCTGTCACCACGCCAAATATAAGGGTCAGGGGGATTACCGTGATAATTATAAATGCAACCACCAGTCTGGTTTTTAGTTTTAATTTCACTTTTATCGCCTCTCTTATGCTTCCTATTAAAAATACATGACAAAATCATTATATAACGTAATGGTATTATAACACACATGGCCGTAAGAATTTATAAAACAATTCTAAAATTTAAAAAGCTGAGGCAACAGGCGGTTTTACCCTGCCTGTTGCCTCAGCCGTTGCCAGCTTTTGGCTGTTTCTAATCTAATTTTTAACTAATTTTTATAAATATTTCTTTAAAAGCTCTGTCTTATCAAGCTTCTCCCATGGAAGATCAAGATCGTTTCTTCCAAAATGTCCGTAAGCAGCGGTCTGCTTGTAAATCGGACGGCGAAGATCCAGCATCTTAATGATTCCAGCCGGGCGAAGATCGAAGTTCTCACGAATGATATTAACCAGCTTTTCATTGCTTAATTTTCCTGTTCCAAAGGTATCTACCATGATGGAAGTCGGATGAGCCACACCGATGGCATAGGAAAGCTGAATCTCACACTTATCAGCAAGACCTGCTGCAACAATGTTCTTAGCCACGTAACGTGCTGCGTATGCTGCGGAACGGTCTACCTTTGTGCAGTCTTTCCCAGAGAAAGCACCGCCGCCGTGACGAGCATAGCCGCCATAGGTGTCTACGATGATCTTACGTCCAGTTAAACCGCTGTCTCCGTGAGGTCCGCCGATAACGAAACGTCCGGTTGGATTAATAAAGAATTTTGTGTTATCATCTACTAATTCTGCTGGAAGAATCTCATCAAAGACATACTTTTTAATATCTTTGTGAATCTGATCCTGGCTTACGTTCTCATCATGCTGTGTGGATAATACAACGGCATCGAGGCGGATTGGCTTTCCATCTTCATTGTATTCCACAGTAACCTGTGTCTTTCCGTCAGGACGAAGATAGGTCAGAGTTCCGTCTTTTCTCACCTTGGTCAGCTGAAGAGCCAGTTTGTGAGCCAGTGCGATGGGATATGGCATATATTCTTCGGTCTCATTGCTGGCAAAACCGAACATCATACCCTGGTCTCCTGCTCCGATAGCATCAATTTCTGCATCAGACATTTTATTTTCTTTTGCCTCAAGAGCGCGGTCAACACCCATGGCAATATCTTTGGACTGTTCGTCAAGAGCTACCATAACACCGCAGGTCTCGTAATCAAAGCCGTATTTCGCGCGGTCATAACCGATTTCCTTTACCGTTTCCCGTACGATCTTCTGGATATCCACGTAAGCATTTGTGGTAACCTCTCCCATGACCATAACAATACCAGTTGTGGTGCAGGTCTCGCAGGCTACGCGGCTCATAGGGTCCTGTCTTAACAGCTCATCAAGAATGGCGTCAGAAATCTGATCGCACATCTTATCCGGATGTCCTTCGGTTACTGACTCGGATGTAAATAATAATTTTTCCATGTTGTAATTCCTCCTCTATTTTACATGGGGGAATAACAAAAAGAAAAGTCCGCAGCAAATGCGGACTTGATAAACTGTATCAAATCCTCTTATTGCTCGATTTCTCGCTCAGGTTGGCACCTTCCAGCAGCTTCGATATGGCATATGCCATTCGGTTGCGGGGGTTGCCGTGACTTCACAGATCCTTTGTATCTCCATCACTCTGAATAAGGGATATTACGTACTTTTCAGTTGTTATTCAATTGTAAGGTGCTATATAATTGCACCTATATTTTAACTTATTCATAATCGGCTGTCAAGTGCATTTCTATCTAGCGCATTACTTCTCTTCCCAGAGAATGTCAGGATAGAGGCCTGATTGTTTCAGCTGGCCGATTGCCTTAACAACGTTCTCTTTATCTTCCTTGTAGGTCACACCGTACCAGCGGTCTGAGCTTTTTAAGACAGAGACCTCTGCCTTACCTTCTTTTAAAAGTTCATCTACCACAAAGGGGAGGAAATACTCACACTTCACTGGATTTTGAGTGAGCTCCCGGTCAAGAAAGCTGATAAAACGGGAAGATAGCTCCTTTAAAATGCTTTCTGTAAATCCCCACAAATTCATGGAGACAAGAGTTTCCTTAGAAAGTTCGGTCCAGGAATTGCCGTCATCTTCTGTAAATTCTGCAATTTCTCCATGCTTTTCAATCCGGGTGCGCTCATGGATATTTAAGAGTTTACCGTCCTCATTTACCGTGCAGACACCTCTGGCCACATGACCATTTTCCGTCAGGGTATTATAAAGCTCATAGCCTACCATGGCGTACTGATATTTATTCTCATCGTCAGAGACTCTGGTCAATTGGTTATAGATTGCCTGAAAGGCAGTTCTTCCGTAATAATCATCTGCGTTGATGACTGCAAAGGGTCCGTCAATGACCTCCTGACAGCATAGAATGGCGTGACCGGTGCCCCAGGGCTTTACTCTGCCTTCGGGAATGTCATACCCCTCTGGCAGCTTATCAAGCTCCTGATAGACGTACTTTACGTTAACATGGTCTTTCAGCCTGTCTCCGATATTTTCCTTGAACTCTTTCTCAATGGCCTTTTTTATAATAAAAACAACCGTTTCAAATCCAGCCTGCACGGCATCGTAGATGGAAAAGTCAATGATCTTATTCCCTTGCTCATCCACTGGATCAATCTGCTTCAATCCTCCGTAACGACTGCCCATACCTGCTGCCATGATTACCAGAACCGGTTTTTTACTCATTTTGTTACCTCCGCTTAACTTGCCTGCCCGCACCTTTAAAGGGTATGTAGGCGGCATTCCTTTTATCACACCGACATTTTATCACGGAACCTGCCTCAGTGTCCATAATTTCCCTATGACATAAAAAAGGCGGGAAATATCCCCGCCTAACCTACCTTTAATTTAAACTTCTTCGCTTCCTTTTCGGAATCTACTTTTTCAATCATGGCTCCAAGTCCCTGAAGCTTCTCTTCAAAGCACTCATAGCCTCTCTGAATAAATCCGATTTCATCGACCACAGTATATCCGTCTGCCGCCAGTCCTGCAATAACAAGAGCTGCACCGGCACGAAGGTCGGGGGCATTGACGAATGCGCCGCTGAAGCCGCCTACTCCGTCGATGACTGCTACGTTGCCTTCTACCTTAACGCTGGCTCCCATGCGGGACAGTTCATCTACGTAACGGAAACGATTTTCAAAGATACTCTCTGTTACCACACTGGTTCCATTAGCAAGAGCCAATGTTACCGCCATCTGAGGCTGCATATCCGTAGGGAACCCAGGATAAGGAAGAGTCTTAATATCCGTATGCTTTTGATTGGTCTTACCAACCACGCGGACTGCATCGTCAAATTCAACCACTTCACATCCCATCTCAAGGAGCTTTGCAGAAATGGCTTCCAGATGCTTTGGTATTACGTTTTTCACCATAACATCCCCTCTGGTAATCGCTGCTGCACACATAAAGGTGCCTGCCTCGATCTGGTCAGGGATAATGGAATATTCGGTTCCATGAAGCTTATTCACACCGCGGATGCGGATGGTATCGGTACCAGCGCCTTTGATGTTGGCTCCCATGCTGTTTAAGAAGTTTGCAACGTCAACGACGTGTGGCTCTTTTGCCACATTTTCTAAAATAGTCTGTCCTTCTGCGAGAGTTGCCGCCATCATTACATTAATGGTCGCTCCAACGCTTACCACGTCTAAATAGATATGGCTTGCCACAAGGTCAATGGCATGGGCGATTACGGCTCCACGCTCAATCTTTACTTCCGCTCCAAGGGCGCGGAATCCCTTTAAATGCTGATCAATCGGTCGGCTTCCAATGTTGCAGCCACCTGGAAGAGGAACCTGGGCGCTTTTATATTTGCCAAGCATCGCTCCGATAAAATAATAGGAGGCTCTGATCTTACGGATATATTCATCATCAACGGATACTTCCCGAATGGTTCCGCCGTTGATACGAACGGTATGTCTGTCGATGCGTTCTACCTTTGCACCAATCTCTTCAATCGCTTCCAGTAATACATTTATATCCCGAACATCGGGTAAATTATCGATCAGAACATCTTCGTCTGTCATAATAGCTGCTGCCAGAATTCCTAAAGCGGCATTCTTTGCTCCGCCGATGGTAACTTCGCCCACCAGTGGATTTCCGCCCTTCATAATATACTGCTCCATTTCACACCTCTGATTATCACGTTATCTATTAAAAATTTCTTACGTTTTCTTGATTAGCCTTTGATAATTATAACACATCCTGGGAATTTGTAAAGAGAACGCATTTTCTATTCCAACAATAGTCCGCAGACAAAATCATTTCCCCGTTCTGTGAAGAAGGAAGAGGCATCGTTGATCCCCATCTTCTGGCTGTCTCCGGTAGACGGATTATAAAGGGTTACGTTGTACTGATCGTAGCCCGATATGAGAAGATATCCTCCCTGACCAGTATACGCTGCCACCGGGCACCCCTTGCCTACAAAGTAAAGCACCTGGTTTAAGGTACAGCCTCTGGCATCGATCATCAAAACGCCGTCCCGCAGGGTTCTCTCTCCGTCAAAATCTTCTAGATTGTGTAAAAATACAGCTCCATTTTTCATGGGGTCCTTCATGTTGCGAATGGGTGGACGATTGACACGGCTCCATAAAATCTCCTGATTCTGATCGGTTACCACGCCCATTCTGTCAAAGGCCAGGGCCAGAGCATCGGTAAAATCTCTTCTACTTCCAAGAAAATGGCTTCCGCTGTAGGCATAGTAGCGGTTTTCTCTTGCCTTTTGATTGCCCTTTAATTCCACCACTTCTGTAGTTTCATAGGCCACCTTCTTTGGTACTGTGATTCTTACCTCTTTGCTTTGTGTGTCCTTGGAAAGCTGGATAAAATAAATCTTTTTCCGGTCCTGAGTCGCGGCGGAGCCGACTCCTTCTATTTCATCATTGGTGATTTCCTGATTGCAGACAATGGTATCCCGCTTAGAAGCAGCATAAGACTGGTCTGCCGATTTAACCACCTGAGTCAGATGAATTCGGCTGTCATCTACAGAAACATCGGAAATATAAACATTCTCCTGCTCATACTCCTTTAAAATCTTTCCGGCCTGGTCCATAATCTCAATTCGGTGCATAGGGGCATCCAGTATTCTACCGTTTTCCACCCATTTGTCGCCCTCGTTTGCAATGCCGTAGATAAAATCATCTCCAACAAAGCCTAAGGGACGGTATAAATCATGATCTCCCCCTGCAATCTCCCGCTTGATTCCAGTGTCAAGATTCATGAGGTGGATCACTCCTGCCCCATAGATGTCGCTTCCTTCCTGCCATGCAAAATGGCGTTCCGTTCCGCTGACTGCATAGCCACCTTCCATGAGGGAATCTGCAAGAACCATATATTCGTTGCTGTTTAAATCAATTCCGTATACCGACCGGTCGGCCATTAAATAAAGCATTCCATTGCTTCCTAAATGAGCCAGCTGGTCCATATCCTCTTTGAGCATCTCATAGGATAAGGTAATTGGAGTGAAGAAACGTTCCTCTATGGCATTGTTCTGACTGCTGTACTGATACATGGCTATTCCCATGCTTCCCTCGTGGATTCCACGGTTCATGTATCCGTATACCAGGAAATTCACATCTCCATTGTCACCTACGGAAAGAATCTTGATATCATGCTGGTCATACCCGCTTCGGATGCGGTCATCTTCTTTGCTTCGGAAGGAAAATACCTTAACACCATGTTCTCCCTTCTGGTCAAAGGTCCAAAGGTCCCGGTTCACCACATAGGCAATCTGGTTCCCTGACGGACTTTTTGCTGTCCGTACCTCTTCCGGGTCAACGATTCCAAGAAGAATCCGTTTTCCGGCAAAAAGCTCTCTCTGCCCGGAAAAGACCTGACTGGTATCCCGGTTAAAATCCATGAGATAAATTCTGCGGCTGTCCCACTTCATGGTGAAGTTGTCCTCCACTTCATAAAGCTCTCTGGAATCGCCCTCTCCTCTGGCTACCTGGTATTTTAGCTGGACGCTGCACATAATTCCGTTTAAATCCTTAAGGGTTGCCTGAATATCTCCCACAGGAGCAACAGAAAGACCGCCCCAGGTCAGCTGGGAAAAGCTGGAACGTATGGAAACATGGCTAAGGGAGCTGTTATCCTCTGAATCATTGCTTTCCAGATAGGTGGTAAGCTCTTTGGCCTGCTCATAATTAAAGGTCTTAGTGGTAAAATTAACTGCAAAATCAATCATATCCTTGGCATTGCTGTTGTCTGTCCACATGATTCTTGTGTAGTAAAGGAGACTTCCTTTACTTGAGGTATCCAGGTCGAGGACGAGCAAGTATTCCTTGTCCTTTGTTAACAGATTCTGGATGGGAAGGGAAACAGAAACACCATCATCCGCCTGATTCCAGGTCTCAACGGTTGTCCGCTCTACCAGCCGCTCCATATCAAGACTGCGGACTTCATAGCTGATTCCATTGATGCTTCCGCTGTTATCTGAGATCTGAAGGTTTAAAGAACGGTCAGCAGGCAGAAGGGTAAGAGCTTCCCTGGAAACGGTCTGCTTCATGTCCTGAGTGTAGCCGTGCAGCAGATTCATCTTTCTGCCGTACATATCGGTATAAACAACGGGGAGAGAGGACTCATCCATGGAGGTGTAGACCATAACATCTTTTTTTTCCGTTGTTTTTTGGTTCCAAACAAAATAAACTGCGGTGGCTGCTACAAAAACCGCAGATAACACCGCAATTTTCTTAATCATTCGATTCATATGAAAACTTCCTTTGACTTTACTTTCTATCTTATTATTCTATACAATTATAACCAAAACTACAATGAAAACTTTCTTAAACATTCGTAAATCCGGAGACTTTTAGGAATGCCGTAAAATCTTTAAGGAAAAGCGGGGACAAAGGAAAGGACTGAATGGATTGATTTAAGATAGGTGATTGGGGAAATAGTAAAAATACGTCTTGAACGACTTCTGAATTGGGCGACCTCTTTTTGAGGTAAACTCCATTCTGAAATTCCGTTACAAGACGTATTTTCGTGTTATCTGTATTATATGTTTGGATCAATAGCTATCACACACTGATTTTTAGTAAGCGTCTATTGTCTGTCTGCATCAGCAGGACAGAACTATGAGCATGTGTATGGAGTATGGAACCACTTCTAATGACTTTATTTCATCAGATCCGGATGCATTTCTTTGGCAAGCTGCTCTACACCATCTAAAATCTGGTAGCTGAATCCCCAGAAGTGACTAAAGTCAATAATGTAAATCTGGCGGTTTTTCACTGCGGTAAGTGACTGTAATGCAGGCATTTCATAAATGGAAGCAACCGATTCCTCTGTATCAGGGCCGCCGGTATAACGGGAGATGAGAAGGATATCAGGATTGGTTGAAACAAGCTGTTCCAGGGTGATTTCACCGGCTGCATCTTTAAAAGCGTTATCCAGCTTTATGATATTGAGGGCATCGTTTTGATAGGTGTCAGTGGTTCCCGCATACGTAGATACGTTGCCATCGCTGTAGGATATATAGCCATATTTAAGGGGCTCCACCTCTTTCATTTTCGTTTCCAGCTGGCTTATTCTGGTATGGAGGCTGTCTGCAAAGGCGGTAGCTTTATCTTCTGCATGAAATATCTTTCCTATCTCATCAATGTCTTTGAACAATGCGTCAAGCTTGGCTCCCTTTTGACAGGCATTAAAGATATACGTATTGACGCCCAATGAATTCAACTCATCAACTGTACCCACGCCCCATTCTGAATCCGCAAACAGGTCACCTCGTCCCATGACAAGATCGGGGTTTGCACCAAGGGTTATTTCTTTTCCTACATATTTTTCATTGAGTACGGGAATTTTCGAAAATTCTTCCTTGATATCTTCTTCCGTTGCCCCATAAAGAGCAGCAACACCCACCATGGAATCTGTAAGCCCCAGGCGGATCAACAGTTCAGCCGCGGACTGATTATTAGCGACCACACGGGTGGGGGCGGCCTTAAATACCTGGTCCTTTGGAGACCACACGCCATCACTTATGCTGTAATTGGATATGGTTAAGGGATAGGCTGAGGTATCAGAGGTCTGTTCCTTAGCCGTTTCATTTTCTTTATTGGCAGTGGGGGCTTTGGAGGCGCATCCTGCCACTCCTGTGGTCATAAGTGCAAGCATCGAAATGCCCATAAGTTGTTTTTTCCAAGTGAAATTCAATGGTATCTCTCCTTTTAGCTGGATTATAGGTTAGTTACGTCTAACTTACCAAATATACAATAGAAAGAGACAATTTGTCAACCGGTTCTAAAAATTTTCTCTTTCTTTAAGAGTCGTCCTTTTTATTGACAGCCGTATTTGGGTGTGTTATATTGAACTTTGGTTAGATTTAACTAACCATTACAAAACAGAATGTACCAATTACTAAGGAGTTATAAGCATGAAGTCACAAAATAGCGTCACAACAGGTTTTCGTAATAAGGGAAGAGTTCAACAAAAGTCATTTGTAATGTTGATCGTCTTCCTGATTGTTTTTATAGTATTTTCCATTGGCTGTTCGGTTGCCATCGGACAAGTTAACATCTCACTTGGCGATACCTTTCGCATCTTACTTTATAAGAGCTCTGGTATGAGACTAGGCTCATTGGATGGGATTTCTCAGGCGTCCTTTGCCGATATTATCTGGCATATCCGTATGCCCCGGGCTTTGATGTCCATGCTCATTGGCGCCGGACTTTCCCTGTGCGGCGTGGTCATCCAAGCCTCCGTACAGAACCCTCTGGCAGACCCTTATATCCTGGGCATTTCCTCAGGAGGCGCATTAGGCGCAACATTTGCCATTATGCTGGGCTTTAGCATTCCCGGAATACTGGGACAGATGGGAGTTGCCGTATGGGCCTTTGCGGGAGCATTTGGAGCTGCACTTTTAGTGCTTGCCATTGCAAATGTAAAGGGCAAGGTAACCTCGGTGAAGCTTGTACTTGCAGGTATGGTGATCAATGCACTATGTAATTCCTTTTCTAACTTTATTGTTTATTTAGCTAATAACTCAGAAGGCATTAAAACAGTTACGTTCTGGACCATGGGAAGCATTGCATCCGCAACATGGGATAAGCTGCCTCTGGTGGCAGTCAGTATCTGCGCTGCCTCCTTATTCTTCTTAACTCAGTCCAGAATTCTTAATACCATGCTGCTGGGAAGCGAAGCGGCCGTTACCCTGGGAATCTCCTTAAATCAGTATCTGCGCATCTTCATGCTGGTTTCTGCATTCGTTACGGGAATTATCGTTGCCAGCTGCGGTACCATCGGTTTTGTAGGACTAATCATTCCCCATATTGTGAGAGGAGTCATGGGATCCGACCACAAAAGACTGGTGCCGGTATCTATTTTGTTCGGTTCTCTCTTCCTGATCTGGGCCGATATTTTGGCACGTACCCTGATCCCTCAGAGTGAGCTGCCTATTGGAATTATTACATCCATGATCGGCGCTCCCATGTTTATGTACATGCTGATGAAAAAAGGCTATGGATTTGGAGGTAAATAAGATGGAACTCAGAGCAGAAAATATGATCGTTACATTGGCAAATACAGATATTGTAAACGATATTTCGATTAAAGTGAAAAATAAACAGTTCGTAGGATTGATAGGCCCTAATGGATGCGGAAAATCTACACTTCTTAAGAGCATTTACAAGGTCATTAAACCGAAAAAAGGAAGCATTTACTTAGGTGATTTGGACGTGCTGAAATCAGAACCTATGTCAGTCTCCCGCATTATGGGCGTTGTCGGTCAGTTTAATGATTTAAGCTTTGATTTTACCGTGGAGGAAATGGTTTTAATGGGCCGGACTCCCCATAAAAAGTTTATGGAGCGGGATACAGAAGAAGATCATGAGATTGTGAGAGAAGCCCTTAATAAAGTCAGTCTGACCGGATATGAGGATAGAAGCTATCTCACCTTATCCGGCGGTGAAAAGCAGCGTGTGATCCTGGCACGTGCCATTGCACAGCAGCCTTCCTTTCTTGTGATGGATGAGCCGACCAATCATTTAGATATTAAATATCAGCTGCAGATCTTATCCATCGTAAAGCAAATGAATGTCGGCACCCTTGCTGCTCTTCATGATTTGGAGCTTGCTGCGGAATACTGTGATTATCTTTATGTTATGAAGCGAGGAAAGCTTATGGCTCAGGGCACTCCAAAAGAGCTGCTGACCAGCGAGCTGATTCGTGAGGTTTATGATGTTTCCTGTGAAATCTATACGAATCCCGTGACTGGGGAGCTTGGTATTGCCTATATGCCATTTTCCTGAGAACCATAGAGGTTTGACCCGCAGATTATGATAGATGTTTGGGAGCTATTTCTATCCTATAAAAAAGGTGTGTTTCATCACTAACTTACACAGTTAGAAGGAAACACACCTTTTTTATTATCTACAACGACCTGATGCGCATCTTCTGCGATGCATCTCATTGAGCAGCAGCACTGAAACCACATCGGTTAACCACCGATTATCCTTCGGTCCTCTAGGTCCCCAGTTTGGGCCCCACGGTGGGCCCCAGGGTTGATTTGGTCCCCATGGTTTCCCGCATGGCGGTCCCCATGGATTTCCACATCCTGGTCTCTTTCCTGGTGGCGGTCCCCATGGACCCCAGGGGTTTTTCGGTCCCGGCGGTGGGCCCCACGGACCCCAAGGACGATTTGGCCCGGGATTCGGGCCCCAAGGCTGATTCGGCCCCCAGGAGGAGTTGTTTTGTTTTGTAAGCCGTTCAAGTTCTTCTGCTTCCTCTCCCCATTCTTCAATTTCTACTGTAGATTGAAAGGAATCAAGGGCTTCACTGCCTGCGTCTGGCTCCTCCTCTGACAAAATGCCATCGTTAAGAATCTGGCTGCATATGGAATCACAAATCTGGTTGATTAATATACGGTCCGGATATTCGTCGTACATTGGACTGTTCTTATAATCCAGATGATCACATGCAGATACCACATACTCCTGCAGACGTTTCATGTATCCTGGGTACATTCCCTGCAAGTATTCCAAATCCTGTACAATAAAATCCTTGCTTTCCAGGGGACCCCCGTCAGGGATTATGTCGCCGGATATCATATCCTGCTCCATCTGTCCCATATCGTTACCATAAGTATAATCCGAGTCATTGGGCACGGTTGTTCTCACTCCCTGCTATAAACTTATACAACACATAGTATGCTATCCGGGATTTCAAAGTGCGTATTTTGACAAAAAAAAGATATATTCCTGATCATTCAATCATCAGAAATACATCTTTCTTCGTTCCTTGTTCTCCTAAAACAATGGAGTCTTGTAAACTCCTTCCGAAATCAGGGCTTTGATAGAAGCTGCAACAGCTTCTTTGTCTTCCTTATAGGTAACGCCAAACCATCGGTCCTTTGTTTCAAGAACACGTACCTTTGCCTCATGATTCTGGACAAGCTTGTCAATGATTTTCGGAAGCAGATATTCAGACTTTACATCTCCTTCTTTCACTTCATTTAAAAAGACTGGAAAGCCTCTCTCAAGCTCCTCTAAAAACTCTGGTGACAGCCCCCACATATTCATGGAAACATTCTGGGTCAGAGGAACGAGGACTGTTTCTCCTCCATCCCGTCTTCCTTTTGCTTCTTCCCCGCTTCTTTGAAGCTCATATGTTTCGGTCACTTCCTTTAAGATTCCGTTCTCGTCTACCTGACATATTCCACGGGTCACTCCACCATTTTCGCTTAAGGTGTTGCCGAGGACAAATCCTGCCATACAGATATCATAAGGGGTTGCCTCTGTGTCCATGTGGTTTACCAGATAATCATGAATTTTAACAAAACCTTCTTTTCCGTAGTAATCGTCTGCATTAATGACTGCAAAGGGTTCATGAATCACCTCTTTGGCACATAAAATGGCCTGGCCGGTCCCCCATGGCTTTGTCCGGTCTGCTGGCTTTGTAAACCCCTGGGGAAGATCATCAAGCTCCTGATACGCATAGAAAACAGGCGCTGCCTTTTCAATCCTTTTACCGATAATCTCTTTAAAATCGTGCTCAATGTCCTTACGGATAATAAACACAATCTTATTAAATCCAGCTTCCAGTGCATCGTGAATGGAGTAATCCATAATGATCTCACCATTTGGCCCTACAGGCTCCAGCTGCTTGATTCCACCCCCGAACCGGCTTCCAATACCAGCAGCCATAATAACTAATGACGTTGATTTCATGTATATCTTCTCCCTTTTCTGTTTTATCTGCCATATAGTATACCACAATTTACTTAATTCATCTATAATATACGGCTTTTTATCCAGATTCTGGGAGTATTTCCTACTTATTCTTCTGTATCATCCGGTGAATCAGCGGCTGCATAAACGCCCCTACCTTGACCCCAAACATACCAACTACAACCGCAATGGGCTGAAACAGTTCTGAATACTTTCTTACTACCACTAAAAGGACAGCAAACAGTATCATATAACGGGCCAGTGAGCTTGTGGCGCTGAACATGACGGTAAACTTCTTGCTCTGGGTCTTTAAACAAAGCTTGACCACTGCCGCCATGGAAAAAAACATAGCCAGGGACAAGACCATCCCTAACAAAAGTCCTGCAAATACAGACGGACGGGGATATATAATCAGTGCTAAAAGCAAGGCTATTCCTGTAAAAATCCCGATTCCTGCTGCTATCTCAAGGGTCAGTTTCTTGTCCTCTTTTATCATAAAATGCCTCCTGCTTATCGATGCCATAAAACCGCAGTTTAAAGCATGCGGTTTTGGTTCATGCAAGTGCTATTATACCCAATGGGGTGAAATTTGTCCATGGAAACAGAATTCCTCATCTCATGAAAACAGAAAAGACTGCACTATTTCAACAGTATCGAAAGATATGGGATATGGATCACCCCATATCTTTCCTTCCTCTATAGTTAAATAGTGCAGTCAAACCAAAAAGACAGAAGCCTAATAGCAATGACTTATTAAAATCACACCTTAGATTAATATTCAACTCCACATGCCGTCCAGCTGGCACAATGCATCCGAATCCTTATGATATAACCTCAACCAAACTCTTCTGAAGGTGCCGACTTCGGCATAAACCAAACAAGCCCAAGGCAGATGCAGACAATTGCCGCTACAATCAAAATACTGGTCTTCATAGCACCAACATCTCCAACGGTATTCTGAAGATGAAAGAAAATCGTAGTTACGACGGCAGAACCCATTGCAGCTGCTAATTGCTGTACGGCACTTAAGGAACCACTTGCGCTGCCTGCTTCGTCATGCTCAATATCACCGAGAGCCACTTCATAAATGCTGCTGAAACATGCGCCCATGCCTGCGCCAATCACTAAGATAGCAGGAGCTGTTAACAATGCCGTATTCGCCATTCCATTGATTAAGACAGTGAGCCAGAGGCCGAGAGCACCTATCAGTGTAGCAGCAAGCCCCATGACGATAACGGTACGTCCAAGCCTTGTTAATAGTGGCCGGCAGACCATGGAGGAGATTACGATGCCGATTGCCATTGGGCATAGCCCAAGCGCTGCCTCATAGGGAGTGAGATGAAGAACCAGCTGAAAAAATAAGGAAATAACATAAGCCAGGCCATTCACTGCCGCAAAGAAACCAAGACCCAATACTAATCCGGAGGTAAATCCTTTATTCTTAAAAAGAGAAGGTTTAATAAGGGGATTGTCAGCGTAACGCTGGCGGAGTGCAAAGGCTACGAGCATCACACCACCTGTTATGAGACTGGCAATTGGCAGAATGGTCCAGCCAGCCGTCGAACCTTCATTTAAGCCAAAGATCAGACCGAGCATAGACACTCCCAATAGAGCAGTGCCGATACCATCCAGCTTTTCATTGGAGTCAGGCTGGTCGTGAGGCAATAACTTAACCGCAGCAACGAAGCCCACCAGGCCAAGAACGATATTGATGAGGAACACGGGACGCCAGTCGAGCCCGCCGATATTCGCCTGAATAATAAATCCTGCTAAAATAGGGCCGATCACAGAGGAAAGACTCATAACCGGTCCAAAAGCGCTGACCGCACGTGGAAACTGTTCCCGGGTAAATGTGCCCATTAAGATGCTCATGCCTTGAGGGATCAATAGAGCACCAAATCCCCCCTGCACCAGCCTTCCTGCTATCAACATGGACGGATTGACAGATAAACCGCAAAACGCCGAAGCCAACGTAAATCCTGTTATGCCAATCAGAAACATTCGCCGTTTTCCATAACGGTCCCCCAGACGTCCGCCGATGACGAGCAGCACACCCATTGCTAACGCATAGCTTGCCCCAAGCCATTTGATGAGAGACTCCCCTCCTCCAATGTTTTGAACAATGGATGGTGCCGCGATATTGGTGATATTTGAATCCATCAGATCCAGAATATCTGCGATAATTACAACAGCCAATATGAGTCTCAGCCGTAATGTGAGCCGAGATGGATCGGCTTGCTTGTTTATTGAATTTGAATAATCCATACTATAATCCTCCTTTAATTAGGATTCTATTAAATAGAATTCTATCTATTTTACCAAACGATTTTATTAAGCCTATATTGATAACGATTACTCTATCTTTAAGTTATTAAAAGAAATCCGGAGCAGGCGTAAATAGGCTGTTTTTTCTTCCTCTGACATCCCTTCTACAAGCAGCTGTTCTAATTCTTTAAAAGAGCTTTCAACCTCTTCGATCAGCGCTCTTCCTTTTTCAGTGATATCTACCTGTTTTGTCCGACCATCTTCGTTTCCTGTGCTGCGTGTAATAAATCCTTTACGCTCTAATCCCTGCAACAGGCTGGTAATGGATGGGCCTCGTAATTTCATGGAACGTTCCAGGTCTTTTTGAACAATTTCTTCCTCTCTTCTAAGCCGCTTATCTAAGTCACCCAGTAAGCGCGCCTGCTGATTCGTGATGTCATAAGGGAGCAGCTTATTGTCCAGCATTTGCTTCATGGCATGTACAATTGATCTTAAATAAAATTCATAACTGTTGTTATTCATGTGTGTATCCATATAAATCACCAGCCTTTTCGCTCACATATTTTAAAATGAAACCCATAATTAATTAGAATTCTATCTAATTATATCTACTGTCCCAACAATTGTCAACGAAAGGTCTGAGATCGAGTTCCTCTGACGACCTCGACCTCTCATACTGGGATACACAAAAAGTAATGAACTTATAATTTGTTCCGCCAATCATTTCCATGACCACCGCACCGTTTGCCAAAATGACCACCTGGGGAATGCAGGTCATGACGTAAAAGGGCATCGCGGTCCATACCCGGATGTCCATGGCCGAAGTGCATATCCTGACCGGAAAATCCAGCCCCATCCTGTGACATTGATTCTTCCATAGAAGAGATCAGTTTACCCAGCAGCCCGGAAAGCTGTACCTTCTCATCTTCTGACAACCCGGCGCACCACGATTCGGCTGACTGCTGCCTCTTATTTATAAACTGGCTTTCCATCTCCCGTCCCTTTTCTGTGAGATAAACATTGATGACCCGTTTGTCTTTCTCATTCTGCCGGCGTTCTACAAAGCCGTTTTCAACAAGCTTCATCACAAGTTCTCCAAGAGAAGAAGGACGGATATCAAGCTTCTCAGCAATCTCTGACTGGGTCATGCCGTCATTTTCTGCAAGCATACGAAGGACAAGTCCTTGCCCACGCCCCATACCGCTTCCCATGTTTCCTGAATTCATAGTATGGTGTTCCCGGTGAATCAGTCTGTGAACCAGATTGGTACAATTTCGAATCTGTTGCAATAATTTTTCAGATGTATTAGTTTCCATAATTTAATCTCCTTTCATTACTAAGGTACCTTACAATTTATATAATAAATCAGGTTTTATATATTGTCAAGAAAAATATTAAGGTACCTTAAAATATTCAAATCATTAAGGAACCTATGGAATCATATCATTTATCCAATAAACCAAAAAAGAGGTCTGGCTCCCTCCGTTATGCGGAGAAAGCCAGACCTCTTAGGAAGCTGTAATTAAGCCTCTTTTGTTCCTGGAAGAATTGTTTCCACTTCTGCGTGTGGACGAGGAATTACGTGTACGGAAACGAGTTCGCCTACACGCTGAGCTGCTGCTGCACCTGCATCAGTAGCTGCCTTAACAGCACCTACATCGCCTCTTACCATAACAGTAACAAGGCCGCCGCCTACGAATTCCTTACCGATTAAAGTAACGTTTGCTGCTTTAACCATAGCGTCTGCTGCTTCGATAGATCCAATTAAACCTTTAGTCTCAATCATTCCTAATGCATCGTATTTCATATTATTAATCCTCCTGATTATATATATAAATTTTTATTGGTTCACTTATTTAACAATGGTGACAGTTGCGGAGCCGCCAAGGCCCATAGCGTTGGCTTCCTCAGTGTCTAAATGGCATTCAAGGCTTGAAGTATCGGTTACACGGATGGCAACATGATCAAAGATGCCTCCACGGATTCCTTCTGTCTTAATGCTTACTTCCTGTCCGTCGTGTACGCCGAATTTCAGCGCATCCGATGGGCTCATATGAATATGTCTCTGGGCAACGATAACGCCCTCTTTTGTTTCAACAGAACCTTTGGGTCCTACCAGTGTGATTCCTGGTGTTCCGGATAATTCACCGGACATCTTTGGCTGAGCCTTTTTACCAAGCTTAAAGCTGTCGGCTGCCAGAATCTCCACCTGAGTCTGCTTTCTGACCGGTCCTAAGATACGAACCTTTTCAATGGCACCCTTAGGGCCGCAGATGGTCAGTGTTTCCTTGCAGGCAAACTGTCCTGGCTGGGATAACTCTTTCATGTTGGTAAGCTCATATCCCTTACCAAAAAGAGCCTCTAAGTCTTCCTGGGACAGATGTACGTGACGGTTGGAAACGCCTACTGGTATTTTGAAGTCATCTTTTCCGGAATCTGATTTTACTGCTTCCATTAAAAGCTGAATGACTGCTTCGTATTTATCCATGATACTTTCCTTTCCCGGCTGTGATTACTGACCCTTCATAGCCAGCACGATCTCTTTTACAAGAGCAGCTAACTTTTCATTGTCATCACAACCACTCTGACAGGATGCTGCCGGAGCTGTTTCCTTCTTATCGAAAGATGCTACAAAATCTGCAGGGCTGCAAGCTGTCTTTGTGCTGCCATTCTTCCACATGAAAGTAGGATCATCTTCTACGATGGTTGCACAATCCTTTAATCCGTAAGCAACGGTCTTGATGTTAATTAAGTGCTTTGGACTTACGTTTTCGGAAACAGAGCTTCCGCCGCAGGTTCCGCAGCCTAAGGTAAATGCGATTGGAAGGCCTGTACTGATTCCAGTACCACCCTGGCTTCCGCCTGTGTTTACAAGGATTCTGGAAGCTGGTTTCGCAGCAAACTTGATTACCTTGTCACGGTCCTGAGTATGAATGCTCATGGTGTGTCCAATTCCGTTCTGTAAGAGACGGATGCTAAGACCGCAAGCTTCTTCCCAATCCTTAACCGTATAGAAACCAAGTACGGTTGTCAGCTTTTCATAGGATAATGGATAGCCTTCTCCTACGCCTTCCTGCTTACCAATTAAAACTCTGGTTCCTTCCGGAATCTGGATTCCGGCTGCTGCTGCGATTACCTGAGGAGAACGTCCAACAAATTTAGCATTCATGTTATGTCCGTTTTTGAATAACAGATTGCAAACCTTGTCAGTCTCTTCCTTGGTCATAAAATAGCCGCCCTGAGCCTTTAATTCTGCTACTACTTCTGCATGGTTGCTTTCCTCGCAGATGATGGACTGCTCAGAAGCACAGATGGTACCATAGTCAAAGGTCTTGCTTGCCATAATGGTTCTGACTGCATGCTTTACATCTGCTGTCTTCTCGATGTAAGCCGGAGAGTTTCCTGCGCCTACGCCGATGGCTGGCTTTCCAGCACTGTATGCTGCTTTTACCATTCCAGGACCGCCAGTAGCGATGATAATGGAAACTTCTTTACATTTCATCAGTTCATTGGTTGATCCCATGGAAGGCATGGTCACACAACCGATGATTCCTTCCGGAGCGCCTGCTGCGATCGCTGCATCACGCATTACCTCAGCTGCTTTTAAGGTACATTTCGCTGCAGATGGATGTGGGGAAAATACGATTGAGTTTCCTGATTTAATCGCAATCATAGCTTTGAAAAATACAGTTGAGGTTGGGTTTGTAGAAGGTACGATACCCATGATAAGACCTACCGGCTCAGCCACCTCAATGGTTCTGGTTACAGGATCCTCGGAAAGAATTCCTGTTGTCTTCATTCCCTTGATCTGCTCATAAAGAAGAGTGGAAGCTGCGTGGTTCTTATATGCCTTATCTGCTGCCTTTCCAAATCCAGTCTCTTCTGCTGCCATTTCTGCCAGACAAAGAGCATGCTCTTCTCCTGCTTTTGCCATACTTCTTAAGATCGCGTCAATCTGCTCATCTGTATATTTTGCAATCGCTTTTGCTGCCGCTTCTCCGCTTCTTGCTAAATCCCTTGCTTCTTGGATGGAACGTAAATCATAATCAAAATTTTCCATGTTCCGGTTCTCCTTTTCTAAAAATCTTAATCATTTTGTCCATAATACTTCCCGAATTCTTCCAGCAGCAGGGTTTTATTTGCCTTTGAAATCTCTCGTCCAGCTATGCTGAATTCCGGATATTCACGGGCAAGCGTCCTTAGCTCTGTTACCTTCATATCTTCAAGTATCTTCATGGTCTCTGAAAAACCATCCTGCTTCATCCAGGTGTCAACGGTTTCTCTATTAATGGTATCTACCGTTAAGGTCTCACAGGAAGATTCTTCTTCTGTCACTGTTACTAATGGCTCTGCCTGGATTTCTGGTTCCTGCACCGGTGCCGGCACTGGTTCATCATCAGGCTCATCCGGAGTTCCTCCGCCAATGACCGCCACAAGCTCTTCATGGGGTCTTGGAATCACATGGCGTGTGATCAGGGCTTTAGCATCGATACGTTCTACCGCTGCCGCTCCTGCATCTACCGCTGCTTTTACTGCTGCCACATCACCAGTTACTGTTACAGAGATAAGACCTCCGCCGACTTTAGTCTTTTCCAATAGAGACACATCTGCTGCCTTTAACATGGCATCAGCGGCCTCAATGGCAGTCAGCAGACCTTTTGTTTCTATAAAGCCAAGTGCCTGCATCATTTACCTCCTTAAACCAGATCTGCCCAGTTAGCCGGATAGGTTGCGTAGAATACTCTCGCCTTATCCGGAGAACCCCAGATCACTTTAGATCCAGACGGTACGAAAAGAACGTCTCCAGCTTTTGCTGTATAGGTCTTTCCGTCGATCGTCACAGTAAGTGTTCCTTCAATGACATAATCGATTTCTTCGTATGTTAACTCCCACTCAAATTCTGAATGGTCGATCACAAGAAATCCTGCACTGATTTTGGATTCTTCCTTGCTTACTAATTCCTGGTAGTAAGCTTTCACGTTAGGATCCCCTGTGTCAAATACGTCCATTTTAACGGAGCTTCCACGAACTACTTTAAGACCGTTTCCATGGCTTTCTGACTCATATGGCTTTAAAATGTCATTTAACATTCCTCGTTCCATCAGTGTCTTCAGTACCATATAAATTTTCTCGCTGTCAATGTCCATACCTGCAAGTGAAGGCTGAACCTGTGGCTTTTCTTCTGCTTTGTCACAGAAGGTGATTCCATAAGCATCTGCTGCATCTTTTGCAGATGGAGTGATGATGCTTCCGCATTCCATGTAAAATACTTTTTTGCCTTCTGCATGGAGCATCTCTACATCTTTTTCACAAATCAACTGCTTCATATGATCACTTCCCTTCTATATAAATTGGCAATCCTCATCTATGATTCCAATTACTACAGCATCGATGGGAATCTCATCATTTCCCAGCATGCGTCTGGCAGAAGAGCCGGTAGATACGATGACACGGTCTCCGATACCTGCACTGATGATATCTGCTACGATCAGCCGCTCGCCTTCCCTGGTACCTCCAATGATCTCAGCAAGCATGAATTTATAACCGTTTAAGGAGTCGGCTTTTCTGGTTGCCCAAATGTTGTCGATCAGTCTTGCTGCTACCATTCCATGGTCCCTCTCTTCTCTCTTTGTTTGATTTCTTCCAACGCTGCCTCTACCGATGCCGTATCCCCAAAAATCGCCAGCATAATCATGTTCTGTGGGCAGCTTCCCCTGATATCTTCCACCGTTACGCCGACAGCCTTTTCCGCCACATCGGCAGCACAGACCATCTCAATGATACGCCCCTGAATCAGCCCAACAGCGTCCACCGGCCCGATGGGGTTTGAAGAGCCGGAGCCTTTTCTTCGGTTTAAAATATCAATGGTTCCTTTTGACGGTGATTTAATGATCCGGTATTCCATACGTCCACTTCCTTTTTATGCCATTTCCTCCTGTGTACAGGAGAATGCGATTCCAAGAGGAGTTACAAACATTGGGTTCTCAGGCTTTCTTGTCCTGATCCCCGTCTGTTTTTCTATGATTCCTTCGATTCCAGTCAGACAGCAGGTTCCACCTACCAGGTAGATCTCATCCACGTCATGACCTTCGATGTGCTGCTTAATGATGGAGGCCACTTTTTCAACTACCGGCTTTAATACCGGAAGCAGCTCCTTGTGGTGTTTTTCCTCACGCTTATAAACGTCCGCTTCCTGGAAGCTCATATTATAGGCTCCGGATATCACCAGGGAGAAATGGGTTCCGCCAGTAGGTTCATCGGCAACATATACCACTTTTCCATCCTTTAAGATGGAGATACCAGTGGTTCCGCCTCCGATATCCACCACGGCTCCGTTTTCGATCTTTAAGACTGCATTTGCCGCCGTAGGCTCATCAAGAAGGGCAGTGATTTCAAATCCCGCACCCTGTACCACATTCTTAATGGCTCCCCCGTCCAGAGAGTCAGTTCCCGGAGGGATTGCTGCAGCCGCATAAAGCAGCTCGGTGTCCAGCTTCTCCTCAAGTTCTGCCTTCAGCTCTCTGACCAGGCGTATGGCACCGATATAATCGACTACCATACCGTCACGGACCACATCTGCATACCGGTACGCGCCGGCAACCGGCTTAAAGTTTTCATCAAGCACAGCCAGTACCACACACGCTGTTCCTAAATCCACTCCCGTATAGTAAACAGAGGAGCTTCCCTTAACGGGCTGCTTTACGACTGCTTCAAACTGGCTGACCAGTTCATTGCAGCTATCAAATGTTATTGCTTTCTTTGACATGCGTTTCCTCCATATTCTAAACAGATGAGCTGTGATAAGCGGTTAATGACCGGGTTAAACCGATTGTCTCCTGCCTCTTGTGATAATTCTCTTACACAGCAGCGCAGACGGTGAAGCATGACAATCTCTTTTCCCTTTTCAGACTGGGCATGAAAGCCTGTGATATCAAAACAGTCATCAAAGTTTTCGTTTATATTATCTTTATGAAAGCCTGTGCAGACCTTTATGGTATTGTCTTCTCCGGCGCTTTCTTTCCCCACGTCCGATAGCTTCCGTTCCAGATCAAATACCTGTTGTGCCAGAAGTACATCCCGTTCCATAAGCACAAGTCCGACTTCCAAAAACTGGGCCTGAAGAGTTTTTGTCTTAAGCTCAAGCATTCCGCTTGGTGCACTTGGCATGTTAGCTTCCTGGGCTTTTACCTCTTCCTTTTTCTCTTCCAGCTTAAATGGTTTTCTTTTTACCGACATAGGATCGTCACTAAAGGAAATTTTCTTATCTACCAGAAACTGTCTGGCTCCTGGTGTAAGTCTTGTTCCTCCTTGAAGATCGTAAGAGGTAAAGGGTTCTCTGCGAAACAAAATTCTTAAATCGTCTTCTGTAATGAATTTCATTAAAATCCCCCCTTACACAATTTGCGATAGATATTTGCGATATCTTCTGCTGTCGGAACTCTTGGGTTCGTTAATGTGCAGTTATCATGAAGCGCCTTTTCTGCCATTTCCTCTACAGCCTGTAAAAATTCGTCACGATCAACGTTTAATTCCGTGATCTGCTGCGGAATCTTAATCTTGTTCATAAGATTCTTTATATGACGCACCAGGCCGTGTACCGTGGCTTTATCTGTTCCAGCTGCGATGCCAAGCATGTTGGCAATTGCCACATACCGCTTGCACGCTTCGTATTCTCCTGCATCTTCAAGACCAGCATTAAAGCTGATGATATGAGGAAGTAAAATTGCATTGCTTCTTCCGTGAGGAATATGGAATTTAGCTCCAAGGGCATGTGCCATACTATGGCAAAGTCCAAGGCCAGCTCCGTTAAAGGCAACACCTGCCAGACAGGATGCGTTGTGCATATGAGTTCTGGCTTCTAAGTCGCTTCCTTCTTCTACGGTACGTGCAAGATAGCCCCAAACCAGCTTCACTGCCTTTTCCGCAAATGCATCTGTAAAATCACCTGCACTCACAGAAGCATAAGCTTCCAGTGCATGAGTCAGTACATCCATTCCGGTATCTGCCGTAATATGAGGCGGAACCGATACGGTAAAGCGAGGATCTAAAAATGCTGCATCCGGCACCATACTGTCAGAACGAAGCGGGTATTTTGCCTGTGCCTCAGGATCTGAGATCACAGAGAAGTTCGTCACTTCACTTCCGGTACCGCTGGTCGTTGGAACTGCTACCAGATAAAGCTTTGCATTGCCCATCTGTGTATAGATGTGGCTGGCTGCCTTCGCTGTATCAATGGCAGATCCACCGCCGAGAGCGATGATGGCATCAGGTCCGAAGCTTTGCATGTTTCCGATTGCCTTTGATACCACTTCAATGGTAGGATCCGGCACTACCTCAGAAAACACTTCAAAGCTGCTTCCTTTTTCCGTTAATAAGTCTGTAATCATGCTTACCTTTCCGGACTGGGCCATAAAAGGGTCACAGATGATATAAGCCTTATTCACTGGCAGTTCCTTTATCTGATCAAGACAGGAGGATCCCATATAAACCTTTGTGTTCATTACAAATTGCTCCACGTTACATTTCCCTCCTTTCATTGTATTTGCCCTGTTTCATTGGGCATACAGGGATACCCCTGGGTGTTTCATTAGATTTGTCCGTGCTCTCCGGACTGAGCCCTAACGCTTCCATTACCTCTAAAAGACCTGTACGTTCCTTTAAATTTATGTGGCAGTAGGGTTCCAAAACCCCTGTTTTTCTTAACTGACGGATACACCAGCCGTCATTTTCAGGCTTATCTCCGTTACCGGTAATGACTCCGATCACCGGTACCCGGAACGCTTTCGCAAATCCCGGCGGGTAGCTTTCCCGGCATGAAGACTGGTCTACCAGCATCAGTACATGGGAGGCATCCTGAGCAGCGGCGATAATATGCTTATGCATCCAGGGACTTTCTAGGTAGACACCCGGGACATCCAGGGTCATTTTCCCATATACCATGTTTTGGGTCCGCCTCGCAGGCTCGTCTATGCCGTTTAGAACATTCGCCAGTGAGGTTTTCCCGCTGCCGCCTGGCCCAATGATCATGATTCTCTTCTTTCTCATGTCTTTGTGACTGGTGGCACGGTGTAACCAAGTACACGTTCCAAAGTTACGCATACCGCAGTTAAAGCAGTTTCCACACTATCCACGTCGCCTGCAATGATGACAGATCCGGTAAACCGGTCTAAAAATCCCACCTGTACATCCGCTGCCTTTGCTGCAATATCCGCAGCAATGATGGATGTCTCAAAGGGAGATAAGGTGAGTATTCCAATGGCTCCTAGCTCATCAATGCCCAAGCATTCATATACCTCCCCAATGGGGGATGCGATGACATGGGCAATGGTCACCTGTTTGCCCGGAACGGATTCTTCTATGACACGCTGCTGCATCTCTACCACGACGTTTTCCCCTTTCCTAGTGCTTCACTACAGTAACCGGGAACTGATAATCTTTCATCCAGCCTTCGATCCGGTCTAAATCCTCAGCGCTTAAGCTTGGATCACCTTCAATCGGGTATTCCTTATCCAGCTGATTGTATTTATTCACTCCCAGCTTGTGGTAAGGAAGGAGATCAATTCCCTTAAAATTCTTATCGTCACGGAACGGCATCAGGAATTTGATGACCGCATCTATCTCTTCTTTGCTGTCGTTGATTCCCTTTAACATCGGCATACGCACCTTAACGTTATAGCGGCGGTGGAGCAGCTCCTTAATGTTGGTGAGGATCAGCTCATTGCTGACTCCTACCAGCTCGTTGTGCTTTACCGGGTCCATATGCTTGATATCAAAGAGGAACAAGTCCACGTACTCTGCAATCTTTAATATCGTTTCCGTTTTTGTATAACCGCAGGTTTCAATCGCTGTATTGATTCCTTCCCGCTTACAGGCCATTAAAAGGTTTAAGGCTGCCTCCGGCTGGGCGGTCACTTCACCGCCGCCAAGGGTTACCCCTCCGCCGGAAATGTCATAAAATCCTACATCCTCTTCCACGATCTTAAGCAGTTCTGAAATGGTTTTCACCTCTCCAGCAATGTTAAGCGCCGCGTTAGGACAGACCTTTGTACATTCCATACAGCCGATGCAATCCTTTTCCCGCACAATTTCATGCTTACCGGTCTCGTTGGATATCACATGGATTCCTACGGGGCACACTTTCGTGCACGCCCCGCAGTCTACACAGGAATTTCTTTTATACATCACCTGGAATTTCCGTTCCAGCCCTTCCGGGTTGGCACACCATTTACACCGGAGCGGACAGCCTTTAAAGAACACCAGAGTTCTGATACCCGGCCCGTCATACATATTGTACTTCTGCACATTAAAGATTAGCGCCTTACGTTCAATCTCTCCTGTATTTCCATGGTCCATAGTGATTAATCTCCGTTTCCTATTAGAAATGTGTGAGCATGGTTCTGCTGATGATCTCGTCCTGTACGTCCTTGCAAAGCTCAACGAAGAATGCGCTGTAGCCGGCAACACGTACGATTAAGTCACGATACAGTTCTGGATGCTTCTGAGCCTCGATTAAGGTGTTGTTATCCAGATAGTTGAACTGCATCTCACCGTTTCCGAACATGCAGGCGGTACGAAGAAGTGCGATTAAGCTTTCTTCTCCTTCTGGAGTATCAAGAAGTCCTGCCATGATCTTAAAGTTGTGTACCATACCAATGTTCATGCTGTCATTAGACATCTTGGATACGGATTTGATGATAGCTGTAGGTCCCTTAAAGTCAGCACCCTGAGTTGGGCTGATACCGTCAGAAAGAGGAAGCCATGCATGACGTCCGTTTGCAGATGCACCAGTCAGCTGTCCGAATGGAGTGTTGTTTGAAATGGATAAGGTTCCGTGGCTTAACACAGAGTATAATGTTTTATATTTTCTGTGCTCATGCTCGGTAAAGTCAACCAGATCAGCTGCAATTAAATCTGCGTAATCGTCGTCGTTTCCGTATTTTGGAGCATTTAAGCAATCGGTGCGGATCTGATCGTATCCAACAAAGTCAGCCTTTAATGCTTCATTTAACTGCTGGAGTGTATATTTCTTCTCATCGAATACCAGTTTCTTGATTGCTGCCATGGAATCTGCATAGGTTGCAAGACCAGACCATACAACACCAGGTCCAAAGTTATACATAGCGCCGCCGGCAGATACGTCTTTTGCCTTTTCCATACATCCTTCATACATGATGGACATTAATGGCTTTGGAGCTAATTCTCTGTGGATACGCTGAGAAATTACAGTTGCTACAGAAGACCATTTTGTGATGTACTTAATCTCTTCTTTTACAGCTGCTTCAAATTCTTCATAAGTCTTAAAGCTGTTTAAGTCACCCATATCCGGGCAAACCTGTTTGCCATACCATAACGGAACACCCTTGTTTAAAACAAGCTCGATACAGATTGGCCACTGAGTATAAGCAGTTGAGGTCCACTGATATAAACGACCGGACTTCTGAGGCTCTACACAGCCCATAAGACAGTAGTCACGTGCATCTTCAATGGTAACGCCCTTAGCAAGCATCATCTTGATGTGTGCATCGTCAAAGTGACAAGCTGGGAAGCCCATACCGGAACGAACAACATCTACGATTTTCTTTAAGTACTTCTTCGGGGACTTGTTGTGGATACGGCAAGCTAAAGATGGCTGATAAATCTTTACGTGACGAACTGCATCCATTAACAGGTAGGTTAATTCATTGGTCGCATCCTGTCCGCTGCGGGTCACACCGCCGACGCACATATTTACGAATGGCTGATATCCTGCGAAGAATTTGGAACCGCCCTCGCTGGTGATCCACATCATCTCAGACATCTTAATCAGCATACATCCAGAAAGCTCGAATGCCTGGAAATCGTTCATACGACCGGACTGGATATCGTCTTTGTAGAATTCATACATGTACTGGTCTACACGTCCGATGGACATACCTGTCTGGTTCTCTTCTACTACAAGAAGGGATTCGATGGTCCATACAGACTGGATAGCTTCCCAGTAAGTTCTTGGCTTGTGAGCTGGAACATAAGCATTTACTTCAGAAATCTTATAAAGCTCAGCCTTACGCTTTGGATTTGTTTCTTTGTCTGCAAGCTCTTTTGCATAGTCAGAAAGTCTCTTCGCGTAGATCATAACGCCTTCTGTGGTATCGATGATGGACTTATAGAAGTAGATCTTCTCGATATCATCTGGATTCTGATAATCCAGTTCTTTTAAATGATCCTTTGCTTCCTGCTGAATATCCAGCATGCCCTTCTTCATTAAGATTACGTCGTAACCAGGGTTTGAATCGCCGCCGCCGTTGATTGCGTGGTAGGAACAGTCAGATACGAAAGATTCACCGGATAATTCCCAAACACCAGCTTCACGGTACTGATCTTCACAATACTCATCAACAGACTTGCCTTCCCAGTATGGGAACAGCTCTTCCTTCATGATCTTCTTGTCTTCATCAGAGATGTAGAAAGGATCCTGAGGACGGGAACCAATGGTATCGATCTCATCTACCATCCATCTCCATGCGATATCAGGAGAGAATGCACCTGCACGAGGAGCGCCGTTAGGAGCACCTACGATCAGCTCGTTATCCTGGATTACAAGAGGAGCAGTTTCGCAGCAGTAGCGGAAGCATTTTGCACGAAGCATGATCTTTGGCATACCAGGGTTCTCTTTTGCAATCTTAGTGATGGCACGAGCACGGTGTGTGGTAATGGTTGGTCTATGTGTTAAGTAGTTTTCTTTTAAGTTCTTAAGTCTTGCAGTGATGCCGTCAGGGATCTCAGTACCCTCCTCAACATTTACATAATCACTCTTAGGAGCGGACTCCTTTTTGTTGATCTCATCAGAAACACTTTCGAACATCTTCATGAGAGAAGCTCTCTCTTCTGGAGACATGTTCTTGGTCGCTTCTACAAATTTATTAGAAAATTCACGAATATCCAATACGATTTCCCTCTCTTTCTGTTATTTCTCGTCCAGTTCTTTGGACAGTGCCTCTAAGATCTGCTTTAACAGAGCCTTAGCATCTTCAGCACCGTTTTTTCCTTCGGGAACGGCTACATACCCTTTGTCAGCCCGATTCGTCAGCTTTAAGAATTCCTCAGCTTTGCGGACTCCATATCCTACCTTACGGACGTATATGAAGTTCATGGGGGAGACATTATCTGCAGTCATTCCTGCACCTGACGTGATGCTTCCTAAGGTCATAGCCGGGAACAGATTCGTTGTTGCTCCCATACTTCCAAGGGTGGCCGGTGTGTTCACAAGAACTCTTCCGACTGGCTTTTTACATGCGAACTGGCGGATTACTTCCTCGTCTCTGGAATGGATCACCAGGGTGTGACCGTGGCTTTCATTGACCAGAAGGCTCATACATTTCTCGCAGGCATGCATCCAGTCGTGCTCAATGTAATAAGCAAGTACCGGACAGAGAAGCTCTTTTGCAAATGGGTTTCTTTCTGAAATATACTTCTGTTCAGAAACCAGAACCGTGGTAGAATCAGGTACTTCAAATCCTGCTCGTCTGGCAAGCCAGTCCGCCGGTCTTCCCATAATCTCGGTATCCGCCTTTCCGCTTTCCAGCCAGAGAAGATCGATTAACATCTTTTCTTCCTCGCTGTTCATGAAATAGGCGTGATTCCTCACCATCTCTGCTTTTACATCTGCTGCGATTACGCTGTCCACGACCACATACTGTTCTGCCGCGGATACGATTCCATAATCAAAGGTACGGCTGGCGATGATATCTGCCACGGCTTGTCTTACATCTGCGGACCGTTCGATAAATACAGGACCATTGCCTGTTCCGCCGTAGATGTAAGGCTTTCCGCTTTCCGCTGCCTTTTTGCAAAGCTCCGGTACTCCGGTATTGATCACCATAGCCGCTGCCGGGTGGTGAATCAGCTCCATTGCACCTGCTGTTGTTACTGTTTTTAAATATCCGATGGCACCTTCCGGCAGGCCGCAGGACTTGCCTGCCTCCTGCAACCGGTTAAGGAGCCTTCCGGTTACTTTTTTTGCTCTATCATGGGGAGCAATCACGATTGGGTTTCCCGATTTCACAGCGATGAGCACATTATAAATCGCTGTGGAAACCGGACTTACTGCTGGCGTTAAGGCCGCAATGACACCTACCGGAACACCGATATCCATGGTCTTTAACACATGATCTTCGTTAAGAATTCCGACACAGGTCATTGGGTCAAGCTGTTTTGGAAGAGTTTCACAGATAAATGTGTTCTTCACAAATTTATCCTGCCAGCGTCCATATCCGGTTTCTTCTGCGGACATGACCGCCAGCTCCTCTGCCATTTCCTTAGCAGCCATAGCAAGGACACCTACGATATGATCAAGCTTCTCTTGGGGGAAGGTAAGCATGCTTTCTCTGGCTTCTCGTGCGCTTTCCATTAAAATCCTGGCCTCCTGAATGGAGAGCAGGTCTTTATCTATAAAACTCATTTCCATATCTCCCTTCGTTCGGGATGTCTGTTATTCCTCTGAAGAAGCTGTGGGAATCGCGTATCTCTTTACGATCTTGGCAAGATCGGGATGAGGTCTTGGGATGACCACAGAGCTGTATACCTCAGCTCCTAAATTATTAACAGCTTTGATTCCTGCTTCTACCGCAGTCTTACAGGCGCCTACATCACCCTGTACCAGAACTGAGATATAGCCGGAAGCTACGTTCTCATATCCAACCAGTTCTACTTCTGCTGCCTTACACATTGCATCAGCCGCTTCCAGTACGAATACCAAACCAAATGTTTCAATTGCGCCTATGGCTTCATATCTTTCCATATACTGTTTCCTTTCCTTATGCGTCTATATCATGAACTGATACAATGTCACCAACCTCTTTGATTGGTCTTGGCATAACATTCTTTGCCGTCAGCTTACCGATGGCTGCGGCGGCTTCAGCGCCTGCATCTACGGAAGAACGAACAGCTGCTACATCACCCTTTACCATAATGGTAACTAACGTGGAGCCTACATTTTCATAAGAAATCAATTCAACATCTGCTGCCTTTAACATCTTATCTGCAGCTTCCAGTGCCGGAACCAGTCCGACGGTTTCCACAAGCCCTAAGGCTTCATCTCCGTAATATCTCACCTTGAGTAAACCTCCTCGAATTATTTGTGGCGGTACTTTTTGTCTACGTATTTGTCAACAGCACTTCTTCCGTCGTCGTTGATTTCGTAGTACATACGCAGATCTCCGTTCTTGTCCAGATCGTGGCTGCTTAAGTTTACCATTCCATTGGCTTCCAATGACATAACGTGATCAATGTAACGCTCTTTTGTAAACTGACGCTCATTGCCGTATTCTGGCTTTAATGCCTCCATGATCTGATCAACGTCTGCATTTTTAACGCCATATAAATAATTTAAAACTGCTGTTCTTGCAGGTAATAACATACGCTTATTCCCCTTTCCTGAATAAATCAAGTGGATTCATAGTAACTAAAATCGCACCCAATACGATTACAATAGAACCGATTACGATCGTAGGGGTAACTGCCTGTCCCAGGAAAAGGATACAGAAGAAAACACCCCAGAAGGCATAGGTTACATTTAAGGACATACCAATTGCACAACCTACGGTTGAATTGCTCTTGTACCAGCAAAGGAAAGATACGGCTGCACTTAAGCCTGCAGCTGCAAGCCAGATTACAGGTACTCCTGCTGCCAGTGTTCCGCCTAAAAGTCCAAGACCTCCAACGATCGGAAGAATTACAAATAAATCCACGATACCAGAAATGAGCTGACGTAAGTTAACTGCTACATCCGTATCAATCATAGCTCCGCCATAAGTAGAACATACTCCTTCTAATGCCCAGCTAATCGCTGCTACAAACGCACAGATGATTCCTAACGTAAAGTTAGGGCTGCCTTCTGGTTTTGTCCAGTTGATGATGATAGCTCCAATTACACACACCAGCATACCAGCAGTAACTCTCTTGGTGATCTTCTGCTTTAAAAAGATTCTTGCAAAAATTGCACCGAACAAAGCGCATAACGCAGAGATCGGGATCGCATAAGCTCCAGCCAGGGCAAGACCTACTAAGTAAGCTCCATTGGCGATCGGACCTCCGAGAATCGAACCAAGTACAATCATTTTACCAGGGAATGTATTAAGACTTCTTCCCATCTCGCGGATACGGCCGCTCTTCGCATTGTAAATGGTTAACCAGATGCCTGCGAAAAGATCATTTAAACCGGAACATACATAAGGTCCTGCTAACAGTCCTGCTGCACCTGCAAGGGGAGCATAACGTCCTGCTAAGAGTACTAAGACCGTGTAGATTCCGTAGGTAAGTCCAGAAAATGCACCAGTTGATAAACCGGTAATTCTAAACTTCTTGTTGATAGCTGCCATTTGTTTATCCGCAGATGCGGCTGTCGTTCCTTGGTTGCTCATTACTTAATCTCCTTCTTATCCTTCGGAAGAATTGTCTCAACCTCTGCATGAGGACGTGGGATTACATGAACGGAAACTAACTCTCCAACTCTCTGTGCTGCAGCTGCTCCTGCATCAGTAGCTGCCTTAACAGCTCCTACATCACCTCTTACCATAACAGTAACAAGGCCGCCGCCTACGAATTCTTTACCAATTAAAGTTACGTTAGCTGCCTTTACCATTGCATCTGCAGCTTCAATTGAGCCGATGAGGCCCTTTGTCTCGATCATTCCTAATGCATCATATTTCATTACTTAATCCTCCTTTTTATTAAACAGGTCCATTGGGTTTAAGGAAACTAAAACAGCGCCTACAATAATAATGATAGAACCAATGATTATCGTTGGGGTAACAGGCGTTTTGATAAACAGAATACAAAAAAGCACACCCCAGAATGCGTAGGTAATGTTAAGTGACATTCCCACCGCACAACCTACCGTACTGTTGGATTTATACCAGCAAAGATAGGATACAGCCGCACATAAACCGGAAAGCACAAGCCATGCTACCGGCGGAACCACCTGCATGGTACTTCCTAAAAGACCCATACCGCCTAAAATAGGCAGAATTACAAATAAGTCTACGATACCAGATAATAACTGGCGGATGTTAATAAGTACATCAGAATCCAGCATAGCACTTCCGTAGGCAGCAAATACTCCTTCCAGTGCCCAGCCAATGGCTGCAACGAATGCGAAAATAATACCAAGTGTAAAGTTAGTGCTTCCTTCTGGTTTTACCCAGTTGATAATAATCGCTCCAACCACACAGATCATCATTCCTGCACCAACTCTCGGAACAATCTTTTGTTTTAAGATGATTCTGGAGAAAAACGCACCAAACAGGATATACATGGCTGAAATGGGGATTGCATAAGCTCCCGCCATGCTAAGTCCTAAAAGGTAAGCGCCGCTGGCGATCGGTCCGCCTACAAAGGAACCGAGAAGTGAGATCTTGCCAGGAAACAGCTTAAGGCTTCTTCCAAGTTCTTTGATTCGTCCGGTTTTGATGTTATAACCTGTGAGCCAAATACCTGCGAACAAATCGTTGAGACCTGAAGTTACGTAAGCCAGTATGAGTGCTCCCGTAAGCCCCGGAATTACATCTGCTGCTCCTGCCAGCGGTTGATACTGTCCGGCAATCAATAGGAATGTTGTGTACAAACCATACGTAAGGCCTGATATGATACCCGCTGTGATACCAATCTTTTTGAATTTCTTTCGTGTTTCTGTCATCGTTTAATTTCCTCCCCCAATTTGAGTTGGGCGCGAAGCTGCGCCACTCCTGCTTCATTTCTTCACGTTCAGCTGAAAACGCTTAGAAAACACCTCACACCAGCAAATCAGTTAATGTTACTAATTTTCAAAAGGTGTCATGTGTTTTTCTATGCATTTAGTATAGGTCTTACCCCTATGGGGAATGTCAACCAGTTTTTGTTTTTTTTTAAGTCCAATTACTGGATGAGACTGATTGCTTCCTCATATGCGCCTAAATATATGTAAATCAGGCTCTCAAAAATAAAAGAACCGCCTGAACTCAAAAAAAGGGGGGTGCTGCAAAATGGATAAAAATCAACAAGATGTGGTATCTGATCGTTTCATCAACGTCAGTATCTTGTATGAAAAATTCATTTTACAACACCCTCCAGACACTATCTGTATATGGGCACATTGACCTCGGTAACAAACTCCTCAGGATCTCTGGTAGTCCAATAGTCCACCACATACCGCTCATAGCTTTCCTTGCCGCACTTATAACCTTTTTTCTCGGCCCAGGTTAGTATCTTCTCGTATTCTTCATCAATGTTCTCAAGCTTTCCGATATGGTAAACAGATGCAGCCATAAACCCTCCATAGGTCTGGCGGTCCATACAGTCCTTACAGGGGTGTATCGCCTCCTGCATGATGGTGGCACGCTTGCAGCTGCCATTCATCTTATCTTCAAAGGACTGGAACTTAAGGATCACTGCTCCCGTAATCTCATTCTCAGCCTGTTCTAAGTAATTGGTCCATTCTATATTGATGATGGATTCCATGTAGTTATAGTCAAAATCCTGTTCCAGACAGCAGTAAGTAACTTCCGGAATATACTTGACAGCCACATCGTGAACATCGTTTTCCCGTACCATCTTTGCTTCCTGAATCAGCTCATACCAGTCCTTTACGGCAATGTAGCTGTTGTGGATCTGCTGTTCCTGAAAGCGAAGCTGCTCAATCTTGTTATGAAAATTCTGCTCAAGATAGTAATAGGTGTTACCTTCCACGAGCCCTTGCATCTCTTCCAGCTTAAATCCCATCTGCTTGTAATACTTTACAACCGGGACGGTAAGGAGCGTTTCTTTATTATAATACCGGTAGCTGTTCTCCTTACAGATCATGTCAGGAGATATGATGCCGATTTTATCATAGAAACGCAGAGCCTTGGTTGAAATATTACAGATCTTACTTACTTCCCCAATCGAGAATAATTTTTCGTCTTTCATGTAAGCCCCCATAGCATAGTCGTATCTACAGTATCTGGTTTCTTTGCCTTTTCCTACACGCCCCATGTGCATACATATTCTAAGTATAATCCTTCCTGTATAGGGGAAGGTCAACCACAAGTTATACTAGTATTTTAATATAAAACGCACAATTTGAAAAGTATTAAAATATGTAAAAAAAGGCCTCAGGCGTTTCCTTTTACCGAATCGCCTGAGGCCATAAGCTTTCCTTACTTCAAACGGTCAACCATCTCCATGATTTCTTTTTTGGATTTTACACCTACAGAAGTAGTTGCAAGCTTTCCGTCTTTAAAGATACCAACAGTTGGAATACTCATTACCTTAAACTGTCCTGCCAGCTCCTGGTTCTCATCTACGTCAACCTTGCCGACCTTTAAATCTGGAATGTTGTCTGATGCTATCTCATCAAGGACTGGTGCAAACATCTTACATGGACCGCACCAGGTTGCCCAGAAATCTACAAGTACAATGCCTTTGCTGTTAACTACCTCTGACTCAAAATTATTCTGATTTAACGTAACGATTGCCATAACAATATTCCTCCTTCAATTAAAATGATTCTCTTACCATGTAATTTGACTCATTTTATAGTTTTATCATAAATGTATGAATTATCCTGCGTTTTTAGATAAACATAAAAAACTGTAACTTCTGTAATATCAGCTTCGTTACTGTTATTATAAAAGTTACAGTTATATTTGTCAATACATTTTTTTAATCTTTCAAATCAAAGCCTAAAAGGCTGATTTTCTTTAAGAACTTCTCTTTATAATCATCAATGCTGTTATGCTCCGGCTGTTCCTTGCCTGTGTTGAACTTATCCTGCTCCATGATTCCCGAAGATATCTTGCCGCCCTGATAGCCTCCGCTCAGCTCCAGACGCAGGCTTGACTTTCCATCATCCGTTGTAATGTTTAAGCTGGATATTTGGAAAGAACGCTTTCCTTCCACTCCATTACCAAAGAAAAGCCTGGAATCAACGGCAAATTCCCTGCCATGTAAGGATGCCTTACCGTCAAGGGAAAGTCCCCCGTTATTTTCTGTTGCCAGAGAAAAGTACCCCAGTCCGTCCACTTCTATCTTATTTAAATTCATGTTCTTATCAATGGTAAAGGTGATCCGCCTTGATTCTCCCTGGGTCTTCTCATCCTTTAACATCTGGCCCCACTCCTTCATATCCTTTAGGGGACCATCTAAGACAAAGTCTCCCACCTGACCTAAATATTCATCGAATAAGGCGGCTGGAACATCTGCAGTTATTACCACACCAACCTCGTCTTTGGTCTTAAACCGGATCTGGCTGCCAGCCATCATATGTAAGGAGTCTTTCCCAAGGGTCTCAAGGCGGTTCTTCACGTCGCTTTTCTTCCCCGGGGTAAGAGTAAATCCTAATGAATTACGAAGAGACTCCTGTGTGGTCTGAGCTGAAATGTCCGTGATTCCAGGAATGTGGAACACCACATTTTCCTGGTCGGCCCAGTAACTGATGCCTTCCCGGATCGCCCCTAAGAAGTACACGTTAAGACTTCCCTGGGAGAAGGCATCTCCCTGGCTTCGCTGCTCCGTAAAGGAGATTCCAAGCCCTCCGGGAAGGAGGAGAATGGAGTGTCCGTTCCATCTCACTTCATCAGCCACCAGCTTTAAGCTGTCCTCGTAGGCATTACCCTCTCCTTCATCCTGATTCCACAGCTTTAAAAGCTGCTCCCTGGTAGAAAGCGCTGACCGGGTCAAATAAAACTTGGCATAATACCTGGGCAGCACATACCAGACAACCGAGAAAATAATCCCCAGTGCCAAAGCCAGGGTACATAGCTTTACGACCCATGGCTTTACTCCTGGTATGTGAAATTTCTTTTTTTTATTAGAATAATCCTGTTTCACTAAGTTTTTCTTCAAAGAATTCATTCAGTTCATGCACCTTCTTCCGCAATACGATACCAACCAGATACGAAATAGGAACAAAGATCAATGCGTATCCTAAATACCTGTAGTAATCATTTTGATACATTCCTCCCACGCATTCTCTCATGGCATTAATGATGTGAGTAAACGGAAGCAATGGATTCACCATCTGGAAGAACCTTGGCGTTACCTGGATCGGGAACGTTCCACCAGAGCCTGCAACCTGAAGTACCAGAAATACGATGGAAATCGCTTTACCTACATCTCCAAAGGAAACGGTCAGCGAATAGATAATAGTAATAAATATAAAGCTGGCTGTAACTGCCGCTAATACAAATTTTCCAGGGTAGAGACATTGAGTCTTAAGCAGGTAAATATCTCCCAGCGCCACAACAAGCGCCTGAATGGAACCAATGAGCAAAAACAACAGATATCTGCCAAAATAAGTTTCGTATAGCTTAAGCCCCTCTGCCCTTTCCTCCTCGACCTTACATTTAATCAAGGCTACCAAAAGAGTACCGCCTACCCAGATGGCAAGAGTGGTATAGAACGGGGTCATTGCGGAACCGTAAAGCTCAATTGGATAAATCTTATTGGTGACCATATCCGTAGGTGTCTTCATAAACTCGCTGAACTGCTCCGGATCATTCTTCATGATGTCCATGACCTTATTGAGCTGCTTGTTGTCAGCGACTTTGTTCACATCCGTAATCATATCATCAATACGTTCCTGGCCCCTGGCAATCATATTCTTGGTGCTGTCAAGGGTCTCGATGAGACTCTGGGAAGAAGAAGTAACACTTGTTAAAGTGCCGTCTACCTGGCCGATTAAGCCTCCCAGACTGTCTAATGCTCCTGAGGTAGCACCCAGAGTGTCATACATCTTATCGAGACTGTCATTAAGAGGTACCTCAACTCTTCCTTTATAGAAATTCTGTGTATCGGAAGTCGTATTATAAAGTCCATCTAAAACGCTGCCAATATCTGACTCCATATCGCTTGGCAGCTGCTTTGTCTGACGTACGGTCTTTTCCGCCGCGGCAAGCTTTGTGATGGCCTCCTGCTGCTGCTTTGCCAGAGCCGTAAGCTGCTTTTGCAGCTCAGTGGCATCGGAAATAGGTATGGGAAGATATTTATTAATGGTAGTAAGAATTTTATTAATTCCGTTAATCTGTTCAAGCCCTGCCTGCAAAAGCCCCTGCATATTTTTTAAAGAGTCTGCAATGGCATCCGCAGAAGTACCTGAGAGCTTATTCACAACTCGAAACGTATTGTATACCGTTTCTTCTGTTTTCACGATATTATCTAGAATATCATCAAGAGCATCGGTCATGATGGTGGAAAAGCCTCTGCTGGAATCAATGAGAGTCTTTGCGCTGTCTGCTGTCTGTCCACCGGAGTTTACCAGTTTATCTACATCAGGGAGTGTTCCCTTCACTCCGTCATTTAAAGAATTTACAGTCTTTAAGGTGGACTGAAGTATTGTTATGGTATCGGAAATCTGGCTTAAATCATCTTTTGCATCGGTAAGAGAGCTGACCACATCGTTTCTGTCAGTTTCCTTATTGGTGCTCCAGTCTTCTGATTTATTATTTAATACCTTTGCCATCACTTTGGAGGTTGTATTGATAAAAGTCTCATTGATCTGCTGTTGAACAGTCTCAACACCTTTGTTTGTTATTTTCGTAGCAATGGCATTCTTCTTCTCATTTACATAATATTGCAGCACCGGACGTTCAATGTTTGTAGTGAGAACACTTGATATTTTCTGGCTGAAATCCTCAGGAATCACAACGGCAGCATAATATTTCCCTGACTGTACGCCGTCGATGGCTGCACTCCCCTCAACAAACTGCCAGCCAATATTGTCATTCTTTCTCAATTCATCCATGACCATCTCACCAATGTTAATGGATGAATCATCAATATCTGTATCAAATATGCTGTCTATGGACGCTCCTTTGTCATTATTCACGACCGCAACCTTAAGGCCCTTTGTATTTCCATATGGATCCCAGCTTGCTGCAATATTAAACCAGGCATATAACGATGGCAGGATAATCAGGCCCAGCGCAATGATGATGGCCACCGGATTCATCGTAATACGCTTTAGATCGTCAACAAAGATCTTCCATATATTTTTAATATGTGACATAGCAACCTCCTTGGTATTCATTTTGATCATTAATTCCGTATTATATTATTTCCTAACCTTAAATGCAATGCCTTAACCTGTTAAAATAATCCATCATATCGCTTATAAGTATTATTTTATCAGCATATTGCACCAGAAATGACGCATCTTAAGGAATAAAATGAAAAAAGGACTCCCAGAAACTGGAAATCCGAAAAATCCAAAAATAAAGAGCGCGAGACGGGACTCGAACCCGCGACCCCGACCTTGGCAAGGTCGTACTCCACCAACTGAGCCACTCGCGCATAACTGTTAAAAACGTATCATTTTAAGACAAAGAGATTATAACATAATTAACCAGGAAATGCAAGAGGTGAAATGCAAATTTTGCATTTCCCGGTTATGTATGATATTTGAGTTTTGTGTCTACAAGAAAATCTACGCCCAGCATATCAGCTGTCCGCCGGACCTCGGTCTGCTCATGGTCAAATAATTCCGCATATTTTGCCACCAAAGGCCTTTCCTTACTCACCAACCGGTTAAGATGATGGTTCAAAATGGCATGAAGGCGTTCCGTATCCTTGGCGAGTACGGCATCTACTAACTCCCTGTGCTGCTTGACGATTCCCTTTTCAATTCCGGAATCCGCCATAAAAAGAAGCCGGATTCTCCGGTAATGGCCGGAATTGGCAGTCAGAATATCATTGCAGTACCCTTTGTTGGCTCCATCGTAAAAGATGGAATGAAAATAATTGTCCTCGGAAAGAAAGGCGCGGATATCACCGGACTTTTCTAACTTTTCCTGTCTCTCCAGGGACATCTCAAGAGCGGTAATTGTTTTTAAGTTGCACACTGCCATGAATTCCATCATGACATTCTCTTCCACACAGGTTCTTAAAAACCGTTCATTCCTAACCTTATCATAATCGATTTTGGATATCATGGTGCCCCTCTGAGGCAGAAAGGTAATAAGCCCTTCTTTGGAAAGACTTATGAGTGCATCACGCACGGGAGTTCTGCCAACCTGATAGGATTCGCTGATGTCCTTAATGCTAAAGATCATTCCAGGGCGCAGCCTTAAATCCAGTATATCCGTCCGCAAAATATCATATATAGGTTCTACCTGGCTGTTTTCTGTTTCGCCCATCAATGCCTCCTGCTAATAACTTAATACTTCCCTGTACATCTTCAGGGCCTCATCTGGACTATAATTATAATACAAAAGTATGTCTAAAGCAAATGGTGAATATGAAATTCCATTGATTTTCCTGGAAAAGTACATTCCTCCGATCTCCGACAATGCACGAAGCGTTGATTTATTCTTATATCCAAGAAAGTTCCATAGGACAATTTTCTCATTTCTGGTATAAATTTCCTCTATTTCTTCTTCCATATAATGAAAGATCTCATGACCTAATATCAGTTTTATTACCTCTTCTTTAGTCATGAGTCCATCAAGCCCGGATTCTTCCGTCAACCGGCTGATGGGTTCTGTCATAATCTCTACCCGGTCGGGAGGTGTAAAAAGAGCAAATAACACTCTGTCTGCTATCTGCCCTCTGTCTGTAAATTCCACCTTAAGTTTTAGTTTTTCTGCTATTATCCAGGGATCATTTGTACCAAATTCTTTGATAGCCTTAGCTGCAGTTTCTTCCCCGCAGCGTATGGCCTTTTCTATCATGGCTTCTTTTTCTTTATCCGTCACTTTATTTTTCAGGATATCCCTGGAGAATGCGTACATTCCCCAGGATCTGTCCGGAACCTTAAACAATTCTTCTGCCATGGTCTTAAGCTGTTTTTGATCCATATTTTTCTCCAAATAACTTAGCTCTGTTTTCTGTTGGCAGCTACGATAAGGACCTCTTCATTGGCTTCCAGGGAGGAAATCTCAAGTTCAATAAGAAGCTCCAGCTGCTCAAAGTCCTGAGCGGCAAAGTCCATGACACGGGCGCCCATACAAAGGTAATAATCAGGACGAATAATAAGGTCTGTCTGGTATACTGCCAGGTCTTCCCAAAGCTTTTTCATACCTTCGATACAGTCTTCTGCCGTCGTCTTAAGACTCATACCACGGCCGCGCTGAACCTTTATGAATCCTTTTTTATCAATAATTCGAATGGCACCTGCTCCATCTGCTTCCGACTGATCTCCATATATATAGAAATAATCGGAACTTGCAAGAAGCTTGGCTGACTCATCTGGGATTCTCATATCCTCGGCTGCTAAGTGGCGGGCTTCGGTTTCATCACACTCTTTTAAAAGATCGGCTGTTTTTACTTCCGTGGAACCGGTGGCGATGGCAGTTACCTTGGAGGTCTGAGGATCGATTTCAATATGAATCTCTACCGACTCAGCCGTTGCCCCTGATTCGATGGCTTTGTTTAAGGCCTCATTTTTAAGGGATTTGATGTCCTCTTTTGACGGAGAAGGAATGATACGCTCTACCACGTCTCTGACCATGGAGAGTGCAACTCCAATGGAGGAAATAACTTCTGCATTTTCTGGAATGGAGTATTTGACTCCCATCTTTTCGCTGAAATAAATGATGAGGGAAGCGGCTCCTCCGCCTACTCCTACCAGTGAAATCTGATCTTTTTCCAGTTTGTATTTTTCAGCCAGCTCAAGGATTACCGGCTCAATTTTCAAATAAGCCTTCTCCATAATCTGTCTGGCAATGTCTTCTACCGTAGTATTGCAGTAATCTGCAAGGGCTTTTATCGCCTTTTGGGCTGATTCTACATTTCCGTAGGAGAAATGCTCTTTCTTTACAAGCCCAAGTACATTGGCTGCACAGGAGTTAGTAATGGTAACGGCTGAGCCGTCTTCCATGCGGATTCTTACATAATCATCTGGATCACCAGGCTTTGGTGAGAAGAACTCTACCTTTGGCCCTTTGATTTTATCTGTGTCTGTAAATACGGAATAATCAAGTCCTGCGATATGAGCCGAACGAGGTCCTACATCAACGATTCCCTGTTTGTTGGCTCGCACCATAGAACCGCCTGCCACGCCGAGAACACGTACGTCAAGGGAGGAAATATAAGTGGGGTGTCCTCCTACGATGGAATAGTCAATGGCTGGACGGCCATTTTTAATAACACCGATGTTTGTTGTGGTTCCACCAACCTCGAAATAAACACCGTTACTTGCACGAAGGTACATAAGAGATCCCATAACAGAAGCTGCCGGGCCGGAAAGCATGGTAAGAACCGGACGTTTCTTCATCTCGGAAATTTCCATAACACCGCCGTCACCTCTCATGATCATAAGGGGAACGTTAACGCCTGCTTCTCTTACGGAATTTTCCGTAGAGCTTGCGGTATCCAGCATCTTTGGAAGGATAGAGGCGTTAATTGCTGCTGTTCTGGTACGTCTAGTCAGTCCATAGAGCTTTGTAATATCAGAAGCCATAGTGGTTGGGATTCCCTTTTCGCTGGCTGCTTCATAGACCTCCTGCTCCGGGCCTCCGTCATCTACTCCAAATGCCATGGAAGAAACAAATACCTGTGCGCCTGACTGTTTCATGGAATCGATGGTGCTGCTTACCATGGAACGGTTCATTTTCTTTACGTTAATAAATTCATTTACTATATTAATCTTTTTCTGGTTTCCCAGATCGATGTCTGCGATCTTTGTCTGTCTTTTTGCAAGAAAGCCTTCAAACCCACCCTTTGCCATACCGATGACTCCTACCTTGGCAACGTCTCCTTCAATCAAGGCATTGGTTGCCTGAGTGGTGGAGTGTGCAACGAATACTACATCATCGGGGCTGATTTCATTTTCATTTAAACAATTCTGAAACGATTTAACGACTCCCGCCGCTACGCCTCTGGGATCATCATGTGTCGTTTTCACCGAAGATTTCCCAATGATTTCGTGGGTGGCGTTATCAATAGCAACTGCTTTGGTATGGGTGCCTCCCACATCGATGCCCATTCTTACTGATCTTCCCATTTTAAGAATCTCCTTTCTTCCTTTGATCCCTTTTAACAATGGAACTGGCGGCTGCCCGCCAGTTCCCTGTGGTTTAGAACAATCCGCCGTAAAGAACAAATACCGCGATGCAACAGATGGCACCTATGATCCATCCTGTTGGGATTGACATTTTCATATAATCTTTTGTGGATACTTTGGTGTAACCAAATCCCCATGCAACCCATGACTGGGTAATATCAAGATGCTGAGGAGCGATGGTCGTAATTGCAAACAGTGGGAATAAAAATGCTACCGGTGCATTTGGAATAGCAGCAATGACTACGGCAAGAATAGCGGTTCCTGATCCAACCAGGTTCATGGGGCCTCTGAAGAAGCCAAGAGGTGTTAATACCGCAAAGGTAATTGCCAGTAAAATAGCTGTTTTTGGTACAACTCCGCCAAGGATAGCGGTAAAGTAAGGTGCTGCATAGGTTGCTGCATTGTTGAACATGGATAAGCTGAGAAGGAAACCAACCATAGGGGCCACGTCGATGGAACCGTCGGTAAACAGCTTTGCAAAAAGTCTGCAGATTTCTGAATAGGAACCTTTCATCTTACCAGTTGTAACAAGTGCATAGATTGCGGAAATACAGAATCCAAGAATAATCGGAAGCTTAAATGCAACCACGCCGATGACTGGAAGAATAACTGAAATCCAGGAAATAGCAGGAGCATTGTCACTTGTCTGAGAAGCAGATGCTGCCCAGGCATGGGAAGTCTTCTTATTCATAGAGATGTTGGACACGATAAGTACTACTACCAGGGCAACGATCATACAGATCAGGCCGATCTGGAAATAGTCGTTATAGGTATAAGCTTCTGCTTCTTTGTTAAACCCTGCATAAATAGTCTGATACTGCTTGAAGTTTACGATGTTTCCAAAGATACCTGCCATGATGGAACCCATGAAGCTGAACATGGCTACCGGTGCCGGTATTCCTAAGGAAAGCATGATTGGAAGTACGATAACTGCGATGGAGATAACAGGACCGATACCAGTCATGGACATGAAGATGATTGCAGTCGCAACACATAAAAGACCTAAGGTGATTCTTGGCTTGTCACCACCAAGCTCAACGACCTTACGGATTAAGGTTGCAGCGATTCCTGTATCAACTAAAACCCTTCCAAAGAATGCGCCAAAGAATACATTAACGAGAATTGATTTTGCATAACCTGCCGGACCATCTGCGTAGACATAAGTCAGCACGTCGATGACGGACTTGCCCTCCATGGCTGAATTTGGTGAAAATGAATTTCCCACCATGGCAAGTACGGTCCAGAATGTAGCCATAACCGCAAACCCCACCATAAGATTGAGTCCCTTCACACAGTACCACACCATGCCAAGGAAGGACAAAATCATGATAATACCGATGATTACATTGATGTTCATACGAACCCTCCTTAAAATAAAATGTTTTTAAATAGTAACCCGCAGAAGAATCCATGGCTCTTTCTGCCTCCCCACAGAGGGCGTGCGCCTTCTGTCGATACTAATATATTAGTACTAAAATATCAGTCTGTATATGGGTAATATACCAGTTTTGAATGCACATTTTTGTGTAATACTTACAAATATATCTCAAAACCTACCCTTAGTTGTTGTACTTTACACATTTAATTTCTTTTCTAAATCCAATGTTTCCCTTGCATAATATATCAGTTATGTGTCGGTTACTTCCTAATCATTCTACCCATATCTCCAAATTCTAACATTTCTTTTCCAATTTTTTTATAAAACCTTATTGGGAGCATTGATTTTAGTCCTTTTCACTTTCCATTATAACGGATTTCATGGTATAATCAGAGGTAAAGAATCAAAGGAAAAAGCGCTCCTGACGCGGACCGTTTTTATAAACAGTGCCGTAAAAAAAGACGGCAGAACGGAGTTTTTCATGCCACTCTTACCACTTCAGAACATATCTCCCCGGAAAGGAAACGAGGACGCCAGGCAGTACGCCTACCGGGTGCTTAGGTATTTCATTCTGAATCTCCATCTTCCCCCCGGAAGGAAGATGAATGAAATTGAATTTGCTGATGTACTTGGTATCAGCCGAACACCGGTCCACGATACGCTTTATAAGCTCTCCAGAAAAAGCCTGGTGGACATTATTCCCCAAAAAGGTGCTTTCGTCTCTAAAATAGATACCAGAAGGCTGGAGCAGACCCTTTGGATTCATAACCAGTTGGGTACTGCCATGATAAAAAATATTTTTATCCGCAATGTAAAAGGTTCTCAGTTTGACGTTTTATATCTTGTCTTAAAAGAGATGGAAGACCACATTTCCCAGGGAGATTTGTCCCAGTCAGCCAGACTGATCACGGATTATTACAAGCTTTTATACGAGCTTGGAGGAAAGATGGATTATATTTGGGAGTCCGTCCAGATTGCCGGCATGGATTTGCAAAGGTTTCTTTATCTATCTGCCAAGGATATCACTGCAACCAGGGAATTTCTGTCGGATCTCACTGACCTTTCAGATGCTATGGCTAGGAGGGATACGGATCGGGCATGCAGCATTTATCATCATCATTTATCAAAGATCTTTCTCCTGCTTCCAGCTATGATGGAAGAAAATCCCCATTACTTTACAGACCAAAGGAGCAAAGATCCAGACGAAATATCTGAAGGCGCAACATAATCATTTTGGGAGGTATACCTATGATTTTCGGAAACATACAAAATTCCATGCTGGAAACAGAGCTTGCCCTTTTACCAAAGCCCCTTCGTGATGCCATCTGTTTTTTAAGAGATCATGATATGGCAGCTCATGAGCCTGGTGTATTTGATATTGACTTATGCGGAGTATCGGTGGTGCTTCAGGTTCTTGATTTAACCACATCGCCCAGAGAACGTCTTCGTCCGGAGGTCCACAGAAAGAACATTGATGTCCAGTTTCTGGCTTTTGGCGGACCGGAAGAGGCTGGATTTTACAGCGATAACGGTACTGGTAATGTTGATGAAGATCTTCTTGATACGCCAAGAGATATTTTGTTCTATGAAAATGATGGAGATGCACCGGAAGGTCGAATCCGCCTGATGAAAGGTTCCTTTGCTATTTATTTTCCATGGGATGTTCACATTCCTGGGATTCAGGTGGGTGATAAGTCTGCTTCCATTCGTAAGATCGTGATTAAGGTGCCCTTGGAAAGCTGTTTCGCCGAAGGCGGTTTATCTGAAAACGGCTTTTCAGTAAACTTATCTCAGGAGAAACTGTTATGATATTGGATCAGTATATTACTCAATTATCTTTAAAGGATCCGGATGAAAGAAGAGAAGCTTTAAAGACAGTTCTAAAACAGGAAGAACTTTCTTTTTACACTCAGGAAGAAGAACCATCTTCCAAAGCCCCAAAAGGAATTATAAACATTCTTTTAACTCCCTGGAGCAGCGATCCGGGACTTTTGTATTGTGCCCATTATGATGCTGTTCCCGGAAGTTTCGGCGCTAATGACAACGCTGCCTCTTTATGTATTTTGATTGAGCTTGCAAAAAACCTAAAAGAGAAGAATATTTCTGCTCGAATCGTATTTTTTGATGGAGAGGAAACTGGTAATACTGGAAGCAAGCTCTTTGCCTCCAGCAATGAGATGGAGAGTATTACGGGGGTAGTGAATTTGGATGTCTGTGGCTTTGGGGATACCATCGCAGTCTATGACCGTGGAAATGCAAAAAAGGAGCCGGTCCGCTCCTTTTGTTCTAAAACTATTCTGGATTCCCACAATGGATTTCTTGTGAAATATCTTCCTCCTAGTGACGAAGCTTCTTTTACAGGAAAACGGTTACCAGCCATCAGTGTTGCTATTGTTCCTCACTGGGACATCCAGTATTTAAGTGCCTTGTCCCAGATGGGAAGCGGCATACTTGGACGCCCACCGGAATTTGACATGATCTTATCCCAGATGGAGGTCACCACCACCATGCACGGCGGATACCGGGATTCTCCGGAATGGGTGCAAAAAGAGGCTATGAACCGGGTTTACCGATATTTGCTGGATGGGGTTACGACACCGCCGGAGAGAAAAAAGAACTGGTTTCAGAGCTGGAGTATACTGTAATACTAGATATATAAATTTAATTAAACCTCCAGTTTTAAATATTCTATCCTCTTCTGGTTTCAATAAAGAAAAATCACTTATATCTGCGCCCTTATCTAATGAGGAATTAATCTTACTATGAGCGCTAAACTCTTTTTTAATCCCAGGAATGTCAACCTCTGCTGCAGCCATATTACCTTTATTTTTAGGTGTATTATTTTCCTTGATAACCTACTATTTACAATTTTCTAACCGTACAAGTTAACATCTGCGGTTTTAGTTACTGCAACAACATCAACTGGATTATATTTGACTCCACTGTTAGCAAGTTAATCTATTAGACCTTGCGGCTTAAGGTTACCCGAACCCTCAGGTGGAGTACTGACATAACCGACAAACAGTGAAAATCTTTATTCTATTAAAAAAATTATAGCATGTCTTTGTGCTGTTTTTAATAGAAAAATTACTGTTCTTTTTCTGGTAGTAATTCTCTGTATTCCGTCTTATTTTTCATCATTCCGTACACTATGTTCACCAACCCACGCATGCAGTGCAGTTTTCCCTGCTAATGTAATTGGCTAATTTAAAAATGAATATAAAAATCGGAGATATTTCACAACCCGAAATTGCGGAATATCTCCAATTCTTGCCTTTTCCTAACTTATTCTTTATAGGATCATACTAATACTGTTTAAGCTGTTCATGAATAAATAAGTCAAGGTTATTCAATAAACGATGTTCGTTCTCTTCTTGAGTATGCTCCGCAGCAATATAATTATCTTTGACAGGCATATATGATATGAAACTTTCCATATCTTCTGGATAATCAAAGTCCGCATATACCATATCCATCTTTTGAAACAACCTACTACTATCTGCTTCACAATTTCTCAAGTTGACAACAATCGCAATACGAATTTTATTCTTTGCGATTTTCATTTTCTCTGCATCGTCAAGTTGTAGATTAGGGATTTTTTCAATGGTTTCCAGTACTTCTAACTGACTCTTTGATTCCCATGATAACTCAAGTTCTTCGTCAGATACTTCTTCATTTCTTTCCATTTTTCTAAGAACAAACTCCCTAGCAACTTGAAGGTCTAATAAATTTTCCTTAATTCCATAATAGACAACATACCAATCTAAAGATATTTTTATATTGTAAAAAATATCTATTCCATACATATTATTCCCTCCTATGGTCTTGCATTAGGTTTTCCAGTTATTCCTACTCCCTCAATAAATCTGCGATGAGTCACACCCTTTGTTGGGTCGGGATCTACAATCCATTCAAATATTCCATTTTTACCATTTAAGGATCCCTCAATTTGGTAAAGAGAACGATTCACACCATCTCCACCCTTAAGTGTAAACTTTGTCGCATCCCCTGCGTAATTATCTATGATATCATTAAATGCATGTAGAGAGTCATTTTTCAATGCACTTCCTGTCCTTGCATTATCTAATACAGGGTTTTTTATATCTATACGTCCGCCCGAACCCTTTTTAACGCCTTCTTCTAATACCTCACCAACGCCTCTATTAGCAGTAATCACATCTTCTGTTTTTGTAATGCTGACTCCACCCTCATCAATTAATGCAGAAACCTCACTACCTGTCTTGGCCATTGCCTCCGTTTTCTGGGCTCCTTGAGCAACTTCTGCACCTTTTATTGCTTTCCCTATTGCTGAAAATGCCGCAAGTGATGCCAATTCAAAAATAATTCTTCCCTTAACTCTTGCCTTCTCCTGGGGGGTGGCTTCAGTGACATAATGTTTTGTATAGTTTGCTGCTTTATCCAATAACGCCGGAATAATTACGGGACTTTTTGTTACCAGATCAAATAAATTTTTTTCAGCTTCATAAGGATCTATAATAACTTCTATTATGGAATTAGCCATTCCAGCTCCGCCATCGATCAATACACCACCAGCATTAGCCCCAATCACAGATGCCATATTTGTATTATTTGCTATATTTTGGTATGTAGCCATTACATCTGCTTGATTGAGAATACCACCCCCATTACCTCCATACATGAAATAATTCATCATGGCAAGCATATTGTTCATTTCTGGAGATTCCAGTGGTAAAGGTCCATTTTCCTTATAATCACTGCTATTGGTAAATGCTCCAATTAAGTTTGAAGCTATAGGAACCTGAGCATTATATGCGTCGTTTCCAGCTTGATTAAATTTCGCTTTTATATCAGCTTTTAACAGCTCATACGGAACTTTAAGATTTATGCTTTTATATTCCAGCGGAGTCATTACTCTTAACACCTTAAGAAAACCTGGCATCGCTCCCATGTTTAAGTTCGCATTGAAAGCGATATGAAAAGCATCACTCTTTACTATTCCTCGTATGATATCCTCTAATTTACTTGCTTCATTTCCTTTATACTGCTCCAAAAGCTTAACATTCTCTTGTTGTGGAGCTGGGCTATTACTTGATGCACTCAATTGTTTTGCTTGATTGTTGTTGCTTGCTTGAGGTGGAGGAGCCCCTTCTTTTTTAGCAGGTGCTACTGCCTTAGGAAGTGCCAATGCTTTTTGTACCTGGCTAATGCCCGACTTGACGGTAGGTGAGTTAACCACAGGAAGTATTTTTGCTGCTACTTTGCCCAAGGTGGAATTCTTAATATTGTTAATTTGAGGCTGAAATGCTTTCTTTGCAGATTCTAAAACTGGTTTTACACACTTTGATATTACGTTCTTGGTTACTTTTAACAGATTATTTAGCATGCAGACATACCTCCTATATTTTACACCTCCAGAAGAATCTGTTCAAGTTGATCTCTGCTAAGATTAGCTTCTGATATCTGTTTCTTTGTAAAACGGCTATCATATAAGGCAGCCTCATTAAAATTACAACCTTCAAGGATTGCATTACGAAAATCAGCTCCCATAAAGACTCCTCTAAAAAAACTGGCTCCCCGTAAATCGCAATCTCTAAAGCTGCTTCCGGCATACCCCTCCTGCTGCCATGGTTCTAGCTCACTTTTCCCATGATAACTGAGGCCGTAAGAGAAGTTAGCATTCTTTAGATCCGCTCCGGTAAAATCTGTATTATGTAACATGCAGCCTGAAAGGGAAGCTCCTTCCATGTTGCAATATCGGAACCGGGACCCGATCAGACGGCTAAAGTTTAAGTTGGTATTTTTAAGTAAACCACGTCGAAAATCAGAATAATGAAAATCATGGCAATAGAGCAATGTATTACTTAAATCCAGATCTTTATAATCTTCAAATAAGTATGTATCTTCCTGATTATCCGTAAGCAGTTTTCTTATTTCGTCCAGATTCCGTCCTTGCTGTTCCTGATAAACCAGATCTCCAGGCTCCATATATTCTCCTGTTCTAATCTGGAAGCCTTCTTCCTTAGGCATACTTAAGAAATTCTCTGTTTCTGTGGCCTCTCCAATAGAGTAAAGTACAAGTTCCTTTAAATACCGGTAAAAATGAGGGACCATTTCCTGCATCAACCAATCTACCTCTGGCATTGTTACACGTCCAACATATAATTTTGCCCTTTGACAAAGATTTTCCCAAAGCTTTCCATAGAGAGAGAACAACCTGTCCAGTTGAAGTTCACCTGCCGATATTCCACCATGCAAATACCAGCCACGATCATAAAAGATAATAGGACAACGATATACCCCCTGAACCAAATCCGTTCTTAATAAATGAATCATAATATATCCTGGAATCATATCTGGTGCGGCTTTTTTGTAAGCTTCACAAGCCTTTGAAAATTCTCTGACAAAATGGACACGGAACTCATCCTTCATATCCTGAAACATAGCTTCTGCCTCTAACTGTATATCCGATAAACACGGTTCAGCATCTTTTTCCCTAAAACGTTCTAATGATTTTTTCTCCATAACAGTTCCATCATACCCATGAGAAAGGTTTTCTCTTTATTTTTTTAAGCATTGTAGCCAAGGTTCTTTCTCTCTTTAATGTCATTTTTTATTTCTATGAATTTATCTTTTGATATTTCTATGTAGCTCCCACATCTGGGACATTCTACGCAATAGGTTACACGATAAGGAATAATCGGAATGAAATACAACGTGAACCAGGTTGTGTTTTTAGTTAACTTCCACATGGAAGTGGTATTACAGTATCCGCAGTCCTTTTCCATTACGTCACCATTTCTATTTTTTGTTACTTTACCAAATCCCCAGATAATCATTCTATTCTCACTCTCTATTTTTATTAAAAATCTAATACGATTACTAAGGATCACTTAAGCATCTGTTTCCTTTAAGGTCTCCAGTATCTGCATCATGATTTGCTGCCATTGCTTCTTTTCCTTGATGCTGCAATCAAAAGATCCAATGACCAAGCCCTCTCTGACCGCACGCAAAAACAACAGGTGATAGCAGTCTCCGTCAACCAAAGGGATATCCATAGAAAAGGTACTGACAAGAGTCTCTCCGTCTCCTATGGTTTTCTTCTCTTCAATGGCAGAGGCAGGGTATAAGCGTTTCATTTCCCTAGATAATACATCTCTTACTTCCGGAACTTCTTCCGGTTTTATCTCCCCCTTCTCCAAAGTGAAGGTAATGGAAATATCTCCGCTTTCATTGCTGTAGACCCACTCCGGACCTTCCGGGCCTGGATATTTAACTGCTTTTAAATCTTCATTCATCTCCTCAAATCGAGTGGGAAGCAACATGGTAAGACGCCCATCAAGGATTGTCTTTTCTTCCAGCTCAAGAGTCTCATATTTAACCACAACATATCCGTTCGAGATATCATTTTCTATTTGATAGAGATCTTCCTTTGAAGCTGCCTGGGATGCTGCCTGTTCCAGCTTTCTTTTATTTCTTATAATCTCTTCTGCATAGATTTCGCTCATTTCTTTCTCCTCGCCAAACTTTATCCTTTGATCTGAAGCAAATCATCAATTACAATGCAGTTTCTGTCTGTAATAAGAGCAATACGTTCTTTGCTATTAATATTGATACTTTCTCCCTCGCACAGAAAGGTTTCTCCAGCATGTATCTTAATTCCCTTGGAACTCTTCACTTTAATTCCCTGCCGATCTGACATTTGAATTGAGATTTTCTTTCCTGAAGCTAGAAAAGTTAGGGATTTTGGAGTTACTTCAAAGCCTTTTCCCCTTTTTGTAACAAAGCACTTATTGTCAGGCTTACGTGTTTTGGAATTTTTCTTTCCATCGGTACGATAGATATCTGCGGCATAAGCCTTGGTTTCATCTGTTCCAGGTATGCTTAGCCTTACTTTGCTTCCCACCTCAGGCATACAAAACCAGTCATTTTTGTGCCATGGATACCAGTGGAGTTGTTCCCCTTGAGTGTTTTTATCAACATCAAGTTTAATTCTTACCCGGTCTGCCTCTACAGCTTTTATCGTACCTGCCAATGATGCACCTCTCATTTTTTCCTGATACAGCTTATTTCGTTTTATTCCCTCACTAAGTTTGAGAATGCATCTCCTTTTCCATAGACCACCGTGGTAATCATCATATATCTCAGTAACCAGAAATTCTTTCCCCTCATATGCGATGCTGCTGCCAAGACGCATATCCCACTCTCCATCTATGGCAATGGACAAAAAGTCATGCTCCATTAAGGAAGAGATGCCATTACGGAACTCTAAATATTCTGCAATACGTTTCTTAAGCACACGATTTGAACTACCTGAATATGTACTTCTATGTTCTCCAAAGCCAATAAGTATCTGGAGCTTCTCACCTGCGGTACCAGGGTATATCGACGCTCCAAGGTAAGATGAGGCACGCAGCAGGAACTCCCAGTCTGTCTCTTCATATTGAATCAAGGGAATATCCAGAATTGATTGATTTGAAGCATAATCCAGAATATCGCCCCCATGTTCCTGTACCATATCCCGAAACAGAGCTTTATAGGTCTTCTCTTTCTTCTGATAGCTCCTGGTCTTTTTTTCATAATCCATTAATATGGATCTGGTGGAAAGAGTCATGGAAACATAGGCTTGTCCATCGTATTTGATTTTTATGTCAACTGGTATGCCTGAAAAAACAAGCATATCCGCTTGACCATTCTCATAAATAATTGAGAAATTATCGTTCCAGCTTATATTTCTAAATGCTTCTACATCCTCATCTCGTATCGTTCCCTCAATCCTCGCACTGGAATGGTCATTTATCCTTTGATTGATTTCAAGCAATGAGACACCCTTAAGCGCTACAGGCATCTCCAGGCTTAATGAATCATGAATGATTGTTTTCAATTGCTTCGTCCTCCTTCCAGACAATAGAAACTGGCATAAAACGGATTCCATACAGCTGACGCCTTAATATATTTTCTGCAAGCTCCAGGGAAACAATGAGATAATGGGCTTTTTCTTTCGCGACACAAAATATGTATTGCTGTTTATTCCGTCCATTTAAGAAGAATCTGGGGGATTCATGGATACGCCCCTCCAAAAAGATGCACTCCTCTACTGGAAGATTGATATTCCAGCATACAATTTGAGAACGATATTTCTTATCTGTGAGAAAAAACGGTGCCACCTGCAGCTCCGGAGAATAGACTTCCAGCATTTCTTTTAACTGGTCTGTAACACAAAAATAAGTGTCAAACAGAAACCTTCCGCTAAAAAAATCGGGACACCTGTCATTTTCATCAAATTCACTGAAGGTGACAAAAGGCTCCTTTTCTCGAAACTCAGGCTGGGAGTAATCCAGATTTTTGTGAAACGTAATTCTCTCATCCGTCTGAATGATAAAGTAATTCATGGTTGTCTCCTATTTAATTGATTCTTACATCCGGTCCGGCAATATCTATCTTGGTATCCATTTTTATATGACTCTTTTTACAATGAAGCCGTATATGGTCGGAAGCGTAAAATTCTATGGCTTCATTTGCATTAATACTGATTCCCTTCCCGCTGCTCAAGGTTATACCCTCATCACTTTCTATGGAGATTCCACTTCCCTCATTCAGAGTAATTGACGTTCCGTCACTGCAAGTAATCATGACTGCCCTCTTTGTAAATCGAATTTCTTTCCCGTGAATGGTTCGAAAATATTTGATGGCAGGATCACTGGTTGAAGCATCTCTGTTTTCTCCGCTTCTTGAAGAGTTCTCTGCAACTGCATTCTCTTCTTTCTTATCTGGAAAATAAATAAAGACCTGATCTCCCGGTTCCGGCATACAATACCAACCGCCTTCTGCTCCTGCTGTATACATGGTCTGATAAGGAAATTCCCAAACTGGTTTATCCCCACTCTTTTTCTCATCAATGGCTAACTTCACCAGAACTTTATCCTTTACTGACTTTACAACTTTGGCCTCAAGGGAAACACCTGTCAGTTTATCTGCATAGAGAAATGGTTTTTTAAGACCATTTTGCGTATCCAGCCAATAATGAAACACCACTTCCCCCTGAACCTTTTCTGCTTCCATTTTTCTGATATGAAGATCTTTTCCCTGGAACTTTACACAGGAGCCTGTCTTATAAAATTGTCCTGAGCTAGCCTTAAAGCTGATGGCATCTGTTTCCGTCTGCAAATCACAGTTGACTGCTTGTAATCTCTTATAATTACCTAGATTTTTTTCTATTTTATAGGAATAACTGGTTATTTCCTCAACGGCTGCTTCATTCTTAAGGCCGAAATAAATCTTTGGTTCTCCAAATCTGGAATCCGGCAATATTCCAGCATGGAAATGGGAAGCAAGTCGTTTTAAAAACTCCCAATCCGTTTCTTCATATTGGACCAATAGGCTTCCAATGGGCTTTCCTCCTGAAATAGAATCCATAATATCTCCGCCAGAGTATTCTTTTGATATCTGGCTTAATATTTCCTGGTAGGTCTCTGTCTTATCCTGGTAAGAGCCTGACTTTTTTTCCAGGTCCATAAGATACGAGACTGAGATTAGATTTATTTCCGCTTTGTACAAATCACCATCAAGGTACACGGATATATCTTCTGCTACCCCTGTAAAAAGTGTGGTTCCATCCTCTAAAAAGACCCTGATTCTATCGTCATTCCTGGTTTCAAGCACCAGCTTGTCCTGGCTTCCGTCTGCAATGATTCCTTTTATCATGCAATGACCATGCTGGTTTATTTCTTCTGATAAAAAGAATTCGGTTATTTCCTGAATCATCTCCAAATCAATCTTAATCTGTCTATAGGTATCCTTTTTCAAAGAATCATCCTCCTTTGCATTTTATGGCTTACCATTAATCCGTATTATGCCCCCCTTGGCGCACGATAAGATGCTGGTAGTAAAGAGCACCGGTTCTCCATTAATCGTATATTTCTTATCATCAATCAACCATGGCGTGAGAATCACTGGAGAACAAGGCTTTTGGGGATCAGTCTTTCTGCATGTACCAAAGGAAGAAATATGAGTACCGGCTTTACAATCCGTAACCGTGGCCTGATTCCTTCCACTGATGCTTACGCCGTGGCTGACCGGAACGTTTATGCAGCTTTGACCACTTCCCATGGTACAGGTTAAACAAAATCCATCATAGACCTGAATTCGTTCAGACATATTTAAATACCTCTCCGTAAATTGTTTGTTGTAACTTGAATTACATTGTTAAATGCAAAAGTGCATAATTCCTTTAGTATAAAATAGAATCTATCAAAAAAATTTATCACGTATAAATTAACCCCGTTTATGTAAAAATTGGTATGCATATTGATTCTAACTTTTTTGCTTTACTATCCCACACTGGTATACATTTTTGATTTAAGATGTCAGCTCACAACAGTTTGCTGTCTAAGCTAATTTTTTTAACAAAAAAGTCCATATACTTATATTGAACTGCCTCCATACGTTAAACTTAATTACACTTATGAGAGGGCAGTTCATATTTCTATAAATACATGAACTTTGTAACAAACCTGTTTTAATAATTATTTATAAATAAATGAACTATGACTATACAATTTCAAAAGTCATCGTCATCGTTTAAAAAAAGAGGCTGAGCACTATTATTTCATGCTGCAACCCCTTTTCATATTGTTATCAGTCACTACTAAAAATCAAAAGTAAGAACAACCTTCCGTATGGAAGGATCATGGCTATCCACAAAATCAAACGCTTCCTGTGCCTTTGTAAGAGGAAAGGTGTGTGAGACAGAACCGGTAATATCTAATTTGCCATCCCGAATCAGTTCAATGGCTTTCCCAAACATCTTATTTTGAAGCCTTGATCCTCTCACGTCCAGTTCCCTGGAGGTTATGACGAACTGATTCACCTCTGTGGGAGAAGTGGAGAATCCCATAGTAATTACCCGTCCTGCATTACCGGTTGCCTGTAAAAGCTGGCTTAAGGAGTCTTTATTGCAGACCGCATCAATGGATACGGTGGCTCCGTGTTCCATGGTAAACTCTTTTACCTTAGCGACCAGGTCTTCTTCTCTTGTATTAATGGTGTAGGCAGCTCCATTTCTTCTTGCTTCCTCCAATTTGTCTTCCTGAATATCTGCCACAATGATATGTCCGCAGATCAAACGTGCCGTTTTTAAGATAGAGCTTCCCAGAGCACCGGAACCGTAGATCAGGAGCATATCATCTTTGTTTAACTCTGCTCTGGTGCAAGCCTGGATTCCTATGGTGGTAGGCTCGATCATAACTGCATCCTCATCAGAAATGGTATCAGGGAGAACATAGCAGTCGGTCTCCGGCACAGCCATATATTCCCGGTAGCCTCCGTCGATGTGAACGCCTCGTACCGCAAGATGATCGCATACATTTCCGCGTCCCATTCGGCACGGATAGCAGTGTCCGCAGCTGGTTACCTGATTGATGATGACCCGGTCATCTACTTTTAAGCTGGATACCTGAGGACCTGTCTCCACCACTCTTCCGACCATTTCATGTCCGATGATTCTGGGGTAAGTGGCGGCGGCATTGGTGCCATGATAAATTCCCATATCAGATCCGCAGATTCCGGCTGCCGTCATCTGGATCAATACCTCATTCGGACCGGAGAGCTTTGGCAGCTCTGTGTCAATGACTTTAAGCTGGCCTGGCTTTACGATTTGTACTGCTTTCATGTTTATTCTCTCCTTTTTATGAATCCTGATATATTCTGTTACCGGATCTCAAGATACTCAGACAGCACCTCATCCATCTCGGCAGCTCGTTCCTTTGTTAGTGTCACGAACGGTTTTCTCACCTCTCCTACAGGAATTCCCTGAGAGGAGAGAATGTATTTTAAATTGGCACAGAGGCCGTTCTTTAACAGCACATCAAGGATGTTGTTGCATTTAGTCTGGAGTATTCTGGCCTCCTCAAGCTTTCCTTCCTCAAATAGCCGAAGAAGGTGCTTAAACTGGGGAAGCATGAAATTAAAGCTGCTGCCGATAAAGCCTTCACAGCCAAAGGCAAGAAATGCTACCATACAGCTTTCGAATCCACCGAAGCATCGGATCTCTGGATTGATGTTACGAATCCGGTCCATTTCCAATAGGTTTAAATTGGTATGCTTGATGGCATTAATGGCACCGGACTTTAAAAGTGCCTGCACTTCCGGGTGCCTCACATCAAGCTCTCTGTGAGTGCTGGAGGGAATGTTATAATAAAGGACCGAACGGCCTGCCGCCTCTGCAATATCGTGGTAATAGCCTGCGATTTCCTTTTCCGAAAATCCAAAATAAATGGGTGGCGTGGCTGCGATGTTTTCAATTCCTGCTTTAACTGCCTCTTTGGCATAAAAGACAGCCTCTTGGGTACTGATGGCGCCTACGTGAGCAAACATATCTCCTCTGTCCCGGTACTGGGATGCCAGTTCAAAGGAACGCACCCGTTCGTCTCTGGTCAGTAAAAAACATTCCCCGGAACTTCCTCCGATAAAAAATCCATCTGCTCCTTCAGAAAAGTTTCTTTCCCAGAGCATTTTTAAAGCCGCTTCATTTATCTTCCCTTCCTGGTCAAAGGGCGTTACGGAAGCAACGTATAATTTTTTCATGATGAATAATCCCCCTTATCATCAAATCACCCCTGGCTTCTCTCCTCCATGGCATGAATCATTTCCACCACGAATTCGTGGGTTGGAACGGGTATGCCAAGCCTTCTTGCAGCCCTTACCACAGACCCGCTGATGTTATCCACCTCTGTTTTTCTTCCATTTTGGAGATCAGAACGAATGGAGGTGCGTCCGTTTGGAGACATCTGGGAAGTCTTTCTTACCTTATCAATGATTTCGTCCTCATCTGCGGTAAGCCCAAGACCCCTTGCCACTGCTACAGCCTCCCGTATCAGCTGCTTTGTCATAGAAAACGCGTGTTCATTGGCCCCAATATACCCCATATCTACCTGTAGTATGGCTGTAACTGCACTTAAAGACACATTGGTAAAAAGCTTATCCCAGATTAACTGCTGTATGTTCTCATGGATTCTCACATGGAAACCACAGCTTTCAAAGGCTTCCTTTAGTTTTGGAAGGAATCCCTCCTTATCCTCATTCAGCATTCCTATGTTTGTATTCCCCACCCCGCCTCTTTTCACACAGCCCGTACTTAATACGGCGCCATTGTCTTCCGTGGTTCCTATAATGATGTGATCTCTGGAGACAAATTCTTCTAAGATATCCTCATGACCGGAACCATTTTGCAGGGTCATAACATAAGTATCCGGGCCAATGAGCCCCTGGTTAGAGCTTAAAGCTTCCTTGGAGTAAAGAGATTTTACAAATAAGAGAACCAGATCCATGTTCCCTAAGTCTTCCTGGGGTAAAGCGGCTCTGGGGCAGTAAATATGTTCTGTTCCATCTTCCTCTAAGCGGATTCCCTGCTGCTTAATATGCTCCACCACAGAGGAGGAGGTATCCACCATATATACTTCGTGATGAAGGGATAAGTGGCAGCCATAGATGGAACCCATGGCTCCCGCTCCGATTACTGCTATTTTCATAATCTCTCCTTCTGCTATACGGAAAATTCTGCAATGCCCTCAATGGCGTAAGCGCGGATGGGGCAGGAATCAAGCCCTTTGATGGGAAGCGGGGTATAGGACATAAAGAAGGTATCTGTTTTCAGTTCTTCTAAATTTTTAAGCACCTCAAGGAATACTACATTTACCTCCATCAGCACATCATGGAAGGCGGATACGTCCGTATTGTTACTTTCAATGGAAACGCCGTCTCCAAAGCCTACGCATTTTACTTTCTTATCCTTCAGCCACTGCGCTGTTTCTTTGCAGATGAACAGTCTCTTATCTCCCGGAGTATTGGAGACAGGGGTAAATGGAGGCAGCTTATACTGGGAATCAAGAATAACAATGTCTCCTTCTTTGATCCGGTCGCCGCATGCCTTTTCAAGGTCCTCTCCCTTGATTTTTTCATTAGGAGCCATGTGTGTGATGTCTACGTAAATGGCACGCCCCATAAAGGTGGTAATAGGAAGTCCCTGAACATCGGTCCAGTTGTCGTTGTGATGATAAGGACATTCCACATGGGTTCCCAAGTGGCTGGTGAGATCCATAATGGTGTGGAAATCCGGAATGGGACCGCCTGTATTAAAACGGAACAGATGGCACCTTCTTGATTCTGTGGCTGGATCCAGCTCTTTTGTTAAATCAATGACTCTTAATCCATTTCCCAACTGAAATACGCTCATTTTAATTCCTCCTGTTTATTTATTTTCTATTTTATGTAATTTCACTCTTACTTGGTATACCGGTATACCGGTTAATGGTTAATGATTGACTTACCTTTTTTTCTGGGGTATGATATTTCCCATAAGACCAGGGCCAAATGGCACGGCCTTCCTATAAAATCCATGTCAGGAGATTCTCATGATCGAAACAGGTTCCCTTCAATCCCAGGCTTACAAAACCATGAAAGAACTGATTTTATCAAAGTCCCTTGACTCCGGGGTTCTCTATTCGGAGACAAGACTTGCAAAGGAGCTTGGCATATCCAGAACGCCCCTTCGGGAAGCCCTTCAATGTCTTTCCCAGGATGGCTACATCACAATCATGCCCAGCCGGGGCTTTCAGATAAGAACGCTTAATAAGAAAACCATGGCAGAATCCATAGAGGCACGGTGTGCCATCGAAGGCTTTTGCGTCCACTTATTTGCATCCTGTGAGGATGAATCCCGCAAACAAGAGCTTTTAGAGGATTTGAAAGAATCCTTAAGCCGTCAGAAGGCTGCCCTCACCTCCAAAAATTTTCCGGAGTCCTTTACCGAGGAGGACCATCAGTTTCACATGGCTTTCGTTCACTTTGCAGGAAACAGTGAGTTCAACCAACTATTCCAAAGGCTTCTCTATATGATTCATTTGACTACATCAGGTGCTTTAACCATCACGGGACGAGCCCAGACCACTTACGAAGAACACTTACATTTCTATCAGCTCTTAAAAAAAGGGGAGGCGGACCAGGCCTATCAGGCACTGATCGCTCACTTAATGATGCCCCTTAAGATGGATCTGATATGATTTCCCGTCCGGCCTCCCATATAGGAGCCGGACTTATTATTATAATGCCACTTTAATGACTACCTTTTTTACCTTACCTGGTTCTCCAGCTATCAGCCGTGGTTTATGGGCATCCTCCGGTGCTACAACAATCATATCTCCTTCTTCCAAAAGAACACTTCCGCCAAATAAAGGCTCTTCGTAAAAGATCAGATCCTTTTCATCGATCCGCTCTTTCACCGTAAGCCCTTCCCGGCTGCGAACCCCAAACAGTTCTCTACCAGAGACCATATACTGGATATCAAAATACTTCTCATGGGTTTCATAGAAGCACTGATCGGCTGGCAATGTGGTATATTCCTGTACGTTTGCGATTACTTCCTCTCCTGAAATGGGATAGCTTCCTTCAGGCAGAGATAAAATATCCGTCTCTTTCAGCCACTGGTATCCTTTACGGAACTTTTCTTCCAGATAATCATACTTTTCTGCAATTCCTATATTTGAATAAAACATTGATGTTCTCCAATCTTCTTATTTGCTTGCAATGTCCTCTGTGTTTAAATCTCCCTTTGAAATAGCCACTACCTGCTGCCAAATAGTCTCATCCACCTGGACTCCTTCTTTTTTGCTTCGTTCTCTGGTCGCACTCGTTCTCTCTCCAGGACAGGTAATCGCACTCCCCTCCTTTGCCGGATGACTGGCATCCGCTGCTGCCACGCGGCGGTTTAACATACCCTGAATCTCTTCCTTTGAGCCAAAGAGATAAGGATCATAGGCGATAAAGATCTGACAGCATCCGGTACAGCTTCCATTGCCAGCCTCATCCATATCAAGTCCGCTGTTTCCATTGGCCATTAAAGCGGCCGCAAGGTCAAGAGCGATTGCCATACCGCTTCCCTTCCAGTAGCCGGTAGGAAGAATTCTCCTGCTCTCCTCAATGGCTCCGGGATCATCGGTCAAGTTCCCGTCCTTATCAAACCCTCCGGGAAATGGCAGTTTTTTGCCTGCAAGCCGGTATACTCCTAACTTACCATAGGCGTACTGGCTCATGGCCATATCAAGGACAATGGGGCCATCCTCTCTTGGAATCGCGATACAGAATGGGTTATTGCCCACTCCCGGCTCATCACTTCCCCACAGAGGCATACAGCTTTCTGTATTGATCCAGCTGATTCCCATAAATCCGGCCTCTGCCATCTTCCACGCATAGGTGCCGCCTCTCATCCAGTGAGTGGAATTTTTTAAGGCGACACAGCCGATTCCATGCTCCTTTGCAAGCGCCATGGCACGGTCGGCGCAAAAAAGCGCATTGGTAATACCGATGCCTAAATGTCCGTCGTAATTTTCTACCGCACCCTTTCCTCCTACCAGCTCCGGCTCTCCCTTGGGATTTATAAAACCCTTTTGTATATAGTCCACAAAACGGGGAACACGGTTCAATCCGTGGCTTTCCACGCCGTCTGCATTGGACTGGGTATGGATTTCGGCACATATCTGCGCCTTTTCCTCTGTAAGGCCGCTGTTCATTAACGCCTGTTTCACGGTTTCAAGTACGGTTTCATAAGGAATTCTAAGACTCATAATATCTCCTTTACTTATGTCGGTTTATATTGGTAATTTCATCCTCCCTGACAGCTCCATCATCTCCTCATAAAGACCGCTGGCCTCCTGGGGAGAATACCCATAGACCAGGAAAACATCCATTAAATAGGGAGAATAGGGAAGCTTCATCAGCTCTTTCGCAAATCCCATGGCAGCAATCTCACTTAAAGCAATGACGATGGAATCATTATGAAGAAATCCCAGAGACCACAGGCGGACCTTTTCTGTCTGGGTGAAGATTTCTTTTCGATACCTTTCTTCTACAAAGTGAAACAGCTCATGGGAAAGCAGAAGTCGGCTGATATGGAGTTCTTTTGTAAGTATTTCACAAACTCCCGGAGATAGCAAGAGCTTATTTGCCTTATTTACTGCATCCATATAGATGCAGATTTTATTGGGCACCCGGTACTCTGCAAAGAGCACACGATCCGTCTTATCCGGAACCTCCGGGTATGAAATATTCATTCCAAAAGAAGCCGCCAGCTTTATGGGATCATCGGTCCCATACTCTCTTACCATCTTTCTGGCATATTCCTTGCCGCATTCCAGGCTTTTTTTCATCCATTCCCGCCTCTGCCCATCATCAAATTTCCCGTTTAATGGCTCCCTGGAAAAGGCATAGGCATACCAATCTTCTACCGGGATGGCAGCCAGATCTCGAAGCATATCTTCTAACGGACGCACGGTAAATTTAGGCCTTTCATAGCCTCTGGTATTCTGTTTTCCGAACAAACCGTCCGCAATGGGTTTGATTGCATTTTGAAATTCTTCCCTAGTCATCATGGACTAACTCTCCCTGATTGAAGCTATGATCATGATTTCCTCTTCTGGTTCCCGGTCTCCCAGATCCAGATTCATTAAAAGCATGATCTGTTCTAAATCAACGGCACTGTAATCGCAGACCCTTGGACCTACGCAAACGAAGAAATCAGGCCGGAGCACGGTATCGGTCTTAAATATGGCATGATCCTTCCACAACTGCTCCACCACTTCCTCGTAATCTTTTACCTTGCACTTTTCCACCAGACCTTCGGAACACTGAACCTTAATAAAACCTTTTTTATCCACGATGCGAAGCGGCCTGCGCCCTTCTTTTTCTCCGGAGAAAACGTAGAACTTATCTGTTTTTTCCGCCAGATGAATGCCGGTTACTTTAGGGCCAAAATCTTCCTCGGCAAGCTTTAATGCCTCAGATTCTTCACATTCCTTTAAAAGGTCAGTGGTCTTAACCTCTGTGGAGCCGGTGGCGATGGCTGTGACTTTTCCGGTCTGGTTGTCAATTTCAATATGGACCTCTACCGTATCCGGAGATGCCCCGGAGCTGACGGCAAGGTCAGAAGCTTCTTTTTTCAGTTCCCTGATATCTTCCTGACTTGGATTTGGAATGACCCGCTCTACCACGTCACGGACCATGGAAAGTGCTACTCCGATGGAGGAAATTACCTCGGCATGTTCCGGAATGCTGTAGGCAAGACCTAATTTTTCTGCACAGTAGGGAACCAGAGAGGCGGCACCTCCGCCGCAGCCTACGAGACGCATGCTGTCATGGTCCAGCTTATATTTTTCTGCAAGGGACTTAATGCAGGCGCTTACCTTTTCAAAATCCTTATCAAGAATCTGGGTCGCCAGCTCTTCTACGGTAATTCCAAGCTTATCAGCTACCGGCTTCATGGCCTTTCTGGCAGAGCCTGCATTCCCAAATGCAAAGTACTTTTTATCAATCAGCCCCAGAACATTGGCGGCATCCGTATTGGTAAAGCAGATCTTCTTTCCGTTTCTTAGCCGAAGAGTGACATAATCTCCCGGATCTCCCGGCTTTGGACTTACCAGCTCAATCTGGGGATCCTCAATTTCTTCCTCCGGCAGGAAGCAGGCGTATTCACACCCTGCAATGTGAGCCGAACGAGGGCCCACATCAACCACACATTTGTCATTGATTCGAACCATGGAACCGCCTGCACAGCCGAGAATACGTACATCCAGAGAGTTGATATAAGTATCATGCCCGCCAATCTTTGCATAATCCACGCCAGGCCGTCCATTTTTGATGACACCGATGTTGGTGGTGGTTCCTCCTACTTCAAAGTAGATGGCGTTGGAAGCCCGAAGATACATAAGAGAACCCATGACCGATGCCGCCGGGCCGGAAAGTGCGGTTAAAATGGGGCGTTTCCGCATTTCGTTAATTTCCATAACACCGCCGTCACCTCTCATGATCATCAGAGGTACGGTGACTCCTGCTGATTTTACGGAGCTTTCTGTGGCATTGGCGGTTGCCATCATTTTGGGCAGAATCGAGGCATTGATGGCTGCCGTACGGGTTCTTCTTGTGAGACCGTAAAGCTTTGTAATATCAGAAGCCATGGTTACTGGCACATTTCTCTTTTTTGCGCAGTCGTGAATCAGCTGTTCTTCTCCCATGCTGTCCACGCCAAAGGCCATGGAAGCCACCACCACCTGGGCACCTTCTGCTAAAAGCTCACCGATGTTTTTATTGATGATCTCTTCCGTCAGCATTTTCTTCTTAATAAAGGAATTATATACCTTGATCATTCGCCCTACTTTTTCATCCAGCACAATATCCTTTAGGGCAAGCTGGCGCTTTGCCAGGAATCCTTCTAACCCGCCTCCCGCAACTCCCACCACACCCACGCTGGCAACATCGCCTTCAATAAATGCATTGGTCGCCTGTGTGGTGGAATGGGCCACAAATACTACATCCTCCGGGGAAATATTATTTTCCCACATACAGTTTTGAAAGCTCTTCACTACCCCGGCAGCGACGCCGTCCTTATGGTCATGTGTTGTCTTCACTTCATTTTTCCCAATAATCTCATGGGTCTCATTATCCATGGCAACACACTTGGTATAAGTGCCGCCAACGTCGATTCCCATGCGTACCGCTCTTTGCATACATCCCGCCATTTTATTCCTTCCCTTTCCCTTTACATAAAATGCTCATGAATTAATGGTGAAAATCGTCCGGGAGCCGTTTAAGAGCGCCCGGACCTGTAAATGATCTCCTGGGTCATATCATGATAAGAACCATGCTGCTCCTAAGCCACCCAGCATTACAAAGACTGCTATGTACTGCAAAACTCCTGTCAGGTATGCATTTGGTATGGACAGCTTTAAAAAGTCCTTTGATTCTACCTTGGTGTACGCAAGCCCCCAGGCAACCCATGACTGGGTGATACAGCATCCGATGTTAACTGTAATAGTCGGAATGGCAAAGACCGCATATAAGAAGGGAACGGAAAATGAGGCTACATTGGAAAGCACTCCAAGTGTTGCCGCGCCGCATCCAACTAAGGTCATTGGTCCGCGGAACAATCCCATACAAAGAAGGACCGCAAAAACGATACAAACCACAATTTCACTCCTGGGCATTACATTTCCAAGAATCACCTTGAAATACGGAGATGCAAGGGCTGCCACAGCGTTAAACATAGGAAGTGTGAGCAAAAATCCAACTAAGGGAGCGGTATCTACCACGCCGTCATAGTAAAGCTTATTTACCAGCTGACAATTTTCTTTAAAGTTGCCTGTCATTCTACCGCACAGGAACAGAGCCAGGAAACCGGCAATTACAAAACCACCGATAACAGAAAAATCCAGCCAGATTTTAAGTACCACAGGAACCACTGGAAGAATCAGGGTGTAAAATGGTGCATTTTTCTGTTCGGAAGCTGCCCCACGTGTCTGAGCCGCCCATGCATGAACGGTTTTGGCACGTTTTAAATAGATGGCTGATAACAAAGTGGTACTAATCAGCATGATAATCAGAGCTGCATAGCCCCAGTGAGCGGCATACCAGCCAAGGTTGAAATCAGGAAGCTGGTCTGGTGTCACGAAAAATGCACGGTACTGGGCAAAGTTTACAGGATTTAAATAAATACCGGCTGCAACCGATCCCATAAAGGTAAATAAAGCAATGGATTTAGGAATACCAAGTGACATTAAGATAGGAAGAACGATAACTCCGATTGCGATAACCGGGCCTGCACCTGTCATGGCTGTAAAAATCAGGGCAGTCACAATATTTAAGAGAGCTACCGTAACAAACGGCTTATCCCCTCCAAGCTCTACCGTCTTACGAATGAGGGTAGAGGCAATTCCTGTATCCATAAGAACACGTCCAAACCAGGCGCCCCAGCAGACGTTGACCAGCGTGGTACCCCAACCTTCTGGTGCTGACTGGTAAATCTTATTTAAGGCTGCAATTAAGGTATTGTCCTTTCCAAAATTAAGCACTGGATTGGCAGCCAGAAAATCCTGGCTTACAAACAAGGTCCCTCCAAGGGGAACGATTGTCCATAAAAGGGTGATCAGCAAGAAACCGATCATCAGATTGTGTCCTTTAATACAGTAGTACGCCAGACCAAAGAAAGAAATTAACAGAATAATACCAATGATGTACTCCACGTAAATACCTCCTCAACTTTTTATTCTCCACATACTCTTGCTATTATGGCCTTATAAAAATACTGCTTTTTCTTATCCCCCTGTAACCCCAGTCTCCTTTCTTTCTTCATCATTAACATATATCTCTATCCGGTCAGGTACCCTAAGCCTGCCCGGAAAAGAACTGTGGATAGATTTCCTGAAGCGTTCCTGCATTCCATAAGATGGTATTAAAATGGTTGGCGCAGATTAAGGAAGCCGCTTCCGCATCCCGCCGCCGTAAATGATCCACCAATAGCCGTCCCTCCACCTGGGAATGCTCCCAGCTGGTCAATGAGGACATATCGATTCGATAGTTAAATGTGGTATATTGCAGATAGTTAAGCCGTAACAGGTCACAATCCAGGGTGCGGAACACCTCCCAGGAATACTCTCTTCCACAAAAGGAGGAAAAGAGATAGTGAAGCTCCTGTTCCATTATGAGAAAATCCATGATGTTTTGCTGGTTGCTCTCTGACTTTTGCCTTGTCAGTACCTCTTCCAGACTCTTAAGCTGCTCCTTTGTAAGTCCCTGGCTGCAAAGCTCTTCAATCATCGCCTGCTCTAACACCGTATGGGAAAAAACGGCCTGGCGGATGCGCTCCCTGTCAATCAAGGTAACCTCAGTTCCCCTTTGAGGGTAAACTACGATATATCCCTCTTCCACCAAACGGGACAAGGCCTCTCTTACCGCATTTCTTCCTACATTCATCTGGCTGGATAAGAGATTTTCGCTGAGCCTCTCTCCTGGCTTAATATCCATATTTAAGATCTGGTTGCGAAGCTGGTAATAAACATCATTCTTTGAATCGTTCTTTTCAAGCTCTATATCTATCATTGGTTTGGCCTCCCTAAACACGTTTCATATGTAATATCATAGATTGCACATCAGTATCCCGGTTGATGCACATAATTTTTGCTCTTTATGTTTTTATTCGAATACATTATCAACACTCTTTTGTAAAACATATCACATATTTATACATAAATCAACTATATTATGAACATTTTCACTATATTTTTTAGAATTATTTTTGCATCCAAGTTCTTTCCACTTTTATATCTCATAATCATTTCTAAAGAGATTGCATACAAGTATAGTTTTCTAGCTTTAACCTGTCCGCAGTTACTGAAAATTCCAGTATTTCACTTAATTCCTCTCTTGCAGCTTCAATATAAGAAACCATTCCTTATACAAAAACGTATTCTCTATACAATTCATGTGCAGTGTGTTAGAATCGGAAGAGTAGTTAGTTTAATCTAACTTCTTCTTGATTCTTTTTTCAAAGGAGCATCCAATATGAACAACAAAGAGACCGTTTTTACTCATGAGAACCTATCTGCCGCAATTGATCTATGGAATCGGGCAGCCATTTCTCTTTTAGATATCCGTCACAACTTAATTTCACCAGAGGAACCCTTGTGTAACTATCACCTTCCTGCCAGTACGTTTCTCTTTACCAGCGGCGAAAAAGCGGAGGTCGTGCTAAATAATACCGCATACAACATGGAACGTTTTGGGCTGTTTCACGGGGGCAAGGGAACAGAATTAAGCATCCATTCCCATTGCGGCTGGCTGGAATATTACATGGTCTTTTATAAAACCGGAGAACCGGCATTTCACAGGGGAGAATATCTTCGGTTGATAAAAGAAGTGAATCCATTTCGTCAGCAGTATGGATTTAAGCCTCACAATCCTCTTTTCTTCTCAGAAGAGCTGTGTAAGATGTATGAAAAATGGAAAGGCCCCACGCCGCTAAATGTATTTTACGGAAAAACCGCCTTTTACCGCTTTGTCTACGAGATTTATGAGGAGTTGGAAATGGGTAACATTCAGGTATCCCAGCCGGATATCATTTCCATGGCAAGGAGATATCTGGATTCCCATTACAGGGAAGCAATTGTCATTCAGGAGCTGTGCCAGATGCTCGGCATCAGCTACAGCCATTTTCACAGAAGCTTTAAGCAGCAGATTGGCATGGCTCCCCAAAATTACCTGATTAAAAAACGACTAGACGCTGCAAAGAAATGTCTGGTGACCAGCAATGCTTCCGTTCGGGAGATTGCCCTTCATTGCGGTTTTGCCGATGAGTACAGCCTATACCGCTTATTTATGAAAAATATTGGGATGGCCCCAAGCAAATATAGAGAGACTTCACAATCCAACATGATAGATTACTCCATTGGAAACCTGATTTCCTTTCCTTATAATGAGGAGCGTATGGTTAGTTATGACAAACTCATAGATAAAGGAGCAAGCTTTATGTTAAGACAGATACGAAGCAAAGCAGTCATTATGGCTGCTATGTCGCTTATGCTGATGGTGTCGGCCTGCAGTCCCGCACCTGTAAATACAAAAACCACGGAATCTGCACAGACCTCAGAGGTGACAACTGAAGCACCGAAGGCAGAGGCCAATAAGAAGGGAACTTCAGAAACGAAAACGATACACATGAAATATGGAGACGTGGAAATACCGGCGGATCCAAAGCGTGTGGTGGTCATTTTCGTACAGGGAGATTTACTGGCACTTGGCGTGACCCCTGTAGCCACCTCATTCAATACCGGCTCCGCCTTTGAACCCCAGACACAGGAGGTTTCAGTGATTGATGCATTTTCCATCAACGAGGAAGAGATCATGGCACTGGACCCTGACCTTATCTTATGGAACACCGAGGATGAACAAACCTATGAGAAGCTTTCTAAAATAGCTCCAACCCTGGCAAGTGACTATTTTAATATGGACTACCGGGAGAGACTGCGATTCTTCGGAGATGTGTTTAACCGCTCAGAAAAGGCGGAAGAACTGATTCAGACATTTGATGAAAAGCTGGCATCTTCAAAAGCGGAACTGGAAAAAGCAGGTCTGCTTCAGAAAAGTTTCATCTGCGTAGATATCCGGGATGGCTTTCTCCGGGCATTCCAGGGTGGACGAGGCGGCGGACTTGTCTATGATTTTCTCGGTTTTCCCGCGCCCGAAAAGCTTCAGGCTGTTTTTGAAACAGAAGATTTCAAATCAACAGGACAAGCCGATCTTTCCTTTGAAGCCATGCCTGAATATGTAGGTGATTATATTCTTTTAAATACAGATGATCATGTGTTATCGGACAATCCTATATGGAACAATTTACCTGCAGTCAAAGAGGGACGACTCATAAAGGCATCAAAGAACCTATTTTGGTTCAATGACATCATATCCATGACGACACAGCTGGATATCATAGTAGATGCTGTACTTGAAACCAAATAATAAGTGGTAAATACTGAAACAATCTCAAAAAAAACCGCAGGATTATGTCCTACGGTTTTTTTGATATCACCATATCCACCTTTTCATTCAACCATTGAGAAACTCTTTGATTTCAGGGAGACAGGTCTTACTTTTTAGGATAGAAACCAGATGGAGTCTCACTTAAGTTAATTATGATATTCTTCATCTGAGTATAATGCTCCAGCATTACCTTATGAGTCTCACGGCCGATACCGGAAGTCTTAACGCCGCCAAAGGGTGCGCCCTCTGGAATGCTGTTATAGGTATTGACCCACATACGTCCTGTTTCCACGGATCTGGCTACCCGGATGGCGCGGTTAATGTCTCTGGTCCATACGGCTCCGCCAAGACCGAATTCACTGTCGTTTGCCATTTTTACTACTTCATCTTCTGTCTTGAACTTAATGATACTTGCCACTGGCCCGAAGATTTCTTCCTGCGCCACTCTCATATCATTGGTTACATTGCCAAGGAGAGTCGGTTTCATGAAAGCTCCGCTTTCCAGTCCGTTTTCATTTAGCTTTTCTCCTCCACAAAGGACGGTAGCACCTTCAGATTTGGCTATATCGATATAGCTTAAAATCTTCTTTAACTGGCCATTGTTGACCTGGCTTCCCATCTGGGTATCTTCTTCCCAGGGAAGACCTACCTTCACCTGATTAAAGCGCTTAACTGCTTCTTCTACGAACTTGTCGTAAATGCTTTCCTGAACAAAGACTCTGGAGCCTGCACAGCATACCTGGCCCTGGTTAAACAGGATTCCAAGCTGGATTCCGTCCATAGCCATCTCCCAGTCACAGTCTTCAAAAAAGATATTTGCTGATTTTCCGCCCAGCTCTAAGGTAGCAGGAATGAGCTTTTCAGCCGCAGCCAGAGCCACACTTCTTCCTACTTCTGTTGATCCTGTAAAAGCGAGCTTACGGAAGCCCTCATGCTCTAACATATACTGTCCTGATTTGGAACCAGCACCTGTAATTACGTTAAATACACCTGCTGGAATGACATCTTCAATCAGTCTCGCCAGCTCCAGAACACTTAAGGGAGTTGTACTGGAAGTTTTAAACACAGTACAGCAACCGCTTGCCAGTACGGGTGCCAGCTTCCAGGAAGCCATTAAGAACGGGAAGTTCCAGGGTACAATCTGACCTACAACACCGATTGGCTCTCTTAAAATCAGACTTAAAGTGTTCCCATCCATGATGTTAGCAGTGCCCTCATCTGCCAGAATACAGCCTGCAAAGTATCTAAAGTGCTGGGCTGCCAGAGGGATGTCAACGTTAAGTGTCTCTCTGATTGGCTTACCGTTATCTAAAGTCTCCACCATTGCAAGGTGCTCTTTATTCTCATCAATGATATCTGCAATTTTATTTAAAATAGCGGCTCTTTCTTTCACGGAAACATGCTTCCATGTTTCAAATGCCTTCCATGCCTCTTTAACCGCTTCATCTACGTCCTCTTTTGTTGCTTCCGCACACTCTGCCAGAAGGGATCCGTCAGCAGGAGATGTGGTAGCAAAGGTTTTCCCATCGGAAGCGTCCTTCCACTGTCCTCCTATAAAGAGTTGATATTTTTTTTGAAGTTCTATGTTCACCATATTGCTATCTCCTTTCCATGTTTCATATATGTGTTTTCAACCATTTCCGTTGGTTGCTTTCTGTACTGTTCATTATATGCCGGAGATTTATTCTGTCAATTTAAATAATAATTTCACATAGGATTGATATTTTTTTATCCTACTCTGTTTTTTATTTCACGAAGCCTTGGACTATTTCTTTGATTTTAACAAGCTGAAATGAGGTAATGATTGAGAACTCAGCTCCTTTACAAGGTTTCTTAAGAAGAGAATCGTTTTTATTTTGTCAGCCTTGTCTCATTCGCAGTCGCTTAATCACAGATTTCCATGGGGATTGTTAGTTATTTTTTTATCAACCAAGACACCTATAACCACATAGAACCGTAGTATCTGGATTGTATTTTTTTAGAAACATAATAAGTTATCAATATTTTTTATAAACTTTTAATGCTATCGATCCAACTTTCTCACTTTGCCATGGGGATTGTTACATTTTTCCCAATCAAGGACAAACAATCACAATGGCCTGCCCCCTATACTCATAAAAGGGAGTTAAGCAGCCTGGGAGGAACTTTATTTGTTATTTACACCGTCCTATAGCATGCAAAAAGACCGGTGACATAAGACTTCAAAGGAAATCTCGTATCACCGGTCCACGGGCATGAAAAAAGCGGGTGATGGGAATCGAACCCACGTATCTAGCTTGGAAGGCTAGTGTTCTACCATTGAACTACACCCGCATGGAATATTAAATTACTTCAAGTGTGCCAGATGCACAATGCCCAAAGCCGGAATCGAACCAGCGACACGAGGATTTTCAGTCCTCTGCTCTACCAACTGAGCTATCTGGGCTAACCGCTTGGAACACGAGTAATTTTACAAGATTTCTGCCTTTTTGTCAAGAGAAGTTTTCTAAGTTATCTAAAAAATATAATAAAATTAATAAGATTATTCTTGACTTTATTATAATATTATCATAGTATAATTTTATACTATAAATGGAGGTGTTCATATGTCCCTGTCCCATAGCATTCTTGGCTTTCTTTCCTACGGAAGCATGACTGGCTACGAATTAGCAAAAGCATTTAGTTCATCCATACGATTTTTCTGGTACGCTCAGGCCAGCCACATATACTTAGAATTAAACAAGCTGGAAAAAAAGGAATTAGTGACCTGTGAAATCATCGTTCAGACAGACAAGCCCAGCAAAAAGCTTTATACCATTACAGAAGAAGGAAAGCGAGAATTTTTGACCTGGCTCTCCAAAGAAAATAAGGAATTTAACAAAGGATCCAAGAATGCATTCTTAATGAAGGTGTTTTTTTCCGGCTGCCGGACACCAGAAGAGAACATATCCATGCTAAAGGAATTTATCAGGGACTGTGAAGCGTACTCAGACGAGCTGAGCCATGTCCCGAAAACTACAGAGCAGTACGGTGAACTTGTTGATAAAAGGGAAACTCTGTACTGGCAGCTGACTGCGGATTTCGGCAACAGCTATATTAAGATGTGCATAGACTGGACCAACCGCAGCATAAAGAAAATGGAGGAAATCCAATGAATGTACTTGTGTTAAACGGAAGTCCAAGAGGCGAAAAGAGCAATACCATGAGGCTTACCAATGCATTTTTAGACGGCATGTCTGAAGCCATCTCCATGAACAAAGAAATACTTCCCGTATATAAGATGGATATTAAGCCTTGCACCGGCTGTTTTGGCTGCTGGAACAAGACTCCTGGAAAATGCTGTATCTCTGATGATATGGCGTCTGTCATTGATAAAATACTGGCTGCGGATTTAATTATCTGGAGCTTCCCTCTCTACTATTACGGTCTCCCATCAAAGCTTAAGGCCTTAATGGACCGGCAGCTTCCTATGTCACTTCCTTATATGACAGAAGATTCCGACACCGGCTCCCACCCACCCAGATATGATATGTCAGGCAAACGCTGGCTCCTAATGTCTACCTGCGGCTTTTATACCTCACAGGGCAATTACGACTCCGTGTACCTTCAATTCGACCATTATCTAGGCAAGGGAAATTACGAATCCATAACCAGCGGTCAGGGAGAGCTGTTTCGGGTTCCGGAACTAAAGAATCGAACGGAAGAGTACCTTTCATTGGTCCGGTCCGCTGGTTCAGAATTTGCCTTGGGAAATATTACACCAGAGACAAAACAGGGCCTTCGCCAGCTTATTCTTCCAAGAGAGATGTTTGAACAGGCGGCCAACGAAAGCTGGGGATTAAACGATGACCCGAAAGATCAGACACAGCCTTTTTCTGACCCCGCTCTTACTTTTACAAAACAAATGGCAGCTCTTTATAATCCCAAATCCTGGTCTCTAAAAGACCGTGTACTGGAGATGAATTACAGTGATGTCAATAAAACATACCAGATTTTAATGACTGGTACTGGGGCAAAGGTACTGACAGAGGATTTTGTTCCTTATACAACTAAAATCGAAACCCCACTGTCTCTATGGATGAGTATCGCAAAAGGAGAAACGGACGGTCAAAAAGCCCTGATGGAGCAAAAATACCGTGTAGAGGGTGACTTTCAATTGATGATTCATTGGGATGATTTCTTTGGAGTTCCCACAAAGCCAAAGGCACCAGAAAAGAAAAGTTTTATGCTGTTAATGCTGCTCCCATGGTTTCCCATCTGGTTTTTCATGGCAGCAAATCCGGCCCTCGGAGGTGCACTTGGAATTTTAGCGGGAGTGGGCATCCCCTTTTTGTCCTTCTATTATAAAACCACCATTTATGAATGTCTCTCCGGACTTTTTGCAGCAATCATCGGTATCCTGGCTATCATGGGCGTATCCATCTCTATCTTGGTTCCCGCCTCTTACCTGCTATTTGGTCTCATGTGGACCATCACCGTATTCTTAAAAGAACCTCTGACTGCCAGTTATTCCAAGAATGGATACGGAGGAGATAAAGCTCTGAACAATCCTCTCTTTCTTAAAACCAACCGGATTCTAACTGCATGCTGGGGAGCTTTATACCTTGCTACCCCCATATGGACCTACTTTTTACTCGTTACAAAGATGACTATTTTTCTAATACTCATAAATACGATAACGCCTGTTCTCCTTGGTCTTTTTACAAAATGGTTTCAGACCTGGTACCCTTCTTATTTTGCCAGAAGAAAAAATTGATGTAAATCCATTTAAGGATCTGTCATTGGAAAAAGTTGGTGTTATGTTTCTGCCTTCTTTTGGGAATTCTGATAAATGATATCAAGAAGATTGGAGGATTTCCATGAAGAACGAACCTGTATTTTTGACCGACCAGAACCACAATATCATTATGGAAGCAATTTTAGGAACCCCAAACGCTGCAATCCCTGACAGCTTAAAGCCCTTTGACATCCTGGAACCAAACACCTCTGACGGTGCACTAGAAAAGCATGCACCAGTCATTGAGACCGATGGAAACCATGTAACCGTCAAGGTAGGAAGCATCTTCCATCCCATGTCTGAGGAACACAGCATTGCATGGGTCAGTCTTTTCACAACAGCAGGCTGCCTGATGAGAGTCAGCCTTGATAAGGATTGTGAGCCTGTGGCTTATTTCACCTTAGAAGAGGGCGATTCTCCCAAAGCCGCTTATGCCTATTGCAATCTTCATGGTTTCTGGAAGACAGAAGCTTAAGAAAAAGGAGTTTATGCGTAAATGACAATTACATGTCATGCATAAGCTCCTTCTTCATTTCTTCCTTATAAGCGCTGCTTTCCGCTCTGTTATCTTATCTCCGTCTTCAACCCTTCCGCATAGGAGAGGACTGTGAACATCATAAAGAGCCGTCTTTCTCTCCACAGAAAGCTGACTGTCATTGGCATAACAGTATCTGCACCCCATGAGACAAGTATCATATGCACCCACTTCCACACTTTCTAAGCAGCCGCATTCCGCCCTCTGGTTTTTATCTTTTTTCTGTTTGATCGGTACACCAAGAATCTTTTCTACCATGACCGGATCGATACAGCTGCCCCGAGAAACTTCAGCCTGGCTTAAATCAGCAGTTTCTGCGCACGCTTCCATTCGCATATCAAAGGAACCTGCAATCTCCGCCATCGCCCGGCTGATGTTAAGCATTCTTTCTTCCGTCATCTCTTCTGCTTTTATCCCTTTCATGTTACGGGCTGTTTTTCCGTACCAGTCAAGAAAAGAAATGACCACTTTATTCGTATGTCCCTTAAACTCCCTGGCAATTTGTTCAAATGCCCGAAGGTGATAGGCCTCCTCATACCGGTCATTTATAAAAATCGGATCATAGCGCCACACCATTCGATCCGGCCCTAAGACCTTAGAAAACTCTTTAAAAACACGAATCAATTCCTGTTTATCCGGCAGTCCCGGTTCCACATCACGCCCATATCCGGTTAATGTAAACTGGAGATAGCAGGGTATGGAATTAAGCTCTGAAAGGCGTCCAAGCATTGGACTGGGATCCTTTGTCCAAAATACAATAAGCTCCACTTGTTCCGGAGATAAATCAATCCTGCTGATCTGCCGGCTGTTCATAGGATTTCTGACATAGAGAAACCCCTCCTTTATCCGCTCAAAAAACCAGTCGGAATAAAACCGGGGAATATCGGTCCGCCTGCTGACACTTAGTATCACCTGACTCCTCCTCTTTCATAGAAATACCTATATTATACGACGTCAAACCATCTTCTTCAACCGTTCCAGATGATCTTCTTCCACTTTTAAAAGATGATTCATGAGAGATATGATATCTTCCTTTGCCTCTCCCTTATACTGGCGGATTCTCTTTAAGCAGTCAATAATTCCTCTGGTTCCTCCCAGTATCAACATCTCTGCCATATGAGAGGGGGACTTATCCACAAATGTCTTCATATCGATTGCCATATAAGCCATGATCTTTTCCATGGCAGAGATATCCTTCTCCTCTAAGCCATGTTGATTTAAAAGCTCTCTCGCCTTTTCATGAATCTGCCTGTATTCCTTAAGCTCCTCCTCCAAGTGGATTTTAAATGATTCTTCCTCTGAAATCGTAAGAAGCTGTCCAATGGTTTCCACGCCCATCTGGGAGTTTTGATGGATGAAATTAAGCAATTCTGCGTCTGCGTTCATTTTCTTACCTCATTTCTTTCCTGGTATTTTAATAGTATGAGATAAATGAAGCTTTTTTATGAAATGCACGCCTCTACACTTTGCTCCTGGGAAATGACTTCTTCCCACAACCGGAACCGGTCCACTTCACCGTAAAGCATTCTTGCCTGGCTCTCCAGCTCCTCTCCTGCTGCCGAGCTTTGCTCTGCTGTAGAAGCATTGGCCTGTATCACAGCTGAAACCTGGGAAAGGCCATCGTTGATTTGCTCTATGGCTTGTACCTGTTCCATAGATGAAGCCTCTACTTCCCTCATGGACTCTTCCACCTGACTTGCCTGGCCTGCAATTTCTTTAAGTACCTTACCCGTCTCCCCGGTAAGCCTCTTGCCCTCTAAAACAGCTTTTACAGAGTGTTCAATGAGCTCAGTGGTCTGTTTTGCCGCCTCCGCTGATTTAACGGCCAGATTCCTCACCTCTCCTGCAACAACCGCAAATCCGCTGCCCACGCTTCCTGCTCTTGCAGCTTCTACGGCTGCATTCAAAGCCAATATATTGGTCTGAAATGCAATGTCTTCAATGATCTTTGTAATATTACTGATTTTACCTGAGGATAAGCTGATATCTTCTATGGCCTCTTTAAGACTTTCCATATACCGATTCCCCAGGTCTACGTTAAGACCTGACTGGCTTGCATAGGCAGACGCCTTTCTCACATGCTCCACATTTTTTTCCGCCTGCTGACAGACGGCTTCTATGGAAGCATTTAATTCTTCCACGGCTGCTGCCTGCTCCTGGCTTCCTGATGCAAGGGCCTGTGAGGCATCGGATACCTGACCTGCACCATTGTTCACCCCATGAGCCGAGATTTGAATCTTTCTTAAGGTATCGCTTAAAGCCACGGAAATGGACTCCATGCTTAAGCGGATGTCACGAAATTCTCCAGGATAGTCACAGCTGCTTTGCACCGCCAGATTACCAATGGAAATTTCATGGAGATATACGGAGATATCCTGTATGATTTCTTTATATTTTGCCGCCATTTCATTGATTTTCCCGGATATACTCCCCACCTCATCGTCCCGCAGTATGGGAAGCTCCATATTAAGGTCTCCTTCAGAAAACCGGCTCAGAGAATCCACCACAGCTTCAATAGGCTTTGTGATCCGGTTTGTAATCTTTAAAACAGCAAATACACTGACCATAAGGGATAAGATTCCCAGAACACCAGCCATGATGACAGAGGTCCTGATGCCTGACATAAATTCAGACTGAAGGGCCGTTACATTGACCGACCAGCCATTGGTATCCTTAATGGAGGCATAAGAGCCTATCTTATGAACTCCTCCCTCCTCATAAAAGCGAAATCCTGATCCTCCCCCAATCATGTCCGTTTCCAGAGAAACAATCTCAGACTTTTTTGACGAATTCTTTCTTCCATCCTCAATGCTGTTTTGCCGCCCAAGCACAAGGGAAATATCATCGGCTGCTACCTTAGTCCCGTTACTGTCTAATATGTAGGTACTTCCCGTCTCTCCAAGTCTGGCTTCGGTTATGATAGCCTCCAGCACGGAATAAGGAATATCCAGCATGATGACCAGATCTCCAAAGGGATATGCGTATTGAAAGGAGGCAGAATCACTCCCCACGATTGGGTCTGATAGAAAGGGGGTGCCGCCCTTTGCCTTTTCATAGGCAACGTTATCCTTATATGACTTCCCACTCACCATGGACGTTCCGTCTAAAGAAATGATATCAATCTTATTAAGCCCATACTGAGAGCTTGAGATGGTAAGGAATATACCAATATTCCCCCCGCGCTCTCGATTCCCCTTTTCGTAAAGGCCGATAGATTCCGCAATGACAGAGTATTCTTTTAACTGCTGGGTAATCTTTTCCGAGACAAGCTGTGAGGTTTCCTTAAGACTCTTTGCCAGCGAACGGTGAGCGGTATCATAGATCAAATAAATAGAACTTACAGACAACAGAAATACGATACAGGCAATACAGGTCAACGTAAATAATACCAAATCCTTTTTTATCCCCTTGCGGTGTCTGTTCATGCTTCAACCTCCAATATATATTTATGCCTTTGTCTCAGGTACAACTTGAGATTCAGTAGATATATCGGACAGTTTTCAGATAACTATATACACTTTACTAATGTTTTACAATAATATACATAACTTTTACAAATCTCATAGCCAGATCATACTTCATACTCCTGGTTATCACCCAGCCGATGATAACTTCCTATATCAACCTTATGCTATATCAATTCAGGAAGCAGGTAAATACAGGGCGCAAAAAAACCTTGTACTCAAACGAGTACAAGGTTTCTCACAATTCATGCCGGCGACCGGAATCGAACCGGTACGGGCGATTAAGCCCGCAGGATTTTAAGTCCTGTGCGTCTGCCAGTTCCGCCACGCCGGCAACTAGTGTAATCAAGGTACAGCCCCTTTTGACCAAGCAAAAAAAGCTCACCGATGAACAACATATTGATTATACAAAAACAAGCCTTTCTTGTCAACTGTTTTATATTGCATTTGCTCTTCAATTTATATTTTCCCTTACAACTGTTTAAATAAGCTATAGAAACAATGGATTATGAAAATATCGCAAATCGTAAATATATGAAAGAAGAAAAACAAGAAATCAAAATCAATTATGAAAAAACATTACTATTGCTTTCAAACTAATAGTTCCATGAACCGAACTCTTTGGGTATCCTATCATTGTTGTCCATACTATTTCTTTATTTTATTACAACAAAAACAGGTTCAAGTCTCAAGATCCGACTAATGATAAAAAAAAGACAAAGAATCAATTGTCCCCCGGGCAAATTAGTGATAGAATCACCTTAAGGAGAAATTGTTTTTTCGCCTGTACAATATTATATAAAAATGAACCACTTAGGAGGTATTATATGGAGCGTATCGTAGTAATTGGAGCAAATCATGCTGGAACTGCGGCAATTAACACTATTTTAGATAATTACAAGGACAAGGAAGTCACGATTTTTGACTCCAATGACAATATCAGCTTTCTAGGGTGCGGTATGGCCTTATGGATTGGAAATCAGATTCCATCTTCCGAAGGATTGTTTTACTGTAGCAAGGAGATTTTTGAGCAGAAGGGCGCAAAAGTATATTTAGAAACCATTGTCTATCATATTGATTTTGATAAAAAGCTGGTATTTGCCACTGGAAAAGACGGCCAGAGCTATCAGACTCCATATGACAAGCTTATTCTTGCCACCGGCTCTCTCCCTGTTACTCCAACCATTGAAGGAACCGATTTAAAAAATGTTCAGTACGTGAAATTATATCAGAATGCAAAAGAAGTAATTGATAAGCTTCACGAAAACATGATCCGCAATGTAGTCGTAGTCGGTGCCGGATACATCGGCGTGGAGCTGGCAGAAGCCTTTAATCGTATTGGAAAGAAGGTAACTCTCATTGATACAGCAAGCACCTGTCTGTCCGGATATTATGACCAGGAATTTACGGATATCATGTCTAAGAACTTAGAAAGCCACGGAATCAAGCTGGCTTACGAAGAAACCGTTACCAGCATTAAGGGTACCGGCAAGGTGGAGAAGATCGTTACAGACAAACATGAATACCCAGCCGATATGGTGGTGCTTGGAATCGGCTTTAAGCCCAACAGCCAGCTGGGAAAAGACGTCCTGGAGCTGTTTAAGAACGGAGCTTATCTGGTAAATGAACATCAGCAGACGAGTCAGCCGGACGTTTATGCCATTGGCGACTGTGCGACCATATATGATAATTCCATTCAAAAGACCAACTACATCGCCCTGGCTACCAACGCAGTGCGTTCCGGAATCGTAGCGGCTCATAATGCCTGTGGAACTCCATTGAAGTCCATTGGCGTTCAGGGTTCAAATGGTATCTGTATTTGGGACCTTAAGATGGTCTCAACCGGAATCACACTGGAAAAAGCAAAGAAAATGGGCTATGACGCTGTTGCCACCGATTACGAAGACACTCAGAAGCCTGCATTTATACAGCATGATAATTATAAGGTAAAAATCCGTATCGTATATGACAGAAAGACCAGAATCATCTTAGGAGCTCAGATGTGTTCTGAATACGATATTTCCATGGCAATCCATATGTTCTCTCTTGCCATTCAGGAACAGGTTACCATTGACCGCTTGAAGCTGACTGACATCTTCTTCCTGCCTCACTTTAATAAGCCATATAATTACTTCACCATGGCGGCTTTGATGGCAGAATAACAGCGGCCAGTCTCAAAAGTCAAATACTCGGTTGACAGGCAGCTTCTTTTATCAATACAGAATAGAAGCTGCCTGTCAACGAGACAATTAAAGAATAGCACAAAAAAGCCGGTATGATGATTATCATACCGGCTTTTTTCTTAATAATAACTGGGTGGAGAAGGATTCGAACCTTCGAAGTCGTCGACAACAGATTTACAGTCTGCCCCCTTTGGCCGCTCGGGAACCCACCCATGCCTTTTAACAAGCGATTATCATTTTAACATGTTGTCCTAAAAAAATCAAGCTGTTTTTTATAGAAAATTATGCTAATCCCTATTGCCAACCAGTAGGACAGAGCTTACAGGAGGCAATAAAACCTTCACATTACCCTCTATCACAGAGTAAGACAGCTTACCAACATTATAACCACTCTCATAGGTCAGCATGACCCGGGACATGGTCTCGCCGTCCTTTAAGCCAAGCTGCCAGACCGGTATGTGGATTTCCTGTTCATTTTCATGGCTGTTAACTGCTACAGCGCAGATGCTGTCTCCTGTAAAGCGGCCGAATGCAATGAGATGGTCTCCTGCTAAAAGCTGCTTTAAGGAGCCAAGGCGGAGCGCTTTGATAGACCGGTGAAGATCAGTCATATACCGGTGGAATTCTATCAGTTCCATGTTCTCATATCCCCAGGGGTAGGTTCGACGATTGTCTGGATCTGTCCAGCCGCAAACACCAGCCTCATCCCCATAATAGATGGTGGGAGCACCGGGCCAGGTCATCTGGAGCATCACGCCCTGACGGAATATGCCGTAACTGATTCCTTCGGAAGCCCCCTCCGGTCCTTCTGTAGCCGTACGGCCTATTTTTTTATTGGTCCTTGTAAGGAAACGGGAATGGTCGTGATTGGAAAGCTGGTTCATGGCAGTAAACAATGATCCCGTCATCATACGGCTCATATGGTGATTCATGGCCTTAAAAAAGGCTGTTCCGTCTCCAAAGAGCTTTTCATCCTTCTCATCACTATGCTTTTCCATACCAGTTAGAAACCAGGATACCGGTTCCATAAAGGCATCGTAATTCATCACCGTATCCCACTCATCACCCTTTAACCATTCCGATGGGTCACCGTAATGCTCCGCAAGTATGAAGGCATCTTGATTGGCTGCCTTCACTGTCTTTCTGAAATCCTTCCAGAAGCTGTGATTGAATTGACTGCTTTGCCCTAAGTCGGCAGCTACGTCAAGGCGCCAACCGTCGGCATTGTATGGCTTAGAAACCCATTTGGCAGCGATGTTAAGGATATACTGGTAAAGAGTATCAGAGCCTTCATAATTAAGCTTTGGAAGTGTAGCATGACCCCACCAGCCATCATAAGAGGAATTGTAAGGCCAGTTCTCAGACTGGAAATTAAAAAAGGAATGATAAGGGCTTTCTTTTGAAACATAAGCTCCTGGCTCATAATTTCCTGAAAGCTCATAAATCCGTTCTCCATCCAGCCATTTGTGGAAAGAACCGCAGTGATTAAATACTCCGTCCAGAATGACCTTCATTCCTCTTTTGTGTACTTCTTCTATAAACCTGGAGAAAAAATCATTGCTCTCTTTTAGGTTTTCCTCTGCCGTAGTACGTATCATGTATTTGGTGGCATTCTGGTTGCTGGTATCTTCAGAGTTTAAAACCTCTCCCCCATCCATGGCTAAGACGCCGTAATGGGGATCAATATGGTCATAATCCTGACAATCGTACTTATGATTGGAGGGCGATACAAAAATGGGATTTAGATAAATTACTTCCACACCCAGATTTTCCAGATAGTCAAGCTTATCCCATACCCCCTGCAAATCTCCGCCATAAAAGCTGCATACATCAAGCTGGTCGGGATACTTATTCCAGTCCCTGATACCGGTTACTTTCCTTTTTAAATACACATATTCGTCATCTACCACATCATTGGCGGAATCTCCATTGCAGAAGCGGTCCACAAAAATCTGATACATGACGGCACCCTTTGCCCAGTCTGGTGTGGAAAAGCCTGGGACCATTAAGAACCAGCTGTCAGACGGAATCTCATCTTCCACTCCCAGACGGCTGTAATAACAGACCTGATTCCCTTTTACCACCTGAAAGCAGTAGCGAATGGGATCACAGCCTGCTTTTATTCTGTGCTCATAGTAATCGAACATTTCATCAGAGCTGCTTCTTTTCATGGCAGTTGCTTGTTCACTGCCGGCTTCTATATAATTGACCCAATCAATATTGTTTACAGCCGTCCGGAAAAGAAGAACTACTTCGTCCCCTTCTTCTGGTTCACAGGGAAACCGGAAGCTGTCAGTCTCGTCGGTAAATAATGCCTCTCTATTTAAAGCCTCTTCCTGAAAGCACATACGTTCTTTCTTTCCTTTCATCCTAACTCTAATACTATTTTATCCGATTGATCCCCATTATACAACCCTGCCTTACCTCTAAAAAAATGAAATAAAAAACGGTCAGCGGGGTAGCTGACCGTTTTTCGGAGAAGGTATTTCGTTTCTTATGGGGTGTAGCAAAAACTATATAATGTATTGGGGGGGTTTACATTTATAAATATACCACGCTGGAGAAAATAAGTGTGCACAAACATCATTTTTTTCAAAATAATTTTTTATGCATATTTTCCTATTCCGTCTATAGGTTACAAAAAAGTGCAGATTCCAGAAAGCAAACTTGGATACTTTTCCGGATTCTGCACCAATATTTTGTTTAAGCCAGCATTATTTATATCACTTCTGTGGGAACCTTAAAAAGTTCTTCAAACTCCTGCTGACCGATTTTTTCTTTTTCCATAAGCAGCTGACAGCAGGCATGAAGTACATCTTCGTGTTTCACGAGAATTTCCCTTGCCTTCTGATAGCACTCATCAATGATTCGTTTCACTTCATTGTCAATGGTATTGGCAACCTGACCGCCATAGTTCTTGGTATGTGCCAGATCCCTTCCAATGAATACTTCATCACCATCGTTATCATAATTGATCATGCCCACCTTATCGGACATGCCGAACTGGGTCACCATAGCGCGGGCCAATGCGGTGGCCTGCTTGATATCCTGGGAAGCTCCGGTCGTGATATCACCGAAAATAAGCTCCTCAGCGATTCTTCCGCCTAAATCTACCATAATATCCTGCAGCATCTTTTCTCTGGTGTTGAACATATGATCCTTTTCCGGAAGAGGCATGGTATATCCGGCTGCACTCATTCCCGTTGGTATGATGGAAATGGTATGAACCGGTCCCTCGTCAGGAAGGAGATGGAATAAAATCGCATGGCCTGCCTCGTGGTAGGCTGTGATCTTCTTTTCCTTTTCGGTAATGATCTTGCTCTTTTTCTCGGCTCCAATGCCGACCTTTACAAACGCTTTATCAATATCAGCCTGACTGATGAACTTCTTGCTGTGTCTGGCTGTATAAATGGCTGCTTCATTCATAAGATTTTCAAGATCTGCGCCAGTAAATCCAGATGTTGTCTGGGCAATTCTCTTTAAATCCACATCTTCACCCAATGGTTTTTCCTTGGAGTGAACCTTTAGGATATCTTCTCTTCCCTTTACATCCGGTTTTCCTACTCCTACCTTCCGGTCAAAACGGCCGGGACGAAGGATGGCAGGATCTAAAATATCCACCCGGTTGGTGGCCGCCATTACGATGATTCCTTCATTGATTCCAAATCCATCCATCTCAACGAGAAGCTGGTTTAGAGTCTGCTCTCTTTCATCATGACCACCGCCCATTCCCGTACCTCTTCGGCGGGCAACCGCATCAATTTCATCAATGAAAATGATACATGGGGCGTGTTTCTTACCTTCTTCAAATAAATCTCTGACACGAGATGCACCGACACCTACGAACATTTCCACAAAGTCAGAACCTGAAATGGAGAAAAACGGTACTCCGGCTTCTCCTGCTACTGCCTTTCCAAGAAGCGTCTTACCGGTTCCCGGAGGCCCTACAAGCAGGATTCCTTTGGGGATTCTGGCGCCTACACTGGTGTACTTCTGGGGATTTTTAAGAAAATCCACCACTTCCTCCAGCTCTTCCTTCTCTTCCTCAAGCCCTGCTACCTTGCTGAAATTCACTTTGTTGGCATCCTTTGCAAGGAGTGCCCGGCTTCTTCCGAAATTCATCATCTTACTGTTGGCGCTTCCGGCTCCTGCCCTGGCATTCATGACCATGAATAAAAACACCATGGCTACTGCTGTCAATATAAGCGGCAATGTAATAGTCAAAAACAGGTTTTCCTTCTGAACTGCATCCACCGTATAGGTAATTCCATTGCGGTCTAAACGGTCCTGGATTCCAAGTACATTGGATACGTTGGCCTGTTTTGAGGTGCCGTCGTTCATTGTCATCTCAATTTTTCCCGTTGGCGGCGGGTCGCTCTGCCGGATCGTAGCCGAGGCTATGGTTCCATTATCGATTGCCTGCATAAGCTCCTGGTTTGTGATGATCTCACTTTTCTGGGGAAGCCTGCTGGCAAATATAAGCATGATAACCAGAAGGAGCAGAAATCCTAAGCCTTTAAATGGTTGCTGTTGTTTCAACATGCTGCCTCCTTATTGCTGTTCTATAACTCCAATATATGGCAAATTCCTGTATATCTGATCGTAATCAAGACCATATCCGATGATAAACTGATCCGGTACGGTGAAACAGGTATACTTTACCTGAACCTGCTTCTTTACCCGGCGTTCCGGTTTATCAAGCAGGGTACAAAGCTCAATGCTGTTTGGATTTCTCTGTTTTAATACCTCAATCAAATAGGATAAGGTGTTTCCAGAATCAATAATATCCTCAACAATGAGAACATCCTTTCCTTCAATCGGATCGTCAAGATCCTTTACAATCTTCACAATACCGCTTGATACGGTACCAGAGCCGTAGCTTGATACGGACATGAAATCCAAAGTAAGGGGCAGAGTGATTCGTTTGGAAAGCTCACAGGTGAAGAAGACTCCTCCCTTTAAGATACAGATAAGATGAAGCTTTTTTCCTTCATAGTCCTTACTGATCTGCGCTGCAACTTCCTTGATTCTTTCTGCGATCTCTTCCTCTGATAACATTACACGTATCTTATCATCCATTGTCTTTTCCTCCGTCTAACTGCATTTGTATTACTGTATGGGTATCATCTGTTATCTTATAGTATTCACTGATCCGGTATCCGATGACCCACAGGACATGGGAACCATCCACAATTAATGGAATTTTTCCACGTTCCTCTCTGGGAATCTTCTCATCTATCATAAATGCCTTGACGGTCTTTCTGCCGCCTCCGGTCAGTGTCAGGTAATCTCCGGTTTGCCGATACCTCACAGAGAGTGCACATTTGATTTTATCATAATCGAACCATTTCGTATACCCGTTTTTGGGAATTTCCTGACCTTTTTTATAGGGAAAGACTTGAAAATCAACTTGGGGAAGTAAGATATCATTGGGATTATCCACAGTTTCATTCTTCATTTTATTCTTTATCCACAAATAGTCAGAACTTCTAAGAGCGATCCGTCCGCCTGGCAGATCAATCTGCTTGCCTGACTGCGCCCAAAGGAGAGCCTTTGCACTTTCCACATGAGTCATGGAAATATCCTTCATGGAGCCGGAAACAGAACGGATCATGGCCCGAAGGACATAGGTCTTTATAATATCCTCTTCTAAAATAAGCCCTTCCGTTTTAACTCCGATGGAATGAACGGACCCATTTTCATCCGGTTCCAGGACTGCACATTCCTTTAGAAATTTTTCCGCCTGCTTCTCTAAATATTCATCGGCTTTTGCAGCCATTTCCCCGGCGTGGATAATATTATCCTCTGCCCTGGCATTGATTTCTTTTTTAATGGCTGGAAGTAAAATTCCCCGAATCCGGTTTCTGGCATAGTCGGTGTGGGCATTGGTGGAGTCCTCACAATATGATATCCCTTTTTCTTCCAGATATGCAAGAATTTCTGTCTTGCCAACAGACAAGAGTGGCCGGACAATCCGGTCTCTTTCCGGTCGGATTCCTCCAAGCCCTTTTAAGCCGGTCCCCCGGAACAAATGGTGTAAAATGGTCTCCGCCTGGTCATCCTTATGATGGGCCACAGCAATTTTATTGCCCCCAAAGCTTAAGCGTTCGTTTTCAAGCACTTCATAGCGAAGAAGCCTTCCCGCTTCTTCCACCGACAGCTTGTGTTCCCTGGCATAGCCTGTGACATCCACATGGACACAGGAAAAAGGCAGGGAAAGGGACTGGGACAGCGTCTTTGCATACTCGCTGTCTCTGTCGGCCTCCCGGCCCCTCAGCCCGTGATGGACGTGGACGGCCTTTAAGGAAATCCCCAGCTCATCCTTACATTCATTTAAGACTACAAGAAGACAGACCGAATCGGCTCCTCCGGAAAGCGCCACGATGACGCGGTCCCCCGGGAGAAAAAGCCGGTTCCGTCTGATAAATTCCAATATCGTTTTGTACATTAAGCCACCTTCCTTAGTTGATTCTCTCCCCTCTTTATTATAAATATACCCTCAAAACATGTCTGTTGCAATTATTATTTTCGTTTCCAGATGCCGGCAGTCAGCACCGTCATATCGTCAGCTGCCGTCTCCGTAAAGGATCTGGCGAACAAAAGAATCCGATCTGCCATATCCTGTGGATTTTTCACCGGCATGCGGGAAATAAACTCTTTTAACATCAGCTCCTTATCGTCGGCTGGAAGGGCATCCAGTATCCCGTCACTTACCATGATGATCCGGTTGTCATCCCATAGCTTTTTTGAAAGGAGCACAGGCTCCACCGGATTTAAAATTCCCATGGGCACCTCCCCTGCCTCTAACAGCTCCACACCTTTTTCACTGAGAATATAGGTCGCCGCCGCTCCCAGCTTCATAGCTTCTAAAATTCCAGTTTTAAGGTCAATGCAGCATAGGTCCAAGGTGGCTGGGTGTTGAGATAATCCGGTCAGCAAAAGAACGGTATTCACCATCTTAAGTGCTGCTCTGGTGGAAAATCCCGCCTCTAAAAGTCTTTGGGTCAGCTCGATGACCTGGCGGCTCTCTTCCTCTGCCGCCTTGCCGCTTCCCATGCCGTCAGAAAGGCTTATAATGACTTGTCCAGGCTGAACCTGTCCAAAGGTATAATTATCTCCAGATACCTCTTCCCCGCTTTTTACGGCCTTTGCGGCTCCGTAGATGACACGGTATTCTCCCTTTTCCACAAACCGGATGGTATCCAGCTGCTTTGTCACCAGATTTCTGCCATCCGGTGCCACGGCCCATTCTCCATCCTCCATGGCATTTTCTAAAATCTCTGCTGCCTCCTTGACGGTGACACAGCGGCCATTTAAAGTCCTCATGGTCAAGTATGCCTCTCTCTGGTGATTTTCATATTCCAGGAGAAGCATCTTTTCTATTACGATATGGTTTCGCCGAAATGCCTTCTTTACTTCATCCTCCCAGTCCGGAGTGATGTCCATGGCATGCTCCACCTGATGGGAGAATTCCTCCAAAATGACAGCCAGCTCCTTAAACTGGACGATGACCGCATCCCGGCTCTCTAAAAAACGGTTCTTCCACGCCAGATTCATGGTGGCTCTGCCCAGGTTACGGTTCAAATGAACCATGTAATCGTCTTTCCTTTTACAGGTCTCCAGAAAAAAACGGGGCATGTCCCCGTAGTCCACGTTTCCTTTCTGTTCAAATGCACGAATCAGATAATTCAGATAATACTGATTGTCCTGTTCTTTTCCCGGATGCACAAAGCATTTATTACAACCTGCGCATACCATGGCTGCAGCGGTCTCAAGCGCTGCCACACCATCTTCCTTCGTAAGTCCCTGTTCTGCGGACAGTTCATCTGTGCACGCCCTGGCAAGCTCACCCAATGAATTTGCCATGTCATTTAATCTTTTAGCCGTATATACATTCACATTCGCCATATCATAATGTGCTGGCTTACGTCTGAACACAAAAATCCCTCCTGCCTGTTTCATGCTTTAGACCACATTATATACAGACAGAAGGAATATATTTTGTCAAAATGGCTGATGCGCCACGAAAAATCGTGCGACAGCTTTCCACTTAAATATCTATGATTTTAGGGACATTAAGTTCTACCTGATGGGTGCTTTTCTTTCACAACCCACGATTTTTAGGACTTTTAGGGAGGGCCTGTTTGATATAAATTTTTCTTACTGCCTTTGGGAAGGCTTTAATAAAATTTCGTCAGGCTTTACTAGGCCAAGCTTCTGCTTTGCCACCTCTTCTATGTATTGTTTTGTCTGGACATAGACGCGGTAATCCTCCAGCTTCTTGGCACGATCCTCTTCCTTGTCCACCTGGGCCTGAAGGTTTTCAAGACGGATTTGATACTCCCTCTCTCTTTCCTTCAAAGATGTGCCTTTGATTGTAACTGTCACGGCAAGGCTGAACACAACAAAAGTAATGCCAATGAGGGCCATTCGGTTTCCCCACTTGTCTTTTCTTTTTCTTCTCGTTTTTCCTCTCACGCTCATACATTCACCAGTCGTCCTTATTGCCGCTTTTTCCGGCGGAAAATTATACGTATTTTCATTTTAAGATATTTCCAAAATTTTTTCAAGAACTTTAGAAAAAACCTGCTTATGGTCCTGTCATAAAGGAACATGCCGAGAAAGACTCCGACAATGACATAGCCCCTTAACCCGCCGTCATTTTGTTCATACAAAAGAGAAAAGGTGGTCAAAGAAGCATATACCCAGAATACCATGTCCTCAATCCCAACAAATACATAGGAGTGGGGAACAAAAATGCGAAATACACGCAACAGGTCATATGTCATCATAAGCCCTGCTCCCGTCAAAAAGCTGTAGAGCAGAAGTTTTACTTCATATACGATATGAACGCTCATATGACTCCTTCTGATCCTTATTTAAACAGCCTGGAAAGCAGGGATTCGCCGGACCGGCGAAGTGCCTCGTTAGAGGAATAATTTAAGCTTTCAATGCTCCCGTTTAAATCCACTTCTCCCTTTTCCAGAGTCAGACGGCTTACGTGAAGATCTTTTCCCTTCAGGGTCAACAGACCCAGGTCTGTGTCAAGAATCACCTGATTCTCATCAAATGACACCACTTCCCGTATTCCTGTTAACGTACCGGAGGCACGATTTTCTATCGTCAGCCTGTGAGGGCGAATATTCACTTTCTCTTCCATAAGAAAAACCTCCTAATATACCTGTCTTAAGTATATTAGGAGGAACGCTTCAATATTCCTGAAATTTATCATACGTATAAGATTCAAAGCTAAAGATAACGATAAAGTTCCTTCGCCTCATCCTTTTTCACCGTTTCCGCTACATCAAGAACCTCAACTTTAACCGAACTGGTTCCAAAATGTATCTCGATTACGTCGCCTTGCTTGACGCTCAAAGAAGCTTTCGCCGGCTTGTCATTGACAAGCACGCGGCCTGCATCACAGGCATCGTTGGCAACGGTCCTTCTCTTGATCAGGCGGGAAACCTTAAGAAACTTGTCCAACCGCATGGATTAAGCGTTTACCATATCCTTTAAAGCCTTACCAGCTTTAAACTTAGGTGTTTTGGAAGCAGGGATGTTCATAACTTCACCGCTCTTAGGATTTCTGCCTTCTCTGGCAGCTCTTTCAGATACTTCAAATGTACCAAATCCTACTAACTGGATTTTCTCGCCTTTTACTAACTCTTCAGATATAACATCTGTCAGAGCTTTCACTGCCTTCTCTGCATCCTTTTTGGACAGTTCTGCCTTTTCTGATACTGCTGCGATTAACTCTGCTTTGTTCATTGATATCTTCCTCCTAAAAATGTAGCTTCTAGCTACGACTTTTCGCATTAACACGATTACTATATCATTTATAGCTGTTTCTCCTGTTTTTGTCAAGGTTTTTCGCTCTTTTCACGAGCTTTCTCCTGCATTTTTATTGCTTCCCACAGGGCTTCTCCCTCTTCCGACGAATTCACCTTTTTATCGCCAAAAACATGTGGATGCCTGCGTATCATTTTTTCACAAATTCCATTTACAACATCATCAATGGTGAAATCCTGATTCTCCTTTGCGATCTGGCTGTGGATCATGACCTGGAAAAGAAGATCTCCCAGTTCCTCGCACAGATTTTCCTGATCCTTATGATCAATGGCTTCTATTACCTCGCCGGTTTCCTCCAAAAGATATTGCTTCAGGCTTTCGTGGGTCTGCTCCTTATCCCAGGGGCATCCATCTTTGGAACGCAGTTTACTTGTAATATTTACTAAATCGCTGAAAGTATGCATTGATGAAACCTCCTTTTTTGAGATTATACCATATGCAGGCACAAACTGGATGGACTTTCCAATTCTGAAGATTTTCTGACATTTGTCTCCCGCCCCTGTTAAAATAGAGCGGATTCCGATATAATAAGAAATAATTTATTCATTACCGGAGGTAACTATGAAAGAATTTAATATCTGGAAAAAAATAGCAGCCGGTCTGCTGTTTCTAAACATTGTGTTTTCAGCCTTTCACATTCAGACCATCTCTCCTACCACAGGTGAGGGATCATTAAAGGCAAACTCCATGGGATTTGGTCCTTCTATTGCAGTAGGTCCTGGAAGCAAGATCTTTAACGGCGGCAGCTTATCCCTTTTAGCCAACTATGACAAGCGTCAGATGCTTTCCATGGTCTTGCAGGACAAAAGTGGCAACCTGGTCGTCATTGACGGAGGCTGGGACATTGATGCGGATCACTTAACAGAGGTCATTGAACAAAAAGGCGGCCGTGTTTCTGCCTGGTTCATTACTCATCCCCACTCTGATCACGCGGGAGCACTGGTGCAGATACTTAACAATCCAGGAAGAAAGATCACCATTGACAACATCTATTATAACCTGGCGGACCAGTCCTGGTACGATAAGGTGGAACCGTCAAGATCCGATTTGGTCAATAACTTCAGAGCGGCAATTGCCACTCTTCCTGCGGACAGGCTTCATGTGGTCCATAAGGGTGACGAGATAAAGATTGGTCAGATTAAAGCAAAAGTTTTAAATGATCCATACCTTCTCGATGTGACCTCAGTCAATAACAGTTCCGTTGCCTATAAATTTACCTTAAACAATGTAAGCACCCTGGTACTGGGAGATATGGGTCCAGAGGCTGGAAAACTTCTTCTTGAGCAAACAAGCAAGGAAGACTTAAAAAGCGATATCGTTCAGATGTCTCACCATGGTCAGTACGGCGTAAACAAGGATGTATACGCTGTGATAAATCCAAAAATCGCTCTGTGGCCCTGTCCTCTCTGGCTGTGGAACAATGACGGCGGTTCCGGCATTGGAAGCGGTGACTGGAAGACCCTTGAAACAAGACAATGGATGGAGGAGCTTGGAGTAAAGCTTAACTACTGCATCAAAGATGGAGATCAGATCATCTATTAAATAATCTTAAAAGACAGCCGCCGGTTGGTACAGTTATTATCCTGTCCATCGGCGGCTGTCTTTTATTAATTTCCCCCGGGACCATCCCGTCTGGGGCGCTCGGATTCCGGCAGGGGCTCTATATAAAAACCATTTTCATAGGGTTCCGTATCAACCTCTGGGATATCACCATCGTCATAGTTATCTTCTTCTGGCATAAATACTTTCATTTCTTTCACCTCCTGACTATTAAATCGCTGATTTTATTATCCTTCCATCTGGCGGCCTAAGAACCCGGCAGCCGTGGTTGCAAGCTTTGTCTCCATATCACCAAAACGTGCTCTTGGCTCTCTGCTTAAAAGTGCTACGGCACCGATTGCATCTCCCTCACAAATGATGGGAGCTATCACCTGAGCTGTAATACCTTCCAGTACTTCTCCTGTCAGGGGGATAAAACCTTTTTCATCCTTTCCTGCAAGTACTACGGTACGCTCGTTAATGACAGTCTCTAACTGCTTGCTGATCGTTTTCTGGAGCAGTTCCTTTTTAGAACCGCCTGCCACAGCAATGACCTGGTCTCTGTCGCTGATGCAAACAGTTAATCCCGTAGTCTGTGCCATTGCCTCGGCATACTGGGAAGCGAATGCGGTCAGCTCTACCATTGGGGAGTATTTCTTAAGAATAATTTCTCCTTCTCTGTCTGTGAATATCTCAAGCGGAGTTCCCTCTCTTAAGCGAAGTGTCCTTCTGATCTCTTTTGGTATAACCACCCTTCCCAGGTCATCAATTCTTCTAACTATGCCAGTTGCTTTCATGATTATAATTCCTCCATCTTGTACGTTTTAATATCACTGATATTATTTTGCTACGATTTAGGAAGATTATACTTAAGTCTGCCATTTTTCCCAAAATTTAAAATCAGGGTTCGGACCTAAAAGTAGGCCAAACCCTGATTCTTACTCTATTTTTTTATAAATCTTAAGATTTTAGAAGAGAGACTTTTAGTGCTCCAGGTCAATAATCACCTTGTCTGACATGGTTTGAAACTTCCTTCGAGGAAGTAATATAACCTTCATGCGCAACTTTTGCTGCTGCATTATTAGGAATGGGAGAAACAAATCGATTCTCAAAAGAACCATTCCTCTGAATCGTCAGTTCATCCGATACTCTTTGTAGAAGATACATACTTAATACGTCCATAGCTACCACCTTTCTCCGAAACAAACATCTTGAAGTAAAGAAAGCATCTGGGACTAAATCCCTTCTTCTACTATTAGTATATCACAAAATACCCAAAAAATCAACCAAACGCCTTTTTATTTTTAGGTAAATTTTCGTTTTTACTAGTTTTTTTCAGACAACTCACCAATCTGCTTCAATAACACTTCCGCTTGGCCTATCATGGTATCTGAAGACAGATTTTTCTTTCGATCCAAATAGGTAAACCTTGGTTCTTCGCCCATGAGGAATTTTAAATCTCCACGGTACTGCTCCACGATCTTTGGAATTCCCTCTACCTTCAGGCGGGCATTCTTGTACATGGTAAGACGGACTTCCTGCCTGTTTATATTCACCTCTGTTACAAAGGCGCTGTGAGCCAGTGCTTTTAAGGCCGCAACCTTTAATAGATTCTCAACCGGCTTTGGGATATCTCCAAAACGGTCCATCAGCTCATCCTGCATATCCATGTATTCCTCTTCATTCTCAATGCCGGAAATGCGCTTATAGATATCAAGCTTCTGATATTCATTCTTAATATAGGAAGTTGGGATGTAGGCATCAATGTCGCAGTCCACCACAGTATTGTAGGTTTCCTCTTCCTTTCGCTCTCCCTTTAACTCCAATACAGCCTGATTTAAGAGCTTACAGTAAAGGTCATATCCAACAGCTTCCATATGCCCGTGCTGTTCTGCGCCCAGCACATTGCCGGCTCCACGGATTTCTAAGTCACGCATGGCGATCTTGATTCCTGAGCCAAGCTCTGTAAATTCTCGAATGGCCTGGAGGCGCTTTTCCGCCTCTTCCTTTAAAAGCTTATCTCGTTTATACATTAAAAATGCATAGGAAATACGGCTGGAGCGCCCGACCCGGCCTCTGAGCTGATAGAGCTGGGATAAGCCCATACGGTCCGCATCCTGTATGATCATGGTATTGGCATTGGGGATATCGAGACCTGTTTCAATGATGGTGGTGCAGACCAGGACATCAATTTCACCATTTACAAAATCAAACATGATTTTTTCCAGCTCATGCTCATGCATCTGGCCATGGGCAAAGGTCACATTGGCTTCCGGCACCAGCTTTGCGATGTGGTTCGCCACCTCATCAATGTTGCTGACACGATTGTATACATAATACACCTGTCCGTCTCTGGAAAGCTCCCGGTGAATGGCTTCACGGACCATCTCATCGTTGTGTTCCATGACGTAGGTCTGAATGGGCATACGGTCTACCGGCGGTTCCTCTAACACGCTCATATCACGGATTCCTACCAGGCTCATGTGCAGTGTTCTTGGAATAGGAGTCGCTGTCAAGGTGAGAACGTCGATATTTTCCTTTAGCTGCTTGATCTTTTCTTTATGAGTCACTCCAAAGCGCTGTTCCTCATCTATAATAAGAAGTCCCAGGTCTTTAAACTGTATATCCTTTGACAGGACCCGGTGAGTTCCCACTACAATGTCTACCATGCCCCGTTTTAAATCCTCGATGGTCTTCTTTATCTGTCCCGGGGTACGGAATCTTGACATCAAGTCCACCCGGATGGGGAAGTCCTTCATTCTCTGGGCAAAGGTATTATAATGCTGCTGGGCCAAAATGGTGGTAGGAACCAGATAGACCACCTGTTTTCCATCCTGGACGGCTTTAAATGCAGCTCTTAAGGCGATCTCTGTCTTTCCGTAGCCTACGTCACCGCAAATAAGACGATCCATGATCTTCTTACTTTCCATGTCGCCCTTGGTGGCTTCAATGGCATCCCACTGGTCATCGGTCTCCTCATAGGGAAACATTTCTTCGAATTCCTTTTGCCAGACCGTATCTCCGCCGTACTGGAAGCCATGGGTCTCCTGTCTTGCTGCATAGAGCATGACAAGGTCCTTTGCGATCTCTTTGACCGCGCTCTTGACTCTTGTCTTTGTCTTGTTCCACTGCTCGCCGCCTAAGCGGTTAAGCTTCGGTTTTTTGGCATCTGCTCCGGCGTATTTCTGGATTCCGTCCAGTCTGGTGGCAGGAAGATATAGGTTTCCGTTGTCCGCATATTGTACCTTTAGGTAGTCCTTGATAACGCCATCCTGCTCAATTTTTTCAATTCCACGGTAAACTCCAAGGCCGTGATCCTCATGGACTACATAATCGCCTACGGATAATTCGGAGAAGTTCTGGATTTTGGTGCCTTCGTAGGTGGTCTTTTTCCGCTTTCGCTTCTTTTTTTCTCCCCCAAACATATCGCCTTCTGTAATGACGATGAATTTAATCATGGGATACTCAAAGCCGCGGTGAAGCTTACCGTAAGTGACCAGAATCTCTCCTGGCTTTACCTCTCTGTCTTCTCCGCTGTCATCGGGGCAGTAGGCTCTTAAATCATACTCTCTTAAATCACCGGCAAGGCGGCTTGCCCTGGTTCTGGAGGCTGATAAAAGGACGACCCGGTAGCCTTCCTTTTTCCATCTGCTTAAGTCCTTGATTAAAAGCTCAAAGCCATTTTGGTAGGCACTTACATTTTTCACCTGAAAGCTGTAACGGTTCCTGACAGCGAAGCCAGTGAGCTTTTGTTCCAGACCGGTTAAATAGACTGTGGTTCCAGTCTGGGTTCTTGCAAGCATTTCCTTAGCCGTAAAAAGGAGACCGGTCTGTCCGGGAAGTAGGTATCCATTGTTTAAACGATGGATCATGCTCTCCCTGAATTCCATTTCCACGGTTTCCCCTTTTTCCTTTAACCGCTCCGGCTCATCTAAGAACACTGCGGTACTATCTTTTTCAAAATAGTCAAAAAAAGAAACGCTGTCCGGGCAGAAATAATGGATATAGCCGTCAAGTCCCTGCTGCTTAAAGCCTTCCTTAAGCCCTTCTAACAGCTCATTGATAATAGAGCGGATCCGCAGGGCTTCCTCCACCTTTGTCTGGGCTTTTAAGTCTTTTTCATATTTTTTTATTTCCTTTTGGATTGCCTCAATTCCATCTTCGATCTGAGTCTTTGTCAGTGTCATCTCCGTGGCAGGATAAATCTGAATTTCTTCCAGCTGGTCAATGGATCTCTGGCTTTCCAAGTCAAAGGTACGAATGGAATCCACTTCGTCATCCCAAAGCTCGATTCGGACGGGAAGCTCTTCTGTCAGCGGGAATACATCGATGATACCGCCTCGGATGGAGAACTGTCCCATACCGTCCACCTGTCCCATTCGCTCGTACCCAAGCTCTCCCAGACGCTTTTTCCAGGTCTCTACCTCAATGGTCTGGCCGCTCTTTACGGAAAGCACCTGATTTTTCAGATACTTTAAAGGAAGCAGATGATCCATAAGTCCGTCAATGGTGGTAACGATCCAGCCGGTGTTTTCCTCCATCAGGCGGCGGAATACGGTCATACGCTGCTTGGTAAGAAGGTTTCCATGGATATCGGCATTGAAAAACAGAAGATCTCTGGCCGGATATAACCACACATTTGTATCAAAATAGCTTAAATCCTCAAAAATCTCTCTGGCTCTGGTATCATCATAGGTCACCACCAGCTTCATTCCAGCATTCTTTGCTGCTTCGTACATCAAGTGAACCTTTTGGGAATCCATGCAGCCGCTCGCCCCTATGGGACCGGCCTTTTTTTCCAGATCTTTTGAGAGGTCTTCAAAGTCCTTAAGCTCCCTCAATGGTTTTTCAAATAATCCGCTCATGAAGTCTCCTTATTTCTTTCTGTTATACTGATTCATCGCAGCATCTGCTCCGTCTGACACTATCATAATGGAAGCTTCGGCTGCCGCCCCATACGCTTCTTCCATGATGGCTTCCTGAGCCTTTGGAAAACGTCCGAGAACATAGTCCGCCAGGTCCATCTCCTTTGGCTTTTCTCCCACTCCCACCCGGATTCTTAAAAACTCCTGGGTTCCTAAATGGCTGATGATATTTTTAAGACCATTATGGCCTCCGGCACTTCCTTTGGCCCGAATTCTAAGCTGTCCTTCTTCTAAATTGATGTCATCGCAGATGACTATAATGTGGTCCGGCTCTACCTTATAATAGTCTGCCATGGAACCAATGCTTTCTCCGCTTAAATTCATGTAAGTCTGGGGTTTTGATAAAATCACCTTTTCCGTTCCAATCATTCCCATACCGCTAAATGCCCGGTGCTTTTTATCCGTTACTAAAATCCCCAGTTTGTCCGCCAGAAAATCAATGGCTTCAAAACCGACATTGTGTCTGGTCTTTTCATATTCTCTCGATGGGTTTCCTAATCCTGCGATGATATACATGATGATTCTCCTTATTATTCTCTATATTAACGGTATTTTTAATTCATGACATTTCTGGCTTTGGAACGCCCGAAAAGCGCTAGATTTTCACCATAGGGGGATCTAACGCTGCATTTATTATTCTAACAGTTTCAAAAAAAGATGTAAAGGCTATCAATGAATATTTAATATCTTATCCCTTGTAATTCCTGTCTCCATTATGATAAAATGATACCGTTGCGCTTATATAAGTTCAAATTCGGTTGTTATTTCCGCCGGCTGCGTGATGGCTGTTTCTAAGGGTTAGAAGGAAAAAGGAGTGATGTTCATGAAGGATGCAAACAAAAAATACGATGTGATCATCATTGGTGCAGGCCCCTCCGGCATTTTCTGTGCCTATGAACTGATTGAGAAGAAACCGGAACTTAAGATACTTATGATTGAAAAGGGACGCCCCATTGAAAAACGGATGTGTCCAAAGCGTACCACCAAGACATGCGTTGGCTGTAAGCCTTGCTCCATTACCACAGGCTTTGCAGGAGCCGGAGCATTCTCTGACGGAAAGCTTTCTTTATCTCCTGATGTGGGAGGCAATCTTCCGGAGATTTTAGGATACGATAAAACCGTGGAGCTGTTAAAAGAATCCGATAATATCTATCTGAAATTCGGCGCAGATGAAAATGTCTACGGCGTTGACAAGCAAAAGGAGATCCAGGAAATCCGCCGAAGTGCCATCAATGCCAATTTAAAGCTGATTGAGTGTCCTATCCGCCATTTGGGTACGGAAGAGGGCTATAAGATCTATACCCGCCTTCAGGAGCATTTACTGGAACAGGGCGTGGAGATGGCCTTTAACACCATGGTAAAGGATATTATCATTGAAGATAATAAGGCAAAAGGCATTATTACCGATAAGGACGAGACCATTTATGCAGACGAAATCGTGTCTGCCATCGGACGGGAAGGCTCTGACTGGTTCAGCCACATCTGCAATCATCATAACATTGAAACAATGGTTGGAACCGTAGACATCGGTGTCCGGGTAGAAGTCCGGGACGAGGTCATGGAGTTTTTAAATAAGAACCTTTACGAAGCCAAGCTTGTGTATTACACTCCTACCTTTGACGACAAGGTGCGTACCTTCTGTACCAACCCTTCCGGCGAGGTAGCCACAGAATATTATGAAAATGGACTGGCCGTTGTCAACGGTCATGCTTATAAATCCCAGGAATTCAAGACGAACAACACAAACTTCGCCATTCTTGTTTCCAAGAACTTTACAAAACCATTTAAGACCCCAATTGAATACGGCAAGCACATCGCCCAGCTCAGCAACATGCTCTGCGATGGCAAGATTCTGGTTCAGACCTTCGGCGACTTCCAGAGAGGAAGAAGAACCACAGAGGAGAGATTATGCAGAAATAATATCATCCCTACCTTAAAGGATGCCGTACCGGGAGACTTATCCTTAGTATTCCCTCACCGTATTATGGTTGACATAAAAGAGATGCTTTTAGCTCTTGATAAGGTAACTCCAGGTATCGCCAGCGATGAGACTTTATTATATGGAGTTGAGGTTAAGTTCTATTCCAATAAGGTTGTTGTGAATGCTGACTTTGAGACCAGTGTGGAAGGACTTAGAGCCATTGGAGATGGAGCGTCTGTGACCAGAGGGTTACAGCAGGCATCTGCTAATGGGATTAGTGTGGCTAGAAGTATTCTTAATAAAATTGTATCTTAATAGTAATCATAAAAGCTGAATCAAGTTACTGAATAATCTTGAAGCTGTAGATTACTTAAACGAACTAAATGAATAAAAATGTAGATGATATAGAAAAAGGGGCTGTGAAAAACAGCCAAATTAAAAAGAGGAATTTCGACTCATAGTTAATGAGTTGGAATTCCTCTTTTGTGGTAATATTTAACTGAATATGAAAAATCAAACCACATCTTACAATAGAACAAAACAGGGTATTTTGCCAATGTTTATTTCAGATTTTTTTGATATTTGTGATCCGGTTTTATGACAAGCGGATATATGTCACTTCGGGAACTTGAAGACAACTGCAAAGTAAATATCAGTTTGTCTATGGGGTAGGGGACTGCATTAATAAGGGTCAAGAAATGCCCCCTGGGTCTTTAAAATTTCTCTAAGCTGTTCCACATCAATTTCCGCCACACTACACTCCTGACCGGCTGCAAGAGCTGCCGCAGTTCCGGCCCCCTGGCTGATGGCCATTAGTATGGGCGTCACACGGACTGCCCCACAGGCTTCATGAGTGGCGCTCATACACCTGCCGGTTACCAGAAGATTATCCAGCTCATTGGTATACAGGCAGCGGTATGGAATGGAATACCAGCTTCCCCGTTTTAAATGATAATGCTTTGTCTCCTCTCCGTCAGGCGAATGGAGGTCAATCGGATAACCGCCCATAGCAATGGCATCTTCAAACATCTTATTCTGAAGCAGATCGGAAGCGGTAAGCTTATATGCGCCATTGATTTTTCGGCTTTCCCGCACGCCAATATGGGGTCCAGTAGCCACGATGACCGCCTGTTCAAATCCCGGTACATATTTTCTCATGAGGTTTACAATTATATGAGCCTGTTTTCTTCCTTCTATTTCTGCCTCCGTTAAATCAAAGGAATTCAACGGACTTTTCCTCTTGATCCGTGACATGTTAAGAATATATTCTCCCAGATTATTGGTCTCAAAGCACAGCACCATATCCCTGTCAATGGGGAATTCTCCTGATTCCTTTGCCTTTCTGATTACAGAATATGCTCCCTGCACTCCGCTTCTTGGAATCAGCTCCAGACGGTCAAACGGAATGGTTGAGAGCATGTCATCCGAATTCTGCTTTACGTATTCAATCACCTTTTCCCTATCCACATTCTGTACCTTGACGTTCATTGTCATGGGCTGGGCAAGATGATCCTCTTCTCTTCCGTATACGCTTTCAATCCCCGCATGTACGGCGAGATCGCCATCTGCTGATGCGTCGATGAAAATCGTTCCAGTCACATCAAAAAATCCCTGTTTTCCATATAGATGCACCTTACTGATCCTGCGGTCCTCCCGCTCACATCCAGTGTAAACGGTATGATACAGCAGATCAGCTCCCGCTTCCTTCACCATGGTTTCTAATATCAGCTTCATTCCTTCCGCATCAAAAGGAGTTACTGAACTGGCGTAACCCACAAAGTCCTCCATATGGCCCGGAGAAAATCCTTCTTTTACCATACGTTCCACGATCTCCTCCGCAATCCCACGGACCACCTGTGTGCTTCCGGCATGAAAGGTCATCTGGGGACCAGTTCCGCCCATTGTCAGCATTCCGCCCAGACAGCCATATTGCTCCACCAGAAGCGTCCTGGCTCCGTTTCTGGCACTGGCAATGGCCGCTGCTGTGCCAGCAGGACCTCCGCCGATGATAACTACGTCGTAATTTAAAACCTGTTTTATGTCCTGTTTCAATTCCTTCCCTCCTTTCTTATCTCCCATATATTTTGTTTTTACATTCTAAGCTCTTTGCTCCATACCCTTCCGCTTCCATTCTCTTTCCCTTCCACCATAACCAACATTGTGCCTGACTGCCAGGAAAAGTCCACCTGGTCGATCCTGCAGGGACCATTGCTGCTGGTTATCACATGGGCAAATACCGCTTCCTGCCCATACGCTCGCTCAATCTGATAATTAATATCTGAAACCGAAGGATTATCCGGTCCTTTCCCGTAATATAGTTCCTTGCCCAGATTCCAGGTAAACACATCCGTTCGTATTTCTCCATCCATATAAGAGAATACCGAATTCCCCTTTCCTTCATTTAAACGATCTGTTTTCTTCATAGAATGCAGATGCCGGTAGGGTTTACGGTCAGAAAAGCACTCTATTTTCTTTCCTTCCGGCGCAGTAATAGTTTCCCCGGAAACATGCATCACCCAGTCTATGGGTAAATCTTTTCCGACTCCTTTTACCACGAATACCTCTGCAAAGTAATCTTCCGCCCAGGCGATCTTTCTCTCCATCTTTACTCCGCAGTAATTCTCTTCCTTCCACTGCTCAATGGTAAATGTGTCCGGCATTTCAAAGGGAGCTCTCCAGTCTGCTTCCGCCTCCACATACACAACGCCATCCCGTTCTTCATACCTTGTGAGTCTGGCATTGACCGGAGACTGGTTTTCTTCTCCGATATTCACCGTATTATGGGAGCCTGTATTCTTATAATAATCATAATGCATCACAGCTCCATATCCTGTGGTTCCAAGATCCGGGGAAATCCGTTTTCCAAACCCCAGATAGCTGATTGCCAGGCGGTCATAATGATCATGCTCCCCGCCATACCGGTCATGCTTCAGCAGTAAGTACCTGCCGTTAGTTCCCCTTAATATGGTGCTGCCGGACTCCCCTGTCTTTCCATGATAATTCTCTAGAACTGTTTCCTGCGCGGGCAGCTGGTCAACGCCATAGATAAATGCCTCTGAATTGTCCCTTTTCTCCTCTTTATAAAGCTGATTCAGCACATACAAAAGCTTATCTCCCCCCATTTCTCTGTAAGCAAATTCATAGAGATACAAGCTTTTAGATGTATGCCCGTAATTCGTGTCATTTAACATGGGAATGCGAAATCCAGGCTCCAAATAAGACACCAGAAGCTCCATCATGGCCTTATAATTTGGATGTCTGATATGGCTGTGCTCCGTATGAAGAGCGAATTTCTCATAAGCAAAGAAACTGGTCAGCGCATAAAAATGATATCCAAAAGCCCCTTCAAACCACATATGATCCGCAAGCATCCCCTTTTCCAGCTGATATAAAAGCCCATAAGGCTCATAAACGGCAAACCTGATATAAGAATCTATATGAAAGATCAGTCCGATAATAGCAATGGCAGAATTTATGATCACCTCATGGTTATGAAGCTGTTTATGGCGGTGCTCTATGAGAAACTCCGCGCCCGGAAGAAACATCTCTTTCTTTATATGCTCCCTTTCCTCCTCCGTCATAAAATCCCATAACAGATCATAGGCCATGGCAAAACTGCGAAGAAAGTTAGCTTCATCAAGGGTCTGGGCCCCTGACTTTCCAGGGCCGTTATACGGAATATTCCCATGAACCTCATATCCGTTATAATACCTGGCATACTCTGCCATGATATCAATTGCTTTTCTGGCATACTCCATTTCCCCGGTGATCCTGCTGATTAAGCCCATCTGGAAGGCCGCCGTATAATTTTTGTTGTTGGTTATCCCCCACCAGGCACTGTCATAGGGCTCACCCGAAAACACCTGACCGCAGGACGGACACTGGTGATGAAAACCGTCGCTTCGGTCATAGCTTAAAGATACGGAGCAATTGGGGCAGTAATAATAAAGAGTCCAGTTGGCGATCCCCGTCTTGGGAACCCGTATGGGATCCTCCATAATCTCTTTTGTCGCTTTCTTTAAATTCCAGATGGCCTGGGGCTGCCTTTTTCCTTTTTCCTGCAAATGCCGGATTTCCTGTTCCGTAAATTGAATCATATCCCGTCCCCTCCTAATATAAATGCTCTTCTTCCACCGCCTTTTTAAATTCCGTAGGCGTACACCCGTAAAATTTTTTAAAGCTGCTGGCAAAATACCTCTGATTCTCATAACCGCACTCTTCTGCAATTTCCTGAATCTTTAATCCGGTTTTCTGTAAAAGCTTACCAGCCCGTTCCATCCGTTTCCGAATCAAATATTCTCCAAGACTTTCCCCCACATACTGCTTAAAAATCTGTCTTACATAGCTGGAACTGAAATGCACCTTTGCAGCTACCCATTCCAGATCCAGATCCACATTTTGCAGATCATTTTCAATCATCAGCTTTATCAGCTTTACCACCGCATCCGCCTTTGTTTCCTCTGAATTATCCCTGACCACCAGACAGCATTTTCTGATATAGGAATCCAGCATATCTTTCATATCCATAAGGCTTCCATATGTAATCCGGTCCTGCATGGAGGTCAAAGGCTCTGTATCTGCCCGGTCATAGCCTTCCTGTTCCATGTCATTTTGAATGGCATAAACCAGCTCCCCCACAGATACACTGACGTAGTCATTTTTCTTATTGGAATAGGAAGCATAGCACTTCATCAGCCCGGCTAAGCTTTTAAGAGCATCTTCCTTTTGTCCCCGCCTTACGGACATTCGAATCTGATTTTTCCATTCCCGGATCTGACCGCTGGTGATTTCTTCTTTCTTTCCATTATCCTCTCCATAAAAGAGGATCTGCCGGTTTCCGTCTAAATTCCCCCGCCACATAGCCATGGCTTCACGATAGGAATGTTCTAAGTCCAGCTGGCTGGTGTAAGCCTTTCCAACCGCACAGCTCAATTGAAAATGATAATACTTTTCCAGACTGACATTGATTTTTTCCAGGACAAGGCCAATGTTTCTCAGGAAACCATCTTCATTTTCTCCGCTTCCGCACCAGATCACAGCCAGCTGTATGCCGTCAAAGCTGACCGCATACATGAACATATCGGGAAGGAGATAGCCGTTTCTCACCAGCATCAAGAATTCCTCCACCTGCTCCTGTCTGCTGAAATCCCAGGCACTTCCTTCCAGCCGCATGACCCCTGCTGCATAATATTTACCTTCCAGAGAAATGTCTGTCTCTGTCTGGCACTCCTTCCCCTTCAGCAGCGCTCTTAAGGCCTTTTCCCGTACAAGCCCTTCCCGGCTTATGGCCTGTTCCTTTAAAAGACTCATATTCTGCTGCAAGGCTTTCTGACTGTCCAGTTCTTTCAGCAGCTTCATTAACACCTCCGTCAGCTCTTTTGGAAGAAAGGGTTTTAATAAATAGTCCTTTACCCCCAGGGATATGGCCTGTTTTGCATAATCAAATTCATCGTATCCGCTTATGACCACATTTTTGCTGTGAAGGCCGGCCTTCTGCATCTCTTTTATCAACTCCAGACCGTTCATAAAGGGCATGGCAATGTCTGTTATCACAATATCCGGCTTCTTTGAAAGAGCTTCCTTCAACCCCTCCCTTCCGTCGCCAGCCACAGCCACCACCTCTGCATCAAGGTCAGAACTATGGATGTTTCTAACCAGCAAATCTCTTACATAGTCTTCGTCATCAATAATCAGCACACGGTACATCATTCCACCTCGCCTGTTTTTGTTGGAATTGTTAATATGGCTCTCGTCCAATGACCAAAACTGCTTTCATAGCGCAGTCCATAGCCGTCCCCGTAAAATAACCGGATTCTTTCGTTTACATTATAAATGCCATAGCCTGCCTTGCTGTCCGTCCCGCCCATTTCCAGAGTTTCATTCATTTGAACCAGCTTATCCTCCGGAATACCGGCTCCGTTATCCCAAACGGAAAGTTCCAAAACCACCTGCTGGGATATAGTGTAGGTTTTTCCGTAGATCCTGATATTTCCGGCGCCCTTTGTTTCCTTTATTCCATGATAAATGGCGTTTTCCGCCAGCGGCTGTAAAATCAGCTTGATCAGCCGGGTCTCCAGCCATTTTTCATCCATATCTATCTCATAGGACAAGCGGGAATGGTAGCGGATGCTCTGGATTTTAAGGTAACTTGCCACATGCTCCAATTCCTCTGCCAGAGTAATAATCTCGGCTCCCTTGCTTAAGCTGATGCGGAAAAACTTCCCCAAAGAGTTGGAAAGGATGCTGATCTCTTCTGCTCCCTGGTCCGCGGCCTGCCAGGTAATAGCGTTAAGGGTATTATAAAGAAAATGAGGATTAATCTGGGCCTGAAGCGCCTTTAATTCCGCTTTCCGCTTCTGTTTCTGCACCTCTGAAACATAATCCCGCTCCCGTTTCAGTTCCTCAATGGTCTCCTCCTGCTTCTGCACCAGACTTTGGATTTCTCCAATCATGTAGTTAAATGTTTTTGCAAGGCTCCCGACCTCATCCTTATAAGGATAGAAAAACCGGACGCTTAAATCTCCTTTTTCCACGCAGCTCATCCGTTTCTCCAGCCGCCGCAGGGAATCCGTTAACTGGTGGGATAAAAGAAGAATGGCGGCAACTGTGAACAGGAACGCGATTCCCATGATCTCATAAATCACATTCCGCAGATTCTTTAAGCTGCCAAGCAAGGTCTGCCTGGATTTGAGGCCATATATCTGCCAGCCATTTTCTTTCAGGCTTTCGTAGGTGACCAGGTAGGTGTCTCCATCATACCGGTAATCACTTGTAATAACGTTGCTGCCTGCTTTTCTTGTTTCGGACAGCTTCATCAGCTCCTTCGAATCGATTCCCATGGAGCCGATCAGGACGTTTCCCGTTTCATCCAATATCAGAATCTTGTCAAAGAACTCATATTTTCCTTCCAAAAGCCGTTCCAGTTCCGTTTTTTTCAGCTGAATCACCAGATATTCCACTCCCACATAGCCCTGAACGCTGAACTGCCATACGATGGGGATCACCTGGTCATTATCCTGAAATATTTGGTCTGTCCATACCGGAAACCAGCGTATGGATTTACCCGGACTATCCTCATAGCTTTTGTAGAAAACAGACTCCTGGAAATCAAAATCCCAGTTCCGCATGCGGACGAAATTATCGAAGCTGCCTTTATCGGTGTAAATGAAAGTAGAATGAATGAGACTCTCTCCTGTTTCAAAATCCTTCATAAAGTCGGGAACCGTCCCCAGTGCCTTTACCAGGTTGATATCATTGGGGTTGTTTAAATAATCGGATAGAGTCACCATAAACGTGTAGTTGGCCAGCATTCCCTTTGCCCTCTGGTTGATGACTCCAAGGCGCATTCCTAGAGTGTCAGCGATCTGAACAAGAACATCTTCCGCTCCTACCTGGAAATTTTCTTCTATATCATTGGAAGTATACCGGTAATAAGACAGACCGCTGATAACCGTGGTAAAGAAAAACATGACTCCAAACAGCCATATGATCTTGCTGCGGAACCGAAGATTGTTCCAGACTCTTTTCATGATACCCCGCCCCCTGTTCAACTCCATTTTTTTCAGTATATCACAGCGTCGGTTCTTTTTCCTTATCCTTTTACTGCCCCTGCCGTAAGCCCGGCTATGAACTGTTTATTGGCAAACAAATAGACGATCAGGATCGGAATGATGGCAATGGATGCACCCGCCAGCATAATATGCCACTCGGCCGCCGCATTGACGGAATACTTTAACTGTACCACAGCCACCGTAAGGGTCTGAAGCTTTGGCTTGGAAATTGTCATAATCAAACTGGTGATGTAATCATTCCATGCATTTCGGAACGAAAACAGGGCCACAACAGCCAAAATCGGTTTGCTCAGAGGAAGAATGATGCGGGAGTATACCCCATACAAGCTGCATCCGTCAATAATGGCTGCTTCATCAAGTTCTCTTGGAATTCCCTTTGTAAATCCCATGACCAGAAATACATTGGCCGCCTGACCTCCGGTAAGAGCAATGATAAGGGCGAAAATGGTCTTGTTCAGCTTCAAGGCCCGCAGCAGCTCGTAAATCGGGTACAAGGTAACAGAGCCCAGGGACACAAACATCATGGATAAATAAAGGGCCATCAGCACCTTCTTGCCTGCAAAATCCTTTCTTGCCAGTATAAATCCGGCCAGGGAGCAGGTAGCCGCCGCCAATAAGGTTACGGAAGCGCTGACGATTACGCTGTTTATGGTATATTTGGTGAAATCCGCCTGAACAAAAGCCTGATAATAATTTTCAAAATGCCAGGCCGCCGGAAAAAATCCGCCTCCCTGAGTCAGCTCTGCATTTGTTTTTAAGGAACCAAGTACCGTATACACCACCGGATAGAGAGTAAATATGATCATGATCCCAAGAAAAAGCCATTTTCCAATGAGTGCGGCCCACGCGGTTTTTGATAAGTGTTTTTTATTCATTTCTGCCATGCTGCCGCCTCCTTAATAAATGCTGTCCAGCTTCTTTGATATTTTTAAATAGCCCAGGGTCACCGCACCTGCAATAACTGCGGAAATCACGCTGACTGCGGCACCGTAGCCATACTGGGGTACTGTCGCCTCCGCCGCTGATATGGGAAAGAAATAGCGGTAACCATATAGAGACATAACCATGGTCGCATTGTTGGGACCGCCTTCCGTTAAGACCATAACATTGGTAATGTCGTGAAAAGCCGAGGTAATTGCCAGCATGAGAATGATTTTTAAGATGGGCCCCAGCATGGGAATGATGATGTACCAGATGGTCTGCAGCCGTCCCGCTCCATCGATTCTGGCGCTTTCAATGGCGTCCTCCGAAACCTGCTGGATCCCAGCGATAAAATAAACCATATAATTCCCCACGCCTCCCCAGACTGCGGTGAGAATCAGGGTCTTCATGGCATGATCCTTTCCAAGCCAGTTGACCGGCCGGCTTACCAGCCCAGCCTCCATCAAATATTTATTGACTTCTCCATTATAGGCATTGAATAACAGATAAAAGACAAGCCCCATAACAGCGGAGCTCATGATGGTAGGCAAAAATACAATGCTCTGTGCCACCCCGTTGCCCCGTATCTGCCCGTTTAAGAGAAACGCCAGAAAGAATGCCAGAGGAATGATAATAAGCACCTTTCCAAAGCCGTATGTAAATGTGTGCATCACGCTTTCCCAGTAAACCTTATCCCGAAACACCCGCGCCAGATTGTCAAGTCCCACAAAGCGGGGCACTCCTGTTCCATATCCGCCGTACTGATAAAATACATATTTTAAGGTCCAGACAACCGGATATAAGGAACAGACCGTAAATAAGATCAGGTTGGGCAGCATGAACGCATATGCCTGCACATTCCGCTTCACAGCCTTTTTTCTTTGCAGAATACTTCTGTTTTTCTGATCTTTCATCTGCGTACTCCTTTCTTTTCAAAGAAAGAGAGGACCTTTAAAGCTGTCCTCTCTTTAAGATATTGCTTAAGCCATTATTTCAAAGTAGGATTCATCGGATCGTAATTTTCAATTTTGATCTCACGTCCGGTTCCATTTTTAACCGCATCTTTATATGCCTTGTTATAACGCTCTGTCAAATCCTTTAATGTGGATTCAATATCCGCGTCCCCATAATAAATGGACTCACAGGTTTTATACATATCTTCCCCTTCTACCACCATACCGGAAGCAAACGCGCTGTGAGGCGGCTTTGGAAGAAGTGCGTCTATATCGCTGATCAGAAGCCATTCTTTTTTCTGAAAGTCTTCTCCGGGCTTTGCCTTATCAATAACACTCTGAAGGATGCTCACGCCAAATCCGCCTTCGTAGTAGCCCACCAGATAATCTTCATTCGCAAAAACATCCTTATATACCTTAAACGCCTTTTCTGCGTTCGGACTCTTGGCATTGATCACATAGCCTCCCGTACCTGTAAAATACTGTTTTCCTGTAGCCTTCCCTCCAACCGTTGGGATAGGGACACAGTCCCATTTGGAAGAATCCATGGGAAACTGGTTCTGGTATACTCCTGGCTCCGCATGGCTGTAGGACATGTACATGCCAATCTTTCCTGCTGCAAACTGGGTTCTTAAAGGATCGATATCCAGAGATTCACAGCCTGGAAATGCGCATTCATCGGACAGCAGCTCCTTCCACAGCTTTAAGGTATCTGCCCACTGGGTAAAATCATATTCTCCTTTTGCAAAGTCATAGCCCCGCACCAGACCGGTCTCCCGCTCCAGCCCGATGCACATGGAACGCTGCAAACCGGAGCTTGCACTCTTCATGTTTTCTGCAAACCCATAGATACCTTCTTTGGATAATTGTGAATTAATAAGTTTGGCATCTTCCACCACCTCTTCTAATGTTTTAGGTGGCTCTTTGATTCCTACCCGTTCAAATATTTCTTTATTATAGAAGAGACGGCATGTGGTTCCCGTAGTCGGAATGAAATACAGCTTTCCATCAAACTCATTATATCCGGGAAAGATGACGGATTTAAAATACGTTTTCATATCCTCATCCATGTAATCGTAGAGGTTTGCCCATTGTCCTTCGTTGACATATTTGTCAAACATCTGCTCCTGCTGCACCAAAATATCCGGAAGCTCCCCACTCTGTACCGCCATGTCTATGGCCTGCACATAGTTATCCGTATAAAGCTGGTAATTGATCTGAATATTATCCGTGTTATTTGCATTGTATTCGTCCACCTTGGCCTGTGCATAAGTGGCATCGTGCCGGTCCTTGGACCAGACGTTTATAACGGTTTTCTCTCCGGACTTCGTCTCGGACTGTTTTGTTTCTGCCTGCACCGTCGTCTCTCCCCCCTGAGACGCCGCAGTTGCGTTTGCCGCTCCCCCACCGGAGCAGCCTGCCAAAGATCCTGCCAACATTAAAGCAGCCAAAGTGATACCCATAATTTTCTTTAATCTCATAACACTACCTCCCAATTCACTTTATAAGTACATTTTACGAAAAAGCAGTACCGCTGTAAATGCAATATCTGATGGTGAAATGTTCAAAATAGGATGATATCGGGACAATAAAAGAGCATCTGTCTCAATTTTACACTCCCCTACCCCATAGACAAACATAAATTTTATCCAAGTACAGATTTTCCATAAGCCAAATAAAATGCTTTTTCATTCGGACATCTTAGGATACCGTCCTTATCAGCCCTAAAGTTAACTGCACGAAATGGATTGGCGTGATAGTAAGCGCAAGCGCCTGTTAAGTCTTAAAAGCATCTAATACAAGAGATTAACCGTAAAAACTTAGATCTATCATCTATTCTTAATAAAATACTTATTTAACATTTCCCAAATAACCCCTACTAAAATAATGATTATAAAAGAAAGGGTCCAAATCAACCATTTATTATTAGTCTTGCCCCCACCTGGGTCAACTCCATCGATACCAAACATAATCCCCATAGCAAAGCCGCCAATATAGCCTACGACCGTCAACACCATTACTCTTCTGGCATTTAAAAAAGCAGCCACAGTTATGATAATCAATCCAAACACCAGCAGATCAAAAGGCCATTCTTTCATTCCGTGCAAATGAATGAACATATATCTGCATAAAAAGTAGACCAGGTAAAGTAAAAGACTCGTTCCCATTGCCCATTTCATTTTGTTTTTTAACGTTATAATATTCATACAAATACCCCCCTATTAGATAGATTATGTTTGGTTTTTAATCATAAAAAGAGAGCTGTTGCTTTGATAAATGATTCATCTATCGAAACAACAGCTCTTTCCTGTATATATATATTACCATAAAATCTCGATTTTTTCAAGTCTTGTAATAGGTTGGAAGCTGCCCTATAATGAGATACCATCTTGAAGGAGGATTATTTATGGAGGACAATTTACTCGAATTAATGCAGCTTAAAAAGCAGGAGGCTGAAATAACCGCAGTTCTGGCAGTGAATGAAAAAACAGAAAGCTTCGGCCTGTCTTTATCCTATGAAGAGGCTAAGGAATTAGTGGCACTTAGAAATGACAGTCTTAAGAATACCCAGAGGGTGGAATTCGGGGAAGGAATTCTTCCAAAGCTTATATACCACTTCTGTGATTCCCAGTATATTACGCAGGATAATTACATGCAGACGCTGACCGAACTCCAGGATATCTTTTATCAGTTCAAGAATGAATCGGAGGATAACTTAACTGACGATGAACTGTTTACCTTTATGAAAGAGCAGTTTGAAGAGGTCTGTACCGGTGACTTAGAATATCTTGCCGGTACTTGTCTGGAGAAATTCACAGAAGCTATCAGAGCAGGTTACCGCGGTTATAAACAAACTGGCGGCAGCGGAGAATTCAGCCAGTTCGATGAGGTAACACGTTGGGACAGGGAGTTATATCTGGAGGTCTTAAAAGAAATCTTTTGGGATTAATGGGAGACTATATGGATATGGATTGTATCATAAAAAAGGAGCTGTTGCAAAATAGATGATTCATCTATTTCGAAACAGCCCCTTATCGCTTAAAGTTAACTAATTTACATTCTCAAATAAGTCCAAGCTTCTTCATCGCATAAGCCACGCCATCATCTTCCACATTCTTTGTAAAGAAGGTAGCATACGGCTCCAGCTCCACGCTGTGATGTCCCATCAGTACGCAATTTTTAGCAAACTGGAACATGGGAAGGTCATTGGTGCTGTCACCGAACACGTAGACATCGGATAGATCAATATCATAGTGCTTCATAATCAGCTCAATGCCAGTCGCCTTGGTATGTCCGGTTGGAACGCATTCATAGAAGCCATTCCCTCGGTTAATGATATCAATATCATCTTCCAATGCCTGGTGAAATCCTTTGATATCGCTGTTTTCATCTGACAGGACAAAGAACTTGTCAAAGTCGTAGCAATCCTCATCCCAGCCAAAGGAGGAAACTTTCCCTTCCTTTATCATCTGGTCTTTCATCTTGGCTACTACAGGCATCCAGGAATCTTCATTTCTGAAATAACAGCCTTCCGTTCCTTCCAGTACTCCGTCAAGCTTATGTCTCATGATGATCTGCTTAATTTCGCTGCCTCTTTTTCTGGGTATGGTAGTGGAGTAAAGAATCTCCTCCCCTGCCACAACTCTGGTGCCACAACCGCAGCAATAGCCGTCTACTTCCACCATACGCGCTACAGGGCCGATCAGGCTGTAGGTCCTTCCGGTATTGATAAATACCAGATGACCATTCTTTCTGGCCTGATCAATGGCCTCCTTGGCGCTTACCGGAACATTCCGGTTGATTTCAGAAAACAGCGTGCCGTCTATGTCAAAGAACAGCGCCTTCTGTCTTTCGTTCATTTGTCACCTCTGAAACAAATAGTACCGGTGGTCTCGTCCATACGTTCAACGATGGCAAGGGATTCCACCTTAACACCTTCTGCTCTCAACCGGTCACCTCCCGGCTGGAAGCCTTTTTCAATTACGATACCTGCGCCAATAAGCTCAGCGCCGGAATCCTTTACAATAGCAGCCAGTCCTTCCAGGGCTTTTCCGTTGGCTAGGAAATCATCAATTAAAAGCACCTTGTCTCCTGCCCCAAGAAATTCCTTGGATACCATGACATCATACGTTCTTCCATGGGTAAAGGACTCCACCTGTGTGGTGTAAACGTCACCTGCGATATTCTTTGTCTTTGATTTTTTGGCAAATACTACCGGCACTTCAAAATACTGGGCAACGATACAGGCGATTCCGATCCCAGAGGCCTCAATCGTTAAGATTTTATTGACTTCACAATCAGCAAAGCGTCTTTTAAACTCTTTTCCGATCTCAACAAACAGCTTAATATCCATCTGGTGATTTAAAAAACTATCTACCTTAAGTACGTCACCGGATTTAATCTTGCCATCCTTACGTATTCTGTCCTTTAACAGCTGCATAAAGGTTCCTCCTGTTGAATTTAATTATTTGATCACTGCGTTCTGCATTAAGTATTCCATTACCTTGTTATTCATCACATAATCGTCTACTTCAAACTGTCCTTCTGCCTTAATCAGCTCTTCTGGGCTCTCATATCCTAACTCAGTCGCAACTTCTTTCCGGTCATCATCGGTCACAGCGAGTTTCTCTTTTTCAGCAATGGCATTGACGATCAGTCTCTGCTTTACGATCTCTTCTGCCTGTGTCTTAGCAGCGGTCTTAAAGTCTTCCTCTTTCATGCCGGTAAATGCGGTGATAAAGGTAGTGAAATCCATACCGTAAGCAGCTGCCTGGTTGGTGTATCTTGCAATCAGGTTATCATAATTGGCATCAATGGCCTTCTGCTCTGGTTCCACCTTGCAGTTAGCTGAAATGGCTGTATAAATGTCATTCTTAACCTTCTGCTCTGCTGCATCGTTTTTGCTCTTTAAAAGAGTCTGCTTTGTCTCTTCCTTGTACTCGTCCACGGTCTTTGATTTTGTATTTTCCTGTACGTATGCATCATTTAATTCAGGGAGCTGTTTCTCCTGTACGGAATTCACAGTAACTTCGAACACAACCGGCTTTCCTGCCAGGTCCTTGTTCTGATAGTTTTCAGGGAATGTTACATTTAAGGATACCTTGTCTCCTTTTTTAGCGCCGATCAGTCCGGATTCAAATCCTTCAATAAACTGGTTGGAGCCAATGGTAAGGTCATAGCCTTTTGCTGTGCCTCCGTCAAATGCAACGCCATCCTTGGTGCCGGCATAATCGATATTGACCACATCTCCGTCCTTAACTTCACGGTCAACATCAACTTTTTTCTCATGAGCTGCCAGATCCTGGTCAATGGCCTGCTGGATCTCTTCGTCAGTCACTTCAACAGGATCTTTTTTGACCTCGATTCCTTTATACTCTCCAAGAGTTACTTTACCGTTATCAATATTAGTTAAGTCCTGTGTTGCCACGGTTTCCTGTGCAGAGGACTCGGTAGCTTCTGTGCTTGCTTGTGTCGTTTCTTTTACATCTTTTTTGGAACAGCCGGAAATAAGGGTGGCGGCAACCATACCGCACATGCATACTTTAAAAATTTTCTTCATCATACAATCCTTTTTCTTTCTATTTTAATGATTAACAGGAAAAACACTTCCTGTTTGTTATACCATATTGGGCATGGGAAAAAAAGCATTTTGCAGAAATTAACAAAAATTTCAAGAATTATTCTGTTATTTGTAAAAAGCTCGGAATGCCTTATATGTATTGTATACATCAAGTTTGGAGGAAAGCTCAAATGGGGAATGCATGGAAAGAATGGGAACACCCAGATCCACAACATCTACATCCATGGCTGCGATGTATTTGGCAATGGTGCCGCCGCCGCCCTGGTCAACTGCTCCAAGCTCACCGATCTGCCAGTATACGCCTTCTTCTTCCATGAGTGCGATTACCTTTGCCATCAGCTCTGCGCTGGCATCGTTGGAACCGCCTTTTCCTCTTACTCCGGTATATTTGGTAAGAACACAGCCCTTGTTTAAAAAGCAGGCGTTGCGTTCTTCATACACCTGGGAGAAGGTGGGGTCATAGGCTGCGTTCACATCGGAGGATAAGCACATGGAGTTGCGCAGAATAGTTCTTGCCGGAACGTCTGCCATCTCAGCCAGATCCTCAATAAAATGAAGCACGAAATCAGAGTTTAAGCCTGTATTTCCGTCAGAACCGATTTCTTCCTTGTCTGAAAGAATGGTTACTGTGGTGTATTGAGGCATGACTGCATCGATTTCTGCCATGAGTGCAGTGTAGGCGCAGACTCTGTCATCCTGTCCGTAGGCACCGATCATGCTTCGGTCAAATCCAACGTCACTTGCCTTCTGAGCAGGTACCAGCTCGATCTCAGCCCGTAAGAAATCTCCTTCTGTAATTCCATAACGGTCATGAAGAAGCTTTAAGGCCAGAAGTTTAACGGGATCCTTTAAATCTGCGTCATCTACATAAGGGAGGGAACCGATTAAGATATTAAGCTCTTCTCCTTTTAATCCGTCTCTTAATTTTCTCTCATTCTGCTCTGCTGCCAGATGAGGAAGAAGATCGGTAACGCAAAAAACTGGGTCACCTTCCTTTTCGCCAATGTTGACTTCCACGATTTCCCCATTTTTCTTAATGATTACGCCGTGCATGGCAAGAGGAGTTACTCCCCACTGATATTTGCGGATACCGCCGTAATAATGAGTCTTAAAGTAAGCCAGATCATTTTTCTCATAAACGGGGTTTGGCTTTAAGTCAAGCCTTGGAGAATCGATATGGGCTCCATTGATACGGACACCCTGATCCACGCCCTCTTTTCCAAACGTGGTCGCAATAATGGCCTTTCCACGATTTACATAATACACCTTGTCTCCGGCTTTGTATTTTTTAACGGTTGCAAAAGGTACATAGCCCTGCATCTCAAGCATTGCGATTGCTTCTCTTACACATTCACGCTCTGTTTTACCATTGTCTAAAAACCGCTTGTAGCCCTCACAAAATATCTCAGCGTCTTCCATCTGCTGAGGTGCAACTTTTCCAATGTGAGGGAACATAAATGTCAGTTCTTCCTGTAATAGCTGTCCCTTTGTTTTCTCCATGATTGATTCCTCCATCTTTTCTAGGGGCATAAGCCCGTTTTTTTTCGTACTGCTAACTGCAGATCTCGTCACTGTCAAGGACCAGTGTAAACGGTCCGTCATTTAAAAGCTCCACCTTCATATCCGCCCCGAAAATACCTTTTTCCACCCGGTGGCCATTGGTTTTTAAGTGCTCTGCCATATATTCATACAAGTGGTTGGCATGCTCCGGTCCTCCAGCCTTTGTAAAGCTGGGCCGGTTTCCCTTTTTGCAGTCTGCATACAGGGTGAACTGGCTCACTGCCAAAATATCTCCTGATACATCGGAAAGGGATAAATTGGTCTTTCCATCCCCGTCTTCAAATATCCGAAGCTTACTGATCTTATCTGCCATCTTTCTGGCAATGTCTTCTGTATCCGTATGAGATACGCCGATAAATAGCAGAAAGCCCTTCTTAACCTCACCGATAACGCTCCCCTCTACGGTAACGGAAGCCTTCTTTACTCGCTGTAAAACAACCTTCATGTTTCTCTCCTGTCTATTTCAGTACCAGCCTTAAATACTCCAAAAGATTCTCAGCTGCTTCCTCCCGGTATATGATCTCTCTGGCAAGAACCGGGTGATCTGTAATGATATTGTCCACGGAAAGCATCTTCATCCGCTCCATCTCGCTTTTCGAGTTCACCGTCCAGGCATGGACTGCCTTGCCCTTTTGGTGAGCGGCTTCCACCAGACGCTCCGTGACAAAGCTGGACTGGAGGCTGATTAAATCAATGTCGTCACTGGAATAATAGTTGCCGTAAGCGGCTGAAATGATATACCCCGTACGTATCTTTTCATCAAGCTTCTTAATCCTTGAAAGATAAGTAAATCTTGATGAGGTGACCACACACTGCTCTGTCATCTGATACTTGTCTATGAGAAGAGCCACCTTTTCCGGTAGGAGACTGTCATCTCCTGCTCCCTTGATTTCAATATTTAGGTTAATCTTACCCTTACAGTATTCCATCACTTCTTCCAGGGATGGTATCCTTTCACCTTTAAACTCATCGGAAAACCACCCACCCACATCAAGAGCCTGAAGCTCCTCAAAGGTATAGGAACCGATGGTCCTGTTAACACCGGCAACCCGCCTTAGTGTGGAATCATGTCCCAGCACCACAACGCCGTCCTTCGTCTCCTGGACATCGATCTCCGCGTAATCAGATAAATCCGCAACTGCCTGTTTAATGGCAGCCATGGTATTCTCCGGCGCCTCCTTAGAGCTTCCCCTATGGGCCGTAATCTGAACGGTGTCAAGAATTCCTCCAGCGATGGCTGAGCCGTTATATACTACATGAAACAGGGTCAGCAGGCTGAAAATTGTTGCCGCTGAAATGGAGATAAGTGCCGTCTTTCTGTTTGCCAAACGGGTACCGGAATCAGATATGTTTCCTGATTTTTTCATTACCCTGCTGCTGAACTGGAAATACTGGACACTTAAAGCCCCGTAATTTCCCAGGGCAAGAAGCATGCTGCTTAAGAAAAGAAGAACTAAGTCAATCCGTGCACAGGCAGCCGGCAAAATAGCAAGTGCCAGCCTGTTATCCGTAAACAGGGTCACGCCCACGGCTGTAATAAAAACACAGAAGGAGTATACCAGCTTTAAGATTACCGCAAAGGCACCGTAATAGATCGACAGTAAAAATACAACCTTGGGAATCCTGTGCCTTAAAAGCCACCAGCTTCTAAGATACCCTTCTTTAAAATTCTTCTGCTCCACCATACAGGCATGAAAGGTGTAAAGACCAGGAATCACTACCATCAAAAGAAGTATAATGACCAGCGTTAAAATCACCTTTCCCAGGGGCTCAGAAAGAATCTCGTCCATGACAAAATCAACGGGCTTTATATGGGTGAAGAACCGGTAGATCAGATATAAATTAGCCAGGGTATCATTAGCCAGAATAAGAAGCCCCAGTCTCCAGTTCTTTTTCCTGATTTCATCCCAAAGCTTTATCAGACCACCTGTTAAAATCTCCCACGGCTTTAGCTTTCTGGTATAATAGATTCCCTGGAAAAGCGTTAGAAAGCAGCCAGTCTCAAATATGAGAATGAGGATGCCAAAAAAGATGAGAACAGCCAGAATTACAATGGTCCAGGGCTTTAAGAGAAAATCTCTGATATTGGCAACCGTCAGATAACTGTACCCCGCCAGATTAAGGGCCAGGAGTACGCCCCGGTCCAGGGCAAATAAATATAGAGTGGTCGTTACCAGACGGAATGCCAGTGTGAAAAAGAACGCATTCTTCCTGTTATATTTTAGAATCCTTAAGGTGTCTTTTGTTAATGTGCTCATAGAATGACCTTCTTTGCAGCGGATTGTTCTGTCATGGCTGTTCTTCCAGTTCCCCTTCTCTAAACCGCTTCTCTCCCCCTGAATCTTCATGGGTCTGGGCGCTCAGCTCAAGAATCGCCTGGTTTAAGGAAAACATCTTTGCGTCCAGCATATTTACCACATCCGCACAGGCCTTTAGCTCCTGCTGAAGATACGCAGGGGCGTTGCCTTCAAATTTATAATAAATCTTATGCTCAAGGCTTGCCCAAAAATCCATGGCTACCGTTCTGATCTGAATCTCTACCTTGGTATCCACTGGCCCATCGGTGAGATAAATGGGTATGGTCACTACCATGTGATAGCTTTTGTATCCGTTTGGCTTTGGACTTTTAATATAATCCTTGACATAAAGCACGGTCACATCACTTTGCTTTGCGATCATCTGGGCTATCTGGTATATGTCCGAGGTAAAGGAACAGATAATCCTGATTCCTGCAATGTCGCTTAACTTCTCCACCATGTTATCGATGGTCACCTCATAACCGTAGCGCTTTAGCTTCTTGACAATGCTGTCCGGCGTCTTCAGTCTTGATTTGACGTGTTCGATGGGGTTGTAGCTATAGATATGAACAAACTCGTTATTAAGTATCTCTATTTTTGTACTGATTTCCTTTAGTGCTGAGTCATACAAAAACATCACTGATTTCCATTGGTCGACCTGGTTAAATGAACTGGGAACGTTCATTTCTCATTCCCCCTCTCCTTTGCCCGAAATACGGGTCAGTGAGACAGGGGCAAGCCATCGCCGGCAGCCCCTGCTCATAAAAGATATTATACCATAGAAACCCGATATTTTATATATTTTTCCCGACTTTCTAAAATTTTAATCCTTTTAACAATGCGGATAAGTCTGTAGAAGCACTTCCATTTTCCTCATAATCAAAGGTGACTGCTTCCGCTGCTTCCTCATCTTCCTGGACTGCCTTCATGCTTAAGCTAATCTTGTGATCCGCGGTGGAAAGAATTTTCACCTTTACCTTCTGGCCTTCCTTTAATACAGCGCCCGGATGCTTGATTCTCTGGCTGCTGATCTGGGAGATGTGAAGAAGGCCGGTCAGACCATTTTCCAGGTTTATAAATGCACCGTAGTCTTTTAAGCTGTCTACGGTTCCTTCCATGACTGCCCCTACCTGGCACTTTGCAATTTTTATGTTATTTTCTTCCTTCTGCTTTAAGAGTGCAGGCTCTCTGCCGGAAAGGATGAGCTTTTTATTCTCCTCGTCAGCGGTAACCACAGTAACCTCAATGGTTTTTCCCTGATAGGTTTCCAAATCCTCTACATATTCTGCTGCCAGCTTGGAAGCAGGAATAAAGCCGCGGATTCCTTCCAGATAAGCTACAGCACCGCCTTTTACGATCTCTGTGACCTTTACGGTTACGATGGTTCTGTCATTTAACAGGGTATTGCATGTTTCCCATGCCTTCTGGTCACCTAACAGCTTTGCGGATAAAAGAACGTTTCCTTCGCCGTCATCTGGTCTTAAGACTGTTGCAGTGATTTCATCTCCAGGATGAATTTCTGTAGCCAGATGGTAGTCCGGATCACCGTTTATATCCTCTTTATGAATGATTCCTCCGGCAAAATATTTTAAATCCAGTAACACAGCTTCCTCTGTTACACTGACAACGGTTCCTGTAAGCACGTCCCCTTTTCTCACTCTTTGAAAGGACGCCTCTAACTCTTCCATGTAGTCTGCCATGGTTTCTACTTTCTCTTCCACCACATCGGTCTCATTGTGTTCCTGACTCATATCGTTTTCCTCCATTCATAATTCCTTATTTTTTGCGTAAAATCTTACTATATATTTAACACATCCAGCCCGATATTTCTATAGTTTTCTATGGAATTATGTGATATATTTTAGGTAATCGACAATGACTTTTCCGGCGGTCTCATGCCGGGTGCCGATAAAGAAAGGACAAGAACATGAACGACATAATGGATTTGCATACCCATACCATTGCCAGCGGACATGCGTACAACACGTTATATGAGATGGCAAAATCAGCTTCTGAAAAAGGCCTGGCCCTTTTTGGCTCCACGGACCATGCCCCTAAGATGCCTGGAACATGCCACGAGTTTTATTTCATAAATTTCAAGGTAATTCCCAGAAAGCTGTATGGAATCAACATTTTAATGGGTGCAGAGTTGAATATTATAGATTATAAAGGAAGAGTGGATTTAAGAAGGGGACTTTTGGAAAGACTTGATTATGGGATTGCAAGCATTCACGAGCCATGTTATAAAAACGGAACCGTGGCACAGAACACCAGTGCCTACGTTGGGGCCATGGAAAATCCGCTGATTCATATTATCGGACATCCGGATGACAGCCGTTTTCCTGTTGATTATGATACCCTGGCGGCCGCTGCTGCTGAGAACCATACTCTTTTGGAAGTCAATGCAAGCTCCCTTCACCCAAACAGCGTCCGGGGAAATGCCAGGGAAAAATACGTTACGTTACTGGAACGATGCAAACATTATAAAACAAACATTATTCTCAACAGCGACGCCCACGTAGAGGCGGATGTGGGAAATCACAAAAGAGCCTGGGACTTAATCGAGGAAGTTAATTTTCCAAAAGAGCTGATCGTTAACGATTCTATTGATAAGCTTCTTCCCTTTATTCCCAAGCTGGAGGCTTACCTATGATTAACTTCCTGAATCTTGAATACTTTCTAGCCGTTGCAGAGGAATTAAATATTACAAGGGCCGCAAAAAGACTTTATATCTCTCAGCAGTCCTTAAGCAATCACATTTCCAATATGGAAAAGGAATTCGGAGTTCAGCTTTTTAACCGCACCATGCCCCTGACCTTAACGTATGCGGGGCGTTCCTTAAAAACAAGGGCCAAGCAGCTTTTGGATCTTAAGGATGAGACTTACCGGGAGCTTTCTGATATTAAAGATTTTACTACTGGACAGCTTTCCATCGGTGTCTCCCATACCAGAGGACGTTTTCTTCTTCCCGCCATTCTCCCTTCTTATCGGGAGAAGTTTCCTAACATTGAGTTAAATCTGGTGGAGGGAAATTCACAGGAGCTGAGCACGGCTCTCATTCATGGAGAGATTGATTTAATGATCGACCTTCTGCCCTTTAAGGCAGAAAATGTGGAATCCATTCCTATTTGTGAGGAAGAGATTCTTTTGGTGGTTCCAGATCAGATTCTGGATCAGTATTTTCCTGGAGAACAGGAAGAGATCAAACGGAAGCTTTCTGAAAATCCTGATATCCTTTTATTAAAGGACTGCCCTTATCTTCTCATTCACAAGGGAAACCGGGTCAGAACCATTGCGGACGAGATTTTTGAGGATGCCCAGCTGGCTCCTACCGTTCTTCTTGAAACAGAGAACATCGAAACCGTCTTAGCTTTGGCGGCTAAAGGCATGGGAATCACCTTTTATCCAAGAATGTTCGTTTCTGGCAGTACAGACAACGGAGATGTGGCTGTGAGAAAGTCAGGACTTAATTATTACTCCTTAAATTATAACCGCAGTCACGGGGTTCTCGCCTTTGGATGCCACAGGGGACGATACTTATCTCAGGCGACGAAAGAATTCATAAGAATTGCCAGAGAAAACATATAACAGTTTTCTATCAATACATTGACAAAGCGTGGGGAATCTACTATTATTAAATAGTAACGATTACTAATATAATTATCATTTATAGGAAGGAAGCGGCCATGAAAACATTAAAGTATAGCCGTCAACGGGAATCCATTAAAGCTTGTCTGATGGCAAGGCATGACCACCCCACTGCCGACGCTCTATACACCGCCATCCGAGAGGAATATCCAAACATCAGCTTAGGTACGGTTTACCGTAATTTAAATCTTCTTGTTGAGCTTGGGGAGATACAGAAGCTGACTTGCGGAGACGGGGCAGACCACTTTGATGCTGACACATCACCCCACTATCATTTTGTTTGCAGAACATGCGGGCAGGTCAAGGACCTGCGTTTAGACTCCATGGAAGAAATCAATCATCTTGCCCAGGAACATGCGGATGGGCAGATCGAGAGCCATACCATTTACTTTTATGGAACCTGCAATCATTGTTTGAAGAATTGAGAAATAATTCTTAATAAGACTTGACATCAGAGAAAAGCTGTGCTAAATTAATATCAGTAATCATTACTGTTATTGGTTGCGACAAAAAGATAAATTAAAAATTAAAATAAAGGAGACATGAGATCATGAAGAAATGGGTTTGTACTGTATGCGGTTACGTTCACGAAGGAGAGGCAGCTCCGGAATTCTGTCCAATCTGTAAGGCTGGTTCTGAGAAGTTCAAATTACAGGATGCTGAGATGTCCTGGGCTTGCGAGCATGAAATCGGTGTTGCTCAGGGTTCTCCAGAAGATATCATGATGGATTTAAGAGCTAACTTTGAGGGCGAGTGCTCTGAGGTTGGTATGTATCTTGCTATGTCAAGAGCAGCTCACAGAGAGGGTTATCCGGAAATCGGCTTATATTATGAGAAGGCAGCTTTTGAAGAGGCTGAGCATGCTTCTAAATTCGCAGAGTTACTGGGTGAGGTCGTTACCTCCAGTACAAAGAAGAACCTTGAATTAAGAGTTGCTGCTGAGAACGGTGCAACTGCTGGTAAGTTTGATCTTGCAAAACGTGCAAAAGAACTTAATCTTGATGCAATCCATGATACTGTTCATGAGATGGCTAAGGACGAGGCTCGCCACGGTAAGGCATTCAAGGGCTTATTAGAGAGATACTTCGGTTAATATTTTTAGGGGGCGGCGCTTCTTACCGCTCTCCCATTTTACATACGAAATCAGCCAATAGGTATAAAATCAGGAGGGTTAACTTATGTCAAAATATGCGGGTACTAAAACAGAACAGAATTTAAAAGATGCATTTGCCGGGGAATCCATGGCAAGAAACAAGTACACCTTTTTCGCTTCCGCAGCAAAAAAAGCCGGATATGAGCAAATGGCTGCCTTATATCTGGAAACTGCTGACCAGGAAAAGGAACATGCTAAGATGTGGTTTAAGGAACTTCACGGAATCGGTACTATGGAAGAGAACCTTGCGGCGGCTGCCGAAGGGGAAAACTACGAGTGGACCGATATGTATAAGCGTATGGCAAAAGAAGCCAGAGAGGAAGGATTTGAAGAGCTGGCATTCAAATTCGAATTTGTGGGAAAAGTGGAAGCTGCCCATGAAAAACGCTACTTAAAGCTTCTTGACAGCTTAAAGAATGACAAGACCTTTAAGGGAGATGCACCTCTTGGCTGGAAGTGCCGCAACTGCGGTTATATCCACGAAGGACCTGATGCCCCGGAAATTTGTCCGACCTGTGCACACCCGAAAGCTTATTTCGAACGAAAAGTGGAAAATTATTAATAGGAAAAACCGGCTGGGAACCTTCCCGGCCGGTTTTTTCGTGCCTTGGTTTTTCCCCTGTCTCATGGTATACTAAAGGAAGAAAAATTTTATGAACCCATTGAGGATTATCTATGATGAAACTTGCAATTGTAGAAGACGAAGCCCAGTACGCAGAAACACTTAAAAGCTATCTTGACCGGTACGAAACAGAGAACGGGGAGCATTTTCAGATACAGGTATTTTCCGATGGTCTGGATATTATAACGGATTATACGGCAAGCTATGATATCATTTTGCTTGATATTCAGATGAAGCACTTAAATGGTATGAAAACAGCTCAGAAGATACGGGAATTTGATGAGGATGTCATTTTTATTTTTATTACCTCTTCCACTCAGTTCGCCCTGGAAGGTTACCTTGTGGATGCCCTTGGGTATGTGTTAAAGCCGGTTCCTTACCTTTCCTTTTCAAAGCTTCTTAAAAAGGCCGTGGAACGAACAAAAAAGAAAAAGGAAACTCATTACATCAATGTTGTGGTGGACGGCGGCACCATGCGAATCAGCCTGGATTCGGTCTCTTATATGGAAAGCCAGCTCCATCAGCTTCTGATCCATACGGATAAAGGGAATTACTTGGTTCCTGGTCCCATGAAGCGGATGGAAGAAACATTAATGTCCTATGGATTTTCCAAATGCCACCATGCTTATCTTGTGAACTTAAGCCATGTAACAGGGATACTTAACAACCATGTCCTGCTATCATCTGACCAGAAGGTGCCATTAAGCCGTACCAGGAAAAAGCAGTTTATGGATTGTCTGACGGAATATCTGGGAGGTTAATATGAACGCTGTTGATCTGATGAACACTCCCCGCCCCTATACTGCCCTTGCAGAATGGATGGCCTGCTTTCTCTATGTTCTTATGCTGAAAAAGAAATTTAAGGGGGTAAAGCTGGCTGCTTTTATGACTGGCATGCTGGGGATATTCCTGACATTTCACCACATTGCCGGTATGCTTCCCTTATTTTTGTGGTTTCCGGGAATGATGACTGCTATCCTGATGATTTATCTTACCATCTACTTATCCTGCCAGGTATCTTCTTATGATGCCTTGTTCCTGTGTATCCGGGCCTTTGTTCTGGCTGAGTTCGCAGCATCCCTGCAGTGGCAGTTATATGTGTGGTGGGCCATTATGTTTCAAAGGGAAAGTAAAACCATTTCCCTTGGCGTCATGGCGGTCACCTACCTTTTTATTTATACGGGATATTACTTTCTGGAACGGGAGCACATTCCAAAAGAGGAAGGTATGGAGGTGGAGAGAAAGGAACTTCTTGGCACTGCTTCCATGGGACTTGGCGCTTTTTTAATAAGCAACATCAGCTTTGTCATGCCAAATACTCCATTTTCCAGTGCAGCCAGTTCTCTGCTCTACGTCCGGACCCTGGTTGACTTTGGAGGTGTAATTATGCTCTATGCCCAGCAAAACAGGAGAAAAGAGCTTCAGGTCCGAAGTGAAAATCATGCCATGAACGTGGTTTTACAAAGGCAGTACGATCAGTACCGTATGGCTCTTGATAATATGGAGCTCTTACGAAGAGAATTTCACGACTTAAAGCATTACATGATTGCCATTCGGGCAGAGTCTGACCCCTTAAAAAAGGAGCAGTATTTAAAGGAGATGGAACAGGCGATCCTCACGCAGGAGTCTCTATTAAACACTGGAAATCAGGTACTTAATGTAGTTCTTACTACGAAAAGCACGTATTGCAGCCAGAATAACATTTCCTTTACCTGTATGGCAGATGGAAAGCCGGTCTCCTTTCTCCATGTAAAGGATATTTGCTCCATTTTCGGAAATGCGCTTGATAATGCCATTGAATGCGTTTCCCAATACGATGACCCGGAAAAGCGTGTGATCACTCTTACGGTTGGTAAGAAAAATGGATTTTTACTCATTCAGTGTGAGAATTATTCCGATGGTCCTCTCATTATGGCTGACCGTGGTCTGCCTTCTACCACAAAGAATAACAGTAAATTTCATGGCTATGGGTTAAAAAGCATTCAGGCCGCCGCGAATAAATACGGCGGGTCCATGACAGTTGCCTCAAGGGATCAATGGTTTGTTTTAAAGATACTCATACCCATCCCGGAAGAGGTAACATAAGCCATAGATTGTATTTTTGTGTATGTGTCATACCAGCTTACAGTATCATAATATAAGATATAAACAAAAACACGCCTTAAAACGGAAATATAATTTTAATTATATTATTTCCGATTTAAGGCGTGTTTTTAATTTCTCTGCTTTCGATAAGCGTTAAGCTTCATTTTTAAATATAATTTTAAAGATTGGGAAGAACACCCAGAATGAAATGGCTGAATTAATCAGCATGGTAATTACATCTGCAACTGCCTCTCCCCCTGCTCCCATTCCCATACCATTTATAAAGAAATGATAGATAGGAGCCTTATAAACTCCTTGAAGTGCCGCCGCACCTATGGTTATGATTACATATGCAATCACATACCACATAGCAGCCTTTAACGCACTGTTATTTGCCTTAAAGGTTACATTTCGCTGGAGGAAGAAGTTAATCACCTGAGCGATTGCCATGGTTATTTCCACCGCCAGAAAGTAGGCCAGACCGCCTCCTCCGCCTTTTGACAGCTCCCCGGCTCCATAGTTAAAGATATAATAAGGAGTTCCATCGGGATTTGCTCCCAGATGCCAAACCTGAAAATCCGTATTCACCAGAGGAGTCAATCCAAACATGCTCTTAAACGCTGGCATTAATATCATCTGAAGCACGGTCACGCCGTTGGATACCAGAAAAAAGATTAAGAACTGGGCGACTGTGGGGTGCTTTTTAACAAATGACTTCCAACCTGTTTTTATGCTGGTCAGCATGGTATCACCCCCTATTTTCCTGATAATTTCTTTTCATATAATTTGTTCGCCTTTGCATTGGCAAAATATCCGCCGATGATCTTTTTGATTCCTTTAAGGAAATGACCATTTGCCGCCAAGACCATTCCTTCTGCCATTTCCATACTGACTGCACCGTTCGTCATTTTTGCTATGCCGCGAAATGGGATATTGTAAATAAATATAAGGTTTAGATTTGGCTTTCCCTTTGCTTCACTTCTGTTCTTTAAGCCTGTCAGAATGCGATAAACCAGTCTTGCCAAAGGGCTTTTTGCCCCATGCATCTGGCAGAGAGCGTCATTGAGGCTCAGAGCTTCTGACCTGATTTCCCTTGGTACGGTATGGCCTAACAGGGCTTCAAATTCTTCCGTTTTTACGTCTCTTACGGCTGCTGTGTAATAGGATTTCATTTTTTCCGGGTCATAGGGAAGAGTTTCTGTCGTCCCCACGACCTCTATCGTCCCACTTAACCGCACGTCATCTGCATTCCCCCCAATATACAGGTTATAGTTACCGGCCTCCACTTCAAACTGTCCGGTTGCTGTATTATAATAGCGGAAGGTCTTATCATCAAAGGAGATGGATATCTTTTTGCTTTCTCCTGCCTTTAAAAATATCTTTGCAAAGCCCTTTAACTCTTTTTCCGGACGGAAGATGGTTTCCCTCGGACCGCCCACATAAAGCTGGGCCACTTCTTTTCCGTCGACGTTTCCCGTATTGGTCAGAATAAAGCTGACACCTTCCTTTGTGACCGTCAGCTCTGAATACTCAAAGGTGGTATAGGAAAGACCATATCCAAAGGGATATCGGACGGAAACGCCTGCCGTCTGGTAATAACGGTACCCTACGTACAGGGCTTCCCGGTATTCACTGTTACGCCCTTTTCCCGGAAAATACCGGAAAGAAGGAGTATCCACATAGGATAAGGGATAGGTCTCATTTAAGTGTCCCGATGGGTTGACTGCCCCTGTGATGATATTAAGCATGGCCCCTGGACCTGCTTCACCGCTTAAATAGCCGTGAAGTATGGACTTACAATGCTCTTCCCAGGGCATCTCTATAGCGGAGCCTGCACTGATAATACCAACAATGGATGGATTCACCTCTTCCAGGGACATAAGAAGCCTTATCTGGTTTTCCGGGATTCTCATGTGGCTTCGGTCCATTCCTTCTGTCTCGCTTAATTCATCGAGTCCAAAGCAGTAAAGAACTACGTCCGCATGCTTTGCCAGCTCAACTGCCTGGGACTCCAGGGAGCTGTTTTCCTTTCCGCTTCTTTCATAGCCTTTTGCCACTCCCACTACCTGTAAGGGATACTTAGAGATAACGCCTTCCATAGTTTCCAGTCCCATTGGATTTACCAGAGAGGAACCCGCTCCCTGATACCTGGGTTTCACTGCAAAGTCACCAATCAGGGCCACCTTACAGCCTGATGGCAGGGGCAGTAGGGACTCCTGGTTCTTAAGGAGTACGATGCTTTCTTCTGCCGCCCTCTCCGCCAGTCTGTGATGCTCCTTCTGATCAAAGGTGGCTTTCCGTTCGCTGCTTTTCCTTGTCAGATCAAACACAGCGCTTAGAACACTATCGACGCAAGAATCCAGCTCTTCCATGGTCAGACTGCCCTCATCTATGGCTTTTAGAAGCCCTCTTGCCGAATCAAGCCCTGGAGACGGCATTTCTAAATGGGAACCAGCCGCCACTCCTTTTACATGGTCGTTAGAGCCGCCCCAATCCGTGACCACAAGACCATCAAAGCCCCAGTCATCTCTTAAGATATCCTTTAACAGATGCTTATTTTCATTGGCATAGGTTCCATTTACCTCATTGTAGCTGGTCATAATGGCCTTTGCCTTGCCTTCCTTTACTGCAATTTCAAAGCCTTCCAGGTAGATTTCCCTTAAGGTCCGCTCATCCACTACGGCATTCATCGCCATTCGCCGAAGCTCCTGATTATTGACTGCAAAATGCTTGGGACAGGCGTATACTCCCTGGTTCTGGATTCCTCTGACGTAGGAGGCTGCCAGCTTTCCCCCATGATAAGGGTCTTCGGAGAAATACTCAAAGTTTCTTCCGCAGAGGGGATTTCTCTTAATATTAAGTCCCGGTCCTAAGAGAACATTCACCCCCTGGGAGTTTGCTTCCTCTCCAAGGGCATTGCCGATCTCCTCACAAAGGGCCTCATCCCAGCTGTTTGCAACAGCGGCTGCCGTTGGAAAACAGGTGGCAGGCAGGGAGGGATTCAGTCCTAAATGGTCTCCCTCACTTGCCTGCCTCCGGACCCCGTGGGGTCCGTCAGCCAGGAAGATGGAAGGGATGGACAGGCGGTCAATGTTACGGGTCTCCCATACGTTTTTTCCGCTTAGGATGGCCGCCTTTTCTTCCAGTGTCATGGTATCTAAGAAATTTTTATGCTTCATTATTTTTTCCTTCTATAGCTGCCTCTTCTGTCACTTCTGTTTCCCGCTTGGTTTTATAGCGCTTCCACATGAAAAGCTCCAGATAGACAAGACCGGCAGCCAATATAACGTCAATTCCAATGGCTAAAATCTGCCAGCTCATCAGACCGCCGTTTGCGTTATTTCCTTCATAAGCCCTGCTGTTGACTACGGTATACATAATGTTTTTGGCAGACTGTCTCATGGCCTTTACGCTGGTGGCGCTTTCCTTATCCTTTAAATGGTTTGTTTCTGTTTCATAAGCCACCAGCATGGCATCGTTTCCGTTTCTGATTTCCTGGTCCGCATTCTGGTAACCGTAGCCACCAAAATAATCGGTGAGCACAAAGCCCTGAAAGCCCCATTCTCCTCTTAGAACCGATTTAAGAAGGGCACTGGAGGCGCCTGCATACTCGGTTCCGATATAGTTAAAGGATGACATGACAGCTTTTGCCCCGCCCTCTTTTACCGCTATTTCAAAGGGCTTTAGGTAAATCTCACGGATTGCCTGCTCCTCTGACCAGGTGCAAAGCATGCTTAAACGGTTGGTTTCCTGATCGTTTAATGCAAAGTGCTTAATATAACCGTAAACGCCATGCTCCTCGGCTCCTTTTAAAGCGCTGGCAGCCATTTTACCTCCCAGCAGGCCGTCCTCTGAGTAATACTCGAAGTTACGTCCTCCAAAGGCGGAACGGTGGGTATTCATGGCAGGCGCATACCAGCCTGACACATCCATTTCATCTGCCATGGCTCCAATGCTTTCACCAAAGGCTTTGGCAATGTCTTCATTCCACGTACAGGCAATCATAACGGCGGAAGGGAAGCCAATGGAGCCTACCCCTGTAAAGTTATTGTTAATGGAAGCCGGTCCGTCACAATCCACGGTTCCTACCTTTTTTACGCTCTTGGCTGCAGAGGTCTGATAGCCTCCGATGGCCACCATGGTATCCATCTCGGTTACCGTAAGCTGGTCAAGCAGCTTCTCCCACTGGGGATCGTCATAAGGAAGTCCCCGCATACTGGCTAGTTTAAGGCCATTCTTTGCTCCAGTTACCGGCATCTCATCTGCCGGATCATTGTGATCCTCAGGGTCATAATTTTTGTTGTTCACAAAGGTCTTTTTATATTCCTCCGGCATGGTCCTGGTCTTTGGAGGTGCCGTTACCTCTTTGTAATTGGAGAACCCATCTGCTCTGGAGAGGACCTTTAAGTCGCCTTTGGCTTCCTTAAACTGATTCACAGCTGCCACTTCGTCGGTAGACCGTGGATTCGATTCGTTATAAATGATTTGGGAAGGAACGTTCATGGTCTTTTCCTCTATGATCCTATGGGAATCATTTCGAATGGAAATGCCGTAATCTCCAGCATCCAGAACGTAACCGCCGGTTCCAGCGGAATCATAAGAGGCCATGTCTTCCGTCAGGAAGGAAATGGTCACGGTCTCGGATTCTCCTGGCTTTATCAGGCCGGTTTTTTTGAATGCAGAGAGGTTTGCTGAAGCTTTTTCAGTTCCTCCGTTGGTATAAGGAGGATTATAATAAACCTGAACTACATCTTTTCCAGCCACTTCCCCTGTGTTGGTGACCGTTACATCAAAGGTAATCTTACCGTCTACCTCGGTCATTGCTCCCATCTTCTGGGTAAATCCTGTGTAGGAAAGTCCATAGCCAAAGGGGTAGACGACGGTATTATCATAGTCAATTAAGCCTTCCTCTGCCGCTGTCTCATAGAAACGGTATCCTACATAGATGCCATCTACGTAATTGACAAAGCTTGGATAGTTATCCTCTCCTTTTGTTGCCTTTCCTGGGAAATCATTCATATTTTCATAGAAAAAGCTTCCGAAGTTGTTATATTGAGGTGTTTTTGTTAAGTCTTTCACAAAGGTGTCACTTGTTTTTCCTGATGGATTGACGGCTCCGCTTACGATTTCTCCAAGAGCTTCAAATCCGGACTGGCCGGTTCCAGGACACCAGATGGCACTTTTGATCTGCTTATAATCATTTAAGAATCCTAGCTCCATGGCATTGGCACCATTGTAAACCAGAATAACATTGTCAAAGTTTGCGCAGACCAGATCCACCAGATCCTTTTCTGTCTTGCTTAACTGGAGATAATGGTCTCCTGCTTCAAAATCTTTATAATCCTTGGAATTATCCGTATAAGTAACCTTGCTCACATCGGAAGGAAGATCTGCTCCTTCCCCTCCCACACGGGTGATGACCACCATGGCGGTGTCTGAAAATGACTTTGCGCCTGACAGCATTTCCTGGCTGTAAGAAGTCTTTACCGGTTCGGGGAGCGTCCAGTCCTGGGCCCACATCCCTACACTTGGACGATCTGCCCGGTATTCCTTATAAAAATCAGACAACGCGTTGTTTAACTTAAATCCGGCATCTTCAAGTCCCTTTAAGAGGGATACCGTTTCATAGGCATCAGAGAGTGAACCGGAACCGGTTCCGCCATAGCATGGGTTGGTGGAAGCCCAACCGAATACATTTAAGTTTGCGTCCGCTTTTAAGGGAAGCAGGCTGGAATCATTTTTTAACAGTACGATTCCTTCTTCTGCGATTTCTGTACAAAGCTCAGTGGCTTTACCTGATGTTTCCTCGGTAATGGTTCCGCTTCCAGTGGCAAGGGAAATAAGGCTTGCCATTGGCCCCCAGCAGATTAAATTTACCGTAATGATGAGAGCCAGGACCATAGCCATAATTCCCTGACTACGGATCAGATACTTTTTAGCCCCCGTTTTCTTTCTGCATGCGATAAATAGGGCAATTACGGCAGCAAGTACGATGCCAAGGCCGATTAAATAAGGCACACAGAGCTTGACAATATTCATGACATCATCAATATTAATCTGTAACATTTTTTCATCCTCCTCCATACTGATTGCCACAGCTTTTCGTGGTAATCAGACTTTATCATAAAAAGGAAGCATTTAAGTTGTCCCTCCCATAACTGGTCAGTTTTTCTGCATAATCTGCAGGCGGTCTGTCCAAAAAGTGATTTCCTGTTACATAAAAAAGCTTCCGGCATGGGCGGAAGCTTTTGACACGACTTAGTGAGATGATTTCTTGCGCGTCTCACTTTTATATTCTTTCACAGTTACCTTCTCATATTTCTTAAATACCTTGCTAAAATAGCTGCTTTCATTATATCCAAGGCGAAAGGCTACATCGGCAATGCTGTCTTCGGTAAAATAAAAATACCCTTTTGCCAGATGTATCTTTTTCATATGAATATACTCTGTGACACTTACATTAAGCTGCTCACGGAAAATACGGCTTAGATATCCCTGGCTGATGGCACAGTTTTCTATAATGGTATTAAGTGTAATATCTTCTTTGATATGATTTTCTATATAGAGAAATATATTTTCCAACAGGGAATAACGGTTGATGCTGTTTTGCTGAAACAGATAATCCATCACTCGGAAAAGCCAGAGCTCCGATGTCTTTCTTTCAAGAATCAGTGCTTCATTAATAGGAAACAGCTCTCCGATCTGCACATTCTCATCGTAGACCATTCTGGTGTCTAAAAGATTCTGTCCGATATAAGTGAAAAGTTTAATCAGTCTTACGGAATCCCCGCCTGCCATCTCATAAATACCGTCAATGATTCCGGAAAGACTTCTGTAAAATTCTCCAAAGTCTTTTTGCCTTAGAAGCATTGCAAGTGCCTCATGATGATTCATAACGGTATCTTCATGATTGGTCTTGTAGTTCTCCAGTATCTTTTTTAAGTGGCCCCATGTAACGGGTTTCTCCAAAACATCCTTTACTTCATCTCTTGCCATGCTACGGACAAAAACATGAGTTGAAAAGGCGGAAAGCATATAAATGGTGATTTCCGGATCAGACTGATGAATGATCCTGCTGGCTTCCAGTCCTGTCATGCCAGGCATCATCATATCCATAAATACAATGTCTATGGAACCTTCATTGCATGCTCTTACTGCGCTCTCTCCATCGCCTACTACCTGGACTATTTGGAATGATTCATCTCGGGATATTAAAATCTTTAAGGCTTCCTGCATTAAAATATCATCATCTGCAATCAGAACCCTATACATGATTATTCCGTCCTTTCTTCGTAATGTTCAGGCCAGATCAGAACGTTTTTGCACCCCTTATTCCTAGTGCCCTCTGATATGATTTTATACTCTTCACCAAAAAGCCTTCTCATCTTATCCCTGGCATAATCTTTCCCCAAGCTAATGTAATACCCTTCGTGCTTGTCCTTAAACGCCTCATATTTGGCTTCTAATTCCACTTCTGAAAGACTGGGCCCATCATCGCTGATCTCAAGGACTAAGTTGTTATTCCTTATGGACCCGCCTATGGAAATCTTTCCCCCCTGTTTTTTTAACGCGATTCCATTATACAGGGCATCCTGAACAAATGGCAGTAAGATACCGGAAGGCATCTTTCTCATATGCATCTCTCTTGGCACCTGAATGGAATAATTAAGCCGGTCTCCCAGCTTCTTTTTTTGAATGAGCAGATAATTTTCTGCATGATCCAGCTCTTTTGATACTGGGACAAAGGTACCCTTGTCCATACATTTATATTTCGTATATTCAATAAAAGAACCCAGAAATTCCTGAAATTGTTCTTTATCTTCTATAATGGATAGGTTCATGAGAGAAGTCATCACATCCATGGTCTCACAGGGATTGAAATTCATCTTCAGTTCCTGGAGTTCCATGTTCTTTTTTGCAATTTCCTTGACTAGGAGCTGATTGGCTCCCTGAATTCCTTTTATCCTCTTCTTTAATGCGTCTTCATGAAGATGTTTGCTGACTTCATTTTCACTTAGCTGATTGATTACAAGGAAAACCAAATTGGCGATATCTAAAAACTTTTCATAGGGAAAAACAGGAATTTCCTTTCGAAACTCCTCACACTTTTCTCTTACCTCCTTTGATTGGTCCGAACGCATCACAGAAGCCAGGCGGCTTACGGATTCAGGGGCATCCACACACTGGACCTGTCCCCCGATAAAGCCTCCCAGATAATGCCCTCTGACAATGATGGGGATTGCCATCTCTAACAGTCCGCAGGGGCAAAAATATACATTGGCCTTTTTTGTGACTGCTGCTTGGATAGAGCCAAAGGCATCCGAAGATTTGCAGCCTTCTATGGCCTCTTTGCTGTTTCGAACCTGATTGCAGAAGCCGGAAAAAAACGTTGCATCCGTAATAGGTTCCCCTCTAAAATCCACCGTAACAAATGCCACACCGGTAGCTTTTGAAAGACTCTTTTGGATATTCTCCAGCTTTTCCTTTCCAAACAAGTGGATGATATCCAGTTTTGTCATGTTACCGTCTTCATCCATACTGAAATAGTCATCTGCGGAATCCGACTGCATCTCGGCTAAATGAAGCAGTTCCTGATATTCTTCCATCCTTATAACCTCTCCTTGCTGCTATGTTTTATGTCATCTTCTTGTAAATGATTTATTTCTATATCAGAATAACACAAGAAGACCGGGCTGTCATATAAAACAGCTCGGTCTTATGATATTATTATCCTTTTCTGCCACTCTCCCTGCCCTCGTAAATATCCAACAGAATTTTCTGTATCCCGGGACCTGCGATTTTAGTAGGGGTGGTGGCAAAACAGGCATCCATAAGAGCATTATCTACCATATTTTTAAGTTGCTTTTCATATTCCATCCGGTCAATTCCAAGTTCCATAACAGAAGACGGCATCTTCATGCAGCGCATGAGAGCTGTGACCAGCCCTTTGATTGCTTTTACGGCATCCCTGGAGTCTTCCTTTGCTTCTGCCAACTGTACTTTTACTGCAAGTGCGGCATACTTATTCATGATTTCCTGGCTTGTACAATTATATTCTATTACATGATTTAACAATATAGCATTTGCCAGGCCATGGGGAATGTGAAAGGTTCCCCCAAGTTGATGGGCTATGCTGTGATTGATACCAAGACCAGCCGTATTAAATGCGATTCCTGCAAGGGTTGAGGCTTCCTGCATCCTGGTTCTGGCTTTTATATCATTGCCATCCTTGTAGCAGCCAAGCAGGGATTTTAACAAAAGCTCAATTGACTTTTCTGCCATAGCATCAGAGAAGGCGTTGGCGCCGGTGGCAACATAAGCCTCTAATGCATGGGTCAGTACATCCATTCCCGTATTCGCCGTAACGACCTGAGGGACTGACAAGGTCAGTGTTGGATCTAAGATTGCTACATCAGGAAGGATTTCCTCCGACGAGATCAGGTGCTTGCTCTTGTTGTCAGGATCCGTTATGACAGAAGCTTGAGTTACCTCAGATCCAGTTCCGCTGGTTGTTGGAACTGCAATAAAGAGGGGCTTTTTAACAAGTTCTTTTACCATGGAAAAATAAATGATTCCTTTTGCGGTATCAATGGCAGATCCCCCACCAAAACCTATAACAATATCCGGTTTTACCTGAAATATCATACAAAGTCCCGATCCTACCACCTGGATGGTTGGATCAGGGATGGCTTTGTCAAATAATTCTACGGCATTGCCGGAACAAAGAATGTCTGTTAAATATGTAACAGCTCCATTTTCTGAAAGGAACTTATCACAAACAATTAAAATCCGCTTATTTTTTATACCTTTTAAATACTCTCTTGCCTGGTTGCCTTCCTGTATTCTGGTCTTCATGGTTACATTTGACATATGCGTTTCTCCTTCTTTTCCAAGAATATAAGCCGAACCGCTTTACCGGATGCTGAATGCATCGGCGAGAACGCATTTCCGTTTTCTGCAGAAAGATCTTGCTGAGGTAAGGCCTTCTCCGGTAGGTCCTGCAATGGTGAATGTGGTATGGCCTTCTCCGCCTGCTCCGATTCCTGCAAAGGATGGTGCATTTTTTACAAAGATTGTTGTTTCTAATATTTTTGCCATCTTGCTTAATTTCTCTACGTTCTGAGAGTGCATGATTGCGGTATGGCGGTTTCCCTGCTCTGCTTCATAGGCATATTCAATGGCAGTATCCACGTCAGAAACACGTACAATTGGAAGAATGGGCATCATCATTTCTTCCTGGACAAATAAATCATCCTTTGGTACTTCCATGATGATCACACGAACAGAATCTGGTACCTTTACTCCCAGCTGATCCAGGATATAGACTGCACTCTTTCCAACGAAGGAAGTCTTTGGACCGCCTTTTTCTGTGGTTACAAGAGCTTTTAATGCTTCGATCTGCTGTCTATCCGTCATCAGATAGGCACCATTATCCTTCATATACTGGATGAGGTGATCACAGATGGAGTCTACGGCAAATACTTCTTTCTCTGCAATACAAGGAACGTTATTGTCAAAGCTGCAGCCATCTACAATATCCTTTGCTGCTTTTTTAATATCTGCGGTTTCATCAACGACCACAGGAGGATTGCCTGCACCTGCTCCAATGGCTTTCTTTCCGGAGGAGAGAACTTTCTTTACAATGGAAGGGCCGCCGGTAGCAACTAAAAGGCGAACTTTGGGATTGCTTATCATCTTTTCCGTATTCTCTAAAGATGGCTCTTCCACCATAGCAATTAAGTTGGATGGAGCACCCGCTTCTATTAATGCTTTATTTAACATCTTAACAAGAAGTCTGGACACCTTTTTCGCTCTTGGATGAGGGCTGAAGAGAACGGTGTTTCCACCTGCGATCATGGAAATGGAGTTATTGATAATGGTCTCCGTTGGATTGGTGGTGGGAGTGATGGCACCAATGACTCCAAAGGGACAATACTCAATGAGAGTAAGACCGTTATCCCCTGTGACTGCCTCGGAAATCAGATCTTCTGTTCCAGGAGTTTTTTCCGCTGCCAGACGGTTCTTAATAAGCTTATGCTCATAACAGCCTATCTCTGTCTCTTCCACTGCCAGTCTTGAAATCAGCTCTAAGTTTTCTTTGTTTAAGACCGTTTTTCGGATTACATCTACATATTTCTGGCGGTCAGCCATGCTGGTATAAAGAAGTTTTTTCTGTGCCTTTTCAGAAGCTTCTATGGCTTCGTCTATTGTTGAGAAAAGACCGTATCCTTCTTTTCTTTGCTCTGTTACATTCATCAATTGCTCTGACTGAATCTCACGTAAAACCTGTTCTACCATTTGTTCAATTGCTTTTAAATCCATATCCAAGTGTCTCTACCTTCTTTCCCTTATTGTGAATCTGTTTTAGAAATCCTTATCGTTCTTTTCTAATGATTACATGATCGCCGTTGCTTAAGGAAAAGGCATTGGCTTCATCAACGTCTACGTGCATTTCCAAAGCGAACTGATCCGATACACGAACCAGAACATCTCCAAATACACCCCGTCTTTCGCCAAATGTCTCTACTTCTACCATATCTTTGTCCTTAAGGCCAAAAGCATCTGCCTGTGCAGGCGTCATATGGATATGGCGTAAAGCAACGATCGCACCACTGGAAAGAGAAACAATGCCTTTGGGACCGATTAAATCCAGTCCCGGAGTTCCTGTTAAGTCTCCGGATTCCTTTATGAGAGGACGGATTCCAAGACGGAAACTGTCGGTCTTTGATACTTCGACCTGACTTTGTTTTCTCACTGGTCCAAGAATCCGTACCCGTTCAAATTCTCCCTTAGGGCCTCGTATTGTTACTGTCTCATTGCTTGCAAACTGTCCCGGTTGTTTTAAGTCGCCTTTCCTGGTCAGTTCATAATCCTTTCCGTAAAGTATGTCTAAATCCTGTCTGGATACATGGACATGCCGGTTCGATACCCCAATGGGAACTTTATGTGTGTCATAATCTTTCATTTTCTCGATGACCCGCCTGGTAACAAGCTTGATTAATTCTTCTTTATCCATGATTCCCTTTTCCTTTTGAACTGGTTTTTACCCCTTATTATAATTTTGGCAAAATCTTCTCTACATCTGTATGAGGTCTTGGAATGACATGGCAGGATACCACTTCCCCTACATTTGCTGCAGCCGCTGCACCTGCGTCTACGGATGCTTTTACAGCGCCTACGTCTCCACGAACCATAATCGTTACAAGACCAGAACCGATTTTCTCGTATCCTATCATTGTTACATTTGCTGCTTTCGTCATTGCGTCTGCTGCTTCAATAGCGCCTACCAGACCTTTTGTTTCCACCATTCCTAATGCTTCATTAGACATTTGTTTATCCTCCTATTTTTGGTTATACGAACCTTCTATTAAAAAGCTAACTGTCTTAATATCCATGCCTTATCTGTTTCTTCCCAGCAAAATCCCTGATTTGTTCTTCCAAAATGCCCGTAAGCGGCTGTTTTTTGGTATTGGGGTCTTTGAAGTTTTAATTTGGAAATACAATCGGAAACCCCAAAAGAGAATACATTTTTTACAACCGCTTCCAACTGATGGTCTGAAATAGTACCGGTTCCAAAGGTGTTGACCGTAATTGCCTCCGGTTCGATTCCTCCGATAACATATGCAAGGGCTACTTCACATCGATCTGCCAGACCTGAGGCAACAATGTTCTTTGCCACATAGCGCGCCATATAGGCTGCCGAGCGGTCCACCTTCGTAGGATCTTTGCCGGAAAAAGCACCTCCGCCATGCTTTCCAATGGTACCATAGGTATCCACCATTAACTTTCTTCCGGTGACTCCCGTGTCTCCTGCCGGACCTCCTATGACAAACCGTCCCGTAGGATTGATATGGATTCTTGTCTCAGGCGTTATAAGGCCGGAATCTATCACCGGCTCAATGACCATACAGCGAATGAATGCATGAAGTACCTCCCGGCTAACTGCTTCGCTGTGCTGGGCAGATACAACAATGCTGTGAATTCCCACAGGTTCCCCTGACTGGTTATAGCGCACCGTAACCTGGGTCTTTCCATCCGGATATAAAAAAGAGGCTCCCTGGGCCTTTCTGACCGAATCAAGCCGCTCTGCCAGACGGTTTGCCAGATAACAGGGCAGAGGCATCAGGCTCTCTGTCTCATTGACAGCGTAGCCATACATAACCCCCTGGTCTCCTCCGCCAAGTACTTCCTTCTCCCCGTCTTTGCCTTTGGTAACACCAAGGGAAATGTCTGGAGACTGATTATGTATATTGGTAAATATCATGCAGGTATCTGCATCAAACCCTTTTCCAGATTCCACGTATCCAATGTCTCTGATAATCTCCCTGGCTGTTTTAACCACATCAATCCGGGCGGTTGAGGTGACTTCTCCTGCCAGCATCAGGGTGTTTGTAGAGGCCATAACCTCTACTGCCACTCTGGATGCAGGGTCTTCCTTCAAATATGCATCTAAAATCCCATCTGCAATCTGGTCACAGACCTTATCCGGATGCCCCTTTGTAACGGATTCAGAGGTCACCAAATAGGTTCTATCCTCGCACCTTTCAAACATTCCTTCAACCTGCTTTCTCAATGATTAACGGAGGGCGAAGCCGTCGGTCAGCGTACACCTTCTCCTACGGGTAAAATGCCTTGCAGTGACAGTTCCCTCTCCGGTTGTCGTAGCGACCGTAAAACTGGCGTGCCCTTCCAGATCAAATCCAACTCCCAGTAAAGACGGGCCATTTTTTACGAATACAGAGGTCTGCATCTTTTTTGCTGCACGGCTTAAATGTCCAATACATTGGGAATGAATGGTGGCTGTGTGTTTCAGTCCCTGCTCTACTTCAAGAGCCGTCTCTAATGCTTCATCAAAATCAGAAACCTTAATCAGAGGAACCAGGGGCATTAAAAGTTCAAGAGTCACAAAGGGATGGGTCTTATCCGTTTCTGCCACAATCAGCTTTACAGGAGATGAACAGGAGATTCCTGCGCTGGCAAGTATCTTATCAGCACTTTTTCCTTCCAGCTTTTTATTCACCATTAAGTCTTCTGTTACAGCAACTTTAAGAAGCTTTTGAATTTCTTCCTCATTTTTTACATAATAGACCCCGTTCTTTAAAAGTTGATAAATAAAAGCGTCAGCTGCCTGCTCTGTCACGATCATGCACTTTTCGGAAGTACACATTAAATTGTGATCAAAGGCTGCACCACGGACAATGTCATAAGCTGCCTGCCTGATATCAGCCGTCTCATCTACAATGGTGACCGGGTTTGCCGGTCCTGCTGCAATCACCCGTTTACCGGAAGCCATTGCCTGATTTAAAGAGTCCGCACATCCGGTGCACACCACCAGGTCTACATCCGGGTGACTCATAATCTCTTTTGTATATCCCATAAGACTTTCATGGAGTGTTACCACAATATCCGGAATATTACAGGTGGTGAATACAGCATTGCTAATCACCGCCGTCACCAGCTGGGATACCCGCAGTGCTCTGGGATGAGGGCAATGTATCACGCTGTTTCCTGCTGCAAGCATACCAATGGTATTATTAATGAGGGTCGCACAAGGGCTGGTGGAGGGCAAAACCGCGCACACAACGCCTACGGGAGCAAGCTCATATAGAGTCATGCCGTGATCGCCTGTGTTGATTTCTGAAATAAGATCCTCCACACCTGGAGTTTTTTCTATGGCAAGACGAATTTTCTCCGTCTTATCTGCCTCATTTCCCATACAGGTCTCTGCCACAGTCAGTGCCGCCAATTCTGCTGCCATGGGGCGAAGTGCCGCTCTTACTGCTTCTACAACTTCACGCCGCTCATTTAAAGTCAGCTCTGCATATCTTATTGATGCGGTCTTTGCTGCTGATACGGCAGCCGTTACACTGGAGTAAATACTGCTAATCATATGAATTCTTACCTCCTTTCCTTTAAAGCTGATAAGGTGAACCTTTTAACCTACCACGGTATCAACGATTCCAATAATCGCCATGTCAATCACAGCTTCCCGCTTCTTCTTATCTACGCGGACAGAAGAGCCCTGGCCAATTAAAACGACTTCGCCCACTCCTGCCCCTACATAATCTACTGCCACTTCTTCAGAATCTATGAAATTGCCTTGGGAATCAATCCTGCGAACGATCATCAGCTTGTAGCCCGTTAAGGTCTCATCTTTCCTGGTCGCTACAACAGTACCTGTAATCTTTGCCAGTCTCACTTACGTTCCCTTTCCTTTCCCGGACACAGAAATTCCCCACGAACTTATGTGTACCGCCTAAATCCTGAGATTATTTTTTATTTTTATGTCCCGCCGTTTTTTTCGCTTCAGAGGGGTTTACAGAAGAAGCCTTTTCTGTTCCCGCCTGTGGTTCAGTCAGTAATTCAACCTGTGATTCAGTCTGTGGTTCCTGTGCTGGTTTTTCTTCTACTGCCTGTTCCACTAATGCTGGTTTTTCTTCTAGTTTAACTTCTGGCTTAACTACTAGTTTAACTTCTGGTTTAATTTCTGATTTAATGGCTGGTTCAACTTCTGGTTTAATTTCTGGTTTAATGGCTGGTCTAACTTCTGGTTTAGCTTCTGATTTTGCTTCTGATTCAACCTCTGGTTTAACTTCTGGTTTAACTTCTGACTTTTCTTCCTCTGGTTTTACCGTCTCTTTTATGACTTCTTTTACGGTTGTTTCCCCTGCAGTCCCATCTTCTTTTTCTGCCTGCGTTTGCACCTTGGCAGAATCGGACGGCTGGATGGGCGCATCTGTTTTTGTATTCTTAGCAGCTCCAAAAATCTGTTCCACAGAATCTGCAGGCCGGGCAATGACTTTAAAGGACACCAGCTTCTGGTTTTCCAATCCTGTCTGCTTTCCTGCGCTTACAGCCGCATTGACTGCTCCCACATCTCCGGCAACCTTAACGGTCATATAGCCTTGACCTTTGGAGTTTTCAATCTCCAGAATTGTTACATTGGCTGCTTTGACCATGGTATCAGCTACCAGTACTGCCGTTGACAATCCCTGGATTTCAACCAATCCTAATGCCTGTTTCATTGAATCACCTCACAACTTATATTTACTGTAAGACAATGTTTAATAACCTTGCCCTGTCTTTTGCTAAATCTGTAATGATATCCCCCTCATTTAAAAGAAGTACTCCACCTGATGCATGCTCTTCTACATTGGATGCCGTTATGAGCCTTTTTCCACGGATTGCACATTCACTGGTCTTTTCCTTTGCGGCGACACTCTTAACGGAATCTGACCGGCAAAGACTTTTGCAGGAACCGATTTCTATTCCATATTCCAAAAGCTTTCTGTAATAAGATAAAATCTGTTCCTGATAGGCTGGCTGTTCCTTTCCGGAAAATGGAGTGAGCCCAGACTGTAAAAACAGGATCCGGCTTCCCGCCCGAAAACAAGCTGCCAACCAGGTAGTCTCAAAGGTATCGTGAATGCACAGAGCGGTCTTTACCGCCACCTCTGTGGCAACCACCGGAAAAACCGTGACTGAATCTTCTAAATCTGTCGGAATTCCCTGGGAATAGTACCGTACTCCTTCACAGGATGAAAAATTTCTAAAACAGGTCTCCCGTCCCTCCGCCTGCCATTCATCGGGAATGACAGGGCAGACACGGTGTTCACCTGTTTTCTGTATTTCTTCTAAAAATTCGTAATATCTTTCATCCCAGGCTGAGGTACAGACCATATACAAGAGTTTCTTTTCTCTTTTTCCTTCTTCTTCCAGTCTCTTTAAGATTTTTAGCACCAGCTGCTTTAGCTGCTCTTCACTAATCGTCAATTCATCCACCTCATTTCTGGTAACGGGGCTATCATCGCCCCATAACCATATTTACTGAAGAGTTGGAAGAACTTTTTCAACATCAGTATGAGGACGAGGAATTACATGAGTAGAAACTAGCTCGCCTACGGATGCTGCTGCGGAAGCACCTGCATCGGTTGCTGCCTTTACGGCTCCAACATCTCCTCTTACCATAACAGTTACAAGTCCTGAACCGATTTTTTCATATCCAACTAATGTTACGTTTGCTGATTTTACCATTGCATCAGCTGCTTCAATTGCTCCTATTAAGCCTTTTGTCTCTACCATACCTAATGCATCTGCGCTCATTGTAAAGCCTCCTTATTATTCCTGAATGTTTTCGTTCCTAGTTTCCAGACACACCCTAGTTAAATGTAAGGGGTCTCAGAGGTTTTTGGTTCATCTCCCAAGGCTCCAAGCATTTTTTTGCCTGCTTCGATGGCGGCCCGCACGGCCTGCCTTACTGCTCCGGAATCTCCGGTAAAGGTTAAGATCACCTCGTTGGAATAGCTGGTTCCTGATGCCGGGGAGCTATAGCCTACCACTTCAACATTGGCTGCTTTAACTGCAATATCTGCCAAAACAGTACCAATGGCTGCGGGACCTGCACAGGTCATACCAAATGCCTTGCCTACTGGTGCTCCAAGTGCCTTTTCCAGACAGTAGCTGGCTCTTGCCGTATACTGGAATTCCAGATGTCCTGCATCATTGGAGTAAACATCTCCAAAGTACTTTGGCAGCACCTGAAGTGCGATTTCCACTGCTCTTCTGGCATCGGATACATCTTCTGCACCGATGTAGATTAAACTTCCGTGTCCGGCTCCGCCTTTGGTATCTCTTGGAAGCTCTACAGAAATGATCTCTGTATTGGTTGCCTTTACTGCTTCATCTACAGCCCATATCTGGGGCCCCGCTCCGACTCTGCCTCCAATAATACCAACCGAACGGTACTTGCCTAATTTCATAGCCTCCGCAAGCATTGGGTCAACGCTGGCAATTACAAGTCCTATGGTATCGCCAATGGCAGTTCCCACAAATTCAGTCATCCCGATTCCGTTTGCTGCCGGACGTGTTGTTTCTTTCTTGATTCCAAGCTCATCAGATACTTGTTTCATTACTTTTTCAATTAACTGCTGATCCATTCTTTTCCTCCATTCTCAATTTGAATTTATCCACCAATTACGCACCGAAAACCGTACTTTTCCACAACTTCCTTGCACTCTGTAAGATCTTCCGGATTCAGTGGCTTTACATGTTCCAGTTCGTACTTCTTCCCTAACAGTTCATATTTGTTCTCTCCAAAGGAATGGTAGGGAAGAAGGTGTATGGTTCTGATACCTGTCAGGGTTTTTGCATATGCTGCAATTTCACCAATTGCTTCCGGGGAATCATTAAAACCTGGAATCACAGGAACCCGGATTACCGTATCTGATATCTGGGTAATATGGGGAGCATTTTTTAACACCACTTCATTGCCTGCTCCCGTATACCGCTTATGCTGTTCCGGGTCCATATGCTTGATATCCAAAAGAACCGTATCTACATATGGGATAACCTGTTCTACCGCTTCCTCCGTTCCGATTCCGGTGGTTTCCATGGCAGTGTTCCAGCCCTGCCCCTTACTGGCCTTTAAAATCTCTGCTGCAAATTCGTACTGCACCAGCGGTTCACCGCCAGAGAGGGTGACTCCCCCTCCGGAACGGCGGTAAGTAGTGGCATCTTTTTTTAATTCCCGTATCACCTGCTGAACGGACATGGTCTTTCCTTTTGAAACAAGGGCTCCTGCCGGACATGCATTGGTACACTCTCCACAGCTGGTGCATGTGTTTCTGTCGATCCAGCTTTCATTTTCCGGGTTGATGGCTCCCACTTTACACACGCTGATACAGCGTCCGCAATGAATGCACTCATCTTTTTTATACATCATGACCGGCTTTATACTCTGGGATTCCGGATTACTGCACCACTGGCAGGAGAGGGGACAACCCTTTAAAAATACGATTGTACGGATTCCCGGACCATCGTGGAGGGAAAACCGCTGGATATCAAATACGGTTCCCGTCAGATTATAATTAATTGACTCCATGCCGACTCCCTTCTTTTTCTATGCCGGAACCCTTTATAACGTCTGCTCGGTACGGCTTATAATGTCATCCTGAACTTCTTTTGCGAGCACGGTAAACTGCGCACTGTAGCCAGCGACTCGGACTACAAGATCCTTATACTGATCCGGGTCCTTCTGAGCCGCAAGAAGAGTATCACGGTCGATTACGTTAAACTGTACATGCATTCCCTTGTGATCAAAGTAAGAGCGTACAATGGAAGCAAAATGCTTTAAACCCTCATCTCCAGCAAGGGCTGATGGAAGGAATTTCTGGTTATATAAGGTTCCGTTTGAATAGTTTGCGTGATCCAGTTTAGCAACAGACATGGCTGCCGCAGTGGGACCATTGGTATCCTTTCCCTGTCTTGGGGATACGCCGTCTGCAAGAGGTGTCTTAGCCAGTCTACCGTCAGGAAGGGCTCCTACATCCTTACCAAACAATACGTTGGCGGATACGGGATAGCATCCTGCCTGGAACTGACCACCTCTTGGGTTTTTGTATTTCTCAACTTCATAAGAATAAATCTGTCCGCAGCGTCTTGCGATCATATCCACTTCGTCTTCATCATTACCAAACCATGGCGTATTCTCAAGAATTCTCTTAATCTGCGCATAGTCCTCTTTGCTGCCTGAAACTTCTTTTTGAGGCTTGCTCAACTGTGCCTGTAAATCAGCAAGATTGATGGAACCGTTATTGCTTAAAATTCTCTTTACTGCTTCATAAATTCTGTCTTCATCCGTGACTTCTGTTGCAGAACAAGTATTGTCACAGCAGTTGCCAAAGTTATGATCAAGAGCTTCTTTTAACTGCTCCATGGTAATCTCTTTATTTTCAAACACGTGCTTCTTGATGGCACAAAGGGAATCTCCTGCATCAGCAACTCCAAACGCCTGAGGTCCGGTAAAGTTATAGATTGCTCCGCCTTCCTGAACACTCTTACCACGACCGATACAGTCATCTACCAAAGCAGATAAGAATGGAAGAGGTGCACGTTCTGCATGGGCATAATCCACACAGTTATCTGCCTCTGCAAGATGGTAAACAAAATACTCCATCTGCTTTTTGTAGGCCTCCAAAAGCTGCTCTAAATTGGTGAAGGAGGTAATATCTCCTGTTACAGGACCTAACTGCTTATCCCCAACTTTTCCGTTATTCAGAGTAATTTCAAGGACCTTTGCAATATTAAAGAATGCAGCATCGTGCCATCCTTCTGTTTTATGAGGGCACTGTGGCTCCACACAACCGATGATACAGTAATTTCTTGCATCTGCTAAGGATACGCCTCTGTTGCAAAGGGCAGGAATAATTACTTCGTCGTTATACATAGCAGGAACACCAAGGCCTAAACGGGTAAGCTCACAAGCACGGTAAAGGAATTCGTCCGGTGTGTTCTGATGCACACGAATGGAGAATGATGGTGCAGGGAGTTTTACATGTGCAACTGCTTCCATACACATATAAGACATTTCATTGGTTGCATCCAGTCCGTCTTCTGTCTGACCGCCAACAATTAAGTTCTGGAATACCGCGTATCCAGCAAATGCCTGGGCAGAAACTTCATCTCTGGTCTTATTGATATCATTTAACTTGACCCATACACAGTCCACCAATTCCTGTGCAAGCTCATGGGAAATGCCTTTATCCATGGCAAGATAGGGATTCATGTACTGATCAAAACGTCCTGGTGAGATGGAATGTCCATTGGCTTCAATCTGAAGCAGAATCTGTACAAACCAGAAGGACTGGCATGCCTCATAAAAGTTAGTCGCACCATGTTCCGGAACCTTGTCACAGTTTGCTGCAATCTGAAGCAGTTCTGCTTTTCTTGCTGCATCGAGACAAACCGCTGCCATCTCTCTTGCTTTTTCTGCATAACGATGTGCGAACTGAGTGGCTGCCGTATATGTAATGATAAGAGCTTCATAGAAATTTTTCTTCTTAATATAATCAGGATCACTGGTATCAAGCTTTGCCATTGCTTCCATGACCTGACGGATAATGCCGGTAAATCCAATTTTTAATACTTTGCCATAATCCACGCATACGTGTCCTACGCCGCCATAGAAATAATTTCCTACAGTAAATACACCATTGCTGATGCAGTCTTTTGTCTCCTGAGACATATAGGAATCTGCCAAGGCACTGGTAGTCTTTCCATCCCAGTACTTAAATGCTTCCTTTAACTCTGCTGCAGTCTCCTTTGGAATCTGGAATGGGTCCGCGATTCTGGTTGCCATGGTATCAAATTCTTTCTCAACCCAATCATAGGAAAATTCAGGGCAGATTTCGGTGGAGCGAAGATTCTTTGTAACTGCACCTACAATCAGTTCATTGTCATGAATGGTGATTGGAAGACTTCTAAAAATCTTCTCCGCTGCCCTTGCTCTCCTCATAATCGGAGACAGCCCTTCCGTCTCTTTATAAGACTCTGTTACTAAAACAGCTCGTTCTGATTCAACATATGGAATTGCATCCACAATAGCTCTTTTCAGTTTTTTTATACGCTCCGTTGGCTCTGTAAACCCTTTTGCAAGCATAAAATATCCTCCTTCTACATAACAAGTTTTTGGCTGATTCCTCTGTCCACATCATATCTCATCCAGGCGAAAACAATGAAATATTATTAAAACATAAAAATTGTACAATCCAGACTTCTTCTATCCTGACCTGATATCCAGGCTTTTTAACCCCTCTCAGATCAAGGCTTAAGGTGCCCAGAACCTTTTGTCTCCTATGCTTCATCTTACCAGGAGGTGTCTAAAACTGATTGTTTCAAGGTGGCGTTACACTTTGTGAGAGATTTGTTACAGATGAAGGCGGCGTAGCGGGCCGCGCCAACTGAATTTGGAGTAAATACACTGCGAAGTGGGACGTGCAGATTGGGGCAATGAACTTTCAGACACACCCTGAAAATGAGACCTGAGATTCCAGTAATCTACAGACTGATTTCATGTATTTTTGAAACCTCCGCTTTTTACATCATCTGTATTGGATTGTCCCTTTTTTCGGATTGTACTGTAATTGAAAGCAAAAGACTTCCCCTATATAATGATGTTAAGTCCATGAAAGTCCCTATAAGGAGGTATTCTTGTGAGTGATTCCCAAATGGCGGGAGAAATTGCAGCGGCTGTCATTGAAGCCTTAAAAAGTGAGCGCATGACTTTAGAAGAGGCTTTAAGTATTATGAAGCGAGGGGAAGAGATGGCCAGGTCACTTCACGTTCCCATGGTCTTTACCGTGGTGGATGACGGAGGAAACATGGTCGCCATGCACCGTATGGACAATTCCCTCCTTGCCGCAATATCGGTTTCCCATGCAAAAGCATATACTGCGGCTGCCCTGCGCATCTCCACCGAAGAAGCGGGCAAGACCGTTCTTCCGGGACAGCCTCTTTACGGTCTCCAGCAGACACACCCCGGAAAATTCTGCGTCTTTGGAGGCGGCGTCCCCTTGACCAGTGGCGGCCGCTTCCTTGGCGGACTAGGTGTGTCAGGTGGCACAACAGAGCAGGATATTGCCGTAGCCAGACACGCTGTGAGCGGCTGCCCATAACGCAAAATAAGCATGACCCGCTGCGCCAGCAGGTCATGCTTATTTTTTTACGGATTACGGTAGGAAAAAACCGTTTCCAAATAATATATTTACTAGAAAGGTGAAGATAAAAATGGTACATGCAGGAGGATCCACATGGGTATCACAATGACTGTTAAATGTCCTTCCCACAAAATCACCAAACAGCGCGGTCAAAATACCAAACAACACTCCCATCAGGGGATTGCCGGAAAGCACTGCCGCTAACGCGGAGACCAGGGCAATGTGATGGGTGGAGGGAACGCCAAAACCTGTCTGGGCAAATATCAAAGAAAGTGCTGCTATTCCAAAACAAAGGACGGGAAAGTTTCCAATCACTGCTTCCGGTGCTCCTGCTGCTGCCATAGTCTGATACACAAACCCAGTGGCAGTCCCGATTCCGGCACCAAGCAGTATCAGGCAGGAAAGCTCTTTTCCTCCTGCAATATAGGTTCTTTTTTCTCCTTGCTCCACCTTTCCCATCAGACCAGTGCTTCCAAATGCAAAACGTGCGATGAGGGCGGATACAATAACCGTAATACCCGGAAGATCCGTATTTAACCGCAGGGCGCCTCCTGCAAGATAATGAACGACAAATCCAAGGACTCCAAACACTCCGCCTACGACGAGGGTCATAGGATCAGACAATCCAAATAGTGGGGTCAATATATCCGTGCCGCTTTTTAAAAGTTTCTTTTTCCCTGCGTAAGCTGCAGCCGCAACTCCGCCTGCAAAGGCAACATGAGGACCCAGATAAGAACCAAATGTAACGTAGCTTAAGGTTGCATCCGCTCCTCCTGCCATTGCCACCGCCGCTCCTGCAAGTGCAAGTACTCCAGTCAGTATAAATGCTGGAAGTGCTCCTAAGTAAGCCCCAATAACGCCTCCGCCAAACGCCCCGATTAAAGCAAAAATACTCATTTCTTTCCTTCTCCTTTTGCTTATTTATTAGTATCCATTGATACATGGATTACTGAACAATAGAAATTGTCTCTCTGGCAATTGCTAATTCTTCATTGGTAGGAATCACTAAGACTGCGACTTTTGAATCAGAGGTAGAGATTAACTGCTCGCTTCCTCTCTTTGAATTCGCCTCTTCATTTAAATCAATTCCTAAAAATGAAAGCTGATTACAGATTTTCTTTCTCATGCTTCCATCATTTTCCCCTACGCCTGCGGTGAACACAATGGCATCGATTCCGCCCATAGCAGCTGCATAGGCTCCAATATATTTTACGACCCGGTATGTAAAGGAATTAAGGGCTGTCTGCGCTCTGTGATTTCCTTCTTCTGCTGCCTTCATAATATCACGAAAATCACTGGATACTCCGGACACCCCAAGAACACCAGATTTTCTGTTTAATACGTCAAGCATCTCAGCAATGGTCAAGTCCTCTTTCATCATGAGGAACTGTATGGCACCAGGATCAATGTCTCCGCTCCTGGTTCCCATTAAGAGTCCTTCTAATGGAGTAAATCCCATGCTTGTATCCACTGATTTTCCATTTTGTACGGCTGAAATACTGGAACCGTTCCCAAGATGACATACAACGATCTTCATGTCCTCATAATTTTTGTTCAGATATTCTGCCGCCCTCATGGAAACATAGCTGTGACTGGTTCCGTGAAATCCATATCTTCGAACCTTGTATTTCTCATAATATTCATATGGAATCCCATAGAGATAAGACATCTCCGGCATGGTCTGATGGAATGCCGTATCAAATACTGCTACCATTGGAGTATCTGGCATCAGCTCTTTGCTGGCACGAATACCGGTGAGACTGGCCGGATTATGAAGGGGAGCTAATGCACAGCACTCTTCAATGGCTTTTAATGTCTCCTCTGTGATGAGCGCGGAGGATGTGAAAATCTCTCCTCCATGGGCCACTCTGTGTCCCACGGCACCCACTTCGTTTAAACTCTTTATGATACCCGACTGCTCATCGGTAAGCAATTTCTGCATCATTTTAACTGCTTCTTTGTGCGTGGGCATAGAAGCTTCCATCACACTCTTTTCTTCGCCCTTTCTCTGGTACGTGACCATGCTTCCTTCAATTCCAATCCGTTCACAAAGTCCAATTGCCATCACTTCCTCTGATTCCGTCTTAATTAACTGGAATTTAAGGGAAGAGCTTCCGCAGTTAATTACCAATGTGTACATAATGTTCCTCCTGCCTCGTTCATCTACCTGTTCTTTCAGACAGGAACATTATAACATCATGATCACCGGCACAAGGTGCATTATACAGACAGAAAACCAGTAAAATACATACCAGTTGCATGCCTCCATATAGAAAAAAATCCTCCAATTTAGATCATTTACATTTTATCGGTAATCGTCTGATTGTTCTAAACAATTATGATTTTCGTAAACATCCTTATTGGAGGATTTTAAAGTAAACGTACTCTCTTTGTTAAACTACTTTATTAATGATGGAACCGATGCCCTCGATCTTACATTCCACTTCATCTCCGACCTGTAGAAACTTAGGAGGTTCAAATCCCATTCCAACTCCCTTAGGAGTTCCGGTGGAGATAATGGTTCCCGCCCGAAGAGTCATTCCCTTTGATAATTCACTGATAATCTGATCAATGTGAAAGATCATAAGCTTTGTGTTGCTGTCCTGTCTTAGCTCTCCGTTTACCTTAGACTGAATGGTAAGCTCCGGAGGATAGGAAAGGGATGCTGCCGTCAAAATGCAAGGACCCATAGGCGTAAAACCGTCAAGGCTCTTTCCAAAATACCACTGTTTGTGCTTATTCTGCACGTTGCGGGCGCTCACATCGTTTATGATGGTGTAACCAAAGATATAATCTCTGGCTTTTTCTGCCGGTACATTTTTCGCGTCTTTTCCAATGATCACGGCCAGCTCTGCCTCATAATCCAGGCTATCCACCATATCGCTGTGGCTTTCTATGTCTCCGTAAGGACCAACGGCCTCATTCACCCGTTTGGAGAAATAAACCGCATTGGCGCGTGTTCCATCGAATTGTTCTTTTTTAAAGCGTGCGGATTCCTCAGCATGTTCCATGTAATTGATCCCCAGACAGATGATATCCTGCTCTGGTCTGCAGATTGGAGCCATAAGCTTTACTTCTTTTCTCATAGCAGCTCCCACAATGTTGTTGCTGTATGGGTCTAGCCCGGAAGCATGCTCCAGTAAATCAAGTTCTGACTGGCTCAGTCCTTTTACAACCTCCAGCATCTCCTTGTACTCCATACCAAAAGCCCTGAGAGGAAAGACCCATGTCTCATCCTTACTCATGACCCCGATATCTCTTCTCCGGTCAACCTCGTATGTAACTAATTTCATTGCATCCTCCTTTTACATGAACCATAACTCTTCCTTGGTAGTGGAGATTGCATCCGCACCTGCGGAAAAAGCCGCAATAATATCCTTTTTATCAGATATCAGCCCGCCTGCAATAATGGGAATATTTGTATAGGCACGAATCTCTTTTAACACCTTGGGCATGACACCAGGCATCACTTCAACTACATCGGGATGGAAGGTATCAATCTGCTTCTTCATGGTGCTCATGGCAAGAGAATCTATGATAAAGGTTCTCTGTACCCCGATTAAGCCAAGCTCTACGGCCCGCTTCACCAAAAGAGGTTTTGTACTGATAATCCCATCTGCGAAGGTATTCTGCTTAAAAAAATCCACAGCAATTTCCTTGGAGCTTAATCCCTGGGCCAGATCCGCATGTACAATCGCATACTTTCCGTGTTCTTTTATCTGCCGTACGATTCCACCGATATTAATAATATTTCCATACAGGACAAATACCATCTGGCAGTCTGATTCAAAGCATTTATGAAGTCCGTTTTCATCCTTAACCGCTGCAATTACTGGAGATGTCTCCAACAGTTCCATTGCTTTCATCAATATTCCTCCACACCCACAAAATATGGATCTTGTTCTACTTTATCAATCCTTTCCCCCACCGTCAAGGCTATTTTTGACCTTTGCCCATTTTCTTTGGAAATAAAAGCCCCGGCAAGAGGAAGAATTGGTCAAAAATCACTCATTTCTTCCTGTGCCTGCCGGGTATTTTCTCGGTCGCTTTATGATTTCGTATCTACATTCCTGGTTGCCACGATGGATACGCCGGTCCCGGCGCAGTCCTTAATGATTACATCGCCGATGGCAACCGGCGCATTGACTGTAACCTTACGGATTTCTTCCATGCAGTCAAAGATTTTATCCTTTGGAATATCCTGGCTGGTCTTAACGGAGACCATGATGTGCTCTCCTCCCTTGACGCGAACAGAGGAGGTGACCATTCTGGTGGGGCTTAAGACTTCCTTTTTCCCGTATTCAATTCCCCGGTTACAGGAATTGCCTGTTACGCTAATCTCATTTTCTTCTATGGTAACCTTCAGCTGACATCCAAGTGGGCAGCGGATACAGGTCAGTTCTCTCGTCTCCATGTTATTCCACCTCCGTACAGATCACGATTTTTTTAAGTTCTGGAAATTCACTTAAGCTTTCCTTCTTTATAATAACCTGTTCCATCTCACCAGGGGCCAGCACCCGTTTCTTTTTGTGGGATACCCGCTCCCCGTCGTAATAAACGCTGATGTAACGATCCTTATAAACATCAGCCACACGGAACCTTACGGTGATCTGATCTTTCATGTGCTCTGTATCAAGCCTTTGAGGTACGGTATAACGAACCCCTTGTTCCGCCGCTATTTCCACAAAATCAGTCCTGGTTTTCTGCCCAATCGTTACAAAGGAAGCCGCACTGACACCTGCCATGGCTGCCTCCTCCGATACATAGTCAACAAGGTCATGGACATGAAGCACGTTGCCGCAGGCAAAAATGCCTTCTGCGCTGGTCTCCAGGCTGTCATCTACCAGTGGGCCCAAAGTCACAGGGTTTAAATCTACCCCGGCACTTCTGGAAAGCTCATTTTCCGGTAAAAGGCCAACGGAAAGAAGTAAGGTATCACAGCTTATGGTTTCCTCTGTTCCTGGAATGGGACGGCGGTTTTCATCTACCTTCGCAAGAGTGACACCGGTGACCCGTTCTTTTCCCTGGATATCCACTATGGTGTGGCTTAATTTCAGTGGAATTCCATAGTCATCAAGGCACTGGACAATATTTCTCTTTAAGCCGCCGGAATATGGCATCAGCTCTGCCACCACCTTTACCTTGGCTCCCTCTAAGGTCATACGCCTTGCCATAATAAGGCCGATATCACCGGAACCAAGAATGACTACTTCTTTTCCTACAGTTTTGCCTTCCATGTTCACAAAGCGCTGGGCGGTTCCTGCGGAATAGATTCCTGCCGGACGGTAGCCAGGTATATTAAGGGCTCCTCTTGGGCGCTCTCTGCAGCCCATGGCCAATATGATAGCACGTGCCTTAATTACCGTAAGACCTTCTTCCCGGTTGATGATTGTCACTTCTTTGTCCTTATTAATATCGAGTACCATGGTATTTAAAAGATAAGGGATGTTCTCAGCCTCTACCATATCAATAAAGCGGGCGGCATATTCCGGGCCGGTCAGCTCTTCTTTAAAGGTATGAAGTCCAAAGCCGTTGTGAATGCACTGGTTTAAGATTCCTCCTAAGACTCCGTCCCTCTCCAGAATGAGGATATCTTGGATTCCTTCTTTTCTGGCTGCGACGGCTGCTGCAAGGCCTGCCGGACCTCCTCCTATGATTACAATGTCATGCTCTCTCATTTGCTGCGCCTCCCTCTTCCTTTTCAAGCATATTGGAACCTGGCCGGTTCTTACAGATGTCTTCGATGTCTCTGCCAGTCTCTCTTGCCAGAATTTCCATGGTCTTAGGCCCGCAAAATCCTGCCTGACACCGTCCCATGCCTGCACGTACCCTGCGCTTGATTCCGTCCAGGGAAACAGCTCCCAGAGTACGGGTAATGGAATCTACGATCTCTCCTTCACTGACGCCTTCACAGCGGCAGATAATGGTACCATATCTTGGATCTTCTTTGATTAACTTACTCCGTTCTTCCAAAGTCAGCTTTCTTGTATCAATGATTCCCTTACGGATAGGATTAAAGTCGGCTTTCTTTTTTGCACCGGTTTTTTCTGCCACCAGCTCAGCAACATAGACTCCAATGGCAGGAGCGCTGGTAAGCCCTGGGGATTCAATGCCAGCCGCATCAAAAAATCCAGGGGCATCTTTTACTTCACCAATAACGAAATCGTTGCCCACCTCATGAGCTCTTAAGCCGGAAAAGGAGGTGATGACCTGACGAAATGGGATATTCTTAACGCCAAACGCTGCCTTTGTTAAAATATCGGAAAGCTCCCCTGCCGTAGTGCTTACATCTTCCTTGCTTTCCACATCAGAAGCCGTAGGCCCAGCAAGAAGGTTTCCGTGAACCGTAGGAGTGACAAGGACTCCTTTACCCATCTTTCCTGGAAGCTGGAAAATCGTGTGGGATACATGGGTTCCTGCTTCTTTATCAAGAAGAAGGTAATCTCCCTTTCTAGGGATAATGGTAAGCTTTTCTTCACTGACCATGTTGTGGAACTCATCTGCATATACGCCAGCCGCATTGATGACGTAGGTGGCATGGATGATTCCTTCGTTTGTCGTTAAATCATAACCCTCAGAGGTCTTTTCAATGCCAGTCACCTCTGTGTTCAAAAGAAATTCCACCCCGTTGTCACAGGCATTTTCTGCCAGGGCAATAGTAAGGCCAAACGGACAGACGATGCCGCCAGTGGGCGCATAGAGTGCCCCTACCACCTGTTCTGTAACATTAGGCTCCATCTTACGGACTTCATCTCCTGACAGGATAGAAAGCCCCTCTACGCCGTTTTGAACCCCTTTTTCATAGAGTTCCTCTAATCCCTTCCTATCCTCTTCTGAAAAGCAGAGCACAAGGGAACCATTCTTTATAAAGGAAAAATCAAGCTCCTTAGAAAGTTCTTCCATCATGCGATTGCCTTCCAGGTTAAACTTTGCCTTTAAGGATCCGGGGTATGCGTCAAATCCCGCATGGACGATGGCGCTGTTTGCCTTTGACGTACCGGAACAGACATCCTCCTCCCGATCCGCCACACAGATTTTCATGTCATAACGGGCCAGCTCTCTTGCGATTGCCGATCCGATGACGCCGCCGCCGATAATTGCCGCATCGTAATGCATTTCCTTCATGTTTTCTCCTCCATATGCCCAATGAATATTCATTTTTGAATGTAAAAAAGAGCAAGGAAAATAAACGGATTAATCCGTGTTATCTCCTTACTCTCTCGTCTCAAAGGTTTGTTATTTAATTAATTTCATGCTATCACAGGTAAGACCCGGTGTCAAGTGTTTCTAATCCTCGTCCTGAGACCAGATAAGGGCGCATTTAATGGCTTTTTTCCAGCCTTTGATCCGTTTTTTCCGGCACTCTTCCTCCATCTGGGTTTCAAAGACCTTTGATACCTTCCAGTTCTTTTTAATTTCCTCTTTGTCCTTCCAGTATCCTACTGCAAGACCTGCTAAGTAGGCAGCTCCAAGAGCTGTGGTCTCAATACATTCCGGTCTTAAAATCTGTGTGTTTAATAAGTCGGACTGGAACTGCATCAAAAAGTTGTTGGCACAGGCACCTCCATCTACCTTTAACTGCTTTAAGTGAATCTCAGAATCCTGCTCCATGGCTTCGATTACGTCGGATACCTGATAAGCCATAGATTCCACGGTGGCGCGGATGAACTGTTCCTTGCTGGTACCTCTGGTGACCCCTACTATGGTTCCTCTGGCATACTGGTCCCAGTATGGGGCGCCAAGGCCTGCAAAGGCAGGGACCATGTAAACGCCGCCGGTATCCTCTACCGCCCGGCAGTATTCCTCTGTCTGAGCCGCAGACCGTACCATTCTCATCTCGTCCCTGAGCCACTGGACAGCGGCTCCAGCTACAAAGACACTGCCCTCCAGAGCGTACTGAATCTGTTCCTGGTCGCTGGCTGCGATGGTGGTAAGGAGTCCGTGTTCGGAACGAACGGCCTTTTCTCCCGTATTCATAAGTAAGAAACAACCGGTTCCATAGGTATTTTTAACTTCTCCTGCTTCAAAGCAGCACTGGCCGAAAAGGGCCGCCTGCTGGTCTCCGGCTGCTCCGGCAATGGGGATCTTTCCGCCCATGACATCGGATGAGGTATAGCCATACACGCAGCTTGATGGTTTTACATCCGGCAGCATGGATTTTGGTATTCTGAAATAATTTAAAATGTCCTCGTCCCAGCATTTTTTATGAATGTCATAAAGCATGGTTCTGGAGGCATTGGTATAATCGGTTACGTGAATGCATCCCTTAGTCAGGTTCCAGATCAGCCATGTATCCACGGTACCAAACAGAAGCTCCCCACGCTCTGCCCGTTCCCTGGCCCCCTCTACATGGTCCAGAATCCATTCAATCTTGCTTCCGGAAAAATAAGCATCCGGAATCAGTCCGGTCCGGTCGATGATAAGACTCTCCAGGCCATCCTCCTTTAGACGTTCAATTCTGTCGGAGGTTCTTCTGCACTGCCAGACAATGGCATGGTAGACGGGCTCCCCTGTCTCTTTATCCCATACGATGGTGGTCTCTCTCTGATTGGTGATACCAATGGCAGCAATATCGCTGTTATGGGCACCAATCTTTCCCATGGCTTCCATGGTCACAGAAAGCTGTGAGGACCAGATTTCCATGGGATCGTGCTCGACCCAGCCTGGCTTTGGAAAAATCTGTGTAAACTCCTTTTGTGCTACACTGCAGATGTTTCCCTGTTCATCAAACAAGATACATCTGGAGCTTGTGGTACCCTGATCCAGGGCAATAACGTAACTTCCCATATTAACTTCCCCTTCCAATTACACCTTTTTTTGCCTGTCTGTTAAAAATTTCTCAAGCAGCAAAGAAAGAGCCTCGGAAATGAACGGTTCCCCGCACTCATCACCTGGCTCTTTCATCTCTTAGGCTATTTATTAATATATTTTAAATAGTAACATGACCCGTATATGATGTCAAGTTTTAAGAGCGTTATTTTATCAATAAAGGCTTTCCCTTATGGTCTTTAACGCCTGGATAATAAGGGTGGGTATAAAAGCAAATATTAAAATCGTGAGAAACTGTCTTCCCGTCAAATCTGCCACATAAAAAAGGGTGTGAAGGCCGGGAATAAACAGTACGGCTGCAAGAAGCACAGCTCCTGCCTCAAAGGCCATTATACTCCATAGATTGCTCTTTAAGCCGATTTTAAAAATAGAATGGCTGCTTCGGCAGTTAAAGCCATGGAAGAGTCTTGCCAAGGTCAGGGTGGAAAATGCCATGGTGCTGGCTGCGGCTTCGCTTCCGGTAACTAGGCCGGTTCCGTAAGCTCCCATGGTAAAGATGGCTATTAAGGCTCCCTGAAAGAGAAGCTGAAGGACAAACCTCATGGTTAAGATTCCTTCCTTTGGATTCCTGGGCTTCTGAGCCAGCAAATCCGCCTCAGCCCGTTCCATGCCAATGGCTATGGCTGGCAGGGAGTCGGTCAGCAGGTTAATGAATAACAAGTGAACCGGAGCAAAGGGAAGGGGCAGACCCCTAAGGGAGGTGTAAAGAACACAAAGGATTCCTGCCATGTTTCCGGATAAGAGAAACTTAATGGCATTTCTTATGTTCCGATACACGTTCCGTCCATTGGCAACTGCCTTTATGATGGTCGCAAAGTTATCATCGGTTAAGATCATGGCTGAGGCATCCTTAGAAACCTCGGTTCCCATTTTTCCCATGGCAACGCCAATGTCTGCCTGTTTAAGGGCGGGAGCATCGTTGACTCCGTCCCCGGTCATGGCTACAATATGGCCTTTTTTCTGCCAGGCGCGGACGATTCTTATCTTGTGCTCCGGAGAGACTCTGGCATAGACGCTGATTTTCTCAAGCCTTCCTGAAAGTTCTTCGTCTGTCATATCATCAAGCTCCGGGCCGCTGAGTGCCATATCCCCGTCACTCATAATGCCGATTTTTTCTGCAATGGAGGCAGCGGTCACTTTATGATCCCCGGTGATCATCACCGGGCGGATGCCTGCCTTTTTGGCGTTTAAGACAGCATTCTTTGTCTCAGGTCTTGGGGGATCCATCATGGCTGCCATGCCTAAGAAGATGTATCCGTTTTCGGACTTCTCCGTCAGGGGCTCATTGTTATCGACTTCCCGGCATACAAAAGTGAGGACTCTTAAGCCCTGGGCAGAAAAATCCATGTTCTGCTCCATGAGGGCATGAAGATCTCCTTCCCGGACAGGGCGGATGCCTTCACTGGTCCAGATGCTTTTAAGCCTTGGAAGAAGGACTTCCTGGGCACCTTTGGTCAAAAGCATTTTCTTACCCTCAATGGGGTGAAGGGTGCTCATCAGCTTTCGATCTGAATCAAAGGGAATTTCCCCGATTCTTGGATAATGAGACTTAATGACGGCTTCTTCTGCTCCGGCCCGCTCTGCCATCTGAAGGAGGGCTGCTTCCGTGGGATCACCCAGAAGCTTTCCGTCGTGATATGCGGAATCATTGTTTAAAACCGCATCATAGAGCAGATATTTATGTACTGGAACTTCGGGGTTTAACATCTCCGGGGTATAAAGGCGGTTGTTGACATAGACCTGCTGGACTGTCATTCGGTTCTGGGTTAGGGTTCCTGTTTTATCGGAACAGATGACAGAAACGCAGCCAAGACTTTCCACTGCCTTTAAGTCCTTGATGATGGCATTTTCACGGGCCATTTTCTGGGTTCCCATGGCCTGAACGATGGTGACAATAGAGCTTAATGCCTCAGGAATGGCGGCTACTGCCAGAGCCACGGCAAACATGAGGGAATCAAGGACCGGCATCTTCCGGTATATGCTTAAGCCGAAGACCAGGAGGCAGATCAATAATATCCCTGCTGCCAGCCTGCTGCCAAACTGATCTAAGCTTACCTGAAGGGGGGTCTTTTTCTCCCCGGTATCATTCATTAAGGATGCAATTCTGCCGATTTCTGTATTCATTCCAGTTCCGGTGACCAGAACCTTTGCCCTGCCTGCCGCTACCAGAGAGCCGGAAAAGACCATATTGTTCTGCTCGGCAAGGGGTACCTTTTCTTCCCGGATTCTTCCTGTTTTTTTCTCTACATTAATGGATTCTCCTGTTAAGGAGCTTTCATTGACCAAAAGAGAGTAATTTTCAAGCATCCTTCCGTCGGCAGCCACCATATCACCTGCTTCCAGAAGAAGAATATCACCAGGCACCAGCTCTGCGGATAGCACCTGCTGTATGGTGCCTTCCCGAATGACTACGGCTACCGGTGCGGATAAGGCCATCAGGCTGTCTAAGGATTTCTCCGCCTTTTGATTTTCTACGGTTCCCAACACCGCATTCAGCAAAAGAACTGCAAAAATGACTCCGGTGCTCTCCACATCCCCGGATATCATGGAAATGACCGCCGCTATAATCAGGATAATGACCAGCAAATCCTTAAACTGGTCCAAAAAGACCTGGAATGCACTTTTTCGCTCTGCCTTTAACAGTGCGTTCTCCCCATACTTCTCTCTGCGCTTTATAATTTCTGCGGAATCCAGACCTGACCACTTTGCCTGAAGCTGAGACAGGGCTTCATCCTCCGATAATCGAAACCATTCTTCCATTCATGACGCTCCTTCCCATTACTCCTACTATGGTATGAGCCTCCCCCTTAATTTCATGAATGATAGAATCAATAAATTGCGATTGGCCCGCTAGGACCTTCCATAATATTTATGTCTGTTTCAAAGATATCCGTCAGAAGCTCCGGCTTCATAATATCTTCCACAGTTCCAAAAGCGGCAATCTGTCCGTTTTTCATGGCACAGATCCGATCCGAATACTGGGCTGCAAAATTGATGTCGTGAATCACAGTCAGAATAGTTCGTCCAAATTCATTGGCAGCATGTCTTAAATGCTTCATCATCTGGACGGAACGGGCAACATCTAGATTGTTCAAAGGCTCATCAAGAAGCACATATTCCGTCTCCTGGCATAAAACCATTGCCACATAAGCTCTCTGCCTTTGACCGCCGGAAAGCTCGTCTAAATACCGGTTCTCTAAATCACCTAAATCTAAAAAATCAATATATTTGGAAATAATCATTTCATCTTCCTTTGTCAATCTCCCCTTGGAATATGGAAAGCGCCCAAAGCCCGCCAGCTGTCTTACCGTCAGTCTGGTCACAAAATGATTTTCCTGCCGTAAAATCGTAAGTATTTTTGCCAGGTCCTGTGATTTAGATTGTGAAACATTCATATTGGCTACCTTGATCTGGCCTTCATCCAGATTTAAAAGTCTACCGATCATTAACAGAGCAGTAGATTTTCCAGCGCCATTTGGCCCGATTAAGGAAGTAAGACCGGCTTTTGGTATTTGAATATTTAAAGGTCCTATTTTTACTTCATCTGAATACTTTTTTTCAACATTAAGAATCTCAATCATAACGTTCCCTTTCTTAGCATGACTACTAAAAATGTAATTCCACCAAACAATTCGATGATGATAGATACAACCCCCTGGGCTCTGAATACATGATACATGAAAAAGTATGAGCCGGTTAAAACCAAAAAGCCTATGGCAAGAGCCATTGGGAACACATATCGGTGATCATAGGTCGGCACTGCCTGATATGTCATGGTGGCAACTAAAAATCCGAAGAACGTAAGGGGACCTACCAGAGAGGTTGAAATAGACATCAGAACCGAAACTAATACAAGAGTATATATGACTCCAGACTTATGATGAACCCCAAGGGAAGTGCTGGTACCTTTTCCAAGGGAGAGTACATTTAATTTTTTTGAATAGGCAAGAAGCAATATGGCGGTAATAATGACAATGGGTATGGCTACCGGGAAATACTCCGCATCTGCATTATTCACAGAGCCAAATAATCTTGCCTGGAGCACATCAAACTCAGACGGTGCCAAAAGCTTTCTCATAAAGGAGGATACCGACTTAAGCCCGGTTCCAATAATAATTCCCACCAAAAGCATAAGCTGCAAATTACCATACTTTCCGGATAGCAGCCAGCCATAAAGGATTAAGCACATGAGTACCATAATCGCCACCTGAAACAGAAACGGTCCAGTCCCTTTGAATTTTATAAATACACCGGCACCAAAAAAGAACATGGTACAGGTATGTATGGTGGAGTAAAGTGCCTCAAACCCTAAAAGCGAAGGCGTGAGAATCCGGTTATTGGTACTGGACTGGAATGCAACGGTCGCTAAGCTCTGACAAACAGCAGCAATGATCATCGCAATAATGGCGGTCAGCCTCCGTTTCACAATGGGAACAAAGGAGGGAGAACCCATGGGAACCGGATTGTTATAAACCAAAAGTCCATAGGTGGCAAGAGAACCTAAAACAATAAGTGTTATCAGCAATATCCAATAACGCGTCTCCTCTTTTCTGGAGCGAAACGCTTTGGCTGATCTGCTTCTATTATCAACTCCGGGATTCATCCCGGTATTTTTATTCTTATCTATAATTTCGCTCATCATAACTTCCTCTGTTTCAATAAAATCACGATAAAGATTACCGCACCCACAGTTCCAAGGATTAAAGAGACAGGGACTTCAAAAGGCATGATAATTGTACGGGAAATAATGTCGCAAAGAGTGATTGCTCCCATTCCCAGCACACATACCCAGGGTAAATTGCTCTTAAGATCATCTCCCCGATACATGGAGACAATATTGGGAACAATTAAGCCTAAAAACGGCAGATTTCCAATTACAGCCGCAACAATACCAACGGCTGCCGAAATAAGACCCGTGCCAAGGATTACAATTTTATTATAATTTACCCCAAGGCTTGTTGCCACATCTTCTCCTAATCCGGCTAAGGTCAACCGATCCGCATAGAAAAAAATGATGATATTAATAATGATAATGAGCCATAAATACTCATAGCGTCCGATCTGGACCGGGGCAAAAGAACCTACGAACCAGGTTTGAATGCTTTGTGTCATTTGAAAAAGGAGGCCAATAAAGGTGGAAATTGAGGAAATGACGGCTCCCAGCATCATTCCTATGATAGGAACGATTAAAGACGAGCGAAGCTTGACCTTTCTTAAGAAAAGAAAGAAAATCATAGTACCTATAAAAGAAAAAAGGATAGCGCCGGCCATTCTCTGCATCAGAGTCGGTGCCGGTATTACCAGATAAACAAAAACAAGCCCCAGGCCTGCCCATTCAATGGTGCCCGTTGTAGTCGGTTCCACCATACGATTCTGTGTAATCAGCTGTGTTACCAGCCCCGCCATGGACATGGCTGCCCCGGTGAGCATGAGTGCCGCCGTTCTTGGAACGCGTGTAATAAAAAACATCTGAAGTCCATCCTCTTGTCCCTTGATATCATATACCCCTGTAAAAAGTGATACGATACCTAACATGAGGACACAGATGACTGCCAAAGTAAAAGATTTTGTCCATGTCTTATTAGAACAATTCTGGGGCTGAGAATTCTCAGCCCCTGTGCTTTTATTGATTCGATTTTTCCGCATTATGGTATACATCCTTTATCCTACTTGGTCAAAGAAGTGGCAAGGTTATCAAATAACTCTATAAAAGTCTGGATGGATTCGTTGGTATAGGTATCGTTTGGTGCATATACTACCTGTCCCTTGGTAATCGCTGTCGTGTTTTGAAGCGCTGGAGAATTGTTTATGACATCCTGAGCAGGAACCGCATCCTTTGTGGAAGAGATTGCCGCATCACGGTCCAGTACAAAGATCCAGTCTGGATTGCTCTGTGCAATTGCTTCTACAGAAATATCATCTCCCTGATGGTCAGAGGTAGCACCGCTCACTTCTAAGGCTGAACTCCAGCCAAACACTTCATATAAAGGACCCCATACACGACCGGAAACAGGTGCTGAAAAACCAATGTCTCCACCGGAAACTACAACACTCATAATTTTGTCGGTTCCATTATAGGCTGATTTTGCCTTCTCAATTGATTGATCAAAATCAGCAGTCAATTTTTCCGCTTCTTCATTCTTATTAAAAATCTTACCTAATGCGATGGTGGAATCTTTCAGGCCAGTTACAAAGCTTTCGCCAGACTTACCAGCCTCTTTTGAAACCTGGAAGCTAAGATCAACTACTGCTGCATTTGGAACTAATTTCTTTATCTCTTCATAATAACTGGCAAATCTTTGACCCACGATTACAAGCTCAGGATCTGCTGCTGCAATGATTTCAAGATTTGGTTCACTGTGGTTTCCAATATCCTGAACCTCACTGTCTGCTACATAGGGTGAATCTGCAGGCATAACTCCTTTTGGAACTGCTGCTAACTTAATTCCCCAATCGGATAAAGTTTCAAAGGTTCTATTATCCAGAGCTACCACTGTCTTTGGATTGACAGGAACAGTAACCGTTCCATGGATATCAGTAACTTCCACTGTTGTAGCTTCTGCTGCTGTGGTTTCCGCTGTTGTTGTTTCAGCGGATTCCGTTGCGCTGGTTTCCGCAGAGGTCGTGTTATTGCTCTTGCTTTGACAGCCCGTAAGTGCTAAGGCAAATACTGCTGCTAAGACAGTTAACTTGGGTAAAAATGATTTTCTCATAATATCCTCCTAATTATGTGATTATGGGCAAATTACGATTTGCAGTTTTATTGACTAATTTAAATTAGTCTAAACTAACTCATTCCGCAGTTTACCATATCAGACCATAATTGTCAACCGCCCGCTTTCTATCATAAAACCTTAATCTTACCTTGCGACAGAACCATTTATTTGCTGTCATCTTTTACTTATTTTATTGCTCCACCATGGAAATAGCATTCATATACAGGCTGATTTTTGTAACTGATTTCCTCATGGCCCTGAAACCAATCCATATCACCAGTCAGCTTGCAGCTATAGATATAATCATTCTCCTGATAAAATGCTGGTCCTCGAAATGGCTTATCTTCCGGGACCAGAAGAAGGGCCGCTTTTAAAATATCGCTATTAAAGTTCTGGTCCAGGACTCTTCCGCAGTAATTCATGGAAAAGATAGGAATCCCTTTTTGAAAGACGGCTTCTTCCCCTGAAAAGCATTCTCCTCCAAGATACGTATCATAATAGAGAAGATCCCCTTCCTCATATCTTAAATCATGGGAATTCGGTCTGGTTGGTTCGCATTCTCCTGCTTTTGCCGCATAGGTTTCCTTTTTTGCCTGAATCATAAATTTGACTACTTCTTCTTTTTCATAAGGAATCTGCCCGACCAAAGCGGTGGTACAGTTGTTGTTATCCTTCACCAGATGGTCGATGGTCACCCTGAAAAATTCTGAAATTGCAATGATATTTGAGATATCAGGATATGCCTGCCCGCTCTCCCACTTGGCTATGGCCTGCCTGGATACATTTAAATGCTCTGCCAGTTCCTCCTGAGTGAGACCCTTACTCTTTCTTAATACAAATAATTTTTCTGAAAAAATCATTGGAACCTACCTCCTTGCTTTTTTAATATATTACCATAGAGTGGTACCGTTCTTACATGGCCTTACCGTTGCATTCCTGCTACGTTTTGTTGCTTTTATCTAAAAATCACTTTATTTTACATGTATTTGCATTAACGGTTGCAGAAAATCGGAATTTTTATTATAATTTCACCATAAGAAACCATAAATGAAACCAATGGAACCCATCACCATATAAGAAAGGATATGACAATATGGAAAAGATCACAAGCTTTACCATTAACCATTTAAAGCTTCTTCCTGGCATCTACGTCTCCAGAAAAGACCAGGCTGGAGATGCGCTTATTACAACATTTGATATCCGCATGACCCGCCCTAATTTTGAACCGGTGATGAATACCGCAGAGATTCACACCATCGAGCACCTGGGTGCTACCTTTTTAAGAAATCATGAAACCTACAACGAGAAAGTAATCTACTTTGGACCAATGGGATGCCGCACCGGCTTTTATCTTCTTCTTAGCGGAGATTATAAATCAAGAGATATTGTGCCTCTCATGACTGAAATGTATGAATTTATCCGGGATTTTGAAGGAGAGGTTCCAGGAGCTTCTGCAAGAGACTGTGGTAACTATTACGATATGAACCTTAACATGGCGAAATACTTAGCCAGAAAGTTCCTTGATACTGTCCTTTATGGGATTGAGGATGAACATCTTCTTTATCCGGAATCATAAGCCATTCTCCCCGCTTCGGCGGGGGAATTTTTGCAACTGATAAAACTTGACCATTTAGGTACAGTATGTTAATCTTATAACGTGGAGGTGTTACATGCTGATAACGAAAGAATGTGACTACGCAATACGCATCATCCGGGCACTGTCAAATGGGGAGACAGACAGCATTCCATCCATCAGTGAGAGGGAACAGATTACTCCTGCCAATGCCTACAAGATTGCCAGAAAGCTTGAAAAATCAGGTTATATTAAGAGCTTTCGGGGAAGTGCAGGGGGATATGCCTTAAATTGCGATTTGGAAACAACAACTTTATACGATATTATTTCAGTGATTGACCCAAAGATGCTGCTGATTGAATGCATGCAGGCCGGTTACGATTGTCCCGTCCATTCCCATAAACGTCCATGTCACGTCCATCGGGAATTCGCAAGAATCCAAAAAAATTTAAACCAGGATTTAAAGAAATTTTCCCTGGCTAAAATTTTGGCTGAATAATTTTTTGGCCGAATCTATACTAAAATAGTTAAGTTTCATAAGGAGGAAGAAAATGAATCAATGTTATGGATGCAACACGTGTGAAAGCGCTGACAAGCCACTGGAAAAATTTATTTCCGCACTGCCGATGGAAACATCCCATCACCGTGTGGAAAAACAGAGTACGAAATGCGGTTTCGGACTCCAGGGCGTATGCTGCCGCCTTTGTGCCAACGGACCATGCCGGATTACACCAAACGCTCCAAGAGGAATCTGCGGTGCGGATGCGGACACCATCGTGGCAAGAAACTTTTTAAGAGCGGTTGCCTCAGGAAGCGGCTGCTACATACATGTAGTGGAGAACACTGCACTCAATTTAAAGAAGACAGCTCAGGCAAAAGGCGAATTAAAGGGTATGGAATCCTTAGAGCATTTGGCGGAGCTTTTTGGCGTTAAGGAGGCAGATGTTTATAAGAAGGCAGAAAAGATTGCCGATGCGGTTCTCTCTGATCTCTACAAGCCGGAATACGTGGAAATGGAGCTGACCGAAAAGGTCGCTTACGCTCCCCGTGTGGCACGCTGGAAAGAGCTTGGCATTATGCCTGGCGGTGCTAAAAGTGAGGTATTTAAAGGGGTTGTTAAGTGCTCCACCAACTTAAACTCCGATCCTCTGGATATGCTGGTCGACTGTTTACGCCTTGGCATTTCCACCGGCATCTATGGACTTACACTGACGAACCTGTTAAATGACGTTTTACTTGGACAGCCGCAGCTTCGTTTGGCTCCCGTCGGTCTTCGTGTCATTAATCCGGATTACATAAACATCATGATTACCGGCCATCAGCATACCATTTTTGTGGATTTACAGGAAAAGCTCATCTCTCCTGAGGCCGTGGCTAAGGCAAAGGCCGTTGGTGCCAAGGGCTTTAAGCTGGTTGGCTGTACCTGTGTGGGTCAGGATCTCCAGTTAAGAGGCGCCCTTTATCCAGAAGTTTTTGACGGCCATGCAGGCAACAACTACACCAGCGAAGCCGTTCTTGCCACTGGTGCCATTGATGCGGTCCTTTCTGAGTTCAACTGTACCCTTCCTGGCATTGAGCCGATTTGTGATGAATTAAAGATCAAGCAGATCTGTCTTGATGATGTGGCTAAGAAATCAAACGCAGAGATGATGAAATTTGATTTCGAGCACAGGGAAGAACAGAGCGAAAAGATCATTGATAAGGTCATTGAAGCTTATACCGAAAGACGTGGCATCGTTCCTCTTAACTTATTACCGGAACACGGAAACGACAATACCTTAACCGGTGTCAGTGAAGGTTCCTTACGAAACTTCTTAGGGGGAAACTGGAAGCCGCTCATCGACTTAATTGTGGCTGGTAAGATCAAAGGAATCGCAGGCATCGTGGGCTGTTCTAACTTAACCGCTGGCGGACATGATGTGCTGACGGTGGAGCTGACAAAGGAACTGATCAAAAGAGATATCATTGTCCTGACTGCCGGCTGTTCTTCCGGTGGTATTGAAAACTGCGGCCTTATGACTCCGGAAGCGGCTGAGCTTGCTGGTCCTAACTTAAGAGAGGTATGTAAAGCTCTTGGAATTCCTCCTGTGCTGAACTTCGGCCCTTGTCTTGCCATCGGACGTCTGGAAATCGTGGCGACGGAAATTGCGGCGGAGCTTGGCGTGGATCTTCCGAAGCTTCCTCTGGTCCTTTCTGCTGCCCAGTGGCTGGAAGAGCAGGCGATTGCGGACGGCTGCTTTGGTCTTGCGCTTGGACTTCCTCTTCATTTAGGCTTACCGCCATTTGTAACCGGAAGCGACGTAGCTGTTAAGGTCCTGACAGAAGGCATGAAGAGCCTGACTGGCGGACAGGTGATCATTAATCCGGATGCAAAGGAAAGTGCTGATATCCTGGAAACAATCATCATGGAGAAGCGTGAGGGTCTTAATATATAGGAGGTTGGCTTATGAAACGGATATTCATTGATGCAGCCAAATGCGATGGCTGCAAGAATTGTTTTATAGCATGCATGCAGGCACACCGGACGGATGGGGGTTCCGTTTACGACTTAAAGCTTTCCGATCCTCATAATGAATCCCGCAATCACATTGAAAAGGGCAGAAACGGGGGCTACACCCCAATCTTCTGCCGTCACTGTGACCAGCCGGAATGCGTCATGTCCTGTATGAGCGGAGCACTTACAAAGGATAAGGAAACAGGACTGGTGCTTTATGATGAATCCGCATGCGGTTCCTGCTTTATGTGCGTGATGAACTGCCCTTACGGAGTTTTAAAGGCGGATACCAGTACAAGGACCAAGGTAATCAAGTGCGATTTCTGCGCGGACCAGGGATTTTCTCCAAGCTGCGTAAAATCATGCCCAACGGGTGCGATCTATGTAGAGGAGGTGCAGGGATGACTCATGTAATTATCGGCGTCGGAGCTGCCGGAATCACCGCAGCAAAGACCATCAGAGAGCTGGAGCCGGATGCCAGGATCATTATGATATCTCCAGATGAATACGTCCATTCCCGGTGTATGCTACATAAGTATTTAAGCCATGAACGGGATGAAAAAACTCTCTCTTTTATACCGGAAAACTTTTTTGATGCTTTCCACATCACCTGGATTCAGAAAAAGGCAGTATCCATTAACACGGCCCGTCAGGAAGTGATGCTTGAGGATGATTCAAGGATTTTATATAACCGTCTCCTCATCGCCACCGGTGCTGACAGCGTGATTCCACCCATTATGAATTTCAGGGAGGCCAAAAATGTATTTGGACTTCGTAATCTCTCCGATGCCCAGAACATCAGAGCCTGTTCTGAAAAAGCCAACAAAATCCTGGTTGTAGGCTCCGGGCTTGTTGGTATGGATGCAGCCTATGCCTTCCTGGAACAGGGAAAGGACGTGACCGTCCTTGAAATGGCAGACAGGATTCTTCCAAAGCAGCTTGATGAGACGGCTGGAAAAGCTTATCAGAAGCTGTTTGAAGAGCATGGGTGCAAATTCATTCTTGGCAGAAAAACCGTTTTAAGCACCATGCCGGAAACCGATGAGATTACCTCTGTCATGCTTGATGACGGATCTCTCATTGAATGCGATATGGTCGTGGTGGCCGCTGGTGTCAGCCCCTCAGTCGAATGTGTAAAGGGAAGTGACATTGCTATCGACCGGTTTATTCAGGTGGACGATTATTTAAAGACGTCCTGTGACCATGTGTATGCTGCGGGAGATGTGAATGGAATCGCCGGAATCTGGCCAAATGCCATGAAACAGGGGAAGACGGCCGCTTATAATATGTGCGGTCAGAACATGATTTACGAAGACAAATACGGTATGAAAAACACCATGAATTTTTATGGGCTCACTACCCTTTCGCTTGGAGACGGCATTGCAAAGGATAGGGATGAGGTTATTGTTCGGGAAGATTCTGTAAGTTATAAGAAGGCGATTCTTAGGGATGGCTGCTTATCGAGTATCCTCATCCAAGGACCTATCGATTACTCCGGGATTTATCAGTACCTGATTAAGAATCGTATTTGCCTGGATTCTGTAAAGACAGATATTTTCCATCTTTCCTTTGCGGATTTTTATGGAATTGATGGGACTGGGCAGTTTACGTATCAAGTGGCTGGGATTTAATGATAATAGAATCTCATAATTTCACACTCTGGTGCCTTTTAGCTCTGATAATTTAGTCTCCGGTAGTTTAGACTCTGGTACTTTTATTATTTAATTTATAATTGAGTATTAAAAAACAACTATGGAAATTGCTTTATACTGATTTGACTTTCTTTAAAAACACCAAAATGCCCCTATATAGGAGAACATGAAAGTGTCCTCTATAGGGGCATTTTGGTGCCATCTCTATGATACGATTATATCTATTACCATCATAAATTCCTTAGGTGACAGCCCTATCATTATCATTAACCTTACCCCTTAAAGCCCAAACTCTGCCTTTAACTTCTCATATCTGGCTTTTTCTTTCTCAGCCACCTCGAAAAGAGGATTGTAAAAACAATGCTGCATCACATCTCCATCAATCAATATCTCATCAAAGGAATCATGCTCTTTTCCTTTACTGCTATGGTTATAGATTGCACGGCAGATTAAATCCATTTCCTGAGGTTCAAATACAGATAGAGACTCCAAAATCTCCCTGGCCATGACCGAGCCTTTATGAGCATGATCACTGGTATCCATAGCTGTATAGGAATAGATGTCATGAAGCATACCTGCAATCGCAGCCAGTTCTGCATCTTCCTTTCGTTTTATTGCAATTAGGGTACAGGCCTGAGAAACTCCATATAAATGTATGTAACCGCATCTCCTATATTCTGGATCCGGCACCATTAAAAGCACTTTGTCTACGTATTCCCTGACTATTTCTAATCTGTTCATGACGATTCTCCTATTATCTGTTTTAAGTAAAATTTTTAGAAGTATATCATTTTTTCTGTTAGTATACAATTTAAAATTTCATGTCTTTTAACTATGATCTGAGTAATTATTTGATTTCAAATTCCCCTCTCCTGTTTTTGTAAACGGAATGAACATACCAATTGGTATGATCTATTTGAAAAGGTATGATGAATTTTTCTGAAATAATATACATTTTAGACAAATAAAACTAAAAACATTGTTATATAATAATGAATTTCAGAATAAATGCAAGAAATGTGTTTACATACGTCATATGTTATGCTAGCCTATGGTTATAAGCCAGGACATAATAACCAAACATTAACGCATAATCGCAACATTTATATGCATTTTGTCCATATGTAATAAAAAAGGAGTAGAGTATGCGCAGAAATTCAAATGAATTGCAGAACATTGATGTACTTCCTATGGCAACGGCACAAAAGGTAAAAACAATGATAATACAAAGGGAAATGAAGCCTGGTGACAGACTTCCTACAGAAAAGGATTTGACATTGCTGTTTGGGGTGAGCCGTTCTACCTTACGAGAAGCCATGAAGTTTTTAAGGGCTGAAAATGTTGTAGTCATACGTCAGGGAAGCGGAACCTTTGTCAGTGCGGGAACGGGAATTGGAGCAGATCCTCTCGGACTTCACTTTACCGATCAGAGATATCTGATCAAAAACCTTTTTGAAACTCGTATGCTGATTGAACCTCAGATTGCTGGATTGGCCGTACAGAGAGCTACGCCCCAGGATATAAAAAATCTGGAAAGACTGGTTGCGGAAATGGATCAGATTCAGATCAACAGCGCTTCTACGGCAGAAATGGATGTTCAATTCCATACTGCGGTTGCTGAATGTACTCATAATGAGGTGCTGATCCGGGTGGTCCCTATTATTAATGAATCCATCCGGCGCAGTCATGTGGAAACCCATAATGACCTGGAGAGCTTTAAACGGGCAAAACGAAGCCACAGGGGTCTATATAAAGCAATCGCCAGCGGCAACTATATGGAAGCTAAATTTCTGGCAGAAAGACATGTATGGGAAACATTAAATGATGTAAGGGAGAGGGAGGATTAAAATGAAACAAAAATCACTTAGCAAGAGAACAATTGCATTAGCCATGGCAGCCCTTATGGCGGCAGCTACAATGTCAGGCTGTTCTACAGGCGGCAAAGAAAGCAAGAATCCATCAGAGACAACGAAAAAAGAAACAGCTGCGACTGCTGCTTCCGAGGCAAAGGCCGGACAGGCACCTACAGGCGAAATAAAGCCGTGTACCATTAAATTCCGCTACTGGGCAGATAATACGGATTATTCCCAGCTCATGCAGGATATCATTAAAAAATTCAATGAGGAAAACGGAAAAGGAATTACGGTGGTTGGCGAGGAAAGCCCATGGGATGGAGGCGCATATTCCGAAAACCTGTTCAATACAAAGATGGGAGGAGGAGATGTGGACTGTGCAACCTGGAAGTTAACTTCTACTCCATTATTTGTTAATAATGATCTCCTGGCTGATTTAACACCATTTATTGATGCCTGGGACAAGAAAAATGACATTGACGAAAACATTTATAACATTATGGTAGAGGCTGGAGATATGGAACGCATCTATGTAATGCCGTGGAATATTCAGGTCTTGTATGTTTATTACAGACCATCTGTTTTCAAGCAGGCAGGAATTGAGGTTCCAAAAACCTACGAAGAATTCTTACAGGCAATTGAAAAATGTACCTTGGACACAAATGGGGACGGAAAGACGGATATATACGGCTTTGGTATGAGAGGCGCTAAAGGCGGACAGGAGCCGTGGGGCAGTTTTATTTATGGACGCGGAGGAAGCTTTAAGGATTTAACGACTCCTGAAGCAGAACAAGGTATGCAGGATTTTATCGATATTTATAAAAAAGGATATGTACCTCCTACCGCTGTCAGCGACGGATTCAGTGAAATCATTGCTAATTTCCAATCAGGGCTGACCGCTATGACCATTCACCATACAGGATCCAGCAAAGATATGGAGAAAGTATTTGGAGACGATGTATCTGCTTTCCCATTCCCCGCAGGGAAAGGACAGTGGACCTCTATGGGAGATACGGAGACAGTCATATTTAACTCCTGTGAGAACAAAGAAGCTGCATTTGAATGGGTATCTTATCTGGCGGCAGGAGAAGGTCAGAAGATGTGGTGTGAGGGAACTGGAAATGTTCCTGTAAGCAAGAGCATACAGGCCTCTGATTTCTTCCAGAACAACCGTTTTATGAAAGCCTCAATTGACGGACAGGGTTATGCGGGTATTGTTCCAATTCTCGATACCACTACAGAATGGATTTCCAGTCTTTGGCCAAATACGGTTTCACAGGCGCTCACCGGAAGCATCACTGCAAAACAGTGCATGAGAACCTTACAGGATGGACTTTATCAATAAGCTGTTTCTATGTCAGGAGGAAATACCTATGGTTAAAAAACCATCCATATGGCCCTATGTATTAGTGGCTCCGGCAGTGATTATCATCCTGTGCGTGGTATTTATACCGGTTATCAATGCAATCATTATGAGTTTCCAGAACTATGATTTAAGAAGACCCAAGGAAATTGGATTTAACGGACTTTCCAATTACAGAGCAGCTTTCATGGATCCCCTCTTTTTTAGTTCACTCATACGAACCATACTCTGGGTCGTATGCGGAGTAGGCTTTCAATTTCTGTTTGGTTTTATTCTGGCTCTTCTTCTGAATAAGGAGTTTACCGGAAGGGGAGTGGTACGGGCGGTGAGTATGATCCCCTGGGTTACGCCGGGAGTTTTGATTGGACTTATGTGGAGATGGATCTACGATGGTAACTTTGGAGTGCTGAACGATTTGTTATTAAAGTTTCATATCTCGTCACATAAAATTCCGTTTCTTTCTCAGGTGACCACAGCATTTCCAAGTGTCATTGTAACAATTATATGGCAGGGAATCCCTTTTTTTGCACTTATGCTTCTTGCTGCCTTACAGGGGGTACCTACCGAAATCTACGAGGCGGCAAGCATTGATGGAGCGTGTTCCTGGAAAAAACTTATTTTAATTACCATTCCATCCATCAAAAATACTATTTATGTAACAGCTCTGCTTCGTGTTATCTGGGTCGCCAATTCTGTGGATGTGATCTTTAATATGACAGAAGGCGGACCGGCCTATTCTACCCAGACGCTAAGCGTTTATATTTTCAATAAGGGAAATGCGCTTAATCTTGGCTATGCATCGGCAATGGCATTATTATTAGCAGTCCTTCTGTTGTTTGCAGCTGTACCATATTTAAAAATGAACTTTAAAGAGGAGGTATAAGGATGAAAAAGCAAGTCAAGTTAAAAGACATCGTTTGTGTTTACCTGCCTCTGTTCGTCATTTTGCTTTTCATATTATTTCCATTTTATTGGACTCTCATTACATCGTTAAAGCCTGCGGACGAATTATACGGCATGGACGTAACATACTGGCCGAGAGTTTTAACGCTTGAGTCTTATGGAAAGCTTTTTACTACCACCGTTGATTTCTTTGGGGCAATGAAAAACAGCTTCATTACAGCGACAATGACAACCATTGTATCATTAACAGCCTCCACGCTCGCGGCATATGCATTTTCCAGATATCAATTTGCCGGAAGAAAGATTCTTATGTGTACGTTCCTTTGCAATAATATGTTTCCTACAGTATTGCTGCTGATTCCGCTGTATTCCATCATGCGAAAAATGGGGCTTTTGTATACACCTGCTTCACTGATTTTATCTTATACCACGTTTACCATTCCGTTTTCCGTATGGCTGCTGCTGGGGTTCTTAAATGACCTTCCCATGTCTCTGGAGGAAGCTGCCCTGGTAGACGGCTGCAACAGAGGCGTCGCCTTTGTAAGGATCATTCTTCCAATTCTTGGCCCCTGCCTGGTTGCTACCGGCGTTTACATCTTTATGACATCATGGAATGAATACACCTTTGCCGTGATGTTTACCAATGCGGAAACACGTACCATTCCCGTTGCATTAAAAAGCCTGATCGGACAGCTTGGAGTTCAGTGGGATTTGCTTACGGCGGGTGGCATTATAACCATCATACCAGTATGTATCATGTTCTTTTTCGCTCAAAAGCGTTTAGTGGAGGGCCTGACAGCAGGAGCTGTAAAAGGTTAAGCCTATCATAAGGAGGAAGTTATTTATGCAGTACGATTTAAAAGCAAAGGAATTGCGGGGAGAAATACTCAAAATGCTATTTGCCTGCCAGTCAGGACATCCGGGCGGATCCTTATCCTGTGTGGAAATGCTTATGTCTCTCTATTATGAGGTGATGGAAGTGGACCCTGAGCATCCGGATAAGCCTGACAGGGACCGCCTGGTATTAAGCAAAGGTCATGCCTGCCCGGCATTATATGCAATCCTTGCAGACATCGGCTATTTCCCAAAAGAGGATTTAGCAGGACTCAGACAGATTGACAGCCATCTTCAGGGGCATCCGGACTGCACTAAGACACCGGGAATTGATATGAATACCGGTTCTCTGGGACAGGGAGCATCACTTGCCATGGGTATGGCGCTTGCCGCAAAGCACGGAGGTGAATCCTATCACGTGTACGCAGTTCTTGGCGATGGGGAATGCCAGGAAGGACTTGTGTGGGAAGCCGCAATGGCAGCCGCTCATTACCATCTGGATAATCTCACCTTCCTTTTGGATTATAATAAGCTTCAGATTGATGGAAGCAATGAAGAAGTTATGGGTCTTGGTGATATTAAAAAGAAATTTGAAGCATTTGGGTTTGCGTGCACGGAGGTTGACGGACATGATATCAGAGCCATAACTAAGGCTTTAAAAACTCCCATAACCGGAAAGCCGAAATTCATCTGCTGCAACACCGTTAAGGGAAAAGGAGTTTCCTTTATGGAGAGTCAATATGGCTGGCATGGAAGACCAATGAATCCAGAAGAATTTGCCCAGGCAATGAAAGAGCAGGAGGTAGTATAAATGGGAAAGTCTTTGAGAGTCGCTTATGGAGAGTCCCTGGTAAAATTAGGGTCAGAAAATGAAAAAATAGTGGTGCTTGATGCAGATCTCGCACACGCCACCCAGACATGTATGTTTCAAAAGGAATTCCCAGACCGCTTCTTTAATATGGGAATTGCAGAGGCAAACTTAATGTGCACCGCGGCAGGCTTTGCAGATAAAGGCTATATTCCATTTGCAAGTACCTTTGCCCTGTTCGGCGCAGGACGGGCTTACGAGCAGATAAGAAACTCTATTTCTTATACCAACGCAAATGTGAAATTCGGATTTTCCCATTCAGGACTTTCTGTAGGAGAAGACGGCGGCAGCCATCAATCCATTGAGGATATTGCACTGATGAGAGAGATGCCCAATATGACTATTTTTGTACCCTGCGATCCTGAGGAAACAGAGAAAGCAGTTCAGGCGGCAGCCAAAATCAACGGACCAGTCTATATCCGCGTAGCAAGGCCGGTTTGTGAAGACATTACAACAACGGATACCCCCTTTATTCCAGGCAAAGCCAATGTCATGAAAGAAGGAAATGATATCTGTATCATATCCTGTGGCCTTATGATTCCTGAAGCGCTAAAGGCTTCCAGGGAGCTTGAGAAAGAAGGAATATATGCTTCCGTTGTGAACATGCATACCATCAAACCAATTGATAAGGACATTATCCTAAAAATGAATGAAATCTGCAAAGGAATTGTCACACTGGAGGAGCATTCTGTAATCGGCGGTCTCGGCTCTGCAGTTGCAGAGGTTCTGGCCGGCCATAACGGTGCCAGGTTTAAAAGCCTGGGAATTCAGGATAAATTTGGAAAATCCGGAAAGCCAGAACAGCTTTTTGAGGCATATGGACTGACCGCCAGGCACGTAGTAACGACTTGTAAAGAGCTCTTAAGGGAAAGGGAGGATACAAATGATGAGTATAACAGATTTTGAATTTACCGGAGAAGGAATGCAGAGAGTTTATGAGAACGAGAAATGGACGGTGGGAATCAAGAACTGGAAGCCAGCCAATGATATAACCGGCATTGATTGTCTGGAAAGACATAATAAAACAGATGAACTCTTTGTCCTGACAGAAGGTGCATGCACCCTTATTTATGCCAATGAAACAGACAATGGCCTGGAATTTAGTTCTGTTCAAATGGAGCCGGGGAAGGTTTTTAATATACCGGCGACCTTATGGCACAACACCATCACGCAAAAGGACACAAAAATGATTTTAATAGAAGATTCCAATACTTCTATGGAAAACAGTGATATATTTAACCTGAATGAAAAACAGATTGCTGCCATAAGAAGTCTGGCATAAAGGAAGAAGAGAATATGAAATTTTATATTGATACAGCTAATGTGGAAGAAATCATAAAGGCAAATGATATGGGAATCATCTGTGGTGTCACTACCAATCCTTCCCTGATTGCAAGGGAAGGGAGAGTTTTTCACCAGGTCATAAGGGAAATTACTGGCATTGTGGACGGGCCGGTCAGCGGGGAAGTTAAGGCAACAACCATTGATGCTGCCGGCATGATCCTGGAAGGAAGAGAAATCTCCGCCATTCATCCCAATATGGTGGTTAAAATTCCAATGACAACAGAAGGGTTAAAGGCGGTTAAGGTTTTAAGCAAAGAAGGAATCAGAACCAACGTAACTCTTGTTTTTTCCAGCGCACAGGCTCTTTTAGCCGCACGCGCAGGAGCTACTTATGTATCACCGTTTCTGGGGCGCCTTGAGGACATTTCCATGAAAGGCATTGTCCTGATCAAGGAAATTACCGAGATATTTAAAGCCGGGCAAATTGAAACTGAAATTATTGCCGCCAGTATCCGCAACCCCATTCACGTAACGGATTGTGCAAAAGCAGGTGCCCATATTTCAACTGTTCCGTATAAGGTATTGGAGCAAATGGTAAACCACCCTCTGACTACCCAGGGAATTGCAAAATTTCAGGCTGATTATAAAGCAGTATTTGGAGATCATTAAAAATGGTATGAACCCCTGGTGCTTTTTCAAAGCACTCTCAGAAAATACCAGTGTACTTGCCCCCCTTGCTGAGGTACAATTAATTAAAAAAATAAGGGGTACATACAATGTCAAATTTCTATCGGAATAAGGATGATTCTTATCAATATGGCTTAGCTACAGGCCTCTGCATTGGTCTGATTATTGGAGCAGTAATTAATAATCTTGGAATAGGGTTGATATTCGGCCTTTCCCTGGGATTACTCTATGACAAGGGTTTTTTTAAGAAGCGGTAACAGGATAATACGGCAGGCATGAACGTTCTCATGCCTGCCGTATTTTTTACTTTATTTCTCCTTAAATCGCCTGAACGCAGGCTTTGGACTGCCTAGTCACTCTATTTCATTCAAGACATACTATAACATAGAAATACGTATTTCTAATGAGAATTTGAGGGGGCGTTTTTATGGCTAACTATAAACCGATTGCGAAAACTATTTTGGCCTCTGTTGCTGATTCCGGACAGGTGATCGTTTCAAAACTTTCCACAACCAGCTGGGGGCTTTTGTTGCTTCGTGGTACTGCTGTCTTTAGCAATACCATTTTAAGGAGCGGTGCTGTTGCGATTTGGGAGAGCACAAAACTAACCACAGAAGAGCCAGATCTTGTAACATTTACAGATGCTAACGCAAACTATGGTATTACAACCAGAGCCGGCGTCATACTTCGGTTAAAATTTTACAGTAGGTAATCACTTAGGGGTGTCCAGTCACGGTTTAAGGACACCCCTGATTAAGGAGGTGGGGAACGTTGTCAAACTTATGCTTTACAGGCTGTCAGCTCATCTGTTTGGGAGTTGTGACTGCTGATGCAGTGGCTCCCGGCAGTTCTTTACTGCTTCTTACGGGAACCGTTTACAGTCCATCGGGAATCCCTCTTTCCAATGCCGCGGTTGAAATTCTATCCTATCAGCCTGAAAGTCCTGGGGAAGTGGTCCGGTTAGGACTCACCTTTACCCTTCCAGACGGGACCTATGCACTCTCTCTTCCCAGAATTCCTGGCAGACAATATAAGCTTCGGGCATTTTCGTCCATATGAAAAAAGCCAAAAAGGCGACATTTTATGGAGGATACTATGAAAAAAGTCAAAACTTCAGATGGATACTCCGTCTACCGTATAAAAAAAGACCGGCAGTATCATTTACTGGCAGACAGTACCAGCTACAGAAACAACATTAGGGATCTTTTAAATACGCTAAGTGATTTAAAATTTGACTCCCTGATTTTTTTATTTGGAATTGATACAGGCGATTATCTGCCGGAATTAAAAAAGGTGCTGAGCTCAAAAAATCAAGTCATTATATTTGAACCGAATCTCACCATATACCGCAGCTTCTCCAGTGATCCGGGGAATAACATAAAGCTGGTGTACTATAAGGAAGATGTGGCAAAGAAGATTTTTGAAGAAAATATTAACCTAAAGAACATTAACAATATTTACTTCTTTTCCTTTGGCAATTACAGTACCGTGTATAAAAAGGAACATGACAGGCTTATCGAGCATCTGGACTGGACGATTATAAAGACTGCCTCCCAGGTGTCGTTAGCCAGGCGCTTTAAAAAGATATTTATTAAAAATATGATTGCCAACATGAAGCTGATCCACCAGTCCACCCCCATCCACCGCTACCTGTTTTCCAATGCGGGAGTACCAGCCATCGTGGTATCGGGAGGGCCTTCCCTGGATAAGAACATAGAAGACATGAAAAATCACAAAGACAGGTTAAAGGATTGCTTTATTATTACGGGAAGCAGAACCGTAGATGCCCTGATTAAAAATGGAATTACCCCTGATCTCATCGTATCGGTGGATCCGGTGGATGCCAACTTTGATATGATGAAGGAGCATTTGGATCTTACGGTGCCTCTTGCCTTTTATGAGTACAGCAACCGGTATCTTATGAAACAGTATAAGGGAGAAAAAATCTTTATCTCCCTGCTGCTTTCCCACACCGTAAAAGGCATGGAGCACTTAAAGGCTGTCTACTGCGGCGGCTCTGTTTCACATGCCTGCATTGACATCGCTGCTATGCTTGGCTGCTCTCCCATTTTACTAATCGGTCAGGATCTGGCTTATACGAACCAGAAGCATCATGCGGACAGTGCTACATTTCTCTATGACAGCACCATAAACTATGCACCGCAGACCCTGGTAAAGGACATAAACGGTCAATGGGTCGGCTCCACGGTGACTCTTGATTATTTCAGAAAAAACCTTGAGCTTTATATCAATCAATACAAGGACCATCCCTTTATCCGCTTCTTTAACTGCTCCTACGGAGCTGAAATAAAAGGGGCCCCTCACAAGGAGCTTGATGAGATGCTAGGTCACGGTGACTTCTCAAAGAAGAAGGTTCCATTTCTTCCAAGTCATGAACTGACCCTGGATTCAAAGGATATTGTTAAGTCCCTGATGGAATTTTTAGAAGATTCTATCATTAAGACGGATCAGGGCCTGGAGCTATGTGAGACCATACGTCTGGAGAATGCGACCAAATCTCTTGTTGAAGTCGAGGAGGATGACATTGATCTTCAGCGTATCCTCTATATCCTGCATCTGGTAAACAGCTTTGAAAACCACCCCTACACCAGTTACCTGGGGGGATATTACAGTGAATTTCTCTATGAAATAAAGGAAGAGCATAATTCCATGCCGGCAAAGGATTTTGAACGGCTGACCTCTGACCTTCAATATCAGGCCAACTTCTTTTATGAGTACTTTTCAAAGCTCCATGAGATTTTAACAGAGATCAGGGATACTGCCCGTTCTACGGTATCAGAATTTTATGAATCGCATATAGTTTAATAAATCTGCCGGAAGGAAAGAGGATTTGTATGGAACAGGATAATAAGAAAGAGATCATGGATGGTAAATACAAAGAAATAAAGATCAATAAAATGATTGTAAACGGCAAAGAGCAGGAAGGCAATATCATTCACGGGGAGGACACCAAGAACCTACAGGAATTAAACGTGACGGTTTATACCCAGAACGAGTAAGGGTGAAAGGAGGGGGGAGTTTCAATGGACGGCCCCAAAAGGAACACATTTACGATCCGGGGTTCCAAGCTTCTGCCGTGGAGAGAAAATCACTATAACTTTCATCTAAGCCGGGATCATCACCAGATCATAAAAGGAACGGTATATTCAGAGGAGGGGACCCCCTGCGCCGGTGCTTCCATTATGCTCACTCAAATCGATGAAGGGAACCAGGAACGTCTTGTCCTTGGCTATGCCGTGACCGATGAGGCCGGGCAGTATCTTTTTTCCCTTGAAGCAAAGCCGCAGATGAAGTATGAGCTGTCGGTCTATGCTCCCCTCATAACAAACCAGAAGGAGGACTCTTCTTGAGCGGTTATACTGAACTGATTATTTCACCTGATAAATTTAATAATCGTAACGTGGCTCAGGCGGTGATCACCATGGAAGCCTCCTGTGAAGTATTATTAACGGGTACTGTATTAAACCCACAATGTCAGGCCATTGAAGGTGCCGTGGTCCGCATCACTGAGGTCAACATCTTAAAAGAGAAAACGCTTCTCGGCTATGTCTTAACCAACCAGTTTGGCGAATTTGCGGTTTCTGTTTTAAAAAATCCCCAGATTGATTATCAGCTTGATATGTTTGAGCCGGTCCAGAGCATTTAAGAAAGGGGAATCTTATGGCACATGCAATCATTCGCGGCCTGGTCCGGCACACCAACCGCGTCCCTGTTGTGGGAGCCGTAGTTATCCTGGAACGGCTGGTCCCTGTGTTTAACGAGGAACGGAAGGAAGAAGACTTATCAAGCGTTTATTTAGGCCATACCCTGACCAACCGGCATGGAGAATTCTGCTTTGCCGTTTCTGACAGAACGAGCACGTATCGTGTCAAGGTATTTGATAACAGCCACGGAGAAGGGAGAAATCCATGAAAAAGGTGCTGGTGACCGGAGCCGATGGTTTTATCGGTAGCCATCTTACCGAAGAGCTGGTTCTAAAGGGGTATGAAGTCAGGGCACTTGCTTATTACAACTCCTTTAACAGCTATGGCTGGCTGGATACCCTGCCAGCTTCTATAAGAAATGAAATCGAGATTATAAGCGGAGATATCAGGGACTCCAATGGGGTTAGGGCCTGTCTTTCCAGTATTGATTCTGTCTTTCATCTGGCAGCCCTCATTGCCATTCCCTACAGCTATCAGTCTCCCGATTCCTATGTAGATACCAATGTAAAAGGAACCTTAAATGTCCTTCAGGCAGCCAAAAGCCTGGGAACCAGTAAGGTGCTCATCACCTCAACCTCAGAGGTCTATGGAAGTGCGGACTATGTTCCCATTGATGAAGCTCACCCAAAAAAGGCCCAATCCCCCTATGCCGCCACGAAAATAGGGGCAGACCAGCTTGCTCTGTCCTTTTACCGCAGCTTTTCCCTGCCGGTGACCATTGTCCGTCCCTTTAATACCTACGGACCCAGACAATCTGCCAGAGCGGTAATACCAACCATTATCAGCCAGCTTCTGGCCGGAAAAGAAGAGATTCGTCTGGGCAGCCTTACGCCTACCAGAGACTTTAATTATGTAAAGGATACGGTAAACGGCTTTATAGAAATAGAACGCTCCCCCGAAACCATGGGAGAAGAGATAAACATAGCAAGCGGCAAAGAAATCTCCATCGGCGATCTGGCAGAGGAACTCATACGCCAGATTAGTCCAGAATCCAGAATCCTTTGCGAGGACCAAAGGCTCCGCCCAGAAAAGAGTGAGGTAACAAGGCTTCTTGGCTCCAATGAAAAGCTGACTCGTCTCACCCAATGGAAGCAGGAATATTCCCTATCCGTTGGCCTTCAAAATACCATTCAGTGGATCAAAGAGAATGGGGACCATTTCCGGACAGACCAGTACATTGTTTAGACCAGTACATTGTTTAGACCCATAGGAAGGGAGTCATATGATACCGTTATCCGTTCCTGTTTTAAAAGGAAATGAAAAGAAATATATGGACGATGCCATCACAAGCGGCTGGGTCTCCACCGCCGGCAGCTATGTGACCCGCTTTGAAAGGGAAATGGCAGACTACTTAAAGGTTCCAAACACTGCCGCTGTACAAAGCGGCACGGCAGCCCTCCACCTGGCTATGCTTCTTTCCGGCATTAAAAGGGGTGAGGAGGTCATCGTTCCTACTCTCACCTTTATTGCCGCAGTTAATCCTGTGACATACTTAGGAGCACACCCCATCTTTATGGACTGCGACCATACCCTGAATATGGACTTGGAAAAGCTGGAGAGATTTCTAAAAACAGAGTGTACCAAAACTCAGGAAGGCCTTTTAAACCGCTCTACAGGGCGGATCATAAAGGCTGTTGTCATTGTTCATGTCTTTGGCAATATGGCTGATATGGAAACCCTTCTAAGCTTGTGCCAGGAGTACCATCTAAAACTGATTGAAGATGCAACGGAAGCACTTGGCACCAAATACACCGAAGGAAGCTTAAAGGGCAGGTTTGCAGGCACCATAGGAGATTTTGGTGCTTATTCCTTTAACGGCAATAAGATAATCACCACTGGCGGAGGCGGTATGATCACTGCCAGAAATGAGGAGGATCTAAAAAAGGCCGTATACTTATCCGCACAGGCTAAGGATGATCCATTTTACTACGTTCATCATGAAGTCGGCTATAACTACCGTATGACCAACATTCAGGCAGCCCTGGGCGTGGGACAGCTGGAGTGTCTGGAAGAGTACATTGAAAAAAAGAGAAAGAACTACGTTTATTACAAGAGCTTATTAAAAGACAGAGACGATGTCACACTTCTTCCATTTTGTGAAAAGGCCAGAAATAACCATTGGTTTTATTCCCTGCTCTTAAATGACCACAAATCAGGGCGGGATGCACTTATGGCCAGGTTAAGGGAATCCGGCATTGAAACAAGACCCATCTGGAAGCTAAATCACACCCAGACCATGTATGAGGACTGTCAGGCGTATTATATTGAGAAAGCACCCTTTTACCAGAGCAATGTGATCAATCTTCCTTGCAGCGTTAACCTTAAGGAAGCTGACGTGGTTTTTATTGTTAAGGCCCTGAATGAAGGGTGATTACCAGAAGGAGGATGGCTTACATGGACGTAAAGAAATTCTCAATTTCACCTGATGATTCCATCAGAACAGCAATCCGGCAGTTAGATGAAACGGCTAAGAAACTCCTGGTGGTAGTTCGAAACGACAAGCTGGTGGGGGTAATTACGGACGGAGACATCCGACGCTGGATACTAAAAAATGAAAATCTATCCATGGCCGTAAGCCGCATTATGAACACCTCTCCTATCGTTATCACACGGTCAGAAACTCCCCTGGCCCTTGATATCATGAGAGAGAAAAAGATTGAAGGACTTCCACTTGTAAATGAACACATGGAGGTTGTAGATATTTTATTCTGGAATGAGCTGAATTCCTCTGAGGAAAGGGTAACAGAGGGCAAAAAGGTTCCTGTGGTCATCATGGCAGGAGGAAAAGGTTCCAGACTCTATCCTTATACTAAAATTATACCAAAACCCTTAATTCCCATTGGGGATACCCCCATCGTGGAACGAATCATGAATCAGATGATGTCTTACGGTTTTACGGAATTCTATCTCACAGTCAACTACCGAAAAGAGCTGATTAAAGCGTATTTTAACGATGATGACCGTTATCATCTTAACTTTATAGAAGAAAAGGAGCCACTTGGTACCGCAGGCTCTCTCTCACTTTTAAAAGACAAAATCACAGACAGCTTCTTTGTCAGCAACTGCGATATATTAGTGGACGTGAATTACGAAAAACTTCTGGACCATCATATAAAAAATGAAAATCAGATCACCGTAGTCACTGCTATGAAAAATTATGAAGTTCCTTATGGCGTGGTCTCACTGGATGAAGAAGGCTGCATACAGGCCTTAAATGAAAAGCCCAGCTATGAATTTCTCGTCAGCACCGGTCTATACGTTCTGGAAAAAGGCACATTAAATGATCTCCCGGAAGGAGTCCCATTTGATATGCCGGATCTGATCCGCCTCTGTCTGCAAAACGGGAAGAAAGCTGGTGTGTATCCGGTGATGGACAGCACCTGGCTTGACATGGGTGAATTCAGTGAAATGAGAAAAATGGCGGAGCGTATGAAGCTATGAAAAAAAAGCTGATACTAATTGGTGGAGGCGGCCATGGAGAAAGCGTCATTGATTCCATTCGTTCTGCCAATGAATACGAAATCATTGGTATTCTGGACCAAACGCTTGAGGCAGGCACATCCATTTCAGGCATTCCGGTTCTGGGAACCGATGAACTCCTATCTGACCTTTGCCATCAGGGAATCTCTTACGGTGTCATCGCCGTAGGAAGCCTGGGAGACCCCCATCCAAGAATCAGGATCTATGAGACCTTAAAGCAGAAGGGGTTAGCTTTGCCTAACATCATAGATAAAAGTGCAGTCCTATCTCAGGATGTATCAATGGGAGAAGGCAGCTATGTTGGCAAGGGTGTTATCCTTGGGGCCGGGGCGGTTCTTGGTAAAGGCTGCATCATTAACACAGGAGCAATTATAGAACATGGCGCAAACATCGGGGACTTCGTTCACATCGCCCCTGGCTGCGTTCTGTGCGGCAATGTGTCCGTAGGGGAAAATACTCACATTGGAGCCGGAACTACAGTCATTCAAAATATCACCATAGGAAGCAATGCCATGATTGGGGCCGGAAGTCTCGTATTAAGGAATATTTCTTCCCATACTCTGGCTTACGGAAGGCCTGCAAAGGAGGTTGGTGTTTATGAACAGAGTTATGATTATCGCTGAAGCAGGGGTAAACCATAATGGGGACTTGGATACAGCCAAAAGGCTGGTGGATGCGGCAAGGGAAGCGGGCGCCGATGCGGTGAAATTTCAGACCTACCGCACCGAGTTTTTGGCTGTCAGGGACGCAATAAAAGCAGATTATCAGTACCGGAACACAGGGAAAAGTCTCTCCCAATATGAAATGCTTAAAGAACTTGAGCTATCCTATGACAGCTTCAAAGAACTTTCTCTTTATTGCGCTTCCCGCAATATCATGTTCTTATCTTCCCCATTTGATGAAACAAGCATGGAATATCTGGACCAGCTAGGAGTTGGAATCATAAAAATCCCCTCTGGAGAAATTACTAATTACGGGTATTTAAAGAAAGCTGCTTCCTTAAAAAAGCCAATCATTCTCTCTACCGGTATGTCTACTATGGAAGAGATCGGGGAGGCACTGGATCTTCTTGATGAGGGTGGTCAGGATATCACTCTGCTCCACTGCACCAGCGCTTATCCCACCCCAATGGAAGAAGTGAACTTAAATGCCATGTCCCATATGAAACAGGTATTTTCAAGAAGCATCGGATACTCCGACCATACCATGGGAATCGAGGTTGCAATTGCCGCTGCTGCCCTGGGTGCCTGCGTCATTGAAAAGCACATGACCCTTGATAAGACCATGCCTGGACCAGACCACAGACTGAGCCTGGAGCCGAAAGAATTTAGACATATGACCGACAGCATAAGAAACATTGAGATAGCTTTGGGAAACGGATATAAGGAACCATCGAAGGAAGAATGTAAAAACCGGGACCGGGTGAGAAAGTTTCTGGTGGCCTCCAGGGACATAAAAAAAGGGGAGCCATTTACCGTGGATAATCTGTGCGCCAAACGCTGTTCCCCTGGAATCTCTCCCATGAGGCTTAAAGCCCTCCTTGGAACGCCTTCTGACAGGGATTATAAGATGGATGAGAGGATTATAAAATGATGCGGTTATGCGTAGTAACAGGCAGCCGGGCGGAGTACGGTCTATTGACTCCAGTCATTCGAAAAGCCATGGCCGATCCTTATATAAAGCTTCAGATGGTAGTGACCGGCGCTCACATGGATTCCAGATTCGGTTCCCCTTACCGGGACATGGAACTGGACGGGATAACCATAGATGAAACCGTGGAAATGAATCTGGCCAGCGACACTTCCTATGGAATCTGTAAATCCATGGGCCTTGAGCTCATTGGCATTTCTAAGGCTTATGAGAGGTTAAAGCCGGATATGATACTGCTTTTAGGCGACCGCTATGAGATCTTTACCGCTGCAAGCGCTGCCGCCATTTGCCGGATTCCCATTGCTCATATTCATGGGGGCGAGCAGACAAGGGGCGCCTATGATGACTGTATGAGGCATGGAATTACCAAAATGAGCTACCTTCATTTCACCAGTACAATGGAATATAGGAAGCGGGTGATACAACTGGGAGAAGCTCCGGAGAGAGTCTTTCACGTTGGAGCTCTGGGTGTGGAAAGGCTGAAAGAGCTGTCTTTCCTATCCATAAAGGAACTGGAGCAGTCCTTAAACCTTTCCCTTGGATCTGAACTTGCCCTGATCACATTTCACCCTGCCACACTTGAAACAACGAGTGTTGAGGAACAAATAAAACCACTCTTTCAAGCCCTGGATTCTCTCCCCTGTTTGTTTGCAGTATTTACTGGAAGCAATTCAGATACAGGTGGAAGCCGAATCAATGAATTGGCTGCCGATTATGCAAAATGCCACCCGGAACGGGCTGCTTTTTTTACGTCTCTGGGCTCACTTCGTTATTTAAGTCTTATGAGCCACTGTCAGGTGGTCATAGGAAACTCATCCAGCGGAATTATTGAGGCTCCCAGCCTTAAGGTCCCAACCGTGAACATCGGTACCAGACAAATGGGGCGGGTAATGGCAGACTCTGTGATAAATTGTGATGATTCCTATGACAGCATTCTATCGGCCGTTCAGAAAGCATTGGAAGTTGACTGGGTAAATTCCTCCCTCCATAATCCTTATGAATATCCGGGTACCAGCGGAAAAATAATTTCTGAAATAAAGCAGGCGTTTCAAAATGGGATTGAACTGGAGAAAGAATTTTATGATATTGATTGGAGTTTGTAATGTATGAGAACAAACGGTTTCTAGCATTTATACCAGCCAGAAGTGGTTCCAAGGGATTGCCCAATAAGAACATCAAGGAGCTGAATCATAAGCCACTCATGGCATATACCATAAAGGCCTGTAAAAATGCTGGTATTTTTGACGATATTGTTGTCTCTACAGATTCGGAGCAGTATAGGGATATTGCGAATCAATGGGGGGCAACTGCCCCATTTTTAAGGCCTGCATGGCTTTCAGGGGATAAAGCTGCCACAAAGGACGTGATCATTCATGGAATCAAAGAGATGGAACGGCTGGGAAAGACGTATGATTACATCATGCTGCTCCAGCCTACGTCTCCCTTGAGAAATGAAATGCATATAAGAGAGAGCGTGAAACGTTACTTTGAGACAGGAGCAGATTCCATGGTCAGCGTATGTCCCTTTGATTGTAACTGTTATTTGGCTGTGACCCTTAAGAAATCTGGTGAGATTGTGATGCCATCTCTCCATGATAGACAGATAAGAAGGCAGGATGTCTCATCAGGATATCGGGTGAATGGGGCTGTCTATCTTACCTCTGTGCCATTTTACTTAAAGCACGAGAACTTTTATGCCGGGACCACCTATCCTTACTTTATGAACCCACTACATTCCATTGATATTGACGATGAGTATGAGTTTTATCTGGCGGAGCTTCTTCTAAAAAATGGTGTGCCTGAACATCTAAATGAAACATAAGATTATAATAAATTGAATTAGGTATGGTTGTATTTTCAGATGTAAATGTAGGCACTTCCACATCTGCATTGGCGCTTATTTATGTAAACCATAACAACCGCGTAATTTATCTGCCCTGTATTCCTAAAAAATAATACAGAAAAAACGGCGGGCTAAGAAATAAAGATAGCCAGCCGTTTGTAGATATATATCTTATGAAACAATATTATCTTACTTATGATATTTAATTTAGTTGTTATCCTGGTTCAGGCTAATATTTCTATAAGTCAAATCGTCTCGCATCTCAAATCCCAGACCTTCCCAGAATTGATTCCCTAACTCATTTGTGGAATACACCACCAGTGCAGCCTTATTTATATTTTGATGTTTCAATGCTTCAAGCACCCGGTTCACTAAAGCACTTCCGATGCCTTTTTTCCGATAGTTCTCTTTAACGGCAGTATGATAGATATAGCCTCTTCGTCCATCATGACCGCATAAAATCACTCCTGCCAAATCACCTTCATACTCTGCCACAAAACAAGTATATGGATTTCGCAACAAGAACTGGTTGATTCCTTCCTTAGAGTCATCTAAACTACGCATTCCCATTCCAGGTGTGGTACACCATAAATGGTTCACCAAATCATAATCTTCTATTTTCATTAAGCGAATTTGATTCATTTTACCCTCTCCAAATAATACAGCTATGCGAACTATTTCACACCTATATACATTCCATGTAAACTGGCTCCTGATATTGCTTGCTCTTCACTTATTGCAAGGTGATGCTGCCTTTACTTTATCGGATTAGGATCCGGATACCACGTGTTACTAATATCCTTTCCACTAAAACACCGTTTTTCCCCATTGGATTTATGCATATACATATCTTCCTCCGGATAGTAACAGGTATCTTCTGGTTCATTGGTACCGACATCCAAAATCTCCAATACCTCATTGCCTGAATTATAAAAGGTATGGGCGATATTCTCTCCAGCTGGCTTCCCTATAAAATCTCCGATACTGACTTCCTTCTCTTCCCCATTTAACTTAAGAGTCCCCGTCCCGGAAAGTATGAGAAAGAACTCCTCCTGTTGTGAATGACTGTGATACCGGGTGCTGTAGGTACCCGGCGGGACATAATCTATATTTACATAAATCTTACGGTTCCCACCGGCCTCCCCCAATGATTTCGTCATTAAGCCCACCTTATCCTGCCAGATAAACTGGTCTGATAGCTGGTTTATGTTTTTGATTTCCATTCAATTCTCCTCTATTTAAGAACGACAACTCCTGCTTAAACCAGACACCTTATTTCCCCATGAACACAACAATTGTCCTTGGCGGAACCATAAATTGTCTTCCCTCCGCTTTTGGTTCTTTCCCAGAGTCATACATCCCGTTGATCTCTTTTTCATCGGTATGAAATACCACGCGCCAGGACTTTCCTTCCTTCAGACTTGGCAAATCAAACTGATGAGGTTCCCAGTGCATGTTAAAGGCTGCATAAAAACTGTCATCCTTCGTCCCGTCCGCCTTCTTCCCATACTCACCCCAGTAGAAAATCCCAAGCTGACGCCTGAAATTCTCAAACTCCGGGCACCATGCTCTCACACCATGATAAGACATATCCGGCAGACCGCAGACCAGATAATCCATTAACTTAGGTTCCTTTTCCATATGAAACACGGGATGAGACTTCCGAAACGCAATCAGGGCCTTCACAAACTCAAAAATATCCTGATTCTTCTTTAAGAGATTCCAGTTAAGCCATGATATCTCGTTATCCTGACAATAAGCATTGTTATTACCTGACTGGGTATGGCCAAACTCATCTCCTGCCATGATAAGTGGGGTTCCCTGACTTAAGAACAAAAGTAAAAATGCATTCCGCAGCTGCTTTTTTCTAAGCTCCACCACAGCCTTTTTTCTGGTAGGCCCCTCAGTTCCGCAATTCCAGGAGTAGTTATAAGGGGTCCCATCCTGATTGTTCTCCCCGTTCCCTTCATTGTGCTTGGTATCATAGGATACCATGTCCATCATGGTAAACCCATTGGTAGATGCCATGAAGTTAATCACTCCCCGGTCAGGCGGATTGTTCCTTAAGCGAAATGCCAGGTTCTTCATCTGGTCTTCATCCCCCTTAAGTACCCGGCGCATATCAATAAGAAATCCATCATTGCACTCAGCCAGATGTTTTCTTCCGCCTTCCTTCTCCTCTTCCCAGGAATGAGCCAAAAGCTTTAACCGGCTTAAATAAGGGTCATTTCTCAACAGCTCCAGAGGCAGAAAGCCTGACAAATGGATTCCGTCTAAATGAAATTCCTCCGCCCAGAAACGAACCACATCAAGAACAAAGGAGGCAGGCTCCTTACCATTAAAGTAAAGCTCCGCAATTAACTCCATGCCCTCTTTATGAAGGGCTTTGACCAAACTTTTTAATTCCGTCCCCGGATTCGTCCCCTCGGAAGCATAAGATGCCTTCGGGGAAAAGTAAAATCCAGGTCCATATCCCCAATAATTGATTTTTCCAGTAGGTCTATCCACACCAAAGGGGTTCCCGGGCACACGTTCCGGCAGGATTACCTCCTGAAATTCATTGACCGGCATAAGCTCCACCGTCGTAATACCCAATTCCTTTAAGTACGGAATCTTTTCGAGGATCCCCTGAAATGTCCCTTTTTCCTTCACGCCAGAGGAGCTATGGTTTGTAAACCCACGGCAATGCATGCGGTAGATGATGGTATCTTCATAAGGGATAAAAGGCAGACTATCTCCCTGCCAGTCAAAGTCCACCGATTCCACTGGTGAGAGTAAGATATCCTGAACACGTTCCAGATCTCCCCAGGTATCCCGGTTTAAGAACCGTTTCCCATAAGGGTCAGAAAAACGTTTGCCGTCCATTTCAAAACAGTAGGAAAGACCGGAAAAATCAGTTCCAAGCACCGTCATGGAAAAGACATTTCCTCTTCTTGTCTCCTGGGGAAAGGGAAGGCTCAATATCGGCTCCTTCTCTCCCTCTTTAAATAGCAAAAGGCTTACGTTATCTCCTTCTGCGGCTGTGCAAAGATGAATCCCGCCGGGCACCATATGAAGCCCCATGGGATAGTTGTCATTTCCGGCCTTAATCCTGTACTGTTCCATACATCTTCTCCTCTGCCACTTCGTCCCCTTTACTGGTTGTTGATTTGCTCTGCCAGTTCATTTAAGTACATCCAGCGTTCCATTTTCTCTTCCAGAAGCTGTTCTTTTTCCGTCTTTTCCTTCATCAGGGCATTTAACTTGCTGTAATCTCTGGCTGCTTCAGCCATCTCGACCTCCAGCCCTTCCAGAGCCTCTTCCAAGGCACCGATTTCATCTTCAATGGTATCCCATTCTTTTTGTTCCTTAAAGGAGAATTTAAGCTTTCGTTCTGATTTTGGCTTTTCCTGCTTCTTTTTCTCGCCGCTTTCAGCCTTCTTTAAAGCTCCGTCCTTTGATTCCGTTCCCTCTGGGTTCTTTGCTTCATAAGCCGCCTGATAATCGGTAAAGCCGCCCTCATACTGAGTCACCCTGCCATCGCCTTCAAAGGCAAAGATACGCCGCACCACACGGTCCAGGAAATACCGGTCATGGGAAACCGTAATTACAATTCCTAAAAAGCTGTCCAGATAATCCTCTAAAATAGTCAGAGTCTGAATATCAAGATCATTGGTAGGCTCATCAAGAAGCAGTACATTGGGTGCTTCCATAAGAATCCGTAGGAGATAAAGTCTTCGTTTTTCTCCACCTGAGAGCTTTTCTACGGTGGTATATTGAACGCTTGACGGGAACAGGAAACGCTCTAACATCTGAGAAGCGCTGATGCTTCCGTCCTTTGTTTTTACATACTCAGCCACATTTCGAATGTAATCGATGACCTTTACACTGCCATCCATGTCTTCGCTCTCCTGGGAGAAATACCCCATTTTAACCGTCTGTCCCACGGTGATCGTACCGGAATCCGCTTCCTGCCATCCAGCGATGATCTTCATCAGCGTAGATTTTCCGCTTCCGTTAGGCCCGATAATGCCGATACGGTCATTCTTTAAAAAGATATAGGTAAAGTCCTTCATAAGAACCTTATCACCATAGGCCTTACATATATTTTCAAGCTCCACCGTAGTTCGTCCCAGACGGCTGGAAATGGAATCCAGTTCCACGGTCTGATCAAATTCCAGGCCCTTCTGGTCACGGAGCGTCTCATACCGTTCAATATGCGCCTTCTGCTTGGTAGAACGGGCTCTTGCTCCACGCTGCATCCATTCAAGCTCCACACGAAGTATGGACTGGCGCTTTCTCTCGCTGGCAACGGCCATATCCATACGCTCTGCCTTAAGCTTTAAATAGCCTTCGTAATTGGCCTGATAGCTGTATAGCTTTCCCTTATCCAGCTCAACAATCCGGTTGGTCACGCTGTCAAGAAAATACCGGTCATGGGTTACCATAAGAAGAGCCCCTTTAAAGCGGCGCAGATAATCCTCCAGCCAGTCTGCCATGCTGCTGTCCAAGTGGTTGGTCGGCTCGTCAAGAACTAAAATATCAACTGTAGACAGAAGAACGCTTACTAAAGCGACCCTCTTTCTCTGTCCCCCGGATAAAGTCTCCACTTTAGAATCAAAGTCAGTAAAGCCCAGTCTGGTCAGCATTGCCTTTGCCTGGCTCTCCAAATCCCACACGTGGTCATGCCCTTCATTTTCCCGGACAATGCTTTCTATGATGGTATCCCCTTCGTGAAAAATGGGATTCTGGGATAAAAACCGAATGTCCAAGTTTCTTCCCTTTACCACATTTCCCTCATCCGGCACCTCAAGTCCTGCAACGATTTTAAGAAGCGTGGATTTTCCCGTGCCATTGATGCCGATGAGACCAATCTTCTCTCCTTCGTTGATGCTGAAGCTGGTGTCATCAAACAATAGCCGTTCTGTATATGATTTTGTTAAATGCTCAATCGTCAGTAAATTCATTCCTTATCCTTTTCTCCTGTCTGTCCTTTAGCGGATCACAAGCTCCACCGGGCAGTGGTCTGAACCAAGTACCTCTGTATGGATGGCCGCACTTACAAGCCTGTCCTCTAAGCTTTCTGAAACGCAGAAATAGTCAATACGCCACCCTGCATTCTTTTGTCTGGCACTGAACCGATAAGACCACCAGGAATATACTTCCTCCTGATCCGGATAAAAATAGCGGTACGTATCAATAAAGCCAGCACCAATGAGATTGGAAAACTTCTCTCTCTCTTCATCGGTAAAGCCTGCATTTTTCCGGTTGGTCTTTGGGTTCTTTAAGTCAATCTCTTTATGGGCCACATTTAAGTCCCCGCAGAAGATCACTGGCTTTTTCTCCTCCAGCTTTTTCAAATAAGCAAGAAATGCTTCCTCCCAGGTCATGCGGTAAGGAAGTCTTGCCAGCTCATTCTGGGAATTAGGAGTATAGCAGGTAACCACATAATAATCTTCAAATTCTGCCGCAATGACTCTGCCTTCTTTGTCGTGCTCCTCTTCCCCAATTCCGTAAGCAACGGAAATAGGCTCGTCCTTAGTATAAATAGCAGTTCCGGAATAGCCCTTTTTCTCCGCATAATTCCAGTACTGATAATAGCCTGGGGTCGGAAGATCGATCTGTCCTTCCTGCAGCTTACTTTCCTGGATACAAAATACATCTGCATCCACTTCATTAAAATAATCCAAAAATCCCTTCTCCACACAGGCACGAAGGCCATTTACATTCCAGGAAATCATTTTTTTCATCATTCATCACCTCAAATTAAAGATAGGATTAGTATACCATTTTCCTGTAGTTTCGAAAAGGGGGCACCGCATAAACTGCGATTACCCCCTGATTTATAAATATTTTATTCTTTAGCTCTGCTTTTCCTGCCATTTTTTCCGTTCCACAAACCGCCCCATGAAAAATGCCAGAACTCCCACTCCGATTCCTGTCTGAAGACAGAAAATCAGGCTCTCCACTTCTCCGGGAAGCTCTCCGCCGATCATAGTCTCCAGCACCGGAGTGAACCATGGCTCATATTCTGTTCCGCGAATCTCAGAAATCATCTGGCTTCCTGCGTCATCAGAACCGCCAAACTCCGCTCCCTTGATCGCAAAGAGAGGAATGACTGCAATGAGGCACACGAGAAGTAGCAGCACCGCCATAATCTTTTTATTCTTCTTTGTCATCTTAACCCACCTCCTTGGAAAATCCGATTGACTTTAACTCTGGAAGTGCATAAGTCTCAAGAGTCATAACAATCACAGCTGTGAGGATTCCCTCAATGATTGCAAGAGGAAGCTGAGTCGGTGCAAATACTCCTAAGAACTTAATAGCAGAAGCCCCTACACCGCCAACCTCTGATGGATAGGCAAGGGCAAGCTGAATGCTGGTCACGCAGTATGTAAAGAGATCACCCAACATGGCAGCCAGGAATACGCTGACAAGCTTATTGACCTTTAAGCCTCTGCACAACTTATATATACCAAAAGACACGAAAGGTCCTGCAATCGCCATGGAGAAGGTATTAGCCCCAAGGGTGGTAAGTCCTCCGTGCGCCAGCAAGATAGCCTGGAAAATCAAAACAATGATTCCAAGAATGCCGACCGCCGACGGCCCAAACAGGATAGCTCCAAGGCCGGTCCCTGTCATATGGGAACAGCTCCCTGTGACAGACGGAATCTTTAAGGAGGAAATCACAAAGACAAATGCACCTGACATGGCAAGGATTGTCATTGCTTTCCGATTCTCCCGAAGGGTCTTCTTAATGGAGAAAAATCCCGCTGCCAGAAATGGTACACAGATTGCTCCCCAGGCAATACAGTATTTCACCGGCAGATACCCCTCCATAATATGCATGGCAAAGGCACTTGGAACAATTCCAAAAGCCAGTGCAAATGCGGTTGCAAGCTTCATGATACTTTTTTCTTTCTTACTCATTTGTTATTCTCCTTCCAATAAAATAAGCACCTTACATCCGACGATTCCCACTCATCAGACAGGCGCTCTTTAAGGGAATCCTTTGTACCACAAAAAATCCCCCGCACCGGTCATCGCTCGTAACCGGCGCGCAGCGAAATGAAAGGCAGGTCTTCTGACTCATGCATCCTCACAGCAGTTCCTCTTCCCAGTTTCCCAGTGATGTATGGAACTGTGCTCCACATTTACAGCGGCGGGACCGTAAGGGATTCTCACCCTTTTCCCTATTATCCTGCGGAGAATTTTCACAGGCACCTTTCACAAAATACTCTCTTATTTTAGCCTTAATACCATATTCTGTCAAATTATTTTCATTTGCCAGATACTGCTGCCAACATCGCCTCAAGCTCCTTTGCATGCCTGGGACAGATGGCATCCTTTTGTAAGACTCCATGTCTTACCAGACTTTCAAATACCTCTAAAATCACTGGCTTTCTTAAATTTGCTTCTTCCAATACCGCAGGAGAATCAAATACCTCTCTTATGGGACCGTCTGCAATCAATCGACCTCCCGAAAAAACCAGAGCACGCTCTGCCCACTGAAAGGCGAAATCCACATCATGTGTGGAAATGAGAAGAGTTTTCCCCAAATCAGACAACTCATCCAGAACTTCCTTTAACATCACCACATTGACCGGATCAAGAGAAGCCGTCGGTTCATCAAACAGAATCATCTCTGGTTCCATGGCAATGATATCCGCAATGCTCACCCGCTTTTTCTCCCCTCCGCTTAAATAGTGAGGAGGCCTCTCCTCCATTCCAGTCAGATTCATGGCCGCCAGTGCAGAATGAACCCGCTTTTTAACTTCCTCTTTTGGAAGCCTTAAATTCATGGGGCCAAAGGAGACCTCAGAAAAAACCGTTGATGCTATGATCTGGTTATCTGCATCCTGAAATACGATTCCAACATTTTTACGAAGCTCCTGAATGTTCTTCCTCCCGATTTCCTTTCCCTTATAAGCGATTTTACCCCCATCTGGAGTAAGAACGCCGTTAAGAGTCAAAAATAAGGTAGATTTTCCAGCTCCATTGGAACCAAGCACTGCAACCTTTTCCCCTCTTTGCACAGTCAGGTCAATCCCTTTTAAAGCTTCTTTTTCCTGACCGTAGGAATAACGAATCCCCTCCGCTTTTAATAGTACATCTTCCATCGCATACCTTCTTTCTCTTATGGTACCAGTATGTAAATCAGAATGAGAATCAGGAAATAACTTAGGGCAGCCATAACCTGCCACGGTCTGACCCCTTTTTCCTCTGATAGAAATAATAGCTCTCCATCGTAACACCTGGCTGTCATAGCATCGTAATAAGTCCCTGCCCTCTTTAGGGATACCACAAACAGATTTCCTGCACTGCTTCCAAACGTCCGGCATGAGGTTTTAAAATCCTGGTAGCCAAGTCTTGATACAGCCGCCTGCTTCATAAGGCGCTGGGTATCCGTCATAACAAAAATGAACCGGTAGATCATGTGCATCAGCTCTATTATTAACTTTGGCACACGGAGGTCCTTTAAGACACCGATAATCTCACTGGCTGGAGTAGAAAGAACCAGCATATACATGGCACTTAATGCTCCAATTGCCTTTAAGACCAGTTTAAGAGCCGTCACGCCTCCCTCTTTTGATACCCAAACATAATGCCCGAATCCATGAAACAACACGTAACCAAATGGCCTTGAAGATATTTCAATCACAATGGCAACCGTCCCCAGGATGAGAAAACCAAGGGGTATTTTAAGAAGATTTATATACTTTAAAAAGGTAAGTCCCCCTCCCCATAAGATAACTGCAGACATCGTAAGAAGTACCGTCACTGATACCCAGAAGCGGTCCGCCCCAATGCATAATATAAGAGTCCCCATGGCCACAGCTGCTTTCAATTGTGGATTGATACCTCTCATACGAGATGCATACGCATAATGATCAATGGTTTCCATCGTTCTCACCTCCTTTCCAAGGCTGATTATACGTCATAAGATGTAATTGTGCAATTGCGGTTCATAAATAATAGCAAGTAGGTTTCCTATTTGGGAAAATGCAAAAAAATACCCGAAACAGATATCCGTTAAATGATCTGTTCCGGGCACTCTTATTACATCTTTATAAACCTTACTACATGGCAAGTACTTGATTCCACTTTTCTTCCGCAACGGGGATGCCTTTTTCCATATTTTCCTTTATGGCTATGGCTTCCGGCTCTCCGGGATACAGCACCTTTCCATTTTCCTCTACTGGTACAGAGGACTTGATATCCGCTATAATATCGTCTACAATTTTATCGGTTAGCTCCATAGAGTTTGCTTTTGAAGGATCGATTGCTATCATCACCTGTGTAAGACCAACTTCATCTCCAAACGTATCTATGATATGCACCGGATTTCCATTGGTTAGAACGGTACCAATTAAATCAAGGGCAATTGAAATTCCACTTCCCTTCCAGTATCCCATAGGAAGAACTCTCCAGCTTTTTTCAATCTCTGCCGGATCCGAGCTTAAATTTCCCTTTGTATCATATCCTCCAGGTACAGGAAGATTTTGTCCCTTTAGTCTGTACTCCTCCAGCTTACCATAGGAAAACTGGGACACAGCACAGTCGATGACCACATGCTCTCCACTGCTTCTTGGGACCGCGAAAATAATTGGATTGTTACCAATCTTCTTATCCATACCACCCCATGCCGGCATATTCGCACATGTATTGGACCAGCAGATTCCGATGCAGCCTTGGTCAGCCGCCTGAAATCCGTAGCTTCCCCCACGCATCCAATGATTGTTATTTCCCAGAGCCACGATACCAACTCCATATTGCTTTGCCAATTCACAGGCTCTGTCCATCGCAAGCTTTGCATTCAGCGGGCCAAAGCCTCTATGGCCATTCCAGCGTTCCAGTGCTCCTAATTGCAGCTCGCACTCGGCTGTAATATCCGGATCAATCTCACCCTTTTCCAAATATTCCACTACTCTTGGAAACCGGTTCAACCCATGAGAAGCAACACCTGCAAGGCTGTTCTGAGCGAAAATCACGGCTGCAGCTTCTGCCCGTTCTTTTTGAAACCCTTTTTTTTCAAGGACTCTTTTAAATTCATTTACCATTGTATCATACGGAACTCTCATCATTTATCACTCTCCCTGTCAGCACGTAATCCGTAGTAATATGTGCTGGTTTTAGTCATCTTTGGTTCCATTCTTAAGTTCTGGAGATCCTGCCCCAAGATAGCCGTGACTTTTTCCTTCTTCACTGTCTGTTATCCAGAAAGCGAAAATAGAAGCATCATTTAAAATAAATCTCACTCTTATTTTGTCCTGATCGAGGTCTTTTAAGCTCTGTTTATCTTGCCATTTTATGCGGAATTTCGTTGCATCTTCCCTCATCAGGCAACACTCTTCTTTGGAGTACCCAGGAATTACATTTCCATCCATATCCAAAATCTCGGCAGCCAGGCTTCCTCCGGCACAGTCTGCATTTACAAACAGAAACTCTCCCTGATATTTTAAAACTTCTGTTGTCAGGGAACCTTCTGAATCTAAGGCTTTCATTGCGGCAAACCCATCCCGTCTTAACTTGGCAACGCCTACTGCCCCTCCGGAATATTTATGACTGCCGAATTTGGGGGATTCTCCTGAAAATGCGGAATAATAAAAATATAACTCATCTCCCACTACGGTAAAAATACCATTCGCCGGATGGAGATATCCGTAATCCCAGCTTCCTTCCTCCCTCGAGGAACTTAAGAAATCCTCATACGTCGGTCTGTCAAAATGAAACCCATCTCTGCTGAAAGAGATTTTTAAATCATTGATTTTCGGAAGTCCCGTCTTTTCGCATACAAAATTAGGAGGACCCATGAATACGGAATAAACACCAAGCATCACGCTTTCATAAGCAACTGCGTCTAAATTATAAAGCTGAGTGTAATATCCTAATTCTTTATCTGGCTTATCGTAAATATCGGTCCTGGCCCAAAAGCTCAAATCTTCCTTTGACCACTGACTTCCTTTGAAAAAATCATCTGTCTCATAATAACTTCTGACTCTGACTCTGCTGTCCAGCTCAGAAAATGTCCTTAAGCTGTATACCCATTTATTTCGAAACGGGTTATAGAAAAATGTTGTATTATCTCCGGAATGGCTCGTTTCACACACTTCTGTCCAGTTAATTCCATCTGCGGATTTATATAAAACAGTAATTTCCTTCGGCGGAACCGATGACGGATCATCGTGTGCATGCTTCGGCTTTAAATGATAATATTTAAAATCGTCAGGATAGCACCGGAAAAATACCAGCATCTTATATTTTTCATCCGGATTTTTAGGATTATCATCAACCCATACCGCATCTCCATCCCTTAAATACCCTGGAATGTGTTTCAAAACCCGGTCAGAATCCTTGGAAGGGTCAATTTCACTTAATCGTTTCCAATGTATTCCATCATCGCTTTCCGCATAAGCACTGCCATCGAACCAGCCCGCATGGTACCACATTTTAAATTTTCGGCTTGGAGCATCATAAAACACTCCACCATTAAAGGGGCATGCACAGGTACAATATCCATCATTGAGTTCCATGTCGGTCTGGGGCCACAAAACAGGCTCATCCATTACCTGTGGCTTCCCAAACTCCCTGACCAGATCTGTTTCACTGATCAAAAAATCGTCCACAAATAATTGTCTGCCAACTGAAATATCAATATATTCTGGCTTGTCCTCCAGATATGGCACCTTCAACGGTTTATCCAGTGTAACCTCTGGGTTATGCGGCGGCCACAGATCCGGCAGCGTTATATTATTATATAATCGTTCCATGATACTCCTTATTTTTTAATTATTCTTCTTCTGGTTTATAAAATACATAGGTCAATATAAATGCCACTGCAAAACCGATGGCACATGCTATGACATAAGTTCCAAGCTGCCCGTTAAGATACAGTAACGCTCCAGGCAATGCCGTAATGGACATTCCTGTTCCAGCCAGCCCCATAATTGATGAGAACATACCTGCAAACGCACCACCGACACATCCGCAGATAAATGGAATAAGTCTCGGTAAGTTTCCACCAAAGATCAATGGCTCTGTGATTCCTAAGAATGCAGGCACTACAGAGGAGAAGTACAGGGACTTCTGTTTTTTATTTTTTGTTTTTAAGGCCGCTGCAATACCTGCTGCTGCCTGAGCTACGATGGCTCCGCAGACCAGAGCATTGAATGGGTTAGCACCCGTATTGGCCAGCAGTTCAACCTCAAGTGCCTTAAAGGTATGGTGAAGCCCCGTAATTACCACCGCCTGCTGAAGACCGCCGACGATAAAGCCTCCCAGTCCAAATGGAATGTTCATCAAAAATGAAATCGCTTCTACAAGACCTTTTTCAACCATATGCATAATCGGACCGATGACAACAAGACCGATTACCAAGCTTGAGAGAAGTGTAACAAATGGGGTAACAATCAAATCTAATACATCAGGTACAACTTTTCTAAGTCCCTTTTCAATCTTGGCAGAAATCACACCTAAGATTAAAGCCGGGAGAACAGACCCCTGATAACCAATAATCGGTATGCTTAAACCAAGAAGATTTAAGAAAATGGGTTCTACCGCTCCGGAAGCCACCTGATTGGCGTTAGGAAGCTGAGGCGCTACCAGCATAAGACCGATTACAATTCCCAGTGCCGGTGACGCACCCGATCTTTTCATTACAGAATAAGTAACAAGCGCCGGCAGGAAAGCAAATGCCGTATCAATCAGTACCTGTGACAACTTCAATAATGTGGGGTCGAATTCCACTCCAAGATTGGTAAGAAGACTTCGAAGACCCATAAAAAGTCCGGTTGCAACTAATATAGGTATAATTGGCAAAAATACATCGCCAAGCATTCTGGATGCCTTTTGAAATGGGTTCATTGGAGCAGTTTTACGATCTACTTTAGCACCATCTGCCCTGTTCTTCTCTTTTGAGCTATCTGAATCTGCAGTTTTTAATTTGGTGATATCCATAAACTCTGCATACACCTTATTTACAAAACCCGTTCCCAAAATAATCTGATGCTGACCAGAGGCAAGGAAACTGCCTTTAACTCCATCAATGTTCTCTATCTCTTTTTTATTATACTTCGTCTCATCCTTAAGGATAAGCCTTAATCTTGTGGCACAATGCTCTGCGCTGATAATATTATCCTGGCCACCAATATGATCTAAGATCTGTTCTGCTGTCTGTCTCTCTTTGCTCATGTTATCCTCCTTTATTTAATGCAACAATGTACGCGCGTTCATTAATATGTATTAAGAATATAACATTCGCAGTCACGTGTCAAGCCATCTTGTGATTTTTATGCATAATGATGTTTTTTGAAACATTTATTTGTGCTATTTATATAATCCTTTGGAAGTTGACTCCCGTACGATCAGTCTCGGATATAGATCGATTACTTCCGTTTCTTCATTGCTGCCATTAATTTCATTAATCAGCATACTTACGGCATTTTCTGCAAGTTCTTCAATAGGGGAAGCAACTGAGGATAACGTGGGAATCATTTTTTTAGCTAAGAGAGTATTATTATAGCCGCAGACAATTACATCTCTTGGAACTTGAATATCATGTTTCGCCAATGACCGTATGACATCACTGGCTACCAGATCACTATGAGCGAACCAGGCTGTTATTTTTGCCGGGTTGTGTGTTTCAAAATACTGATTGATGATTTCAAAAGACTTCTGGTTTTCTGCTGTTTCATGCTGATTGCATTCAAGCACAGCTTTAAGTTTTATTCCGTATTTTTCAAATTCCGATCGAAACCCCTGCAATTTGTTATTTCCAGCCAGTGATTTTAAAGGGCCTATATAACCAACATTCTTATGGCCCAGTTCCAGAAAATGTTTTGCGACCTGAATGCCTCCCATTTCAGAACTGATGATAATATTCTTTTTTTCCGTCTGTTTAAAAAGACTGACCATGGGGATATTGATTCCGCTGTAGACTTTTTTGTTGGGAGTTCCTATGGGTCTTACTATGATTCCATCCACTTTGCGCCGTTTAAAGCCGTTGATGATATTGACTTCCCTTGCCTTTTCTCTCTGTGCATCACCTAAGATTACATTATAACCATATTTTTCTGCTTCATGCACAATAGCTGCCATAAGAGATGCATACAGTGGGTTTGATAAATCGGAAAATAATACTCCGATGATGTTTGTCCTGTTTCCGGCCAGACTCTGTGCCACCTGATTTGGCTCATATCCCAGCTTTTTTACCCAATACATAACATTACTCCGTGTTTCCATCTTAATTGATGGGTGATTCGATAATACTCTTGATACAGTGGCGCGCGACACATGTGCAGCCTTAGCAACCTCTTCCATCGTAACCATCGTAATTTCAAATCCTTTCGTTGGGTTATATTCCCCCGCCTTTTCTTCTATCATACTATTTTTCTGATACTTGGGAAACTACTAAATGTAAATAATATGAATTATTAAGACCCTCTACACACTCTGGTCAGGCTTATCCCCGTATTTACTTTGAAAGCTTTCTCAGCTGCATAAATCATGACCACTCGCTGAACACAGCAGCGTAGACTTAAGATTAGCAATATAGCAGAAAGCAGCCTGGCTCAGAATTAGCCAGGCTGCTCCACTTTCATGTAAACCATTTGGTTTATTGATTCTCTTGTGACTGCTCTTCTGTTAAAGTAAATACCTGTCTCTTACGAGCCATTTCATCACTTTCAAGATATTCGTCATAGGTAGTAATCTTATCAATCAGCTGACCATTTACGATTTCCATAATACGGTTGGCTGTTGTCTGTACGATCTGGTGGTCACGGGATGAGAAAAGAATCACTCCCGGGAATTTGATAAGGCTGTTGTTTAAAGCGGTAATGGATTCCATGTCCAGGTGGTCCGTCGGCTCGTCCAACAGAAGTACATTGGAAGCAGAGATCATGAGCTTTGAAAGCATACAACGAACCTTCTCACCTCCGGATAATACCTTTACCTTCTTTACGCCGTCTTCTCCTGCAAAGAGCATACGTCCAAGGAAGCCACGAACATAGGTTGCATCCTTTTCTGGAGAGTACTGGGTCAGCCAGTCAGCGATGGTATCATCGTTATCAAATTCTGCTGTGTTATCCTTAGGGAAATAACTTTGACTCGTCGTAATTCCCCACTTATATTCACCCTCATCAGGCTCCATCTCACCTGCAAGAATCTTAAATAAAATGGTTTTTGCAAGTTCATTTGGTCCTACAAGAGCCACTTTATCCTCACGGTTAATGGTAAAGGAAAGATTATCAAGAATCTTAACTCCATCAATAGTCTTAGAAAGATTGGTTACAGATAAAACCTCATTTCCAATCTCACGGGCAGGACGGAAATCAATGTATGGATATTTACGGCTGGATGGCTTAATGTCATCTAACTCGATCTTTTCAAGGGCACGCTTTCTGGAAGTCGCCTGCTTTGATTTGGAAGCATTGGCGGAGAATCGCTGAACGAATTCCTGAAGTTCTTTGATCTTCTCTTCCTTCTTGCGGTTTGATTCCTTCATCTGCTTCACCATAAGCTGACTGGACTCATACCAGAAATCATAGTTTCCAGCGTAAAGCTGAATCTTGCTGTAATCAATATCAGCGATATGGGTACAAACCTTATTTAAGAAATAACGGTCATGGGATACTACGATTACGGTATTCTCAAAGTTAATAAGGAACTCTTCCAACCAGGCAATGGCGTCTAAGTCCAAATGGTTGGTCGGCTCGTCCAAAAGAAGAATATCAGGATTGCCAAAGAGTGCCTGGGCAAGAAGAACCTTAACCTTCTCCGCACCGTTTAACTCTCTCATATATTTATAATGTAAATCAGTTTCAATACCAAGTCCATTTAAAAGGTTGGCAGCGTCAGACTCTGCTTCCCATCCGTTCATAGCAGCGAATTCACCTTCTAAATCTGCTGCTTTGATGCCGTCTTCGTCGGTGAAGTCTTCCTTCATATAGATGGCATCCTTTTCCTTCATGATCTCATAAAGTCTGGTATTACCCATAATAACGGTATCAAGTACCTGGAATTCATCATATTTAAAATGATCCTGCTTTAAGAAGGATAGTCTTTGTCCTGGTGTTATAACAATATCTCCGACCGTAGTCTCCAGTTCACCGGAAAGAATCTTAAGGAATGTGGATTTACCGGCTCCATTGGCGCCGATTAAGCCGTAGCAGTTTCCTTCTGTAAACTTAATGTTTACATCCTCAAACAAAGCCTTCTTCCCGATTCTTAATGTTACGTTATGTGCACTAATCATCTTTAATTTCCTTTCTGTGATCTGCGTATTAATTAAAATAACCAAAATAAAGAGTCTGGCTCGCCAGACTCTAGCGCTGACGCGCTGGCACGTTAGTGACAATCTACAATTAGAGCGTCATGCGCCTCCCGCCCGGCAGGGCTTTTTTTATGTTATAGGGTGTTATTTCCTATTACATAAAAAAAAGGTCATTGGACCCCTCACTTTGTCATCTCTCTTATTTTACATGAAAATCCCGAATTTGCAAGCCTTTTATCAAAAAAGCCATGCCCATCCGGGATTTTCCTGGAATCTTCATTCTTACTTGGCAGCTTCTACCTTTAATGGGTAATTGGATATGCTTCCAGCGTCATAAGTAACCGATACATAGGTCACCTTCACCTTTGCCTTACTTCCGTTGCTGTCATCATCTGCCTTTCCTAAAACATCAGAATCAAGACCTTCTGCATTATTCTTCATAAAGCTTAACTCTTTGCCATCTTCCGTCTTAATGGTAAAGGTGCTCATCGCCTGGTCAGCAACCGTTCCGGTGGCCTCCAGAGTCTTCATGTTCTCCTGTGCATCTAATACAAGAAGAATCTTGGCATTTTTTGCATCTGTCCCAGAAATCTCTCCTTTATAGACTACGGATACCTCTACTCCCTGGTCTAAGGCATATGATGTTTCAACCGCCGCGTCGTTTAGATCAAGAACGGTCTGGGCACTGCCGTTTGCTATGGTAATGCCTTTCATGTTATCGGTAACACTTACCACCTTGCCAGTCAATATCTTAAATTCCCCGGTACTTCCCGGAGCCTCTGTGCTTACCTGGGCCGTTGTCTCCGTGCTTTTGGTCTCAGCAGTCGTTCCGGTATTTTGTGTCTGACTTGCTTTTTTCCCACAGGCCGTAAATACAAGGGCAGCACAGAGAACCAATGCTGCAATCAAAGTTTTCTTCATAAGCATCCTCTTCTTTCTTTTTTCAATCACCTATGATTTCGCTTTTAGTATAACATCTGATTGTGAAAAATCTTTTTCTTTTTTCTTAAGTAAATTTAATTATTACCTAAAATTGGTAGTCTTTCGATTAAATTGAGGTTTTGAGGCTATTTATCCCATTACCCTTACCACCTAAATACAGTCAAAATATACTTTAAAATACTAACATTCTTATTATGGTTCTATGCGTAGTCATATCTTGCTGTAAATACATCCATGACATTTTGGAATTTCCAAGTTCTTATATACCTACTTTTTTACAAGTTGAGTCGTCCCAGTGCATAACGATAAATATAAATGATTGTCCCTACTAATCATTAGAACAATATTTATCTCGTGGGTCTTAGTTACTATGTACTCTAGAGAAGTTCACCTCTGCTCATGGATATTGCATATTACATTTATATGGTAGTATCTTACGATACCAAAAATAGATTTAACACCACTTTCATATTTACCCCTCGATAGACAGCATACAAATACCAACTTACTTTTTTATAGTTGTTTATACTAAAAAAATATGGGTTATATAAATACCCCTTTATACAAAATTATGGTATAATTTTCCAGTGCTTAGGGATGAAGTTTGCAACTAGGGAGGTGAATGAAATATATTCTTAAACCAGTTAATCAAAATTTTTTGTTGAGACTGGTTTTTCTGTTTTTTCCACCTAAGTAGAGATATTGATATAAAAATGGAGGATTAGTGATGAAGTTATTAAAAAACAAGTTTTTTGGAATGTTGTTACTAAGTGTTTTATTTGTTATTACTTTTGGGAGTACCATTACTTTTGCAGCAACAGTAGGTAGCAAGTTAACTACCCCAGAGGCAGGATGGAGTAGATATGATCCAGCGGGTCAATCTAATATTCATATGACTGGTACTTGGGGATTTCTAGCCAACGATTCTCGTTTATGGGGAGGGACTAGTCAACCAACCAGTGACAAAAACGCTACGTGCAGGTTTAAATTTTATGGAACGAAACTACGAATAATAGGATGGTATGATACTAATAGACCAACCCAAGTAAATGTAACTATTGATGGAAATACAAATTCTTATAATCCATATAATTCAAAGAGCCCTCAAGTGATTGTATATGAAAAAACCGGTCTGGATTTAAAGGTCCACGAAGTTGTCATAAACTCTCCTTATGTTGGATCAACATGTTATGATGTTGATGCAATAGACATAGATGCTACTGGTTATTTGGTAGACTATAACCTACCAATGAATTTAACTGGATCAGAAGTCGATTCTCGTGCAGTATTAAAATGGGATGCTGTGGATGGTGCAACAAGTTATAATATAAAAATAGCAACTACTTCAGGAGGTCCTTATACTTCAAATTACACCACAACAGATTCAACTTATTCAGATCAAGCTGTTAACGCTGGCAAAACTTATTATTACGTAGTATCAGCTATTGTAAATGGGGTTGAAAGTCCAAATTCTAACGAGATATCTGTTACTATTCAAAATGCTCCTACTTCCCCATTCAATTTAACCGCCGCAGCAACCGATTCGACTGTATCTTTGAATTGGGATGCTATTAATGGGGCAACAAGCTATAACGTAAAATGGTCTACTTCGCCTAGTGGAGTTTTTACTACACTAAATACTACTAACACAACTGGCTATACGGATACTAATATTAAAGCTGGTGATACACGATATTATGTTGTATCAGCAATTATAAATGGCGTTGAAAGTTCTAATTCAAACGAGGTATCTGTTACTATTCCGCAAGCAGACCCTCTCTTATTATCAGTATTATTAAATACGGGCGAAACTGTTCAACTTAGTACATCATACAACTTAGATAATAATTCAAACTATACTTGGAGTTCTACTAATGAGTCTGTCGCTACCGTAGATAACAAGGGAAAGGTAACCGCAGTCACCGAAGGTACCACAAATATTTATGCAAAAAGCGAAGATGGCACTTTTATGGATTATATCCCGGTAAAGGTCGTTAAAAACGCCGATAAATTGCGACTCGCAGTCCATCTGAAACAAAACGAAAAAACAAAACTCTATCTAACTGATAATGCAGGTAATGTAACTTGGAAATCTCTTGATAATAGTATTGCTGCAATATCAGCCGATGGAGAGGTAACAGGGGTAAACAAAGGTCTAGCCATCGTCCAAGCTGTTCTTAATGGTAAAATATATCATATATATGTACGAGTAGATAATTAGAAAATATCGCAAGCATAACAAATTAAGCCTATTAACATATATGTTCTCGTTTTATGCACGTTAATTTAATTGTTTATTTACTTTAAAAAGACTGGTAAAGAACCGTACCTATAACGCTTTTACCAGTCTTTTTATATTAAAACCTTTGCGGATAAAAGACATTCTTCGTAGCTTTAAAGAGTAAGCGCTTCAGAAGAAAACCAAATATATAAAACTGCATTTTATACTAATCTGATGATATAATTCTTTAAAACGCTTTTTTGCATTTTTTTATTTGCTTGAATCTGGCTGCCTAAACAAGTGTATTCAAAGCTGCACTTTTCTAAATAAATGCCATCAAACCATTCTCTCTCCTAGCGTATTCCTGATAAATAATATTTTCATCTCCTTTAGCACTGATTAAAGCTATTTACCAACCACTGCATATCAACTCTTGCAAACACAAAACATTTGTGGTTTTAAAGCGTAAAATAATACCCTTAAAGCACTCATATTAAGATGCTTTAAGGGTTATTACTAAAATCCTCTTATTATATAGTAGATATCTTATATTACTACAATTATTCACCATAACGCCCAAGAAAACTCTGAGTCCGAACATTAGAAGAAGAAAACACTTCCTCCGGTGTCCCTTCCTCTACAATTACACCGTCAGCCATAAAAATAACCCGGTCCGAGATATCTCTGGCAAATGCCATCTCATGAGTAACAATGACCATGGTGATCTGTAAATCCGCCAGAGAACGAATCACCTTTAACACCTCACCAGTAAGCTCCGGGTCCAGTGCAGAGGTCGGCTCATCAAAAAATAAAATCTTAGGATTTAACGCCAATGCCCTTGCAATGGCAACTCTCTGGCACTGACCGCCGGAAAGCTGGCATGGATACGCTTCTGCCTTATCCTCAAGCCCCATCTTTTTTAAAAGCTTCACCGCTTCTCCATGAACCTCTTCCTTGTTTCGTTTCTGGACATGAAGAGGTGCGTCCATAATATTTTGAAGAACTGACATGTGAGGGAATAAGTGAAAGTTCTGAAATACGAGTCCATAATTCTTTTGAATCTTCTTTAATTTATCCTTGTCTGCATAAACGCTTGTTCCGCCGTCCTCATTCCAGGCCGCCTTTTCTCCCAGATAAATCAGCTCTCCCCCATCCATTTGTTCCAGCATGGTAGCACAGCGAAGCAATGTTGACTTCCCCGAACCGGAGGGACCGATGATGGAGACGATTTCACCTTCTTTTACTGACAGGGAAATATCCTTTAAAACCTCCTGGCCGTTAAATGATTTTCGCACGTGGTTCATTTCCAGTAAATACATCATAATCCTCCTATTCGTAGTAATTCATTCGTTTTTCTATGTATTCCATCCCAACAGCTACAACCAGGTTGAACACATAGTAAAAAAGTCCTGCTGCCACAAAGGGGATTAAGCTTGTCTGAGAAGACGCCATGGCCTTTGCCACTGCAAACATCTCCAGAACGCTGATGGTAAATGCAAGGGAGGTATCCTTTACCAGGGTAATTACCTCATTGGTCACAGAAGGTAAAATCCGTTTTACCACCTGAGGGAAAATGATTCGTACAAAGGTCTGTGCCTTGGAATATCCAAGAAGTTTTGAAGCCTCATATTGACCAGCTGGCATCGACTGTATTCCGCTTCTGTAGATCTCTGCAAAATAGGCTGCATAATTGATCACAAAGCCAATGAACGCAGCAATCAGACGGTAATCATTACTCACCTTAATCCCAAGCAGGTAATAAGGTCCGAAATAAACTACCATGAGCTGCAGCATCAGGGGAGTTCCCCTCATGACTGAAATATAGAATTTTACAATGGCCTGTATGACCCGGTTCTTGGACATTCGCCCAAAGGAAACCAAAAGCCCCAGGGGCAGGGAAAAGACCAGCGTCACCACAAATATCTGGATGCTGACCCACATCCCGCCTGCCAGCTGTGAAAGTATCTGTATAAAAGTCATGATTACTCCTCCAATTACATCCTCTTATTTTCCAACAGTGGTAACATCTTTTCCAAACCACTGCTCTGAAATCTTCTTACATGTGCCATCGGCTGCCATGGCTTCTAACTGTTCCTGCACCTGATCTCTTAAGGCTTCATTGCCTTTCTTAAATCCAACGCCGTACTCTTCGGCGGATAGGGATTCCTCTAAAATAACAAAATCCGCTTTTCTCTGCTCAATCTGGTAAGCCGCCACAATGACGTCCATTGCCACAGCATCTACAGCTCCCATTTCAAGATCCATAAATGCAGTGTTATAATCCGGTGTGGTCTGCAAAGTCTTAAAGGTCTTTAATAACGCATCATCTTCTTTAATGGCCTTTTCCGCAGAAGAATCTGCCTGAACTTCAACTACCTTTCCCGTAAGGTCAGAAAGTGTTTTAATGCCCGAATCCTTACCCACTACAAATACCTGACTGTTTTTCATATAAGGCTTGGACCAGGTATAACCGTCTTCCCTGCCCGTTATGGTGAAACCATTCCAGATACAATCAATATTTCCAGACTGAAGCTCCATGTCCTTGGCATCCCAGGCAATTGGCTGTGCCACGAATTTCTTTCCTAAACGTTTCGCTACTTCCTTTGCCAGGTCTAAATCAAACCCAGTGTATTCCCCGTTATCTGCCTTAAAGCCCATGGGAGGAAAATCCTGATCAAATCCTACAGTAAACGTATCCTCTCCATCTGCAGTCTTTCCTGCCTCTGTTGCCTGAGCCGATTCCGTTGTCTTGCCTGCCTCTGCTGCACTGGTGGGAGCTGCCTCCTTTTTGCCAGAACATCCGGTAAGCATTGCCAGTGTCCCTAATACCAGCGCTGCTTTTATCATTATTTTTTTCATCCTTGTATCCTCCTCTTTAATTTCATGTGTTACCATGGTAGCACAGTAAAGTATTTCTGTAAAGAAGAAAATGACTGGTAAGAATTATCTTATTGAAATAATAAGGCTTAAAATAAATACAAAAAGGATAAGACCCAGGCCCCAAATAAGGTGGGGCGGGGCCAAACCTTTCTCTTTATTATCAGAGGGTTCCGGCTCTAAAAACATCCCCCAAGGACTTAACTCCAATACACCAATGGGCAGCATACTTTCTCCAGGCTCATTTAAAAGGGCTGTAAATTCCTTAAAATCCTGCTCTACATACCGCTTGCCAGCCTTCCAGTCTTCTCTTGCCTCCTTTTTCTCCCCGGAAAAAAAGCAAAAAGATTCCTCCGATGCCTTTATCCCTTCCTGTTTTTTTAAGAACTGGCGGTATGCCTGGCGAATGCCCTTATTAAAGCTTTCACTAAGGTCTCCATTGGTATGATAGAGCCCCATAATATAATAGAAGATCTTATAGGCGTCCTTTGGCTGAAAGAATGGTTTTTGTCCCTGACTTTGCCTTCCATTTTCCGAAGATCTTCTATACTCTTCCTGTATGTAAAAATCAATGAGCCGGTCTACCGCCTCTCTCAGTTCTGAGGCCAGGCCTTTATCCAGCCCAGAGCGAATACAGTATACTTGAGTCTTTATCGTCATCAGGGCAGCAAGGAAGCCGTATAGCTCTTCGCTGCTTCCAGACAGAGCGGCAGCACCAAATAAGTTTCCAGAATGATTGATGTATTCTGAGAACCGTTCTGCCAGAGCAAGGTCTTGGATCGTGTATACATTTTTTTCTGCCATGGGAGAAATAGAAACCTGGGCTCCAGAAATGTTTTTGACTTCCAGCGCCATTTCTTTAGTCCAATGAGGCTGGGGAAGATAAGCTTCCTTTGCAATCCGTCCAGCATATCCTGGTTCATTTTTTATCCTGCCGCTTCCATCCGGCTGGTAAATCATTCCCTGTCGTTCCTGACCCTGTGAATATTTTTGAGAGGAGCTTAACAAATCTTTCCCATCTTTTAATCCCATATCAGCATTGAACAGATCTTTAAATATAATAAGAAGTTCTTTTCTATCAATGGCCTTTCCGGTGACATTGTAATACAGGGCCTTTCTTACAGCTTCCTTCGCTTCTGGCGAGCCATAAGTGTCAAGGAGGGCCTTTAGCTCCCCCAGACGGCTGTTAAGCAGCTTTAACAAAAGCTCTGAAAGCTTTTCATTTAAGGTGGAAATCTGTGCCTCTCTGCTGCCAACCGGGATGTGTTCCAGAATAGACCGAAGAAGTTCCTGGTACATGGCTGTAAGATCATTGATTTCATCTTCAACCATCTTATTAAAAGATGGCATCCAATCCTTTAAAGCTTTCAGTGCTTCTTTTAACTTCTCTTCTTCCCGTATCCGGTCAAGCTCTTCATTGCCATCCCTTCGGTCCCTATAAGGATCCCCCTCCTCAGAAATGGCCGCCCGGTCCGTTGATTTTTCCGGCTCCCTGGTTTCTTCTTTTGGAGCATTGCTGGCATCTGTCTGAGAAGCCTTTACATTCTCTCCAACCTCTTCAATAAAGCTGGCCTCTGCTGCAATGGTCTCTCTAAGCATTGCCTGTTCCACTGCTTTTCGGATCTCACCGGTAGAAGGATCATTTTCCTTTGCCAGAAGAGGCTGATCCTTTCCCTTGATCTCCATTTCATTTATTCTCACTGAATTCCCCCAAATGCTTTCTTCTGCTTATTGGTCAGTCTTTTTCATCCTGATATACGATTTTCCCCTTACAAATGGTGTATTTGACCCTTCCATACAAAGATTCACCGGTAAACGGGGAATTGACGGACTTTGATACGTATTCTCCCACCGTCCATGTTTCATCCGGGTCAAAAATCACCAGATCTGCCGGGCCATCCATTTGAATTCCCGAAAATGGTATCCGGTAAAGCTTTGCAGGCTTAAGGCTCATTTTTTCCATCAGCTCCATCATGGTCAAATGACCGGGACGTACCAGATTGGTCACGCCCAGAGAAAGAGCTGTTTCCAGGCCGATAATTCCGCTTGGCGCTTCCTTAAGCCCCTTCGCCTTTTCCTCGGTGCTGTGAGGCGCATGGTCCGTAGCAATGATATCTATGCTTCCGTCCTTAAGTCCCTGAATGAGAGCTTGTCTGTCCTCTTCGGTCCGAAGCGGGGGATTCATCTTCGCCAGAGTCCCATGCTTTAACACCGCCTCCTCTGTCAAAGAGAAATGGTGAGGCGTCACTTCCGCATACACCTCTGCTCCCAGCTCCTTTGCAAACTTCACTGCCTTCACAGAATTCTTTGAGCTGATATGCTGAATATTTACGGGAGCTTTTGTATGAAGGGCAATCATTAAATCTCTGGCCACCAGGCTGTCTTCCGCAAGTGCTGGGGAACCATAGATTCCAAGCTGCTCTGAAACGCTTCCATGGTTAATGCCGTTATTTACAATAAATGCTGGATCCTCTTCGTGAAAGCTTAAAGGCAGATTCAGCTTTGCCGCCATTTCCATGGCGTCCTTTACAAGGGTTTCGTTTAGAAGAGGAATTCCATCATCGGTAAATCCTGCCGCACCATTGGCCTTTAATGCCTCCATATCCGTTAATTCAGCGCCCATAAGCCCCTTGGATACGGTTGCGGCTGAAAGAACCCGTATTCCGGTCTTCTCGCCCTCTTTCAGCACGTATTTTAAGGTTTCTACATTATCAATGGGCGGTTTTGTATTTGCCATGCAGACAACAGTCGTAAAGCCTCCCTTGGCGGCGGCCCTGGCTCCTGTTTGTATATCTTCTTTATAGGTAAGTCCGGGATCACGGAAATGAACATGTACATCCATAAGGCCAGGCGCTACCACGTAGCCAGAAGCATCGATGACAACATCTTCTTTTGCTACGGTAAATTCCAGGTGCTCGCCAATGGCAGTTATTTTCCCGTCACTGATGCAGATATCCACATTTTTTTCTGTTTTGTCTGTAGGATCTATGACATGAGCATTTCTAATCCAAATCATCTTTATTCTCCCTTTCTTTTCTCTCCTCTGTCTTTATCGGCTTTTTTGCCGCAAACTTAAAAATACCCTGAGGAAGTTCGAAAACAAATACGATTCCAAGTACAATGGCAACTGCCACCTTAAGCGCTAAAAATCCAGTACGAGCCGCTAAATTAAGCTCATCCGTCACAATATAGTAAGCCGTCCAATACACCCCTGCCCCTGGAACCAGAGGGAAAATGCCGGATATTAAAAATATGGTAACAGGGCATCGCTCTCTCACCGCAAACATTCTGGAAAAAAGTATCACAACAATGGTAGCAATCATGGCTGACATAGGAGTCGACACAAATTTAAGCAGTGCCGCGTAAACAATCCAGCCAGCCCCACCGATAAATCCGCAGTACGGATAAAACTTCCTTGGAACTCCAAACAGCAGGGAAAATGAAATTGTGCCAATAATGGCAGCCAAGGTCTCAAACAACAGACTCATAAGAGCGCACCTCCTGTCAAACGGTGAAACACTCCAAATACAAGACCAACTCCCATGGCAATGCTAAAGAACACCAAAAGGGCATCCATCATCCGCACAGAGCCGGAGATATAATCTCCGTCAGCGATATCACGAATGGCGTTGGTAAATGGCACTCCCGGAATCAGAGGCATGATGGAGCCAATGATCATAAAATTAAGGTGTTCGCCGATGCCAAGGAGATACAGCATGGTACAAATAAACGTGACCAGGGCACCACCACCAATATTTCCTACAATTTTTGAAAGTCTTGGAGCACTGATAAATAAAACGTAAAAGTACAAAAGAATCCCTGTCCCAAAGGCGCACACACTGTCTCTTACATTGCCGCCAAAGAGATAACAGAAGCAGGCGCTTCCTACTCCGGAAGCAAGTATCTGCATGACCTTTGATTTCCCCGGCATGACCCTGATTTCGTCTAAGCGCTGTCTTACCTCTGAGATGCTAACCTGACCAGCCTCAATCTCTCTGGACAATTGATTGACGGCAGCTACCCGGTCCAAATGTGTTCCGCTCACGGGGATATGCTGTACCTTTGCAAATATTTCCTCCCGCTCATTGCCCGAAGTGGTGAAAATTCCGTTGCTTAAAACAAAAGAGTTCCCGGATTCAATCCCAAAATGGCGGCAGATTCTGTCCATGGTTTCCTCGACCCGAAAGATTTCTGCTCCATTTTCCAAAAGAATGTGTCCTGCCTGCATGGCGGCATTGAGGACTTCTCTTTGATTGGTCTGATGAGAGGAAGGTGGTTCTGGTTGGGAATTGGATTTTGATTCATAGTCTATTTCCTGGTCTGTCTCAGAATCTTTTTCCTGCCTTTCTTTTTGGTGAGCCTTGGGGTCTGCTTTGAGGCCTGTTTTGGGGCCTGTTTTAGGGCCTGCTTTGGAGCCTGCTTTGGAGCCTGCTTTGGGGCCTGCTTTCATATCTGCTTTTTGGTCTGATTTCTTATCTGCTTTTTTATCTGCTTTTTTATCTGCTTTCTGATCTGTTTCGCGTTCCATATACCGGTCTCCTACTTAATAATAAAGCTTTGGCCGTCTTCCTGAATGTTCATGATTCGGTCCTTATAAGGTTTTGATACTTCCATACTTTTTATTTTTTTAATTACAGAAAAATCTCCCCAGCAATGCATGGGGAATACCAGATTTACCTGAACCTTTTTCATAAACTCGTCAAATCCAAGGTGGAAAGCATTTTCTTGTCTGGGATCAAGAGGCAGAAATGCAACATCAATTCTTATACCTTTCATCTTGTCCACTTCTTTAGAGTACTGTTTTGCCATAGCAAGGTTCCAGTCTTCCGGTTCTCCTTCCCAGCGCCAGTTATTTAGGTCCCCGGCATGGTAAAGGACCTTTCCTTCTGTTTTTATGATGAAAGCGACTCCTTCATCCGTAGAACGAAATGTTTGAATTTCTATATCTGCAATGCCATCTTCCAATTCCAGATCGGAGATGCTTCCCTGTATAATTCCAAATTTTCTTTTGGCACCTGGTTTCATAAACGTGATATGATTTCCGGTTTGTTCGCCAGTTTGTTTTCCGGTTTGTTCCGGCATTTGTTTGATTGAAATGTCATCGGATAAAATATATCTGATCGCTTTGAAATCATCAAAGCGCTCCAGTATCTTAGGGGAATAATGATCTCCATGTCTATGGCTTGCAAACACAAAAAGGGGCTTATCCTTTTTGATTTCAGGTATGGCACCTTCCGTATAATCAAACAACAGAGTCATGGTCTCAAGCTCCACAAGAAACGAGCTGTGATGGATATATGTGATCTTCATAAGAATGGACCTCCTTTATTTTGCTAATTGGGAAAATTATAACACAAGAGGCCCCTTTCTGCATAGCATAGGAGCGCAAAAAAGACGGGGACAAAATGTCCCCGCCTCATAAAAAACATATTCTAGATTAATTCGGTATAAATACTGAATTAGTTAGCTGCCTTTGTAGTTTCAGCTTCTACGGAAGATGCTTCTGTTGCGGACTCAGACTCAGCTGCTTCTGCAGATGTCTCTTCTGTGCTAGCTTCTTCAGAAGACTCTAAAGTTGTCTCTTCTGTTGTTGTTGCTTCTTCTGTTGTAACTGCTTCTGTTGTAGCTGCTTCTGTTGTTACTTCAGCCTCAGTAGCTGCTGTTGTCTCTGTTGTCTTGCTTCCACATGCAGAGATTGCTGCCATTGTTAATACAGCTACGCCTGTAAGTACGAGTTTCTTTGTAGTTAATTTCATAATAATTCTCCTCCTTGCGACCACATAGATTTTTATTTTTTTATGTAATATGTTGCCGCGGTTTCATGTTGTCCTACGACCCTGAAACCGATTCCAAGTTTAACACCTTAGAATTACAAAGTCAATGACCTTTTCATGATTTTTTTCTTAATTAAAATCGGGGTATTTCTTAAAAATTATTACAATGAAAGGTGGGTGGATGCTTAATATAATTATAAATTTGTGCACTTGAAATTAATTTAATTAAGTGGCTTTTCATTTGTCCATTCATATAATGTATGATTTTTGTATTGTTTTTGTAAAATCTTTGTAATGTTTTTACATGCATTTAGAGCTGTAAGGTAGCTACATGCTGATTTCCATTTTATTTTTCATTGGTTTTTGGCTCATATTATCTGAAATTTTGTAGATTTTTATGTAGCTATTGGGATTTACAAAAGAAATATAATTAGTCTGAAATGACATCGGGTGATAAATATGTGGTGATTCGATGGTGTTTATGTGCTAATTTGGCATTAGAGTTCTTTTAAATACCACGTCCAATAGGAATTTCACTTTATAGAATACAGGCCATTCCTTTTCTGAATAAGGGATTCTAAAGAGGAATATCTTAAAACATATTATCCTTGGTCTGTTAGTACACTTTGCCTTGTACTATTACTAATTTCTTATCTTCAGTTTAATGTATTTACGGTGCTTCGTAGTACCATTGTACTTTTCATGTGCATGAGCATGGGTGGAATACATACTTGCATACTATGTATGCCTAGCACCTCTCCCATTGCAGACCCAATCATTTCCTGCTATACTTCAACTAATTAATTTTATAAAATCACAATGTGAATTATATGGAACAGGAGGTACTGTTATGTTTAAAGATCTTGTCACTAAATCCCGTACATACCGCAGATTTTATGAGGAGGTACAAATCCCGACAGCAGAATTAAAAGAACTGGTGGACCTTGCCAGGCTCACACCTTCCACGTCAAATTCCCAGGCTCTTAAATTCCGGTTGTGCAATACACCGGAAGAAACAGAAAAGGTGTTTGAGACTCTTGGCTGGGCTGGAGCACTGCCTGTATGGGATGGTCCCAAAAAAGGAGAACGCCCATCTGCCTATATTATTATATTATGTGATCTGTCTCTTGGTAAAAATAAATTGTATGATGATGGCATTGCTGCACAGACCATGATGCTGGGGGCGGTTGAAAAAGGGTATGGCGGATGCATACTGGGTAACGTGCAGAGAAGCCGCCTGGCAGAGGCATTAGGCATTGACACTGCCTTTTATTCCATTGACTTGGTTCTTGCACTTGGGAAGCCTAAGGAAGAAGTGGTTATTGTACCAGTGAAGGAAAATGGGGATATTCGGTACTATAGGGATGATAGTCAGGTTCATTATGTTCCTAAGAGGGGAATTGATGAGTTGATTCTATAGCATATCTTTATAAATGACTCACAGAATCAGCCAGTCAATAGATATCTTTAACTGGCTGATTTTTAACTTATATTCAATTAGTTTATCTTTTGGAGTTAAAACTTCTGTCCACACTTAGGGCAGTATTCGAAATCTTCTGACGTTTCATAGCCACAATTAGCACAAGATTTTTGGTCCCATTGTGAAGTCCTTCTTTCTGTCTCTATGATTGTTAAATCCTGCTCTGTAATCTCTATGTATTCTTTTCGACTTAGTTGCTTACCCTTGTCTGCATTAAGTTGGTAAATAGTATTACAGCAGGACATTTTAACGTAATATCGGCAGTCCCATTTAATGATAGGAATGAAGAATACGCTGAAATAGCTATAGGTCATAAAGACTTGATATTTTCCATAGGCCCCACACAATCCGCAGATAACAGTCTGTGAATAATCAAATGGTTTCCTGCTTTGGCTTATGCCACAGATGAAAAACATGTTTTGCCTCCTGTAATAATATAAAGGTTATAATTAGTGCCCTTCAATTTTTATTCATCTAATCTTTAAAATTACCCATTATTTTTACATAATCCTCTGTTTTATCCCTCATTACAGTAAATCCCGTCTCTAGTTTCTCTAAAGACAAACGGTGAGAGATTATGTCTGAAGGGTTAATCGTATTCTGTTCCAAACGCTCAATTACATAATGCCAGTCATCCTCCCTATCGTGGGTAAAAGACGAATTCCACGTACCGGCCACTGTGAGTTGGTTACGCAGGATCTTCCAGTATATGGACTTTTCAAGAGTCATATCTGTATTAGGGTTGCCCACTAACATTATTTTACCCGCAGAAGCTGCATTATCAATTGCTAGTTCTAAGATCTCATTTCTTCCGACACATTCAAAAAATACATCTACCCCTCGTCCCCCAGTATGCGCCTTAATCCATTCCCCTGCATTCATTTCTCTGCAATCACAATATTCTTCTATTGAAATACCCATTCTAAGTACAATTTCTTTTTGGGACTCCTTATTACCAATTGCTAAGACATGTTTTATACCGGCTTCTTTTAAAAATTTTAGAAGTAAAAGTCCAATTGTCCCCAAACCACAAACTGCAATAGTATCTTGCTGATTTGGTTGAAATCTTCTCATGGCATGAACCGCCACTGCCATAGGTTCTAACATAGCTGCCTCATCAAAGGAGACTCGATCTGGAAGTTCAATCAGATTTTCTACTGGAACTGCTGTATATTCAGCGAATCCTCCAGCCCTACGCGAACCCAGATAGTTGTAATTCTTGCACATTTCATACTGCTTCTTTATGCATGACTCACATGTAAGGCAGGGAATAAGAGGAAAAATGCCAACTCTTTTACCTAGCCACTTTGCGTCAACATTCTTACCAATACTTGTCACCACTCCCGAAAACTCATGACCAGGAATTAATGGATAGGTATAAGTACCTGTTTTAAAAATTCTGGGAATATCTGATCCGCATATGCCAGCCGACCTAACTTTCACAATCACCTCATTTTCCTCTGGAACGGGATCAGGTGTTGTTTCTAGACGCAAATCATTTATTCCATGCAACATATATGCTTTCATATACTTATCCTTTCTTCGGTATTATTAAAGTTAGAGACTTCCTATCATTTCCCGAAAGCGACTAAGATCTTCTTTAGTAGTAATCTTAAAATTTTGTTCATCTCCAGGTATCATTGAAATGTCCATTCCCATAAGGATTGCCGGCTCAGTAGATCCATTTATTTGTAAGATCTTTTCTGGAATAAGTTTCTTATTAGCCTCATAATATTTATTCAAGCGGAACACTTCTGGGGCCTGCCCTGCAAATATACGACTTCTATCCAAAAGTTTTGAAACTGTTTTTCCATCCTGGCTCAGATATACAGTATCCTTCATTGGTAAAACCGGCATCACACCATCAAAATCAATCATCCCAGTTATGCAATCATCAATTTGCTTGCTACATAATAGCGGCCTTACGGCATCATGAATTATAACCAGACCCTCGTCTTCTTCCATAGATGCTTTAATATCACATAAGCCATGCCAAATGGACATTTGCCTATTGTCTCCTGGGGTGGAAAAGCCCTGGAACTTTTCTGTCCGAACATATTCCAATATGTAGCTATGCCACATTTCATCTGCTACAATCCAAATGGCATCTACTTTTTCATGCATGATGAATGTGTCCAAGCAATAGGAAATAATAGGCTTTCCACCCACCTCTATATATTGCTTCGGCACATTTGAACCTATTCTGCTTCCAATTCCCCCTGCTAAAACCAATGCAATATTCATTTATGTGGTCTCCATCTTATTCCTAGATATTAAAAATGTAATTCTCTAATATCCTTCAGTATTTCTCCATAGTTCTTTTCTTTTCCAAAAAGAAGTGTAGTACCTAATACAAACCCTTCTACACCTTTTGGTGCAAACTGCTGAATTTTATCTGCACTACAGGCTCCATCCCAGTATATTTCAAACCCCATATCCTCTTTCAATGAAAGTAGCTTTATAACCTTCTTACCTACGTATGGGAGATACATCTGCCCTGCATTACCCGGATTTACTGACATGACCAACACTTTTTTAACAATACGAAGCATTTCCATTACCGTCTCCACACTGGTTCCCGGATTAATAGCAATTCCCGGAATTAATCCAGCATCAATAATTCTCTGGAGGGTAGTAGAAGGGTGATACTCTGCTTCAGGATGAATATAAACAGTATCTCCTTTTCTTAACTGTTCAATAAATAAATCAATGCGATTGTTAGGATTCTCTATCATAAGATGAACATCTAATGGCTTTGTAGTTGCTCCTGCTATATACGCCATATCATTTAGTGACATGGCAAAATTCGGAACATACCTTCCATCCATAATATCAATATGAAAAGAATCAATTCCTCCCTCTTCTAAATCTTTTACTTCCTTTTCTAAATTTCCATAATTAGCACACATCATAGACGCTGTTAATTTAATATCCATGTAACTCCTTTCAAAAGCTAAGATCCAATTTCACTATATTAAGTCAATAATATCAGTCGCACGATTGAAAAACGGGTCTTCAACCCTCAATTCCATAAAGCCTTTATCTAATACTTGGATATGATGAATAAGCATCAAAAATATTTCGTCCAGTTTTTTATTTATTATATACTCATTTTGCGGACATATTTTTAAATATGTTCTAAAATAATCTATAATACCATCTTGAACACTTTGAAATGTTTTCATATCATTTTCTTTTCTTGTTTCATTAGCATAACAAGGGTTACCATTATCATCAAATTCTAAGATAGATGCCTCTTGAGAGGTCAAAACAGCCTCCAGAATATAGTAATTATCATAAATAGCACTATTACTCGTTTCTTTTGTTTCATAGAAGGAAACAATATCCAACCCTTTATCACTCATATTTTCCTTTTCCAACTGCAGAAAATATAAACCCTTTAAATGATTCTCTATTAAATGCTCAATGAACATCTGACTGGTTCCTTTTGCTACAAAATCAAAAAAAGCAACATCACCGTTTTTTATATTCAATTTACTTATATAATTCTGATAATTTCTTTTGTCATCTGAGGATTTTTTTAAAATCTCTTTTTTATATGACATAATCCCATAGTGATCTGCTTCGTTTTCATTAGTTAAAATACCAAACCGATCTATTAATTGTTCCTTTAGAGTCCCACTATATTTCATCTTCTCTACATAACGGATATCATCATCATTTCTAATTCCTGCACGAATTGCTGCTATACGAGAAGTAAAAAAATAAATAGAAGAATCATTACCAGTAAACTCATCATACAACTTTTTAATAAGATAACCGTCTCTTGCGCAGAACCAAATATTTTCTATAGCGTAGAGATTCACCTGATTGTGGAACCAAATAACAAAATCTGTAATCATAGGGGCAAAAAACATATAACCTATTTCCTTTGCACAATCAACACTTACCTTATTGTTTTTACTTTCAAATTGAAATGGGCTATTGAAAATTTTTGCTGTAAACATTCCTATTCGAATTTTATCTGAAATTGTTTCTAAATAATCCCATAAACCTAAATATCCCAGCTTTTCAAGTAATTCCAAACCACTATATATATGAAAAGCAGAAATATTGTTTTTTTCTGCACTCTCTATATCAGCAACAATATCATCTCCAATATGGAGACACCTCTTACTACCAAGAATACATTTTAATTCTTCAAAAAGATTCTGCTTTTTCCCTGTACTATATTCACATGATAATACAATACCAGTATAAAAATAAATATTGCACTTTTCTAATATTTTTATAATCTGCTCATTTGTATAAAATGTATCAGATACAATATACACCTCTTTTTTCTGTTTCCATAAAGCATTTAGTAATTCACACATTTCTTGTCGCGGAACAACAAGTTCATAATCAATCTCCCATTCAATATCTGCCAAATCTTCTGGACTTATATTGTTTATTGAATGTTTTTCTAACATGTATGTATAAATCTCTTTAAGATAGGGCGCAGAAAATTGAGATAGGTATTTCTCACTGTCCAAACGTTTTGCACTAAAATTTTCGATGAAAATCCCTTGGCTTCTTAATTTATAATCGACTAATTCAAAAACATCTGAAGGAAATAAAATTTGACGCATAATTAGAGTATCAAATAGATCTAAACTCAAAACTTCATATTCATCAATTTTTAATTCTAGCTGCTTTTTGGTAAATCCAATTGTATTGCTAAAATCATAAATGACTTTCTGCTTATCACATAAATTTTTGCCTCTAATATCTAACAAGTCTATCTTATTTTCCAAACACACCTTACCAATGCGTTTTGCAATTGCCTTACAGGACCCAGGCCTGGCTGCAACTAAAATGAGACCCACTTTACACGCAATCGCTTGTTCCAATGAAATAATATTCTTTCCATAAAGAATACCATTTTGTTTGTATCCATCCAATAATCCAATTATTGGAAAATTATCTCCTATCTCAGACAATACATTTTCAGTCTCTACACTTAGACCATAAATTGCAATTTTACAATCTTTATATCCCTGGAGCTTATTCATTAAGTCAGACATAATCGTCTCTCTTTTCTGCTTTTGCTAATTATTGTTGCCTCACTTAGAAATACCGTTTATAACATTCAATAAGTTCTTTTCAAATGTTTTCATAGAAAAAAACTTCTCATAAATTAACCTGGATTTTATACCAAACTCGCTTAACTTGTCCGGATTTTCTATACACCATTCCATCTTCTTTAGTAAATCACATGCATCTTCGCTGCGAAATATAAATCCATCTATTTCCTTCTGTATATATGCAGCAGTTCCAGTAGCATCAGATAAAATACAAGGAACGCTATGCATCATTGCTTCTGCAGCTACTGTGGGCATGGAGTCTTGACGTGATGGACAAATTAAAACATCTGCACTATGTAATATTTCATCTATTCCATCTCTGGTTAATGTACCTGTTATTATTATTTCTGGAATCTTTTTTATTTCCTTTTTTAATTTCTCTGCCATAATGGAAGTATTTTGTCCAACTAAATAAAATACAGCTTTTTTTCGAATTTTTTGTGGCATCAGCTTAATTGCCTGGAGCAAAATATCTTGTCCTTTATGTTTCTCTATATATCCAATGGTTACAAAACATATCCTGTCATTTTTAGTTTTCTTTATACAATTTACTGTATCTGCAACTCCATACAGCAACTCATTCACTGGCATGTCTGGAATTAGTGTCTGAATAGCATTCTTGGGAACGGGCCCCACTGAATATACATTTAAACCCATTCTATTTATGTTCTGCAAAACAGCCTTGTCAACCCCACTGTAAAAAAATGATGAATCATGCAACCACCAAATAGTTTTCTTATTAATATCGCGTTTTGATAAAAATACATGAAAGTTAATTGTATTACAAAACAGTAATGAAAATTTTTCTATCCAATTAACATCGTGCATTGTTCCTACTTGCATGTTTTCATCGACAATAACAGAAATACCATAGGATATTATTCTTTCCCGCAAAGGACCATCAATCATTGAAGCATATATAACATCATAGCCATGTTTCAGAAGAATTTCTGCCATATTAAGTAAGGCAATGGCAGGTCCACCCAATGTCATATCTTGAGATAAAAGCAGTATTTTTTCCTTTGGACCATCTGATTTTACTATTCGCTCTGCATCCTTAAAATATCTAACAGATTTAGTCAATTTGTTAGGTTCTATTAACTTATGAAGATCATAGAAATGGTATATCTTGTCCTCTGATACACCTAAATCCAGAAGTTGCTTTTTCATTTCTTTTACATAAAAACTTAAAATTACAATGACATCAAATGTCTGTTCCACACCATCTTTGGGTAATAATACTTGGATTCCATCAATTATTGTATTCTGTTTTGTTTCAGAATTATCTAATAATGCTAGTACCTCCTTACTATCAAACCATTTTTTATAACGCTCATAATAATCTCCTGTCCCAAAAAGAAGAAATTTCATGATTTATCCTCCTTTTAAAATATCCCAGAGATTTAAAGCCCTTTTACCTGAGATTATTTACCTTAAAACAATTATGATTATAACTTTTTAATAACTATCTCTATTGAGTACTCTCCATTACTGTGCGTATTAGGATCAGGAATCGACCACCCCTCTGAACATTCTTTAGCATATATTATTTGATACCCAGTTTCTAAACCTTCACGTATCTCTTCTATGATATCAAGTGTATCAGGCAGTTCTCTCTTTCCTATAAGAAACATATGTTTATGATCTGGATTCCATTTCGAAGGCAAGGTTTTTCTTTTCTCATATAACTCCCTATGAGGCAATAATAATAATAAATATCCTTCTTTTTTTACTACTCTAAACCAGTTCTTTAAAGCAATTCTTACATCTACCATATGCTCTATACAGTGTGATGAATGGACATAGTCAAAACTTTCATCTTCGACTTCTCTTAAATACTGTGCATTACCATTGCAAAATTCCCAACCATAACAATCTGGCAATACAAGATCATTTCCAAATCCTATATCAAGCCCCTCTCCATTACAGTATCTATCAAAAAATCCCTCTCTAATTCTTCTTTCCTTTGCTTTATATGTCTCACCATGAAGCGGGACCTCTATATTTATCCTTGCCTTTTTCCATGGAATAATAATTTCTGTATATGGAACTATTTTATTTATATCTACCGTAGTTACAATGCTTTTATCGTAATCATTATCATGAAAAATAATGATTTTTTCTATTGCTATCTTTAATTGCTCTACACATTGTCTGTTTATTTCTTCATAATATTGTTCAGAGGCAATTATCAAATACTCAAATTCAGTTGTTAAAATCTCATCTGGACTTTTTACTTTCTTTCCATGAAATATATTTCCTTGTTTTGTGATTGAATTATCTATAAAAAAACCTATATTAAGCTTTTCTTCAAATCTAAGTAGCTTTTCTGCTGTATTTCCTGTTCCGAATACGATATTCAATTCCATCACCTCCCGTTTGAGTCAAACCATTTTCCTAACATTCATAACTACTTTTTTGTACAAAAAATTAAAGCTTATTTAAAAGTTCCAGAGATTTGTAAATTCCAGGCGGTTTGAAAACCTTTTTCTACACATAATAGCTATTTCATTTGCATTTTCCGCTCTAATATCTTTGGATTGCTGTATCACTTTTAAAAAAACATCATATAATTTTTTCATGTCTTCTACATTTATAATCACAGAAGAAAGTATTTCTGGAAACATCTTATTAATAATTCCATACTCCTCTTCAAATAGAGAATACCCATTTAACTCAAATGCATATTTCTGCAACTCCCCATATTTTTCAGCACGTTGTTTGTACTTCCATTTCTTTACCTTAGAGGACTCATTACTTTCACTATTTCTCCAATACAGAAAAATATGGTCTAAGTTTGTTACATTTCCAAGAGCTGAGCATTCAATCCAAAAGCGGTAATCTTCCATGCCTAAACACCCGTCTTGGTATTTTATCTGGTTTTTTCTAAGAAAATCGTTTCTAATCATAGCACTTCCATTGGCAATGGAATCATAAAGCATCATGTCTGCCCTTATGTATTTAGGATTAGTTAATCGTTCTTTGCAAGTCCATATTACTCGATCATTTTCATCTATAGCACAAAATTGACCACCCACTACATCCATTTCATTATATAATTCCAAATATTGAACCTGAATATCAAAACGGTCAGGAACCGTCAAGTCATCATCATCCATTAAGGCTATATATTGACCCTCCGCCAACGAAAGTCCCCGATTCCTCGAAAATGCAATTCCCTCATTTTTCTCGTTTCTTACAATTTTAATTCTTGAGTCTTTTATTCCGCTAACTATTTCCATAGTATCATCAGTAGAACAATCATCAATAAGCAAAAGTTCAAAATCTTTATATGACTGCATCAATATAGATTTTATGGCTTTTTCAACAAATAAATCCGCATTATACAACGGCATAATTACTGATATCTTAGGCATTGGTTTCTCCTAATACTGCTCATATTCAAGCATTTGTTAATACACAATTTTAGTTTCATTAATCCCTTTTTTTGTTAAATCCTCCTTAATTTGACTGGAAATATTTTTTGCAGAAGTACATAAAACAATATAATCATATTTCTCATTAAAAATATCAGTTACATCTTTCACTTCATACAATTTATTTTTATATATGTGACTATTTCTGTCTACCCATAAAACTATTTTACAATAATTAATTTTTTGTAACTGATTATAATAAGAAGTTCCCACAAGTCCGGCGCCATAAAGGATAACCCTGCTCCCCTTACTCACTTTATCAAAAGGAAACATATACTTTATTTTTTCTGCAACATCATTATAATACTTCTTTCTCAAGTCTACAGAATACATATAAAAATATTCTAATTGCTTTTCCAATCCATGTGAATCTCCTGAGAATACTTCTCTCAAATACTGGTAAAGATTAAATAACTTTTCAAAATATTCCAAATCAGCAAGATAGCTAGCCAATATATTCCGTTCTCTTTGCCTATGGAAATAATACTGTTCATCGACAATTATCAGCGACTTAATCTTTAGAATATAAGGATATAATATTGCCATATCTTCACCATAATGAAAGATGTAATTTTTTTGAATTAATTGCTTCATTGTTTCATAGATCTTTTCCTTGACAAAAATTTTATTGCTTAAAGAAGGATCTATTCCATGGCTTTGCTCATTAAAATCCCAAAGCATTTTAGGCAGTATTCGATTATTAATTTGCAAGCTATCGTAATATCCTGCTTCAACATTATTAGACTCTAGTTTTTTTTCATCTTGTGAGTGATATCTAATAATGCCAGATGCAATCATTTCAGCATCATAATTCATTAACTTTTGCATCAGCTGCTCATACATATCGACCTTTATCCAATCATCTCCATCGACAAATGTCACATAAGCACCTTTTGCAATCCTAACGCCATCATACCTTGCCATTATTACGCCTTCATTCTCTTTATGAATAACCCTTATTCTTGAATCTTTAGATGCAAATTGGTTACACAGCATTTTACTGTTATCTTGCGAACCATCGTTAACAATTATTATTTCAAGATCTTTATAATTTTGATTTAGAACACTTTCAATACATTGCTCCAAATACTTCTCTACATTATAAACTGTAATTATCACGCTGAGCATCCATCTCACAAACTACTGCCTCCGAACATTTATTTTATAATAACTAAAGTCCCTGCACGATCTGCAAATGGTACCTTTTTTAGTTTCAAATTATTATAATCCTCATAACGCTTAACTGCATTTCTCACACCATGCAGATAAGCAGAGTTGTAATCATGCAAAAAAATCACGCCCCCATTAACTAGCCTTGGATAGAAAAAATCAATTCCAGCAAAAATTGAATCTTCAAAGTCTACATCAATGGATACAAAAACATATCTGGTATCAAATGCTTCTTTTGATATAGAATCTGGAAACAGACCTTTACAAATTACACATTTATCAGGGTAAGGTAATTGAGCCATTAATTGTTCTTCTGAAGTTTTCATATGATAATCGATAAATACATTATCACATCTTCCTAGTGCAGCTTCTTTCTCACTCTCAATTTTATCAAACCCTTCAAATGTATCAAATAAAAATAACTTCTTATCTTTAAATTTTTCATTAATTAGTCTTGCAAATACGCCTCTAAAAACCCCAAACTCTGCTACATCTCCAACCATACCATCTTCTAATAATTCTTCAGCCATAAACTCAAAGGATCTATATCGAAAATAATCGTTCATATATTCAATCTTTGAATATCGTCCTACGCCTACTAATTTATCATTATCAAAGAAATCCTTCTCATTCATTTGTATTAATCTATATTGATTTAATAGTATATCTTTATATAACTGAGGGGATAGATTTTTGACCTGATCCAGATCATTCTCAAATATTCTCTCTTGTATAATATCTGTAAAAATGACTTTTTCTTTAGGAAAACCCAACTCAAGATATGTATTATATATATCACTAAAATATAAACTGGAAATCACCAGAAAGTCACCTTGGCTTAAAAGTAAAGATAAATCTTCTGGTCCATATACCTGGTACCCTTCAAACGTTTCTCCTTTATGATAAGTATCAATTACTGCCACTATGTCGCATTCTTTAAAATACTCATATTCTATATACCTTTTTGCACGTTCACCACATCCCCACAATATAATTTTTTTCTTCATGTTCTATCTCCCTTTTTTTGTAATTTATTTCTCTTAATCCAGCTCAGTACATAAAATTAATATTTACTATAGACCACATCATCAATTGATACAATATCCCCACACACTTTTCCTATTAGCTTATTTTTTATTTCACTAAAATAATAAGAAGCTGTTACAACAACTACATCAACATGCGGTATTGAATTATCTGGATGTATAACGGTAATGCTTTTACAAATGTCAACAGGGTTTTGGTCAATCACGCATTTAACTTCTATCCCTGTACCTTCTAACTCTTCTAATAATCGTTCACCCATTTCCTTCATACCATATATTGCTACTGTACTGTAATTATTTTTTTCAAAAAACTCTACAACTGATTTTTTACTCTGTTTTAGGGACAACCACTGATTCAGGATTCGATAGTAACTTATTGTTTTTTCCTTTTCCTGATTATCCCGTTTCATCACTTCACGAAATATTTTCCAAATCGTAGCAAATCCTATAATTAATCCAATAACCCCCGTTATAAAAAATTCCATTATAATTTTTTCTTTTTTCACGACTTCTCCTTTAATTTTTTTCATATTTCATGATACTTCTTCTTAATTCTTTTAAATATCCATATCCATATTTTTGATCTGGTTCAATATAAGCACCTTCTGACCATTCATTCCATGCATTCAAAAAAAGATATTCATTTCCTAACTTTTCCGAAAAATGGAGCATCTTTTCAATATGTTTCCCAAATCTTTTTGGGGTACTTCCAGGAACAATCCAACCAGCTTCATCTTTTCTAGCTGTATTATCCCATCCTGGGAAAGCACCCAAATATGTTTTTTTATTATCGTATTCCATTGAAAGAGCTTCTATTTGTTTACATAAATATGGATAAGAAAATGTATTTTGGGCATATATCTTATTTTTAAATAAAGATTTTTCCTTATTGATATTATCTATATGTTCTTCTTTATAACGTAGCACTTGTTGCCGATAAGATGTATCCCCGCAGATTGTATGCATCGGTTCAAAATTCATATAACCATCATATAAATTTTTTGATTTATCCACTCCCCAGCCAGTATTCATTGCTATTAGAAAGATTCCATCAAATCCACATTCAATAGCTAGTCGATTCCATAAATCAAACATTTCCTTTCTGTGCTTAATATCCTGAGGCAAGTATATGATGTATATTGGTTTATTTCCAACCTTTATGTATCTTTCATCCTTAAAAAATTTCAGTAAATAATTAAAATGTTCTCTCCATTCCTCTTCATTGCCATATACTTGTTGTAGGAGGATTTGTTTTCCTGCATCTGCTCTATACCATGTACGCGTCCATGATTGATTTGCCCAAATCAAGCAGTAAGGAAACGTTTCTCTCGAGTGATCTCTATAATCCTCTATAGGACCTTCTAATACCTTTTTACCCGCAAAATAATAATGATAGAAAGCAAACCCTTGTATCTTATAGGCTTGAGCAAGTCGTACATGGCCTTCTAAAACCTTTAAATCAGATAAGTCATAATAATTATTTTGATAAGGAATTCTAGGTTGATAATGGCCTGGGTAATAGCTTCTTCCACGTCTAACATTTGTCCACTCTGTAAAACCTTTTCCCCACCACATGTCGTTTTCTGGAATAGAATGAAATTGCGGTAAGTAAATTGCCAAAACTTTACTCTTCATTTTTTTCTCTTTTCTCATAGTCCCTCTTCCAAAACAGGTGCTCTCATGATAGTAAAATCTACAAGATGCTGCATATATCTATTGTATTGCTTAATAACTTTATACTTTAAATATCTTTTTACTATTTTTTAATTCAACAATAAAAAACTTGAAGCTCTCTTCTATTGCTCAAGAATGAACAGCTATTACATTATTAGTAGCATTAGTTATATATGTGGAGGTCGTATATCTGCTCATCATAAACAGATCCAACAATTTCTTCCTCTTATCTTGTTAAAAATTTATTCTAAAGGGATTTAATTGTCCCAGATAATATCCCTATTTAATTGCTTTGTGAAAGCCACTGCTCCTTTTTTATTCATATGGTTTATATGATAATAATAAGAATCTGGATAATCAATTTTGTCAAAGTAGTCCAATACTTGTATATTGCTATTGTTCTCGATTACTTCGTTTAAATTATCATAAAACTTTTTTTTGATAGAGGAGGAACAATATTTTGAATAATACTTAGTTACAGGCATTATTACAAATATTGGTTTTATTTTATTATCCAATAAAAGTTTCACATATTCTTTTAATATCCTTTTGTTTTCAAATACGGTCGCAGGGTGGTTTTTATAAAAATCAGCATTTGCTGCATTTTCTCCCTCTAAATCATTTAATTCAAATCTTCTTAAATCATAGTTAAATATACCTTTAGGAATGCGAATTCTCTCTAAATTTTTGATTTCTTTTGCATAATATTCCTCCTGATACTGATGGCTGATCAAATTATGCATACTGCTAATATATGGATAATATCTCAACATCTGCCATGAACCACTACTTTTTGAAAGATCATATTCAAAACTATAATAATTTAAACCAATTATCGCATATTTTAGCAAACTCATTTGATAATTTTTCAAAAAATATTTTACCATTTCAAAATCACAGTAAATATCTTGACTCCTATTCGCAAACTTAAAAGCATTAACGTTTAATTTTTTTGATGAAATACCATCATCATGGTATGATATCCCTGTTATTAGCATTTGAATCAAATGACTTTTTTTTTCAAGTTCCACCAGTTTTCTGTCAAAAAAGAAATGTTGAAAAACTAGATACTTTTCAATGGTACCTGGATTTCCTATAACTATTTTTGATGAATCTATTCCGATCTCCTTAGCCTGTTTATAAATTTCATCTGAGTAAATTGAGCATATTAAAAGAAAATCGTATTTCAGATTCATAGCATATTCTGGTCTATACACTGGCTTTCCATAAAAACTTTCAAGCGTTGAATAATTGTCAATAAAAGCAATAATTTCTACATCATTGCTCAATTTTTTAATCATACTTTTCCCTACATTGCCAGTTCCCCATATTACCACTTTTATCATATATTACGTGACTCCTCCACATTTAATAAAACATATCTATAGTAGATTATATAAACTTTTATTTGCATAATCTTTGCATTATTATTCTCCAACCTCTTATTGGTTAAGATTTTAATTAATACTTTTATTGCTATTCTTTTCTGCTCTAATAAGACATTTTCGCAAAACAGGAGGTCTCATGGGATTAAAACTAGCAGGACACCATATATATCCCGTAGAAGTTTCTGTTTTAAAATGCAAATCTTCTAACAGTTTCTTAATTGCATCGTATGCAAATTCTTGATGATAGGTACACACAACAACTCTTAAATTTTCCGTTGCTGTAATACTTTTTAGTGCACCTTGCATCGCATAATATTCTTCTCCTTCAATGTCCATTTTTATAAAATCCACATTTGACCCATCTAATATTTCATCTAATGTGGTAGTATCACCTTTAATGTAGTTTGATAAGCATTTATTAATTATCACAATCTTTTCTTTATAGGGTTCAAAAGTATGTTTTAAAGCTTTTACCCATTCACCATCCGGCTCAAATAAGTATATTTTTTTTACTCTGTCAATAATTGATAATGCAAAATCACCTTCTGCCACCCCACCATCAACTACTACAGCATTATCAGGAACATTAAATTTATCCGTCAGGTATCTATGCGGAGAGTCGGTATCTTGATGAATACATACTAGCCGAAAATACTCTCTTACTGATTTTTCATCTTGAAATGACCTTGGAAAGTACATCTTCTTATCACAATATAATGCATAATAAAGTTTTTTATCCTGATCATATTCTATATGAGAATCCTCAGTATTGTATTTTTCTACAAAAGGATAGTTAAACAATTGAAGCTGATGATATTTAAGATACTTCACAATATCTTGAATTTCTTTTTCCTCAGAATCTTCATATCTAAATAAAATCTGCAATCGTTTAAAAAATATATTATTTTCATTTTCTACAATTCTCTCTTTGTACCATGGATATTGTTCGATTATCTGCTTTACTATTTCTTGCGAAAACTTTGTAATTATTATAATATAAGCATCTTTATCTTCTATTAAAATTTCTGGTGAATATATCTTCTTTCCGAAAAAATAATCTTTCCATTTAGCCGGATTATTATCAATATATCCTATTATGTTAATATCATTTAGTTGTTCAGCATAGTATTGATTTATTTGCTCTGCTCTATATCCAGTCCCCCATATATAATATTTTTCTAAATTTAATGATTTCATAAACTTACTCCTTCTATTGTCTATATAAGATCCCCCTTAATATACTACCACTTATTTCTCTAAATTCTCCACATAAAAATGTATTATTGCTAATATCAGCAACTTAAATATTTGTTTTTTTTAAAATAATATTTGTCGTTGAGTACCCTTCCACAATAGGCACAATTATAACTTCATTTGCGAATTCTCTTCCAACCACATTACATTCCTTATAATCTCCACCTTTTATTAATTTGTCTGGTTTTATCATTTTTATTAAGTCATAGGGAGTTACTTCATCAAACAGCACTACCTTGTCCACAAAAGAGAGTGAAGAAAGCAATAAAGCCCTATCTTCCTGATTATTAACAGGGCGCATGTCACCCTTTAAAGCCTTTATCGACCTGTCTGTGTTTAAACCAACGATTAAATGATCTCCCTGTTTTCTGGCTAAATTCAAGTATTCTACGTGTCCTCGATGAAGGATATCAAAGCACCCATTTGTAAAAACAATCTTATCTCCCATCTCTTTCCACTGCTTCACTGTATTTTCAATTTCAGCCCATGAAACAATTTTTCTGTGTAAATTCATGGCCCTTTCTTCAATTACATCAGATATTTCATTAATAGATACAACATATGTCCCTTTTTTCCCAACTGAAATAGCGGCTGCAAAATTAGAAACCTCTATAGCCTTCTCCAAAGGATAACCCGCTGACAAAAATGCAGCAATTACAGCTATCACAGTATCACCGGCACCTGATACATCATAAACTTCCCGAGCTTTGGTTGTGCAGGAAAAACAGTGTAAGTCACTATAAAGATATGTCATACCATATTGTGAACGAGTCACTAGTATACCTCCTAGGTAAAATTTAGAAAAGATATGCTTTCCGCTCTGACATATTTCCTGTTCATTATTCGATAGCTCCATTCCTACAGCCTCACAATACTCTTTAAAATTTGGAGTGATAAGGTCAGCATGAGAGTACTTTGACCAGTCCTTCGTCTTTGGATCTACTATAACAAAAATGCCACGTTTATTTGCCTCTTGAATGATTCTTCTGCAAAAAGTTTCTGTACATACACCTTTATTATAGTCCGAAATAACTAATACTTTTACTTTGGACAGGCATTTCATAATATCCCGAAACAAGATTTCTTCTTCACTTAAAGAAATCACATCAGTTATTTCCTCATCCAATCGAACTATTTGCTGGTTTGGTCCAACAATACGAGTTTTAGTTGTTGTTATTCTTTCTTTTAATTTAAGACCACAAAATTCAATCTCTTTTTCTTTTAAACCCTTTATTACTTTTTCTGCATTGAAGTCTTCCCCTAACACTCCGCATAGGACAGTCTCAATTCCACAGCCGGCTATGTTGCACGCTACATTCGCAGCCCCTCCGAGTATATGCCACTTTCTATCTATATGCATTACAGGAATAGGCGCTTCAGGTGAAATCCGATTGACAATGCCGGATATATACTCATCTAAAATAATGTCTCCAATCACAAGACATTTGACTCCCTTCACATTATCCATATACTCGTTCATATTCATCTTTAGTCTCCCTATACAATTACGCAACATACTAGCATTAAAATTTAACATATGCATGGTCTAAACCTGATTACAAAATCTCATTAGAAGTTCTTTTTGTTGTATATAAAGGGTGTTCAAATCTGCTACACCATTTCATTGCAGAAAGATGAATATTTTTCCAGTCATTTATACTGCTTTCTGAGTGCATCCATATTTCATCAAATCGAGTATGTTCTGGTGATATTTTTATGGTCTCATTCCTTGCATTAAATTCTTTAATTGCAAGAGTTTCCCCCTGAAATTCCATCGTATCAAGAACATCATCAAAATACATTGTCACAACTGGAACATAATATTTGTGATCTTGCAAAAGCATATCAAGAATGGCTGTTGTAGGTGTATAATGATCAACATCAACAGAAATAAATGCTATAGGTGCCGGATTAAATCTGTCTAAAAATGTCTTTGTACTTTCACAAATATCCCCGATCACAAGTTTCGCTTTATATAACTGGCTCTGAAGGCCATTAATATTCATTTTAAAATCCCCTTCTATCCATTCCTGAGGGCAATCACGGTAGTCTCTAGGTGAATACAGTCCTTTTCCTGAGTCAAAACCGTACACATCAATTTCGATATTAGCCAAGCGGGATATTTCTCTTGCATAAAGTTCCATGTGAATCAATCCTCGTCCACCAGCAACCCCAAATTCAATAGTACTGATACGATTATACCCTTGCTTTTTTGCATACTTCGCAGCAGACAGCAACCCATGCGCATAAAAGAAATATGGTAAGTCTTTATAACTTTCTCTAAAAAATGCTTGCCATTTACCAAAAAGCCTAACTGGCATTTTATTTTCATCAATAATAGGCAAAGTAATTAACTGTTTTTCTGCAAATATATTCCTTGCTTTACTATAAATAGAAGCCTCACTTCCATTTTCTAAAAAGCAAAAATTTGAGTTACAAATTTCTCCACAATTTTGATATATAAGATCATTTTTAATAGGATTGATCTCTCCGCTACCTATTACACCTATAAGTCTATCTTTTTCATCACAAACAAGAGCCAGTGGATAAAGTGAATTTGTTGTTACAATGTAGTGAGCATATACTGCCGGTGTATCTGTGCGAACCACATTTCTTTGAAGTTGGCTTGGAATCATATTTTTCTCCTATAAAATCCTTGTATTTTATTTTCTAATCATTATAAATAATGCGGTAATTTCTTAATTACCTGTGTATATACTTGATCTACTTCCAAACTATGTACACTGCTACCATTTGCATACATAATATTACTTTCTTTCTCTAGTGCATAATACCCCGTATATGGCATAGGTGCATTAAAATCCCTGTATTTCCCCATAAGCAATATAGCCTCCTTTCGATAGCAATTTGCAATATGGGCAAATCCACTATCACCGCTAACAAAAATATCAGCGCCCTTTATTACTTGTGCAATAATTTGTATATCATGGATGTTTGTACAGTCAATATATCGCTCTGATTCATTGGTAATAATAGGCTCTAAGCCAATCTCTACCACATAATACCCCTCGCTTACCACTCGGTGTACCAGTTCATTCCACTTATTACATTGCCAGTCTCTGCATGACTCTGATGATTTACAATGAACTACAATATATCTTTTTCCTCTTTCAATGGGATTTTCAGATTTTCCACTCTCATAAAAATATGGTTCATCCGATATTTTTTTCATACCTGCTATTAAAGAAAAGCTCTCTAATAAAGACCCATAATTATAGTATGTATTTTCATTTATCATCGGATTAATATCATTCCAATGTACTTTTTTAGTTTTTGAACATGCCCGTCTATTAAAATGACAATTAATAACAACACTATTTGCTTGTTTTAGACTATTGCAAAAATCACTGGCTTCAGATAGGCACGAAACCTCTAAAACTTCATCAACAAAAGGATTATATTTTACTATTTCTAAATACATTTGCTTTACTATCCATGTCACCCGAGAATTTGGGACATTTATTTTTAAGGTTCTTGCTATTGGTTCACATGCTATAACATCTCCCATGCTTTCAACACACAATATATAGAAATGTGGAATTAAATTTTCTTTTAATATTTCTTTTATCTTGTTATCCACATATGTGACATTAATTTCCCTGGATTTATATAAAGCCTCCTCATTAAACACTTCTATAACAGGAATATGAATATTCTTCTTCTCAAGCAGCCTGCGAACACGCTCGGATATAATCTGCCAATAATCTTTTGAAACAATCATTATAACATCAGTGTGCTCCAAAACATCTGATAGTTTTTTTACTTTATATCCATGAAAATCCATTCCTATCATCGGGCTATCATCTCTATCCACAACAGCATATATTTGTGATAGCATCTGCCGTGTCTCAAAATAGGGAAAAATATATTCTGCTCCATAGCCAGTCCCATATAATACGATATTTTTATATGATTTTGATTTTGTTCCATAGCACTTTTCCATATCCTGCATGGGTATTTCCTTTCATTCTATCTGCTTATACAAAAACTTAATATATTTCACTGACTAACTTAAATATTTTATTGCCCACTTTATTGCTTTCACAAACTTCTACGGTAGTCAGGTCTTCTTCTAACAGGATTTGCAAAAAATCACAAAGTCTGGTCTCTCTGCCTTCTTTTAACCCTAATACCATACTCCTCTTGCATAGTTCCTTATATAAAATATCATTAGTATATTCAATATAATGTTCTACCCAGACAAATTTTTCTAAATCATTTACTTCTATAACTTCACCCTCTCGGGCAAGCAAAAATAATTTTTTATCACATTTTATACATCCTAAAAATCCGCTATATCCACTACCAATATTAATTCTATCGACAAGCCGTCCCGTTACTATATCAACCTTCCATATATTGCTATCATCCCACGGAATGAGGTACAACATAGAATTTTCAATAAACATTCTGCTCGTTACCATTCCTTTCACCTTCTTAACAGTATGAACGATTGAGCAGGTCTGTGGATCCCAAGATATTAATTCATGCCCGTTTACCGATGATAACCAGAATAACTTCCCATCAAACTCAACATCAGAATAATGATTTTCTCTTTTTCCAATAGAATAATATTGAAATTCTTGTTCCACTAATGAGAACTTTACTAACATATTACACGAATATGATGGAAGCCAAATTTCTGTTCCTTCTAAGACATATACACTACGAAAATACACAATATTTTTATCAGATATAAGGTTATTCAATACATTTACCCAATCTGTTATATAATTTACTTCATAGTTATTTATATTCATTTTTAAAATAGCAGGAAATGAACAACCAATAATATAGGCCTCCTCTCCCCTCACTATAACTCTGCAAAATTTATGTTCTTTATCATAAGATCTGCTGCCTGTTACAATTTTTTCATCAATGGGAACTAATCTAAACTTTTTATTTTCAATCTCATAAATAACTATGTTATTTGCTGACATTGGTGCAAATATTAACTTACCATTTGTATAGGCCACATCCCCGAATAAACGTACTGATAAAGCATCTTCCTCAGGGAAACGCTCAATCATCTCCATACTATTTGTTTCTTTATCTATTTTCACCAACGCATTAAAGTCATTTGCGGCTCCCCAGATACAATGATCGACCAGAATGGCTGCCTCCAATCCGCCGTAACTACATCTTTCCTCTATACCAATGTCAACATTTTGAATTAATGTAAATTCATGTGTCTTTTTATACATTGGAACCAAAGAACTGTTATCTCCATAGTAGGCGTCGGATAATGTCATTGTTCTCTCAACATCCGGTGAATCATCATATATCCCCCAACCGCCTTCCCGATACCACTCCACCAAATCTTTATAATCATTCCACAATTGAGGTCTCATAGATTCTATTGTGTCCTTAATAAGCGGATGTGGACGCCAAATAAGAGTTAATATATCCTCTCTATCTTTAAAAACATTGAGCACGTCTTTTATCTTTCTCAGCATCTTTTCATCATTTTGCAATAATGGCCCAATACTAGTATTATAAAAAACAATTTTTTTCCTATTCCCATCTGGTCTATGAATTAAGTTCATCCATTCCTCTGGAATTTGCAATTCATCTTTTACTGTACTCAATACCTTATCCATCTTTGGAGAGCCAATACCTAATATCTTTTTCTCCCAATAACTTCTTGTCTCTGTCCCTACTCTTTTAGTTAATACATTAATATAAATCTGTCGTATACCCTCAGATTGTACAATAACTTTATCTGTATTAAGCACACCCGGTAGCGTACAAAAATGTTGTATACTATCTATTGTCATTTGATCATCCGGTGAAATTTCTTCCAGAATAAAGTACGGTATATATATAAGATTATCAGTATATTTTTTCAAATTGCTGGAATAAAAGAATGGATGAACGCTCGTTACCATATTTAAGTCATCATACGGGTTGTGAATAAATATCAGATCAGGATGATGTTCTTCAAAGCTGTAATCCTGATATCTTGTAATGGGAACATAATCAGGATACTGATCACCTTCCCAACGTTCTTCTTTAAAACTTCCATCTGGGTTCTTATTATAATAAGGAATCGGAATCACATAAGCATCACAATCTTCAGCCTCATCAGCTGCTTTCCATACACTTTCCAGAGAATCCCACATTGATGCATTGTATGGAAGAAAAACTGCCTCAATCTTTTGTTTAATATCACTTTTTACACTATTTTCAATTCGTATAAGCTGCTTATGAAGCTGCTTATATATTTTACTTCCGCCTCCAGTTTTATTTTCACTGATGTCGTTATAAATATGATAGACCATTTCACAGTACTCTTCCAGTAAACCGACAGTGACAAAGTTTTCCCCTTCTGACTTCTCAATTAAACTACCTAGGTGAATCACCCCCTCCTGGCATTGTTCAAGCAATTCACCAGCCTGAGCAAAACTTTTTTTATCTATCATAATCTTTACCTGAGCCTGTGCTTGATAAAGTGTTTGAATAAATTCTAACAATAATTTTTTCTGAGCTTTTCTCATACCATATGCCTTTCTTATTTTGAGACCTTATCTATTCTTATATTAATATCGTAAATTTTCACTTATATAATTGAATTAATTTTTATAATTATCCAAGCTGCAATAAGTAACCTCGCTACCTCCCTTCTAGTACAACATTACTTAATTATTAACGACTCATTTGACAAATAGATTCCCCGCATATATGCACTTAAAAGGAGGAACCGTAAGATTACTTTGCTAAAAGAATATATTAATGCATTCTTTTAGATCATTAATTAAGAATCTCTTCCATTAATTCTCCCCATCATATTATTATTAATATTAATTCAAGCTTTTTCTTATAAAGAAAAATAGATGCAAAATATATGTAATTAAAGTTCTTCCACAATTATCTTATCAGCACACCTAGTTTTTTACTTTCTTTATTTAATCTATTATAAAATTTGGACCTATATTATAAAAGTGGGCACGATAAGTAACTATATATTACAATTAATCAGACACAAAAAGGAGGTATCTACTCATGTCCACAAGCAAAACAGGAACACGGTATGACGAGGACTTCAAGCGTACTCTCGTTAACCTTTATCAATCCGGCGGTAAAACATAGGCTACTCTCTGTAAAGAATACGGGGTATCCCTAACCGCGCTTACCCGTTGGATCAAACATTACTCTACCGTTAAAACGGATCATGGCGAAGTCTTGACTGCCAAACAAGTGAAAGACCTTCAAAACGCAATGCTCAGCTTGAGGAGGAACTCCTCATATTAAAAAAAGCGATTGCCATCTTCACGCCACACTCCAGCAACGATTAGATGCTGTTCATAAGCTTCATTTTCAGCATGACATAAAAAATCTTTGCAATGTATTAGGAGGCAACAGAAGTACACATTATAGCATTTCCATTCCGTACCTGCTAACCACACCAAAGAAAATCTGGAGATAGCCAAACGAATTCTCCAAATCTATGCTGATTATAACAAGCGTCTTGGTGCATATAAGATTACCTATGTCTTACGGCGTGATCATGGTATCCACATGAGTGTTGGACGAGTGTACCGACTGATGAAAACACTTCAATTACCACGAATGTCTACGGAAAAGCCATATCGTAACTATCGGCATAAAGATAATGGTGATTGCACCAATCATCTCCATCAGAAATTCAATCAGAAATCCCCTGATATTGTCTGGGCAAGTGATTTCACTTATATCAAAGTCTCTGGGAATTGGTATTATCTCTGCATTGTAATGGAACTATTTTCTCGCAAAGTCATTTCTTGGAACATTTCAGTAATACCTGATGTCAATCTGGTAATGACTGCATTTAAAAAAGCTTATGATAGAAGGAGGTGCCCTGCAGGGCTCATATTTCATTATGATGGAGGATCTCAATATACTGCATTTGCTTTTAGACAGTTATTAGATTCTCTTAATGTAGTGCAGTCATTTTCTAAGAAAGGCTATCCCTTTGACAATGCCAGCTGTGAAATTTCCTTAAATATCTAAAAAAAGAAGAAACCAACCGAAAAACCTATCACTCTTTACAGTAGCTGAAGCCATCCGTATTTGAGTACATTGAAGGTTTCTACAACTCTAGGAGACCACATGGTTTTCTTGGACTGCTAACCCTTAATGAAAGCGAAGAACTCTTCTAGAATCAAACTTAGTAACTGGTTCCAGAAAGTTTTTTCTGATAATCGTGTCTACTTACTTGACTACTGTGCAACATCCTACAATCAAACAATCTATAATACCTTTCACTTATATGCACTTTAATGTATTTTTTTAGTAATCTAAAAGAAACCATACACTATTGTTACAGTCATTAAAATGTTTTTGCCTTACCTAATGATTATTTACTGCATATTTTCTTACATATCTCTTAAAACTTGTTCTTAATAATATACAAAGACAAGAAATGCATTTAACATTCAAATATTCTATTAATATATCGACAAATATATACATATAATTACATATCTACCTGTAATTTCTCCTTATACAATTTTTTCCTTTTATATTTACTAAAATATCATATCACATAGAAAAAGGGCTTGCCACGAAACATGACAAGCCCTTTTTCTATGTGATATAATAAACAATAATTACTTTAATAACTGAAGAACACCCTGTGGTACCTGGTTTGCCTGAGCAAGCATAGCCTGAGAAGCCTGTACAAGAATGTTGTTCTTTGTATAGGACATCATTTCTTTAGCCATATCAACGTCACGAATACGGCTTTCTGCTGCTGTCATATTTTCAGATGTTACACTCAAGTTGTTGATGGTATGCTCAAGACGGTTCTGAGCTGCACCAAGTTTACCACGAGTATCAGATACTGTATTAATAGCATCTTTTATTTTTTTCACAGCAGCCTGAGCGTCAGTCTGTGTATCAATCTTTAATCCATCAATTCCTAAACCATTACTGCTCATATCAGCAATCTTAACATTAAGCTGGTTGAAGCTGTCTGAAGTATCACCGATCTGAAGTGTCAAACCATTGGTTGCCATATTGCCACCTTTTAACAGAGTTGTTCCGTTAAAGTTAGTTCCTTCTGAGATTCTGTCAATTTCAGAAGTTAAGGAATCTAATTCTGCCTGAAGATTTTTACGGTCTACATCATTATCATAAGTACCATTAGCAGACTGCTGAGCTAATTCAACCATACGGTTTAACATAGAATGAACTTCTGTTAATGCACCTTCTGCTGTCTGAATTAAAGAAATACCATCGCTAGCATTCTTAGAAGCAGTCTCAAGACCTGTAATCTGAGCTCTCATCTTCTCGGAAATAGCAAGACCAGCAGCATCATCACCTGCACGGTTGATTCTGTAACCAGAAGATAATTTCTCCAGGTTCTTGCCTACTGTATTATTATTGTTTGTTAAGTTTTTGTAAGAGTTTAAAGCTGTGATATTGTGTTGAATTCTCATAATATAAACCTCCTTGGATTGTGACGGGGACTTCCTTGTCCCCCGTATTAATTTTTTATGTTCAAACTCTCCATTCGGGCCCTGAATGAAAAGCCAAAACCGATTTAAGAAACTGCATATCATATTTATGCCTGATTGCAGAGGACTATTATACTATAAATCCTTATTTTACTCTAGTCATACAGTCGTATATCTCTTGTACACTATTACTTATATCGTCATAACTTTTTCTTTCATAAGTGTTTTATATATCTTTTTATAATTTCATAGATGAAATTAAATAATAATACTATACGTTATCTTTTTCACTAGTAATCTCTTAATCTCTTTTGGATATTTACTTAATTTTGATAAACTGATTGTTTATTTTGATTAAAAAAAGCCTTTTCCTCCTCAGAAAGTAAATCATAGACTTTTTGTTCTAGTGCATGATAAAAAAGCTTGTTAGAAACTCTAATTAAAAACAGCTTATCTTTAGCCTTGGTAAAATCATACAACTTAAATAGAAACCCTAAAATTGCCTCCGTAGTTTTCTCGTCTCTTGCTCCGTTTCCTAAAAGTTGAAGTAAACCCTTTAATACACTTTCTCCATAAGGCTTTACCCGCAGATATAGAACACCATATCTTACAGCCTCAGCAGCATGATTAATGGATTTATAATAAAATTCAAATAGTGTCTGATATATGTATGGAAGTTCAGCCGCAACATCCAGAACACCATGCCCCTGATATTGCTCAAGTTTGTTTAATGCTAATTCAAAATATTCAATTCCCTTTTGCTCTTTTCCATGATTCAGCATCCAGGAGCCGACCCAATATTCTATATCAGGAGTAGAACAATTACATTCGACTGACTGATTATATGCCTTCATAATTAATGCTTCATTGTCAATACGTCTTAAGAATTTCATTTTGAGCAAATTGGAAAAAATCAAATCTTTTCGCTCTTGGGAAAAAACATTTTTTATATTTTCAATTACACGGTTATAAGCATTTTCTGCGTCTTCATATTGTTCATTTCCAAAAAGAGCATCACCTAAATAAGCCCATGCATTGTAGTTTTCTGGATTATCTTTTACTTCACGCTTCAAAAGAGCTATATTTCTATCCATTTTATGGGTTTCTTCAAATACGCTCTTAGTATAGCCTGTATGAAAGACAGTAAGCCTGTCAGTAGCATCAAATACCACATGCTTTTTCCCAGCACTCGCCTGGAGTGTTTCGTGGATCCTATTTTGGTATCTCAAAGCAGGATTATTGGAGAATATTCTGTCCTGAGTTGCAAAAGAACCAGGCTTTCCTTCATCATTTAAATTTACCAATGAAGATCTGATAATAGCGGGCATTGCAGAGTACTTTCCATCTTTTTGCAGATATTTTAAAAGTGGAATTATTTTTTGTGCGTCTTCTTCAGAAAAATATTCATCCGCATCCAAGAATGCAATCCAGTTTCCTGATGCTTGATCAATAGCAAAATTCTTGGCAGCCGAGAAATCGTCTATCCACTCAAAATGAAAGACTTTTGCTCCCATCTCCTCTGCAATCTCAACCGTTCTGTCGGTAGATCCAGTATCTACAACGATTTGTTCACATACAATGCTCTTGCCCCAAGTTAAGGCTTTTCGTATATTTTTTTCTTCATTTTTAACAATCATACACTGTGATAGGTTGATCTTATACTTCATTTAAAATTTCCTCCTGATCAATTATTATTTATCTATAAGGGTCTTAAGAAGAAATTTCCCTGAATTACTCTTCCTATTAATTAATATCGTATTCTTACAAAAAAAAATAAGTTATTTTCTCCTAACTTATAATTTGTATCGAAGTGAAATATTGACCCACTTATATAAAATTACTGTCATTACATTATAACATCCTCTCCCATGTTATATCCACCTATTAATTTATGTATATAAAGAAATAAAATTATATATGGAAACCGTAGTAGTATCACATTGTATATCACTAGCTAAATTAAATGCCATTCTCATCATGAATTAACATTAATCTATATAAGCGCTATTTTTTATCGACTTGCTCCCTTATTACCCATAACAACAAAAGGGCACTGCCTCATGACCCATCAATTCCCGGTCACCCAGCAATGCCCTCCGTTTTTAACCAACAATTATCAGTCTGCTCTAGCCTCATTATGACCATAAAAGGTAAGCAGGTACAACCCGCAGATTCCTACCAGGCCGTACACAATCCTCGTAATCCATGTCATGTTGCCGAAGATAAATGAAACCAGGTCAAAGTTAAAGAAGCCTATCAGTCCCCAGTTTACTGCGCCGATAATGGCAATGGTCAGAGCTGTGTAATTTAATGCTTTATTTCCCATGGCTCTACCTCCTTTTCTTTTATATTATGGAGCAGAGATATGGTTTTTATACATTATTTTCCCAAACTATCAATTCGGGATTTTAATTCATCTTCCCGGTCCTTGAATAGAAGTCTTTCGTTATACTGATAATATCTTTCGCAGTCGTATTCTTTTAAAAATTTGACGCTGTAGTAGCCGGTATTTAATTCTGTAACAAACACCACCATCTCCTGGCCATCCATAAAAGCAGCTTCCATAAAATCAAAAGCATGCTCTAGAGCCTTGCCACCACTCTCAAGAAGTGTTTCATACCGCTGGTTTTCCTCTTTGAAAAGCTCCCGGATCCGATTCCATGAAGCATTCACATCCACATGCTCTTCCTCAGATTCTTCCTTTTTCAAAGTCTCCTCATATCTAGCCATAATACCTTCCACATCCCTGGCCAGATAATCTTCTCTCCTATTAATAAGCCCAGCTTCCCGCTTTTTATTCCAAACTTCCTTCCACTCTCTTCTCAAAACAGAAAGCCGTTCCACCATAGACTGATCTCCAACGCTATCAACTTCTGGATTTACCTTTTTAAGCTCCTCCATCAAAAGCCCTGTTCTATCCGCCTGATCTGCTACCGCCCGGAACTGCTGTCCCAGCTTTGACAGTAAAAGTCCAATCACATTTAATTTTTCATCAAATGGAGCACGATTTAACTTATTGCAAAGAGTTTCCCGAATCACACCGGAAAGAATTTCATCGATCTGGTAATCGTCCTGGTATTTGTAGTATAGGTGGAGATAGTTTGTGAAATCCTTGGCAATTTTAGGAAATTGAATATACTCTCCCACTACATCCCGGTCAACGTCCTTTTCAATCCGCTCACTGATCTGAATAAAGCGGGATAAATCCTCCCAGCCTCTTGGAGTGGCAAAGAATTTCCCATCTACCGTAGTTTCTATCCGGCAGAAATTCTCCGGTCTTGTATTCAAATAAGAAATAACCGCCGGGTGTAAATCATGTTCATACGCATAAGCCTTCCACACTTCAAAATCCGGCTCTACCTGGATAAGCTTGATTCTATCCAGAGTCACCACATCAAAATCCCGGACTGACTTATTATACTCCGGCGGGTTCCCAGCCGTCACAATGACCCAGCCTTCCGGAATCTTATGGTTTCCAAATGTTTTATACTGTAAAAACTGAAGCATCGTCGGTGCCAAGGTCTCAGAAACGCAGTTGATCTCATCAATAAATAAAATCCCCTCATTAAGCCCTGTGGTCTCCATTTTTTCATACACAGAGGCTACGATCTCGCTCATGGTGTATTCGGTCACGCGGTAGGTTTCATTTCCATATTCCTTTTCCCGGATAAATGGAAGTCCAACAGCGCTCTGCCTTGTATGATGGGTGATGGTATAAGCTACCAGGCCAACCTGGCATTCTCTTGCCACCTGCTCCATGATCTGGGTCTTCCCCACACCGGGAGGTCCCATGAGGAAAATAGGTCTTTGCCGCAGAGATGGAATCTCGTAGTTTCCGTAGGCATCCTTTAGTAAGTAAGCTTCTATGGTTGTTTTAATTTCTTCTTTTGCTCGTTTTATATTCATGGCAGTTTCTCCTGTTATGAAAGATTTAAATCTTCCTCCGTCAGTATTACCTTCATGGCCCAGCCGGGCACAGAGATGTCCTCATACTGTCCTTCCATAAACACAAAGGCTGTATCGTAGGGCGGCATGGAGACGGGATAAATTCCTTTTCCATCGGTAAAATAAAGAAGGCCCCGGAGCTTTTTAAATACTCCTTTGTTTAAAAGGCCGTTAACATATTCAAAGGCTGGACGAAAATCTGTTCCTCCAAACCCGCTTATGGTGAAATGTTCCATATAATCTTCCATTTCTTCCCGGTTTGTTATGGTTATATCGGAGCGGATCTCTTCATCACACTGAATAATGTGGATATTGACCTTTCTAAAATAGCTTTCTGATTCTGAAAGCATTCCGTAGGTCTCCTCTAAAAATCGTTTTACCAAATCTCCTGACACTGACATGGAGGTATCTATGGCTATTACAAAATCTTCTATTTTAAAAACCTCTCTTGTTTCAAGGGGTTCAATTAATGGCATATTTTCATAAAGCGTCATCCCATAGGTGTAAAATATGGGATCAAAGGAATCGGGATCGACTTCTGCTTCTTCCCGCAGTACTGCGAACTTTTTTAAGAACCGTTTGTAATCGTACCGTTCCCTGTTTTCTGCTTTAATCTGTTCCAGTAAATCTTTGCCGGACTGGGCGTTCTCCTCGCCGAAGGACTCCATTTCCGTCTCCATTTTTTCCCGCATTTCCTGCCACTGGTTCTGCCGCTGTGTACTGACTCTGGGGTCTTCCTCCTCATCCCAACGGTCGTGGCTGTCTACGTAAAATTCTCCAGCCATTCGGAGCAGCTCTTCCTGGGTCAGATTCATTTCCGTTAAGTCCTTATAAATTCCTTCGGCGGTAAATACCTTTCGCCTGGCGGTAATTCTTCCGTAGATTTCTCTCCGGTAAGGGGACTGATGGCGGTAAACAGGCTTTACATAAAAGCTGTCTAAGATGGATTCAATGGCGATGTCGCAGGCCACGTCCCAGAGTATTTTATCCCTGTTTCCTTTCCCATTTAAATGGTTAAACAGGCAGTGGAACAACATGTGTAAGTACGCCCGGTTCACTAAAATCCGGCTGCTTTTGTACATGGAGAATAAAAGATCTGGCTGGTAATAAATGACAAAGCCGTCCGTAGAGAGCACATTGCCCTTTCTATCCGCCTCAAATACAAAGCTGCTTAAGGCAACATCGAGATAGCGGAAATTTATATACAGCTCATTTCTGGCATTCATCAGAATGCCGTGCCCTATCTCTACCTCTTCAAGCTCGTCAAGCTGTCTTTGTCTTACGGGATCGATCATACGGTTCACCAACCTTTCCTTATTTTGTTACAGGGAAAATACCCGTTTTTTTACGGGGAACCGATGACGCCTTAAGTCCATTAAATGACTTAAAAGCTCTGGCTTATCTTCCCTTGATACTATTTCAACAATGAAATCAAATTTATCCTGGTTTTTTGCATATTCCTCCATAAGCCAGAGGAACATGGTCTCATCTTCTATTGCAAGCTTTGATATTTCTTCTATGTGCTCCAATAAATAAGCTTCGTACACCATTCTGTCATGATACAGAAGATTCATGGGGGTGTAAAGCCGGTTTATGACCAGCTCTCCGATGACCCGTTCTGATTCCTGTACCAAAAGGTGAGGGAACAGGGCATCGTATTTATGAAACTGAAAACCGGTCTGGTCAAAGCAGTAACGGTACATATGGCCACAGCCATGCATTTCCCGAATGATAATACGGGCGGGAGTGTGCTCCACCGATTCTTCATACATTTCAGGAAAAACAAGTCTGGCATTGCCCTGGCTGGTGTAATAATTTACATAAAGTAACTGTCTTAATTCTGATAGAATTTCCTTTAAGCAGGAACGCTTTCCGTCTACCAGATGGATATCAAGATAACGCATTCCCGAACAACCGGTAAAGAGCCCGGAGCCTAAGTCTAAAATGGCGGCACTGCATGTTAAGCGAGTCAGCTCAAAACAGTTATAAAATGAGTAATTGCCGATTTTTTCAATTGTCTCCGGCAAATATATTTCTTTCAGTCCTTCCAGGCTTATGGCTGGTGGAAGGTCCTTTTTATCTGTCAAAATGGGGTTTCCCTCTTCGTCACAAAGAAGGATTTCTTCCTCCAGCGACGAAAGCATCTCTTCCCTTCCCCAGCCGCCGGAAAATGCATAGGCTGAAAGCTCGGTCACTGGCCGGCCTCCAATCTGTTCCGGCACTCGGATGAAACCATCAAAGCCTCTGTATCCCAGGATCCGTACGTGGTCATTTATATTCTGATATAAAAACATTTCCAAATCCTTTCCACCAGGGCGTGTCTGAAAGCTCCTTGTATCAAGATGTGCGTTACACTTTGTGGGAGATTTGGCCCAGATGAAGGCGGCGTAGTGGGCTACGCCAACTGAATTTGGACCAAATATGCTGCGAAGTGGGACGTGCAGATTGGTGCAATGAGTTTTCAGACACACCCTGATTGTTTAACAAACTAATATAACAGAAAAACCAGGAAAAAGCAATGGGCTTTTCGTTCCAATACAGTATGCCAGGAACTGAGATAAATTACTAACTTTAAAGCAAAAAGGCGCTTTGACTGGTCTTGGAAAGCCACGCTCAAAGCACCTTTTTTCATACAGAAGCGATGTATATTGTATGCATCTTATAAAAATCTGAATGCAAAAGCCTTACACTCTGATATCACCAAACTGCCGCCACGAAACGTTGGATTTTTCCTACCGATTCGTATGAAGCTTAAGATTTTCTGCCTGTTGCTTCTGCCAAATACTAAGATAGCTTATGATACAACCGCCTCATCAAGCGTAGCATTCATGCTGCCCGTCCGATATCCGTCTAAATCCATGGCTATATAGGAAAACCCAAGCTCGTGAAAATATGGAGTAAACTCTTCCCTTCTTGCCACAAGCTTCTCAAGCTGAGTGGGAAGAACTTCAATTCTTGCAATGGTTCCATGAATTCTAACTCTTACCTGATAAAAGCCCATATCAAGAAGGCGCTGTTCTGCCCTATCAACCATGGAAAGCTTTTCTCTTGAAATAGTCTCCCCATAGACAAAACGGCTGGAAAGACAAGCAAAGGACTGTTTGTCCCAGGTCTTTAATTCCATTTCCTTCGATAACTCCCTGATATCCGCTTTCGATAGCTGGGCATGCCGTAAGGGGCTTTTGATATTTAACTCAGCCACGGCTATAAGACCAGGACGGTAATCCCCGTTGTCGTCCATGTTAGAACCTTCTGCGATTTCCTCGATTCCCTGCTCCTTTGCAATCACGGCGATCTTTTCAAAAAGTTCGTGCTTGCATAAATAGCAGCGGTTCTTCGGATTGCTTTCAAAGCCTTCAATATCCAGTTCTTCACTATCAACGATAAAATGCCGGATTCCTTCCTCCTTGCAAAATTCCATTGCTTCCCGAAGTTCACGCTCCGGAAAGGAGCAGGAACGGGCAGTCACAGCAATGACCTGATCCCCCAGCACCTCATGAGCGGTCTTTAAAAGAAAGGTGGAATCCACGCCTGAGGAAAAAGCCACCGCAAGGCTTCCCATTTCTTTTATATAAGCTCGTAAAACTTCATTTTTTTCCTGTAATGTCATAAGCACTCCTTATTATAAGACCCAAGTTTTTCATAATAAAATTATATCAGTCTCCAGTGTCTTATGTCAATGTATCCTGTGTACAGAACGCCCTATTTTTCCTTCTGGTTATAGGACTCCATATTATCACACATACGTGTCATGACCTTTAAAAAAACTTCAAGCTCTTCTTTTGTTATTCCGTCACTCACAATTTGTTCAAACTGCTCAAACACCTTTTTAATCTCTTTTGCCTCAGCAATTCCTTTATCGGTCAGGCAGATGAGAAATGAGCGTCTGCAGTCCGGGTTGTTCTGTCTGATAAGAAGACCAAGCTTCTCCAGCTTATCTAAGTTCCTTGACATGGTGGTCACTTCAAAATGGCAGTTGTCTGCCAGCTCCTTTTGCGTGACATGATCCTTTAAAAGCAGATAATATAAAATCCTGGCCTGCCCCTGTCCCGGCGTTAGTCCGAACTCAGATAAAAGCGGTGAAAATATTTGCTTTCTCGCTCTTTCCCCTCGTGCCATCAGCTCTCTGATATAATGATTTCCCATCCATTGCCTCCTTTTTCGGCTTCCTTTGTTTCTTCATTTATTCCAGTTCAAAATGTCCCATATGAAGATTATAATACTTTCCCTGCTGTTCCAGCAACTCTTCATGGCTACCACGCTCAATAATTTCTCCCTGTTCCAGAACAAGAATGGCTTTTGAATTTCTTACGGTGGAAAGACGATGGGCGATTACAAACACCGTCCGGTCTTTCATAAGAGCGTCCATTCCCTTTTCAATCAGCTTCTCTGTCCTGGTGTCAATGGAGCTGGTGGCTTCATCTAAAACAAGAACAGGCGGCTGTGAGATAGCAGCCCTTGCAATGGCAATCAGCTGTCTTTGTCCCTGGGATAAATTCCTTCCGTCGCTCTCCAAAAGCGTATCGTATCCATTTGGCAGACGTCTTATAAAGGAATCTGCATTGGCGATTCTAGCGGCCTCCAGCACATCCTCTTCGGGTGCATTCAGCCTTCCGTAACGAATGTTGTCCGCAATGGTCCCTGTGAACAAATGAGTGTCCTGAATGACCAGGGAAATGGAACGCCTTAAATCATCCTTCTTTATATCTCTGATATCAATTCCATCGTAGGTAATGGTTCCTCTGTCAATTTCATAGAAACGGTTCACCAGATTGATGATGGTTGTTTTACCGGCACCAGTGGAACCCACAAATGCAATTTTCTGACCTGGCTTTGCATAAAGGCTGATTCCATTTAATATGGCATGGTCCTTATTATACCCAAATACCACATCGTGGAAACGGACGTCTCCCTTTAAGGAAATTAATTGATATTCCCCATTTTCCCCAGGGACCTTCCAGGCAAAATGTCCGGTATAGTTATCTGTCTCTGAAAGACTTCCATCTTCCCGTTCCATGACCCGTTTTAATGTTACCCTGCCTTCATCAACCTCTGGCTCTGTTTCCATCATATCAAATATCTTTTCCGCACTTGCCAGGGCTACCATGAGAAAATTAATCTGATTGGTAAACTGATTCATTGGCATAGCGCTCTGTCTTACATAAACAAGATAAGAGGCAAGTGTTCCGATATTAATAAGTCCCGATAAAGCAAAGAGACCTCCGATACAGGCGGATACCGCATAGTTAATATAGGAAAGAGAAACAATGGTCGGCACTGTAATCCCAGTATAGGTGGTAGCCATGGTAGAGGAAATCCGAAGCTTTTCGTTAAACTCACAGAATTTTTCAAAATCCTGTTTCTCATGGCAGAATACCTTCTCCACCTTCTGACCTTCTACCATTTCCTCGATAAAACCATTGATGTTACCCAGGTTTTTCTGCTGCTGGGTGAAATATTTCTTGCTCAGTATCCCATTGTGCCGGATATAGATCAGCATGATAAGAAGAAAGACTATTACGATGAGAGAAAGCCTGACATCCAGCACAATCAGCATAATAACAGTTCCCACCGATGTAATAAAGCTTTGGATCAGCAGGGTAAAGCTGTTATTTAAGGCCTCTGAAATGGTATCTACATCATTTGTAAAATGGCTCATTAACTCCCCATGGGTATGGGTATCAAAATATTTAAGAGGCAGCTTCTGGGTCTTTCGGAATAAATCCATTCGGATTTCTCCCACCACCCGTTGGGAAACACGGACCATCATCCGGTTATAAAGGAGACAGGAGGTGGCCCCAAACAGATAGATGAGTCCCATAAATGTGATCATACGGATAAGTCCCGGTATGTCTCCAGGTACGATATAATCGTTGATTACCGGCTTTAACAGATACGTTCCCGCAATGCTTGAAACTGCACTGATACATACCAGCATGGCAATTACTGCCATGGAGCGTTTGTGATGCCCGATGTATGTTAATAAGTGAATGAGTGCTTTTTTTGCGTCCTTTGGTTTTGCTCTTCCTACTGGTTTCATTCGGCCTGGTTCCCTCCTTTCTGCTGGGAATAAAAGATATCCTGATATATTTCATTTTCTTTCAGAAGCTTATCGTGAGTTCCGATTCCATTGATTCTGCCATCGTCCAGGATGATGATCTGATCTGCATTCATTACAGAAGAAATTCTCTGGCTGATCATAATCTTTGTCATGCCAGGAAGCTCCTTTTCCAGACCCTCTTTTATCTTAGCCTCTGTTGCTGTATCAAGTGCGCTTGTGGAATCGTCAAGAATCAATACCTTCGGTTCCTTTAAAATGGCTCTGGCAATGCATAATCTCTGCTTTTGTCCGCCCGATACATTGACTCCGCCCTGTCCAAGCTCTGTCTCATATCCATGTTCAAGACGGTCCAGGAATTCATCCACACAGGAGATTCTCACTGCACGGTCCAGTTCTTCGTCCGTTGCATGTTCCTTTCCCCAGTAAAGATTTTCTCTTACCGTGCCGGAAAATAAAGTATTCTTTTGAAGCACCATGGCAATGGAATCCCTTAAATGCTCCTGAGTATATTCATAAATGGGGTGATCATCAATATAAATGTTTCCTGAGGTAGCTTCATAAAGCCTTGGAATCAGTTGAACCAAAGTGCTTTTTGCCGCACCTGTCTGCCCAATGATACCTATGGTCTGCCCCGGCTCTATCTGAAAAGAGATATCGGATAACACGTATTCCTTGGCCGTATCCTTGTATTTAAAATACACATGATCAAATCGAATGGAACCCTTTTCTATGGTAACGTCTGTCGCCCGATCATCATTAATGGCCGGCTCTTCATCAAGAACCTCAGAGATGCGCTTCCATGAGGTCAGGGAACGGGTAAACAAAAGAAACACATTAGAAAACATCATAAGGGAATTTAAGACCTGTAGCACGTAGCTTAAAAAGCTGGTAAGGGCTCCTACCTTCATATCTCCTAGGATGACCATGTTCCCGCCAAACCATAAAATGCTTAAAATGGTTCCATACATCACATACTGCATGGCAGGCATATTTAAAGATGCCAGGGTAAAGGACCGTTCCGACGAGCATTGAAGGCTTTTATTTACCTCCTGGAACTTCTCGATCTCGTGGTCGCCTCTTACATATGCCTTAACCACTCGAATGGCTGTAAGATTCTCCTGAATGATCCGGTTTACCATATCCATGGCGCCCTGCATTTTGCCGTAAAGAGGTCTTACATTTTTTATAATAAAGAAAAGGATGATGGCCAGAGTTGGAGCGGCCAGAAAGAATACAAGAGCCAGCCTGGGATTTATGCGAAAAGAGACCACCATGGCTGTTATCATCATCACAGGAGAACGAAATCCCGGCCTCATTCCATTGGTAATGGAATTTTGAATGGCTGTAATATCACTGGTCAGCCTTGTGACTAGAGAAGGCGTGCTGAAACGGTCCGTATTGGCAAAGGAATAGGTCTGCATTTTTTGAAATTCCGCCATTCGGATCTGGGCGCCGATTCCGCTTCCGCAGCGAGCCGTATACCGGGCGCAGGCATGACCTAGAATCAGGGAAATCACGGCAAATGCCACCATCTGGAGCCCTTTGACCAGTATGTAGTGCTTATCACCATTTGCCACACCCACATCGATGATGTCGGCCATGACCATGGGGATGACCAGTTCAAAAATGGTCTCCGCCTGGATGCAGATAACTGCCAGAATAAATTCTCTTTTGTACTTTTTCGCGTAAAGCAGCAGATTGTTCATGTTAGTTTCTCCACGTTGTTATTTTTTAGTTGCACGTGCAACAATTGCACCTACAACTATTATATGGCTCTTTTTCCGTTTGTCAATGGTAATCATGGGGAGTCGCAGAAAAGAAGGGCCAAAATCCAGAATCCGGATCTTAGCCCTTTTTGCTATATGAATCATTACCTGCTGCCAGCAGGCATCTTTTTTCTAATCTGGGAAAGCCGGTCAAGAGCCTCCTTTAACGTAGCATCTTTTTTTGCAAAATGGAACCGGATCAAATGGTTCACTGGCTCCTTAAAAAAGCTGGAACCCGGAACAGCACCGACTCCCACTTCCTTGGCCAGGACTTCGCAAAACTCCAGATCGCTGTCATAATGAAACTCTCCGATGTCCATGAGCACATAATATGCTCCTTCCGGCACCGTATGAACCAGCCCAATGTCATCAAGCCCTTTGAGAAACAGCTCCCTCTTCTTTGTATACTTCAGACGCAGGCTTTCATAATAATCCGGTCCGAACTTTAACCCAGGAATTACAGCCTCCTGTAGTGGGGCTGCCGCTCCTACCGTAAGGAAATCATGAACCTTTCTCGCCACATCAATGATCTCAGGAGATGCAATGATATACCCCAGCCGCCATCCTGTGATGGAATAAGTTTTAGATAAGGAGCTGCAGGAAATGGTCCGCTCCCACATGCCTGGAAGGGAGGCAATATAAGTATGACTGTGAGGCTCATAAACAATGTGCTCATACACCTCATCTGCAATCACATAAACATCATATTTGATGGCAAGCTCTGCAATGAAGGTCAGCTCCTCTAAAGTAAATACCTTTCCGCAGGGATTGGAAGGATTGCAGAGAATCAGGGCCTTTGGCTGTTTTTGAAATGCAGCCTCCAGCTCATCCCTGTCAAAATGAAACAAGGGCGGATGAAGCGGTACATAAATAGGCTCCGCTCCGGATAACAAAGCATCTGCTCCATAATTTTCATAAAACGGAGAAAACACAATGACCTTATCTCCAGGATTTGCTACGGTCATCATGGCAGCCATCATGGCCTCTGTGCTTCCGCAGGTAACTACGATTTCCTTATCCGGATCTATCTCATGGCCCATTGGCCCGGACTGTTTCTCAGCCAGTGCTTCCCTGAAATTCTGTGCTCCCCAGGTAATGGAATACTGATGAAAATCTTCTTCTGTCACTTCCTTTAAGCGATTAAGGATTTCTTTTGGCGGTTCAAAATCCGGGAATCCCTGGGATAAGTTGACCGCTCCGTATTGACTGGATATCCGGGTCATCCTTCGAATGACGGAATCCGTAAATCCTGCCGTCCGTTCAGACAGTTTCTGCATGTTCCTTGCCTCCTGTTATGTATGATTTCCCATAATTCAATATGCCTTTGGGATCAAGGGCTTCTTTGATCCGGTTCATGACCACCAGATTTTCACTGGAAGTACCGGAAAGAAAATAAGGACGCTTTGACAGCCCGATTCCATGCTCCCCAGAGGTAAGACCTCCAAGCTCAAAAGCCTTCTCATAGACCAGCTTCATATTTTCCTTAAGCTCCCTTTTCCACGTTTCCTCATCCCGTTCTCCCCGAACCAGGCAAAGATGGATGTTCCCATCCCCGGCATGACCAAAGCAGATCATCTGCATGTTTTTCTCCCGCTCCAGCTGGTTGACATAATCAATGAATTCACTGCTTTTATCAATTGGCACCACAATATCCACCGGCTCCTGCTGGGAAACTGCTTCCACTGCTTTTACAAGCGCTCCCCTCACCTTCCAGATTCCATCAGAAAGCTCCTTATTCCGTAGAAAGATGTAATCCATAGCTCCCTGTGCCATTACAAGCTCTTTCGCCCTATTAGCAGAAGCCTCTACCTCTTCCTCTCTTCCATCAAAGGTCAGAAGGATATAAGAAGCGGCATCCGGCCTTGGATATCGGATTCCTAAGAATTCCTCCCCCAGGCTTATGACCTTTCGTTCCACGAATTCCACTGCCGTCGGATTGACATTTGCCTTCAAAATGGATAGTACATTTCGAATCCCCACGGAAAGACTCCCAAATGGAACCAGGACGCTTAGAGAGGTCTCCGGCTTTGGCAGGAGCTTTAAAATACATTTGGTGATGACTGCAAGGGTTCCTTCCGAACCAATGATTAAGTTCTTTAAGGACAGTCCGCTGGCATCCTTAACATTCCTGCTCCCCACAGTGAGTATAGTGCCGTCAGCTAAAACCAGCTCCAGTCCTCTGACATAATCCCTGGTCACACCATATTTTACAGCCCTCATGCCTCCCGCATTGGTACTGATATTCCCCCCTAACGTGGATTCCTTTTCTCCCGGGTCAGGCGGGTAGAAAAATCCTTCTCCCTCCACATAGGCCTGAAAGTCCTTAAGAAGCACTCCAGGCTCCACCTCAGCAGTTAGAGTATCCTTATCAAGGGAAAGAATCTGGTTCATTCTGGATAGATCAAGAATGATACCACCCTCCATTGGTACCGTTGAACCTACCAGATTGGTACCTGCGCCTCTTGGAGTCACCGGTATTTCATGCTCCCACGCATACCTTAGAATCTGGCTCACTTCTTTTGTAGAGACAGGAAGGACAAGAGCATCCGCCCTGCCCTTTAATCGCCCCAGACTATCGCTTAAAAACCTGGGTTGCAATGGTTCAAATGCAATGCGCGTATCATCTGAAATGATATCAGCCAATTCATTTTTCTCTATGTCCTTCACTGTTTCCCCATCCTTTTTATTTGTTTAATAAATCCTGATCCCAGCCAGCCTTAATGAAATAGCCGCCAAAGGTATCGTTAAATATTTTCTCTGTTTCTTCAGACTGGAACGTTTTAACAATTTTCTCATATACCGCTTTTTTCTCAGGATCAGCAAGATCTTCTGTACGGGCTGCAATCAGATTCCAGTAGTTTTCTTCCTCAAGACTGGTATCCTTAAAGATAGCCTCATCCGTCTTTAAGCCGAAATCAAGGGCAAAGTTTCCATTGATAATTCCTGCTGTCACATCTGCTAATGTAGATGGAATGGTATTGGCTGCAAGCTCCTGGATTTTGATTTTTACTGTATACTCTTCAATGTCATCCACAGTAGGGCTAAAACCGGCATCTTTCTTAATCTTAATAAGTCCGGCAGATTCAAGCACCTTTAAGGCACGGCCGCCATTTGTCACATCATTTGGAATGGCTACGGTATCTCCATCCTTAATCTCAGATACGGATTTTACCTTGCTGGAATAAAGGTTTAAGGGAATGATAAAGGTGTTTCCGATTGGCTCAATTTTATAGCCATTGCTCTCAATTTCTTTCTGTAAGAAAATGCGGTGCTGGAATGCATTTAAGTCTATTTCACCATTTGCCAGTGCATTATTAGGTGTTACATAATCGGAGAACTGTACAATGTCCAGATTGATTCCTTCCTTTTTCAGGGCTTCCTTTGTCGGAGCCCAAAGCTCTTCATAAATACTCCCAACAACTCCAAGCTTAATTGTTACAGGCTCTGCCTTTGTGTCGGTTGTCTCGGCCTGTGAACTCCCCTGGGCCGTGGTTTCTGCCTCTTTGGTCTCTGCTGTGCTGGAATCCTTTGCTGCGGTCGTTTCCGCTCCTTTTGCTCCGCAGGCCGTTAAAGAAAGAGTCAGTGCAGCTGCAGATAAAGTAAGTGTAATCCATTTTTTCAGTTTCATAATTGTTTCCTCCATTGTTTTGTCATTGTTATTGTTATAAAGTCAGTGCCAACTCAAAATTCTCTTTCATGGTCTGACAGGACTTATGAAATTCTTCCAGTTCCTCTTCTGTTAAGTTCAGTTCTATCACATCTGCCACTCCATGGCGGTTTAACAGGGATGGAACGCTTGCATAAACACCAGTTTCTCCATACTGTCCCGTAAGCAGTGTGGACACGGGAAGAATCCGGTTCTCATCACCAAATACTGCCCTTACCACCTCTGCAATGGCAGCCCCAATTCCAAATTCCGTGGACCCTTTTCCTGCTAAAATATGCCAGCCGCCAGCTTTTCCTTCTGCTGCTATGGATTTTAAATCCAGTGTTCCATACCGTTCTGGCTGTTCCTCCATGAGCTGGAACAAAGGCTTTCCTCCAATGGTCACCGCTGACCAGGCTGCCATCTGACTCTCCCCATGCTCCCCAAGGGCATACGCCAGTATGGATTTCTGATCCACTCCTACTACCTCTGAAATCGCTCTTCTAAGCCTTGCGCTGTCCAGTGTGGTACTGGTGGAAAGGATTTTCTCTGCCGGATAATCAAGGGCTTTTTGAATGTAGTGAGTCACCACATCCGCAGGATTTGAAATATTCAAGATAATCCCGTGAAACCCTGAGGTCCGTATGCCCTCCACTACATCTTTGATTATGGCTATGGTATCCCGAAGGGTATCCATTCTTGTCTGGCCTTTACTCATATCAGGCAAGGGGCCTGCGGCTACAATAAACAAATCTCCGTCTGCTGCATCTGTGTAATTACCAGCTCTGACCAAACATCGTTTTTGCAAGTAGACAGTGGAATCAAACAGATCCATAGCCTGAGCCCTGGCCTTATTTTCATCGACATCTATATATACGATTTCTTCACATAGCCCTTGAGAAATTAAAGCGTAACCCGCATGAGAACCAACATGACCGGCACCTGCAATGATGATTTTCCTTTTTTGAAGCTCCATGTTCTACCTCCTTATATAGGCCCTTAATGGGTATTCTTCTTCACAACCCGGTTACCAATGATCTGAATAACACTTACCATGAGTACCAGGACCAAAACGGTCACATACGTCACGTCCGTCTGGTTTCTGTCATGGCCATATCGTATGGCATAATCTCCAAGACCCCCAGCTCCTACGACTCCTGCCATGGCTGTAAGACCAAGAAGGCTGATGGCTGTTATGGTAGTTCCTCTGGCGATTCCTGCAATGCTCTCCCTTAAATACACACTGAAAATGATTTCCATAGGACTTTTCCCCATGGAAAGGGCTGCTTCTATGAGCCCATGATCAATTTCTGCCAGCGCGCTTTCAATCTGTCTTGCAAAAAATGGTACCGTTCCAAAAACTAAAGGAACGATAGCCCCCTCAACCCCGATAGCCGTCCCCATAATAAATCTGGAGACCGGCATAACTCCCGTTAACAGGATGATAAATGGAATGGAACGGAAGAAATTAATCACCTTATCAAGCACCTGATGAATTCCTTTATTAGCCAGTATTCCACCCGGCCTTGTCACGGTAATGGTCACACCAAATACCATGCCTAAGACAAAGGAAATGGAGCCAGACCAGAGTGCCATAATAAGGGTATCTCCAATGGCCTGATAAAAGGTAGGAAGCTTTCCCATCACGTTTGGAATGAAACTATGTAGTATATCCTGCATCTTTAATCACCTCCACTCCTACATTTTTCTCAGCCAGATAATTCATTGCCAAATTAATCTGCTCCCGTTCCCCGCTCATAATAGCTACGGTTCCTCCAATGGGAGCATCCTGAACAATCTCTATATCGGAAAATATGATATTAAGGTCAATGTCAAAGGCTCTGGAAACCGTTGAGATTAAAGGCTCTGAAACATTCTTTTCTACATAAGAGAGACGGACGATCATCTCTCCCGGCTTTAATCTGGTCACAGGCGAATCCTCTGCCAAAAGACCTTCGATCTTCTGTAAATTAGAGGTGGTACGGATAAAATCCCTGGTAACCGGTTCCTTGGGACTTGCAAAGATGGAAAATACCTCTCCCTCCTCCACAACCTTTCCTCTCTCCATAACTGCCACCCGCCCGCAGATTTCCTTAATGACAGCCATCTCATGGGTAATGACAACAACGGTGATGCCCAGCTGCTTATTTACCTTTTTCAAGAGCTGTAGAATCGCTTTTGTGGTCTGAGGATCCAGTGCACTGGTGGCTTCGTCACACAAGAGGACCTTAGGGTCATTAGCCAGTGCCCTTGCAATGGCTACCCTTTGCTTTTGTCCGCCGGAAAGCTGGTTTGGATAGGCATTTTCTTTATCTTCGATATCTACAAGACGTAAAAGTTCCCGAACCTTCTTTTCCTTATCCTCCCGGCTGAGGCTGCTTCCCTTTAGAGGAAACGCCACGTTTCCAAACACCGTTCTGGAGGGCATCAAATTAAAATGCTGAAATATCATTCCGATTCCTTTTCTGGCAGTCCGAAGCTCTTTAGCGGACAGAGCGGTAAGCTCCTTGGAATCCACTGTCACCGTACCCTTTGTTGGCACCTCTAATAAATTGATGCACCGTACCAGAGTGGACTTTCCGGCTCCAGAAAAACCGATAATTCCAAATATTTCTCCTTTATCAACGGATAAAGATACATCTGAAATCGCATGGACCTGACCCTCACCGGTTCCAAAGACCTTAGATATATTCTTAAGTTCAATCATATAATTCCTCCCTTATATAGAAAAAAACAGGCTCCCTAAGGCTCCCGTTTTTGGTAAGTGGTAAAAGGATGCTGTAAGTAAGCATTCCTTACTTGCCTGAATGGGAGTACAAAAAATAGAGATGATCGCAGCACATCAGAGACATGGCCATAGTCATGTTCCTTGCTCTTTTGGATAAACAACACGCTGCATGCATCATTCTATTCATAGGGTCTCCCGTCTATACTCACTAACATACTGGTTTTGTTGGTATAATAGCACCATGCCACTTTCTTGTCAACAAGGAATTTATAAATATTCATTTCCTGTATAATAATTTCATATAAAAAACGTGCAGGCTACAGGTAATCCTGTAATCTGCACGTTTCATATATTTGATGTTCGATATGTTTGATGTTTAATATACTTGATATTTAATATGTTTGATGTTTTGTATGCTTGATGCTTAATATGCTTGATGCTTAATATGCTTGATATTTAATATACTTGTTATTTATTAT
>NZ_JHWJ01000003.1 GCF_000687555.1 [Clostridium] aerotolerans DSM 5434 | reverse complement strand
CAGTATCAAGTATACTGCGTCACGTCAAACAGGTAAACAATATTAACATTTCTGTTAGCAGGAATCAAGAAGCATTTCAACAGGAGGAAGAGGAAATACAATACTACGTTTCCTGAGTAGGCAAATAACTAAGAGGAGAAAAAGTCATGTCTGAACGTAAGAAAAAAGGGAAAAGTAATGAAGAAAGCAGTTCTTCTGGTGCCAAGGCCAAAGCAGCTGGCCTAAAAAGTTTACTGGCTAAAATACTTATTTTTATAGGAGTTCCAGTCGTCTTATCCTACTGTATCGTGGGGCTTATTTTACTGAATCTGGTGCGGGTGAATGTGGATCAGCTGACAGAGGAGAAGCTGGAGGCAAAATCAGAGACAGCTTCCATTGAGATGGAGAAGTTTTTCGACCGGTATAAAAACAGTGCCGATCAGCTCTCTAAAAGTGTGCAGATACAAAAATTATTTACAGACTTAAAGCCAGGTACAAAAATCCAGGATAGTCAGGATTTTGCAGATGTAATCCAGTCATTGAAAAACAATAGTGATACAGATCAGGAAAACATTCTTAGCATCTGGATTTCTGACTTTGACAGCAGCCAGCTTGCACAATCCAATGGGTTTGTATCCGATGCAGATTATCAGATATCAGAGCGGCCCTGGTACCAGACATTGTTAAAAGAACAGAAAACAGTAATGACGGAACCCTACGAGGATTTTACCACAAAGGCCCAGATCGTAAGTATCATTTCCCCTGTGTATTCAGGAAATGGCGGTCAGATCGTAGGAGCGGTAGGCATTGATTTTTCCTTGGATGGACTTAAAAAGACCATCGGTTCTTATCAGCTTGGAGATACCGGATTTTACATAGTTACTGCCGCAGACGGACAGATCATCTATCATCCCAAGGAGGAGATGATTAATAAAAAGGTCAGCGAACAGGATATGTCCGATGGCATTAAGCAGGCACTTTTAACTTCTTTAGAAGGAAAAATTCAGTATTCTTCCCATGGAGTAGAGGTACACGGATATGTAAGTAAGATTGGTGATACCGGCTGGATGGTAGCAACAGGACTTCCTTTAAATGAATTTTACAGTGAGTATAATAAGATTGCCGCTGCAATGACTGTTATATTCCTGATTGCAGTATTCCTGGTAGTGGGAATGATCTTCCTTGTATCCAAAGGAATTGTTGCACCATTAAAGGCACTGACCAACACCGCGAATCAGATTGCAGATGGAAGGCTTGACATATCAGCAGATGTCAAATCCCAGGATGAGACGGGACAGCTTGCCAATGCTTTAAACCGTACGGTGGTTCAGTTAAACCGCTACATTGGATATATCAGGGAAATCACCTCTGTTCTTGAAACTATGGCAAGAGGAGATATCAAAATAAATCTGGAACAGGATTACGCAGGAGAGTTCCAGCCGATTAAAGAAGCGTTGTTACAGATATCTCATTCCTTAAATCAAACTCTGACAGCCATAAAAATTACGGCTGATCAGGTGAATACTGGAGCAGAACAGGTTTCTTCTGCAGCCCAGGCCCTTGCTTCCGGGTCTACGGAACAGGCGGCTACCGTAGAGGAGCTGAGTGCTTCTATTATCAGCATTTCCATGCAGGCAGAACAGAATGCAGAGAATGTAAGAAAGGCTTCCGATTATGTTCGTCAGGCAGGAGAAGGCCTGGCAGAAAGCAATCATCATATGGAAAGACTTAACGCAGCCATGGATGAAATCAGTCAGGCTTCTGAGAAAATATCAAGTATTACTAAGGTAATTGAGGACATTGCTTTCCAGACAAATATACTTGCTCTAAATGCTGCGGTAGAGGCTGCCAGAGCAGGCGAGGCCGGTAAGGGATTTGCAGTGGTTGCCGATGAAGTCAGAAATCTTGCTGCTAAATCAGCAGAGGCAGCTAAGCAGACCTCGGAGCTGATCGGACTTTCTTCCGTTACTGTAGCGGAAGGCGAGAAAACGGCTGCTGAGACCTCAGAGACTCTTCAGGATGTAGCATTAAAATCGCAGATGATGGTAGAAGTGATTCAGGAGATTGACAAAGCCTCTTCGGAACAGGCCGTCTCCATCAGTCAGATTAATCAGGGACTTTCCCAGGTGTCTGCTGTTGTCCAGACCAATGCAGCAACTGCAGAAGAAAGCTCTGCATCCAGCGAGGAGCTAGCAGCCCAGGCTCAGGTTCTTAATAATGAAGTGAGCAAATTTGTTCTCTATTAAATAGATGAAACACAAAAAATAAACAGAGTAATTGAATAAAAATATCAAGAAAACGCCGGTCAGAAGGAGTCAGACCAGGCGTTTTCCTGTGTTTATAAGACTTTTCCATTCATTTTGCTTTGAATATGTGTAAATTGTCTCTGAAATACATAAGAGTTCGGTTGCCGAATTTTGCCATTTATGGTATACTATGCAAAAAACAAGTCGAAAAACATAGTACGATAGTTTTTGATACCGTGAATAAATTTATTGATCCGGATGAGCTATGGCAGAAAGATATCAGCCCGTCATAGATCATTCCGCCAGAAATATGAAGGTGTTAAAAATGAAGGAGGCTTTTCGGTTACACCAAGGAGGCATAGAATCGTGAAGTATTTAAAAAACAAGCTATTACTTTTTATTTCATTATTATTAGGTTTTACCGTCATATTTCTGACTACCATTTCTTCTTTTCTTTATTATAATAGTTCCATGAAAGAAGCAAAAAAGAATTCCTCATATCTTGCAGCAGCGTATCAACAGGGGATTGATTCTGTGCTGAATATTTACCGCAGTGAACTAAGTATCACTGCTTCCAAAGGGTTTCTGACCGATGGGAAGACATCTGTCTCCGATCAGAAGCTTCTTCTGAGTGAAGAGGCAGCAGCAGCGGGCTTTGACTACATAACCATTGCAGATTCCAAGGGAACCAATGATAAGGGAGACCAGATCGCAGACCAGGAATTCTTTAAACAGGCAGCGAACGGGGTAGCCTATATCTCTAATCCATTTGTAAATTCAGAGAACAAGCTTGTTCTTTATATCGGAGCGCCTATTGGTAATACGGGGAAGGTTTTATACGGAGCATTGCCATACCAGACCATTATGGATAGCTTGACAAAGATTAAAGTGGGTGAAAGTGGATACGCCTTTGTAATTGACCGCAATGGAGTCACCGTCGTTCATCCAAACCCCGATGATGTAACTAACCCCAAGGATTATATTGAGCTTGCAAAGAAAGACTCCTCTTATATCCCTACTTCAAAGATATTTAAGCAGATGATGGAAGGAAAAACAGGGACGGGATTCAGCTTTTATAAAGGGGCTCGTCGTTTGGTAGGCTTCACCCCATTAAGCGGCCCGGAAGGCTGGAATGTTGCAGTTACCTTGCCGGTGACTCAGATCGAGGGAGCAGTACGGTTTACCATTGCAATGTGCGCCTTAACAGGAATTGCCCTTATTTTACTTGCTATATTTATTACCAGTATTTTCGCCCGGAAGATTACAGAGCCTATTGTGCTGGCAACACGCCGAATTGAGAAGCTGGCGGAGGGAGACTTACTTTTGGAGGTACCTGAGACAAGCGGAAATGATGAGAGCGCCCGGCTTCTACTGGCACTTCAGAATACCATCTGCGGACTGCGCACTTATATATCAGATATTTCAGCAGTGTTAAATGGAGTGGCATCAAAGAATTTAACCGTCAAGAGTGAAGTCCAGTATAAGGGTGATTTTGTTCCTATTGAACATGCGCTGGAGCAGATACTTCATTCCCTTAACAGCACTCTTTATCACATTGCTGAGTCCTCCGATCAGGTACGGTGCAGCTCCGAGCAGGTGGCATTAACAGGAAGAAATCTTGCAGAAAATTCTGCAGAGCAGGCAGCGACTACAGAAGCACTTACCAATTCCTTAGAGATGGTATCCAGCTATATTAAGGATAATGCCCAGCACTCCTCATTAATGAAGGAGGCTACGGAATCCGCACTGTTAGAGACTCAAAGAGGCAATGAGGAGATGGAACGGCTGTTACAGTCCATGGCTAATATTGATGAGTTCTCCAAACGAATTCAAAGCATCGTTAAGATTATTGATGATATTGCATTCCAGACCAACATTCTGGCATTAAATGCAGCGGTAGAGGCAGCTCGTGCAGGAGACGCCGGAAAAGGCTTTTCTGTTGTGGCAGATGAGGTCCGTCAGCTTGCATCAAAGAGTGCAGATGCGGCAAAGCAGACGACTGACTTGATCCACAGCACCATAGAATCTGTGGCACAGGGAAAACTGAATACGGAACAGACAGCAGGCGTATTTAAGACTATAGTGGAGCAGACTGGAAGTATCAATACACTGGTAGCTAAAATCTCTGAATCCTTAGAAAATCAGTCCAACCGTGTCACAGAGCTTGAAGAAGGAATGCAGCGAATATCCATGGTTACCCAGGCAAACTCAGCTACAGCAGAAGAGAGTGCTGCAACCAGCGGGGATTTGTTAAACCAGATGCAGCAGCTTAAGGAATTAATTGAAGAATTCCGCATTGAAAATTCATAATAAGACCGATATCGATAGCATAATCTCTCTGTAAGCAGCCATTGTTTACAGGGAGATTTTAATAGGAAGAGGAACGGGAATTTAGTTCTAAAATTTTCTATTTAAAGTAAGGATTTAATAAAGTAAATTTTTGTTCCTCATTTCCTGGTAAAATTTAATTCATAAAAAAATATTGACAAATACAAGAGGTCACAGTATAGTAAACATATATATATAGTATGAATAAGGAGATTAGGATATGAAGATGAGCTGCAAACAGAACAAGAATCAACCGATGAAGTGTTGCTGTTGCTGTAGATATTTCTTAAGAAGAGATACAGCTTTTTTGTGTGCGCATCGATATCTGAAATCCTCAATTTTATCTTGTTAAAGAGAAAATAGATGGAAGGAAGCAGGTATGTCGTGTACCTGCTTCCTTTTTATGAATAGCAATCAGGGAGGAAGGATTTTATGAATCAGAGATTAAAGAAAGGAAACGAACATCATGGATTTTGAATTCATTCGTGCCAATGCACCGTTATACGTGGAAGCGGCAGGAATTACACTCCGAATCTCCTTTCTTGGGATTCTGCTTTCAACTGTGATCGGGCTTTTGTGCAGCCTTGTGAAAGTATTTAAGATACCGGTGCTGGGTCTTTTCGTAAATGCTTACATAGAAATATCCAGAAATACACCGCTTCTTATCCAGTTATTCTTTTTATACTTCGGGCTTCCAAAGCTTGGAATCGTATTAAGCTCAGAAGGGTGTGCTATCACTGGTCTGGCCTTTTTGGGAGGAAGCTATATGGCGGAAGCGTTCCGTACAGGAATCGAGCAGGTGCCGAAGATTCAATCAGAGTCAGGCTTAAGCCTTGGGCTTACCAAAGGGCAGGTATTTAAACATATCATTCTGCCACAGGCCATTGCGACCTCAGTACCTGTATTTTGCGCCAACATTATTTTCCTGATTAAGGAAACCTCAGTATTCAGTGCCGTAGCTCTTGCGGATCTGATGTTTGTGGCAAAGGACTTGATTGGTATCTATTACAAAACAGATGAAGCCTTGTTTATGCTGGTAACTGCTTATCTGATCATTCTTCTGCCAATATCCTTACTCTGTTCCTGGGTAGAAAGGAGGGTCCGTTATGCAGAATTTGGGAATTCAAGTGCTGTTCCAGGGAAATAACTTTTTAAGACTCTGCGGAGGGCTATGGGAGTCTCTGCGGATTGCCGTAATCTCCATGGCACTTTCCATTGTTCTTGGAATGCTTCTTGGAATCGTAATGACCAGCCCGAAAAAACCAATACGGTTTGTTTGCAGGCTCTATCTGGAGGTTGTGAGAATCATGCCTCAGCTGGTTCTTTTGTTCCTGGTCTACTTTGGCGCTGCAAAGCACTGGAATATAAACCTTCCCGGCTCCTGGGCCGCTGTCATTGTATTTACCTTCTGGGGTACGGCAGAGATGGGCGATCTGGTAAGAAGTGCTCTCCAGTCCATTCCCGTTCATCAGTATCAAAGCGGCTTTGGCCTGGGCATGACAAAGCTCCAGGTTTACCGGTATATCATTATCCCACAGACCGTGCGGAGACTTCTTCCATCGGTGATGAACCTCTTAACGAGAATGATAAAAACCACGTCTTTGGTGGTGCTCATCGGAGTCATCGAGGTAGTAAAGGTTGGAAAACAGATCATCGACGCATCCAGGTATACGGTTCCTGATGCAGCTCTTTGGGTCTACGGGGTTATTTTTATCATGTATTTTGCAATCTGTTTCCCATTTTCCAGAGCAGCAGCAATGCTAGACAAAAAATTAAAGGATTGATAAATATGAAGCAGGAAGTAATATTAACAACGGAGCATCTGAAAAAATCATATGAGAACGGGCAGCCGGTTTTAAAAGATATCTCTTTTTCTTTGGAAAAAGGAGAAGTAGTAGTCGTTGTAGGCCCTTCCGGATGCGGAAAGAGTACCTTTTTACGATGTCTTAACATGCTGGAGCCCATTGATTCCGGTACCATCCGGTTTAAGGATGAGGTAATTGAAAGTGACAGAAAGGATGCATATTCCATTCGTCAGAAAATAGGAATGGTTTTTCAAAGCTATGATTTGTTTCCTCATCTCACTATTTTAGGCAACATTCTCTTAGCACCCTCAAAGGTTCAAAAAAGAGAGAAACAGGAATTGATCAAAGAGGCCGAACAGCTTTTAGCGAGAGTCGGGCTTTTGGATAAAAAAGATGCATACCCAAGACAGCTATCCGGCGGTCAGAAGCAGAGAGTTGCTATTGTAAGAGCGCTGATCATGCATCCGGAGATTCTGCTCCTTGATGAGATTACAGCAGCTCTCGACCCGGAGATGGTAAGAGAGGTGTTACAGGTAGTATTAGAGCTGGCAAAGGACGGAATGACCATGGTCATCGTTACCCATGAGATGGAATTTGCCAAAGCAGTGTCAGACCGGGTTCTGTTTATGGACCAGGGGCTGGTAGTGGAAGAGGGGAAACCCGAGGAATTCTTTGCTTCTCCCCAGACAGAGCGAGCCAAACAGTTTTTAAATACGTTTCATTATGAAGCGATATAAATATAAAAGGAGGAAATCATTATGAAAAAGAAATTATTAGGTGCATTATTAGGTATTACTATGGCAGCAGGGCTTTTAGCTGGCTGCAGCGCTCCAGCTAAAGACAGTACAGGCGGAGCTCAGAGCCCATCAGCAAAGGCAAGAACCCTTTCTGAGATCAAGGAATCAGGAACCATTAAAATTGGTGTATTCAGCGATAAGAATCCATTTGGCTATGTAGATGCCAATGGTAAGATCCAGGGCTATGATGTGTATTTTGGAAAACGTCTTGCAAAGGACCTTCTTGGCAGTGAGGATAAAGTAGAATTCGTATACGTTGAGGCAGCAAGCCGTGTGGAATACTTAAAATCTGCTAAAGTCGATGTAATTCTTGCTAACTTTACAGTAACAGATGAAAGAAAAGAGCAGGTGGATTTTGCTCTTCCATATATGAAGGTAGCTCTTGGAGTCGTTTCTCCTGATGACAAACTCATCAAGGATCCAGCAGATTTAAAGGATAAGACTCTGATCGTTGTAAAAGGAACTACTGCAGAAACTTATTTCTCTCAGAACCATCCTGAAATCAAGCTGTTAAAGTTTGACGAGTATCAGGAGGCATACGATGCACTTGCAGATGGAAGAGGAGATGCGTTCTCTACTGATAACACCGAGGTTCTTGCATGGGCACTTCAAAATAAAGGCTTCACCGTTGGAATTGAATCCATTGGTAATACAGATACCATTGCAGCTGCTGTTCAGAAAGGCAACACAGAGCTGTTAGAGTGGATCAATGAAGAAATCAAGACTCTTGGAAACGAGCAGTTCTTCCATAAAGACTTTGAAGAGACCTTAAAGCCAGTTTACGGAGATGAAATTGATCCGGAAAATCTGGTAGTAGAAGGCGGTCAGGTATAATATAGGTTAAAACGCAATTAATGAGAAATTTTATTGGCAGGACGTATTGACGTCCTGCTTTTTTTGTTCTATTATAACACTGTTATATAACGGTGTTATAAATGGAAAAAGGAGAGGTTATGAGCGCTCAGAAAAACAATACCCGCCAGGAACTGTTGGATGCGGGAATGCAGGAGTTTATGAAATACGGGTATGAGGGAGCTTCCCTTCGAAGAATCGCGAAAGAGGCTTCTGTGACGACAGGAGCCATATACGGGTATTTTCCCAGTAAGGAAGCGTTGTTTGATGAATTAACCGGGGAAGCAGCTGATGGGCTTTTGGAGATGTACCTACAGGCACATAAAGAGTTTGCCAAGCTGCCTCCCGAATTACAGGCAAATGCGTTAGATGATATTTCAGACGAATCAGCGCCTGCCATTGTCAATTACGTCTATGATCGATTTGACATATTTAAGCTTCTGTTCTTAAAAAGCAGTACCGGGTGGTGTGACAGCTATCTGGACCAGCTGGCAGAAATTGAGGAAGCCTCAAGCTGGGAGTTTATCAAAGTGATGAAATCACTGGGACATGAGGTGATGGATATTGACAGTACCTTAATCCACATCATATCACGTTCCTTTTTTCTCCAGCTTCTGGAGTTTGTATCACATGACGTTCCCAGGGAAAAGGCGCTTTCCTATGCCTCTGCGCTGATTCAGTTCCAGCACGCTGGCTGGAAGAAAATTATGGGGCTTTGATGCCCCATATTATTATCATGGACGATTAGTTTATACTAACTACGAAAGAACATAACAGATTGTCCGAAAGGGGAAAAATGAAAGATAAAAGTTTAATCATGACAAAGCTTCCTGACACAGAAAAGGTCACCCTTATGACCTTTGCAGGAAACTACAAGTATCTCACCTGGCTTGGTTGTGTCCTGTCAGGTATCAGTACCATTGTGGGGCTTTTGCCTTATATATACATGTGGCTGGCGGTAAAAGGGGCTGTGACAGAGTGGCCCAATGTGAACCAGACCGGAGATCTGGTACGGTATGGGTGGCTGGCTGTAGGGGCCTCCCTTTCTAGTATGCTGCTTTATTTTATGGCATTGATGTGCACCCATTTATCTGCATTCCGTACAGCAAGAAATATGAAAACAGTTGCTATGAATCATTTATCCACGCTTCCGGTCGGCTATATTAAAAGCCTGGGAAGCGGTAAGATCAGAAGAATCATTGATGATGGAGCGGGGCAGACAGAAACGTATCTGGCGCACCAGCTTCCCGATCTGGCAGGAGCAATCGTTACTCCGGCAGCCGTTCTTTTTCTTCTCTTTTCTTTTGATTGGAGATTTGGGCTCATCAGCCTTTTGCCTGTAGCAATCGGACTCTGTTTTTTAACACGCATGATGGGACCTGGTTCGGTAGAATCCATGAAGCAGTATCAAAATGCCCTGGAAGACATGAACAATGAAGCTGTGGAGTATGTAAGAGGAATACCCGTGGTAAAGACCTTTCAGCAGAGCATATTTTCCTTTAAGAATTTCCACGAATCCATATTGCGATACCGGGACTGGTCAGTAAAATATACCTTATCCATGCGGATTCCCATGTGTGCCTATACCATGAGCATTAACGGTATATTTGCTTTTTTGATTCCGGCAGGACTTCTTCTTGTCTCAAAAAAAGCGACTGGAGCCTCCGATTTAACCGTGCTTATGGATTTGATATTCTATATTTTATTCACCCCGGTCTGTGTCACCATGATGGATAAGATCATGTGGACCAGTGAAAATACCATGCAGGCAAAAGAAGCTCTTCGCAGAGTGATGAACATTATTGATGAGAAGCCATTAACGGAGCCTGAACATCCAAAAGCTCCTGCCAGTGCATTGGTAGAATTTAAGGATGTCACCTTCTCCTATGGCAAGGATAATATGCCGGCAGTCAAAGGTGTTTCCTTCCAGATACCAGAAGGGCATACCGTTGCTCTTGTTGGGCCGTCAGGAGGCGGAAAATCAACGGTAGCCAGCCTTTTATCCCGCTTTTATGATGTGGATAGTGGAAAGATTCTGGTAGGTGGAAGAGATGTACGGGAAATGGGGACCGAGAAGCTGATGAAAAATATAAGCTTTGTATTTCAGGACAGCCATTTGTTTAAAGATACACTCTTAAGAAATATACAGGCTGCAAGACCAGATGCTTCCAGAGAAGAGGTAGAACGGGCAGTCAAGGCGGCCAGGTGCGAGGATATCATAAAGAAGTTTCCCCAGGGACTTAACACTCTGGTGGGAAGCAAAGGGACTTATCTGTCTGGAGGAGAATGTCAGAGAATAGCTCTGGCCAGAGCCGTTTTAAAGGATGCTCCTATTATTGTTCTTGATGAGGCCACGGCCTTTGCGGACCCGGATAATGAATATGAGATTCAAAAGGCATTTGAGACTCTGGTAAAGGGAAAGACGGTTCTTATGATTGCCCACCGCTTGTCAACGGTCTGCAAGGCAGATCAGATTCTGGTAATGAATCATGGGGAAATTGAGGAAGCCGGAACCCATGAGGAATTGCTACATAAAAGAGGACTGTACGCAACGATGTGGGAAGATTATCAGACATCGGTTTCTTGGAAGGTAGGTGAACATCGTGAGTAAATATTTACAGAAACTCTTTGCTCTCAGCGAACAGGGAGGAAAAGACCTGACAAAGGCAGTCATTGCCTGTACTCTCACAAACATAGGCTTTATTCTGCCCATGTCACTCTTTGTCCTGTTGCTGGATCAGCTTTTAAGCCCTGTACTTAGAACGGCTGGACATGGGGTGGGGCTTCTAGGATATGCAGGACTTAGCATTTTATTTCTCATTCTCATCTTTTTGTTTGAATACAACCAGTACAATGCCACCTTTCTTGCCTCCTACGAGGAAAGTGCCAACATGAGAATCGGACTTGCAGAAAAGCTTAGAAAGATTCCTCTTTCCTTTTTTGGAAAACGGGATCTCTCAGATTTAACTACAACCATCATGGGGGATTGTGCCTGGATGGAGAAAGCATTTTCCCATTTCATCCCGGAGCTTCTTGGAGCGTTTGCCTCCACAATTCTGATTGGAATCAGTCTTTTGATTTTGGACTGGAGAATGGGGCTTTCCATGCTTTGGGTGGTGCCAGCTGCTTTTTTGCTCTCCGCAGGAATCAGGCCTTTGATTGACCGGATGGAGCGAAAGCAGAGAGGGATGCTTCTTGTGGCTTCTGACGGAATACAGGAATGCATTGAGACGATACAGGATATCAAAGCCAACAACCAGAGAGAGGATTATTTAAAACGGTTAAGTCTAAAGCTTGTTGAAGCAGAATCACAGACCATGAAAATGGAAGTGATCAACGGAATACTGGTCACCTCATCCCAAATGGTATTAAAGATTGGAATGGCAACCACCGTTCTATGCGGCAGCATTTTATTGGCTCAAAAGCAGATTGGCTTTATGCCTTTCTTAATCTTTATGATTGCTGCTACCCGGATCTACGGACCGCTCATTGGCTGTCTTAGTAATCTGTCAGCGGTATTTTCCACCATGCTTCGGGTGGAGAGAATGAAAGAGATTGAAGAACAGAAGGTACAGACAGGGGTAGAAGATGCCGATTATAAAGGCTATGATATTACCTTTGACCATGTGGGATTTTCCTATCATAAGGGAGAACCAGTTCTTAGAGATGTATCCTTTCGGGCGGCTCAGGGCCAGGTAACAGCCTTGGTGGGACCCTCAGGCGGAGGGAAGAGTACGGCAGCCAGACTGGCGGCCAGGTTCTGGGATCTGGATCGGGGAAGAATTACCATTGGAGGCGCTGACGTAAGCACCATAGACCCGGAAAGCCTTTTAAAGAATTTTTCTGTGGTATTTCAGGATGTGGTTCTCTTTAATAGTACCATTCTGGAAAATATCCGCATCGGAAGAAAAAATGCCACCGACCAGGAGGTCATGGCGGCCGCCGAAGCCGCCAGGTGCAGTGACTTTATAAACCGCCTTCCCAATGGTTACCATACAAAAATCGGGGAAAATGGCTCCGTTCTCTCTGGTGGAGAGAGGCAGCGGCTGTCCATTGCAAGAGCTCTTCTAAAGGATGCCCCGATTATTCTCCTCGATGAGGCCACAGCCTCTCTTGATGTGGAGAATGAGTCCATGGTACAGGGGGCCATCTCCAATCTTGTCCGTAATAAGACGGTTCTCATCATTGCCCATCGTATGAGAACCGTTGCAAAGGCCGACCGAATCGTCGTGTTAAAGGATGGACTGGTAGCAGAGCAGGGAAGTCCCAGGGAGCTTTATGAAAGCAACGGAATATACCGGCATATGGTAGACCTTCAGACCCAAAGCCAGAAATGGACGCTTTCCTAAGGGAAAATTCCTCTCTTAAGATTCAGACCGGATGATCCGGTATTTCAATGATAATGCTGTTCTTTAGGTATGGAATGCTGGTAAATGACAGTTCTGCCTCTTCTCCATAACAGGTATGGAGTCTTTTGTAAATATTGTGAAGGCCGAAATGGTCTTTTGATTCAGGGGTTTCCGCTCTCATCAGGGCGGAAGCCCTTTTTATGTCTATGCCTTTTCCGTTATCGGACACCTCGATCCTCATCCGGCTATCTCCGGCAGGAGTTATGGTAATGGTAATCTGAGGAGGAACCGGCTCAAGGCCGCGAACAAAACCTTCAAAGCCATGCTTGATGCAATTTTCTGCAAGAGGCTGCAGCAGCACCTTCATGATCATCCCTGTTTTCAGGGAAGGATGGATTTCCGTATGAAATTGTATGCCGGAAGAGGAATGGCGGTTCATGATTTCCATATACAGGGTCACATGCTCCACTTCCTTTTCCACGGTCACAAAGGTCTTTCCAACGTTTAAGGTGGTGCGCAGATACCGCCCCAGACTTTCTAACATTTCCCCGGCTGTCAGTTGGTGTCCGTTTAATACTTGAAAATGAATGCATTCTAACGTGTTGTAAAGAAAATGAGGATTGATTTGTTCTGATAGCATCTGTATCTCTGCCTGGGCCTTTTTTTGTTCCTCTTCCTTAATCTGTTCCAGCTGAAGCTGTATGGTATCATACATTTTGTTAAGCTGTATCCCTAAAAGACTGATTTCATCGGTATGGGTAAATTCCGTTTTATTATGGTACGCCCCATCGTTAATACGTCCTATGATTTTTCCAAGGACCTTGATATTTCTGGTGAGAAGGTTGGAAAGGGCAAAGGAGAGAAGAGCAGCCGCCAGAAAGCAGGCAAGCCATACAAGTATAAAAAAGGATCGAAGCTCCCTGGTATCCCCCACTAGAGCAGACTTTTTAGTCAGATGTACCACATTCAAGCCGCAAAAGGAAACGGCTTCCTTTGTGATCAGAAGCTGGTCTTTTGAAAGACCTATACTCCCGTTTGAGGAAGATGTTTCCGCTTTTACCCAGTCCTTTACTTCCGGTAAAAAAGCATCCGGATATTGATCCGCTCGGATATCGAGAGGATTGCCGTCTTCATCTGCAAGATACATGCAGTAGGTATAACGGTTTGACATCCGTTCAAAATAGGAGCGGATCTGTGTGGTATCAATCATCAGGATAAAGCGGGCTTTCCGGTTTCCAGGCTTGTCCTGATAGATGAGGCTGTTTGAGTTTATATTGGAGGAAACCGGATAACAAACCGGGATGATCCCGCCCTGGCGGAACGTAAAGTTCTGACGGGTCGGCAGCACAGTTATCTTTTTTGACGCCCAGATATCCTCTGGAAAAAGCTGGGAGAAGGAGTCGGCGATACCAAGAGACGAGGGGCTGAATACGATATTATCCTCTCCGCAGATAATCACATTGCTGATTAAGTCGTGATTTTGTAAAAATGGCTCAGTAAGTGCCACGGCCCCGGAAAAATACTTTGCATATCCGGTGAAATTCCGGTTATTGATATCCCATATCATTCTGGGAAAGGGAGGGTTTACTAAAAGATGGTTGGTAGCGGTGGAAAGAGAAGTAAGCTGAGAGGAGAGGGAAGCCCCTGCCATGTGGACCGAGCTTTCCGCCTTTTTCATCAGCTCATTGGCATTTCTCCTGTAAAAATAGGAATAGGAAAGCTGCCCAATGAGAAAGAGAGCCGCAGAGGTAATAAGTAGCATTACGATCAGCAGCTGGTAACGGACCTTTAGATTGGCAAACCGTTTGATCATTGGCGGCTCCTTTCTTCTGCGGTGTACTGCTTTTGGTAATCCGTAGGGCTTAGGCCGGTTCTGGTTTTAAACGCCCGGCTGAACGACCGATAATCTTCATAGCCTAGAAGCATGGAAATCTGGCTGGGGGTGTGCTCAGAGAATTTAAGCTGCTCTTGTGCATAGTTGATCTTTAAATCCAGGGTATAATCCCTGAAATTTAACTGGGTCTTATTTTTAAAATATGTACTGAAATAGCTTTTACTTAATCCAAGGTAGGAACAGACATCTTCTGTTCTCGGACTTTTTAAAAGATTCTTATTAATATAATCCATGGCCTTTTCAATGAGAGGGTCACTTTTTACCGCCCGGCTTACGGATAATTCCTCTGCAAACCCACCAAGGATCCGGCACATAAAAGCCCGGATTTCCTCCAGGGAATTTAAGCTCTGCAGAGTTGCAAAGGAATTGCCAGTGTAGCTTTTTGGAGTGCCGTCTAAATATTTAGAAAGCTGACTCTGTAAGGTAATGATCAGATAATTGCACATGCTGTAAAGATAGGAAGGGGGTGGTGTTTTTGTTGTTAAAAGCTGATCCAGATACTCATTAAAATGAACTTTGATTTCTTCTGGATTATCTTTTAATATGGCTTCTAAAATCTCATTTCCAGGCATGATAATGGGAGGCTGGTCCATGGAAAGCTCCTGGGATTCCAGCACAGAGCCTGCCTGGGGATAGATATGCCAGGTGATGGCCTGTCTTGCATCCTTAAAAGAGACGAGGATGCTTAACAGGGATGGGACAGGCGTTCCGATTGCAGCAGCAATCTGGATGTGTTCTTCCCTTTCCGCTCTCATGCTTATATGGGCTTTTATTGTTTCTTTTAAGCTACTGCCATCTGGTGCGGTAAAAGGTAGATTTACAAGCAGCAAAAGACCGTTAGGCGGATACTCGTTAATCAGTATGGAAGTGCCAGCGAGACACTCTTCCAGGGAGTGCTTCAGCTTTCCAATACAAAGACTGACCTCCGGAAATTCCTCCCCGCTTAAATGTAAAGAAAATGCCTGTATGTAGACGATGCAGCACTCCTTATCCCGTATGGGAAGGGAATAATCCTGTATGACTTCTAAAAGCTCAGGAGCTGTTAAATCCCCTCTTAAAAGCTGGGGGATGAGATTGTTTTTTTGGATAGAAATCTGAGCAGTTCTTAACTTATGGAGGGTAGAAAGCCTGTCACTGTGGATATCTCTTTTACTTAAAATATCCTCTTTCAGAGTGAGGATAATTTCCGTCAGTTCCTTTATGGAGATTGGTTTTAATAAGTACTCCCTGACCCCGTATTTAATGGCAGATTTGGCATATTCAAATTCATCATACCCGCTTAAAATCACAAAAGAGCAATCAAATTGCTCCTTCTTTGCCCTGCGAACCAGCTCAAGGCCGCTCATTCCAGGCATCTGGATGTCAGTGATGAGAATATCTGGCTCGTAATAGCGGATTTTATCGAGAGCCTCGGCCCCGCTTGCGGCAGTGCCGATCACTGAAACACCATAGTCTTCCCATGAAAGGATGGAACGCAGGCCGGAACGTATCTCAGCTTCATCGTCAACAATAAGAAGCGTGATGGTTGAAAATGGGTTCATATCGTCTCCTTTTAGCATTTAGTTGAAAGTAAACATGATTATAGCATTGTGCACAATCAAAAGCAATACAGCCCAATGCTTTCTGATGATATCGTAAAAAATGTGATATAAATAGTAAAAAATGTGGTGTTCTTATAAAGCAAAATACATTATTATGATGATATCAAATCGTTTAGATTTTATAAGAAATGACGAATTAAAAGGAGGAGAATTATGAGAAAAATAAAAAAACTTGCGGCCCTGGGCCTTGCTGGAATGATGGCAGTTTCGGCGCTTACCGGCTGTTCCTCTGGTGGTGGTACTGAGAGCAAAGCATCAAACCCGGAATCACAAAAAAGTGAGTCTGGCGGGGAGACGAAAAAGGAAGCTGCTTCTGGAGAAAAGGTAACGATCACAGTATGGACCAACAACCGTCACGACCTGGAGTATATGAATAAGGTGGTTGATGAATTCAACAAGACCAATGACCACATCCAGATTGATTACGTGGTTCAGACCGAGAACTATGTAAATCTTCTTACCATGGCTGCCAATTCCGGACAGTCGCCGGATATTTTCTCTCAGGTAGAGGCAGAGAGTTTTAAGGATTTTGCAGAAAGCGGAATCATACAGCCTTTAAATGATTACATGACAGATGAATTTAAAAAAGTCAATGAAGTGGATGAACACAAGTATGAAGGCTATAACGTACAAGGAGATAAGATCTATTGGGCGCCATGCGGAAAGAGAAGTGGTTCCAGAATTGTATACAACAAAGAGATCTTTGATAAGCTGGGTCTTGAAGTGCCGAAAAAAATCAGTGACATTCCAGCGGTAGCCAAGGCAATCACAGAAGCTGGAAAAGGAGATTATTACGGAATCATTTTCCCGGGCGCAAGCGGTCCCTTTGAGCGTTGGCTGGAGCATTCTGCTGAGATGAGCGGCATTACCCCCTATAACTACAAAGAGGGAAAATTTGATTTTACTGGCTATAAACCATATCTGGAAATGGTTCGCCAGCTGTTTGCAGACAACAGCGTATTTCCTGGTTCTGCTTCCATGAAGATCGATCCGGTCCGCGTGCAGTTTTCCGAGGGCCACGCAGGCATTCATGCCAATGCCTCCCAGGAAGCCACAGTACTTACCGAGCAGTTCCCGGCTAAGATTGAATGGGGAGTAGCTCCACTGCCAACGCTTGACGGTGAAATCAAAGGAAGCGAAGCGTGCAGTCCCAACACAGGCTACATGATGAGCGGCTCTACCACTCATGCAAAAGAAGCATGGGAAGTCATTGAGTACTTTGGTTCTGAAAAAGTGTTAAAGGGATATTTTGAAGGTGGTTATGCACTTCCTATCTCCAAGTACATGGAAGGTAAGATTGACAAGACAAAGATTGGCAGAATGGCAGACTTTGCAGGTGCAGATTACGAAGCCGTGCTTCCGGTACCGCCTTCTGTAACCCCAGAGGGAGAGAATTACCGCGATGCCTTATGGAACGCATGTCTTCCAGAAGGCGGCTCCATTGATGAGACCATCGAAACGCTGAATAAAACATATAATGACGCACTGGATAAAGAGGTTAAGATGGGAAAAACAAAACGTCTCGTCATTAAAGATTATGATCCCCTTCATTCAAGTGCAGGTACCGTAGAGTATCTGGAACAATAAGACTGGCATATTGGCTGCTGCAAACAGATTTGCTGTCCTGCAGCAGCCTTTTTATTCCGGTCAGGGCAAAAAGTAAGGAGTGATAAGAATGAACGAAAAAAAATCCATGGGACAGCAGATCAGAAGGAAATGGAACAATGGAGACATCCCCATGTGGCTCATGCTTTTTCCAACTATATTTTTTATTGTGGTAATGTCAATCTATCCGTTTGCATGGCTGATTCGATATGTGTTTTATGATTACAACGGATTTAAAGCATACTTCGTGGGACTTGCAAATTTCAAACGTATGACCACAGATGCTATATACTGGAAAAGTGTTCTTCACACCTTTGAATATGCGTTTTTAAAGCTGCTGTTTGTTCTACCCCTTTCCCTGGTGACAGCAGTGCTCTTACAGAGAAAGCGGTTTGGCAGTCAGCTTTTTCAGGGAATCTATTTTCTTCCCACCGTCATAAGCTCAGCAGTATACAGCCTGATCTGGTATTTTATCTTTGCAACTTATAACGGGGTGCTTAACAGCTTTCTTCAGGGAGCAGGACTCATACAGGCGCCCATCGACTGGCTGGGAAGCAGCAAGACTGCCATGATAGCAGTCGTTATTGTCGCCGTATGGGGAGCCTTTGGAAATTATATGATACTTCTTATTTCCGGGCTTACAGGCATACCTTCTGATGTGTATGAAAGCGCCCAGATCGATGGAGCTACCGGAGTTCAGACCTTCTTTAAAATCACCCTTCCCATGCTTGGTCCCGTGCTTAAGGTAGTTATCATGCTTGCTATAACAACCGCCTTTAAGGATTATGAATCCATTCTTGTACTGACTGCCGGAGGGCCAAATAACCGCACCCACGTTATGTTCTCCTATATTTTTCAAATGGTATTTGGTACCTCCCGCGCAGCAGCCCAGCTTCAGATTGGATATGGCTCTGTACTCAGCATCATATCCGCTCTAATCGTGGGTATTGTAACGATTATTTATCTAAGGTTCAGTAAAAAAATGGATGATATATCCTAGAAGGGAGAGAAACAATGGCAAAAGAACGAACGGGTCATTCTGTAGAATCGAAAAAAACAAAGGCAGTCAATGGAGTCATTTTTCTGCTCCTTCTCCTGTTAGCAGCTCTGACTGTTTATCCGGTGGTCTACATAGGCTTTGGCTCCTTTAAATTAAACAGTGAGCTGGTAAGCGGTGGTCTTAAGCTTCTTCCTGAAAAATTCATCCTGGATAACTACACTCAGGCCTGGGAGATGGCCAATTTCTCCAGATACACGGTCAACAGCCTAATAATCAGCTTTGGAGTCATGGCAGTTTCTCTTATGGTCAGCAGTATGGCCGGGTATGTGTTTTCCAGAAAACAATTCCGGTTAAAAAGCCTGATTTACAATGCCATGGTCATGTTTATGTTTATCAATGTAGGCAGTGCAGCACTTCGTCCTCTGTTTGAGCTGGCAGTAAAGCTTCATATGAACAAAACTCTGATTTCCATAATTCTGATTTCAGCAGGAAGCGGTCAGGCCACCTATGTATTTCTCATACACGGCTTTATGAACAGTGTACCAAAAGAGCTTGATGAGGCAGCTAAAATGGATGGCTGCAGTTTCTTTGGAATATACGCCAGAGTCATTCTGCCTGTTTTAAAACCGGCTCTTGCAAGTGTGGCACTTTTGTCCTTCCGCGGCGGCTGGAATGAGTATATCCTGCCTCTTATTTTCACCATGACCAACGAAAAGCTTCGTCCCCTGACCGTAGGTGTCGTGGCTCTTCAAAATGCAGGAGACGGTGCAGCCGCGTGGAACATCCTGTTTGCAGGCTCCTCCATAGCCATTGTACCAATCGTGCTGGTCTATCTCTTTGCAAGCAGACAGTTTATGGGAGGAATCACGGCGGGGGCTGTCAAGGGATAATGAATAGAAGGAAGAGAGGGACTCTATAGATGGAATTAACATTAAATGAATACGGCTATATCACCAATTATCTGGTAAGCGGAAGAAAGGAAACTCCTTATTCCAGTCCGGTTACCGGAAAGGACCAGCTGGCCTGTGAAAAGATCATGCGCAAAGAGGCTGTGGATCACAGCCCCATCATGCCGGAAGGAGAAATCCGGTTAGGAGTGCAAAGCTCCCTTTCCATGCCCTGGGAATACTATTATACCTACGGAAACTGGTTTGTAGATAAATCATTATTTTACCCCCTGCTTAAAAAGATCGAGCTTCACGGAGCAGTCATACTCCATGTGGAAGAGGAGCTTGAGGCAGAGGCATGGCTGTGGAGCTATGGAGCCGTTGATGTATGGGTAAATGGAGAGCACAGCGGGGGAATTGAGACTCCGGTTTATAAGCCGATCAACAGAGCGGTTTTGAAGTTTCGTTTAAAGAAGGGGGATAACCTGGTGTTTGTGAGGCTCCAAAATCTTGGGGTCAGGGATACCAGAACCTTATTTGCCATTCAGATTCCTGGAGAAGAGCGGAGTCATATTAAAGTAAAGCTTCCTGGCATGGACGCAGCAGAGGAAGCGGTCGATGCCGGCCAATGGCTGTCAGGAATCCGTGTAACGAAAGGAGTCTTAGCGTTTCCTAATAAGGCACCAGAGAGCACCACCATTGTTTATGATAAAAGACCGGTGGACTTTTCTCTTTATGGCAGCAGATATGTAAAAAAGGATATATCGGGACAGGGAGAAGAGATTCTGGACGCCCATAACCCCTATTTCTCTGTGGAAGTAAGTACCTGCGGACAGACTCTTACAAGGCGCTTTGAGCGCCAGGAGCTTTTGGGACCGGTGTGGAGCGGTGAAACGAACCCGGAGAGAAATAAAGAGAGAGTTTATGAGAGAATCGCTTCCGTTCTACAGATTCCAAGAGGAGATGGGGATAACTTTTCCATGTATCCGGTCCTTGCCCGCCGCTATACAGGGGCAATTCATGAAATTGATGAAAAGGAGATTTATAAGTCATTAGATCAGATTGCAAGCAGAAGAGATTGTTCTGATTTTCTCTCCTGTGCTATGGTTCGTTTCATGAAGCTTTACCCAATGGATGAGGCTCTGGCTGCCCGCTGCAAAGAGGTGATGTTAAATTACCGCTATTGGATGGATGAGACAGGCAATGACGGAATGTGCTTCTGGAGTGAAAATCATTCCCTCATGTTCTTTGTCAGCGCTTATATTGCAGGAGAATGCTATCCGGAGGATGTATTTCCCCGCTCCGGTAAGACAGGAAGGGAAATGAAAGAAAAGGCAAGAACCAGAATCCATGACTGGCTAAAAGAAACCCTTTCAGAAGGGTTTGATGAATTCCACAGCGGCGGATATACGCCTATCACCTTTGCTGCACTTCTAAATGTGGTGGATTTTGGGGATGAAGAGCTTTCACAGATGGCAGTAAAAACAACAGACCGTCTCCTTCATGACCTGTCTCTCCAGACCTTTCAAGGGGTTTCCATCGCACCCATGGGACGTGTATACAGAGAAGCACTTTACCCTTATGCCCAGGATATCCAAAGCCTGGTGAATTTAATTGACCCCGAAGCGCCTGACTGGTTCAGCGAATGGATCATCTTTCTTGCCACAAGCAAGTACAAGATCAAAGAAGAGCTTAAGGCTCTCATGAAGAAACCTCTTTCTCTCTCCTATGATGAAAGCAATGCCAGCATATGCATCGAGAAAAATGACCATTACATGATGACTTCAGTCCAGTCCCCAAGGGAAGGAATGAAAAGAAAATGGGAAAATATTTATGGAAGGGATGGCGTAGATGCAGGAAGCTTTGCCTATGTAAAATCCTTAAATGAATGCTTCCATGGAACCACGGAGTTTCAGCCTGGAGTCTTTGGCTACCAGCAGCATATGTGGTATGCTGCCCTTGATCCAGCCGCTGTCATATTCGTAAATCATCCTGGTGGAAGCTGCGAGGCAAGCTCCGTAAGGCCGGGGTATTGGTTTGGCAATGGAATCATGCCCGCAATCCGTCAGGTGAAGAATGTACTGTATTCCATTTACCGTATACCAGAAAGCCACCCCATTCCTTTTACTCATCTTTACTGGCCTCAGAGCCGGTTCTTAAAACAGGTGATGAAGGAAGGCTGGCTGGCTGGAGAAGCCGGAACCGGATACATTGGTATCTGGTGCAGCCATGAATTAAAGCCATACCAGGATGAGCTTACGGACTGTGAATACAGGGCAGCCAGCAGGGATGCAGCCTATATCTGTATTTGTGAAAGCCAGGAGAACTATGGCAGTCTGGAAGCGTTTTTAAATGACTGTATCACAAAGAAGCCGTCCTATGATAAAGGCACTGGAACACTCAGGTGCGGCAATGAAATTCTTAAGTTTGAAGCCTGTGAGAATAAGACTCAGTATGTATAAATAGAAATGAAAAAAGCTTAAATTGCAATGTTTTTCCCGGTGGAATATCTTGTAAAACCAACCTGAATGTGGTATACTTTTCTTTGTAATTTCTTTTAGAAAACATACATAAGGGAGGTTATTCACATGAAGTTTTTAAAGTGTAATCATTGCGGAAATATTGTTGCGGTCGTTGAGGAAAAGGGCGGTACCATTACCTGCTGTAACGATGAGATGAAGGAGCTGGTTGCCAACACCACGGATGCAGCTACTGAGAAACATGTCCCTGTCATTGAGGTCAACGGGGAACACGTAACTGTTACAGTAGGATCTGTAGAACACCCTATGCTTCCGGAACACTTTATCGGCTGGATTGCCCTGGAGACAAAACAGGGAAATCAGAGAAAACTGTTGAGTCCAGGAGAAAAACCAGTTGCCGAATTCATGCTTACAGAAGGCGATGAAGTCATTGCGGCCTACGAGTACTGTAACCTCCATGGCTTATGGAAGGCAGAAGCATAAACAAAAAGAGTGAAAAGCTCACAGGCCATATGGTCCGTGAGCTTTTTTTAAGGGACCTGGCCCATGGGGTTAAGGCAAATGGCTTAAGGCCACAGATAGGAGAAACAAGGACATGAATAAAAAAGAGACCAATGAAATAAAAAAGCTTTATACCCCAGCCAATTGTGCCATCAGCAGAATCTGCGGCTGCTATGTGGATGCAGAAAAAAATAAAAGGACTGAGCTTAAAGAAGCGTTCCTATCCCTTCCAGAGGAGGAGGCTTTTAAGTATTTTACTATTTTTAGGAGCGGTCTGTCTGGGTCTATAGGAAAGAATCTGGTAAATATGGAGTTTCCTCTGTCAACAGAAGAGGAGGGAGGAACTCAGAACTTTCTGTTAAAGCTGAGGGACAGCCAGCTAAAGGATGACGCACTGATTGAGGAATTTTATGATAAGCTCATTGCAAGCTATGATTACGGCGAAAATTACTACATAATCTTGATTCACTGTGCTTATGATATTCCGGCAAAATCCTCTGATGGCCTGGAGATGTATGATGCTTCTGACTTTGTCTATGAGTTCATACAGTGCGCCGTATGTCCGGTGAAGCTTTCAAAAGCAGGTCTTTGCTATAATTCAGAAACCAATGTAATTGAGAACAGAAGCAGGGACTGGATTGTGGAGGCACCGGATACAGGCTTTATCTTCCCGGCATTTACAGACCGGAATACGGACATTCATGGACTGCTTTATTATTCCAAAAACCCGGAGCAGATGCCGGAACGGCTCATTGACGAGCTTTTGGGCTGCTTCATACCAATGTCAGCCAAGAGCCAGAAGGAGACATTTCAGGCAATCGTAGAGGAGACTCTGGGAGAAAATTGTGATTTTGAGACCGTAAAGAACATTCATGAAAGTCTGAATGAGATGTTAGAGGAGACAAAGGACGAACCAGTTCCCTTTACTTTGGACAAGTATCAGATGAAACGGCTTTTGGAGACCAATGGAGCCAGCGAAGAAAAGCTTTTGGAATTCGACCAGAGGTTTGAAGCCGACGAAGAAAAAAAGAATCCTGGTTTTATTGCTTCCAACGTGGTCAACACCAAAAGCTTTGAGATTAAGACAACGGATGTGAGCATTAAGGTTGCTCCCGACAAGACTCATTTGGTGGAAAACCGCATGATCGATGGCCGTCCCTGTATTGTAATTGGCATCAGTGAGCATGTGGAAATCAATGGAATCACTGTTAGGCCGATAGCAGCCCAGACACAAGCCTTAGAGGAGGATGTGGATTAAGTCCTTTTAAAAAGTCTTTGAACGAGAAAGACAACGGTCTGGTCATAAACAAAGGCAGAAACAGCAGACAGAGAGAGGACCAGGAGAAAGGCAAGAGGAATATTATCCGTAATGCCAATATGATCCCGGACCACATAGAGCACTGCCCAGTGTACCATCAATATGGAATAGCTGTATCGAATTAAGAATTTCATAATCCGCCCTGGAGACGGAAGTTTGTTTTCCAGGGAACGGAGCAGCAGAAAGATGGAGCCGCCTAATAGTGTCATCATGGGAGCCCCATCTGCCTGTAGGATGGCTTCATAGTCCGAGCGAATGAAAGTCACCAGAACCGTACCTGCCAGTGAGACTGCTGAAAGCACATAGAATTGATGCCTTTTCGGCAAGGAAGCCGGGTGTGCAAAATAATATCCCAGTAAAAACACCCCCAGCCAGGGGCTTATCATTAGAGATAAGTCAATAGGCAGGCCAAAGACAGGCAGATAAAGGGACACACAGCCCATGAGAAGAATGATTGCAGCAAGCCCATGAAGCAAGCCGTCGGATAAGTTCTTTAATAGAATAGAAAAAAACGGTGCCAGGAGATACAGGGATAAAATCACATATATGACCCAAAGGTGAGGCGCCCAGTCTATGGGGCCAGCAGCCATATCCTTTAAAGCCATTATAAGGCCACTAAATAATCCGGAGTTAAAATACCGGGTAGATAACAGTATGTAGATGAAATAGTAGCAGACAAAAGGGATAGCCACCTGGGTAAAACGCTTGTAATAAAATTGCAATAAGGAGCCCTCTGTTCTGTTTAAAATCAAGGCGCCGCTATTCATGATAAACAGGGTATTGCATACAAGGAGAATTGAAATGACCGCCTGTATAGCCAAATAGCCGCTTCCTTCCCTTTCCATCTCTGCGGTGGAAGAATCCACACAATGAACCAGTATCACAAGGAGCGTAGCAAGTAACCGTATGTAATCAAGATATCGGATTCTTTTTTCACTTCCTTCTTTTCCGGCAAATAAACTTTTAATATAGCTTCTGTCCTTTTTGAAATTTTTCACGTGGAGAAAAAGGGATGTAATAAGAAAAAACAATATCATAAGCTGTAACTTTCCCATGTTCTTTTGTTCCTTTCCTGCTGTTTTCTTTGGGCAATCTGCATTATATCACAGAATCACTCCCTGAAACAAACCAAAACGCTTTGCGCATCACATTGGGCTATGCTATACTTTAAGAAAAAACGAAGAGGAAATAACAGTGGCAGACAGAACATTTGGCTGGGTACAGGAGGCTTATACCCTGGGAAATTTAAAGAATGTGGTATCCGTATTTGTGCCGGGATCCAGAATCAACCGGCTTCTTTGTACGGATAAAATCCCAAGACTTATCTCCGAAAAGGATGGAAGGGATGATTTTATCCGTGAGCTTTCTGAGGAGATAATATGTATTCCATATACCCATCTGAAGGGAAAGGGAACCCCTGTCGGTTATACAAGAAGCAATGCACCCTGTTCCGGCATCATACAGGCCGTGCTTCCAGGGCAGCGTAAGGAATACCAAAGCGACTGGCCTGCAGATTCCTTTTTAAGATGGGCTGTCAGTGTGGGATTTCTTTCCTACAGCAGAACACAGGATGCTTGTTCCATTACAGAACTGGGTCATCAGTATGCATTGGCTTTGGAAGGAAGCGAAGAAGAGGCAGAAGTCCTTAAAACAGCATTTTTATCTTATCCTCCAGTTTGCAGAGTTATGTCCTTATTAGGGGAAGAAGAACATCTGACGAAATTTGAAATAGGTGCAAGACTTGGCTTTATCGGGGAAGCTGGTTTTACTTCTATCCCTCAGTACATGATATTAGAAGGACTTTTGGAAGCAGAAACAAAAGAGGAGAGGACAAAGCTTTTACAGGATACAGAAGGTACCAGTGATAAGTACGTCCGCACCATTTGCAGCTGGCTCATACAGATGGGCTGGATCAGCAAGGTTGCAAAGGAAGTGACCACAGGTACCGGGAAAAAGAGCTCATCGGCGATGATACCTCAGTCTTATAAGCTTACACTAAAAGGAAGAACGGTAATAAAGCACATAACAGGAGTATCCAGATTTGCCAGGATTCCCAAGCGGGTCATGTGGGACATGCTTGCGACTAAAGTGGCTGACCGGGACTACTTAAGAAACAGAAGGACCTATATTATAAAATACTTGGAAGGCAGCTACCGTTCCCCTGTACAGATTAAGGAGTATTTAGAGAGCAAAGGGCTTGAAGAAGAAACAGAAACCATACTTGATGATATCAGAAGCTTTGAAAACATCGGCCTCCAGGTGAAAAAATCAGGAGATACCTACCGGATCATGGAGGAGATTGTGGGCTTAGAGCTTCCGGAAGATGGAGAATTTGCCTCGCCTGTTAAATCAGAAGTCTCTGTTTTTAAAGATTATCTAAGAACTCATTTGACTCATGTGGACCACAGATATTTGATTTTAGTGGATCTTGGCTTTGACGGAAGCTCAGACCGTGATTATGAGATGAAGACAGCGGAGCTTTTTACAGCCGAACTTGGGTTCATGGGCGCAAGACTTGGGGATACCAGAAAGCCTGATGTGTGTGTGTACCACGGAGCCCATGGGCTGATCATTGATAATAAAGCATATGGAAAAGGATACTCTCTTCCAATCAAGCAGGCGGATGAGATCTATCGGTATATTGAGGAAAATAAGGAGCGGGCTGTTCGTTTAAATCCAAACCAGTGGTGGAAGGTCTTTGACGAGTCTGTGGCTCATTTCCGGTTTGCATTTATCTCAGGTTCCTTCACCGGAGGCTTTAAAGACCGGATTGAACTTATTTCCATGAGGTCAGGAATCTGCGGAGCGGCAGTCAATTCCGTCAATCTGCTCTTAATGGCAGAGGAGCTGAAATCAGGAAGGCTTAACTATGAGGAATGGTTCCAATATTTTGATTGCAACGATGAAATCTCCCTTCCAATGTCCCTTACATAGCCGTTTTTCCGCATTATTCTTGTACTAATTGAGAAACATTCAAAAATAGCTTGCATTCTTCCCTTAACAGAACTATATTTTAAAATGTTTGTTAAAATATAAAATATACAAAGGATAAGAAAGCATGAAAGATATGGTACCCCAGTTTTTTTTATCAATGAAGCATTACACAAAAGAGCAGTTTGTTAAGGACTTTATATCGGGAATTATTGTTGCTATTATTGCACTTCCTCTTTCCATAGCTCTTGCCCTTGCTTCTGGAGTGACTCCGGAACAGGGACTTTATACAGCGATTGTGGCTGGTTTTGTCATTTCCTTTTTAGGAGGCAGTAAGGTACAGATCGCAGGTCCTACAGCAGCATTTGCTTCTATTGTTGCAGGCATTGTGATAAAGAACGGTATGGATGGCCTTGCACTGGCTACCGTGATGGCAGGTATCATTCTGGTTCTTATGGGAGTGCTCCGCTTAGGAAGCCTCATCCGCTTTATTCCTTTTACCATAACCACTGGATTTACCACTGGTATCGCAGTCACCATATTAATTGGTCAGATCAAAGATTTTCTTGGACTGACCTTTATGGAGGCACCAGTGGAGACCATGGGAAAGCTAAAGCAGGTGGTTTTGTGCTTTAACACCTTTAATCCCATGACATTTCTTGTTGGAGTCTTAGCCCTGGGAATTCTTGTGGTCTGGCCCAAATTTGTGAAAAAGGTTCCGGCTTCCCTCATTGCAGTCGTAGTGACCGCATTTTTTGTAAAGTTCTTTGAGCTTCCGGTCAATACCATCGGAGACCTTTATACCATATCACCAAGCCTTCCGGCATTTCATGCACCTGTTTTTTCCTTTGAATTGATGGGAAAGGTTCTGCCTGATGCCCTGACCATTGCAGTTCTAGCAGCCGTAGAGTCCCTACTCTCCTGTGTGGTGGCTGATGGAATGACAGGAGGCAGGCATAATTCCAATATGGAGCTTGTTGCCCAGGGAGTCGGTAACACCTGTTCCGCATTATTTGGAGGAATTCCGGCGACCGGAGCCATTGCGCGGACTGCCGCCAACATTAAGAATGGAGGCCGGACTCCGGTGTCAGGTATGGTACATGCAGGACTTCTTTTACTGGTTCTCGTTTTCCTTATGCCTTTTGCCGCTCTTATTCCCATGCCTGCCATTGCAGCCATACTTTTTATGGTGGCTTATAATATGAGTGAATGGAGAGAGTTTCTTTCTATTCTTAAGACAGCTCCTAAAAGTGACTGGTCAGTACTCTTAGTTACCTTTATTCTGACTGTGGCATTTGATCTTGTAACTGCCATTGGTGTAGGGCTGGTAATTGCCTCCCTGCTGTTCATGAAACGGATGGCAGATGTGGCAGAGGTAAGCGGCTGGCGGTATCTGGAGGATGAAAAGGAGATCGCAGGTGGTGATCAGGCGGATTTAAAGCCTGTACCAAGACACGTATCCGTGTTTGAAATCAATGGCCCCATGTTCTTTGGAGCGGCTGATAAGATATCAAAGGTAGTGTTAGAAGACGGAAAGCGAGTGCTGATCTTAAGAATGCGAAGTGTTCCGGCCATGGACTCTACGGCATTAAAAAGTCTTCATAAGCTTTACGAGAATTTAAAAAAGAAAAATGTAGTTCTGGTTCTTTCCCACGTAAACCAGCAGCCAATGTCCATTATGGAGAAGGCTGGTTTTGCAGATTTAATAGGAAGAGAGAATTTTGTCTGCAGTATTGATGATGCGCTTTTGCGTGCATCAGGACTGTAAAAAATGAAATATTATTTATAAAATTAACCGCTGGATCACTCCATATGATTCCAGCGGTTATTATTTTGTGACAATACACCTTTGAATACTGCAAATAAAGGACAAGACTTAATAACATAAATAATTGAAAAAAAATATTGACAACAGAAATATATGATACTATAATTACATACATATTAACATATAAAGATAATAGGAATTAAGAAAGGACGCCTTACCTATGAAAAACACAGTCTATTTTACAAAGCAAATTTCATCTGTCAACAAAGATAATGGTTGCTGTTATTGTAAGGCTGTGTGCATGTGTATGACTACGGTCTGTTTTCATCTGTATTAGTCCGCCTGAATCCCAATTGTTAGGAGCAGCCAGGTACTAATATGGTACCTGTTTTTTATTACATAAAATTGATTGATCATATTCTATCAATAATACAGAGAGAGATTCAGGCCATAGAAAAACAGATCCACATGCATTATGAAAGGAAACCACCTGATAATGAAAGATTAAATCTTAACAGGAGAGAAGGTGATTCAAATATCCTATTCCAATGCTTCCCAACCTGAAGCGGAATACATCAGACTGATTCGAGAGATGGCAGAAGATGTTAAATATGGTTCAATCACTATTACCATTCAGGATGGAAAAATCGTGCAAATTGATAAAATTGAAAAAATCAGATTAAAGGACTGACTGGACAACCGGAGGTTCTGATATAGCATAAGTGCGTATCAGGCAAAGGTTGTCTTTTTTGTTATCTAAATTTAAGAAAGCGAGAATATTATGGCAAACACATACTCTAAACTTCAAAATTCTCACCCCTGTTTTGGGGGCAACAGAAATAACACAGGCAGGATTCATCTTCCCGTAAGCCCTGGCTGCAATATATCCTGTAAATTCTGTGACCGGAAAATCAATGACCATGAGGAGCGGCCCGGAGTAACCTCCAAAGTGCTTTCTCCCGAAGAGGCACTGGAGGTGTTAGAGAAAGCCTTAAAGCTGTGTCCGGAAATTACAGTTGCCGGTATCGCAGGTCCAGGGGATACCCTGGCAACGGATTATGCCCTTGATACATTTCGTCTAATCAAGGAGCATTATCCTCAGCTGATTAAGTGTATGAGTACCAACGGGCTGCTTTTAAGTGAACGGGCGGAGGAAATCATTGAGCTGGGAGTAGAATCCGTGACCGTAACAGTCAATGCGGTGGATCCTGAAATTGAAGCAAGGCTGAACCGCTTTATCGTATATCACGGCAAAGTTTACATAGGCACGGAAGGCGCCGCCATTTTAATTAAAAATCAGCTGGAGGGCATCAAAAAGATTGCGGATGCAGGCATTACGGTAAAGGTAAACTCCGTTCTGGTTCCAGAAATCAATGGAGACCATATCGAAGAAATTGCCAGAGCCGTGAAAGAGGCTGGTGCCAGTATTTATAATATCATTCCTCTAATACCTCAGTCGGATCTTTCTGGTGAAAAAGCACCTGGCTGTAAAGAGATTGACGAAGCCAGATCACTAGCAGGAAAACACATTGATGTTTTTCGCCACTGCCAGCATTGCCGTGCCGATGCAGTCGGAATGCTTGGGGGTAAAGATTACGGAGACATGATTTATCAAAGAAGAGTAGCTGGCAGTGATACATTTTCTCATGGATAAAAAAAGGCGGGGAGATTATGAGATATAAAATAGGAATTGCGTCATCAGACGGTAAGGTAGTGAACCTGCATTTCGGGAAGGCCAGTGTGTTTTATATTGTAGAAGCGGACAGCGAGACTATGACCTTCCAATATATAGAAAGCAGAACAACAGAACCTGTATGCCAGGGGCAGGAGCATGATGAGGATCAGTTATTTTTGCTGGCAGATCGGTTAAAGGATTGTGACTATGTTTTGGTCAGTCAAATAGGCAGCGGAGCCAGAGCGGCATTGGACCGCTTTCACATTGATGCATATGAACTGCCAGGACTTTTAGAAGAGTCCATACAAAGACTGCTTTCCTTTGTGGAGGTTCAGAAGTTGTTCGTGGAAAGATAGATAGGAGAGGAATCAATACTATGAGTGAAACTTATTCAGGAATCAGGGAAAGCAGGCCAAAGAGGTACAATGACCTGGGTACCACGGGAGTCAATGCCGAATCGGATTATAAAAAGGGCTGCTTAAAGAAAGCAGACCGAAGCTTTGCCCAGGGGCTTCAATGCCAGCAGATCAACAGCATGGCAGCTTTAATGTCTCTGGAGGATTCTGTCTTTATCGCCCATTCTCCTCAGGGCTGTGTAGGCTGTACGTCCATGGCTGTGGACCAATACCGGGTAGGGCAGGCCCACAGAGGGGTAAGGCATATTAAAAATCCAAGAATCATAGTTTCAAACCTGGATCAGAACAATGTAATATTCGGTGGAGAGGAAAAGCTAAGAAAGGCAGTGGAAGATGCCGTAGAAAGGTATCAGCCGAAGCTGATCTTTGTATTTGCTTCCTGTGCATCAGGAATTATAGGAGACGACATTGATGCCATCATAAAGGAAATTCAAAAAGACACGGAAGCTCTGATCATTCCCATACACTGTGAGGGATTTAAATCAAAGATCTGTGCCTCCGGGTTTGATGCCGCCTTTATCTCCATTAACAAATACATATTAAAGCAGGAGAAGTTAGAAAAGCAGGAGGGGTTGGTAAACCTGTTTGCACCGGTATCCATAAGCTATGCGGATCAGGTGGAGATGGAACGTATGTTATCCCTTCTTGGATTAAAGGTGAATTATATTCCATTTTACAGCTCCTTAGAAAAGATGAAGGAGATTCCGGCTGCTCAGGCTTCCACTTCCATATGTAAGGTGTTCGCCGATGAATTTATGAAGACCTTATATGAAGATTACGACATTCCTTATTCCCATACCGTTATGCCCATTGGGGTGCGCAATACAGATATCTGGTTTCGCGGAATTGCAGGTGTGGTGGGAAAGGAAAAAGAAGCCGAGGAGATTATTGCAAGGGAGCATGAGCGGATACTTCCGCTGGTGGAATCCATTAAAAACAGGCTGAAAGGTAAACGGGTATTCATCTGTGGAGGAACCGGCCGTTCCTTTGCGGCAGCAGCGCTCATCGATGACTTTGGAATGGAGCTTGTGGGACTTGAAACACCTACCTACGATGAGGACGCCCAGACAGATATTGAATATTTAAATACCATCCACCCTGACTTTGTGATTGATATCGCAAATATGCAGCCCTTTGAACAGGTGAATCTGGTGAAAAAGCTAAGACCTGATGTATTCATTGGAGTGCCGGAGTGGGCAGCTAAGCTTGGGATTCCAACCACTCATGTTCTCGATATGAAACGGCCTACCATGGGCTATGACGGGCTTTTGTTCCTGGGGAATAAAATAGCGGATCAGCTGGAGAATCCGGGATTTAACATTAAGCTGTCTCAGCATATCAAGCTTCCTTACAAGGATAGCTGGTATCAGGAAGATGCATTTAAGTACATCATTGGAGGTGAATGAAATGTCTGAAGTAGTTGAAAATCCAAGGGGCGGCTGTGTGCTTGCCGGAATCAATTCTGTGCTGGGTGCCATTGACCGGGTATGCCCCATCTATCATGCAGGCCCTGGATGCTGTATGCAGTCAACGGCATCTGACCAGGGACAGTCAGGAAATAAGAATTCCTGTTTTGTCAGCAGCGTTTCCATACCTTCCACCAATATGCTGGAACGGGAAGTGGTGTTTGGAGGAACGAAAAAGCTGGAAACCACCATACAGGGAGCCATTGATATCATGGATGCAGATGCATTTTTCGTCCTTACAGGTTGTACGGCAGGCATTATCGGCGATGATATCGTAAGTATTACGGATAAATTTAAGGAGAAAGGCCATAAAGTCTACCCCATTGATACACCTGGTTTTGCCGGAGACAGCAATTTAGGGTACGAGGTCATCTGGAACACCATGATTGATCAGGTCATGGAAGAGCCGAAAGAAAAGGTGGAAAATCTGGTCAATTTATTTGGTATCATACCTTACCATGACCCTTTCTGGAGCGGTAATTTAGAAGAGATTTCAAGGCTCTTAAAAAAGCTGGGACTTAAGGTAAATACATTTTTTACGGAGCATCAGACCATTGAGACCATCAAAACGGCTCCAGAAGCGGCACTGAATATCATCCTCCATCCATGGATATTCAAGGGTCCGGCAGGAAAGTTTACTGAAAAATTTGGAGTTCCCTCCATTCGTTATCCCGGAATTCCCATTGGTGCCAGTGATACCAAGAGGTTTTTATTCATGGTGGGTGAGGCATTAAACATTGATGACCGGCTTTTGAATGAGGTCATAGAGGAAGAAGACGATTACGTGTACCATTATCTGGCTCAGGCCATTGGTACCTTAAGCTGGAAACGGTTTGCAGTGGCAGCAGATGCAAGTACTGCAGTTGGAATCACCAGATATCTGGCAAACGATTACAGTTTTACTCCGGTTCTCGTTGTGATTACGGAACCGATTTTCAGACAGGAGGATAAGGAGAGGATTATTGCTGAACTCACCAGTCTGGAATATGCCAGGCCCCCTAAAGTGGTATTTACTGCGGATCAGTATGAGATCAATAAAGTCCTTATGGAAGAGGAGGATATCACCCTTGTCATAGGAAGCAGCAATGAGGAGGAAATCACCTCTTTAAAGGAAGTGCAATTTATCGTAGCTGCATTTCCAATCAAAGACCGCCTGATTTTTAACAGAGCCTACGCAGGCTACCGGGGAAGTCTCACATTAATCGAAGATTTGTATGACAATTTATAGAAGATAGGAAGGAGTATTATAACCATGGGAGAAATCAGACAAATTGCTATTTATGGGAAAGGAGGCATCGGAAAATCCACCACCACTCAGAATCTGACTGCAGGATTATCGGAGCTTGGAAAAAAGGTTATGGTCGTAGGCTGCGATCCAAAGGCAGATTCTACAAGACTGCTTTTAGGCGGATTGGCGCAGAAGACGGTTCTTGATACCTTAAGGGAAGAAGGGGATGGTGTAAAGCTTGAACGAATCTTAAAGGAAGGGTTTGGAGGAACCAGATGTGTGGAATCAGGGGGACCGGAACCAGGGGTAGGCTGTGCGGGAAGAGGTATCATTACCTCCATCGGACTTTTAGAGAATCTGGGGGCTTATACTGAGGACCTGGATTACGTATTTTATGATGTACTTGGAGATGTGGTCTGCGGCGGCTTTGCGATGCCGATCCGGGAAGGGAAGGCAAAGGAAATCTATATCGTAGCCAGTGGTGAGATGATGGCACTATATGCAGCGAATAACATAGCAAAAGGAATTAAAAGATACGCGAAGTCAGGAGGAGTAAGGCTGGGCGGAATTATCTGCAACAGCAGGAATGTGGACCGGGAGCTGGATCTCCTACGGGCCTTTTCCAAAGAACTTGGAACAAAGCTTCTTTACTTCGTTCCCAGAGACAATATTGTTCAGCATGCGGAGATCAACCGCAAAACTGTCATTGAATATAGACCAGATTCCAGTCAGGCTAACGAATATAGAAGCCTTGCACAGGCCGTGATTGACAATAAGGATTATTCCATTCCAACCCCTATGGAACAGGATCGGCTGGAGGAAATACTTCTGGAGTTCGGACTGATGAATATCGGGGATGATTATAAAATCTAAAGGGAGGAAGATTATGGCAATCAATTTATCAAATTCGAATCTGGCGACCAGAGAGAACCGGTTAGGCTCCATTACTGGATATGTAGGAGATTTACACGACCTTGCCAGTCAGAGCAAATGCGGCAGCTTAAAGGGATGCGGACGGTGTTTTTCTCAGTCCAGTACCTGCTTATCCGGTTGTGCACTGGGCCAGCTGGGAGGAATCCGGGATATCGCCATCATTCACCATGGACCGTCCGGCTGTTCTGCAACAGCAAGCTCTCAGTATATCGTGACCAACCAGGTAGCAGCCAAACGAGGGGTCATCAATAAATCTGTTTATATCGGGACAGATATGGATGAGAACGATACCATTTTTGGCTCTACAGAAGCACTCTCGGATATTATTTTGGAGGTGAACAGACGATATCAGCCAAAGGCTATCTTTGTCAGCAGCTCCTGCGCGACCGGAATTATCGGTGAGGATATTGACAGTGTTGTGGAGGAATTAAAGGATCAGATTTCTGTACCCGTGATTCCGGTTCACTGCGAAGGCTTTAAATCAAGAATCTGGGCCACAGGCTTTGATATTTCAGACCATGCCGTGCTTAGCGGAATCGTAAAGCCGCCAGAGAAAAAAAGGAACACCATCAATTTTAAAAACTTTTATGAAAGTGCCAGAAATGAAATCATAGAAATTTTCAAAAACTTTGATCTGGACCCCATATTTTTATATGCCAATGCCACCATAGAAGAACTTGAGCACTTATCCGAATCCGTAGCAACTACCTGTATTTGCGGTACCCTGGGAAATTATCTTGGAAATGGTCTGGAGGAAGCTTATGGAGTTCCTTATATCCGAACCATAAATCCTTTGGGAATTGTTGGATTTGAGACATGGCTCAGAGAAATCGGAAGGGTTGCAGGAAAATCATCAGAGGTAGAAGCCTACATAGAAGAACAACGAAGCATCTATATTCCTCAGATCGAAGAAGTGAAAAAGGAATTAAAAGGTCTGAAAGCAGTTCTTGGCATGGGCCCTGGTTATACCTTTGAAGTGACAAGAGTCTTAAATGAACTGGGAATCGAAGTGGTCTGGGCATTGGCCTGGCATTATGACAAGAAATATGAAAATGGTGAAGTTCCTCCCGCCATGAGCTATCTTCTTGACAATGATATTAACTTTGAGACCAGTGTGGCGGACCAGCAGAATTTTGAGGTGATGAACATCTTAAATAAGTACCGTCCCGACCTTTATCTATCCAGACATCCAGGTTCTACGGTATGGGCCATTAAGCAGGGGACTCCGGCGATCTTTGTAGCGGATGAATATATGATATTTGGCTACAAGCACACCCTGGAATTTGCTCATACGGTCCTTGATACCATAAGAAACAGAAGCTTTGAACAAAATTTGGCAAAGAGAGTAAAACTTCCTTATACCGACTGGTGGTATCAGCAGGAGGTGGGGAATTTCTTAGAGGAGGCGATTGGCTGATGGCAAAAATATTAGATAAGCAGCGTTACAAGTGTGCGATGAGCGCCATGCAGACGGTTCAGGCAATAGACCGTGCCATTCCTGTTCTCCATTCCGGCCCAGGGTGTGCCCAGAAGCTTTCAAGCTCCTCTGGAAGCTCCGGCTATTTTTCTCCCAATATTTACCCCTGTACCAGCATCAATGAAAAGGACGTGGTGTTTGGTGGAGTAAAAAAGCTGGAATCTACCATCCGGCATTCTCTGGAGGTCATTGATGCAGATCTGTATGTAGTGCTGACCGGCTGTATCCCTGAAATTGTAGGAGATAACACAGAGGAAGTGGTGGAGGGATTTCGGGATGCCAGAAAGCCGGTAATCTATGCGTCAACCGCTGGATTTAAGGGGAATAACTACAAAGGTCATGAGCAGGTCATCGATTCCATTATTGATCAGCTTTTGGAGCCTTCTGATATAAGGGTAAAGGGACTTGTAAATATATGGGCAGATGTACCTTATCAAAATGAATTCTGGCATGGGAATTTCCGGGCACTGGAGGATCTCATAAAAAGACTTGGATTGGTTCCTAATATCATCTTTGGCTACAACAGAGGGTTAAGCAGTGTAAAAAAGATCCCGGCGGCAGAATTTAATCTTCTCATTTCGCCATGGGTAGGTCTTGGTAATATGAAAAAAATGGAGCAGAAATTAAAGATTCCCTTCCTTCATTACCCAACCCTTCCCATCGGCGCATTTGAAACCAGCAAATTTCTTCGGACAGTAGGAGAGTATGCGGGTGTGCCAAAGGAAAAGGTGGAAGCCATCATTGAGGAGCAGGAAGCCTATTACTACTATTATATAGAGCGCTATGCCGATCTGTTCCTGGAGACCAGGGTAATGTCAAAACAATTTACCGTTGTCTCAGATGCACATTATGCACTGGGAATCACCAAATTCCTGGTCAACGATTTAGGGCTGTTCCCTGCAAAACAATTTGTAGTGGATGACACTCCAAGAGAATACAGGGAGGCAATAAGCTCCTATTTTAAAGATTTAAATTATGGAATAGAGGCTAGTGTCAGCTTTGAAACTGACGGATTTAAGATCCACAATGAGATCAAATCCCACGATTACCACGGTTATCCCCTGATCCTTGGAGGCTATTGGGAAAAAGAGGTGGCAAAACAGACCAACGGTCATTTTTTAAATGTCTCATGGCCGGTGAATGAAAGGCTTATTATGAATAGCTTCTATGTGGGCTATGACGGAGGTCTGAAGCTGATTGAAGACATCTATTCCGTGGCAAAGACCAGATTCAATTAACCGGTGAGTGTGAAAGGAGGGAACGCCATGTCCTATAAAATAGCAATCGCATCATCGGATCAGGCTAACATTGATTTAAACTTTGGCTCGGCAGCGGAATTCCTGATTTATGAAGTATCCGATGATGGAGCGTTTGGTTTCCTGGAACGAAGAACGGTTTTCGAAACGGCTCTAGAAGGATCGGTCTCTGCCTGCCCGGATAAGGGAGAATGCAAAGGAGGCGGCTGTCATGGCAGCGGTCCTGCCAATCCCAGAGTGGATTCCATTGCCGACTGCAGGTGCGTACTTAGTAAAAAGACCGGAACTCCCATTTTAAAGCAGCTGGATAAAAAAGCCATCAGCTCCTTTGAGGTAGAGGGGGACATTGAAGAGGCTCTGCATAAAATAACGATGTATTTTCATAGGGTGGATCATCATCAGACGCTGAGAGGCATTGCCAATGTAAGATAGAAATTAGGAGAATGATTATGAAAAGTAGAATGAGACAATATGTTTTTGCTGGTTTTTTAACGATTCTGGGGGGAGTTACTTTAGCCGGCTGCGGGAAAAAGGAAGCCTCAGCGGGAGGCGGAGCTGAGAAGGTAGTAGTAGGTACGGGAAACTCTTACGAGCCTTATTGCTACTTAGACGATAAGGGAAACTTAGCAGGGTATGAATACGAAGTATTAAAAGCAGTGGATGAATTACTTCCCCAATATGAGTTTGAATATAAGACCTCTGATTTTGCCAATGTGCTCATCTCTCTTGATGCAGGAAAGATTGATATCGGAGCGCATCAATATGAATGGAACAAGGAACGGGATGAAAAGTATCTCTTTGGAAAGGAACCATACACAACCTACGTCACCTATCTGACCGTAGCAGGAAACCGGGATGATGTAAAGTCTCTTGACGACTTAAAAGGGAAAAAGGTAAAGAGTTCCTCCGGATCAAATTCCGCTTACATATTGGAAAACTATAATAAGGATCATAAGGATAATCCGATCAGAGTTGATTATGTAAATAATTCCACAGATGAAGAGACCATTACCGGGCTTTTAAACGGAGTATGGGACGCTACCATTATGACTGCCCGGGATGTTGATAAATTAAATAAAAGCTATGAAAAGGGAAGCCCGTCGATTAAAGTAACCGGTGATCCGGTTCAGACATCCTCCACTTACTTTGTGTTTGCAAAGGATAATACAAAATTACAGGAGGCAGTGGATGGAGCGTTAAAGCAGTTAAAAGAAAATGGAACACTTGCTAAGATATCCGTGGATGTCATCGGCGGAGATTATACAGAAAGTGAGTAATTCATATGGGGAAACTGTTTGCCTGGGATCGGTTTTACGAAAATATTCCTAAGATTCTTCCGTACCTGTCAGTTACCTTTTCCATTGTGGTCTATGCAACTGTTTTTGGAGTTCTTCTTGGAATGGTCATCGTTCTGGTTCAGATAAAGAAAATACCGGGATTAAGTCAATTGGTCAAAGTCTATGTATCCTTTATGAGAGGAACACCCATGCTGGTACAGCTGATGCTGGTGTATTATGGGATCCCGGCACTTTTAGACCCTGTTCTTGGAACGAAGATAAACCGGGAGTGGGGGGCAGTTAATTTTGCTTATGTAACCTTTATTCTCAATCAGGGGGCATTTCTTTCCGCTATTTTTTACAGTGCCATCACCTCCATTCCCTATGGGCAGACAGAAGCTGGCTTAAGCGCAGGACTTACGGAATTTCAGACATTTTACCGGATCGTATTGCCTCAGATGGTTAAGACGGCTCTGCCTCCCTTTGGATCAGATCTGGTGGGTCTGTTCCAAAATTCCTCCCTTGTATTCCTGATTGGAGTCACTGATATCATGGGAAGAGCAAAGACCATTGGCACCGCCACAAAGCACGTACTGGAAGCTTATGTGTTAGTGGTAATTATCTATATTGTTATTAGCCTTTCTGTCAGGCTGGTGTTCTTTCGGTTAAACAATAAAATGAACTATGGAAAAGAGGAAATCGGATGAATTTTAACCTGGATCATTTTAAAGAAAGTCTGATATATGGTCTTATCTATCTGCCAAATACCTTAAGACTGGTATTCATTCCATTGGTGATCGGTTTGAGTCTGGGAACTCTGATTGCACTGGTACGTGTATACAAAGTACCAGTCATAGGCTCGCTATTGGCATTATTCGTCACTGTTTATCAGGGAGTTCCTATTGTTGTGGCTCTTATGATCTATAATCTGATATTTATGCTGAAATTTAACGACCTGGCAGCCTTTCTCCATCTTAAAAGTGAGGTTTCCGATGTAAATAACATCTGGGTGGGAATATTTGCTTTAAGCCTGACGTCTGTCTGTTCCATATCAGAGGCAATCCGGGGAGCCCTTCTCTCCATTGATAAAGGGCAGAATGAGGCTGGTGATTCCGTGGGGCTTACAAAGGTCCAGACGATAGTAAGAATCATTATCCCCCAGATGATTCCAGTGGCCATTCCCATGCTGATTAACAATGTGGTAGGACTGATTAAAGCTTCTTCCGTTGTTATGGCTATCGGCATTGTGGAAATCGTGGCGGGTGCAACAATACCAAGCTCCAGAACCTATGCATTTTTCGAAGGGTATGCCGCTGCCGCAATGATTTACTGGGCATTTACGGCAGTTGTGGAAGGTCTGGCCCAGAAGTTAAAGAAGTATACCGGTAAATTCAGGAGGAATCTTTATGATTGAAGTGAAAAATATCAAAAAAGAGTTTGGAAAGCATCTGGTCCTTAAGGACGTATCGGTAAAGGTAGAAGACGGTCAGGTGGTGGTTATACTAGGCCCCAGCGGATCAGGCAAAACTACCCTGCTTCGCTGTATCAATTTTCTTGAAAATGCAGACAGCGGAAGACTTACCATTGGTGATACGGAGGTGGACTTAAAGAGGGCAGGGAAAAAGGAGATTTTAAATATAAGAAGGAAGACCGCATTTGTGTTTCAAAACTACAATCTGTTTGCCAATAAGACGGCCATTGAAAATGTGATGGAGGGCCTGGTGACAGCAAGACGTGTACCAAAGGCCAAGGCGAGAGAGCAGGCAGAAGAAGCACTGAACTGGGTGGGATTATCCGACCGATACGATTATTATCCTGCACAGTTATCCGGCGGACAGCAGCAGAGAGTAGGAATTGCCAGGGCATTTGTTTTAGACCCTGAAGTGATACTCTTTGATGAACCAACCTCTGCCCTGGATCCTGAGCTTGTGGGTGAGACACTTGACATCATCAAACGGGTGGCAGAAAAGGGAATAACCATGATCGTAGTGACCCACGAGATGTCCTTTGCCCAGGATGTGGCTGACAAAGTCATATTTATGGATGGCGGGGTTGTGGTTGAGGAGGGGACTCCGGAAGCTATTTTTTCAAATCCCAGGGAGGAGCGGACCAGACAGTTTTTATCCAGGATCATTTCCCTGGATCCCAATTATTCCATTTAGGTGGATACAATCTGACAGAAAAACCGAAAGGAGACTGTGATGCTGCAAATTAAAACACCAGAAATTTACATAAGCGAGCCAGGAGCCATCAAATTATTGGGTTCTTTGGTGAAACCATATGGAAAGCGTACACTAATCATATGGTCAAAGACAGCAAGGAAGGTTACGGAAGATGATGTAATCGAAAGTCTTGGAGTGGAAAGAATCCATTATATGGAGTATCAGTTTGAAGGCTATCCCACCTTGCAAAAAGCAGAGGAAATTGCAGCCCTTGCAAGGGAGAACGACATAGAGATTCTGATTGCAGTCGGAGGAGGAAGAGTCATTGACACAGTAAAAGCAGCCGGTGATCTCTCTTCGCTGCCGGTGGCATCCGTACCTACGATTGCTGCCACCTGTGCAGCATGGGCAGCCCTTTCCGTACTTTATACAGATGAGGGAAATTTCAACCATTTCAGGCATAATAAGCAGTCACCAAAGCTGATTGTGGCAGATACCAACATACTGGCCAAGGCGCCTGTCCGGTATTTAAGAGCAGGTGTAGTGGATACGATTGCAAAATGGTATGAGACAGCCGTGCATCAGGGAAACAGCTTTTCTTATTTAAATTCCGTTAATAGTGCAAAGCTGGCCTTTGACTTTCTTGTGAAGGACGCAGCAAAAGTAATTGATGCTTCCATTGATAAATCCATTGATGAGAAAACAGTAAAAACCGTAGATGCCATACTTTTTCTTGCAGGCAATGTGGGAAGCTATGTAGGGGATAAGGCTTTCTCCGGGTTTGCCCATCCCTTTTACCATTCCTCCAGAATCATAAAAGAAACACGGAATACACTTCATGGAGAGCTGGTTGCCTTTGGACTGATCATGCAGGCAATTCTGGAAAAGAAACCCCAGGACCAGATCGAAGGGATTGTCAGAAAGTTTCAGGAGCTTAAGGTTGCTTTCACCCTGGAAGAAATCGGAATCTCTGAACAGGCAGAAGCTAAGCTGCAAATCATTTCTGACAGAATCCATGAAGTTTTTCCTGACCTTTTACTATTGGAAGGTAATTCTGATGAGAAAGCCATCGTAAATGCTGCATTTGAAGCCGATGCCTATGTAAAATCAGTCAGAAGGGAAGGGGAAGAAATCTATGGTTAAGGAAAGAAGCGGAGTAGAAAAAATCGCCCCTTACCAGGCGGCTAAATCCTTAGAATCTGTGAAACGGGAATATGGTCTGACTGAAATTATTAAATTAGCGGGAAATGAAAACCGGTTAGGCTGTTCCTTAAAGGTGGCGGACCTTTTAAAGGATCGGCACAGCCAGCTGTCTTATTATCCAGATCCCAACTGTACGGAGCTGAGAGAAACCCTAAGTAAGCTTCATCAAGTAGAACCGGAACAGCTGGTATTTGGAAATGGCTCTTTTGAACTAATCGCTCTCATCGCTCATGCATATCTGGAGGCGGGAGAAGAATCCATCATTCCATATCCCACCTTTGGCTGGTACTTAAATGTGACCTTGCAGATGAACGCAATCCCGGTACTAGTACCTTTAACGGAATTTGCTATCGACTTAGAAGCAGTTACACGAAGTATCACTGATAAAACAAAGGTAATCTGGATCTGCAATCCCAACAATCCCACCGGTACCATTTTAGACAAAGAATCGTTACTTTCCTTTGTGGAAAAGGTTCCAGAATCTATCTTGATCGTTCTTGATGAGGCTTACATTGATTTTGTGGAGAAGGAGTATTTCAATACCATAGATATCATCAAAACCCATGAGAATGTAATACTTCTCCGCACCTTTTCAAAGCTATACGGGCTGGCTTCCTTCCGTATTGGCTATGGCATAGGAAGTGGTTCCCTGATTCAAAGAATCAATAAAATCAGAAACCCCATAAATGTCAGCTATACTGCTCAGCAGGCTGCCATAGTAAGCCTGGAGGATGAGGATTTTAAACAAAGGGTTTTAGAAAATAACAGGAAAAGCCTCCATTTATACTATTCCGAGTTGGAAGGACTGGGGTTAAAATACATACCTTCCAATGGAAATTTTATATTGTTTCAGGCAGGAATGAAGGGAGAGGAAGCAGAAGCCCTGTTTCTAAAGAATGGCATTATTATAAGAAATGGTTCTGAATTTGGCCTTGATGGGTTCATACGGGTATCTGTGGGTACTTATGAAGAGAATGTTAAGGTCTTAGAAATACTTAAAAAAAACATAATAGAGACGCGCAATCAGGAGGAGTAAGAGAATGAAGAAAAAAATCGCAATCATATCGGCAGCCATGGCAATATTTTTAACTGGCTGTGCAGCAGCATCAGGCCCTAAGGCACAAACGGAGCCGGCAAAGCAAGAAGCCCAGACACAGTCACAGTCCCAGTCTCAGTCCCAGTCTCAGTCCCAGTCTCAGTCCCAGCCAAAGGATCAATCAGCAGCCGGGGAAAAGATTCATCTGCGTTATGGAATTACAGGCTGGAAGGTTCACGAAGCACTTTTAAAGGCAGCGGGACTTGATGATTTTGATGGTTACGATGTGGAATACTTTGTATTCCAGGGCGGAAATCTCTGTCTGGAGGCATTGGCGTCGGACCAGATTGATTTTACCGGCACCAGTGAGATTCCTCCAATTGCTGCTTCCCAGGCACAGGGAGGAGGCAATTTTAAGATCATTTTAATCAACAGCAGCAGCCCTCAGAATCAGGAGGTCGTGGCGTTAAAAACATCAGGAATCAATTCAATTGCAGATCTAAAAGGGAAAAAAGTAGGGTACATAAAAAATACGACGGCCCATTACTTTTTAAACGAAATGCTGAAAAAGGAAGGTTTGTCCTGGAGTGATATCGATCCTGTGGAAATAACCACAGCGGATGGAGTGACTGCACTCATTGGAGGTCAGATTGATGCCTTTGCCAGCTATGGAAATTCTATCAATGCTTCAAAAGCCAATGGAGCTGTCACAATAGGGGATGCGGTCAATATCCTTTCCGGTAATTTTCCTTTTGAAATATCCAATACTGCTTTCAAAGACGAGAAAAAAACAGAAGCAATCGCCGATTATTTTGCCAGAGTTCAAAAAGGCTATGAATGGGCAGAAACTCACTTGGAGGAATGGGCAAAAATACAGGCAGAGCCTACGGGAAGCACCTATGAAGAATCACTTGACTTACTAAAAAGGACCTATAAGGACAGAGGATATTTATATCATTTTATAGGGATTGATGATAACGTCGTTTCTTCAGAACAGAGTGTTGCGGATTCCTTTTATGAGCTAAAGGTATTGGATAAAAAAGCAGATGTTTCATCCTTTTATGATAAGTCTTTTTATCCAATATACGAAAAAGCTCTGAATAATCTAAAATAAGGCGGAATGCAGATATGGTGGTAAAACAAAGAGGAAGTATATTAAAGTTAGGGATCCCATGGATCATACCGGCACTCGCTCTGCTCCTGTGGTATTTATCTACTCGCCCAGGTATGAATAATACCTTAATGCCTTCCCCTGATAAAGTTATCATCCGTGTAGGGGATATGATAAAAAGCGGCCAGCTGTTAGAATATCTATCAGTCAGCACAGAAAGGGCGGCAAAAGGGCTTTTGCTTGGAGGCCTCATTGGTCTGACCTTGGCATTTCTGACAGGCTTAAATAAGCTGCTGGATCTGACCTTAAATACGTCCATACAGATGCTTCGGACCATACCGGTTCTGGCGGCAATCTCTTTGATGATTATCTGGTTTGGAATCGGAGAAAGGGTCAAGGTGTACATGGTTGCATTCGGCGTGTTTTTCCCCATTTATATCAATACTTACCATGGGATTAAAAGCATAGATAAAGGCCTAATGGAAATGGGGGCAGTGTATGGACTGGGCAGAATCCGCATCTTTACAGAAATTATCCTGCCAGGTGCCCTTCCCTCCATTTTGGTAGGACTCAGGCTCTCTCTTGGAACCATGTGGCTGCTTTTAATTGCCTCCGAACAGATAGCCACAGACGCAGGAATCGGCTATATGGCAATGTCCGCCAGAGAACTTTTGCAGATGGATAAAATCGTACTTGCAATTATACTCTATGCAATTCTTGGAAAGCTGTCAGATTTTGCAGCCACCTGGTTGGAAAGGACATTAATTCGATGGAGGGAGTGATATTCTATGGAAACGAAACAAGAGGGTTATGAGATAAAGATTGAAAGCCTTACGAAAAGATTCGGAGTTAACACCATACTAAAAGACATCAATCTGACCATAAAACCAGGTGAGTTTATTGCAATCGTAGGGAAAAGCGGCTGTGGGAAAAGCACTCTTTTAAGACTGATGGAGGGACTGGAAACTCCAACAGAAGGGGAAATAAAAATTAACGGAGTAAAAAAGACAGGAGTCGACAGCAATATCCGCTTTGTCTTTCAGGAACCCAGACTCCTTCCCTGGAAAAAAGTCATTGACAATGTAACCCTGGGGGCATCAAAGCATGACGAAAATCTGGCAAAGCTGGCTCTGGAACGTGTCGGTCTGTCAGAAAAGGAGACGCAGTGGCCTCACGTACTAAGCGGAGGTCAGAGACAAAGGGTATCCCTTGCCAGGGCCCTTGCCGGGCATCCCAAGGTGCTTTTGTTTGACGAGCCATTAGGAGCTCTTGACGCTTTAACAAGACTGGAGATGCAGGACCTGATTGAAGCTTTGTGGAAGGAGCTTGGATTTACGGCAATTATCGTAACCCATGACGTAAGTGAAGCAGTGAAGCTGGCAGACCGGGTCATTATTATAGAAGATAATGATATCCGGCTGGATATAAACATTGAACTTCCACGCCCAAGAGTGACAGGAAATGACAGGAGCTATTATGAAAAAATCATACTGTCTCATATCATGAGGGAAAACGAAATAACAAGAGACTATGCCATATGATTCCTGTACATAGAAAGCGGCCGATTCCTAAGAGAAGCGGCCGTTTTGCATCCATTTGATATGATTACTGCTCAGACACCAGCTGATCCAGAGATTTAAACTTATAACCCATTTCTTCATATTTGGTCAGCAGTTCGTCAAGAACCTGAGCGTTGGTAGTGGAAGTGCTGTGAAGAAGGATGATGGCACCGGGATGAATTCTGCCAAGAAGCTTTTTAAAGGCTTCCTCCTTTGAGGGCTGTTTATCCTGATACCAGTCAACATAGGCAAGACTCCAGAAAAAGGTCTTATATCCCATATCCTTTGCCATCTGTAAATTGGCTTCGCTGTATTTTCCCTGAGGCGGACGGTAATATTTCTTCATGGGCTGTCCTGTGGTTTTTTCGTATAAGGTCTCTAAATCCTTTAGCTCTTTTTCAAAGGAATCCTTAGAAGACATCTTAGACATATCCGGATGATGGTAGGTGTGGTTTCCTACCGTGTGGCCTTCTGCTAACATACGCTTTACAAGATCAGGTGCGGTTTCTATGTAGTTTCCCACCACAAAAAAGGTCGCTGGGGCATTGTGTTTCTTTAACGCATCCAGTATGGCAGGAGTGTTGCCGTTTTCGTAACCGGCATCAAAGGTAAGGTATAAGACTTTATCCGGTGTTTTCTGAGCGTAATAGGAATCAAATTGTTTTAAATAATCCATGGTGGCATTGGCTACGGGAGGTTGGCCTTCCTGTTGGAAGCTAAGACCCCAGTTTCCGTCAGAGGCCGCTGTAACCGCTTTTTGATGTGAGGTAAACATAGCGCCCATGCGGCCAGCCATAAAAGCACAGAGAAACAGGAGAAAAATCTTAAGAGACCATATGCCCGTTTCCGGAGAAACAGGAATCGACCGGATCTTTTCCGTTATCTTTAGATTTTTTAGAAACTTCATATCGATAAACTCCGTCAGTATATTTGTTTCAATATATGAAGTCAGATGCATTCCTATTCGACATAATTTCATGGAGAAACCAAAGAACCTATAGAGGGTATACCGTTTTTGATAATAATGTGAAAGAAAAAACGTAAAATGTGATTATATCCGTAGAAATGGGAGGATAAGAAAAAGGCAGGAGATATGGTATCATACCCCTGCCAAAATTTTTAATTCTATCTTATAAGTATTATTCTGCAATAATGGTGCCGCCCTTATCTTCAAGGCTTGCCTTAGCCATTTCTAAAGAAGTAATAATCGCTTTTCTATTTCTTCCGTGTTCAATGAAATCAACAGAAGCTTCAATCTTTGGAAGCATAGAAGAGGATTCAAACTGACCGTCCTGAATGTAATCAGAAGCCTCTTTTAAATTCATCTGACTGATTGGAGTTTCATTTTCTTTTCCAAAATTTAAATCCACATGATCCACGCTTGTAAGGATCATAAGCACATCGGCATCAATTTCCTTTGCAAGAAGCCCGGCTGCACGGTCCTTTTCAATGACAGCGCTGGCTCCCTTTAATACATAGCCCTGCTCCATGACCGGGATACCGCCACCACCGCATGCGATCACGATCTGATCGGCATCCATAATGGCTTTAATGATATCGATCTCAACAATGGAAACAGGCTTTGGAGAAGCCACGACTCTTCGAAAGCCTTTGCCAGGAACTTCCTCTACATAATTTCCCTTTTCTTCCTCTGATTTTGCATCCTCTGCCGACATAAAACGGCCAATGGGCTTCATAGGGGTGTAAAATGCTTCATCATAAGGATTTACCATCATCTGAGTCAAAATCGTTGCCACTGACTTGTAAATTCCTCTTTTTAACAGCTCCGCGCGTATTCCGTTCTGAAGGTCATAACCAATGTAGCCCTGACTCATGGCAGAACATACGGACATGGGGGCGGAAGTATAACCATCATGCAGCTTGCCAAACTCATTCATGGCGGTGTGGATCATGCCAACCTGGGGCGCGTTGCTGTGAGTGATTGCTACCTGCCAGCCGGCTTCAATAAAATCAGCGATTACCTTGGCAGTTTTGCCAACCGCTTCTTTTTGCTCAGGCAGATTTGTTCCCAAAGCATTATGTCCCAACGCCATAACAATACGTTTTTTTGCCATATCAGTTTCCTCTCAGTTCCATCGTAATTTTATTAAAAAAGATAAAGATATTATATTATCCGGCGGTAAAAAAAGCAACAGGTTTTAAGGAATGGAAGAATATGAAGAAAAAGGTATGGTAATTTTTCGAAAGAATTATAAAAATAATTATGGATATCTTAAGATCAGGTGGTATAATGTTTAGAAAGAAACTAAAAAGCGAAAGGACTCCTATTCATGATACCATTGATACTCCATCTCATAGTTCCAATGTTTTTTTATACCGGAGTTTCCAGCTTATTGTTTCTGAATTTTAAGTTAAGTGCATTAACTTCAGCTGCTTTGTCCTCTATCCTGTGTACGCCTTTTCTCTATCTCTTATACCGGAGAGATCAAAGGGAGCGCAGTAAACCTGCCATGAACAGCAAGCTTTATGGCTCTCTATGGTATATTCTGCTGTTTGGAGCAGCTTTATGCGTGTTTGGCAATGAAATCGTGGCGATTACAAGGCTGGCTAACTTATCCCCAGCCTATGAAGAGGCGAAGAAAGCAATTTATACACCGCCGGTTCTAATGCAGATTGGAGCTGCCGGAATTTTAATACCCATTGCCGAAGAATTTATTTTCAGAGGTCTTTGCTTTGCCGCCTTAAGGGACAGACTCTCCTTTATGCCGTCTGCCCTGATATCCGCGGCATTATTTGGGATTTATCATGGAAATCTCCCTCAGGGAGTGTACGCTTTTATCATTGGAATCGCACTTGCCTGGCTTTATGAGGTGTCGTATACTTTGCTGGCACCTATCCTTCTTCATATATCAGCCAATTTACTGTCCCTGCTTATTACAAATACAGCTTTAGGGACATTGCTGGCAGGAAGGGAGAATGGGACAGCGATGGCAGTTACAGCCATTTTGTCTTTCCTCGTATCGATATTTAGTGCAATGCAGATTTATAGAAAAAATCAATTAAAGGAGGATTTGGTGTGAAACTCTTATCTGTAGCAATTCCTTGCTATAATTCTGAATCTTACATGAGGCACTGCATTGAATCACTGTTGCCCGGCGGAGAAGAAGTTGAGATTCTTATCGTAGATGATGGCTCAACGAAAGATAATACAGGAGCCATTGCTGATGAATATGAAAGCAGATATCCAACCATCTGCAAAGCGATTCATCAGGAGAACGGAGGCCATGGAGAGGCCGTCAATGCCGGACTTAGAAATGCCACCGGTATTTATTTTAAAGTAGTAGACAGCGATGACTGGGTAGATTATTCCGCTTATATGGAAATATTAAATACCTTAAGAGACTTTGTATACGGTGAAAAGACCCTGGATATGCTGATCAGCAATTTTGTTTATGAAAAAGAAGGGGTAAAACGGAAAAAGGTGATGAACTACAGATCAGCTCTTCCAAAGAATGAATTATTTGACTGGGATGATGTTAAAGTATTTATCCTTGGCCAGTACATTCTGATGCATTCGGTGATTTACCGGACAGACCTTTTAAAACAATGCGGACTGGAGCTTCCAAAGCATACCTTCTATGTAGACAATATTTTTGTATATCAGCCCTTACCTCACGTTAAGACCATGTATTACCTTGACGTAAATTTTTACCGGTATTTTATCGGAAGAGAAGATCAGTCTGTAAACGAACAGGTGATGATCGGGCGGATTGACCAGCAGATTCGAGTGACAAAGCTGATGCTTGGTTACTATGATATCATGAAAATCAAGCAGCGAAAGCTTCGCCGCTATATGGTTCGGTATCTGGAAATCATGATGACGATTTCCTCCATTCTGGCAATCAAATCAGGAACTGAGGAAAACTTAGAAAAGAAAAGAGAGCTGTGGCAGCATTTAAGAAAGCTGAATTTAAAACTGTTTCTCCGCCTTCGATGGGGATTCATGGGCCAGGGACTCAATCTTCCCGGAAAAAGTGGCATGAAATTTCCAATTGCAATTTATAAAATGACTCAGAAGTTCTTTGGGTTTAATTAATAACCGGAGTAAATCACAACCTGAATATAAATACAGACTCATAGTCCTGTGTTTATCCAGTGGGGAGTGGTTTACTCTTTTTGTTATCCTGCAGAAATAAAGGGTACCGCCTAATCACTCAATGAAATGTGATTTTGCGATACCCTGTTTGTTACCCAATTGCCTTTTCGGAAACCTTTTTTCTACTGGGCTCATAATTTCCTGCGTAAACGAAGTAATACATAACATAAGCCATAGACATGGCACCAAAGCCATCAAATGCGGAATGCTGTTTTAAAAATACAGTGGCAAGACAGATGGAAACCATCAGTACAAAGGAAGCAGTCTTGACCAAATGATGTTTCCTCAATCCTTCGCTTCTTATAACAGCCAGATGCACACAAATGGAATTGTACACATGGATGCTTGGGAATACGTTGGTACAAGTATCTGCGGCATAAAGATAAGAAACCGTCTTAGCAAAAATATTTTTTGTAGGGTCTATGACAGGCCTGAAATCCGTTCCATTAGGAAATACAGTGCAGATCATAAGGCTGATAGTCATTCCCGTAAAAAGCATGGTACAAAGCTTGTAATAGCTTTTTACGTCGGTAAGGAAAAAGAATCCTATGGCACCAGCCACATAAAAAAACCATAAAAGATAAGGTATGATGAAATATTCATTAAATGGAATCAGATCATCAAGTGCAATATACATGATATGGTAGTTGCTTGTTACCGTTTTTTCCAGGTACATAAACCATGGAAGATAAATAAAAGCGTAGCCCAGCAACCAGGCGTGGCTGTATTTCTTTAATAGACTTTTCATTATAAGTCACCATTCTCCGTTCTTGTGGTCAGGATTTTATTGATCAACTTTGGTGGATTATATCATACTCGTTTTCACAGTACAATAGTATTTCAGAAATGTTAATATTTTATTCCATGAAGTTTTATTTTACCGTTAAAATTTACCAGTTGTAAATATAATCTTTTTATAAAATAGTTGATACAGCGTCAATCTTTGTGTATAGTATATAAGCAGACTTTAATTAGCAGAGGATGGAAATCAGGAGAACATAACGGTGAAAGACTTCAGGCAGTGCCCCTGGGCAGGCCTGTTTGATAACCATAGGAAATCCAGTATTCTAGCTGTGGCAGAGTGTAGTCATCATTGGACTTTGCAAACGGTATTCTAAGATTCTGGTAGGAAGAAGGACAGAATGGAACGAAAGAATGAAGAGGGATTGACGGAAAAGGAGTTTCTTTTGCAGTATCGTCCGGGGGATTATGAACGTCCATCCGTGACGGTTGATGTGCTGATTTTTGCGATGGATTTAGAAGAGGAAGATGCGGAAGCGGAAATCCTTTTAATCCGGCGGAAAAATCATCCTTACATCGGACATTGGGCAATACCAGGAGGTTTTGCAGGTCTTGATGAGTCGCTGGAAGAAGCGGCTGCCAGAGAGCTTTATGAAGAGACAGGGGTAGAAGGGATAAGCTTAGAGCAGCTCTATACCTGGGGCGCTGTAAAGAGGGACCCCAGGACCAGAGTGATATCCGTATCGTACCTGGCTGCCGTACCAAAAGATCAGTTAAATCCTATGGCATCTGATGATGCAGAAAAAGCTGGCTGGTTCAAGGTAAGGAAAAAGAAGCTTTCCGATTTGGAAAACGGATCGACCTATTCACTCACAGTTGAAAACGACGAAGATCATATTTATATGACATACCGTATCACCGAGACCTATCACCGTCAGGGACTGATGTGGAAGAAGGAGACGGAGATCGAACTTTTACCAGCGATTGATATGCTGGAACAGGAGAAACTGGCGTTCGATCATGCGGAAATTTTAAATGTTGCCATGGACCGGCTGGAAGAGCTGGAAAAAGAATATAGGGAACAGAACTTTTAGTAAAAGCGCATTATCCATCCGGGTGATGCGCTTTTTGCCATAAGTTTGTAAGAAAAATTTAAGCGGAAAAATTTGGATTATGTGATATACTGTTGGAAGAAAATAGACGAGCAGGTACATATTTACAGGAGAAGAGGAAATGACAAAAAAATCACTCAGACGATGCAGTCTGGCAATCGTTTTCAGTATACTCGCATCAATGCCCACCTATGGTGATGTTCCTGTGGTCCAGCCCTTTCCGGGTTCTACCGGCCAGAATACGGAAAACTCAACCGGACCAGGGGCAGGACTACCAGGAAGCAGCACACAAACAACAGAGCCAGCCGCTTCACAAAGCACAGGCAATACAGCAAATTCAGGAAGCTCTGTAAGCACAGGCAACGCAGCAAATACCGCAAATGCTTCCAATGTAGCTCAGCCTCAGATCGCCTCAGAGGGCGCAGTCTTACTAGATGCCCAGACTGGTACGATTCTATATGGAAAGAATGCTGAGACCAGATATTACCCCGCCAGCATAACGAAGTTAATGACAGCACTCCTCGTAGCTGAGCGGACGAATTTATCGGATACGGTCGTATATTCAAAGACAGCCACAACCAATATGGAATCAGGAGCCGTTACCTTAGGACTGGTGGAAGGTGACCGCCTTACAGTGGAACAGAGCCTTTACGGTCTTATGCTGAAATCCGCCAATGAAGTGGCCAATGGACTGGCAGAGCATGTTTCAGGCAGCGTCAGTGGCTTTGCAGCTCTTATGAATGCAAAAGCCAAAGAGCTTGGGTGTACCAATACGAATTTCGTCAATCCCAATGGCCTTACAAATTCCGGCCATTATACGACGCCCCGGGATATGGCTCTCATTGCAAGAGCGGCGTTCCAGAATGATAAGGTGAGAAAGGTGACCTCCACAGTAAGTTACCAGATACCTGCAACGAAAAAAGCAGGGGCCAGAACCATAACCATGGGACATAAGATGATTAATTCCACAGACGCAAGGTATTATCCCGGTGTCATCGGAGGAAAGACAGGCTATACCTCAGCAGCAGGCAATACCCTGGTTACTTGTGCAGAGAAGAACGGAGTCCGTCTGATTGCCGTTGTGATGAAAAGTAAGTCTACCCACTACGCAGATACAAAGGCTCTGTTAGACTACGGGTTTTCTGTAAAAGGCAGTGGGAACACTCTAACACAGAATTCTACTGGTGGCTGGGAGAAAAGTGGCAGCCATTGGTATTATAAAAGACAGGATGGGAATAAAGCAGCCAGTCAATGGCTGAATATCGATGGAGCAGATTATTATTTTAATCCAGATGGAACCATGGCAACCGGCTGGCGGGAATTATCAAGCGGCACCTGGTATTACTTAAAACCAAGCGGCGCCATGGCTCGCAATTACTGGGTAGAAAGCAGCGGCCTGTGGTATTATTTAGGCGGAGATGGGATTATGCTAAAGAATACTACAACACCCGATGGTTATCAGGTGAACGGGTCAGGTGTATGGGTAAAGTAATCCTTGTTCTATACGTAAAAAAAGAGCCGGACAGGCTCTTTTTTCATTTTGGGTCATACTTTAAAGCGGTCAGTCCTGGCTTTTACGTTTCCTGATCTGTTTCGGTGGAGACTTCCATAATATCCGCCCGGTATTCCATAATTTCCTCTACGCTGCAATCTAATATTTTGCAGAGCATATCAATGGTATGGGTGGATACAAAATTATTTTTCTTAAGCCTGCCGATTTGTCCGGCACTAACCTTATAATACTTAATCAGATGATACTGGCTGACGTTTTTCTTTTTCATGGTCTCCCACAGCCTGTCATAAACAATCATATATGTCACCTCTAACCATAATTAAACCGTGAGTATCTGGTATTGCATATTATCCATAATTGGCGTATATTATATGCAAGGAGGATTATACGAATGAAAAGAAATGTCTTTAATGCAATTTTTTATCTGATTTGTTTTTTGGTTATTTGTTGTTCCATCTACCGCCTTGCGTTTACGGTTCCCCCTCAGCCAGGAACTCAGGGATATAAAGAGTATCTTTTTAGTACCATTGTTATGAGCGTAGGAATTGGCTTAATGGTAATACTGCCGAATCTGGTCATTGAATATCTGGCAGGAGACTGGTTTTCTTAAGCCTTGACGATGCAGGCAGTTCATTGTATGATGAAAAGACAGCAGGAAAATAAAACGGAAGTTGAGGAAAACCATATGTTATTTGCTGCCGGAGTTTTTTGTCTCGCTGCCATCGCAGGCTTTTTATTGCGTTCAGAATATGAAAAGGAACAGCTTTCCGAGGAACATATTGTTCTTAAAAGCCATAAAGTCAGAAAGGATCATCGGATTTTATTTCTTTCTGATTTACACAATCATGAATTCGGTGAGAATAACCAGAAGTTACTTGATGCCATTGACCGGATCAGTCCGGAACTGATTCTTGTGGGCGGTGATATGCTCGTCAGCAAGGGAAGTGCGGATACCATGGTCCCTCTAAGTCTTTTTGAGAAGCTGACGGACCGCTATCCGGTGATCTGCGGAAACGGCAATCATGAAAACAGGATGTGCTGGCAGCCGGAGGTCTATGGAAAGCAGTACGAGGAGTACAGAGACAGCTTAAAGAACATGGGCGTAAAGGTTCTTGAAAACGCAACAGAGCTTTTTGGCCAGGATCTGGCTGTGACTGGTATTGATTTGGAATACCCTTATTACAAAAAGTTTCATCGGGAAGAATTGACCAGGGAACGCATTGAAAAAAAGGTGGGAAAGGCAGAGAGAAAACAGTTTCAGATTCTTCTGTGCCATTCCCCCCTTTATTTTCGTGGATGCAAGAGCTGGGGAGCTGATTTGACCCTTTCAGGACATTTTCATGGAGGAACCATAAGACTTCCTGTTCTAGGCGGGGTAATGACTCCCCAATTTCAGTTTTTCAACCCCTATTGCGCCGGGACCTTTGAAGAGGACGGCAGGTATATGATAGTCAGCAGAGGCCTTGGGACCCACTCCATTAATATCAGATTCAACAACAAACCCCAACTGGTAGTAGTGGATTTAAAACGGAAAACATGATTTTGGGGCTGGCATATATTTACAGATGAAGCAGGATTTGTTATACTAGTCCGTGGTGCATTAGATGTGCGTTGGAGGAATGTATGGGAATCTCTTATAAACTGGATATTTTTGAGGGGCCGCTAGACCTGCTGCTTCATTTGATTGAAAAGAATAAAGTGAATATTTATGATATTCCCATTGCGACCATTACGGAACAGTACTTGGAGTATGTCAGTAACATGGAAACAGAGGATTTAAACATTGTCAGCGAGTTCCTTGTTATGGCAGCAACACTGATTGATATTAAGGCACGCATGCTTCTTCCAAAAGAAGTGAACGAAGACGGGGAAGAGGAAGATCCCAGAGCAGAACTGGTAGCGCGTCTTTTAGAATACAAATATTACAAATACATGTCTTTGGAATTAAAGGACCGGGAGGTAGGAGCTGACCGCCTGTTTTATAAAGACAACACCCTTCCGCCAGAGGTGGCAAAGTATGAGCCGCCGGTTGATTTGGATAAGCTCCTTGACGGACTTACCCTGGCAAAGCTCCAGGAAATTTTCAGACAGGTGACGAAGCGAAAGTCTGACCGGATCGATCCGATCAGAAGCAGCTTCGGCAACATCAAAAAGGAAGCCGTCAGTCTGGAGGACAAGATCTTATCCGTTATGACCTATGCCAGACAGCACCGTAAGTTTTCCTTTCGCAAGATGCTGGAGAGGCAGACGGATAAAGTGGAAGTTGTAGTAACGTTTTTAGCGCTCCTGGAGCTGATGAAGATCGGAAAGATCCGTTTGACCCAGGAGTATTTGTTTGATGATATGCTCATTGAGACCCTGGAAGAGGAAGGGGAAGAAGGAGAGCTTGATTTAACGGATTTGATGGAAGATGAACAAGGAATCAGGGGAGAAGAAGCAGATGGATAAAGAAACTCTTTTTGAGGAAGGGCTAAAGAAGATCACAAAAGAGGAAAAAGCCTGGGAAGCAGTGATTGAAGCAGTTCTTTTTACCATGGGCAATTCTGTGGAATTAAGCCGTCTTGCCGCAGCCATTGGACAGGATGAAAACGCTGCAAGAGAAGCAGTTCTCCGCCTGAAAAAACGTTATGATACAGGGAAGCGGGGCATGCAGATCATAGAGCTTGAAAACAGCTATCAGATGTGCACCCGTTCTGAATATTATGAACATTTGATCCGTGTGGCAGCTACACCTAAAAAACAGGTACTATCCGATGTGGTTTTGGAGACTCTCTCCATCATTGCCTATAAACAGCCTGTTACAAAGCTGGAGATCGAAAAAATCAGAGGTGTTAAATCAGATCATGCGGTCAATAAGCTGGTAGAATATAATCTGGTTTACGAGGTAGGGCGGCTTGATGCCCCTGGACGGCCGGCACTGTTTGCTACAACAGAAGAATTTTTAAGAAGATTCGGCATTGGCTCCACTCAGAATCTGCCGGTTGCAGATCCTGTGGTAGCGGCTGAGATCCGTATGGAAGTAGAAGAAGAACTTACTGGCAGCGGAGATCTAATGACAGAAGAAGATAAGAAAAAAGAGGATTTACAGGAGGAAATAAGGTGACAGGGACCATTAAAATAAAGTATTTTACAGAGGAGATCGAGCGTCTCTCCTATATCGGCGGAAAGTCAGACTGGATCGACTTAAGAGCGGCTAAGGAAGTGGAGATGAAGGCTGGTGAGTTTAAGCTGATTCCTCTTGGCATTGCCATGGAACTTCCGGCTGGCTATGAGGCACACGTGGTTCCAAGAAGCAGTACCTTTAAAAATTACGGCATTATTCAGACGAACAGCATGGGAATCATTGACGAGACCTATTGCGGAGATAATGACCAGTGGTTCTTTCCAGCTTATGCCTTAAGAGACACCGTCATTCATATCAATGACAGAATCTGCCAATTCCGTATCATGGAGCATCAGCCTGCCTTTGAATTTTCAGAGGTGGACATGCTGACTAATGAGGACCGGGGCGGTCACGGAAGCACGGGAAAACAATAACATTCATAGCTTTTATAAAGTTGGAGATAATAGCATGAGAAAAAAGACTGGATATGCAGCATTTGCTGTCCTTATTGGTCTGGTGATTACCTTATCCCAGGGCTGCGGAGGCAAAGACAGCAGATATACGTACCGGGATGCAGGGATCACTGCCTTACAGGAAGGCAATTATGAGGAGGCAATCGCATCCTTTGATAAGGCCATTCATTCCTCAAAAGGTCTGGTCCAGAAGGTGGATATCGATATATTAAAATATCGGGCGGAAGCAGAGTTTTTAGCAGGTAATTATAAGGAAGCTGGAGAAACCTATGATAAACTCATAAAAGCTGACGGTAAAAAACCGGAATATTTAAATCTGCGTTCCATATCAAGAGCGGAAGCCGGAGATTTAACCGGAGCCTTGGAGGATTATAAAAAGAGCGGGGAAACGGAAAAAGATTTTAAATCCCCGGGAAAACTAAACGCCCTTCTATCCGTAGGAGCTCTTATGGAAAAGAACGGAGCTTTCGATGATGCCATGGCTCTTTACCAGGCGGCTATAACAGCAGGGCAAAAAAGTGCCAGACTCTACAATCAGCTGGGGCTTTTAAGTATAGCAAAGAAAGACTATGATTCCGCCTTAAGTTATTATGACCAGGGTCTTTCCTTGGAAGACAGCGGTGAGGTGCCTGAGCTCTTATTTAATCAGGCAGTCGCCATGGAGTATAAGGGAGATTTTAAAGAGGCCCTGACATTGATGCAGAAGTATGTCTCCGTTCACGGTCCGGATGAGGCGGCGGAGCGGGAGATCACATTTTTAAAGACGAGATAGGTTGGTTGAATCTATGGGAGAACTAATTGATTTAAAAGAAATAGAAGAAAAGGTCATTCTCATCGCTGTCAGTACAGGAGATGGGGATGATACCATCGCTTCCGTTGATGAGCTGGAAGAGCTTGTGAAAACAGCGGGAGCAGTGACTGTGGATAAGATGATACAGAACCGGGAGAAGATCCATCCAGGAACCTATTTTGGAAAGGGGAAGATCCAGGAAGTAAAGGAACGGGCGTGGGAGCTTGGCGCCACAGGTGTTGTTTGTGATGATGAGCTTTCTCCTGCGCAGCTTCGGAATCTGGAACAGGCGCTGGATATGAAGGTGATGGACCGAACCATGGTAATCCTCGATATCTTTGCTGCCAGGGCCAGTACCAGAGAGGGAAAGATTCAGGTGGAGCTTGCCCAGTTAAAATACAGGGCCGCCCGTCTGGTGGGGCTTAGAAGCTCTTTATCCCGTCTGGGAGGCGGAATCGGAACCAGGGGACCTGGAGAGAAGAAGCTGGAGATGGACCGCCGGTTGATACACGACCGAATCAGTATCTTAAAAGCGGAGCTTGAGGATGTAAAACGCCACCGGGAAGTCGCAAGGCAGCAGAGAGATAAGAATCACGTAACCGTGGCGGCTATTGTAGGCTATACCAATGCGGGAAAATCCACTTTGCTTAACCGGCTTACCGACGCAGGAATTCTGGCGGAAGACAAGCTGTTTGCAACTCTGGATCCTACCACCAGGAACCTAAACCTTCCTGGCGGACAGCAGATACTTCTTACGGATACCGTAGGATTTATCAGAAAGCTGCCTCATCATCTGATTGAAGCCTTTAAAAGCACGCTGGAGGAGGCGAAATACAGCGATATCATTCTTCACGTGGTAGATGCCTCAAATCCTAACATGGATATGCAGATGTATGTGGTGTATGAGACCTTAAGGGAACTGGAGGTCAGCGATAAGGTGATGGTAACTGTTTTTAACAAAATGGATGAAGCAGACCCTCATACCACTCTTCGGGACGTTACCTCTGATCATCAGGTAAGGATTTCAGCCAGGACAGGAGAGGGGCTTGACGATCTTTTAAGCCTTGTGGAAACGATTTTACGAAATCAGAAAATACATTTAGAAAAAGTTTATTCCTACAACGAAGCAGGTAAGATCCAGCTGATCCGTAAGTACGGACAGCTGTTGGCAGAAGAATACCGGGACGACGGTATCTATGTAAGTGCTTATGTGCCATCGGAGTTGTTTGCCAGTTTATAAGGCAGCGCCGATTTAATTAACGACGAAAGAAAACACAATATGTAGAAGTGGTGTTAAAAAACCAATCTACATATTGTGTTTTTGATTTCACTCTGTTATAATATTTTTGTGTTTGATTTTGAAGTCAAAAAGGGGTTCTTATAGGAAAGGAGTTAGGTTTTAATGATCCAGGTAGTTAAAAGAGATGGGGAAATAGCTGAATTCAGCCTAGTTAAGATCACAGAAGCCATTAAGAAAGCGTTTAAGGCGACACAAAAGGAGTATAACGATGAGATTCTTCAGTTGTTGTCTCTCCGGGTAACTGCAGATTTCCAGACCAAGATGTCAGAAAGCCAGGTATCTGTGGAGGAAATCCAGGACAGTGTGGAGCATGTGTTAGAGCAGGCCGGTTATACGGATGTGGCAAAGGCTTATATCCTTTACAGAAAACAGAGAGAGAAAGTCCGGAATATGAAGAATACGATTCTGGATTACAAAGATGTGGTAAACAACTATGTGAAGGTGGAAGACTGGAGGGTCAAGGAAAATTCTACGGTTACATATTCCGTAGGAGGACTGATCCTAAGCAATTCCGGTGCTGTTACGGCAAATTACTGGCTTTCAGAAATATACGATCAGGAAATTGCAGATTCTCATAGAAATGCAGATTTACATATTCATGATTTATCCATGCTGACCGGTTACTGTGCCGGCTGGTCCTTAAAGCAGCTTTTAATGGAAGGGCTCGGCGGTATTCCTGGTAAGATAACCTCTTCACCGGCAAAGCATTTATCTGTGCTTTGCAATCAGATGGTTAATTTTCTTGGAATTATGCAGAATGAATGGGCTGGCGCCCAGGCGTTCTCCTCCTTCGATACGTATCTGGCACCTTTTGTAAAGGCAGATAACTTATCCTATGGAGAAGTGAAAAAATGCATTGAGAGCTTTATCTTCGGCGTAAACACGCCAAGCCGCTGGGGAACACAGGCACCCTTTTCCAATATCACTCTGGACTGGACGGTACCATCTGATATGGCAGAATTAAATGCCATCGTAGGCGGGAAAGAGATGGATTTTAAGTACAAAGACTGCAAACTGGAAATGGATATGGTCAATAAAGCGTTTATCGAGACCATGATCGAAGGGGATGCCAATGGAAGAGGCTTCCAGTATCCCATTCCCACCTATTCCATTACAAAGGATTTTGACTGGACCGACACAGAAAACAACCGACTTCTTTTTGAGATGACATCCAAGTATGGAACTCCTTATTTTTCTAACTATATAAACAGCGACATGGAGCCAAGCGATGTAAGAAGCATGTGCTGCCGCTTACGCCTTGATCTGCGGGAACTCAGAAGAAAGACCGGAGGCTTCTTCGGCTCTGGCGAAAGTACCGGTTCCGTAGGCGTTGTGACCATTAATATGCCAAGAATCGCTTATCTGGCTAAGGATGAAGCCGACTTTATGAGTCGTCTGGATCACATGATGGATATTTCCGCCAGGTCCTTAAAAGTAAAGCGTGAGGTCATTACGAAGCTTTTAAACCAGGGCCTCTATCCCTATACGAAACGGTATCTTGGCACCTTTGAAAATCATTTCTCAACCATAGGCTTAATCGGAATGAACGAAGTAGGGTTAAATGCCAGATGGCTGAAAGAAGATTTATCAAAGGCAAGAACTCAGAAGTTTACAAAAGACGTATTAAACCATATGAGAGAAAGGCTTTCCGATTATCAGGAGCAATACGGCGACCTTTATAATCTGGAAGCAACTCCGGCAGAATCCACGGCTTACCGTCTTGCCAAGCATGATAAAGAGCGCTATCCGGGAATTAAGACTGCCGGTAAGGAAGGAGATACTCCTTACTATACCAACAGCTCCCACCTTCCCGTGGAGTTTACGGCTGATATCTTCGATGCTCTGGATATCCAGGATGAGCTTCAGACGCTTTATACCTCCGGAACGGTATTCCATGCGTTTTTAGGGGAGAAGCTCCCGGACTGGCAGGCGGCTGCCAAGCTGGTGAAAACAATAGCGGAGCATTATAAGCTGCCTTATTACACCATGTCCCCGACCTATTCCATTTGCGCGGAGCACGGGTACTTATCAGGAGAGCATAAGATCTGTCCCCACTGTGAAAAGCCAGCAGAAGTATACAGCCGGATCACTGGTTATTACCGTCCGGTACAGAACTGGAATGAGGGGAAAACCCAGGAATATAAGAACCGGATCAACTATAATCCCCTGGGGCTGCCAAAGAAAAAGGCAGCTGCTGAGGAAAAAACAGAGAAGATTCTTACTAAGAAAACAGAGATTCCAACGGGAGCATATCTGTTTACCACAAAGACATGTCCGAACTGCCGCACGGCAAAGGAATTCCTGGAGAATGTAGAATATGAGGCTGTGGATGCAGAGGAGAATGCAGAGCTGGCGCAGACCCTTGGGATCATGCAGGCGCCTACACTGGTAGTGGTAAAGGAAGGTCTGATTCATAAGATTACCAATGCTTCTGACATCAGAAAGTATGCGGAGAGGGCAGGAAAGTTATAACGAACCGCCTTAAAAGAGTATAAATAAAAATGCGTCTTGATTGGCTTTAAAGGCCGCTCAAGGCGCATTTCCATGCTAAAGTATGGGTATTACGGATACTATATCTCATAATGATGATATTCACGGTCCAATCTTCTTTGTTCTTCCACCAGGTCGGCAAGGGTAATATTGTCGATGACACCGGAGATTGCGTCGTCCAGCTTCTTCCATACCATAAGGCTTGCACAGATATCTGCACGATGGCAGTGGTTTACCTCATCCTCCATACAGGCCACTGGGACTAAACTGCCCTCAGCAAGCCGAAGAATCATGCCAACGGTATATTCCGAAGGATCCTTAGTGAGAAAATACCCTCCCTTGGCACCTCTGCGGCTTTTCACGAGACCGGCCCGGCTTAGGATGGTTACAATCTGTTCTAGGTACTTGTCCGAAATTTCCTGGCGCTGAGCCACCTGATTAATCTTTGTGCATTCGTTGGGATGAAGTGCAAATTCAAGCATCATACGAAGCGCATAACGCCCCTTGGTAGAAAATGTCATTGCTAAAAAACTCCTTCCTAATTAATCTTATCTGTTTAGTAGGATATTAGTGTATTTTACACGAAATACCAGAAAAAGTAAACCTTAAATTCTCCGGCTTCCCAATTTGGTAAAATGGATGTATACTAATACACATTGGGAGGACTGGAGAAGAGCAGGAGGATCATGTGAGTAAAAAACAAAGAGCAGATCATGTAATTATGACCGAAGGTGTTATTTGGAAACAGCTACTTGCTTTTTCCATGCCGCTTCTCATCGGAAACCTATTTCAACAGCTTTACAACACCGCGGATTCCATCGTTGTAGGAAATTTCGTGGGCAGTGAAGCCCTGGCTGCCGTAGGTTCCAGCAATTCCCTGATCAATTTAATCATTGGTATGTCAATGGGAATCGGTACGGGAGCGGGAGTTATCATATCCCAGTATTACGGAGCAAAGGATGAGGAAAAGCTTTATGATGCCGTCCATACATCCATTGCCTTAAGCCTGTTAGGAGGCGTCCTTTTGACAATCCTTGGCGTTATTTTGTCCCCGGTTCTTTTGATCTGGATGGGGACACCTGCTGAGGTCTTGCCTGGCGCAATCTCCTTTTTGAGAATTTTCTTTCTGGGCTCCATTTTTAATCTGTTGTATAATATGGGGGCAGGAATCCTTAGGGCGGTGGGAGATTCCAAACGGCCTCTTTATTATCTTTGCGTTTCCTCTGTAGTGAATATTGTACTGGATCTTGTGTTTGTGGTTCTCTTTCAAATGGGAACGGCAGGCGCTGGATTTGCAACGGTTATCGCTCAGGCAGTCTCTTCTGTGCTGGTAGTGATGGCACTGATGAAAACAAAGGAAAGCCATCGGCTTATCTTATCAAAGATCCGAATCGATAAGAAGATGATGAACAGAATCTTAAAGCTTGGAATCCCAAGCGGCATTCAGCAGTCCATTATTTCTCTGTCAAACGTTGTGGTCCAGGCCAATGTAAACAGCTACGGAGCTGCTGCTATGGCTGGATTTGGTGCTTACTCGAAAATCGATGGTTTCGCCATGCTGCCCCTTCAAAGCTTCTGTCTGGCAGCAACCACCTTTACCGGTCAGAACATCGGTGCGGGTAAATGGAAACGGGTGAAACAGGGAATATTACAGGGAATCATCATAAGCATGATATACACGCTGCTTATTTCCGTTGTACTGTTTTTAGACGCCGAGCGTATTCTTTCCATATTCTCGCCGGATAAAGAAGTCATTGCTTATGGAAATGCCACTATGCTGATTCTTCTCCCATTTTACTGGACTCTTGCCATTCATCAGATATTAATGGGCAGCATCAGAGGCAGTGGGCGAACCATAGTTTCCATGCTGATCGGCGTTGGAAACATGTGTATTCTTCGAATGATATACATTAATCTGTTGGTCCCATTTTTCCCCAGTTTTGAAGCAGTGATGTGGTGTTATCCTATCACATGGATAACAACGACGATTATGGATATTATTTACGCCTTAAAGACAAAATGGATACCTAAAGACATTGATAAAAAGATAGGAGATAAATAAGGATGAAACATGGATATATCCGGGTTGCGGCAGCGACCCCTGACGTAAAAGTGGCAGATCCGGAATTTAACCGGGAAAAAATCTGCGAGCTTATTAAAGAAGCAATTAGAAACCATGTAAAAATTATCGTGTTCCCTGAACTTTGTCTTACTTCCTATACCTGCGGAGATCTTTTTGGGCAGGATGCTCTGCTGCACAAAGCAAAAAAGGAACTGAAAGAGATTTTAAAGGCCACCAAGGGCCATGACATCCTTGTTTTCCTCGGCATGCCATGGGAGAACCTTGGAAAGCTTTATAATACAGCCGTAGCGGTACAGGACGGGAAGATTCTTGGAATTGTTCCAAAAAAGAATCTCCCTAACTACTCTGAATTCTATGAACTCCGCTATTTTGAATCAGGCAATGAAATTCCTGTTTTCACCAAATGGGAAGGACAGGATATCCCTATGGGAACTAACTTAATCTTTGCCTGTGAGGACATTCCAGGCCTTATGATAGCGGCCGAGGTCTGCGAGGATGCCTGGGTTCCAAACCCGCCTTCCATCCGCCACGCACTGGCAGGTGCTACAGTCATTGTAAACTGTTCTGCCAGCGATGAAACAACAGGGAAGGATATATATAGAAGAAGCCTGATAACAGGCCATTCTGCCTGCCTTGTGTGCGGCTACATCTATTCCAATGCAGGAGAAGGGGAATCTACGCAGGATCTCGTGTTTGGCGGCCAGAATCTCATTGCGGAAAATGGAACGCTGCTGGCAGAATCCAAACGGTTTGGCAACGAGACCGTATATGGAGACATGGATTTAGAGCGCATCAATCATGAGAGACGGCGGATGACAACATTTCCTCCTGCGGACAGAAACGATTACACCGTCATTTCCTTCCGCATGAAAAAAGAAGAGCTTCATCTAAAACGCCATATTGATCCAAGGCCCTTTGTCCCGGATAATGAAGCGGAGAGAAGTAGACGCTGTGAAGAAATCATTGCCATTCAGGCTATGGGGCTAAAAAAGAGACTTTCTCATACTGGATGCCGCAATGCGGTCATCGGTATTTCCGGAGGTCTGGATTCTACCCTTGCCCTTCTTATCACAGCAAGAGCCTTTGATATGCTTGAGATACCCAGAAATCAGATTCATGCGGTGACCATGCCCTGCTTTGGAACTACGGACAGAACGTATCAGAATGCCTGTCAGCTGACAAAAGAACTGGGGGCTGAGCTCACTGAGGTCAATATAAAAGAAGCGGTTACCATTCATTTCAGGGATATTGGACACGATCCTGACGTTCATGATGTGACGTACGAAAACTCCCAGGCCAGGGAGAGAACACAGATCCTTATGGACATGGCTAACCAGTTCAATGGTCTGGTAGTCGGAACGGGAGATATGTCTGAGCTGGCCTTGGGCTGGGCCACCTATAACGGTGACCATATGTCCATGTATGGCGTCAATGCGTCGGTACCAAAGACTTTGGTGCGCCATCTGGTGCGGTATTATGCAGATACCTGCGAGGAAGAGACCTTAAAAGAGGTACTGTTAGATGTCCTTGATACCCCGGTCAGTCCTGAGCTTCTGCCGCCAAAAGACGGAGAAATCGCCCAGAAAACAGAGGACCTTGTAGGGCCTTACGAGCTTCACGATTTCTTCCTGTACCAGATTCTAAGGTTTGGCTACCATCCGGAAAAAATCTATCGGATGGCAGTTTACGCATTTCAGGGCCAGTACGAGGACGAGATTATTTTAAAATGGCTCAAGGTCTTTTACAAACGATTCTTTAGCCAGCAGTTCAAGCGCTCCTGTATGCCGGATGGTCCAAAGGTTGGATCTGTAGCGGTATCACCAAGGGGAGATTTAAGAATGCCAAGCGATGCAGTAAGTCGTCTGTGGCTGGAAGAATTGGATCATTTATAGAAAGAGGTATGTTATGATTACCAGCAGTGCCAATGCAAAAGTAAAACAGGTAATGAATCTGGCAAAAAAAGCGAAGGCAAGGAAGCTTTCGGGACTTTTTGTAGCGGAAGGCTTACGGATGTTTCGGGAGATTCCAAGAGACAGAATTGACAGCGTTTATGTATCCGAAAGCTTTATAAAGGATGAATCCCGCCGGAAGCTGGTAGAAGGACTTCCCTTTGAAACGGTAGCGGACGATGTATTTTCTGTTATGTCTGATACCCAGACGCCTCAAGGCATTTTAGCTCTTGTCCGTCAGTATTCCTATGAAGTTGGGGATCTGCAATCCGTCACTTCTCCTGCATTCCTTATGATACTTGAAAATATTCAGGATCCTGGAAACTTAGGCACCATAATAAGGGCAGGAGAAGGTGCAGGGATCACCGGCATTATTATGGATGATACCACGGCAGATATCTACAATCCAAAGGTGATCCGTTCTACTATGGGTTCTGTCTGCCGGGTGCCGTTTCTCTACACCAGTGACCTTCCCGGCACGTTAAAGAATTTAAAAGCCCAGGGAGTAAGACTTTATGCAGCTCATCTGGAAGGCAGGAATAATTATGAAAAAGAGGATTATACTGTTGATACAGGCTTTTTAATTGGAAATGAAGGGAACGGCCTTACAGATGAAATCACCGCTATGGCAGACGCCCTGGTAAGGATTCCTATGATGGGACGTGTGGAATCCTTAAATGCAGCAGTCGCTGCATCTGTACTTATGTTCGAGGCCGCAAGACAGCGAAGACAATAAGCGTCAGAAAAATGTAAGGCTTTTATTGGCGTAAATATTGAGAAATATTGAAACATATAGTATGATAGTGACACAGACAGATTTGCCGTAACCGGCAGGGAAGGGGAATGATAATATGGAAGCGATCTATTGGTTGATTGCCTTCGTGGTGCTTTTAGGAATAGAAGCAGTTACCATGGCTCTTACCACCATCTGGTTTGCAGGGGGAGCATTGATTGCATTTTTGCTGGCCTTATTCGGTGTGAACGTACAGGTACAGCTGGCAGCATTTGTAATCGTGTCCTTTGTTCTTTTGTTTTTCACCAGACCATTTGCACTCCGGTATGTAAACAAAAACACCGTAAAGACGAATATTGACAGCCTTATCGGTAAGCATGCAAGAGTCACAGCCGAAATCAATAACGTGGAGGCAAAAGGGGCTGTTTTACTTAACGGTCAGGAATGGACTGCAAGGGCGCTTAAGGATGATAGTATTTATCCTGTAGGCACAATGGTGGAAGTAAAGGATATCCGAGGTGTTAAGTTGATTGTAAGTAAGGAAGAGGAGGAAACATAAGTATGTTGGGTTTTGCGTTAGTAATTATTGTGCTGATTATTATTCTGGTATTACTGGCCTCATGTGTGCGTATCGTGCCACAGGCTCAGGCTTTAGTTGTAGAACGTTTGGGAGCATTTTTAGAGACATGGTCAGTAGGTGTGCACATTAAGCTGCCAATCATTGACCGCGTAGCAAAGCGTGTGAATTTAAAGGAGCAGGTAGCTGATTTCCCACCGCAGCCTGTAATCACAAAGGATAATGTTACCATGAGAATTGATACGGTAGTATTCTTCCAGATTACAGATCCTAAGCTTTATGCTTATGGTGTGGAAAATCCTATTATGGCCATTGAAAATCTGACAGCTACCACCCTTCGTAATATCATTGGTGATTTAGAGCTTGACCAGACTCTGACTTCCAGAGAAACCATCAATGCAAAGATGAGAGAAACCCTTGATATTGCTACTGACCCCTGGGGTATTAAAGTAAACCGTGTAGAGCTTAAGAACATCATGCCTCCGGCTGCCATTCAGGATGCCATGGAAAAGCAGATGAAGGCAGAGCGTGAGCGTCGTGAAGCGATCTTAAGAGCAGAAGGTGAAAAGAAATCTACTGTCTTAGTTGCAGAGGGTAATAAGGAATCTTCGATTCTCTATGCTGAGGCTGAAAAGCAGGCAGCAATTTTGAAAGCAGAAGCGGAAAGAGAAAAGAGGGTTCGTGAAGCAGAGGGTGAGGCAGAAGCAATCTTAAAAGTACAGCAAGCCACTGCAGACGGTATCCGCATGATCAAAGAAGCAGGAGCTGACCGGTCTGTTCTTGTGTTAAAGAGCCTGGAGGCATTTAAGGCAGCTGCTGACGGAAAGGCAACGAAAATCATTATCCCGTCTGAGATTCAGGGATTGGCAGGACTTGTTTCTTCCATTACAGAGATTCCTAAGGATATGGAATAATTGGATTTTTAGACTACCGCAGCAGGGGGCGTAATGCTTCTTGCTGCGTTTTTCAGTCACAGGAAGGTTTTAAGGAGGTCTTATGGAACTGAAACTGGATTTGGATAAGGAGTATGGACTTGTACTGGAAGGCGGCGGCGCTAAGGGTGCTTATCAGATTGGAGCCTGGAAGGCACTGAAAGAAGCCGGAGTAAAGATAAAAGGTATCGCAGGGGTATCCGTAGGCGCATTAAATGGCGCACTGATTTGTATGGATAACCTAGAGCGTGCGGAAGAGATCTGGAAGAACATTGATTATTCCAAGGTCATGGCAGTCAGCGACGATACCATAAAAGCACTAAAGAACAAGAATTTCAAATCATTAGGTCTCTCCGAACTGATCAACAGCGGACTGCAGTTTTTTAAGGACGGAGGATTTGATGTTACACCTTTAAAGAATCTGATTTCAGAGGTAGTAGGAGACGAGGGGGAGATCCGCAACTCCTGCAGAGAGCTTTTTGCGGTGACTTATTCGGTATCAGACAGAAAAGAGCTGGCTGTCGATGTCAGGACCAGCGAGATTGGCACGGTAAAGGATATGCTGCTTGCCAGCGCCAATTTTCTTGCCTTTAAAAATGAGAAGCTGAATGGAAAGAAATATATAGATGGCGGCGGCTTTAACAATGTTCCAATCAACGTTCTTTTGGATCATGGATATCAGAACATTATTGTCATCCGTATCTATGGCTGGGGCTTTGATAAGGAACGGGTGGTCAAAATACCGGAAAATGTAACCGTGGCCCACATCGCTCCCAGGCAGGACTTAGGAGGAATCCTTGAGTTTGATAAACGGCTTGCCAGAAAAAACATGACATTAGGTTATTATGACGCCCAGAGACTTTTGTACGGGCTTTGCGGCAAGGTCTATTACATTGACGCACCTAATTCAGAGCCTTATTATTTTGACCGTATGATGTCTGAGCTGGAGCTGTTAAAATACTATATTAAGGATATTGTGACCGAAGAGGGGCTGGAAACCTTAACCGGATACAGAGCTTTTACAGAGAAGCTGTTTCCCAAGCTGGCAGCTGATTTTAAACTGAAAACGGATTGGGATTATAAGGACATGTACCTTGCACTTTTAGAGGACATGGCCAGACGGCTGAAGGTAAAACGGTTCCAGATCTATACCGTGGAAAGCCTTTTTGATGAAATAAAAAGAAAAATAAAACTCCAGGAAGAACAAAATCCCATTTTATAACCTCTTTTATAAAAAGATGTTGCATGTTTATGCATAATATACTATAATGATGTATAAAAATACAACATATCACGGAGGAAGCGCTATGAACTTAAAGGGAAGAAGTTTTATCACATTAAAAGATTATACACCGGAGGAGATCGCATATTTATTGGATCTGTCAGCGGATTTAAAGGCAAAAAAGAAGCAGGGCATCACAGGAAGCTCCTTAAAAGGAAAGAACATTGCTTTGATCTTTGAAAAGCCCTCTACCCGCACCAGATGTTCCTTTGTAGTGGCTGCCGTTGATGAAGGTGCCCATCCGGAATATTTAGGTAAGGATGATATCCAGCTCGGACATAAGGAAAGTGTGGAGGATACAGCAAGAGTCCTTGGACGGATTTTTGACGGCATTGAGTTTCGTGGATTTAAGCATAAAACAGTAGAAGATCTGGCTAAATATGCAGGCGTACCTGTTTGGAACGGACTGACAGATGATGATCATCCGACCCAGATACTTGCAGATCTTCTCACCATGAAAGAACATTTTGGATATTTAAAAGGCCTTCATTTTGTATATGCAGGTGATGGACGTAATAATATGGCAAACAGTCTGATGATAGGAATGAGTAAGATGGGAGTTCATTTTACCATCCTTGCACCGAAAAGTCTGTGGCCAGAGGAAGAACTGGTGGAGCTGTGCCAGGGATATGCAAAGGAAAGCGGAAGCACGATCACCATAACAGAGGATTGTGCCGCTGCAAAAGATGGAGACGTTATTTACACGGATGTGTGGTGCTCTATGGGAGAAGAAGATAAGGCAGCCGAGAGAATTGCCATTTTAAAGCCTTATCAGGTAAACCAGGAACTTATGAAACAAACAGGCAAGGATACTACCATCTTTATGCACTGCCTGCCGGCTGTCAAGGGATATGAAGTGACAGAGGATGTATTTGAATCCGGCGCATCGGTAGTATTTGACGAAGCAGAAAATAGAATGCATACCATTAAGGCGGTTATGGTTGCAACCTTAGGAGAGTAAGATGTATATACAGGAACGAGGAAGAAACTTAAGAAATGCCTCCATGATCGTGGATCTTGTCCACATTGTAGTTGGTATCCTGATTGTAGTGCTGTCAGTTATTTCATTTTTAAACCCAGAAGAACATATGGTATTGCTGCCGGTCATCTTTTTTCTTGCCGGAGCGCTTAACCTCATTCATGGAATCTACAAGATTCGGTTAAGCGGCAGAGAGAAAAAGAAAAAAGCAGCGGCCATTGCAGCAACTCTTTTCGGAGTTTGCCTTTTTGCTCTTTCCGTTGTCAGTGCAGTAAGTATATGGCGGGGGTGAGGAGTTTGAAAACAGAAATATTAAAACTTCTGAAGGAAAGTGAAGGCTATCTTTCAGGACAGGAGCTTTGCGAACGCTTTGGTGTTTCCAGAACAGCCATATGGAAAGTGATCCGTCAGCTGGAGGAAGAAGGCTATAAAATTGAAGCGGTTCGAAATAAAGGGTACCATTTCATCGATTCCTGTGATATAATGACGAAAACGGAGATTGAAAGTTGTATCCGGGGGAAATTTGGCAGAGTGGTGGAATACCACGATGCCATTGATTCCACCAATATAAGAGCCAAGCGTCTGGCTGAGGAAGGCGCGCAGTCCGGAACGCTTGTGGTTTCGGACTGTCAGATAGCAGGAAGAGGCAGAAGAGGAAGGGAATGGGTTTCTCCTTCTGGAACCAATGTGTTTATGAGCTTGATCCTAAGACCAGACATTCTGCCGGGATCTGCTTCCATGCTTACTTTGGTGGCTGCTTTGGCGGTTCATGAAGGAATCAGACAAGAGACCGGATTGGAAGCTTTCATCAAATGGCCCAATGATATTGTTGCCAACGGGAAAAAGCTGTGCGGAATTCTGACCGAGATGAGTGCAGAGCTGGAAGGAATCCATTACGTGGTAGCAGGCATTGGCATTAATGTAAATATGGAGGAATTTCCCCAGGAGGTTTCTTCTATGGCAACTTCTCTATATCTGGAAACTGGAAAAAAGGTGAGAAGAAGTTCTCTGATCGCCTCCGTTTTAGAAGCTTTTGAACGGTATTATGAAGAATTTATCAGCCAGGGTGATTTATCCGGGCTGATAAGTGTCTATAATAGCTGTATGATCAATGCAGGCAAAGAGGTAAAGATTCTGGATCATGCCGGTGATTATACTGGAAAAGCTTTGGGAATTAACGAGAAGGGAGAGCTTCTTGTTGAAATGCAGTCAGGAGAGGTAAAACATGTGATCTCCGGTGAAGTATCTGTCCGGGGACTCTATGGATATGTATAGAAATGAAGCAATCGCTATATGACAAGCTGCAGACCCTGGAACCACAGGGTGTTGCACTAGATGATCAAAACCGTTTAAAAGCAATGGAACGTCCCCTTCTTTCCTGGTATGAGGAACATCGAAGGATTCTTCCCTGGAGGGAAGACCCGAGGCCCTATCGGGTGTGGATTTCCGAAATTATGCTGCAGCAGACCCGGGTGGAGGCGGTAAAGCCTTACTTCGCCCGTTTTATGGAAGCGCTTCCGCACATTGGCGATCTTTCAGAGGTTTCGGAGGACGAACTTTTAAAGCTGTGGGAAGGCCTTGGCTATTACAGCAGGGCGAAGAATTTAAAGAAAGCAGCCAGGCTTCTCGTAGAACAGTATGGGGGAGAACTCCCTGCCTCCTATGAGGAGCTAAAAAAGCTTCCTGGAATCGGATCCTATACAGCTGGAGCCATTGCCTCCATAGCCTTTGGAATTCCGGTTCCTGCTGTGGATGGGAATGTGCTTCGGGTGATTTCTAGGGTCACAGGAAGCAGGGAAGATATTCTAAAGCAGTCAGTTAAGTCTGGCATAGAAGAAAAACTAAAAGCAGTAATGCCAAAGGAGGCAGCCAGTTCTTATAATCAGGGCCTGATTGAGATCGGTGCAGTGGTCTGCATTCCCAATGGCGCTCCTCTTTGTGACCGGTGTCCTTTAAGCTCACTTTGCGTTGCAAGAGAGAAGGATCTAACTGGAGTGATACCAGTGAAGACACCGAAGAAGCCAAGGAAATCTGAGGATAAAACTGTTATGCTGCTGTGGCTAAAAGGCCGGGTTGCCATAAGGAAACGAGAGGGAACCGGGCTTTTGGCTTCTCTGTATGAATTCCCTAATGCAGAGGGTCACCTTGATGAAGCTCAGCTTCTTTCCTTTTTGCAAGTAAAGGAAGGGAACATTGAAGAGCTTCCTCCTTCCAGACATATATTCAGCCACGTGGAATGGAATATGACGGCATACCGTGTTGAGTTAGAAGAAATGCCGGGCGGTGACTATTTATGGGTCACTCCGGAAGAAATCAAAAAAACTTATTCTCTGCCAGGTGCTTTTAAGGCGTATACAAAGTTGGTCAGGTGATTATAATGAAAAAGATGCTTTTTATATTTAATCCGCGATCCGGCAAGGCGCAGATCAAAAACAAGTTAATGGAAATTCTTGATATCTTTACGAAAGCAGGGTATGAGCTTCATGTGCATGTGACCCAGGGGCCGAAAGATGCCTCCGAGGCGGCAGCTGCCTTTGGAGAATCAATGGATCTGGTGGTTTGCAGCGGAGGGGATGGCACTTTAAATGAGACCATCAACGGACTGATGAGGCTTGATAAAATCCCAAGGCTTGGTTATATTCCTGCTGGTTCCACCAATGATTTTGCTTCCAGTCTTAAGATATCAAAGAATATGATAACGGCTGCCAGAACGGTTGTATCAGGTGTACCTTACCCCATTGATATTGGCTGCTTCTGCAGGGACAGGCACTTTGTATACATCGCAGCCTTCGGAGCGTTTACTGAAGTTGCTTATTTAACGCCTCAGGATTTTAAAAATGTTCTGGGACATCAGGCATATATCATGGAGGGGATGAAAAGCCTTGCTTCCATCAAGTCTTATGTACTTCGTGTCGAATGCGATTCTGTTGTTTTAGAAGGGAATTTTATCTTCGGCATGATCACCAACACCATAAGCGTTGGAGGCTTTAAAGGGCTGGTCACCCAGGATGTTGCTTTAAATGACGGAGAGTTTGAGGTCCTCCTGATCCGAACTCCCAAAACACCTCTTGACTTTACCAATATCATTAATTATATGTTTCTCAAAGAAGAACCTAACGAATACGTCCACAAGCTACGGACTAGTTGCATCAAGATATTCCCTGAAGAGCCCATCGACTGGGTCCTTGATGGTGAGTTTGGAGGATCCAGAAGGGAAGTTGAAATTTTTAATTTGAAGAAACAAATCCGGATTTTGAGAAATCCGCAAAAAAAGCAATAATTCTGCTTTTACAAAAGAAATATGTTGAAATATGAAGCATGGTAGTATATAATGAAATGTTGTGTGGGCTTTATGTATACTTCTTAGCGAAAGGACGTTATTAAGTGGAAAAGGAAAATTTTTTAGAGAAGCTGGGTAAGCTTGTCGATCTTGCAAAAACAAAGCAGAATGCTTTGGACGTAACGGAGATTAATAACTTCTTCATAGGAGAAGAGTTGACTGCAGAGCAGATGGATCAGATTTATACGTACCTGGAGAACCGCGGCGTTGACGTGGTCCCGGTCATTGACGATTCCGTTTTGGCTGATGATGTGCTCATGTCAGAAGATCTTCTTTTAGACGATGATATTGATGATGGCTTCATAAAGGACATCGATGAAGAAGATATCGATCTTGACGCTATTGATTTGCTTGAAGGCATCGGCACAGAGGACCCTGTCCGCATGTATTTAAAGGAAATCGGTACAGTACCACTTTTAAACGCAGAGGAAGAACTGCGCCTTGCTAAGAGAAAAGCAGATGGCGACGATGACGCCAAAGAACGTTTAATCGAAGCAAATTTACGTCTTGTGGTCAGTATTGCAAAACGCTATACCGGCCGCGGAATGAGTTTTCTTGATTTGGTTCAGGAAGGAAACCTGGGTCTTATTAAGGGCGTTGAAAAGTTTGACTATACCAAAGGTTATAAATTAAGTACATATGCTACTTGGTGGATACGTCAGTCTGTGACCCGAGCGCTTGCAGACCAGGCAAGAACGATCCGTGTGCCTGTGCATATGGTTGAGACCATTAATAAAATGTCCAAGATGCAGAGAAAACTTACTCTGGAACTGGGATATGAACCATCGGTGGCTGAACTTGCGGAAGCTTTGGACATGACTGAGGACAAGGTCATGGAGATCATGCAGATCGCCAGAGAACCTGCTTCCCTGGAAACACCAATTGGTGAAGAGGACGATTCAAACCTTGGGGATTTTGTAGCGGACAACAATGTGGTAACTCCGGAAGGCAACGTAGAATCCGTGATGTTAAGAGAACATATCGATGCCCTTCTCGGCGATTTGAAAGAGAGAGAGCGTCAGGTTATTGTGCTTCGTTTTGGTCTGGAAGACGGCCATCCACGTACATTGGAAGAAGTGGGAAAAGAATTTAATGTTACCCGAGAGCGTATCAGGCAGATTGAGGCAAAGGCACTTAGAAAGTTAAGGAATCCTGTACGCAGCAAGCGTATCCGGGACTTCTTATAAGAAGCAAAAGGCGTAGCAGAAAGATTCTACGCCTTTTTTGCATTTTTTCGTACATTGTTTTCGTATGGCGAAGGGAGACATCATGAACCGTAGAAATTATCAGAAGGAACTTGATCAGATCATTGCGGGACTGGAAGAGGAAAAGAAAGTTCCAAGACTTTTGATACACAGCTGCTGTGCACCCTGCAGCAGTTATGTACTGGAATATTTATCCCAGTATTTTGCTATAACGATTTATTTTTATAATCCCAATATTTACCCACCGGAGGAATATGGCAGGCGGGTAGAGGAACAGGAGCGTCTTGTTGCCGGTATGGACTTTATACACCCGGTAACAATCGTAAATGGCGCCTATGAGCCTCAGGAGTTCTACCAGATCATAAAGGGCTATGAGAAGGAGCCAGAGGGTGGAGAGCGGTGTTTTCGCTGCTATGAGCTGCGCCTCCAGGAGGCGGCTAAAATCGCTCAGGCAGAGCACTTTGATTACTTCACTACCACGCTGTCCATCAGCCCTTTAAAGAATGCAGATAAGTTAAATGAAATTGGTGAAAAGCTTGCGAGGGAATACCGGGTTCCTTACCTTCCTTCCGACTTTAAAAAGAAGAATGGTTATAAACGTTCGGTGGAATTGTCAAAGGAACACGGGCTGTACCGCCAGGATTACTGCGGCTGCATATTTTCCCAGCGAAAGGAAGATTGACCGCCTTGCAAAATAAAAAAGACATGCCGGGTTTGGCTTGACACAAACTTGATATTGTAATAAAATTAACAGCAAGGAGTATATAAAATTGAGGATAAAGGAGAGAACGAAATGTTATCTAAAACACTGACTGTAATAAATCCATCCGGACTTCACTTAAGACCAGCAGGAGTTCTGTCTCAGACAGCTATGAAGTTTAAATCTGATATAATTGTTGAGTATGGCGAGAAGAGAATTGTTGCAAAGAGCGTATTAAACGTTATGGCAGCAGGAATTAAAAGTGGTGCTGAAATCACTTTAATCTGTGATGGCGAAGATGAAGCAGCAGCTATGCAGACTATGACTGAGGCAATTGAAAGCGGCCTTGGCGAGATGTAATCGTATCGTTTGGTTTATTAAGAAACGGGCAAAAGCTCTGGGAAGATATTCCCAGGGCTTTTTTTACGTATTCTAGAATTACGCCCTGCTACATAAAAAAGCTCTGCCGGGCAGGATATGCATGATGGGCAATGAGATAAAATGCTTTATTAAATAAAGTATCTCCTCCGCAGGCGGCATATAAAATGCCGCCGGTTGTAAAGTACCGCCATACATTGCTCGTACTTGCGTAAATAGGGAACAGATGGGGGGTAGATTGTCCTGTTTCATGGCTTTGGCTATAAAAAAATAAAGGCTCTCTTAAACTTGGAAAGTTATAGCTTAATTTAATTAGGAATTTTAGCCATTTTCTTCTGTGGAGGCCTTAATTGCACTTGTATAAGGATTAATAATAGGATACAAATATAAATAAACTGACATAATTTTTTGTAAATACCAAAATGTCTAATTATCTGACAATTAGCAAATAAAACACATTTACAAAGTGATAAAAATGTAGTATTATCAACTAAAATTACTGTAACACTGTAACACTCGAAAGCAAAACTGGCAGTTGGGAAAGGATGAGATTATGGATAAGAGTTTATACTCCCCAAACAAAATAGTGACTCCGGGACTTTATGATTCCCGTTTTGAGCATGATAACTGCGGTATTGGTGCTGTTGCCAATATGAAAGGTGAAAAGACCCACAAGACCGTTGAACAGGCACTACATATCGTCGAAAATCTGGAACACAGAGCAGGTAAGGATGCAGAAGGAAAGACTGGCGACGGTGTTGGAATCATGCTTCAGATCTCCCATAAGTTTTTTAAGAAAGCAGCTAAGACCCTGGGAATTGAAATCGGAGAAGAAAGAGAATACGGAATTGGTATGTTCTTCTTTCCTCAGGATGAACTCGCCAGAAATCAGGCCAAGAAGATGTTCGAGATTATTGTGGAGAAGGAAGGGCTTCAGTTCTTAGGCTGGAGAGAAGTACCGACTCATCCGGAACTCATTGGAAAGAAGGCTGTCGATTGCATGCCTTACTTTGCTCAGGGCTTCGTAAAAAAACCTTCTGATGTAAATAAAGGACTGGATTTTGACCGGAAGCTCTATGTGTCCAGAAGAGTTTTTGAGCAGAGCAATGATAACACTTATGTGGTTTCCTTGAGCAGCAGAACCATCGTTTATAAAGGTATGTTCCTGGTAAAAGAGCTTAGAAAGTTCTTTCAGGATCTTCAGGATAAGGATTATGAATCAGCAATCGCTGTGGTTCATTCCCGTTTCAGTACGAACACCAACCCCAGCTGGATGAGAGCTCATCCCAACCGTCTGATCGTACACAACGGCGAGATTAACACCATTCGCGGAAATGTAGATAAGATGATGGCCAGAGAAGAAAATATGGAATCAGAGTACTTTCAGAACGACATGCATAAAGTACTTCCTATTATTAATCAGGAAGGCTCCGATTCTGCCATGCTTGATAATGCACTGGAATTTATGACCATGAGCGGAATGGATCTTCCCCTCGCTGTTATGGTGACAATTCCGGCGCCATGGGAGCATGATAAGTCCATGCCTCAGGAAATCAAGGATTTCTACCGTTACTACGCTACCATGATGGAGCCTTGGGACGGTCCTGCTTCCATCGTCTTTAGTGATGGTGATCTTTTAGGAGCTGTCCTTGACCGTAACGGTCTGCGTCCTTCCAGATATTACATCACGGATGACGATCATATGATTCTGGCCTCTGAGGTTGGTGCCATTGATATTGACCAGAGCCGTGTGGTGAGAAAGGAACGTCTTCGTCCTGGTAAAATGCTTTTGATTGATACGGTGAAAGGCTGTCTCATTACAGATGAACAGTTAAAAGAATATTATGCAACCCGTAAGCCTTATGGGGAATGGCTGGATTCCAATCTCATCGAGCTTAAGAATCTTCAGATCCCTAATAAGGGAGTTCCTGTATTGAGCCGGGATGAACGGGCCAAAATGCAGAAGACCTATGGCTACACCTATGAAGAGTATAAGACCATGATTCTCCCTATGGCCTTAAATGGAGCGGAAGCAGTTTCTGCTATGGGTACAGACAGTCCTCTGGCGGTGCTCAGCAAAAAACATCAGCCTTTATATAATTACTTTAAGCAGCTGTTTGCTCAGGTTACAAATCCTCCGATTGACTCCATTCGTGAAGAGATTGTTACCTCCACTACGGTTTACGTAGGAGAGGAAGGCAACATTCTGGAAGAAAAAGCAGAAAACTGCAAGATACTTAAGGTGAGCAATCCGATTCTGACCTGCACCGATCTATTAAAGATCAAGCATATGAAGAAGCCTGGCTTTAAGGTAGAAGTGATCCCGATCACATATTATAAGAACACTTCATTAGAAAAGGCCATTGACAGACTGTTTCTGGAAGCGGACCGGGCCCATAGGGATGGGGCAAATATCATCATCTTGTCTGACCGTGATATTGACGAGAACCATGTACCGATTCCTTCCCTGCTGGCGGTTTCTGCGCTGCAGCAGCATTTGGTGAAAACAAAAAAGAGAACCTCCGTGGCCTTAATTTTAGAAAGCGGAGAGCCAAGAGAAGTCCATCATTTTGCGACCCTCCTTGGCTATGGAGCCTGTGCCATCAATCCATATCTGGCTCAGGAATCCATTCATTATCTCATTGAAAGCGGAATGCTTGATAAAGATTATTATGCAGCTGTGGAAGATTACAATTCAGCCGTTCTTCACGGAATTGTCAAGATCGCATCCAAAATGGGAATCTCCACCATACAGTCTTATCAGGGAGCCCAGATCTTTGAAGCGGTTGGTATTTCAAAGAATGTGATCGATAAATACTTTACAGATACCGTAAGCCGTGTGGAGGGAATCACTCTGGAAGACATTGCAGATGATGTAGATGATCTTCATTCAGCAGCCTTTGATCCCTTAGGACTTGATGTGGATCTCACCCTTGACAGTGTGGGAAGCCATAAGGAGAGAGCGGGACAGGAGGAGCATTTATATAATCCTCTCACCATACATCTTCTTCAGGAAGCTACCAGGACAGGAAGCTATGAAACATTTAAGGAATACACCCATGCTCTTACAGATGAAGGCCAGATGGTGAATTTAAGAAGTCTTTTGGATCTTGATTATTCCAAGTCAAAAGAAATTCCGCTGGCAGAAGTAGAGAGTGAGGACTCCATTGTAAAACGGTTTAAGACAGGTGCTATGTCTTACGGCTCCATTTCTCAGGAGGCACATGAGACTCTGGCCATCGCCATGAACCGCATTCACGGAAAATCCAACAGTGGTGAGGGCGGAGAGAGCCTTGAGCGGTTAAATCCAGGCGTTGATGGCGTAAACCGCTGTTCTGCAATCAAGCAGGTAGCCTCCGGTCGTTTTGGTGTTACCTCAAGATATTTGGTAAGTGCAAAAGAAATCCAGATTAAGATGGCCCAAGGTGCGAAACCAGGCGAGGGCGGACAGCTTCCGGGACAGAAGGTATATCCCTGGGTTGCAAAGACAAGACATTCCACAACCGGTGTGGGACTGATCTCCCCGCCTCCTCACCATGACATTTACTCCATTGAGGATTTGGCGCAGCTGATCTATGACCTTAAAAACTCCAATACCGAAGCAAGAATCTCAGTTAAGCTTGTTTCAGAAGCAGGAGTCGGTACGGTTGCTGCTGGTGTTGCCAAGGCAGGTGCCCAGGTAATTCTTATCTCAGGCTTTGACGGAGGAACGGGAGCAGCTCCAAGAAACTCCATTTACAATGCAGGACTTCCATGGGAGCTTGGTGTGGCTGAGGCTCATCAGACCCTGATTATGAACGGGCTTCGTGATAAAGTAATTCTGGAGACAGACGGAAAGCTGATGACCGGCCGTGATGTTGCCATTGCGTGTATGTTAGGCGCGGAAGAATTTGGATTTGCAACAGCGCCCCTTGTGACCCTTGGCTGCGTTATGATGAGAGTCTGCAATCTGGATACCTGCCCGGTAGGGGTTGCTACCCAGAATCCGGAACTTCGCAAGCGGTTTAAAGGGAAGCCGGAGTATGTCGTTAACTTCATGTATTTTATAGCCAAAGAGCTGAGAGAGTATATGGCAAAGCTTGGCGTTCGTACAGTAGATGAACTGGTAGGAAGAACGGATCTTTTAAAGAAAAAAGAAGCTCTCCCATCAGAGCGTGCCCGCAAGGTGGATTTGAGTGCTATTTTAGGTAATCCATATGCAGACCAGAAGCGCGCAGCTTACAGCAGTAAGCAAATCTATGACTTTGAACTGGATAAGACCATGGATGAAAAGACCATCTTAAAGAAATTAAAGCAGGCACTTTTAGCGGGTCAGAAAAAGGGACTTCAAATTGATGTTTCCAATACAGACCGTGCCCTTGGTACTATCTTTGGTTCAGAAATCACCAGACTGTATCCGGAGGGGCTGGCAGAAGACACCTTTACCATTAACTGTACCGGCAGCGGCGGACAGAGCTTTGGAGCATTCATACCAAAGGGTCTGACCCTGGAGCTGATAGGTGACAGCAACGATTATTTCGGTAAGGGACTTTCCGGCGGTAAGCTGGTGGTGTATCCTCCTCAAGGCGTAAAGTTTAAAGCAGAGGACAATATCGTAATCGGTAATGTGGCACTTTATGGAGCGACCAGCGGCAAAGCCTTTATCTGCGGTGTGGCAGGAGAGAGATTCTGTGTCCGTAACTCTGGTGCAACAGCCGTAGTAGAGGGCGTAGGCGACCATGGCTGTGAATATATGACAGGCGGCCGCGTTGTGGTCCTTGGCTCTACCGGAAAGAACTTTGCAGCAGGTATGAGCGGTGGAATTGCTTATGTTCTGGATGAAAAGACAGATCTTTATAAGAGACTTAACAAGGAAATGGTTTCCTTTGAAGAGGTTACAAATAAATATGATGTTCTGGAACTGAAAGAGATGATCAAGGAGCACGTGGCTTACACCAATTCCGCAAAAGGAAAAGAAATCCTTGATAATTTTGGAGAGTATCTGCCTAAATTCAAAAAGATCATGCCTCATGATTTCAGACGCATGATGAATACCATCGTTCAGATGGAAGAAAAAGGTTTAAGCAGTGAACAGGCACAGATTGAAGCATTTTATGCCAATTCAAAAGGATGAGGAGGAGTAGGACATGGGAAAGCCAACAGGATTTTTAGAATATGACAGAAAAACAGGAAAAACGGTAGACCCCAAGACTCGTATTAAGAACTACGACGAGTTCCATCTGCCTCTTTCTGAGAAAGAACAGAGATGCCAGGGGGCACGCTGCATGGATTGCGGCGTTCCCTTCTGCCAATCCGGAGTGATCATCAAAGGCATGGTGTCCGGCTGTCCGATCAACAATCTGATACCGGAATGGAATGAGCTTGTTTATACCGGAAATTGGCAGCAGGCCTATAAAAGACTGAAAAAGACAAACAGCTTTCCGGAGTTCACCGCCAGAGTATGCCCGGCCCCTTGCGAGGCCGCGTGTACCTGTGGGTTAAACGGTGATCCGGTAAGCATCAAAGAAAATGAATTTGCCATTATTGAGCGGGCATATGAAGTGGGGATTGCAGCCCCTAATCCCCCGAAGATCCGCACAGGCAAACGGATTGCAGTCATTGGCTCCGGCCCTGCCGGCTTATCGGCGGCAGACCAGTTAAATAAGAGAGGCCACAAAGTTACTGTATTTGAGCGTGAGGATCGTATTGGTGGCCTCTTGATGTATGGCATTCCCAATATGAAGCTGGAAAAACATATCATCGACCGTAAGGTAAAGATCATGCAAGAGGAAGGTATTACCTTTGTAACGGGAGCAGATGTGGGAAAGAATCACAAGGTAAAGGATTTATTAAAGGATTTTGACCGCATTATTCTGGCTTGCGGAGCCTCCAATCCAAGAGATTTAAAGGTACCGGGAAGAGATGCTCAGGGAATATACTTTGCAGTGGATTTCTTAAAGTCCACCACAAAAAGTCTTCTTGATTCCGATCTTCAGGATAATCTTTATATCTCTGCGAAAGGCAAGCATGTCATTGTAATCGGTGGCGGAGATACTGGAAATGACTGTGTGGGAACTGCCATACGTCACGGCTGTGCTTCCGTTACCCAGCTGGAGATGATGCCAAAGCTTCCGGAAAAGAGAGCTGCAGACAATAGCTGGCCTCAGTGGCCCAAGGTGTTAAAAACCGATTACGGCCAGGAGGAATCCATAGCGGTGTTTGGAAAGGACCCAAGAAGCTATCAGACAACGGTTAAGGAATTTATCAAAGATAAATCCGGTAAGCTTGTAAAGGCTGTCTTAATGAAGCTGGAACAGAAGATAGATGAGAAGACCGGAAGGCTCGTGATGGAGCCGGTAGCTGGAAGCGAAAAGGAAGTGCCTGCAGATCTTGTTCTCATTGCAGCTGGATTTCTTGGAGCCCAGAGCTATGTGGCTGATGCCTTTGGAGTTAAATTAAATGAACGCACCAATGTGGAGACTCCAAAAGGGAAATACCGCACGGACGTGGATAAGGTATTCGTGGCCGGAGATATGCACAGAGGCCAGTCGCTTGTTGTATGGGCAATCAGAGAAGGCCGAGAGGTGGCCAAAGAGGTGGATAAGAACTTAATGGGATATTCCAATCTGGCATAAATAAAAGGGAGACAATTGAGTCTCCCTTTTTTGTGCTTACTCTTATATCTCTATGGTCAGTCCGACACCTACCTCGTGTACCGGTAACTTGTCCATCATCTTAGCTTTTGCAAGAAGAGAGATACAGTGACATGGATAAATCTGATCCACCTGGCAGCTTTCTAAGTGATTCACAGTCTGTACAAAACGCTCGCCTACATCTAACAGGTGAAACCCTCCCAGAACACCGGCAACGTGATCTTCCTTGCAGACTTCCTTTGCATAATCAAGAGCATTGCAGATACCGCTGTGAGAGCAGGAGGAGATAAGGAACAGTCCTTTGGAGGTCTTTAAAGCGATGGCAGAATCATCTATAAGATAATCATCCTGCCATTCACCTTCTCTCATAACTTTGCCGAAAGGACTTCTCTGCTCAAAGGAATGCTTTTCTGGAATCTCACCTAAAAATACACAATGATCGGATAAGAAATACGGGGTGTCAGAGGGAATGTATTCGGTCTTTTCAAATAGTTCATCCTCGGTAAATGGGGCGCCAATGTTTTGGTTTCCTGCTTTCTTCGGGTGAAAGCAGCCAGTATGAGAGATGATTGTAACCTTGGATAAATCTATGGCTTCATCCAGATATTTCAATCCATTGGTATGATCGTTGTGTCCATGGGAAAGTACGATGTGGGTCAGTTTGGTCAAATCAATTCCCATCTTTTCTGCATTGGAAAGAACTATGTCAGAAAATCCGGTATCAAATAGGATCCTTAAATCGTCAATTTCGATGTAAAAACTTGCGGCAGGCTCCCCTTTATAAAACTGGTCTACTAAAGTATTGTTGTCTACGACTATTTTCACTAACATATGAACTCCTGATCTGGCTGTTTTATTGCCTTCATTATAGCATAAAACGAGTTAAAATAAAGTTAAGATTACAAAAAAATACAGCATATGGATAAAAAATGCATAATATGACCAAAAAGAGCACAAACCTTATGGCTGTGCTCCTTTTTTAGATTCGTATCGTATTTAGTGTAAAGAAGGAAAATCTTCCTTGAATGTTTTCTTTAAAAGAGGAATCATACATGCTCCCACCAGATTTCCGAGAGATATTACAAGCATATACAGGGCAGCCTTTGTGCTCCAGGCTCCTGCCATTGTGAAATAAAACATGTCCGCGATGCTATGTTCAAAACCGGAAAGGATAAATACCATGATAGGAAGAATGAGAGCCAGGTGCTTGCCTACGCCGTCCTTAATCGTCTGAAAGCCGATGACAGCGATGCACATCAACACTCCGCACATAAAAGCCATCACAAAGGTGCTGAATAAAGTATCGGATAATTTTAAATCTACGATTTCCGTTGCATGCTCCACTAATTTTTCCAGTTTGGTATTGCGGAAGATGATACCGGAACCAAGGGTTCCGATCAGATTTCCTATGTAGACCAGCAGAACTTCTTTTAAATATGCAGGACCCTCGTGAACGATATAACAGATTTTTCCGGTATACAGGTTAAAACCAAACGTATAAATCGTAAATAAACCGATGGAAAATAAAAAAGAACCAGCAATCCGGTTTTCAAGAGTCAGATAGATAATTCCTCCCATGGCAATACAGACTCCTGCTGCAATTGCTTTAATAATTGTTTTCATTTTAAATACTCCTTCTCCTTTGTCACTTGATGTCGTTAAATTAGTTGGGGTTTTTTGCCCTGTCATATTATAGCATAATGGAAACAGTTTGCAAGAATAAAGATACATTTGATATTAAATTATCATCTTAATTTGGGCAAAGAAAGGCCGGTGCTTTCAGGCACCGGCTGATAAGCTTTAAACGTTGAAGCGGAAGAGGATGACATCTCCGTCCTTAACCACATATTCCTTCCCTTCGGAACGTACAAGTCCTTTTTCTTTTGCAGCATTGTAGCTCTTGCAGTCCAGAAGATCTTTGAAGTTAACGACTTCTGCACGGATAAAGCCGCGTTCGAAATCAGAATGAATCTTACCGGCAGCCTGAGGTGCTTTTGTGCCTTCCTCAATGGTCCAGGCTCTTGTTTCCATAGGACCGGCAGTTAAATAGCTGATAAGACCAAGCAGATGGTAGCTTGCGCCAATGAGCTTTTCAAGTCCGGACTCAGTCAGACCAAGATCCTCTAAGAACATCTTTTTCTCATCCTCTTCCAGTTCGGCAATTTCCTGTTCGATCTGAGCGCAGATGACAAAAACCTCGCTGTTGTTTTCTGCTGCAAAAGCTCTGACCTTGGCAACGTGCTCATTGGTGGCACCGTCATCAGCCAGGTCGTCTTCGCAAACGTTGGCAGCAAAAATAACAGGCTTAAAGGTAAGAAGATTAAGGGTAGAGACGAAATTCAGTTCATCTGCATCGTCAATTTCCATGCTTCTTGCCAGATTGCCGTCTTCTAAGTGGGCCTTGATTCTCTTTAAGATATCCAGTTCCTTTGCAAGAGACTTATCATTCATTGCCCCCTTGGTGGACTTTGAGATACGGCGGTCTAAAATCTCAAGATCGGAAAAGATAAGTTCTAAATCAATGGTCTCAATATCACGCAAGGGATCTACACTTCCGTCAACGTGAATCACATTGCCGTCTTCAAAACAACGTACCACGTGGACGATGGCGTCAACCTCTCTTATGTTGGAGAGGAACTGGTTTCCAAGACCTTCTCCTTTTGATGCTCCTTTTACAAGACCTGCGATATCCACAAACTCAATGGCAGCTGGGATTATTTTCTGAGAATTATAGAGTTCAGCCAACTGACCCAGGCGTGCATCCGGAACGGGAACGACCCCTACATTTGGATCAATAGTACAGAACGGATAGTTGGCAGATTCTGCCCCAGCCTTTGTGAGAGAATTAAACAAAGTGCTTTTACCTACGTTCGGTAATCCGACAATACCTAATTTCATAGCAATTACCTTCCTAATATTGTTAATATTCATGGTTGATTTTTATTTACAACTAATATAGAATAACATATTATCCGCAAAAAAAAAAGATAAAAAACATAAGATTCCCTGCAGTTGTCGAAATATAGTTGAATATGTCGGGCGAATCTGTTTGATTTTTGTGTTTTCACGGGGTAAAATAAAGAAAAATCGAAAGGAGAAGACGAATGGCAAATACGGCGGATATTAGTTTTGTGCATTTGGGTATTACCATTGCTCATTTGCGAAACAGTATCTCGATATTTGGGTTCCGCATTGCATTCTACGGGATTATCATTGGGATCGGAATTCTAACAGGCCTCTGGATTGCTTCTAATGACGCAAAACGAAGAGGACAAGACCCGGAAATCTATCTGGATTTTGCCCTGTATGCTATCGTTGTTTCTATTATAAGTGCCAGACTTTACTATGTGATTTTCGATTGGGCTAATTATAAAAATGACCTGTTACAAATTTTGAACCTGAGAGCAGGGGGGCTGGCTATTTATGGCGGTGTCATTGGCGCAGCTTTAACTCTGATCGTCTATACCAGGGTGAAGAAACTTTCCTTCTTTTCCTTGGCGGACACTGGATGTCTTGGACTGATAACCGGGCAAATTATAGGAAGATGGGGAAACTTCTTTAATTGCGAAGCGTTTGGCGGATATACAGACGGCCTGTTTGCTATGAGAATCAGAAGGGCGCTAGTTAACGAGAATATGATATCAAAGGAACTGTTAAACCATTTAATCGTTGAGAATGGTGTAGAGTATATACAGGTGCATCCCACTTTTCTTTATGAGTCGGTGTGGAACCTTTGCGTGCTTGTTTTTATGCTCTGGTACCGTAAACGCAAACGGTTTGATGGGGAGATGTTTCTTATCTACCTGCTTGGCTATGGCTTAGGACGAGTATGGATAGAAGGAATCCGTACGGACCAGCTAATATTCTTTGGTACTGGCATTCCGGTGTCTCAGGCACTGTCATTGATCCTGGTAGTGGTATCTACTCTTGTGCTCTTCTTCCAACACAGACAGATTAGATTAAAGAGCAAAGGAGAAACATGATATGATGATTTCAAAAGAAGAGTTAATCCGTAATATTGAAGAAGCTAGGGAAAGACTGAATAAAAGTATTGATCATGATGATGGAGATGTTATTTATCTTAGGAGTGTAGAACTGGATAAATTAATTGAGCAATATATAGAAGCGGGTTATTAATTTTATATGAAAGTGGGAAGGCCAGATGCCTTCCCACTTTTTTTGTGTAACAGGAAATTACGCCCTATTACACAAAAAAACCTGCCGGGCGGGATGCACATGACGCTCTAAATGTAGATTGTCACTAACGTGCCAGCGCGTCAGCGCTAGAGTCTGGCGAGCCAGACTCTTTATTATGCAAATAATTACCATGATATTTTAGAGGAGAATGTTCATTATAATATGAAGAAACTCTGATAAAGAGAGTGGTATGGAAAAGCCATGTCAAATTTTGGGAAAAAATGGTAAAGCTTGTATTTCCGCCCCTTTGTAACCGAAATCAATGAAAAATAATCAAAAATCTCCTTGCTATTTCCAGGTAAATGTACTAAAATTAAAGTACAAGTGGAGGAAAGTGGTACAAAGTGGTAGAAAATGGTGGGAAAGTAATTAATCCACTCTACCTTGTACAAGCAGGTGATTGGTATGTTCATGGGCGAATACAATCATACAGTCGATGCCAAGGGACGTCTCATTGTCCCATCGAAATTCAGAGAACAGCTTGGAGAAGAATTCGTTGTGACGAAGGGCTTAGATGGCTGTTTATTTGTGTATGATAATAAGGAATGGACTGCCCTGGAAGAAAAGTTAAAAAGCCTGCCGCTGACCAATACCAATGCAAGAAAGTTCTCCAGATTCTTTCTCGCCGGAGCGTCCTCCTGTGAAGTGGACAAGCAGGGAAGAATTCTTCTTCCAGCCGTGCTTAGAGAACATGCAGGCATTGATAAGGATGCAGTTTTAGTGGGAGTAGGAAGCCGAATCGAGATTTGGAGCAAGGATGCATGGACAGCAGCCAATACCTATGATGATATGGAAGAAATTGCGGAAGCTATGGAAGGACTTGGAATATGATATTTGAACACAAGTCAGTGCTGCTAAATGAGACCATTGACAGCCTGAATATAAAACCAGATGGAATCTATGTTGACGGAACCCTGGGAGGCGGAGGACATGCTCTTTTCGTATGCGAACGCCTGTCAGAACACGGAAGATTAATCGGAATTGACCAGGATGCAGCTGCCATTTCAGCGGCTACGGAACGGCTCAAGGACCATAAAGATAAAGTTACAGTTGTAAGAAGCAATTATGTAAATATAAAAGAAGTGCTGAAGGAACTTGGCATTGAAAAGGTGGACGGTATCTATCTGGATCTGGGGGTATCCTCACATCAGCTTGACGTGCCGGAGAGAGGGTTCACTTATAGAGAAGAAGATGCACCTCTTGATATGCGTATGGATCAGAGGAACGATCAGACGGCCGCTGATATCATTAACGAATACAGCGAATTTGATTTATACCGGATCATAAGAGATTATGGCGAGGACAAGTTTGCGAAAAATATTGCAAAACATATTGTGAGAGAAAGACAAATAAAGCCTATAAAGACAACGGGCGAATTGTCAGAGATTATTAAAAATGCGATTCCTGCAAAGATAAGAGCAGTGGGAGGACATCCTTCCAAGCGCACATTCCAGGCAATACGAATTGAGCTCAATAAGGAACTGGAGGTACTCAGTCAGTCCCTTGATACCATGATCGATTTGCTAAATCCAGGTGGACGTTTATCTATCATTACGTTCCACTCTCTGGAAGATCGGATCGTAAAAGCAAGATTTAAGACAAACGAAAATCCATGTATTTGTCCACCGGGTTTTCCAGTATGTGTCTGCGGTAATAAAAGCAAAGGTAAGGTTATTACAAGAAAACCTGTCATACCAACAGAGGAAGAGATCGAAGAGAATAAGCGTTCAAAGAGTTCCAAGCTTAGGGTATTTGAGCGTATAGATTAAGGGAGGAAATTCGAGTGGCTGCCAATAAAAATGTGCGTTCCTACGGGAATACTGCTTATGTACACGGAAATACTGTCCGTAAAGCCATGCCAGCATCTATGCCGGCCCGTACGCCAGATGAAGTCCGCCGGACATCTGTCAATCACAGAGTAAGGCGAAATCGTGAAAAAGCTCTGCAAATGGATTTACCCTATGTTCTTATGCTGACGGCTGCTGTCGTCTGCACCCTCTTTATCTGCATTAAGTATCTGCATATTCAGTCATCAATTACAACCAATATTCACGGAATTGAGGTACAAGAAGCGAAGCTTGAAAAACTACGAACTGAAAACAACGCACTGGAGATGAGTATTAAAACTTCCGTTGATTTGGATCATGTGTATAAGGTGGCCACTGAAGAACTTGGTATGGTCTATGCAAATAAAGACCAGATCCTTCACTATGATAAAACGGAAAGTGAGTATGTAAGACAGAATGAGGATATCCCGAAATACTAACAAAAGCAGGAATAATAAGAGTAAAGTATTCCCACGTTATATGCAGGAAAAGCTGGCGATTACGGTGCTTGTAATTACGCTGGCTTTGTTTGCATTGGTTATGGTCCTTTATAATCTGATGACCCATAAAAAAGAAGATTATAATCAGATTGTGTTGTCTCAGCAGGAATATGACAGCAGGGTGATTCCCTTTAAACGAGGTGACATTCTGGACCGGAATGGAACGTATCTTGCCGCAAGCGAGAAGGTTTATAACTTGATCCTCGATCCAAAACAGATCATGTCTGACCCGGATGCATTTCTAGAGCCGTCGGTAACAGCCCTTACAGAATGTTTTGGTTATGACCGTACAGAGATCATGAATCTGATTCAGGAGAAGAAGGGCAAACAATACGTTCTCTATGCCAAGCAGCTTACCTATGATGATAAAAATAAATATGATAAATACAAAACGGACAAATCCAAAGAACTGAAAAAATCAAAGAAGGCCATAAAGGGTATCTGGTTCGAAGATGAGTATAAGAGAGTGTATCCCTACAATTCCATGGGCAGCAAGGTAATCGGATTCGCCAATGGAGATGGAATGGGAGGAACCGGTGGAATTGAGCAGTATTATAATACCACACTTATGGGAATCAATGGAAGAGAGTACGGATATCTAAACGATGATTCCAATTTAGAGCGAGTGATCAAACCCTCCACCAATGGTAATACAGTCGTATCCACCATTGATGTGAACATACAGAAAATCGTTGAAAAATACATAAACGAATGGGAGCAGCAGACAGGCAGCAAAAAGGTGGGAGTCATAGTCATGGATCCCAACAACGCTGAGGTCCTGGCGATGGCAGATGATAAGTCCTTTGATCTTAACAATCCCCGTGATCTGAGACCGGAGTTTACTGCTGAAGTGTTAAGAGAGCTGGGAATCAAGGAAGCCATTGATGATTATAAGAGAAAGAATAAAGACGCCGCGCCTCTGACACCCGAGACCGTACCACAGCACTACAGCGATCAGGAGATTATATCCCTGGGAACTCAGGTCGCCTGGAACCAGACCTGGCGTAATTTTACCATTAGTGATGGATATGAACCAGGATCAACAGAAAAGATATTTACCGTATCAGCCGCTATGGAGGAAGGTGCGATTACGGGACACGAGACCTATGAATGCAATCGGTTCCTGGAAGTGGGGGGCCATAAAATCAAATGCGTCAGCCGATATGGACATGGTCTAATTACAGTAGAACAAGGACTTATGAAATCCTGTAACGTGGTCATGATGAGGATAGCCCAGCAGATGGGTAAGGATAAATTCTATAAATATCAGCAGATGTTTGGCTTTGGTTCAAAAACTGGTATTGATCTTCCTGGTGAGGCAGATAATAAGAGTAATATCTATACCGTTGAAAATGCAGGTCCAACGGATCTTGCTACCAATTCCTTTGGACAGAATTTCAACTCTACAATGATCCAGATGGCAGCTGCATATTGTTCCGTTATTAACGGCGGTTCCTATTACGAACCCCATGTGGTAAAACAGATATTAAATGAGCAGGGAGCGATTGTAAAAAAGGTGGACCCTGTTTTGGTTCGGGAAACAGTATCAGAGTCTACCACCAAATTTATTAATGAAGCCTTGTTTAAGACGGTCAACGCAGAAGGCGGCACCGGCGGTGCTGCCAAGGTTGCAGGATATAAGGTTGCTGGTAAAACGGGAACGGCAGAAAAGATACCTCGTGACAAGACGAATTATGTTGTATCATTCTGCGGATACGCACCAGCAGATAATCCCCAGGTACTGGTTTATGTGGTGGTGGATGAACCTCACGTGGAAGACCAGCCGCACAGTACGTACGCAAGTCAGATATTCCAGAAGATTATGACGGATATTCTTCCTTATTTAAATATCTTCCCGGATACTGATACAAACGGTGGTGCTCCATCAGGAGAAGGGGAAAAGCTTCCGGAACAGGAAGGAATCACCAGCGAGACACAAGCGGGTACGGAAGGACAAGAGACGACTCAGGAGACTGGTACTCAGGAAACAACGGCACCAGCACCAACCATGGAAAATGGACAGCCCATTCCCAATGAATACTTAAATCCTTCAGAAGAATACAATAACAGGCAGGAGGGAGAAGACTTTAACCTTCCTGACTCCATACCAGGAGATACCGGAGAATCCACTGAGGGTGAAACGGAGTCTGTGGGAGAAACCACTGCCCAATAAGAAAAGAAACTTAGAGGGCTCATAAAAAAGTCAGATATTCATATACTGTAACAATAATGACGGTGGAGCAGCATATGAATTCAAACAAAACACATCACAGAGAGAAAATAGCCCTCCTGTTTTTCCTGTTGTTTCTCGCCATGACAGGACTGATGGGTCGGCTTATTTTTCTAATGATCTTCCAATCCGAACATTACAGCGCCATGGCTGAGGATCTCCATGAACGCGAGAGGACCATAAAGGCTGCCAGGGGAAATATCATTGATGCCAATGGTACCGTCATCGCAACCAATCGGACGGTTTGTACCATTTCGGTCATTCATAATCAGGTGAAAAAGCCGGATGAAGTGGTAGCGGTCCTGTCAAAGGAGTTGGGTATTGAGGAAGCTGAAATACGTAAGAAGGTAGAAAAGTACAGTTCAAGGGAAATTATTAAGACCAATGTAGACAAGGCCCTGGGAGATCAGATCCGTACGTATCATCTGGCTGGAGTAAAGGTGGATGAGGATTATAAGCGTTATTATCCCTACGATACCATGGCTTCCAAGGTATTAGGCTTTACTGGCGGAGATAATCAGGGAATTATCGGACTGGAAGTAAAATACGAGCAGTATTTAAAAGGAATGAATGGAAAGATCCTCACCATGTCTGATGCGGCAGGAATTGAAATTGAAAATGCAGCAGAAGACAGGATTGAACCCATTTCCGGTCAGACACTGCAGATCAGCCTGGATGTAAATATTCAGAAATATTGCGAACAGGCTGCCTATCAGGTCATGGAGAAAAAGGGAGCAAAGAAAGTATCTATCATTGTAATGAACCCTAAAAACGGGGAGATCAAGGCAATGGTAAATGTTCCGGAGTTCAATCTTAACGATCCATTTACCTTAAATACCAATACAGAAATCCCTGCCTCAGCTAAGGAAAAGCAGGATCTGTTAAATCAGATGTGGAGAAATCCCTGCATCAATGATACGTATGAGCCGGGTTCCACCTTTAAAATCATAACGGCAGCAGCAGGTCTTGAGTCTGGAGTAGTTAAGCTTGATGATCATTTCTCCTGCCCGGGATTTCGGGTGGTGGAAGATCGTAAGATACGGTGCCATAAGGTGGGCGGTCATGGTTCAGAAACCTTTCTTCAGGGAATGATGAACTCCTGCAACCCGGTTTTAATCGATGTAGGACAGCGTCTTGGTGTGGACAATTATTATAAGTATTTTGAGCAGTTCGGTTTAAAAGGAAAGACAGGAATCGACGTACCAGGTGAGGCGTCTACCATCATGCATAGAAAGCAGGATATGGGACTGGTAGAGCTTGCCACCGTGTCCTTTGGCCAGTCATTCCAGATAACCCCACTGCAGCTTATCACAACAGCAGCATCTATTGTAAACGGAGGAAACCGCATAACCCCTCACTTTGGTGTGAAAGCAACCACTGCTGACGGAGAGTCCTCTCATACTTTTACCTATCCGATGAAAGAGGGGATTGTATCCGCACAAACCAGTGAGACCATGCGTTATATCCTGGAAGAAGTAGTAGCAGAAGGAAGTGGTAAAAAGGCAAAACTCGACGGCTATCGAGTTGGTGGTAAAACAGCTACATCAGAAAAGCTTCCAAGAAGCTTAAAGAAATATATTTCTTCTTTTGTAGGCTTTGCGCCGGCTAATGATCCAGAGGTAATTGCACTTATTACCATTGATGAACCTCAGGGGATTTATTATGGAGGAACCATTGCGGCACCGGTAATCGCAGATATTTTTAAGAATATTCTTCCTTATATGGGAATAGAGCCAACAGAGGAAAAAACTGTTTCTACGTTTCGAATCAGTGGTTGATTATTCGGAAAAAAAGACGTATACTACTTACTGTGTACTTTTGATATACGAATACATAAAATATTGAGGTGTGACATGATTAACGAAACGATTCTGGCAATCATCATAGCTTTTGCCATCAGCGCCATGCTGTGTCCCATAGTAATTCCATTTTTACACAGACTAAAATTTGGCCAAGAGGTCCGTAAGGAAGGTCCTGAAAGCCATTTGAAAAAACAGGGGACTCCCACCATGGGCGGCCTCATTATTCTGACCAGCGTCATCATTACGTCCTTGTTTTATATCAAGGATTATCCGAAGATTCTTCCTGTGCTTTTTATGACTGTTGGTTTTGGAATCGTTGGATTTCTTGATGATTATATCAAGATAGTGCTGAAGCGATCTGAAGGCCTTAAACCTTTTCAGAAAATAATAGGGCAGTTAATCATCACAGGAGTTTTTGCCTATTATCTGGTTCATTCAAATGATGTGGGCACAGGAATGTTGATCCCTTTTACAGGAGGTTTTGATAAAGGGCTATATCTAAATCTTGGTATATTCTTTGTGCCTGCTGTGTTTTTCATTGTAATAGGGACAGATAACGGCGTTAATTTTACCGATGGTTTAGATGGGTTATGCACCAGTGTCACCATATTGGTAGCCACTTTCCTTACTGTGGTAGCCATTGGAGAAAAGACTGGTATCAGCCCTATTACTGGAGCTGTAGTCGGAAGTCTTTTGGGATTTTTACTTTTTAATGTCTATCCGGCCAAAGTGTTTATGGGAGATACCGGCTCCCTTGCGCTTGGCGGCTTTGTTGCTTCCAGTGCATTTATGATGCAGATTCCGGTTTTTATAGCTATCATCGGATTTATTTATTTGTTAGAAGTTTTATCGGACATCATTCAGATAGCATACTTTAAAAAAACAGGCGGTAAAAGATTTTTTAAGATGGCTCCCATCCATCACCATTTTGAGCTTTGTGGCTGGTCGGAGACACGGGTGGTAGCTATATTTTCTATTATAACAGCGGTTCTTTGCCTGCTTGCATACCTTGGATTATAGGAGAAAAACCATATGAGTCAGAAAATTTTAGTAGCCGGTAGTGGGAAAAGTGGTATCGCCGCCTCCAGGATGATTTTAAAAACGGGTGATGAAGTTGTACTTTATGACAGCAATGATGCCTTAAATAAGGATGAGCTGTCACAACAGTTTGAGGGAGAGGGAACCTTCTCCGTTTTGCTGGGAGAATTAAAAAAGGAAGATTTAAAGGGAATTGATCTTTGTGTCATCAGTCCTGGTATTTCTCTGGAGGCTCCTTTTGTAGCGATTCTAAATGAGGAGAATATCCCAATCTGGAGTGAGATTCAGCTGGCATACCATCATGCCAGAGGTAAGCTCCTTGCTATCACCGGGACCAATGGAAAGACCACCACAACGGCTCTCACCGGGGAGATCATGAAGGCTTTTTATGATCACGTTTTTGTGGTAGGGAACATTGGAATTCCTTATACAGAGGAGGCGCTGAAAACAACGGAAGATTCTGTGACCGTAGCAGAGATCAGCAGCTTTCAGTTAGAGACGATAACAGACTTTAAGCCCCATGTCAGTGCAATTCTTAATATTACTCCGGATCACTTAAATCGTCATAAAACAATGGATTGTTACATAAAAGTAAAGGAAAGCATTACAAAAAACCAGGGAGCAGAGGATGCTTGCGTTTTAAATTATGATGACCCGGTTTTAAGAGAGTTTGGTAGTACCTTAAAATCAAAGGTTGTATTTTTCAGCAGCCGGGAAGCCTTAAACGAAGGGTATTGCCTTGATGGGGACATGATTATCCGCAATCATGAAGGTGTGCGGGAAGATATCATTTCCGTTCATGAATTAAAGCTTCTTGGACGTCATAATCATGAGAATGTTATGGCAGCTATTGCCATGGCTGTAGAAGCAAAGGTTCCCATGGAAGTGATTAAAAAGGCAGTCTGTGAGTTTAAGGCAGTGGAGCATAGAATTGAATATGTGGCAGAGAAGTCAGGAGTTAAATATTACAACGATTCCAAGGGAACCAACCCGGATGCAGCCATTCAGGCGGTTAAGGCTATGCCTGGTCCTACCATTCTCATTGCAGGAGGGTACGATAAGCAGTCGGAGTATGATGAATGGATCGAGTCCTTTGACGGTAAGGTAAGATATATGGTTCTGCTTGGACAGACCAGGGAAAAAATTGCCGAATGTGCCGCAAGACATGGCTTTACCAATGTGATGTATGCGGAGGATATGCAGGAAGCTGTCAGTGTCTGTGCTTCCTATGCCAATAACGGAGATTATGTACTTCTCTCTCCGGCATGTGCCAGCTGGGGCATGTTCAAATGCTATGAGGAACGCGGCGAAATCTTTAAAGAATGCGTCCGCAATCTGTAAGGTTATTTCTGCATAGAAGTATGGTTGGCGAGGAGGAATGATATGGCAGAAAAAAGGCCAGTGAAGAAAAAGAATAAACCACGCCGTTTTTACGATTACAGCCTTTTGTTTACCGTGATATTCCTGACAGTCTTTGGACTTGTCATGATATACAGCTCCAGTTCTTACGCTGCTCAGCTTAAATTTAATAATGCGGCTTTTTTTATGATGAAGCAGGCAAAGATCGCACTTGGTGGCTTTGTAATTATGATCATTATATCCAGAATGGATTATCACTGGTATGGAAAGTTTGCAGTATTTGCTTATGTGCTTTCCTACATACTTATGATTGCAGTTTCTCTTGTAGGTATTGAGGCAAACGGAAAAAAGAGATGGCTTGGAGTCGGCTCTCTTTCCTTTCAGCCTACAGAGTTTGTAAAAATCGCTTTGATTGTAATGCTGGCTCTCATGATTGTACAGATGGGTAAAAATATCAATACAAGAAATGGAGTCATTCTGGTTATCATTACGACCATTCCTATTGCTGGTATCGTTGCCGCAAATAACTTAAGCTCCGGAATTATTATTATGGGAATTGCTTTTGTCATGCTGTTTGTTGCATGTAAAAAGAAATGGCCGTTTTTTGCCTGTGGTTTAGGTGGAGTAGCACTTCTGGCTTTTGCAGGGCCTGTGGCTACCGTTCTTCAAAAAATGAACATACTGCATGATTATCAGCTGGGCCGTATCTTAGTATGGCTGGAGCCGGAGGCATACCCGTCTACCGGTGGATATCAGGTATTACAGGGCTTATATGCCATTGGTTCCGGTGGCCTTGTAGGAAGAGGCCTTGGAGAGAGCATACAGAAGATGGGATTTGTGCCTGAGGCGCAAAATGATATGATTTTTTCCATTATCTGCGAAGAGCTGGGGCTTTTTGGAGCGGTATCAGTCATTCTCATTTTTCTCTTCATGATATACCGTTTCATGCTGATTGCAGACAATGCGCCGGATCTGTTTGGTGCCCTTCTTGTGGTTGGAGTCATGGGACATATTGCCATACAGGTTATCCTTAACATTGCAGTAGTTACCAATACCATACCAAATACCGGTATTACCCTGCCATTTATCAGTTACGGGGGTACCTCGGTCATGTTTCTTATGATGGAAATGGGTATGGTCTTAAGTGTTTCCAACCAGATAAAACTGGAAAAATGATAAAATTTGATACCATTCTCTCACTTTTAACATAGGATAGTATATAAGAAGCCATGGGAGGTACCGGATTGTCAGTCATACAGGTCCAGGGGTTACGATCCTTAAAAGGTGAGATAAAGATTCAGGGTTCCAAAAATGCTGTTCTGCCCATGATGGCAGCGGCGGTTCTCCATAAAGGTACAACAGTGATTCATAACGTCCCCAGGATACAGGATGTGTTCTGTATGCTGGGGATACTTCAGCGTATTGGCTGTGATTGCCGCTTGGACGGCACTACACTGATCGTAAACGCATCAACAATTACTCAGGCAGAGATTCCGGAAGAATATATAAAGAGCATGCGGTCGTCCATTATTTTGTCCGGCCCCCTTCTTGGGAGAACAGGTCTTGCAGTTACAAGTTTTCCTGGAGGCTGTTCCATTGGACAGAGGCCGATTGATCTTCATTTGTATGCATTTCAGAGACTTGGAGCAGTGGTTGAGGAGAAGGCCGAAAAGCTTATTGTATCTGCAAGAACACTGACAGGTGCTGATATAGAATTCAGGTTTCCCAGTGTGGGAGCAACAGAGAATGCACTGCTGGCTTCTGTGTTTGCCAAAGGAACCACTGTAATCCGGGGTGCGGCGAAAGAGCCGGAGATTACCACTCTTTGTGAATTTTTAAACAATATGGGTGCGAAGATTGAAGGAGCCGGAACCTCAAAGCTGACGGTCATGGGTGTAAAAAGTCTCCACGATTCTGAATTTATCGTAGCAGGAGACCGGATCGTAGCAGGAACTTACTTAGCGGCAGTTATGGCCGCAGAAGGGAACATCTTTATCAAGGGAATCCGGCCAGAGGAATTATCTGCGGCTACCACACTTGCAGAACGCATGGGCGCAGAGCTTAAAACCTACCGTGACGGATTAGAGGTGTACATGAAGGGACGCCCTGACTGTATGGACGTAGTGACTTCACCCTATCCTGGATTTCCCACGGATCTTCAGTCTCAGATCATGGCAGTGATGGCATCTGGACATGGGACCGGAAGACTTATGGAAACTATTTTTGAAGGGCGGTTTGCCACTGCCAAAGAGCTAAGGAAACTGGGAGCAGATATTATGATAGATGGCAAGCGTGCCATTGTACATGGTCTTTATCCCCTGTCAGGAAACCGGGTAACAGCCCCCGACTTAAGAGGCGGTGCGGCACTGGTGGTGGCAGGTCTGGCATGCGAAGGCGTCACGGAAATTCACGAATGCTACCATATTGAACGGGGATACGAAGACATCTGCCGGGATCTTAGTAGTCTTGGTGCGGTAATCAGAGGGATGGAATGAGATATTTAAAAAGCAGCAGAGGAAAAATTAAAGTTGGAATTGCCGTGGCAGTGATCTTGTTGGTTGCCATTGCCTTTTTATCCTTTCAAATCAAAGAGATTAAGGTGACCGGCAATAAAAAATATACTTCCGAGCAGATTGTAAACCTTATTTTCAAGGGCAGCTGGGACCGGAATGCGATTTATTGTTTCTACAAGGACCGCTTTCAGAAACACGAACAGATTCCGTTTGTAGAAGACTATAAAATCGTATTCCATAGCCCGGTCAAGGTCGAGGTCATCATCTATGAAAAAACTGTAGTGGGCTATATTTCTTATATGGGAAGCTATATGTATTTTGATAAGGACGGGATCATCGTGGAAAGCTCCAGCGGGGAACTGCCTGGGATTCCGAAGATCGTCGGGCTTAAGTATGGGCATATTGCCCTGCACCAGCCCCTTCCTGTGGAAAATGGCAGGATATTTAATGAAATACTGACCCTGACTCAGCTGTTATCCACTCATGGGATATCAGTAGATCAGATTCAATATGACACCAGAGGGGATGCCACCCTTATGATGGAAGGGATCAAGGTCTTTCTTGGAAGCAATGACCAGATGAATGGAAAGATCTCCGAGTTGAATGATCAGCTGCCAGTTTTAAAGGGGCTTAAGGGAACATTATATCTGGACACTTACGATGAGGCGGAAACTGTCACATCTTATCGATTTGTAAAGGATAAATGAATTTACATAATTTGCAAGCAATTTTGTTCAAAAAATAGTTGATATTTTTGTAAAAATCAAATATTATATTAATTAGGTTTATATAGTAAGCTGTTTATGGTTAAAGGAGGATATAATCTTGTTAGAGATTAAGATAAATGAGGCGGACAATGCCGCAAGAATTCTGGTTATCGGAGTAGGCGGTGCCGGAAACAATGCGGTGAACCGCATGATCGAAGAGAATATCGCTGGTGTGGAATTTCTTGGCATCAACACGGACAAGCAGGCGTTACAGTTTTGTAAGGCACCAACAGCTATGCAGATCGGAGAAAAACTGACCAAGGGACTTGGTGCAGGTGCAAAGCCGGAGATGGGTGAGAAGGCAGCGGAAGAGAATGCGGACGAGCTGGCTCAGGCCATGAAGGGCGCTGATATGGTATTCGTTACCTGCGGTATGGGAGGCGGAACCGGAACCGGTGCAGCTCCTGTTGTTGCAAAGATCGCAAAAGACATGGGCATTCTTACGGTCGGCGTTGTTACAAAGCCTTTCCGTTTCGAAGCAAGAACCCGTATGAGCAATGCTATTAACGGTATTGAACGCTTAAAGGAAAGCGTTGATACCTTAATTGTAATTCCAAACGACCGCCTTCTTGAAATCGTGGACAGACGCACAACTATGCCGGATGCATTAAAAAAGGCTGATGAGGTTCTTCAGCAGGCAGTACAGGGTATTACTGACTTAATCAACGTACCAGGACTTATTAACTTAGACTTTGCAGATGTTCAGACCGTTATGACAGACAAGGGTATTGCCCATATCGGTATTGGACGTGCTAAGGGTGATGAGAAGGCCTTAGAAGCAGTGAAGCAGGCTGTATCAAGCCCTCTGCTTGAGACAACCATTGAAGGTGCTTCCCATGTAATCATTAACATTTCCGGTGATATCAGCCTGATTGAGGCAAACGAAGCAGCCAGCTACGTTCAGGAGATGGCAGGAGATGATGCCAATATTATCTTTGGTGCTATGTATGATGAGAACGCTCAGGATGAGGCAAGCATCACTGTGATTGCAACCGGTCTTGATATGCAGTCAGAAACACCGGTATCCAAGGTTATGACGAATTTCTCCAACCCAAACTTTAAACAGCCAAAGACAGCAGCACCTCAGAGCGGAACTGGCAACCAGGAAGCAGCAGCTACAGCAGCAAATCCAGGATTTAATCCGAACTTCAACCAGAATTATAACAATAATAATAACAGCAATTATACTGCTCCTAATTATAACAACAACCAGAACTACCAGAATGGTAATGGGAATTATGGCAACCAGAACTATGCAGGCAATAATTATCAGAAGCCAAACTACCAGCCACAGAACAGCAACCCACAGAACAACCCACAGGGAGCTTCCCAGGGCAATGGACAACCTTACCGTCCAACTGTGAACAAAGAAGTTCAGATCAACATACCAGATTTTTTAAGAAATAAACGATAAAACATATTATGTTACATATCAGGCAGGTTCCGACGAACCTGCCTGTTTTGGAAAGGAGTGACAGTATGTCTGATAAATTAAATGATTGGGAAATTTCTGAGGACTATTATGACAGTCAGGAGAAGGATAAAAAGATGTCTCTGGAGGATTTTATTCTGGAATCAGATCTTGATCATGGAGAGCTTATGACTCCCAGTCCTTCTGATGAGTTATTAAAAAAGACCATTGAGGACGTTCATCAGGTACTGGCATTGGCTGGTGAAGGGAAAAATATAAAAGAAATATCTGCACTTACCGGCCTGGAGGAAACATATGTATATAATATCCAGGTTTGTGCCCAGGGTTTCCACGAAGATGATGAAATAGCTGTGGCCCATCTGGTACTTGGATAGGGGGGAGACAAAAGTGAAAAGAAAGATATGCCCGGTTTGTGATCTTCCGGTCAATGAGGCTAATTTCTGTGTCCGATGTAAAAAGATTGTTCGCCGTCCCGTCATATGGGAAATGAATTACTATTTAAATGAAAAGCCGCCTGCAAAGGAAATTGCATCAATCGGCTCTTCGTCAAATGGAACTGCTGTGCAGCCTAAGCACCCAGGCTCTTCTCAGCCGGCCAGGACAGGGTCAGCTCAGCCAGCTAAGACCATACAGCCAGCAAGAACTATGATACCACCACGTACAGCGACACCGCCTCCTGTGGACGCTCAGCCGCCCAGAGATTACATACCGTCAGGCTCCTCAGTACCGCCCCAGAAAAAAGTGGGCAGGAGATTTCCTGTTTCCATAGCAGGAATTATTACCTTCCTTTTTATCATAGCTGGTTCTCTGCCTGATATTGCAAAAAAAGCGGACCGGTTTCTGGATAAGTCAAATGATTATGAAGTATCATATCCATTTGACGATTCCGGCTTTAAGGACTTAAAGGAAGAGGATGTAAAGGCAGCCGGAATCCCCTGCAATGGTTACAATCATTTTCCGGTGTCTGGAAAAGAGATCATGGATTCCATGGGTCAGTATATAAATGCAAATTCCTATGGGTTTCTCTTAAAACCCCAGGCAGTTTATTCGGATAATTATGAGATGAAAACAGATTCCGGATCCATATCTTATTATGATACCGTGGAAGGCTATTATCTGGAGGATGAAGTGACCAGTAAGCTGACTTCAGAGGATGAGGGATATGTATACCAGTATGTGGAGATCAACTATGACACTGCCACCGGAGAGATGCATGATTATATCTCTTCCATAAAAGATAAAGAAGCATCCTTGGCCTATCTGGAGCAGTTTTTAAAGACAACAGAAACAGCAGCTCAGATTCCTTTGGAGGAGAGCAGTGTTCCAGTCATTATGGAGCAGGTCAGGGGAGGGCTGGAACAGGGAGAGGAAACTATTTTTACCGATGGAATTTTCTCCTTGTATGTATATGAAGAAGATGACACTCTTCAGGTAACGGTATCCTATAACTCCCTGCTTTCCACAGAACATGGGGAAACCTGATCCTTACCAGCAATATACTAAGGGTTTCATTTGACACACTGCTATGGATCTGATATAATAGCTTCAATCGTAAAAGGGAGTAGCTGCCAGCATTTGCTGGATAAGATTGCGTCAGAACGGTAAAGTGATTTATCCGCATCCTTATGAAATGTGCAAGACTTTTATTGATACCGTAAAGGTGTCAATAAAGGTCTTTTTTATTATATAGGGGGGGTCTACACCCCCTATATAATAAAAAGCATTCCATGCAGGATGCACATGACGCTTAAGAGGAAGATGTCACTAAAGTGACAGCGCGTCAGTGCCAGAGTCTGACAAGTCAGACTCTTTCTTGTTTCCTTTACGAGAGCATAAACATAGAGGGTAAGTAAAGAAAGGAGCACATTATGGAAACGTTTGATCCTCAAAAAAGAGAGGTATGGAAAAGGGTAAAGAAAGTCCTTAAGAGGTCAGGAGCTGCGGCCGTTTTATTGGTGGCAATTCCAGTGATTGGTTTTGGTTCCATATACAACATCCAGGAACAGGAGCAGGCAGTCGTAACGACAATGGGTAAGCCAAGGGCAGTGACAGATTCGGGGCTTCACTTTAAAGTGCCGTTTGTCCAGAAGGTAAAGAAAGTGAACACCACCATTCAGGGATTTGCCATTGGCTATAATCCTGACGATAACGAAAGCAGGGAGGAAGATTCTCTGATGATCACCAAGGATTATAATTTCGTTAACGTAGACTTTTTTACAGAGTATAAGGTATCAGATCCGGTGAAGGCAGTCTATGGCTCAGAGGACCCCTTAAAGGTTTTACAGAGCATTACAAAAAGCTGTATTCGTACCGTAATTGGAGGCTATGATGTGGATGCTGTATTGACCACAGGAAAGAATGAGATTCAGACAAAAATCAAACAGATGATCATGGAAAAGCTGGAAGGGCATGAAATAGGCCTTACGGTGGTAAATGTGACCATTCAGGATTCTGAACCGCCCACCAAAGAGGTCATGGAAGCCTTTAAGGCAGTAGAAACAGCAAAGCAGGGAAAAGAAACTGCCATAAACAATGCCAATAAATACCGCAATGAAAAGCTTCCTGAGGCAACCGCTCAGACCGATAAGATATTACAGGATGCAGAATCAACAAAAGCAAAAAGGATCAATGAAGCCAATGCAGAGGTTGCAAAATTCAATGCAATGTTCATGGAATATGAAAAGAATCCGGAGGTCACAAAAAAGAGGATGTTCTATGAAACCATGGAAAAAGTCCTTCCAAATATGAAAGTCATTATTGACGGAACCGATAAGACCAGCACCATCCTCCCTTTGGATAGCTTTACCGGTGGAGGAAACAGCAAAGAAAAGGAGAAAGCAGAATGAAAAAGAAACTAAAAAAAGCCGTCCTGATATTTGTCGCTCTTTTAGCGGTCATCGTATTGTCTGGTTCCATTGTCGTTACCAATGAAAATGAATATAAATTAATACGTCAGTTCGGCCGTGTGGAACGAGTCATAAATACAGCTGGTGTTACCATGAAGATTCCCCTGATACAGACAGCAGACACGCTGCCAAGACAGATTTTAATTTACGATCTGGCAGCATCCGATGTCATTACCATGGATAAGAAGACCATGTTAAGTGACAGTTATGTGTTATGGAAGATTGAAGACCCCTTAAGGTTCGCCCAGTCCTTAAATTCTTCCATTGCCAATGCGGAAGGAAGAATTGATACGGTAGTTTATAACTCCGTAAAAAATGTAATCAGCAGTATGAGCCAGAACGATGTCATCAGCAGCAGAGATGAAGAGCTTTCACAGGCGATCATGAAGAATGTGGGTGAGAATATGAGCCAGTACGGTATTAAGCTACTGGCCGTTGAGACGAAACGTCTGGACCTTCCGGTGGATAATAAAGCAGCTGTGTACGAAAGAATGATATCAGAACGTGATAAAATTGCAGCTACCTATACCGCAGAAGGGCAGGCAGAAGCAAAGAAAATACAAAATACCACAGACAGGGAGATCGCTATCAGTATTTCCGATGCCCAGGCAATGGCTGCATCAGTTACAGCAGAGGGAGAGGCAGAGTACATGAGAATCCTGGCGGAGGCTTACAGCAATCCCCAGAGAGCTGATTTTTATTCCTTTATCCGTTCTCTGGAAGCAGCAAAAACATCTCTTGCCGGTGAAAACAATACCCTCATCCTTCCGGGAAATTCGCCGATCGCACAAATTTTTACGGGACGGTAATTGTTGCAGGAAACAATTTTTTGTGGTAAAGTGTTAAAAAGATAAAAAGACGAAAGATTGGAGACAGACAGCATGAAGATTAAAGACATTTTGAGTCAGGGAAAGCCGACCTTGTCTTTTGAAGTTTTCCCCCCTAAGACAGAGGATAAATATGAATCTGTAGAGCGGGCGGCGGCAGAGATTGCGAAGTTAAACCCGGCTTTTATGAGTGTCACCTATGGAGCAGGCGGAGGGACCAGCAAATATACGGTTGATATAGCCTCGGCACTGCATCATAATCATCATGTAACGGCACTAGCCCATTTAACCTGTGTATCTTCTACAAAGGAGAAGGTTCGGGAGGTTCTTCATGAATTAAAGGAGGCTGGCATTGAGAATGTGCTTGCTCTCAGGGGAGATATCCCTCAGGACGGAGCAGTTTCCAAGGAATACAGCTATGCTTCTGAGCTGATCCGTGAGATCAAGGAAGCAGGAGATTTCTGTATCGGTGCTGCTTGCTATCCGGAAGGCCATGTAGAGTCTGCCAGCAAGACCATTGATATGGATTATTTAAAACAAAAGGTAGAAGCTGGCTGCGATTTTGTAACCACTCAGATGTTTTTTGATAATAATATATTATATAACTATTTATACCGAATACGGGAAAAAGGAATTACAGTCCCAGTCGTTGCAGGAATTATGCCTGTAACCAATGTAAGACAGATTATACGAAGCTGTCAGCTCTCCGGAACCTATCTGCCATCCCGGTTTAAGGCAATTGTAGACCGGTTCGGAGATAATCCGGCAGCCATGAAGCAGGCGGGAATCGCTTATGCGACAGAGCAGATCATTGACCTCATCGCAAACGGAGTCAATGCCATTCATGTGTATTCCATGAATAAGCCGGATATTGCATATAAAATTAAGGAAAACTTATCAGAGATATTATAGTTATACCATTTAGGGTTCGGTGCCTGCTGCAGGACCGGACCCATTCTTTCACAGATTTATAAGGGAGGAAGGCTCATGGAAATCAGCCGTAAAGAAGTTCGCAGGTACTTGGGATATGGCATACAGGATGGGGATGATGCGGTAAACGGGTTGATTGAGGAGTGTATTAAGGAGCTTACCGCTGTCGCCACATGTAAGAGCGTCAGCCGGACGTTCCCCTTAACTCTCCTGCCTGAGGAAGAGATTGATTTTACTGTTTTTCAAACGAAAAGCAGGCATTTAAGTAAGAATTTAAAAGACTGCAGTCAGGTCATATTGTTTGCAGCCACACTGGGGACCGGTGTGGATGTTCTTTTGCATAAATATACAAAGCTTCAGATGAGTAAGGCGGTCACCATGCAGGCGGCTGCGGCAGCCATGATCGAGGAATTTTGCGACCAGGAAAATATAAAGCTGAAACAGGAATATGAAGCCAGGGGGTTTTATTTACGGCCAAGGTTCAGCCCTGGATACGGTGACTTTGCCTTAGAGTGCCAGAAGAATATTACAGCCGTTTTGGAAACCTCAAAGCGGGTAGGAATTATGCTGACGGACAGTCTCTTAATGACACCGTCAAAATCAGTGACAGCAATCATGGGAGTCAGCGATAAACCATACCGGTGTGAGGTCAAGGGATGCGAGTCCTGTGGAAAGACAGATTGCGCATACCGAAGAAATTAAAGGGACAGATTTTAGTGGAGGAATATATGACAGGGATTTTAGAAGAGATCAGAAAAAGAATTGTATTTTTTGACGGAGGAACCGGAAGTCTTTTACAGGCCAATGGTTTAAAACCAGGGGAGCTGCCGGAGACCTGGAACGTGGTGTATCCGGATATTATGACTAAGCTTCACCGGGACTATCTGGAAGCTGGCGCAGATATTATAAAGACCAATACCTTTGGAGCCAATGGTTTAAAGTTTTATAAGGGAGCTGAATTTGATCTGGATGAGGTAGTGCGGGCAGCGCTTCATAATGCCAGACAGGCGGTTAAAACAGCCAATTACCCCGAAGGAAAGAAGCGCGGCTACATTGCCCTGGATTTAGGACCTACCGGAAAGCTTTTAAAACCCTTAGGTGACCTTGATTTTGAGGACGCCTATAACATGTATTCCCAGGTGGTTAAAATCGGGGAAGAAGAGGGCGCAGACTTAGTACTCATCGAAACCATGAGCGACAGCTATGAAACAAAAGCGGCCGTGCTGGCAGCAAAGGAAAATTCCAGCCTTCCCGTATTCGTGACCATGATCTTTGATGAGAAAGGAAAGCTTCTGACAGGCGGTAATGTAGAATCCACCGTTGCATTATTAGAAGGACTGAGGGTGGATGCCCTTGGAATCAACTGTGGATTAGGCCCCATTCAGATGAAAGGCATTCTGGCTGACATTATGAAGGTGACCTCCATACCTGTCATTGTCAATCCCAATGCCGGACTTCCAAGAAGTGAAGGAGGCAAAACGGTTTACGATATTGATGCCGATGAGTTTGCCAGAGTCATGGCAGAGATTGTTGAAATGGGAGCATGTGTAGTAGGTGGCTGCTGTGGCACGACTCCGGAGCATATTGAAAAAACAGTGGCATTGTGTAAGGATTTTCCTGTCAGGCTTCCGGATAAAAAGGACCGCACCGTAATATCCTCCTATGCCCAGGCGGTTGTTATGGACCAGGAACCGGTTATCATTGGTGAAAGAATTAATCCCACCGGGAAATCAAAATTCAAGCAGGCCCTTCGGGATCACAACCTGGAATACATTTTAAGAGAAGGAGTCTCCCAGCAGGACAACGGGGCTCATGTCCTTGATGTCAATGTAGGTCTTCCGGAAATTGATGAAGCGTCTATGATGGTAGAGGTAATTAAGGAGATTCAAAGCATTATTGACCTGCCTTTACAGATCGACACTTCTGATATTGAAGCTATGGAACGGGCCATGAGAATTTACAACGGCAAACCTCTCATTAACTCCGTAAACGGAAAACAGGAAGTGATGGAAGCAATCTTTCCTCTGGTCAAGCGGTATGGAGGTGTTGTTGTAGCTCTTGCCCTTGATGAAGATGGGATTCCTGAGACCGCAGACGGCAGAATCGCAGTCGCAGAAAAAATCTATCATAAAGCCATGGAGTATGGAATCGAAAAAAAGGACATTGTCATTGATGCCCTGTGCATGACAGTCAGCTCTGACAGCAAAGGCGCCTTAACCACTCTGGAAACCTTAAGAAAGGTAAGAGACGAGCTGCATGGAAAGACGATTCTTGGAGTATCCAACATTTCCTTTGGACTTCCTCAAAGAGAGATCATCAATGCTGCATTTTTTACCATGGCTCTTCAAAATGGTTTAAACGCTGCTATCATAAATCCAAATTCAGAAGCAATGATGCGTTCTTATTTAAGCTATCTCACCCTTTCTGATTTAGATCCTCAGTGCAGCCGCTACATTCAGGTGTACAGCGGACAGGTGGCGACTCTTGGAGATACCGTAAGGCCAGGATCAGCATCAGGAGGAGGAAGCAGTGCAGGGAAAGAGCTTTCCTTATCAGAAAGCATTGAAAAGGGACTTAAGGACAGAGCCCATGCGGCAGTCACAGAGCTTATGAAAGACAAGGAACCTCTCGTTATCATCAATGAGGAGATGATTCCTGCCCTGGACCGGGTAGGAAAGGGATTTGAAAAGGGGACAGTGTTCCTTCCCCAGCTTTTAATGAGTGCGGAGGCGGCGAAGGCGGCCTTTGAAGTTATAAAGGAACAGCTGGCAAAAAACGGCATGGAGGAAGGAAAAAAAGGCACGGTTATTCTTGCTACGGTACGGGGAGATATCCACGATATTGGAAAGAATATTGTGAAGGTACTTCTTGAAAATTACAGCTACGATGTCATCGACCTTGGAAAAGATGTACCGGTAGAGCTGATCGTAAAGACCGCTGTGGAAAAACAGGTTAAACTGGTAGGCTTAAGCGCTCTGATGACCACCACAGTTCCCAGCATGGAGGAAACCATCAGACAGCTGAGGGCGGAATCTCCTCAGACAAAAGTTATGGTAGGAGGTGCTGTTTTAACGGCTGATTATGCAAAGACCATTGGCGCAGACCAGTACTGCCGGGACGCCATGGCTTCCGTGAATTATGCCGAAGGAGTATTTGAAGGAATATAAGGTGCCTCATTGACAAATGCGGAATGAATGGTACAATTAAACTTGATAATACAACTGGAGGTACAAAGATGGGAAAGATTATATTAACGGGAGACCGGCCCACAGGAAAACTGCACATCGGCCACTACGTAGGTTCCTTAAGACGAAGAGTGGAGCTGCAGAATTCCGGCGAATTTGACGAGATTTATATTATGATTGCGGATGCCCAGGCATTGACGGACAATGCGGACAACCCCGAAAAGGTTCGTCAGAATATCATAGAGGTCGCGCTGGATTATCTTGCCTGCGGTCTGGACCCCAAGAAGTGTACCTTGTTCATCCAGTCCCAGATTGCGGAACTGACTGAGCTGTCCTTTTACTATATGAACCTGGTGACTGTCTCAAGACTTCAGAGAAATCCAACGGTCAAGTCTGAGATCGCCATGAGGAATTTTGAAACCAGTATACCAGTAGGCTTCTTTACCTATCCCATCAGCCAGGCGGCTGACATTACGGCATTTAAGGCCACCACGGTTCCAGTGGGCGAGGATCAGGAGCCAATGATTGAGCAGACCAGGGAAATCGTAAGGAAATTCAACTCCGTTTATGGAGAAGCACTGATAGAGCCGGATATCCTTCTTCCTGATAACAAAGCCTGCTTAAGACTTCCAGGTACTGACGGCAAGGCAAAGATGAGCAAATCCCTGGGTAACTGTATCTATTTATCGGATACAGAAGAGGAAGTAAAGAAGAAGGTAATGAGCATGTTCACAGATCCCAATCATTTACAGGTATCTGATCCGGGAGAAGTGGAAGGAAATACGGTATTTACCTATCTTGATGCATTCTGTAAGGAAGATGATTTTGAAAAATACTTACCGGAATACAAAAATCTTGATGAATTAAAGGACCACTACAGAAGAGGTGGTCTGGGCGATGTTAAGGTCAAGAGATTTTTAAACAGCATTCTACAGGCTGAGTTAGAGCCAATCCGAAAGAGAAGAAAGGAATATGAGGCGAACATCCCTTACGTATTCCAGATTTTAAAGGAAGGCTCTAAGAAGGCAGCGGACACAGCGGCTAAAACCTTAAAGGATGTAAAAGATGCCATGAAGATCAATTACTTTGATGATCTGGAGCTGATAGAAGAACAGGCTAAGAAGTACCAGAGTCAGGAATAAGGATGATGAATATCATTTCCTTCCAACAGATTTTAGAATGCAATGAGCTGATAAAGGAAAAGGGCTTAAACTTCCGGATACACCTGCGGGATGCCTGCGGAAGGCAGTCGTGCCGCATTGAATCCCTCAGTGAAGAGAATGGAGAAGCTGAGTTTCAGGCTCTTTATAAAAGTTTGGACGAATATTTTGCAAGGTTTCGTTTTACATTGGAATATGGAGAAGACAAGTTGAATTTTTGGATTCATTCCTGACCAGAAGAAGGGACGCCGGAAAAGTTACTGAGGGAATGGGTTCCTTTGAGCTTTTCCGGCGTTTTTGATAAAACAATAATTATTATCAATATCATTATTGAACTTTTGGAAGATATGTGCTAATATTAATACATGAATTAGTATTGACTAACTCATAAAAACATAGAAATATGCCATATTAAATTAGTATAGCGATTGCGAAAGGAGATAGATGGTATGTCATTTATTGGAAAAGAAATCAGTGATTTTAAGGTTCAGAGTTTTATAAACGGAGAATTTAAGGAAGTGACTAAGAAGGATGTTCTGGGAAAATGGTCAGTATTCTTCTTCTATCCGGCAGATTTTACCTTTGTTTGTCCCACAGAGCTGGAAGAGCTTGCAGATAAATACGAAGATTTTAAGAAGATTGGTTGTGAAATTTACAGTGTATCCTGCGATACCCATTTTGTACACAAGGCATGGCACGATGTGTCAAAGACCATTAAGAAAATCAATTATCCCATGCTTGCGGATCCGACCGGAGCACTTGCAAGAGATTTTGATGTCATGATTGAAGACGCTGGATTGGCAGAGCGAGGAACCTTTGTGGTAAATCCAGAGGGTAAAATTGTGGCCTATGAAGTCATTGCAGGAAATGTAGGAAGAAATGCGGAAGAATTATTCCGCCGGGTACAGGCTTCCCAGTTCGTTGCTGAACATGGAGATGAGGTCTGTCCAGCAAACTGGAAACCAGGTGAAAAAACATTAAAGCCCAGCCTTGATTTAGTTGGACTGCTGTAAAGGTGGGATATTATGGATGGATTGCATGACGTAATTGTCGTCGGTGCAGGCCCAGCGGGCCTGTCCGCAGCCATCTATGCTGCCAGGGCCAGATTTAAGGTACTGGTGCTTGAAAAAGAAAAGCTTGGCGGGCAGATTACGATTACTTCTGAAATCGTTAATTATCCCGGAATCGAAAGCATTGACGGCACAACGCTGACAGATAAGATGCGCAGACAGGCGGAAAGCTTTGGCGCAGAATTTAAGATGGCCAGAGTCACTGACATTGATGTATCTGGGGATATTAAGGTAGTTAAGACGGACAAAGGCGATTTAAACGCACTTGGGGTAGTACTTGCCTTAGGTGCAAACCCCAGAATGATTGGCTTTCAGGGGGAAGAGACATACAAAGGCCGGGGAGTTGCTTACTGTGCTACCTGTGACGGAGAATTCTTTACGGGAATGGAGGTGTTTGTCATCGGAGGCGGTTTTGCAGCCGCAGAAGAGGCCGTATTTTTAACAAAGTATGCCAAAAAGGTGACCATTATTGTACGGGAGGATGATTTTACCTGTGCAGAGTCAGTAGCGGATAAGGCAAGAGAGCATGAGAAGATCGAAGTCCACTACCATACGGAGATTATGGAAGCAGCAGGAGATACCTTACTTAGGAAAGCTAGGTTCCGGGACAGTAAGACCGGAGAAGAATGGCAGTATGAAGCGCCAGGCGGCGGAACCTTTGGAATCTTTGTCTTTGCAGGCTATGTTCCGGATACGGAATGGATCAAAGGGAAAATCTCCTTAAATCATGATGGATATATTATCACAGATCCGAACCAGATGACAGATATTCCCGGAGTTTACGGAGCTGGTGATGTATGTGTGAAGAACTTACGTCAGGTGGTAACGGCCGTTTCTGACGGCGCAGTTGCAGCCACCTCTTTGGAAAAATATGTAGCAGACCTAAGGGAAAAGCTTGGCATTGAAAGAAAAGAGGAACCGGAAAAGGCAGAGCAGAAAGCTCATGCTGCTGTTTCGGAGAGTGAAGACGGCGAAGAATTTATTACGCCTGAGATGAAGGCCCAGTTAAAAGACTTATTCGGAAAATTTGAGCGTAAGGTAACTGTTAAGGCTTTGCTTGATAAAAGCCCTCTGGCGGCTCAGATGGAAGGTTTCTTAAAGGAGCTTTCTGGTATTTCCGATCAGGTAGAATGTCTGGTCAGCTGGGAATCGGAAGATACTTCACCGACTGAGACAATTCCGGCTATTTGTGTGCTGGGAGAAGATGGCAAAGAATCCGGACTTCGGTTCTATGCAATTCCCGGCGGTCATGAATTTAATTCCTTTGTCATAGGTCTTTATAATGTGGCGGGACCAGGTCAGGCACTTAGCCCGGAGGAAGCACAGAGAATCCGGGACATTAAAAAGCCTGTTGATATCAAGGTCATGGTATCTTTATCCTGTACCATGTGCCCCACCACTGTAATGTCTGCCGGAAGAATTGCGGCAGAGAATGAAATGGTTAATGCGTGGACCTATGATCTGGCTCTTTATCCGGAATTAAAGGAGCGTTATCAGATCATGAGTGTTCCCTGTATGATTATAAATCAGGAAAAAGTTGAGTTTGGGAAGAAATCCGTTGAGGACCTTCTTAACATACTGGAAACCATTTAAAAGAAAAGGAGATAACATGATGAATTATCTTGAGATTGAGAAAGTAATTGGAAGAGAAATTATTGATTCCAGAGGAAATCCTACCGTAGAGGCTGAAGTACATTTAGTTGACGGCACCATAGCAAGAGGAGCTGCACCAAGTGGAGCATCTACCGGTGAATTTGAAGCGTTAGAGCTTCGTGACGGGGACAAAGCCCGCTTTGGAGGAAAAGGTGTCTTAAATGCGGTCCATAACATCAATACAGTCATTCATTATGCTCTTGTAGGAATGGATGCTTCAGATATTTATGCCATTGATAAGGCTATGATCACCGCAGATGGGACAAAGGATAAATCAAGACTTGGTGCCAACGCTATCTTAGCGGTATCCATCGCTTGTGCCAGAGCAGCGGCTATCAGCTTAGACATTCCGTTATACCGTTTCTTAGGCGGCATCACAGGCAATCGTCTTCCAGTCCCTATGATGAATATCTTAAACGGAGGAGCTCATGCAGCCAACACCGTTGATGTGCAGGAATTCATGATTATGCCAGCAGGAGCCGCTGACTTTAAAGAAGGCCTTCGCTGGTGTACCGAAGTATTCCACTGCCTTGCCTCTATCTTAAAATCAAAAGGCCTTGCTACTTCTGTAGGTGATGAGGGTGGTTTTGCACCTGACCTTGAGAGTGACGATGCAGCCATTGAGCTTATCTTAGAAGCAATCAGAAAAGCTGGCTTTGAACCGGGCCGCGATTTTGTCCTGGCTATGGACGCCGCTTCCAGCGAATGGAAGGGCGAGAAGAAGGGAGAATATATCCTTCCGAAATGCAAAAAGCACTTTACATCTGAGGAATTGATTGGTCACTGGAAGAACCTGTGTGACAAGTATCCTATCTATTCCATTGAAGATGCTCTTGATGAAGATGACTGGGAAGGCTGGAAGCTTCTTACCAAGGAGCTTGGAGACAGAATCCAGCTGGTTGGAGATGATTTATTTGTAACCAACACCGAGCGTCTGAAAAAGGGAATTAACGAAGGCTGCGGAAATTCTATCTTAATTAAGTTAAACCAGATCGGATCTGTTTCAGAGACACTGGAAGCGATTAAGATGGCTCACAGCGCTGGCTATACTGCCATTGCTTCTCACCGTTCCGGAGAGACAGAGGATACTACAATTGCAGACCTGGCCGTTGCTCTTAACACCTGTCAGATTAAAACAGGTGCTCCAAGCAGAAGTGAGCGTGTAGCGAAATACAACCAGCTTATCCGCATCGAAGAGGAATTAGGAGAGGGTGCTGTATATCCAGGAATGGATGCGTTCCACATCAAGCGTTCTTAATCATAAACACAAGCCTGTCAGGTCTAAGATCTGACAGGCTTTTTCGCGTTAAAAATATGCAGGCGGGTCTATCGCCACCTGCTTGAGAAAAAGAATTGATGAAACTGTGGAAAAATGGTATGCTTTAGGAAACATATGATACAGGAGAAGACTATGGAATACAGGGAGTTAAAGGAATCTGAGTTAAAGAAAGAGCTCTTTTGTCAGTTTAACCGCTATCAGGAAGTGAATGAATGTATGAGAAAGATAAATGGAATCTGGTCAGCAGTAAAGAATCCATTTACAGAGCAGTGGAAGGACGAGGATTATGATGTGCTGATCCGCTGTCTTAAAATCACCATTCATACGGGAGGCGTTGTGTTTGGAGCCTTTCACCATGGAGAGCTAAAGGGGTTCGCTTCCGTGGAAGGGGTACCCATTGGTAAGCATAAGAATTATCTTGATTTATCCAACATACACGTATCCTTTGATGTGCGGGGAAAGCGGACAGGCCGCCGCCTGTTTCATATGGCCTCTGAGTGGGCCAGGCTTAAGGGCGCAGAAAAGCTTTACATCTCTGCCCACTCCTCTGTGGAGACGCAGGCATTTTACAGAGCCATGGGCTGTGTAGAGGCAAAGGAATACGATGAGGACCACGTAACAAGAGAGCCCTATGACTGTCAGCTGGAATATGTTCTGGAGCGAAAGGTCGTACTATATATAGGAATCAGTCTGGATGGCTACATTGCCGATGCCGATGGTAAGGTGGACTGGCTTGTGGGGCAGGATGATGCTTACACCGGAGATTATGGGTATGGAGCTTTTGAAAAACAGGTGGATACTGTTTTAATGGGTTACCGTACGTATGACCAGGTGGTTTCAGAGCTATCGCCTGAGGAATGGGTGTATGCAGATAAGGAAACTTATGTAATAACCCATAAGGAGCTTGAGGATAAGGAAGGAATTCATTTTACAAAAGAACCATTGGAGACTCTGGTCGGAAGGTTGAAAAAGGAGTGTAAAAAAGGAATCTGGGTATGTGGAGGTGCTGAGCTGATCAGACAGCTGATGGAAAAGAATCTGATTGATGAGTACCATTTGACCATTATGCCCGTTCTTCTTGGAAAGGGAATTCCCCTGTTTCAGGGAGGAGAAAAGGAGCAGCTTTTAAAACTTGTCTCCCTACAGTCAGAAAATGGAGTCGTTGATTGTATATACCGGAAAAGATCCCTTTAAAGGTGGAATAAGCAAGGCTTCCCTTCAATACAATGGATAATAGCAGAGTGCCGCTTGGGGCGGGGGTATGTGAGATAAAGGTATTGGAGAGGAAAAAGCGATGGCAGTAATAGAACAAATCAGATGCGGCTGTGTGAACAGCTATCTGATCGAAAACCAGGGAAGAGCCATCCTGGTGGATACAGGAAGGATGGGGGCAGAGAAAAAGATACTGGACATGTGTCGTAAGACAAAGGTGGAGCTGATCCTCCTGACCCATGGACATTTTGATCATGTGCAGAATACGGCATATCTGGCGGATATGCTAAAGGTGCCGGTAGCAATGCATCAGGCAGATGTTCCCCTGTTAAAGGATAACCGAAAGGTTCCCATCTACCATCAGGGGCTTTTAGCGATGCTTGTGGCAGAGGTCGCGGAAAAAAACTTGGAAAAGAACCGGATTCCGGAATTTGTCCCGGATATTTACCTCCGTGAAGGAGATCACCTTCATGAATATGGAATCGATGCCAAAGTCATGGAACTTCCAGGACATACCAGTGGCTCCATTGGACTTGATATCGAAGAGGAGCATTTTATCGCCGGGGATGCCCTGATGAATCTTTTCTATCCAGGCTTGTCCATGATTTACCAGGATAGAGAATTAATGATAGAGAGTGCACTAAAAATCAGCGCTCTGGGAGAGAGAAAAATATATTTTGGTCATGGTAATCCGGTGGAAAACCGGGAATGGAGCCGGACCGGAATTTAAATGAGGATAAAAGAGAATGATAGAAATCTATCTGTCGGAAAATAAAATACCAGAGGGTGTAAAAAAGCATGAGTGGGAGCACCAGCTGGGACGAAAACTTCTGATTTTGGGATTAAAGGAATCGTACGGAATAGAGGAACATGAACTGGCTGACCTCCAGTTTACAACTGGAATTCACGGAAAACCGTGCTTAAAGGATTTTCCTCAGATTCACTATAACATCAGCCATACCGATGGTATGGTCATCTGCGGTTTTTCAGACAGGGAGATCGGGGTGGATGTGGAACGGATGCGCCCTTATGGGGAGGGAATTCTTAGAAAGGTGTTGTCAGAATCAGAGAACCGCTTTATTTCAGAGCTGCCCCAAAAGGAACGTGAAGAGTACTTTTTTAAGATATGGACCTTAAAAGAAAGCTATGGGAAGGCAGTTGGCTGCGGAATCGCCATGCCTTTATCCCAAATTTCCTTTACCCAGACGGAAAAAGAAAATCCCCTCTGTTCGGTTCCTGGTTATTCCTTTTACCAGAAACGTCTCTCAGGGGGATATATTTTTTCCGCATGCAGGGAAGGGGACGAAACATTCCAGGTTACGTTTCAGCCTGTTTTTTAAATTTGCTCTCCGAGAGCATGAGCCCTGCCAGTGTCAAAAGGATTCCAAAGAAGGACTGCAAGGAAAGGGTCTCCTTAAGAAAAATCATGGAAGTAATAACGGTGATCACTGGTACTGCATAGATGTAGATGCTGGTTTTTACAGTGCCAAGAACTTTAACACCGAAGTTCCAGGTGGCAAAGCACAGGGCAGAAGCACCCAGACCTAAAAACAGAATATTTAACAGGTTAGCAGCATTGCTAAACCGGTGAAGCTCAAGTCGAATGGGAAGAACAGTCAATACTGGGATCATGAACAACAGGCCGTAGAAAAAGATACGTCTTGTTGTTTCTACGGTTCCGTGACCGTACTCCCCTATTTTTTTTGTGAACACGGAATATGCTGCCCAGGTAATGGCTGCAAAGAGGGCAAGTAAGTCTCCTTTTGGATTCAGCTCTAGCGTACTGTTTCCCTGAAAGCTGATCAGTCCGATTCCCACGATGGCAGTAATAAATCCAGCTATAAAGCGAATTCCCGGTCTTTTTCCCTTTAAAAAGAACCAGTCAAATAAAGCGGTGATAAATGGGGCAGCGGCTATAATCGTGCTGACATTAGAAGTCAGGGTCAGGGTAAGCGCAAAATTTTCCATGAGGAAATATAAGGTAACTCCGCATATGCCTGCACAGGCAAATAAAATCTCTTCCTTTAAGCTTTTGGTCTTCATAAAATGGGGAAAAGCGAGCCAAAGGGCGGCATAACCGATGATGAAACGAAAAACAAGGATTTCAAGAGGGGTAAATGACCGAAGCAGAACTTTGGTGGAAATAAAGGTGGTTCCCCATACAAAGATAGAGAAGGCGGATGCGAGGTGCCCGTATAGATGATTTTGTTTGTTCATGATGTGTGTACTCCTGTTAAAACGATAATTTTATTGTTGGCTGTACTGATTTTATCACAGAAAATATAAAATGTCTTATAAAACAGCTAAATTATGGCAAAAATGCTGATATAACAAATAAGGAACAGGAGGAAAAGCCATGAAACTAATGACAGACAATTTTTTAATATCCTTTCTTCAGAAGTTTGATGATCACCCCTTTGATGTGATCGTCAATGGGAAAAAACATCATATCGGAGAAGGAAATCCAACATTTCTGGTGAATCTAAAAGAAGATATCGGAAGTCAGGAGCTTTTAACAAGTACGTCTCTTGCCTTAGGGGAAGCGTATATGAAGGGAAATCTGGAGATCGAAGGAGATTTATTTCAGGCTCTGGATCATTTTCTCGGTCAGATGGGGAAGTTTTCCGCAGACCATTCAAAGCTTAAGAAACTTATTTTTTCTTCTCAGTCCAAAAAGAATCAGGAAAAGGAAGTAACCTCACACTACGATATCGGCAATGATTTTTACAGCCTCTGGCTTGACGATACCATGAGCTATTCCTGTGGATACTTTAAAACGGATGAAGACAGCCTATACGAGGCCCAGTGCAATAAGGTAGAACGGATTTTACAGAAGCTGTGCCTGAAAAAGGATATGACCCTTCTTGATATCGGCTGTGGCTGGGGCTATTTACTCATACGGGCTGCCAAGGAGTATGGAGTGAACGGTGTGGGCATTACTCTCAGCAAAGAGCAGAAAAAGAAATTTGATGAACGGATCGAGGCAGAGGGACTTGTTGGAAAGGTTTCTTCCGAATTAATGGATTACAGAGATTTGGAAAAGTGTGGCAGGACCTTTGACCGGGTAGTCAGTGTTGGAATGGTGGAGCATGTGGGCAGAGAGCATTATGAGCTGTTTATTAAAAATGCAGAAGCGGTCTTAAAACCGGGCGGTCTGTTCTTGCTACATTATATCAGTGCTTTAAAGGAATATCCGGGAGATCCCTGGATGAAGAAATACATTTTCCCAGGTGGCATGGTTCCAAGCCTCAGAGAGATGATTCATATCTTAAGTGACCATCAGTTTTATACCCTGGACGTAGAGAGCCTTCGCAGGCACTACTATAAGACCCTCCGCTGCTGGGATATGAATTTTAACGAACACAGGCAGGAAATCCAGGAAAAGATGGGAAATGAATTTGTCCGGATGTGGGATCTTTATCTGAATGGCTGCGCAGCCACCTTTCATAACGGAATCATAGACCTCCACCAGATCCTTGTTTCCAAGGGTGTGAATAATGAGATTCCAATGACCCGGTGGTATTAAAGATATAGAATATGATTTGTAAATAAGGTTTTATAAAGAAGGTGTTGTACTCTTGGCCGAATTTCAGCCATGGGCGCAGCACCTTTCCTGCTTGTAGGGTTTCTTTTGCAATTCTATGGTTGCCCTATTCTTCAATGCGTGATATGATTCCTTAGGATATATGGAAAAGAAAAGGATTATCAAGAAATAAAATGAATAAACGAAAGAAAAACAGCCTTCTGGTTTTGATTTATTCGGTGATGCTTTTCGTATGTTTTGGAATCGTTACCATGGTTGGCAGACTGAGTTCGCCATCTCCTGATAAAACCCAGACTTCTGAACCAGTGATAATGGAAGTGACGGAAGGCGAGACAAAAGAAAGCGAAACACAACCTTCCCTGCCGGATTTGGAATCTCAGACCACACAGGAAGAAACCAAAGAAAGCATTGCAGAATCAAAAGCAGAGATTTCATCTGACCAAACAACAGAAACAGAGGAAGTATACAAGCCTCCTTCCATTGTAATAGCAACGGATGTGCATTACTATTCCCCGGACCTTACAGATTATGGCCAGGCGTTCTGGACCATGGCAAAAGGGGATGATGGAAAGGTAGTTCAATATATACCAGAGCTTATGGATTCCTTTACCAGGGATATGGAAGAACTGAAGCCGTCTGTAGTAGTCTTAAGCGGGGATCTTACCCTAAATGGGGAAAAGAGAGGGCATGAGGCACTGGCTAAGAAGCTGGAAGTTTTAGAGGAAAAAGGCGTTAAGGTCTTAGTCATACCAGGAAATCATGATATTAATAATTATAATTCAGCATCCTATATGGGGAAAGAAAGAGAACCGTCAGACATTGTAACTCCAGAAGATTTTTACCGTATCTATAGGAGCTTTGGTTATGACCAGGCAATCAGCCAGGATGAGGCTTCCTTTAGCTACGTATATGAGCTTGATGAATACAACTGGCTCCTCATGCTGGATTCTGCCCAGTATGAGCCTGAGAATAAGGTGGGAGGACGGATCAGGGAGAAGACTCTGGCCTGGATGAAGACTGAGCTTTTAGAGGCTAAGAAGCGTTCGGTCAACGTAATTACCATCGCCCATCACAATCTTTTAAAGGAAAGCATTCGATATCCGGTTGATTGTACCCTGGAAAACAGCGAGGAAGTCATACAGCTTTTAGAGTCTTACCGGGTACCTTTATACATAAGCGGCCATCTGCACTTACAAAGGACGAAAACTCATAAGCCAAGGCCTGGAGCCCCTGAGGAGGGATATCATATCAGTGAGGTGGTGGCAGATTCCCTGGCCATTTCCCCTTTCCAATATGGAGTCTTAAAATGGACGGATAACAATGGACTTTTTTATACCTCCAAAGAGCTTGATGTAGGAAAATGGGCCAAAGACCAGCAGGTAACCGATGATAATCTGCTTAAATTCAGAGAATACGGAGCTGATTTCTTAATGGATATAGTCAGCAGCCAGGTCTATGAAAAGCTTAAAAATCTGCCCGAAGAGCAGAGAAATAAGATGGCAGGGCTCTATTCAGATATTAACCGGGCTTACTGCGCTGGTATACCGGTGGATGCCGCCTGGGTCAAGTCGGAAGAAGCTTACCGGCTATGGGAACGAAATTTACCAGACAGCAGGCTTTTTGCTGAAATGAATGAAATGATAAGAGATACGGGACACGATTTTAATACATGGGAATGTGCCCTGGAATATGGGAGGAGAAATGACGGAATTGGAAATGACAGCAGTCCCCAATCTTAAAAAAGGTTGTATTTTAACCTTGTTCGGAGGAATTTTGTGGGGGCTTTCAGGAACCTGTGGGCAGTATCTGATGCAGAGCAAGGGGCTTACCTCTGATTGGCTGATTCCCATACGCCTTCTTTTGGCAGGAATTATTCTTCTGACTATATGCTTTATTAAGGATGGGAAGAAGGTATTTCAGATTTTTAAGACTCCAAGGGATGGGCTTGATGTTTTGATTTTCGGCATGTTTGGAATGTCCATGTGCCAATATACTTATTTTACGGCAATCAGCCAGTCAAACGCTGGAACAGCCACTGTGCTTCAATACATAGGTCCTGTTTTGATCGTCATTTATGTTTCCCTAAAGACTGGGAAAAGACCGGATAAAATTGAGGTGCTTGCGGTTTTACTTGCAATCCTTGGCACTGTATTGCTGGCTACTCATGGAAAGTTAAACAGCCTCGCCATATCACATAAGGCATTGTTCTGGGGACTTTGTTCGGCAGTGGCTTTAGCAGTCTATACCGTACAGCCAGGGGCCATATTAACAAAATATGGGTCCATGATCGTGACCGGCTGGGGAATGCTCATTGGCGGAGTTCTCCTTTGTCTGTTTTTCAGACCCTGGACCATGGCAGTCACCGTAGACGCAGGGGTGATCGGGGGGCTTACCTATATCATCCTGTTTGGTACCATTGTTGCATTTGTGGCCTATTTGGAAGGTGTCAAATGGGTGGGACCAAAGAGGGGGAGCTTGTTTGCTTCCGTGGAGCCTGTTTCGGCTACGTTGTTTTCCGCCCTTCTTTTAAAGGTGGGATTTGGTCTCATGGATCTTCTTGGTTTTGCTTGTATTATTTCCACCATCTTTTTACTCACCCTTGGGAAAAGAAGATAACCTCTTTACATTTTATTTCACATCATGATATAATTATGAAATAATGTTACATGAGAGGCGGGTTGCATATGCAGGAAAATATCAGCGTGTCAGGAGTACTCTGTTCGTCTTATGATTCCTTTTTTGAAGCGGAGAAAAAGATAGCAGACTATATTCTGGCTCATAAAAGTGAAATGATCGATATGACGGTAGCAGAACTGGCTCTGGCAAGCGGAACCAGCGATGCGACCGTATCCAGATTCTGCAGAAGATGTGGTTTTAACGGCTTTCACCATTTAAAAATCAATCTTGCAAAAGAAATTGCTGAGGAGAGAGGGAATTCCACCCATGTATCCAATGATATAAACAGAGAGAATCTTTCTCAGTCTCTACAGAATATATTGGCAAATAAGGTGGCAGAGCTGACTCAGACCATAACCATGATGGATACAGAGGAGCTTGATAAGATTTTAAAGATCATCGAACATGCAAGAACAGTTCAGTTGGTTGCGGTAGGCAATACCATACCCGTAGCCATGGACGGATCTTTTAAGTTTAACCAGCTTGGTATCCGGGCAGTATCCGGGCAGTATCCGGCACCATCTGGGAGACTCAGATGGCTTTTACCTGTAATTTAACGAAAGAGGATGCGGTGATCATCATCTCCAATTCCGGTTTTTCCAAGCGTCTTATGACCCTTGCCGCGGTGGCAAAGGAGAATCATACGCCAATCATTGCGATTACGAACAATCCGTCATCACCTTTGGGCCAGGCCTGCCAGTATCATATTACGACGGCCACCAGAGAGAAGCTTTTGCTGGGCGAATTCTGTTTTTCCAGAGTTTCGGCAACTACGGTGATGGAGATTTTGTATTTATTCCTGTCAGTGAGCATAAAAGATTCTCATGACCACATCAGACGTCATGAGATTGCCATATCAGACGATAAAAAATAGAGAAGTATCTATGAATAAGAAACGAAGAGATGCATGTATGCCATGTATCCCTTCGTTTTTTGTTTTATTTTATAAGTATGTTCCGATCTGGATAAAAACAGGTAAATAAGCACAAAATAAATCGGTGTTACCTTTGACTAGTTGTAGAAAATTGTGCAAAGCGACGAAAAGATTTGAGAAATATTATTTCTTGTGGAATTATATTGACGAAATAAAACAATCGTATTATATTATTAGTGAGGGATGAAATAAAATTTTACGCATAAAAGGAGAGGTGAAATATGATTTACACAGTTACGTTTAATCCTGCTTTGGATTATGTGGTAAAAGCTGATCACTTCACCCTGGGAACTGTTAACAGAGCTGATTGGGAAGGCATCTATTGCGGGGGAAAAGGACTGAATGTATCTACAGTTCTGGCAGCATTAGGTTTTGGAAGTACTGCCCTTGGCTTTGTTGCAGGATTTACCGGCCATGAGATTCTAAAACGAGTCATGAATATGGGATTTCGGTCGGACTTTATCCAGGTGGAAAAAGGCATGTCAAGAATCAATGTTAAGATAAAATCAAGTGAAGAGACTGAGTTAAATGGAATGGGCCCTGAGATTACGGGTGAGGATATAAATCTCCTGTTTGATAAGCTGGACTGCCTAACAGAGGGAGATGTCCTGATCTTATCCGGAAGCATTCCAAAGACCATTGACGATGATATTTATGAGCGGATCATGGCCCGGTTAAAAGACAGGGGTGTCCGCATTGCAGTAGATGCAACAAAGGATCTGCTGATTAACGTGCTTCCTTACCAGCCATTTTTAATTAAGCCCAATAACCATGAATTGGGTGAGATGTTCCATGTGACTCTAAGTAGTACAGAGGAGATCATTGAATACGGAAAAAGGCTGCAGGAAATGGGAGCACAGAATGTTCTCATATCCATGGCTGGTGATGGAGCGATTTTGATCACAGCAGATCAGGAAGTTTACAAGATGGGCGTTCCAAAGGGGATTGTAAAAAATTCCGTAGGAGCAGGAGATTCCATGGTAGCAGGTTTTCTTGCAGGATATTTAGAAAACGGCAGTTATGAACATGCCCTTAGGCTTGGCAGTGCAGCAGGAAGCGCCACCGCTTTTTCCGAGGGCCTTGCCACCAGGGATGAGATAAGAAAGCAGTATGATGAATTGTCAAAGGAGGGGTTTTGATGAAGATCACAGAGTTACTGAAAAAAGAAAGTGTAGAGCTTGATGTTAAGGTCTCAGGAAAAGAAGCAGCCATTGACCGGTTGGTAGACTTAATGGGACGGGGCGGCAGACTGCTTGATAAGGCCGCTTACAAAGAAGAAATCTTAAAGCGGGAAGCACATGGAAGCACGGCTGTTGGCGAGGGAATTGCCATTCCTCACGGAAAGACGAATGCCGTAAAGGAAGCAGGTCTTGCAGCGATTGTAGTGCCTGAGGGCGTGGATTATGAGGCGTTTGACGGAGCTCCTGTCAGGCTGATTTTCATGATTGCTGCACCGGAAGGCGGAGCTGATTTACATTTAGAGGCGTTATCAAAGCTGTCCACTCTTCTTATGGACCCGGATTTCAGAGAAGATTTAATGAATGCAGGATCAAAAGAAGAATTTTTAAAGGTGATTGATGATAAAGAGTCAGCGGGGAACCAGAAAAAAGAAGAGAAAGAAACAAGAGGGTATCGTGTCCTGGCGGTTACCGCATGTCCCACAGGAATTGCTCATACCTTTATGGCAGCAGAAAATCTGGAACAGAGCGGAAAGAAGCTGGGAATTCCTTTAAAGGCAGAGACCAATGGAGCCGAGGGAATCGGCAATGCATTGACCAGGGGAGAAATTGAGGCTGCCGAAGGAATCATTATTGCCGCAGATAAAAATGTAGATATGGCCCGGTTTGACGGAAAGCGTGTTGTCATGGCTACGGTTTCAGAAGGCATTCAAAAAGGCGAGGAACTGATCAAACGGGCAGTCAGTAAGGAAACTCCGGTTTATCATTATTCCGGTTCTTCTTCCCAGGAGAGCAGCGAAAGCGGAAGTGTAGGCCATTCCATCTACAAGCATTTAATGAATGGTGTTTCTCACATGCTCCCCTTTGTTATCGGCGGCGGTATTTTAATTGCACTGGCATTCTTATTTGACGATTATTCCATTGATCCTTCAAACTTTGGTAAAAATACACCCTTTGCAGCTTATATAAAGACCATTGGTGAGCAGGCATTTGGTATGATGCTTCCTGTGTTAGCCGGATACATTGCAATGAGCATTGCAGACCGTCCCGGATTAGCTGTAGGTTTCGTAGCCGGACTCATTGCAAAGATGGGATCTACCTTTGCAAATCCTGCAGGCGGCGGAGTGAACTCTGGATTCTTAGGAGCTCTGTTAGCTGGTTTTATCGGAGGTTATATTGTACTGCTGCTTAAGAAAGCTTTCAGCAAGCTTCCAAAATCCTTAGAGGGAATTAAGCCGGTGCTGTTATACCCCTTAATCGGTATTCTCCTGGCAGCCGTGGCAACTACCTTTATTAATCCATTTGTAGGAGCTATCAATGATGGTATTACCAGTTTGTTAAACAGCATGGGTGGCACCAGTAAAATTGTATTAGGAGCTGTTGTAGGCGGTATGATGTCAGTGGATATGGGTGGTCCTGTTAACAAGGCTGCATATGTATTCGGTACGGCTCAGCTTGCAGAAGGAAATTTTGATATCATGGCAGCAGTCATGGCAGGCGGTATGGTTCCTCCAATCGCCATTGCCCTTTGTACCACCTTCTTTAAGAAGAAATTTACCGAAAAGGAGCGTCAGTCCGGTCTGGTAAATTATATTATGGGACTTTCCTTTATTTCCGAAGGAGCAATTCCATTTGCAGCCGCTGATCCTATTCGTGTCATTCCTTCCTGTATGATCGGTTCAGCCGTGGCAGGAGCGTTATCCATGGCATTTCAATGTACCTTAAGAGCACCACATGGCGGTATTTTTGTACTTCCTACCATTGGTAACCCATTGGGGTATCTTGCAGCCATTGTGATCGGTTCTGTGGCTGGCTGTGGGGTTCTGGCTTTATTAAAGAAAAATCTGGACAGAGAATAAGGATACACACAGACTGATTTATATATAACGCAAAAACGCCTTGATCCGGAACAATGAAATTCCGACAAGGCGTTTTTCTCGTACGCTGTATTCTATTGCGTCAATTTTTTTAATTCCTCTATTTGGGGTTTTCTATCGTTTATAATTTTCTGAGCCATGGTAACGATTTCATTATAATCGGTATATTCGAGTATTGAGGTGGACAGATTTACGGCTAACTGATCATACTGAATAAGGGTCTGAGAAAAGGCATGTTCCAAGCTGGAAGAGTCCGTTTTTCCTGCTTTTTCAAATTCAGCCACCAGTGCATTGAAATCGGTGAGATAAGCATTTTCCATATCCTCATTCTTGTGCTCTTCCCTGGCGTATTTATCCATTAATTCCTTCATGGTTTCATTTTCTGCCGGGAGCTTTTTTTCTGTTTGCTGGGATAGGAGCTTAAATGTTTCATCATTACCGCCAAAGGTTTTATAGGACTCTGAAAGGAGGGTGGTTGCTTCATTTAATGAAATCATTGCTTTTACATAATCCAGGGAACCATTTCCTGAGGCTTCCATAGGCTTAAGCTCCTTTAATAAATTTGTTGTAAGCTCTTGTTCTCTGGTGAGATAGCGGTTTACGGCATCCTCGGCGGAAACATTGTCCAGGTTTTTATTGGATAGGGCTGTCGATGAATCATGGACGCCATTTGTCATGGCGCTTTGGTCTGCTGCTTTGCTTTTGCTATGATACCAGTTTGCTGTGGTAAAAGCGGCAATCAAAAGGAATGCAACTCCTATCATGGCTGCGATGATCCAGTATCTTCTATATTCTTTCATATCATTCTCCCTTATCTGTTATTTACAGACATGTTTATTATGGTCATAAATAAGTACCTTATGCAGAATCAGGGAATACTGGATTTTAAATGCACCATGCTCTATAATGGAACTATGAATTTACGTAAGGAGGAGAATTATGTATAAATGCTGTATTTTTGATCTTGATGGAACCGTCCTTGATACCATCGCATCCCTTTCTCATAGTGTCAGTTTGGCTATGGCTCATTTTGGCTATGGACCGGTGGATGAGGACCATACGAAGAAATTTGTAGGAGACGGATATAAAAAGCTGGTGGAACGGGCCCTGGTTTATTCCGGAGATGAAGCTCTGGTGCATTATGAGGAAGCTCTTTCTGTATATGAAAAGATATTTGAGGAAAATTGCCTCTATGAGATAAAACCGTATGATGGAATCCCGGAGCTCCTTCGGTTTTTAAAGGAAAAGGAAATCAAAATAGGGATACTGACAAATAAAAACCGTGTGAGAGCGGTGGAATGTGTGGAGACCTGCTTTGAACGGGGATATTTCGATCTGATTGTAGGAGATGGAGACGGAATTTCCTTAAAGCCTGATCCAGCCGGTGCCTTATTTATGGCGGAAGCCTTTCACGTGAAGCCTTCGGAATGCCTGTATTTTGGAGATACCAACACAGATATGAAGACTGGAATCCATGCAGGTATGGACACGGTTGGTGTCACATGGGGATTCAGAGATCAGAAAGAACTTGAAACATTTCACCCCAACTATATCATCGATCACCCGGAAAAGATAAAACATGTTTTTGCATAAAATTTAAAAATAAAGGGAAATTAAGGAGAGATAAGAATGCATTGTTAACTTGGGAGGAATCATGGCTAAAAACTTGAAATGGGGCTTTATAGCGATTGCAGCCGTATGGGCGGCTATGATAGGTACGATGGCAGGATTTGCATGGAATATGGCTCATATGCCCCAGAAGCTGCCGGAGATGGATCGGCCCCCGGTTCAGAATACAAATATCAGTATAGAGACTCAGGAAAAGATGGAAGGCTATTGGACCGTTGCTGTCTTCGGTGTGGATTCCAGAGAAGGCAATTTAAAAAAGAGTACCAGGTCTGATATGCAGATGGTCTTTAATATTAATCTGGGTACCGGAGAAATGAGAGTCGTTTCTGTATACCGCGATACTTACTTAAAGCTTGATAAAAAAGGACGGTATGGGAAGATCAACGATGCCTACTTCTTTGGAGGTCCTGCACAGGCAGTGGAGGCTCTGACAGAAAATCTTGATTTAAGCATTGATGATTATGCCGCATTTAGCTGGAAGGCGGTTGCAGAGGCTATCAATATTTTGGGCGGGATTGATGTTGATATCAGCCATGAAGAGTTTCGGTTAATCAATGGTTTTATTACGGAGACCGTGGAATCTACAGGCATAGGCTCCCATCATCTAAAGAAGGAAGGCTTAAATCATTTAGATGGGGTTCAGGCGGTGGCTTATGCCAGGCTTCGTAAAACGGATACTGACTTTAAGCGGACGGAACGGCAGAGAGAGGTTGCGAATCTGGTGCTTAAGAAGGCCAGAGAAGCTGATCTGCCTACCTTAAATAGGCTGGTATCTACCGTTCTTCCCCAGATATCGACCAGCATTGGAATGAAGGATCTTCTGCCCCTGATAAAGAATGTGAGGCGGTTCCACATGACAGTATCGGAGGGATTTCCCTATAAAGTAAAAGACGCTGCCATCGGGAAAGTAAAGGACTACGTTGTGCCCATTGATATGGTGGACAGTGTCAAGCACCTGCATCAGTTTTTGTTTGATGAAGAGGATTATCAGCCATCAGAGACGGTAAAGGAAATCGGAAAACTCATTAAGTCCAGAGTAAATAAATAATGACAGGTATGCAATGATTTATCTGGAACCTGGCTACAATCCGTGAGCGAGAGAATATTCTATATATAAAAGTATCTGATTCTCTAAGCTACTTAGAGATGGGGACAATAAAGGAAGGAGAGACCTCTTATGCTGTTGTGGCTTTCCGCCAATGGATCTACGATTATTATTTCTCTGATTCTGATTGTTCTGGTGTATCTTGCCGGAAAGAAATTGACAAAGCAAAAGGGTAACTGCTGCGGAAACTGTTCTGGATGCAGCGGATGCTGTTTTCACTGTTTTGATGAGCAGGAAAGGGAAAAGCAGGAGCTTTAGAAGTCTTATTACAAGCACCCTGTGGAAAAAAGGATAAAAAATATGCCTTGATCGGTCTTATAAATCCCGTTTCAAGGCGTATTTTTATGGCATGATAACCATGATACCATATCAAAAATCAGTAAATGGACAGAATCCGTATTTATGAATGGAGCTGGCTTGCCTTTACTTTTATCTCTTCATGATTGACCAGAATGGCCTCTTGATTGCTGATGGGAGAGAGCTTTAATGTGGAGGAATAAGTATCTATAATTTGCTTCGTGGCTTCCTGAAAAGGCGGATTGTTATAGTGTGGGACAGGGTAGAAATCTACAAGACTAAGCGCCTTAAAGCTTTCAAGGTCCGGTGCCTCATCAACAGAATCCATACCTTTTGCATATTCAATATCAGCCGATGCAACAATGGCTCCTGCAGATTCTCCAATATAAAGCTTTCCTGAATCTACTTCCTCTTTTATTAACTGATCAGTACCGGTACGCTTCATTTCCTGAAGCAGGAAAAATGTATTGCCTCCGGTCACGTAAATATAATCATTTTGCTTGAGTTTTGAAGTGATTTCTTCTGCTGATGCAGTGGAAATCTCCAGCTCATCAACCAGAAGTCCCATATCTTCCAATGCTTTTCTGCCTGATTTCACATAAAAATTAACCGTTTCCACGATACTTGCAGTTGGAATAAAGGTAATTGTTTTCCCCTTTAAGTTTTTTTCGAAATCTGGAAGCAGGTCTGCCACATCCTGAAATGAGGATGCCAGAAATAGTTTTTTCATTAGCTGTTAGCTCCTTTCTTTGCTGTCTTTTTTATAGTATATCAGAAAAAGGTGTCAAAAAGTGATACATTTAAATTGGAATCATTGGATCAGCTGATAATTTTTGCAGATTATGCAAAAGAAAACCGAAGGCACTCTGCTTGACTTATGGTAAAGTTTGTGACACAATAAGTAGTTGTAGTTTCTTGTTAAACTCTGGAAAGAAAAGAGGTACGTACTGACATGACAAAGATTGATATTATCTCCGGCTTCCTTGGAGCTGGAAAGACGACTTTTATTAAGAAGTTATTACAGGAGGCCATTGCAGGTGAGCAGGTTGTCCTGATTGAAAATGAATTTGGTGAGATAGGAATTGACGGCGGTTTCTTAAAGGATGCAGGCATTGAGATCCGTGAGATGAATTCTGGCTGTATCTGTTGTTCTCTTGTAGGCGATTTTGGAGAATCCTTAAAAGAAGTGCTTACAAAATACCAGCCTGACCGTGTAATTATCGAGCCATCTGGCGTAGGTAAGCTGTCTGACGTTATGAAGGCAGTTGTTGACGTTGCTTCCCAGCTTGATGTGGTCTTAAACAGCGCAGTGACCATTGTAGACGCCCAGAAGTGTAAAATGTACCGGAAGAATTTTGGTGAATTTTTTAATAACCAGATAGAAAATGCCGGAACCGTTGTTTTAAGCCGTACGGACATCGCTCCATCGGACAAGGTTGACCAGGCGGTTGAAATCATCAGGGAATTAAATCCAAAAGCGTCCGTAGTCACCACTCCATTTGGAGAACTGAGCGGAAAACAGCTTATGGAAATTATTGAAAAGCCTGATACCATGGTTGAAGATCTTTTGGCTGAGGTCAAGTCCCATCATCATGACCACGAAGGAGAATGTGGCTGCGGTCATGATCACGGCCATGAGCATCACCACCATGCTCACGAGGGTGGCTGCGGCTGTGGTCATCATCACGACCACGATCATGACCATGAACATCATCACCATGATCACGACCACGAGGAGGGCTGTGGCTGCGGTCATCATCACGATCACGACCATGAGCATCATCACCATGATCACGAGGAGAGCTGTGGCTGCGGTCATCATCACGATCACGACCATGACCATGAGCATCATCATCATCATGGAGAAGGCTGCGGCTGCGGTCATGACCATGACCATCATGATGCAGATGAGGTATTCACCAGCTGGGGAGCAGAGAATGTTGCTTCTATCAGCAGGGAAGAGCTGGATAAGATCCTCGATGAGCTGGCATACGGAGAAGGCTTTGGAGATGTGCTTCGGGCAAAGGGTATGATCCCAGGAGAAGAAAAGGGTCAGTGGCTTTACTTTGATCTTGTGCCGGAGCAGTATGAAATCCGTAACGGAGTTCCGGAATATACCGGCAAGGTATGTGTCATTGGAGCCAATTTAAAAGAAGAAGAGCTGAAAAAAGCGTTTAAGCGTTAATTGGAATGGAGGAAAACATGAGCAATACCGAAACAATGGAAGATGATTTTATGCCGGTATTCCTGATTAATGGATTTTTGGAATCAGGTAAGACCCAGTTCCTTCAGTTTACCATGGAACAGGATTATTTTAAGACAGAAGGGAAGACACTGTTAATTGTCTGCGAAGAGGGTGAGACAGAATATGATTCAGAGCTGCTTTCCCGTAATCATACAGAGGCTGTTTTCATTGACAGCTTAGAAGAGATGACGCCAGACCGGCTTCTGGAGCTGGAGCTGCTTCACAATCCGGAGCGTGTTCTGATTGAATGGAACGGAATGTGGAATTTAGATCAGTTAAAGCTTCCGGATGACTGGAACGTTTATCAGCAAATTACATTGATTGATATGTCCACCTTTGATTTATACTCAGCCAATATGAAGCCGCTTCTTTTCGCAATGGTCAAAAATTCCGAGATGATCATCTGCAACCGCTGTGATGGAATCGAGGATCTTTCCGGCTATCGCCGGACGCTTAAGTCCATGAGTCCAAAAGGCGAGATTGTATTTGAAGATTCTGAGGGAGAGGTCAATGAGATTGCAGAAGAAGATCTGCCCTATGATGTGAGCCAGGAAGTGATTCAGATATCGCCTAAGGCTTATGGAGTCTGGTATATTGACTGTATGGAGCGAAGAGATCGGTATGAAGGGAAAACCGTGGAATTTACAGCTATGGTATTAAAAACTCCCGAGTTCCCAAGAAATTACTTTGTACCGGGACGTATGGCCATGACTTGCTGTGAAGATGATATGACCTTCTTAGGATTTGTAACAAAATCAAGAGAAGCCAATAATCTTGAGACAAAGCAGTGGGTCAAGGTAAAGGCTAGGATCGCCTATGAATACTGGAAGGATTATAACGGGGAAGGCCCGGTTCTTTATGCAGAAACCGTATCCCCTGACCAGCCGATCAAAGGATTTGTAGAATTTTAATACATCATTTAAGTATATAACGTAGTTCATCATAAAAAAAGGTATTTTGACAGGTGCAAAACCATGTCAAAATACCTTTTTACTTATATGCGTATTCATTTATTAAACGTTTCCAGTTTAGCATTGCCGCTTACATGGGAGGAACCGGGGTAGGCCTGTCCGGATCAAATACATCAGGTACATTAAAGAGATCTTTTAAGCTGTCTGGATAATAGTACATCCGGTATCCGTCAAGATTTCTTCTGGCCTGGCGGAAATAATCTTGTCCAAGCTGCATCCAGGTGGATTTACTGGCATCTACATTACAGAAATAGCGAAAGCCCTGTGATTGTAAATAAGTAAAACGTTCGTTTGCCTCCGTATAAGGCGTCCAGCTTCCAATGTCACTTCCAAAGGGGAAGAGAATAATATCTGTTGGGCCGATTAAGGACCCTACGTTCTTTGCCCACTTATCAGAATCTATTTTAAAATGCTCCATGGAGATTCCGCCCATGTTGCGGTGGCCCCAGCTGTGAGAAGCCAGCTCCCAGCCATGCTCCTTTAGATTCTGGGCTACGGCTGCCGCCTGTTTTTTGTCTTCTTCAAAATTAGGGTTGGTATCTTTATAAGCTTCGTCGGTGCGATATCCCAAGATTCCGTTGTACCCGGTAAAAGCCAGGATTCCCCTTGCTCCTTTGTAGGAAAAACCAGGGTGTGTCTGGATGAAGTTTTCCAAAATGGGGACCAGATCATAATCTCCAACGGAAACGCTGCCATCATCCATCTTCATCTCACAGGTAGGGTAGCCGTCTTTTCCAATGACAATCCTGGAAGCGAAGCCGTCCCCATCCATGTATTCGTAGTAACAAACATCATCCTGGGAAAGGACGAATGCTTTTTTTCCCTCAGGTAACATGATGTTGCCATATGTAAATTTGGGATTGCCGTTTTCATCCTTTGTCTCATATGCCAGGTCGTGAATCCTGACCAGCACGTAGCCCTTATCGTACATAGACTGCATAATCTTTAAGAATTCAGACTTGGTGGTCATCATCTGGTTATAGCCTGCCTGCTTCTTATCTCCATCAAAGGCCTTTTTGTTGTCCATGATCAGAGAATGAAAAAATACATGGGTCACATCCTGGGGATTAACGGGGACTAAAGCGCTTTTGGCAGTTTCATAGCCGGCAATGGCTGATTTAAAATCCTCTCTGGCGGCCAGATTGGTATCGGACTGTAAGAGGGCAATGGCTCCGTCATAATCGTATTGGACCGACAGTGCCTCAGCTTTTTCAAGAAGAGTTAAACCAGGATCCTTCTCTGGCTCACTGGCAGCAGTTGCTTCACTTTCAGAGGAGTGGTTTGCGACAGAAGAATCAGCTGGCAATGTGCCATTACCCAGCTTTTTATTTATGGCAATGCCACAGAGTGCAAGAATTGCGATGATTAATAATACAGAGATTGCAATCATGATTGTGCTTTGAATGCGGTTTCGACCTCTGCCGAAATTTCGTTCACGGAAATTATTAAAGTTCATAGTCTAACCCCTTAGCTTTTTCAATATATTAGGTTGTTACCCAATGAGTGTAACATTTCCTGTACAAGTATAACATACTTTATAGGAAGATGAAACGATAAGCTGGGAATTTTTTTTGGAAAAATTGGCATATGAATAGGATATGTCCCCATACAATGGTATAAAGTAATTTTCAGGGGATGGTATCTAGCATGAGGAGAGTTACGGCATTTGTTTTAAGCTGTATCCTGCTTTGTTACAGTTTATGCATTCCGGCCGCAGGACAGGAGCCTGATATCGCGGTAGCCTCGGATATGATTGTACAGGCAGAACAGGCGAAGGAGGTAAATGCAGAGGGAGGCCCGGCGATCCAGGCCCCAAGTGCTGTTTTAATGGAGGCTTCGACCGGTCAGGTCATCTATGAAAAGGATGCGGATGTAAAGAGAAGCCCAGCCAGTATTACAAAAATCATGACACTGATCCTTATATTTGATGCGCTGGATTCCGGCAAAATTAAACTTACGGATGAGGTCGTTACCAGTGCCCATGCAAAATCCATGGGTGGTTCTCAGGTGTTCCTGGAAGAGGGAGAGGTTCAGACAGTGGAAACCCTGATTAAGTGTATTGTGGTTGCCTCTGGTAATGATGCCTCTGTGGCCATGGCAGAATACATAGCAGGAACAGAAGATGAGTTTATTAAAATGATGAATGAGAGGGCTGCAGCTCTTGGAATGACCAATACTCATTTTGAAGATTGCTGCGGACTTACAGAGTCCCCCACCCATGTAACGACTGCCAGGGATATTGCTATTATGTCCAGAGAGCTTATTAACAAATATCCTCAAATACATAATTACTCCACCATCTGGATGGAGAACATCACCCATGTAACAAAGCAGGGGACAAAAGAATTCGGTCTGTCCAATACCAACAAGCTGTTAAAGATGGCCACGAACTTTAATGTAACTGGTTTAAAAACAGGTTCTACCTCTGTTGCCAAGTACTGTTTGTCAGCCACAGCGGAAAAAGATGGTGTCCGGCTCATTGCTTCCATTATGGCAGCACCGGATTATAAGGTTCGGTTTGCCGATGCCCAGACCTTGTTAAACTATGGATATGCTAACTGTAAGCTGTATGAAGATAAAGATATGATTCCTCTTCCCAACATGATCGTAGATAACGGTGTGGAGGAAGAGGTGCCCTTAAAATATGGCGGTTCATTTTCTTATCTGAGCTTAAAAGGGGAAGATTTTGCAGCCATTGAAAAGAAGCTGGAACTGGTTCCTTCCCTTCCGGCACCTTTAGAAGAAGGCCAGCCGGCCGGTTCTCTTGTCTATACCCTTGGTGGAAAGAAGATAGGAGAGGTTCCCATTCTTACTGCCCAGGCCGTCCGGGAAGCTAAATTCATGGATTATTTGAAACGTCTCTTAAAGGCATTTAATTTGTAATTACAAAAAAACGCAGTCGCAAAAACTCTCATTATGCGGCTGTGTTTTTTTCTATATACAATAATATTGACAAAAAGTTTAAGGGAAGCTAAGATAAATTATGATTATTGCACAAAATACGACAAATGGGGATTGGGAGGAAATCAGGTGGGGAAACGGCTGCTTGCCCTTTGGTATCAGATGACACTAAAAAAGAAGCTGTACGTAATCATTGGCAGCGTTGGAATGATTATGGGTGCTTCTATTTTTATCAATTTAAAGGTGGTTTACATATTCGTAGATGGTGCAAGAGTGATTATGGATGACAATCTGGCCTGCTATAAATTTCAGGAATCCATGGAAAAGGAGAGGGAGCAGTTTGCCCGACTTCTTTCAAACAATACACCGGAGAACCGGTCGGCATACCAGCTGGCCTGCAGGGAGACTAGAATTCATTTAGATGGACTTCCTTATGACTACGATAAGATAGGGGAGGCCCGTTTTGGAGTGACCTGGAATATTATCAATGGATATGAGACCTATGAAAAGCAACGGGAAAAGGTAGTATCCATGAGCTCTGGAGATGATAACTACATCAGAGAGCTGTACAAGGCCTATAACATGCAGAAATATCTGGAAATCTATGCCAACCGCCTCACAAAGATCGTGTTAATGGCGGGAAATGATTATTATGAAGTCCAGATTTCAGCGCTGAAGCGGATGCCTTATCTTTTGGTTGTGATAAGCCTTACGGCCTTTGTGGTGCTGGTGATTCTTCTCCGGTTCATTACAGGGAGTATCGTTAAGGCGGTGGTACAGCTGGCTACTGTTTCCGGGAGGATTGAAAAGAATGATTTTTCTTCTCCGGATGTGCGCTGGGACGGAACTGATGAAATCGGACAGCTTGTGAATGCCTTTAATAAAATGAAATCTTCCACCGAAAATTATGTGATTGCAACGGAAGAGAAAAGACAGGTGGAAGAAAAGCTTTACCGCCATGAGCTTGAGAGGGCGGAGCTTGAAAAACGTTTCTCCATGGCTCAGCTTCAGCTGATTAAAAGTCAGCTGAACCCTCATTTTCTGTTTAATACTTTAAATATGATGACAAGAATGGCTCAGATGGAAGAAGCGCCGGTAACTGAAGAGATGCTGGTGGCCGTTGGAAATCTTCTTCGTTATAGTCTTAGGACCTCAAACGCCTTCGAGCCTCTGGAACAGGAGCTTAAGGTAGTGCGGGATTATATGTACATCCAGCAAATGCGCTTTAAAGACCGGTTTCAATGGAATATCAATTGTGACAGCGCTTTGTATCAGGAAGAGGTTCCTGTTTTCCTTCTCCAGCCCCTGGTGGAAAATGGGGTGATTCACGGCATATCGGAGAAAGAAATGGGGGGCGCCATTCAGATCGATATTAAAAAATCGGGGGAGAATTTATGGATATCCGTCTCGGATACCGGAAAAGGGATGGATACCGAGAAGCTTAAAGCCATACGAAATGCCATGGAAACAAAAGGAACCGGACTGGGAATTGGTCTTGGAAATATATACAGAAGAATTTCTGCTTATTACGAATATGGGAAGGTAACCATTCACAGCACAGAGAACGAGGGCACTGTAGTAGAAATTGAATTCGGTCGGAAAAAGGGGTAATACGGGGAATGCAACGGTTAATGATAGTGGAAGACGAAATGATTGAGCGGATTGTGCTTAAGAAGATGATTCAGAAAAAGTTTGGGGAGAGCTGTTTGGTGTTTGAGGCACAGAACGGAAAAGAAGCAGTGGAGGTCTTTCGGCGGGAAAAGATTCAGGTAGCTATCTTGGATATTGGGATGCCAGGCCTGAATGGAATTCAGGCTGCTGAAATTATGAGAAAGGAAGACCCGCATTGCTGCCTTATATTTTTAACGGCATATGACAGGTTCGACTATGCAAAGAAAGCCATATCCATAAAAGCCATGGAATATTTATTAAAGCCCTATTCTCAGAAGGAAATCATTAATGTAGTGGAAGAAGCTCTAAGGGTGAGCGGTGATGTTGCTCCGCAGACCAATGAGGAACAGGGGCCGGCATCAGAAGATGGTATTGCCCTATCAGAAAAAGAACCGGATTATAACAGCAGCCGGCTGTCGGTAATGACCTCTATGGTGGAGGAATACATCCGTTCTAATTTCATGAATGATATTTCGATGAATGAAGTAGCTCGTTCCATCGGGTATTCAGAGCCTTATTTTTGTAAAATGTTCAAGCAGCAGTTCGGTCAAAGCTTTACCTCTTACCTCATGGATTACAGGGTTGGCGAGGCAAAAAAGTTTCTGGAACAGCCCAATGTAATCGTGAAAGATGTTGGTGCAAGAGTGGGATACCTGGATTCCAATTATTTTACAAAGGTCTTTAAACGTCTGGTCGGGATTAATCCGTCAGAGTATAGAATGAATCGATTGAATGAGCTTTCATAGGGACAGAGCCTGGTAATCCAGGCTCTTATTTTTTGCGATATGGGAGATTTTTTGCAGTTGAAATTTTGCCAGAATACTGGATTGACAAAAATGTAACAAAGTGATATTATTTACATAACAAGTTAACCGAACAAGTAATGTTAAAAAGGAGAAGGTATATGTCAAACAAGTATGAACCGCTGTTTCAGCCATTAAAAATTGGCCAGATAACGATTAAAAACAGGATTGTTTTATGTGCCATGGAAGGTACAAATCTTGTTGAAGGTATGATGGGGTATGAGTTTAACAAGCATTGCAGAGATTATTATTTGGAAAGGGCAAAGAATGAGGTAGCTCTCATGGTACCTGGAATGGTAACAGTAAAAAGCATGGTGGGGGACAGCTGGCTGGGAGATCAGGAAGAGATCATGATGGGACCGGTGAAAAGTCTTATGGAAGAAATCCATACATATGGCTCTAAGGTTTTCCTTCAGATTGGTGCAGGAATGGGGAGGGCAATGGTTGCCATTAAGCCATTAAGAGATATTTACTATGCACAAAAAGAGGGGAAAAAGGTAGAGACTCCGGTACCTTTTGATGTAGACAGAATCTTTCGTTCCCCATCTGCCGGCTTACCTAATGTATGGGACCCTGATATTTTAAGTACAGAGATGACCAGGGAAGAGATAAAACAAATGGTAAAGGAATATGGAAGAGCCGCCGCTCTTTGCAAAAAGGCAGGAATTGACGGGGTTGAGATTCATGCGGTACACGAAGGGTATCTGCTGGATCAGTTTACAATATCTGCAACAAATCACCGCACAGATGAATACGGCGGCTCTCTGGAAAACCGATTCCGGTTTGTGACAGAAATCATTAAAGAAATTAAAGCGGTCTGTGGCATGGATTACCCTGTCAGCGTCCGCTACAGTGTAGAAAGCAAAATGATTGGATTTAACAAAGGAGCATTGCCAGGTGAGGACTATATTGAATTTGGCCGTGATTTAGAAGAAGGTATTAAGGGAGCAAAGATCCTGGAAGAGGCCGGGGCAGATATGTTAAATGCGGATAACGGCTCTTATGATTCCTGGTTTTGGGCACATCCGCCGTTATATATGCCATTAAGCTGTAACCTTGAAAGCTCTGCAGCCATTAAGCCTTACGTTAATATCCCTGTGGTATGTGCGGGACGTATGGAAGACCCGGATACAGCAGCTCAGGCGTTAAAGGATAACAAAGTTGATGGAATTGGCATTGCCAGACAGCTTCTTTGTGACGGAGCGTACGTTTCAAAGATCAAAGAAGACCGGGTCGATGACATACGCCCTTGTCTTGCCTGCCACAATGGATGCTTTGCAGTCAGCAAATATAAAGGCAATCCAGGCTCTATGCCGGAGGGAAAGATGGGGTGCTGTGCGATTAATCCAGTTACACTTCAGGAACAGGAATATCAAATAATCCCGGCGGAAACAAAAAAGAGAATTGCTGTGATCGGCGGCGGCATCGGAGGAATGGAAGCAGCCCGTCTTTTAGCCATGCGGGGACATGAAGTAACTATTTATGAAAAAACGGATGAGTTAGGCGGAGTATTCATTGCTGCCGGAGCACCTGATTTTAAAGAGAAGGATAAAATGCTCATTCAGTGGTATAAGCGCCAGATCAGTAACTTAAATATTGACGTTATCTATCATACCCAGATAAAAAAAGAAGACTTGGACTCTATGAGTGTGGATGAGATCATTGTTGCAACGGGTGCTGTTCCCAGAACCCTTTCTGTTCCTGGTGCCAAACTCCACCACGTCATGGAAGCAATTGAATATTTAAGAGGCAGAAAGAAAGCGGATGGAAATCGTGTAGCCATTATTGGAGGTGGATTGACTGGCTGTGAGATCGCCTATGATCTTATTTTAAAAGGAAAACAGCCGGTCATCATAGAAATGATGGATGACATTTTAAAAATCGACGGTTTAAGTGCAGCCAATGCAAACTTCTTACGTGATGCGTTTAGAAGATATGAAACACCGGTTTATTTGGAATCAAAGGTGATTGAAATAAGGGATCAGGGAGTCGTCATTATGACAGACCACGGAGAAGAATTGATTGAGGCGGATAATGTGATTACCTCCATAGGTTATATCCCCTCTCCTGTAACTGAAAGTAATGATAAAAATGTTCATATCATTGGAGATGCAAAAAGCGTCGGCAATTTGATGAATGTTGTATGGGGAGCATACGATGCTGCGCTTTCCATATAGTCTCATCTGATGGTTCCTTAATGTCTGGTTGTTTCTGACTGCTTTTTATGCTACAATGCCTGTGAGGTGTGAGCATGGTAGAAAAAAATAAAAGAAAACTACAGGCAGAGAAGACAAAGAAAGCAATCATAGAGTCGATTACCCAGATGGTATCGGAACGTCCTATTTCACAATTAACAATAAGGGAAATCTGCAGTCATACGGGAATTTCTCCTGGGGCATTTTACCATCATTTTGACAGTAAGGAAGCAGCGATCCTTTTTAGCTATCAAACCGTTGATTATAAATTTGAAGAGCTGGCCCGGGATGGGACACCGCTTCAAAATATTCGAAGTATCATCGCGCTGCATCTGGGACTGATCAGTTGGGATAATATTAATTCAGTGAAATCCGTATACATCAGCCACCTGGTGTATTATGATGAGTATTTCTTTCGTGAAAGCCGTCCCATATTTGTAGACCTAAAGGAAGAGATATCAGCTTATTTGGGAAAAGAGCCTGATCACGAGGCAGTACATGAGCTTGCCTGGAAGTTATTGAGGTTTTGCCGGGGCATGATGTATAATGCCTGCATTGATCCTGGTAATATGCTGGATCAATGGCCGGAGCAACAGACAGATGAAGTGATGGAGTATTTTTTGTTCCAGGTTAATAAATTACAAAAGGAATCATTAAGATAACAGAATTATCCTGTGATTTTAAATTTAAAATGAGTTGCTGTGTTAGCCGGCTGGCTATGCAGCAGCTCTTTTTTCTTTATTTATAAAAAAAGATAAAATTATACTAGGGATGATAAAAACTTACGATAGAATCCGGTATATGCAGCAGATATAATGAATGTAAGCACAGGAGGTGTGAACAAGCAGAGAGGAGGATGAGGGATGGAACAGGAATTGTTTCGTATGGAAGGAATCAGCAAAAGCTTTCCCGGGGTCAAGGCTCTCGATAAAGTAAAACTGTCAGTATATAAAGGAGAAGTATTAGGACTTGTAGGCGAAAACGGAGCTGGCAAATCCACTCTTATGAAGATTTTATCCGGAGTGTATCAGGCAGACGAAGGAGAAATCTTTATTGAGGGGGAAAAAGTAGTCATTGATTCGGTTGCCAGGGCACATGAGCTTGGGGTCAGCATTATTATGCAGGAACTTAACATGTGCGGGCATTTAAGCGTTGCGGATAATATATTTATTGGCAGGGCGCATAAAAAAGGTATCTTTATTGATGACAACAGGATGCACGAGGAAGCAAAAAAGATACTGGTCGACTTAGGCATTGATTTAAATACCTATGATCACGTAGGAAGCTTGAGCATTGCACAGCAGCAGATGGTGGAAATCGCAAAAGCAATCAGTTTTAATTCCAAGATACTGGTTCTTGATGAGCCAACGGCTACGCTGACAGAGAAGGAAATCGAGCAGCTGTTTGGAATTATCAGGCGTCTGAAGGAAAAAGGCGTTGGAATGGTCTATATCTCCCATCGAATGGCGGAGCTGAACCAGATATGTGAACGGGTGACCATAATCCGGGATGGACAGTACATAGGAACCAGAAATTTAAATGAGATCACAATGGATGAACTGGTAAACATGATCGTAGGCCGTTCGCTGGAGGACAAATATCCAAAGCATAAGCGGACCATCGGAGACATTGTACTGGAAGCTAAAAATGTACGCCGCGGTACCAAGGTAAATGCGGATTACCTGTATGTAAGAAAGGGAGAGATCCTTGGAATTTCAGGTCTTGTGGGTGCTGGCAGAACAGAGCTTATGCGTTGTATCTTTGGCGCGGACCAGCCGGACTCCATGGAGCTTTTTATGGAGGGAAAGCCCATTAAGGTGACTTCCGTCATTCAGGCCATTAAGCATGGAATTGGCTACGCCACAGAAGACAGAAAGCGGGATGGACTGGCCCTTGGTCTGGACATTAAATACAACACCAATATGGCTCATCTCCCAAGCATAACCCGTTTCGGCTTTATTGATGATAAGGCAGGACTTGAAAATGCTGAAAAATATGTAAAGCGAATGAGGACGAAAACACCCAGTGTCCATCAGCTTTGCGGAAATCTTTCCGGTGGAAACCAGCAGAAGGTGGTCCTGGCAAAGTGGCTGTGCAATGATGTTAAGGTGCTGATCGTGGATGAACCTACCAGAGGAATTGATGTAGGAGCAAAGTACGAGGTATATGAGCTTTTCAACCAGCTTAGTGATCAGGGCGTATCCATTATCATGATCTCATCAGAATTACCTGAAATCCTTGGCATGAGTGACAGGGTCGTTGTTATCCATCAGGGTGAGATTAATGGAGAACTGGATGCGAAAACTACGACCCAGGAAGAGATTTTATATCTGGCAGCCGGTTATAACAAACTGGAAGGAAAAAAGGCGCCTGTTTTACCGGGCGGAGGAGATAGAAAAGGAGAATAAGGATGGCAATTATAAAAGCAAAGGGGCAGGAAAAGAAAGGCGGCTCGTTTGGCAAGCTGGATGCGGCCACAAGGCGTGCAATCTATTCACTGGGAATCCTGATCGGACTGTTTGTACTGTTTTCAGTTCTTCAGCCGACAAAATTTTTGGCTCCTGCTAATTTACAGAATCTTTTGCAGCAGATTGTAACGTATACGATTATTGGATGCGGTTTGACATTTTGTCTTGTCTGCGGTGGTAACGATTTATCTGCAGGTGCTTCCATGGCATTGTCAGGCATTATTATGGTAGCCCTTTTGATGATGGGGCTTCCCCTTCCCGTATGTATTATTTTATGCCTGATCATGGGCCTGCTTACAGGTGTTATGAACGGTTTCTTTATCGAGATTTTAGGAGTGGTACCATTTGTCGCCACGTTAGCAACCCAGTGGGTATACCGAGGCATGGCCAATGTATTGGTAAACGGTGCTCCGCTTTATACCACCAACATTCCTTCCGCAGAAGTTCAGAAGCAGTTTTACGTTCTTGGCGGAGGCAGAATTGGAGGGGACGGGCTTCCATACAGCGTTATTATTACTCTTGTCTATGCATTGATCCTTGGAGTGGTCCTTGCAAAGATGCGTATCGGCCGCCAGATTTATGCCTGCGGCTCCAACTTAGAAGCGGCTAAGCTTTCTGGTATCAATGCAGTAAAAACACGTATGTTCGCTTACTGTATTTCCGGTCTGTCTGCTGCAATCTGCGGAATATTAGTTGCCTCAAGATTATCCAGTGCCCAGCCTACCGCTGGTAACGGATATGAGATGGAAGCCATTGCAGCGTCTGTATTAGGCGGAATTTCCATTATGGGTGGAGAAGGTAAGATTTTAAATACGGTAATCGGTGCCCTAATGATGGGTGTCATTCGTAATGGACTCAATTTAAATGGAGTCAATTCATTCTGGCAGCAGGTAATTGTAGGCGTTATCCTTTTGATCGCAGTTGCATCTCAGACAGCGAAAAAGAGCGGTGATTTAGGGGCAATCAAGCGGTTCTTTGGCTTGACAAAATAAAACTATATAATTCCAGGAGGAGAAGAAATGAGAAAAGTAACGGCAGTATTGTTGGCGGCAGCCATGGCAGTTACCGGTTTGGTTGGCTGTTCCAGCAAACCGACAGGAGGCGCAGCAGCGACCACTGCAGCGGAGGGCAGCAAGGAAACATCAGCACCGGAGAAGGCAGAGAGTACCAAAGCTGAGGCTAAGACAGAACAAAAAGCAGGGGGTAAGACCATCTACGTAATCGTAAAGGTGTTGGGAAACCAGTACTGGAGCGTTTTACAGGCAGGTGCAGAGCAGGCAGGCAGAGAGCTGGGCTGTAATGTAGTCGTCGTTGGAACAGCTTTGGAATCTGATATTGAAGGACAGCTTACCCTTCTTCAGAATGCGGTATCTGCTCAGGCAGATGGAATCGTCATTGCTCCCCTTGACAGTGTATCCCTTGACGCACCCATAACAGAAGCAAATAATTCTGGTATTCCGGTTGTTTTAGTAGATACCGTCATTAAGAGCGACAATTACAGCGCAGCTCTTCTTACAAACAACGTAGAAGCTGGAAGAACTGCGGCTGAAGAGATGATCCGCAGATTAAAAGACAGAGGAATCAGTGAAACAGAAGAGGCTCAAATTGCCATTCAGGTTGGTTCCACCGGCTCCCAGACCATCAATGACCGTGTAAAAGGCTTTAACGAGTACTGGGATTCCAATGCTCCAAAGAGCTGGAAGGTCTTAAATAACGACATCAAGGTAAATGATGGTGATATCAGCAAGGCAGTAGGCTTCTGCCAGGATTTCATTACCACCTATCCTAACTTAAAAGCAGTATTTGGACCAAATAACGGTTCTACCGTAGGATTTGTAACTGGTATTACAGAATCCGGACGTGACGATATTTCCATGGTTGGCTTTGATTTCTCTGCTGAGATTGAGACCATGATCCGCAGTGAGAAGTACGATGTAGCTTCTGTGGTACAGCGTCAGTTCTATATGGGCTATGATGGGGTTAAGACAGCCCTTGAACTTGCCGATGGTAATGGTGTAAAAGAGAAAACCGTGGATACTGGTGTTATTCTGGTAGATAAGACCAATGTGGATGATCCTAAGGTTCAGAGTATAATTAATCCATAAACAAAAATACTATAAGTAAGATTAAGACGCTTCCTCTGTGCCCAGAGGAGGCGTTTTGGGGTGAAGGAAATGAAAAAAAGAATAGCAAAAGCCAGCATTTATGCGGCAGTATTAGCATTGACTGCTTTGGGGACAGTCTTTTTGTGGAATTTAAGGCACAGGGGAGAGCTCCCTGTTTTTCCGGGGCTTAAAACAACGCCGGAATATGTATTTACCTATGCGGATAACCAGCCGGATGATTATCCCACCACCCAGGGGGCAAAAAAATTTGCACAGCTGGTCTTTGAAAGAACGGGAGGAAGGATAAAAATCAACGTTTTTTCCGGTGGAGAGATGGGAGACGAGGATCAGATTACCGAGCAGCTTCAATACGGGGGAATTGATTTTGCCAGGGTATCGGTGATGATGCTTACGGATATCAGGCCAAAGTTCAATGTGCTCCAGCTTCCCTATGTTTACCGGGATGAGGACCACATGTGGAAGGTACTCGATGGAGAAATCGGGGAAGAATTTAAAAAGGAATTAGACGGCAGTGGAATGGTGGCTCTATCCTGGTTTGATGCAGGAGCCAGGAATTTTTATAATTCGTCCCACCCCATTGAGCGGGTGGAAGATTTAAAGAAAATGCGCATCCGGGTGGCAAAATCAGACATGATGGCGGCCATGGTAGAGGCTCTTGGAGCAAAAGCAGTGCCTATGGCTTATTCCGAGGTTTACGCGGCACTGGAAACGAGCCATATTGACGGTGCGGAAAATAATTGGCCTTCCTATGATACCATGCGCCACTATGAGGTTGCTAAATACGTCACTCTCGATGCTCACAGCAGAATTCCGGAACTTCAGCTGGCATCCCAGTCCACCTGGGATCGGTTAAGCGAGGAGGACCAGGAAATTATCCGAGCCTGCGGAGAAGAATCCGCCCTTTATGAAAGAGAGCTGTGGAAAATCAGAGAGCAGGATGCCAGAGAGCGGTTAACAAAGGCTGGCTGTGTGGTGACAGAGTTAAAGCCAAATGAACAGGTTCGTTTCCGGTCGGCCGTCATGAGCGTTTATCAGACGTATTGCAGTGACTATATTGATGTTGTCAACCGGATTGCCCAGGAGAGATAAGGTCAGGTCACGAATTAATAGAAAACATGGGATACAGATTGGGTGGAGTGTGTTATAATTCAGGACAAAGTGGTGAGGAGGGAAAATATGCTCTACATTGATCGTGATAATAAGACACCCATATATCAGCAGATATATGAACAGTTGAAAAAGGACATCCTGACTGGTAACATACCTGTTAACGCCCGTATTATCTCCACAAGAGCTCTGGCGAAAGAATTGCAGGTTGGCAGAAACTCAGTAGAAAATGCTTACGATCAGCTTAGGCTGGAGGGATATATCACCAGTAAGCTAGGAGCAGGATACATCGTAAACAAATTAGAGTTTGATCTTATGGAGAAACCGACCGAAGTATATCGGCATAATGAACCCGAATCCCGGCCTCATTCTCCATCTGACCATAAGATAAAATACAGCTTTCAATATGGGGAGCTTGAGGAATCCAGTTTCCCAAAGAAGCTCTGGCGGACATATGGGGCTCATGTTTTAGATGGACCTCTGACTAATTCATGGAACGGATGTTCCGATGGAAAGGGAGACTTTGGACTGCGTCAGCAGATTAAAGAGTACCTCTATGTCAGCCGTGGGGTGAAATGCGAAACAGAGCAGGTCATCCTTTGCAGCGGGACTCAGTCTGCCCTGGAAATCGTGATACGAATTTTCTCAGGCGAGAAAACAATTGCAATGGAAGAGCCTTGTTATGAAGGCGCAAGGGCCGTATTTCAAAGCAACGGGTTTCAAATACAGCCTGTTCCGGTTGGGGAAGACGGAATAGAGATACAAAGTCTATCGTCAAAATCGGTACCAATGGTTTATCTCACCCCTTCCCATCAGTTTCCTAAAGGCGCTGTTATGCCCATCCACAACCGGCTGGAGATATTAAATCATGCACGAAAGAGTGATATGGTAATCATAGAAGATGACTATGACAGTGAGTTTCGCTACAAAGGACGACCCATTCCGTCGCTGCAATCCATAGATCAGGCTGGGCGTGTGATTTATATTGGGACATTTTCAAAGTCATTATCACCAGGGCTTCGGATGTCTTACCTGGTTTTGCCTTCCTGGCTGTTAGCTGCTTATGATGAGAAGTATACTGGGTATGAATGTACAATTCCCCTGATGGAGCAAAAGATACTTTATCATTTTATGAAAGACGGACATTGGGAAAAGCATCTCCGCCGGGTATGCTTAAGCCAGAAAAGAAAGCATGATGCCCTGATTGCTGCCATTGGAAACGTCATGGGAGACCGGGTGAATGTTTACGGTCATCATGCTGGGCTTCATCTGTTACTAGAATTTAAGAATGGGGAGCAAGAGGATATTCTTGTGAGAGAGGCTTTGAAGTATGGCGTTTTTGTTAGCCCTGTTTCTCCTTCCTGGCTGGAAAAGAGTAATTATAAGACTCACTGTGTCATTCTTGGATATGGAGGGATAAAAGAGGAAGATATTCTGCCTGCCGTAGAGGGTCTGAACAGAGCATGGTTTGAACATGTCTGAACTGTATCCTGTAAAAATGTCAAAACTGTCCCTTATCAAGGATACGGTGTTTGGGTATAATGAGCATGATCGATGAAACTTTTTCTTCGTATTATAATAAAGTTAAGATCAATAAGCGTCTCACAGGAGGAAAATGATATGCAGTACAGAATGAAGACCCATCCGCTATCAGACGATCGGCTGAAAGATTTATTGAACCGGGTAGAAACTGGCAGTCTGGCAACCCTTAACGAAGATGGCACCCCATATAATACTCCGGTCCACTTTGTTTCTATCAATAACAATATCTATGTACATGGTCTGCCAAAAGGACAAAAGATTGACAATATCATTCGTAATAGTAAAGTGGGATTTACTGCGTATGATATGCAGGCGCTTTTGCTCGATGAGAACGGTAAGCCCTGTGACACAAATACAAAATATGAGAGTGCCATTGCAACAGGGAATGCGGCTTTGGTCACGGACTTAGAAGAGAAGAGGGAAGTGCTTCAAAACATTGTGGCAAAATATACCCCACAACTGGCCCATATAACCCTTCCTGACAATATGGTAAAAGGAACTGCTGTCATACGTATCATTGTGGAAGAGCTCACCGGCAAGTACTATGAGTAAAGGATTTATGAAACATTATATATTAGAAACGAAACATCAGGTCAAAACGAATGATCTGGTGTTTCGTTTTTTTATAGAAATTATTTACAGTTAAAAAGTGATGATAAATCAATAAATAAGTGTTGACAAACAATATTATACCTCATATAATATATACTATACAACATATAATATAGGGTAAGACATAATATTATAACTGTTCATACTAAATAAGAGAAAGGAAGGTGACAATCGTGGAGCCAAAGCGTTTGTACCGTTCTGTAAAGAATAAAGTGTTATGCGGAGTTTGCGGTGGGATCGGAGAGTACTTTCAGATAGATCCGGTAATGATAAGACTAATATGGATATTTCTAATGATGTTTCAAACATGGCGTAATTTATTCCATTGGTTTACGGGATTATCTCTCGTAGGCGGCAGTCTGATTCTTTATATCATTGCAGCAGCAATTATACCCAAGGCACCAGAAAATTAATGCAGACGATCGTTTCCTGCATGCAGAGATAGGAGTGGACATATGGTTTTTAACACGGGAGCAGCTTTACTGGACGCCATTGTCCTGGCGATAGTGTCAAGAGATCAGGAAGGTACTTATGGATATAAGATCACCCAGGATGTGAGAAATGTAATAGAGATATCGGAATCAACCCTGTACCCTGTTCTACGGAGATTACAAAAGGAAGAATGTCTTGAAGTGTACGATCTGGCTTTTGATGGCAGAAATCGTAGATATTACAAAATTACGGAAAAAGGACGTATTCAGTTAAACCTGTACAAAGGTGAATGGATTGGTTATTCCAGAAAAATATCCCAAATATTTGAGGAGGCACATGTATGAGTAAGGATGAGTTTATGAAAAGTCTGGAATATCTGTTATCGGATATACCGGATGAAGATAAGGCAGATGCCATCGGATATTACAGGGATTATCTGGAAGAAGCCGGACCGGACAAGGAAGAGCAGGTCATTCGTGACTTTGGAAGTCCGGAACGAATCGCCTCCATCATTCGCTCTGAGATATCCGGTCACCTCGGTGATGGCGGAGAATTTACGGAAAATGGCTATGAAGATGAACGGTTTAAGGACCCCAACTATCAGATGGCAAAACGGTATGATCTCCCGGATGTGAGAGAGGGAGAAAGCCGTGGAGAACAAAGAACCGAAGAGGAAGTTTATGGCGAAAGAAAGCGTGACCAATCAAACCGAACGGTAAAGCTTATCCTTTGGGCCATACTTCTTATTGCAGCCTCTCCCCTGATTCTGGGAATCGGAGGCGGTTTTATGGGACTTTTAGGAGGACTTTTTGGTATTCTGGTGGCAGCGGTCGTAGGGCTTGGGGCAGTCACACTTGCCCTCCTTGTAAGCGGCTTTGCAGTTATCATAGCAGGCTTTGTATCAGTAGCAGTCCATCCCATGGGCGGTTTCCTGGTTTTGGGAATCGGCGTTGCGCTGCTTGGACTTGGGCTTCTTGGCCTCGCAGTGTGCGGGGCATTTTACGGAAAGTTTCTTCCGTACCTTTTTAGAGGAATTGTCAATGCGATCCAGAACTTATTAAATAGAAGGAGGAGCCGTCTATGAACAAATTTATAAAGAGCTGCATCATAGCCGGTGCTGTATGCGTGCTGGCAGGCGGCGGGATTACGGCGGCGGCTGTGGCAATGGGAGGAACCGTGATGGATGTAATTCCGCTGCGTTTAAAGCAGTGGGGGCTCGAGCTGGGACAAATTGCCGAAGAAGATTTTTGGAATAACAATGATTTTTCTTTTGACGAAATGGGAGAGCAGACGCTTGATCTTAGCGGACAGGGAAGTCAGATTTATTCGGCTGCCGGTATTAAGAGTTTAAAAGCAGACATCTCAGCAGGCGGAGTACGGATTGTGGAAGATTCTCAGGGAGATGAAATTACCATTTTCTGCAACAAGGATGAATCTTTTTACGAGATAGAAGAGAATGAAGGGGAACTGCTTCTTCAAACTCATTCAAAAAAAGTAAATGTTAGAAATCCCAAATTGCTTTTTACCATTCATGTACCAAAGGATTACAAGTTCACTACTGTGGATATCAAAGTAGAACCTCAACGTGTGGTCTATAAGAATGAGGATTCAAGTGTTTATTTTTCAGCAGATGGCCTTATAGCTGACGAATGTAATCTGGATATAAAAGCAGGATCAGCAAAGATAGGGAAGGGTAACATCGACACCTTATTCATTAATTCAGAAGCAGGAGCTGTGAATTATTCAGGCAATGTAGCAAATCAAGTCTCTTTAAATAGCGAAGCCAGTGCTGTAAAGCTCCAACTGGACGGCAAAAAAGAGGATTTCAGCTATGATGTCAGTGCCAGCCTGGGAGCCGTAAAGCTTGAAAATCAAAGTATATTTGTTTTCGATAAAACCATAACTCAAAATCCCGATGCACCAAAATCCATGATCCTGGACTGTGAAGTGAGTGCGGTTCAAATAACATTTAAAAATCCGGAGTTATAAGTCTATGGTCAAATTATGATATAATAGGAAGGAGAAATACAAATGGGAGACAATCAAAAAAGGTTATACCGCTCTGAAACCGATAAAATGCTTTGTGGTGTATGCGGAGGAATTGGTGAATATTTTGAAATTGATCCGACGATCGTGCGCCTTTTATGGGTACTGTTAACTTGTTCAGGACCTGGAATCATTGCCTATATCATTGCGGCAGTTATCATTCCAAGAAGATAAGGGTAGAAATAAATTTTAAGACAGGAGCTGTGATTCCATTCATAGCCCCTGTTTTTTTATATTACAGTACGTTTAAACCTTTCTTTAGCGGGTATACTCTCACTAGATTTAAGAAAGGAGATGGAATAAAGTGTCAAAAGTAAAAAATAACGAACCATTTGATCCCCACAATTTAAAACCAGAAGAAGTACTTAAGTTTGAAATAGCCACCGAACTCGGGCTTGGCGATAAAGTAATAAGAGGCGGCTGGCGCTGCCTGACTGCCAAAGAGAGCGGCCGAATCGGTGGATTGATTACGAAACGAAAAAGAGAATTAAAAAGAGAAGCTTTGGAAAAAGAAGAGGAAGCATAGGCAAAAGCTAGGAATTCCCTTGCGCCATAGGCAAAAATCTTTTATAATGTACATCAAAGAGGATAAAAAATGGAAAAACACCAACTAAGAAGCGGATTTACCACTGGCACATGTGCCGCTGTTGCGGCAAAGGCAGCAGCAGCCATGTTGCTTACTGGGAATCCTTTACAACATATGAAGCTTGTGACACCAAAGGGGACGGAAGCCGATCTGCCCCTTTTTCGCGTTGTCCTGAATGGTCAGGATGCAGCCTGCGGAGTGCAAAAGGATGCAGGAGATGATCCTGATGTGACCCATCAGGCATTTGTTTTTGCAAGTGTGGGTCATTTTTATGGAGATGAAAAGGAAGCTCTTAAGACCTGTTACCGATACGACTTAGAGAATGAGAAGGGAAGCCCTCTGTTTCTGACCGCAGGGGAAGGAATCGGCTGGGTGACTAAGCCAGGTCTGTCCTGTCCCATTGGCTTACCGGCCATTAATCCCGTTCCCAGAGCCATGATTTTTCAGGGAGTGGAAGAGGCCAGAAGAGAAGCCGGATTTGAGGGACCTCTTTTGATAACTGTGTCTATGCCGGAAGGAAAAAAGCTGGCAGAAAAGACCTTTAATTCAAAGCTTGGTATCGTAGGAGGGCTGTCTATCCTGGGAACCACGGGAATTGTTAACCCTATGAGTGAAGAAGCGCTCACCGCCACCATACGTCTGGAGCTTCATATGAAGGCTGTGGCAGGGGAAAGAAAGGTCATACTCACACCAGGGAATTATGGAGAAGCATTCATTAAGGAAACATTATTTCTTTCCATGTCAGAAGGAGTCACCTGCAGTAATTTTATTGGGGAAGCTTTTTCCATGGCAGGAGAGGATAACTTTAAAGAGATTTTGTTCGTCGGCCACATTGGAAAGCTGATAAAGGTGGCAGGAGGGGTATACAACACCCACTCCAAGCATGGAGACCGGCGCATGGAGATTCTTTGGGATTGCGTTAGCAGCGTAATTCCGGATTCCCATAAGCTTGAGAGGGAGATATTAAGTGCCAATACCATGGAAGAGGCTTCTAAGATTCTAAAGGAAAATAATATTCTTGAACCGGTAATGAAAGAAGTCGTACATAGAATTCAAGCTCATGTGTCTCGCTGGAGCGGAGGAGTCCATGTGGAAGTAGTAACCTTTTCCACCACATACGGGATCCTCGGTATGAGTGAGGGCGCACAGGAGATGATAAGCCATTTTGCAACACGAGAAGAGGACAGGGAATAGACAGGAGGATAAAACATGGCAGGGATCATGTATGGAATTGGAGTCGGACCAGGGGATCCTGAGCTGATGACGATAAAAGCAGTAAAAAGAATCAGAGAATTAAATGTAATTGCAATTCCTCATAAGGACAAGGAAAAGTGCACTTCCTATGAGATCGCCAGACAGGCGGTGCCTGAAATTATAGAGAAGGAATGTCTTTGCCTTCATATGCCTATGACAAAAGATGAAGAAGCGCTAAAAAGAAGTCATGACGAGGCAGCAGAGGCTGTGATAGAGCGGCTTAAGCAGGGAGAGGACGTGGGCTTTCTCACTCTTGGAGATGTGAGCATCTATTCTACCTTTGCCTATCTGGCAGAGCGTGTCATAAGCGAAGGCTATGAGACGCAGCTGGTCAGCGGAATCCCTTCCTTTTGTGCAGCGGCCGCAAGACTGAATCTTCCACTGGTGACTGGGTCAGAGGAACTTCACATCATACCGGCTTCCTATCAGGTATCCCATGCATTAAAGCTGCCTGGGGTCAAGGTACTTATGAAAGCAGGCAGGCAGATGAGCGCAGTGAAGGAAGAAATAAAAAACAGCGGCTTAACCGCGGTCATGGTGGAAAATTGCGGCATGGAAGAGGAACGGATTTATTTAAACCTGGATGAGATACCAGATACAGCTGGTTACTATTCATTGCTGATTGTGAGGTAAATATGGTACATATTGTTGGAGCAGGTCCGGGAGCACCGGATCTTATTACAGTAAGAGGGAAAGAACTCCTTTCCAAAGCGGATATAATTATTTATGCAGGTTCTCTCGTAAACCCCCTTCTTTTAGATTACAGAAAAGAAACGTGCCAGGTCTATGACAGCGCCAAGATGACTCTGGAAGAGGTGATCTCTGTGTTAGAAAAGGGAGAAGCCGAAGGAAAGATGATGGTAAGGCTTCATACGGGAGACCCATGTCTTTACGGTGCCATCAGGGAACAGATGGACGAGCTTGATGCCAGAGGGATTTCTTATGAGATCTGTCCTGGTGTCAGTTCTTTTTGCGGTGCGGCATCCGCTCTTCAGATGGAATATACTCTTCCTCAAATAAGCCAAAGCGTAGTGATTACCCGTATGGCAGGCAGGACACCTGTGCCAGAAAGGGAATCCATCGCTTCCTTTGCTTCTCATGGTGCCACCATGGTCATATTTTTAAGCACAGGAATGCTTACGGCTTTATCCGAAGAGCTGATCAAAGGGGGATATGCTCCTGAAACACCGGCTGCCATCGTTTATAAAGCTACTTGGGAGGATGAAAAGACTGTAGTTTGTACGGTCGCAACTCTGGAAGAGAATGCCAGAAGGTGGGGCATTAAAAAAACTGCTCTCATTGTAGTAGGAGATGCGGTGGCTCAGACAGGCTATGAACGGTCTAAGCTTTACGATCCTGTATTCACTACAGAGTACCGGAAAGGAACCGGTGAAGATTCATGAAAATATCCCTTATCTGCTTTACCAGGGCTGGAGCCGGATTGTGTGTAAGGCTTATGGAGGGACTGTCAAGGTCCGGAGATGTCTGCGAAGGATTCGGACCAGAGGGCAGCGGACTTTTGCAGGTGAACGCGCCTTTAAAGGCTTGGACAGGGGATCAGTTTGAGCGGAAAGAGGGAATTGTCTTTATCGGGGCAACAGGAATTGCAGTCCGTGCCATCGCTCCATATTTAAAAGGGAAAGAGAAAGACCCCGCTGTGGTGGTGTTAGACGACTTAGGCCGCTTCTCCATCTCGCTGCTATCCGGTCACTTAGGAGGCGCCAACGAACTGGCAACCCGGGCAGCCAATATTTCAGGAGGACAGGCAGTGATTACGACAGCAACGGACAATCATGGCAGATTTGCGGTTGATCTGTTTGCAAAAGAACATGGACTTTTTATCTCCCCTTTGTCTGGGATTAAGGATATATCATCTTCTCTGCTAAATGGAGATAATGTTGGATTTTTCAGTGATTTCCCTATAGAAGGAGAGCTTCCAAAAGGACTTTGCAAAGACGGTCCTTTATCTCCGTCTGTTTGTATCAGTATAAAGGATCACCTTGAGGAAGAATGGAAAGATTCTCTGCTTCTGGTTCCTAAGATCGCAGTACTTGGAATCGGTTGCAGAAAAGGAGTTTCTTTCGATACCATAAAATCTGCTGTGGATCAGGTGCTTTTTGATTGGAATATAAAGAAAGAAAGTCTGGCTGTATGTGCCAGCATTGATATAAAGAAAGAAGAACCAGGAATCTGCCAATTGGCAGCCTTTTATGGAATTCCGTTTGTTACGTACCCGGCGGAAGTTCTATCAAAGGCTAAGGGAGAGTTTTCTTCCTCGTCTTTTGTAAAACAGGTAACTGGTGTTGATAATGTATGCGAACGGGCCGCCATAACCTGCGTGGAGGAAATGGGTGGTGGAAAGCTTCTGATTCAGAAACAGCCCCACCATGGTGTAACAGTGGCATTGGCGGTCCGGGATTGGAAGGTAGAGATATGAAAAAAACAGGTAAGCTTTATGTCGTGGGAATCGGCCCAGGTTCCTATGAGGACATGACAGTCAGGGCGATCAATATATTAAAGGAATGTGAACTCATTGTTGGGTATACTGTATACATAGATCTCATTCGGGATCATTTCCCGGATAAGGAAACTCTTACGACTCCAATGCGTCAGGAGAAGGAGCGGTGCCAGATGGCTCTTGATGAAGCAAAAAAAGGAAAGACAGTAGCCATGGTATGCAGCGGAGATTCCGGCGTATATGGAATGAGCGGATTGATTCTGGAGCTTTCGGATGGAAGCGTTGATGTTGAGATGGTTCCGGGTGTAACTGCCGCGTTAAGTGGGGGTGCCCTCCTTGGAGCTCCACTTGGTCATGACTTTGCAGTCATCAGCTTAAGTGATCTTCTTACCCCTATGGAACTGATTGAAGACAGGTTAAGAATGTCGGCAAAAGCGGATATGGTAATCTGCCTGTACAATCCTTCCAGTAAAAAGAGGTCAGATTATTTAAAGAAGGCCTGTGAAATTGTGATGGAGTACAAAAATCCTAAGACTGTCTGCGGAATCGCAAGAAATGTAGGAAGAAGCGAGGAAGAGAAGAGCGTCTTAAGTCTGGAAGAATTAAGGGATACTCAGGTAGATATGTTTACTACCGTATACATAGGAAATTCCATGACAAAAGAAATAGATGGAAACATGGTAACGCCGAGAGGATACCGCAATGTGTAGGATTCTGATTTTCGGAGGAACAACGGAAGGACGTCTTCTTTCTGAATACTGCCACCAGCAAAAAAAGGAGGTATGGGTCAGCGTTGCCACTGGTTACGGCAAAATGGTCCTTCCGGAAAGTCCCTATCTTTTTATTCATGAAACGCCAATGGATGAGGAAGAGATGGAGCAGTTTATCAGACGCAACAAGATTACTCTTGTGTTCGATGCCACCCACCCCTATGCAGCAGTGGTGAGTAAAAACATTGCCTCCTCCTGTGAAAAAACAGGGACAAGAAGAATTCGTGTGATACGGGAATCCTTGACCAGCGTAGAGGATTTAGGAGCAGGGGATCATGTTGTCTGGGTCGATTCTGTAGAAGAGGCAGTTAAGTATCTGGAAAATGAGCCTGGAAATATCCTTGTTACCACAGGAAGCAAGGAGCTTATCCGCTTTACTCGTTTAGACTCCTTTGAGGAGCGTGTCTACGCCAGGGTCCTTCCTACGGTGGGTGTTATTTCTGCCTGTGAGGAAATCGGCATAAAAGGAAAGCGCTTAATCGGGATGCAGGGCCCGTTTTCCCAGGAACTGAACGAAGCCATGATCCGGCAGTATGATATTCGCTATCTGGTGACCAAAGAGGCAGGAGCAGCCGGAGGTTTCCAGGAAAAAATAAATGCAGCAGAAGCCTGTCAGATAAAAGCTGTAGTGGTTGGCCGCCCCGCGGTTGAATCGGGTATGACCTTAACAGAAGCAAAAGAGTTCCTTTCTGCGTATGAAGCAGAAGAAAAGGACTCGGCAGATAAAGAATTGCCTTCTGAATCATTTGTAATAAGAAGCGTATCCCTCATTGGAATTGGCATGGGCGGCCCGGAACAGATGACCGGACAGGCTGTCAAAGCATTAAAAGACAGTCAGGTGGTATTTGGAGCAGATAGAATGCTTAAAAGCATTGGGGAATTGATTCCAGGTGTAAAGCAGATTCCCTGGTATTTAAGCCGTGACATTCTTCCCTGGCTGAATGAGCATAAAGAATACAAGAAGATAGCCATTCTTTATTCTGGAGATACCGGATTTTACAGCGGTGCAAAAAAGATGATAGAAGCGTTTCTGGCTGAAACAAAGGAAAACCAGTATGAAATAGAGGTTCTTCCCGGTATTTCTTCGGTATCTTACCTATGTGCCAGGCTGAAGACTGGCTGGGAGGATGCCAGACTCATAAGCCTTCATGGAAGAGATGGAGATGTGGCACGGGAGCTTTTAAAATTCCATAAGGTATTTGCACTGTTAGACGGAACCAATACCGTGAACCAAGTGTGCCGACGGCTCATAGAAGAAGGGTTTGGACATGTCTCTCTCTCTGTTGGAGAGCGGCTTTCCTACCCAGATGAGCGAATTACCACCGGTACGCCGGAAACCTTGAAAGATGGTTCTTTTGATGTGCTGTCAGCAATATGGATTGAGAGGTAGGATATGAGAGATGAAGTCTTTATCAGAGGAGCTGTGCCCATGACCAAAAGTGAGGTCAGGGCTGTTTCTCTTTCTAAACTGGAGCTAAGCCAGGATTCCATTTTATATGATGTAGGTGCAGGCACTGGCTCCGTTTCCATAGAAGCGGCTTTCGCCCTTTCCTCAGGACGGATCTACGCCATAGAAAAAAAGCCGGAAGCCATTGAACTGATTCAGGCAAATAAGGAAAAATTTACTGCGGAAAACGTGACTGTAATCGAAGGTATTGCACCTCATGCTCTTTCTGATTTAGAGGCACCTACCCATGTATTTATTGGTGGCACCTCTGGGGCCATGGGAGAGGTTTTAGATACCGTCCTTAAGAAAAATCCAAAGGCAAGGATCGTCATAAATGTGCTTGCTCTGGAATCCGTAGCAGATGTACTTGCCTGGCTAAAAGCACATTCTGTAGAAGCGGAAATTGTACAGGTACAGGTTTCCAAAGGAAAAACGGCAGGCAGCTATCATATGATGATGGGTCAAAACCCGGTGTATGTCATTTCCTTTGGAGGAGAAGGAGGTGTTCCGGTTGAGTGATTCTTTTCATAGACTCCTTCTTGGAGCCCCTAAAAGCGGCAGCGGAAAGACCATGATTACCTGTGGGCTGTTAACTGCCTTTCAATTACGAAACATTTCCTGCCGGTCCTTTAAATGCGGTCCCGACTTCATTGACCCCATGTTCCATAAGCATGTGCTGGGCATTGAAGGGGGAAATTTAGATACTTATTTTCTGGAAAAAGAAAGAGTAAGGGACCAGTTCATGACACGGGCTTTAGGTGCGGATGTGTCTGTGATAGAAGGGGTCATGGGGTATTACGATGGAGTGGGAGGCAATACCACCCAGGCAAGCTCCTACGAAGTGGCCTGTGCCATAGATGCCCCTGTAGTTCTGATTATAGATTGCAAGGGCGCCAGTCTTTCTCTGGCAGCAGTGATAAAGGGGTTCCTGGAATATAAGACTGACAGCCATATTGCCGGAGTTATCCTAAATCGTACCTCTAAGGTCATGGCAGAACGACTGAAACCGGAGATAGAGGCACTGGGAGTGAAGGTTTATGGATATCTGCCGGAATGCGAGGAAGGGAAACTTGACAGCCGTCATCTTGGCCTGGTCCTGCCGGGTGAGATCGGGGGGCTGAAAGATAAGCTGAAACAATTGGCTGAGACTATGGAAGCTACCATTGATATTCAAGGGCTGTTAGAGCTTACAGAGAGTGCAAATCCTCTTTCTTCTTCCGCTTCTTTTGTTGAAGAGAATGTACATACAGGTGAGGAACTAGAGCAGGTGTCCATTGGAATTGCAATGGATGATGCTTTTTGCTTTTATTACCAGGAAAATCTGGAACTTCTAAAATCCATGGGAGCAAGGCTGATTCCATTTAGTCCGTGTAAGGATCATAAGCTGCCGGAAGGAATATCAGGGATTCTCCTTGGAGGCGGGTATCCTGAGCTATATGCAAAAGAATTGTCTGAGAACACATCCATGCTTTTGGAAGTGAACCGTGTGTTTCATTCCTCCCTGCCCATACTGGCTGAATGCGGTGGTTTTATGTATCTTCATGAAGAGCTTGCCACGGGTGAAGGCACGTATCCTATGGCTGGGGTAATTAAAGGGAGAGTATTTCCCACCAAACGGCTGGGACGATTCGGTTATATTGAGGTCCATCCCAAGGAGGACCTTTCATTTCTGAAAAAAGGAGAATCCATAAGAGGCCACGAATTCCACTATTGGGACAGTGAAAATAATGGCGACCATATGGAAGCGGTAAAGCCGGGACAAAACAGAAGCTGGGACTGTGTTCATGGGAAGAATCATCTGATGGCAGGCTTTCCTCATTTTTATTATCCCTCTAACCCATCCTTGCCCCATCGCTTTTTGGAAGCATGTAGAAACTATAAGTCACAAGAAAGCTGTGAAATGCCTGTGACAGGAAAGGGCTGATGATATGACAGAGGAATTAAAGGAATATCTACTTAAAATCGCTCCACTGGATGAAGAGGCCATGGAGATGTCCAAAATTCGTTGGAGCCGGGTAGCAAAGCCGCTCTACAGCCTTGGGGCCCTGGAAGAGGACATCATTAAAATAGCCGGAATCAGCCAAAATCCCAGAGTCCATATGGATAAAAAAGCACTCATCATTATGTGTGGGGATAATGGAATTGTGGAAGAAGGGGTTACACAGACTGGGCAGGAAGTAACTGCGGTTGTAACTGAAAACATGACCCATGGAAACAGCAGCGTCTGTATTATGGCGGAGCGGGCAGGAGTGGACGTATTTCCAGTAGATATTGGTGTTTCCAGAGATTTGGAATCCGGGGACCGTTACCCACTGATACGTAAAAAGCTGGCTTATGGAACGAAAAACTTCTCCAAGGAGCCTGCAATGACAAGGCAGGAGACTATAAAAGCAATTGAAACCGGTATCGAGCTTGTGAAAGTTCTGGCAGAGAAAGGCTACCGTCTGATTGCCACGGGAGAAATGGGAATCGGAAACACTACCACCAGCAGTGCGGTGACCTCCATGCTTTTAGGCATGGAGCCTGGCCTTTTGACAGGCAGAGGTGCAGGACTAAGCGATGAGGGACTGGACCGGAAGCGGAGAGTCATTGAGGAAGCCATAAAAACCTATGGACCTGACTGCAAGGATGGAATCGATGTCCTTTCCAAGGTAGGAGGGTTTGATCTGGCTGGTCTTACAGGAGTTTTTCTGGGAGGGGCCATTTACCGGATCCCCATTCTTTTGGATGGATTTATTTCAGGAGCCGCCGCTCTGGCTGCGGAGAAGATTCATCCTGGCTGCCGTGATTTTATGCTGGCGTCCCACGTTTCAGCGGAACCAGCAGGAAAGCTGCTCCTTGATGAGCTGAAGCTGACTCCCCTCATTCAGGCAGGTCTTTGCCTTGGAGAAGGAAGCGGAGCTGTGGCTGCCATTCCCCTTCTTACCATGGCAGCTGATATTTATGAGAAGATGAGTTCTTTTGAAGATATTAAGATTGAAGAGTATAAGCCTTTGGGAGGTAAATGATGATAACCCTGATCATCGGAGGAAGCGGAAGCGGAAAATCAGAATATGCAGAAAACATGATTACCAGCCGGTCCAAGGGAAGGCGCATCTATATCGCTACCATGAAGCCCTGGGATGAGGAATGTGAAAAACGAATTCAGAGGCACCGTCTCATGAGAGCAGAAAAAGGATTTGAGACGGTGGAATGTTACCGGAATCTAAAAGAAGTCCATTTCTCACAACAGGAGGCGGTTTTGGAGGTCCTTTTGGAATGTATGTCAAATCTGGTATCCAACGAACTTTTTGGCCTTATGGAAAAGGGGGAGGTTTTACTGACGCCCCATGAGGCGGTGTCGGAAATATTAGAAGGAATCAGCCGAATTCAACACCAGACAGGTAACCTTACCATAGTGACCAATGAAGTTTTTTCCGATGGAGACAGCTATAGCATTGAGACCAATGAATACCGGGAGGCCCTGGCAAGAATCAATCAGGAGATTGCCCGTATTTCGGATCGCGTGATAGAAGTGATAGCCGGAATTCCCATAATCGTAAAAGGAACTAATTGAAAAAAATCCTCAAATATGTTATTATCTTAACATAGCAGTATCCTGACACCAAAAACGTTGTTTGAGGTAGAAGGTTCGGCATTTGGGGAATGTTATGTTTGCCGCACCTTTTTGGTGCGGTTTTTTGCATTTTAAAAGAACCGTATCAGGTGTGATAAAGATGGAGGAACAGACATGGAAACTAGAATTGCTGTTATCGGAATCGTGGTGGAGGAAGAGGAGTCTGTAGAGCTGTTGAATGACATCCTTCATGATTACCGCAATATCATCATCGGGCGTATGGGAATCCCATATCCTCAAAAAGGAGTTTGCATCATAAGCATAGCGGTTGACGGGCCGCAGACCGCCATTTCTGCATTGACGGGAAAGATCGGGAAGCTGAAAGGAATCAGCTCCAAGACAGCTTACCAGGGAGTAAGCGGCTGATAAAAAGCCGGAAATAATTTCAAAAGACCAAGGTCTTATGAAGTAATATACCACTGACGGAGAAGCAAAAAGCTGACCCTAAAGAAAGGAAGTAACATTTATGTATGATCCTAAATCGCTGAAGGCGGAAGAATTTATTTCACACGAAGAAATTCTTGAAACACTTGATTATGCGGAAAGAAACAAAGACAATATTGAACTGATCGACCAGATTATTGAAAAGGCGCGCAGCTTAAAGGGACTGACACACCGGGAGGCTTCTGTGCTCCTGGCCTGTGATATCCCGGAGAAGATAAAAGAGCTTTACGATCTGGCGGAACAGATTAAAAAAGACTTTTACGGAAACCGTATCGTTATGTTCGCTCCTTTGTATCTGTCCAATTACTGTGTGAACGGCTGTACTTATTGTCCTTACCATTTAAAGAACAAGCACATAGCAAGAAAGAAACTGACTCAGGAAGAGGTAAGGAAAGAAGTGATTGCGCTTCAGGATATGGGGCACAAGCGTCTTGCCATAGAGGCTGGTGAGGACCCGGTCAACAACCCCATTGAGTATATCCTGGAATGTATTGATACCATTTATTCCATCAAGCATAAGAACGGCGAGATACGAAGGGTTAATGTTAACATAGCTGCAACCACTGTGGAGAATTACCGTAAGCTAAAGGATGCAGGAATCGGAACCTACATTCTTTTTCAGGAAACCTATCATAAAGAGAGCTACGAAGAACTTCACCCAACAGGTCCAAAGCATGATTATGCCTACCATACCGAGGCCATGGACCGTGCCATGGATGGGGGGATTGATGATGTAGGCTTAGGCGTGCTTTTTGGTCTGGAACGTTATAAATATGAATTTGCAGGTCTTTTGATGCATGCGGAGCATTTAGAGGCTGCAAAAGGGGTAGGTCCTCATACCATCAGCGTTCCCCGTATTAAGGCTGCGGATGATATTGACCCCTCAGCATTTGCCAATGGAATTGATGATGAGATATTTGCCAAATTATGTGCTCTGATCCGGGTTTCTGTGCCTTATACAGGAATGATCATTTCTACCAGAGAGAGTCAGGCGGTAAGAGAAAAAGTGCTTCGTCTTGGAGTGTCTCAGGTGAGCGGTGGTTCCAGAACAAGTGTAGGCGGATATCAGGAAGAGGAACGCCCTACAGATACTGAGCAGTTTGATGTATCGGATCAGCGTTCCCTTGATGAGGTGGTACGCTGGCTCATGGATATGGGATACATTCCTTCCTTCTGTACCGCCTGTTACCGGGAGGGAAGGACCGGAGACCGTTTTATGAAGCTGTTAAAGAGCGGCCAGATTCATAACTGCTGCCAGCCCAATGCGCTTATGACCTTAAAGGAATACTTAATGGATTACGCCTCAGAAGAGACCCATCAAGTGGGACAGGCGCTGATTGAAGCTGAATTAGACCGTATTCCCAAAGAAAAGGTACGGCTGATTTGTGAAGATCATTTAAAGAAGATAGAAGAAGGCATCAGGGATTTCCGTTTCTAGTAGTAGCACATACGAATAATGAGGTGAAAGCATGGGACTTAACGAGACACCGTCATCTGAACGGGTACACATCGGCTTTTTTGGCCGCCGCAATGCAGGTAAATCCAGCGTAGTCAATGCAGTAACAGGACAGGAACTGTCCGTAGTATCTGATGTAAAAGGCACCACCACCGATCCTGTTTACAAGTCCATGGAGCTTCTTCCCATGGGTCCGGTAGTCATTATTGATACCCCTGGTTTTGATGATGAGGGAGCCTTAGGGGAAATGAGAGTCAGAAAGACAAAGCAGATACTTAACCGGGCAGACTGTGCTGTTTTAGTGGTTGACGGCACCCTTGGTAAGACTGAGATGGATGAAGAGCTCATCGGCCTGTTTCAAGAGAAAAAAATACCTTATGTAGTCGCTTATAATAAATGTGACCAGACAGATAGTCATGAGTATTCAGACGGTTTGGCTGTCAGCGCAACCGAAGGCTTGTTTATCCATGAATTAAAGGAACGAATCGGAACCCTTGTAAATACCGGGGATGCCAAGATGAAGATTGTCGGAGATTTATTAAAGCCTCTGGATCTGGTTGTTCTTGTAATCCCCATTGACACTGCAGCTCCCAAAGGACGTCTCATACTGCCCCAACAGCAGACCATAAGGGATATTCTGGAAGCAGGAGCCGTTGCTATATCCGTCCGTGACACGGAACTTAAGGATACTCTTCTTCGGTTAGGGACAAAGCCTGCTCTTGTGATTACCGACAGTCAGGCGTTTGAACAGGTAAATAAGGATACGCCAGAAGATATTTTACTTACCTCTTTTTCCATTCTCATGGCCAGATACAAGGGCTTTCTGACTGATGCGGTGAAAGGTGTTTCCGTGATTCCGGAGTTAAAGGATGGGGATAAAGTCCTTATCTCTGAGGGCTGTACCCATCACCGGCAGTGCGATGACATCGGCACGGTAAAGCTGCCACGCTGGCTGAAGGAGTCTACGGGAAAAGAACTTGTAATAGAAACCACATCCGGCAGAGAATTCCCCGATGATATATCTTCCTACCGCCTGATTATCCACTGCGGAGGCTGCATGCTGAATGAAAGAGAGATGGAGTACCGCAGAAAATGCGCGGCAGATGCCGGTGTGGCATTTACCAATTATGGAACAGCCATTGCATTTATGAAAGGGATTTTAAAGAGAAGTCTCATGGTACTTCCGGATTTGGAACATTTGATACCATAATTGATTCACAGAATAAATAAAAGACAAGGCCAGTATCTGTAACAGCAGATACTGCTTTGTCTTTTATTGTTACTAAAATGGTGTTATAAAATAAATTGCCCTGTGGAGTAAGAAGCTCATGATTCAATGAAGGATGATTTTCTCAAATTTGACAGCTGTACAGACTCATAATCCTTTTCTGCAATCTAAAGTAAAATTACCACAGGCATCTGGAATAGAAATGACAATTTCCTGATAGTGTGGTATGATATTTTATGTCTAAAAATGGAAAAGTAATTTAATCGTTTATTTTTAGCTAGGTTATGGCAGAGGCAGGTATAAAAATGATGATAAATTTAATGGGAAGCTTTGTAATCGCATTTTCCATGTATTCCCGGATCCCCATGCCTCAGGTGGAATGGACCAGGGAACGGATGAAATATGCCATGTGCTTTTTTCCTTTAATAGGAGCGGTGATAGGAGTATTACAGCTACTCATTTATTGGGTCTGTAATCGGTTTGGTTTTTCTTATTTTGGAAAATTATTTCCTGTTATCCTCCCTATTCTTATTACAGGCGGAATTCACATGGATGGTCTTTTAGATGTGATAGATGCAAGATCCTCTCATATGGAGACGGAAAAGAAACTGGAAATCTTAAAGGATCCCCATACGGGGGCATTTGCCATTATAGGATGCGGCGTCTACCTGCTTCTATATGCGGCTGTATTTGGAGAGCTGAGACCAAATATGCTTCCTGCATTTGGAATGATATTTATTCTCACACGAGCCTTAAGCGGATTGGCCGTGGTAACGTTTCCCATGGCAAAAAAAAGTGGACTGGCTGCTTCGTTTTCCGGTGCCGCCCATAAAAGAACGGTTGGAATTGTGATGATACTTTATCTTATCCTTGGAGAGCTTGGCATCTGGTATTTTGGAGGTATCCTTGCTGCGGTAATTGTCTTTTTGATTGCCTCTTTGGTGTACTGGTATTATTACAATATGGCAAAACGGGAATTTGGAGGTATTACCGGGGATTTGGCCGGATATTTCCTGCAGATATGTGAACTGGCTCTGGCAGCGGGGCTGGCAGTGGTGTCACATCTGGTGTAGCATGGAAAAAGAAAGGAATTACTATGATACTGATTATTGGAGGAGCGTGGCAGGGAAAACTTGATTTTGCCAGGGAGCTGGCTGAGAAACGGGGAATCATGGTTAACGTCTCAGAAGGAAAGACAGATTCCTTAAAATCTGCGGAAAGCAGCTCTATCATCCACGATTTTCATGAATACATAAAGCGGATTTTAAAAACAGATGACAGTGTGGAGGATTTTATTTCCACTATAGAAAGAAATAATCCGGATGCGATCATCATATCCAATGAACTTGGCTGCGGCATAGTTCCAATGGACCCGGAGGACAGGGCATGGAGAGAAGAAACAGGAAGAGCCTCAGTCCGCATCGCAAAATCATCCGATGAAGTATACCGCCTGGTTTGCGGCATCGCCACCAGGATTAAATAGAGATAATAAGGAAGAAAAATATGATTCAACTACATTTATTAGCAGTGCTAACCGGCTGTTTTCTGGACTTCTTATTGGGAGATCCAAGGTGGCTGTGGCACCCGGTCTGTGGCATTGGTAATCTGATTACAAGGCTTGAGAAGGCGTTAAGAAAATGGTTTCCGAAAGGGGATAAAGGAGAACTAATGGCTGGACGTTTCCTGGTGGTTCTTGTCCTACTGGTGACAGGAGGACTTTCAGGAGGCATCCTATTTACCGCTTACAGATTCTCTCCCTATATCGGTTACGTGGTAGAAAGTATCATCTGCTATCAGATGATGGCCTGGCGTTCTCTTCGGTCTGAAAGCATGAAGGTCTTAAAGGCGTTTGAAACAGGAGATGTGGAAGCGGCCAGGACGGCAGTTTCCATGATTGTAGGAAGAGATACCAAATCCCTGTCCGAAGAGGGAATTGCAAAAGCCGCCATCGAAACTGTAGCGGAAAATGCATCTGACGGTGTGATTGCTCCCTTACTCTCCATGATTTTCTTTGGAGGGGTAGGAATCTGCCTTTATAAAGCAGTTAATACCATGGATTCCATGGTTGGCTATAAAAACGACCGCTATTTATGGTTTGGCCGGACGGCGGCAAAGCTTGATGATATCTGCAATTTTATACCGGCAAGGATATCGGCCGGACTCATGATAGGAGCAGGCTATGTGTGCCAGTTCCTTTCCAGGGGAATAAAAGCTTCCAATCCTTATAATGGAAACAAAGGGATTGAGATTTTTAAAAGAGACCGGTTCAATCACAAAAGTCCCAACTCCGCCCAGACAGAATCCGTATGCGCGGGGGTCCTGCAGATTCAGTTGGCAGGCAACGCCTGGTATTTTGGAAAGCTGTATGAAAAACCGACCATTGGAGATTCTGTAAGGCCAGTGGAACATGAAGATATCAGAAGGGCCAATGACCTTATGACAGTTACATACCTTCTTGCCCTGGTCCCGGTTATCATACTCTTTTTTATCACCCTATAAATGTTTATTGTATACAGGAGAAAACCATGGAATATCAGCACGGCGGAGACATTTACACCAATAGTGTTAAAATAGATTATTCAGCCAATATTAATCCTTTGGGAGTTCCAAAGGGCGTAGCGGAGGCAATCTGCGTAGCAGTGGCAGATTGTGACCGTTACCCGGACAGCCAGTCAGCTTTACTTAGAAACAAGCTTTCTAAGTTTCATGGAGTTTCTGAGGATACGATTGTGTGTGGGAATGGTGCTGCGGACTTAATCTTTCAGGTGGTAGCTGCCTTAAAGCCCAAGAAGGCTCTTTTGATCGCTCCCTCTTTTCTGGAATATGAGCAGGCCCTCAGGGCGGTTTCCTGCCATATATCCTATTATGATCTAAAGGTAGAAGAGGGATTTTTACTAAATGTGGAAAATTTGATATCCTGGATTAAGGAAAGTAACATCCAGTTTCAGATGATATTCCTATGCAATCCAAACAATCCCACTGGCTTTGCCATTACAAGGGAGCGTATGGAAGTGTTCATGGAGTTTTGTAAGACAAACCACATATTTTGTGTCGTGGACGAATGCTTTAATGAATTCCTGGAGGAGCCGAAACGCTACTCCATCCTGGATTCCATGAGCCGCCTGGAATGGAACCATGTGTTCCTTCTAAAGGCATTTACAAAGATTTATGCCATGGCAGGAATCCGCCTTGGGTACGGGATTTGCAATAATGTTAAGATTCTGGAGCAGATTCACAGTCTGCGGCAGCCCTGGAGTGTATCTTCTTTGGCCCAGGCAGCCGGGGAAGCGGCATTATCTGAAACAGAGTATGTAGAGAATACAAGAAAGCTGATGATCAAAGAACGGAATTTTATGAAAGGTCAGCTATCCTCCCTGGGTCTTCATGTATTTGATTCCATGGCAAACTATATTTTCTTTAAAGATGAAAGGCCAGAGGCATTGGCACAGGATAAGCTTTTATATCATCAGATGCTGTCAAAACAGGTTCTTATTCGTTCCTGTGGAAACTATCGAGGACTTGATGGGACGTATTACCGTATCTGCATCAAACAAAGAGCAGAGAATGAAGAATTTCTAACCATATTAAAAACCATACTGGAAAAAGGGGAATAAGAGAATGGCAAAAACGATTATGATACAGGGAACCATGTCAAATGCAGGAAAAAGCCTGATCGTTGCAGGTCTATGCCGTATCTTTAAACAGGATGGCTTCCGGGTAGCGCCCTTTAAATCCCAGAACATGGCTCTCAATTCCTATATCACGGAAGATGGCCTGGAGATGGGGCGTGCCCAGGTGGTCCAGGCAGAGGCAGCGGGAGTAAAACCGGATGCGGCCATGAATCCCATTCTCCTAAAACCTACCAATGACGTAGGCTCTCAGGTGATTGTAAATGGCATTTCCATCGGGAATATGCCTGCAAAAGAGTATTTTGCATATAAGAAAGAACTGGTTCCCCAGATTCAAAAAGCCTTTGACAAGCTTTCTAATGAGTATGATATCATTGTGATAGAAGGTGCGGGAAGCCCGGCTGAGATTAATTTAAAGCAGGATGATATAGTAAATATGGGAATGGCTAAGATGGCTGATGCTCCTGTCCTTTTGGTAGGAGACATTGACCGGGGAGGCGTATTTGCCCAGCTTTATGGAACTGTTATGCTGTTAGAACCGGAAGAAAAGGCGCGAATCGCCGGATTGGTGGTCAACAAGTTCCGTGGAGATAAAACCATCTTGGATCCAGGGCTGCAGATGATTGAAGATAAGCTTCACATACCGGTGGCAGGTGTGGTGCCTTACATGAAGGTGGATATAGAAGATGAAGACAGCCTTGGAACCCATCTGGAAGGAACCGAGCGGACGGAGCACACAAAAGCCGAAATCGCAGTGATCCGGTTTCCCAGAATATCCAATTTCACAGATTTTCAGGTGTTTTCCATTATGCCTGAGGTACAGCTTCGGTATGTGGAACGGGCGAAGGACCTTGGAAGTCCTGATATGGTAATCCTGCCGGGAAGTAAAAATACCGTGGAAGATCTTCTCTGGATGCGGCAAAATGGGTTGGAAGCCGCTATCCTTAAGCTGGAAGCAGAGGGCATTCCCGTGTTTGGTATCTGCGGTGGGTTCCAGATGCTGGGGGAAAGCCTTTCAGACCCTCATGGAGTGGAGACAGCGTCTGCTTCCCAGCAGATTCGGGGAATGGAACTTTTACCTGTAAGGACCGTATTTGAAAAAGAAAAAACCAGAACCAGAGTGACGGGAGCCTTTGCAAGTGTAGATGGTGTACTGGCAGGGTTATCCGGCAGAAATATGGAAGGTTATGAGATACATATGGGGGAAACGGTGCGGGCAGTGCCGCCTCTTTCCTATGTAATGGAAAGCCAGTCCGGCTCCCATTTAGCAAAGATGGACGGATGTCAGAGGGGGAATGTATACGGAACCTATATCCATGGCATCTTTGATAAAGAAGGAATCGGAGAAGCTGTGGTTGAAGGGCTTATGAGAATGAAAGGAATCTCCGGTGAGGTTGAGGGGATATCCTACCAGGATTATAAGGAAGAGCAATATGAACGTCTGGCAGACATGCTGAGAGAAAGCCTTGATATGGAAGCAATCTACCGTATCATGGGGTTAACTATGAACAAATGACAACAACGGAGGAATCGATGAAACAATACGAATTAGAGCGAGTGCTGCCGGAAGAGATAGAAAAGAGAAGCTTTGAAATCATTACAGAAGAGCTGGGCGAAAAAAAGCTGGACCCTGAAAATGAGCTGGTAATCAAACGAGTCATCCACACCTCAGCCGATTTTGAGTATGCGGATAATCTGATTTTTTCCCCTCATGCCGTGGAACTTGCGCTAAAAGCGATAAAAGAAGGCGTCTCTATTATTACGGATACCAATATGGGGAAAGCTGGAATTAATAAAGCAGCTTTAAAAAGACTTAACTGCACCGTAGACTGTTTTATGGCAGATGAGGATGTGGCAGAATATGCAAAGGAGCATAATACTACCAGAGCCTGCGCAAGCATGGACAAGGCTTCCAAGCTTCCTGGGGAATGTATTTTCGCCATTGGAAATGCACCAACAGCCCTGGTACGGCTTCATGAGCTGATAAAAGAAGGTAAGATCCGTCCGAGACTGATCATAGGAGTTCCTGTAGGATTTGTCAATGTAGTGCAGTCAAAAGAGATGATTCTCTCTCTTGAGGGAATCCCCTACATTGTGGCCAGAGGAAGAAAGGGTGGAAGCAATGTGGCAGCAGCCATAGTGAACGCCTTGTTATATCAGGTAAAATAATCAGGATGTTTCTTATGAGGGGTACGATAGTATGGATTTATACAGCATTATTTTAGTGGACGATGAAGAAGAGGTACGCAAAAGCATTATAAAGAAAATTGAATGGCAGGCTGCTGGATTCCACGTAGTTGGGGATGCGGAAAATGGGGAAGATGCCATGGAAAAAATAGAGATGCTGGAGCCGGATGTAGTTTTGACTGACATCCGTATGCCTTACATGGATGGGCTTCAACTGGCAGAAAAGGTCAGACAGCGCTATCCTTCCATGAAGGTGGTGATTTTTTCCGGGTATGATGATTTTGAATATGCCCAAAGGGCGATCAAGCTGAATGTATCCGAGTATATTTTAAAACCGGTCAATGTGGAGGAGCTGACCTCCATTTTAAAACGGATTAAAGAAAATCTGGATTTCGAGATTGAAGAAAAACGAAATCTAAGCCGTTTAAGGGACAAATACCGAAAAAGCCTTCCTATTATTCGGGAACAGTTTTTCAATGAGCTGGTCCATAAAAATCTAAAAAAAGACCTGGCGGAACAGAAGCTAAGGGAATACGATATTCCCATTCTGGGAGCGAGAAAATGGATGCTGGCAGCCATTGATGTAGAAGAAGGAGATGTCGTAGAGTCTCTTTCTCTTCATAGCGAGGAAGAGCTGATTCCCATATCTGTCATGCAGATTGTAAGGGAGAAGCTGGAGGGATACTGTCGGTTCGCCCTGTTTCAGTCTGCCTCAGAAGCAGATATGGTGGTGATTACCGCTCTTGATGAGGATAATTCCATTACTGGCTTGACCGATGTCCTTGGGGATATCTGCAAAGAAACGAAACGTATCTTAAAGGTTCCCGTCACCATTGGCATCGGCCATAGCTGTGAAGATATTTCAGGGATTCCAAAGGCATACCAATCTGCGGTAGATGCCCTTGGCTACAAGGCCATCGCAGGAAATGGCAGTACCATATATATCAATGATATGGAACCTGTGGGCTCCGGAAAACTGGAATTTGACAGCTTGACAGAAGGAGAGCTGATCTCTGCCATCAAATTTGGACCGGAAGAAAAGATTGAATCTTCTGTAAAGAATATTATGGAGAAGATGAAAACAGCTAAGGTCCATTTTCGTCAGCAGCAGGTCTACATGATCGGCATCTTTAACAGCATCATTCAGATGATGCAGCAGTATGACCTGGCTCTTGAGGATATTATGGGGGAAGAGCTGGAGTCCATGGTCCTGTTTGATAAGCTGAAAAAGATAGAGGAATTTGGTCAGTGGCTCCTTAGGATTGCAGGCAAGCTAAACCATCTCATCAATCAGGAACGTGATATGACCACCAGACAGGTCATCCAGGAGGCAAAACAGTATATCCTGGATAACTACCAGAATCCGGATTTGTCGGTAGAGATGATCTGCCGCCATCTTCATATGAGCCCGGCTTACTTTTCCACTGTATTTAAAAAGGAGACCGGACAGGCTTATATCGCTTACCTTACGGACGTAAGGCTTAATAAGGCGGTAGAGCTTTTAAACAAAACAGATGATAAGACCTACATCATTGCTTCCAAGGTAGGATACCAGGAACAGAATTATTTCAGCTATGTATTTAAGAAAAAATTCGGTGTATCACCCACCAGATATCGCGGAGCCAGGTAATGGAGAAAAAATATAACAGCATTCGCTATACCATATTTGTATATTTTACCGTGACAGCTCTGGCTGCCAGCCTTTTAATCACCTTTTCCCTATACCAGCGTCTCACCGGCCAGGTGACGGAAAAGGTAATGGCTGAAAATCAGAGCCTGATCAACCAGGTGGCAAGGTCTGTGGAATCTTATCTGCGAACGGTCATGAAGCTGTCGGATTCCCTTTATTATGGTGCCGTTAAAAATGCAGACATTTCTTCCGAATCCATAAATAATGAAATCACCCTGCTATATGACAACAACAAGGACAATGTGGATAATATTGCCCTTTTTACCCAGACTGGCTCCATGGTAGAGGCAGTGCCTGCGGCCAGGCTTAAAAATGGCCTTAAGGTGACAGAGGAGCACTGGTTCATGAATGCACTGGATAAAACGGAGAACCAGCATTTCTCCTATCCTCATGTCCAGTACATTTTTGACAGCAATGAAAATCAGTACCGATGGGTGATTTCCCTATCAAGAGCCGTAGAGCTTACGGAAGGAACCTCCACCACCCAGGGTGTATTGCTTGTGGACTTAAGCTACTCCAGCCTGGAACATCTTTTTGACGGGGTAACCACTGGTAAGGACGGCTACGTCTATCTCATAAGCAGTGACGGTCAGATTCTTTATCACCCCAATATGCAGCTCATTGACTCCGGCCGTTTAAAAGAAAGCAATCTGGCGGCTGCCACCTATAAGGATGGAAACCACAGAGAGGAGCTGGAGGGGAAAGAGAGGATCATAACGGTCAAATCAATTGGTTATACTGGCTGGAAGGTCATCGGAGTGACTCCCAAAAATGTAGTATCCTTAAATTCCATTAAAACAAGACTTTTCATTGTCTTTTTAATCACCTTAATTTTATCCGTACTTGCCGTAATAAACTCTTACATCTCATCACGTATCACGAATCCGATCAAAGAGCTAGAAAAATCCGTAGGAATGCTGGAAGAAGGAAATTTGGACACCCCTGTTTTAATTGGAGGTTCCTACGAAATCCAGCATTTAGGAAATTCCATTAAAAACATGGCAAAGCAGATCCGCGTCCTTATGGATGACATTGTTTCCGAGCATGAAGCCAAACGTAAGCAGGAATTTGACACGCTCCAATCTCAGATCAATCCTCATTTCTTATACAATACCCTTGACATCATAGTATGGATGATCGAAAACGAACAAAAAAATGAAGCGGTGAAAGCGGTAACCGCCCTGGCCAGGTTTTTCCGCATCAGCTTAAGCAAAGGAAAAAGCATAATTACCGTCCGGGACGAGCTTGAGCACGTAAGGAATTATTTGATGATCCAGCACATGCGGTTTAAAAATAAATTCTCTTATGAAATCCATGTAGAGGAAGAATGTCTGGAGCTGACCAGCTTAAAACTCATGCTGCAGCCTCTTGTGGAAAATGCCATCTATCATGGCATGGAGTTTATGGATGGAGAGGGAGAGATCTATTTAGAGGTCTTTTGCCGGGGAGAAGAGCTTTATTTTATCGTAAAGGATAATGGACTGGGCATGACAGAGGAACAGGTGGAAAGCTTATTTACCGGACAGTCTCACAGCACCTCTAAAAAGGGCTCCGGGATCGGCGTAAAGAATGTGAACGAACGGATTAAGCTTTATTTTGGGGAAGCATATGGCCTTATTATAAACTCTGAGCCAGACGAAGGAACCACCATTACCATTCACCTGCCTGCCGTTTCTTATGGGTCTGTTTCAGAAAAGGAAAAAAGAGTATGACAAAACAGGAAAAATTACTATGGAGTTTTATGGCATTACTGCTGGTTGTCCTGTTTCTTTTGTCCTCCACGGATCTGATCATTAAAGAAAAGAAAACAGATATTTATCCGGTTTCCATTATTATCAGTGATACCAGCGACGAATATTATGCAAATTTCAGAAAGGGCGTGGATAAGGCGGCAGAAGAATATAACGTAGATGTCAGCTTTATCACACTTTTTGAAAAAGGGGATGACATTCAGCAGATGGAGCTGTTAAAAAGAGAGATGGATGATGGTGCGGCAGCAGTCATTTTGGCACCAGCCAAACCAGAGGCATGTGCTAAGGCCCTGGATAACATGGTTCTTAACAGCCCGGTTATTGTACTTGGAAATCTCTTCCCCAATGAACTTGTACGCAGCAGCGTTTCCCTTAATTATGAAGAGGAGGGGAAAAAGCTGGGGCAAGCCATTGCATCGGAACATTCCACTTCTCTTCCGGTGTGGATTTTTACAGAAGGGCTGGATTATGGATATAACAGAGAAGTGTACGACGGACTGACTGCCGTTCTTAAAGATTCTGGATTTTCTGTTGGTCTGTATGAAAAGAAGGAGAACGAAACCTTTCGAAAGGTCATAGAAGAAACCGTATATCCAGACAGCAAAGAGGCTGTTATCGCAGCCATTGACGTGGAGAGTCTTGATGAAGCGGCAACCATCATCGCCGGAAGTCCGGTCTATGGTAATTATATTGCAGGACTTTATGGAGTAGGCAGTACCACGAAGCTATTAAAGCAGCTGGATAATGGAATCATAAAAGGGCTTATTGCAAGCAATCAGTTTGATGCAGGCTATACCAGCATTGAGAAGGCAGTGGATGCGCTCCACAAAAGACAGGAAAGAGACCAGATTGTTTTGGAATCCTATTATATTAACAAATCCAACCTGCGGGAAAGCAAGTTGGAAAAAATCTTATATCCGATTGATTAAATGGGGGAAGGTATATGAGAAAAATTCATGGGATCATAGCAGCAGCACTTGTAATACTTTTGATTTTGGCAGGGGTTTCTTATAAGAATTTTAAAGCGGGAGAAACAGACGATAAAAAAGCCATTCGCATTGGTGTAGCACTTTACCGGGGGGATGACTCATTTATCAATATGCTGCGTTCCAATTTAGAGGACCAGGCAAAGGAATACGAAAAGAGGACCGGAGTTAAGGTAGTTATGGAAGTCGTAGATGCCAAGGGAAATCAAAATACACAGAACAGTCAGGTTGACCGTTTTATTTCCCTTGGCTATAATGCCATCTGCGTTAATGTGGTAGACCGCTCCATGGCGTCCAATATTATAAATAAGACAATGGATGCCAATCTGCCTGTGGTATTTTTTAACAGAGAGCCGGTAGAAGAGGATATGAGGCGGTGGGAGAAGCTTTACTATGTGGGAGTGGATGCAAAGGAAACTGCTGTCTTGCAGGGAAATATACTGGTGGAGGCTTATAAAAAAAATCCGGCTTCTCTTGATCTAAATGGAGATGGAAAAGTAAGCTACGTTCTTTTAGAGGGGGAGAGCAGCCATCAGGATGCCCTGATCCGTACAGAATGGTCCATACAGACTCTAAAAAACGGGGGAGTACCCCTGGAGAAGATCACTGGCGCCATAGCCAGTTGGGACAGAAGTCAGGCCTCCGCCTGGATGGAACAGTGGCTTACCGAATACCCGGACCAGATTGAGGTGGTGATCTGTAACAATGATGATATGGCTCTTGGAGCATCAGATGCCCTGGAGAGAAATAACATCAAAAAGCAAATTAAGATCGTAGGGATCGACGGCACTCCCCAGGGCATAGAGGGGCTTCGTACCGGTAAAATATTCGGAACCGTTCAGTGTGACGGCGAGGAATATGCAAAGGTCATATTTGAAATTGCAGCAGCAGAATCCTTAGGAGAAAATGTACAGGATAAGGTAGCTCTTCGTGATGGCAAATATTATGACTGTGGTCAGAAAGCGGTTTACCAGCAATAAAGAACGGTGCTTTGTCTGTGAGTCACAAAAATAAAAAAATTTTTTATAAAAATATAGATAATCTAAAAAATTCGATATATGACCCAATAATATCTTATGGAAAAGTGCACAAAAAAACTATATAATGAGCGTGTTGATAAAGCAAAGTGCTTACATCGATACGCTCATTTTATAATGTAAAGGGAGGATTTTTCATGAGATTACTTAAAAAAGTATTAGCAGTTGGCCTTGCATCAGCAATGGTATTTTCCATGGCAGGATGCGGTTCAGGAGCCAAAGGAACTACGGCAGCACCAGAAGCTACCACTGCAGCTGAGACCAAAAAAGAGGATGGCAGCGCAGCAGAGACCACTGCAAAGGCAGTGAAGGACGCAGTAGGCGGAGACTTAGCAGATAAGAAAGTGGGTATTTCTATCTACAAGTTCGACGATAACTTTATGACTCTTTACAGAACAGAGCTTCAGCGCTATCTGACAGAGGATCTTGGCTTTAAAAAGGAGAATGTAGTTATTCAGGATGGTAAGGGTGATCAGGCAGAGCAGACCAATCAGATTCAGAACTTCATCACACAGAAGTATGATGTACTGATCTTAAACCTTGTTCAGGCTTCCTCCGCTCCAGAAATCACCAACATGTGTAAAGAAGCGGGAATTCCAGTTGTATACATTAACCGTGAGCCTGATACAGAAGAAGAACAGAGATGGAAAGATGAGAAAATCAATGCAACCTACGTAGGATGTGACGCAAGACAGTCCGGTACCTATCAGGGAGAAGAAATTCTTGAAACCTCCAACAAAGGTGATATCAACGGCGATGGCGTTATTAACTATATTATGATTCAGGGTGACCCAGAGAACGTTGATGCACAGTACAGAACAGAGTTTTCTGTGAAAGCTCTTACAGAGTCCGGTATGAAAGTAAAGGAACTCTTAAAGCAGCGCGGTGACTGGGATCAGGCAAAAGCACAGCAGATCGCACAGGATGCCTTAACACAGTACGGTGACCAGATCGAAGTTATCTTCTGCAACAACGATGCTATGGCACTTGGCGCTTTACAGGCAATCGAGGCAGCAGGCCGCACCGTAGATAAAGATATCTATTTGGTTGGTGTTGATGCGTTAACAGAAGCAGTTCAGAACGTAATCGACGGCAAGCAGACCGGTACTGTATTCAACGATCACTTCTCTCAGGCTAAGACAGCAAGCGATATGGCTGCTAAGTTCTTAAAAGGCGAAGCTGTTGAAAACGTAAACATGGTTGACTATATCAAGGTTACCAAAGGAAATGCTCAGGATATCTTAGATAAATTAAAATAATTTAAAAAGCTGAATATCGGGTGTGTCGGTAAGGCACACCCGATTTTTAAAGATAATAGGAACACCCTTATAATAATGAAACACCCTACGGGTATACCTGGATGCCCAGAAAGCATGGGCAATAATAATGAAACGTAATGAAAGGAGAAACGGGATGGCAGAGCAGTATAGACTGGAAATGGTTGGAGTCAGTAAAACCTTTCCCGGAGTCAAGGCACTTGATAAGATTAACTTAAAAGTACGTCCCGGTACCGTTCACGCCTTGATGGGGGAGAACGGAGCAGGCAAATCAACCCTTATGAAATGCCTTTTTGGCATCTATAACATGGATGAAGGTGAAGTCTTCATCGACGGCAACAAAGTGGATATTGCAAACCCCGATGATGCCTTGCACAAAGGACTTGCCATGGTACATCAGGAGCTGCAGCCGGTTCCGGCGCGTTCCATTGCAGAGAACATGTATCTGGGAAGATATCCTCTCATAAAATTTGGTCCATTAAAGATTGTGGATCACAAACTTATGAATGCAGAAGCAGAGAAGTGGCTTAAGGATGTTAAAATGGAGTTTAATCCCAAAGCGAAGCTGGGAACTCTTTCAATCGGACAAATGCAGTCAGTAGAGATTGCGAAAGCAGTAAGCCAGAATGCGAAACTCGTGATTCTGGATGAGCCGACTTCTTCTCTGACTGATAACGAAGTAGAAGCCCTCTTTCGGATTATAAAAGAATTAAAATCCAGGGGAGTTTCTATGATATATATCAGCCATAAGATGGCAGAAATCAGGCAGATTGCTGATGATATCACCATCATGCGGGATGGCACTTACGTGGGCTCCTGGGAAGTTAAGGACATTACAGATGAAGACATTGTAAAACAGATGGTAGGACGTGAGCTTGGTAATGTTTATCCGCCAAAGGATGATTACAGAACGGATGAAGTGTTATTAAAGGTAAGCCATTTGTCAAGCATTCACAAGCGTTCCTTTCAGGATTGTTCCTTTGAGTTAAGGCGTGGCGAGATATTAGGCTTTGGAGGGCTGGTTGGAGCTCAGAGGACCGAGCTTATGGAGGCTATCTTTGGGATGCGAAACATCGCTTCCGGAGATATTGAAATCCTTGGGGAGAAAGTATCAATCAAGCACCCACAGGATGCTATTAATAATTCCGTTGGGATGATAACCGAAGACCGAAGGGGAAACGGAATCTTCGGATGCCTGAGTATTTCTGACAATACGGCAATCTCCTCCTACCGGAATTATACAAAAGCAGGTGTTATTAACAGTAAAAAGGTAGGAACGGTAGTAAAAGACAGCATTTCCAGGCTGAGTATAAAAACGCCCAATGACAGAACACAGATTCAATCCCTTTCAGGCGGAAATCAGCAGAAGGTAATTATAGCCAGATGGCTGGCCAATAATCCGGACATTCTCATCATGGATGAACCGACCAGAGGAATTGACATCGGCGCTAAGTTTGAAATTTATCAAATTATGGTGGATTTAGTGAAGCAGGGAAAATCCATTATTATGATATCCTCTGAAATGCCTGAACTCATTGGCATGTCAAACCGAATCATTGTTATGTGCAGCGGACGTATAACAGGAGAAGTAGAAGATGAGGAGGCAACCCAGGAGAAGATTATGGCGTTTGCCACAAAATTTGATCTAAACGATAAAATAGGAGAAAGTTCCACTCAGGAGGTTAAGTCATGACAGCTAAGAAGGTTAATATGAAGGATTTCCTTATTAATAATGGAATCATCGTTGTCCTCATCCTGCTGGCCATATTTACGGCAATCAAGCAGCCAGCTTTTGCATCACCAGATAACTTGAAGAATATAGCACTGAATGTTGCACCTCGGTTCATCATTGCCTGCGGTATCTCAGGCTGTCTGATCACCAGAGGTACAGACCTTTCCGCAGGACGTATTGTAGGACTTTCTGCCTGTCTTGCAGGTACTCTGCTCCAAAAACCAGGATACAGCGGAAAATTCTTCCCGAATCTTCCTGATTTTGGGATCTGGTGGGTCTTTGTAGTGCTTTTAATCTGTATCGCTGTCTGTGCCATTTTCGGATTGATCAATGGCCTTGTTATTTCATACCTTAAGGTACCGGCCTTTATCGGAACTCTGGGTATGCAGTTAATTGTATACGGTGCGTGCCTTGTGTATACCAATGCAACACCAATCGGAGGCTACCGCCCGGCTTATACTGAGGTGGCAAAAGGAAGACTTTTTGGTGTGATTCCTTATTTATTTTTAATCGCCCTGGCGATTGGTCTTATTATCTGGTTTGTTTATAACAAGACTCCTCACGGAAAATATATGTATGCCATTGGCGGAAATGAGCAGGCAGCAGAGGTTTCCGGTGTAAATACCAATAAGACCAAGATCATCATTTATGTAACAGCAGCCGTTCTTTATGCACTGGGAGGATTTCTTGTAGGTGCCAAATCAGGCGGTTCCTCTGTAAACATGGGTATGGGCTGGGAGCTGGAGGCAATTGCCGCCTGTACCATCGGTGGTGTTTCCGTTAACGGTGGTATTGGTAAAGTATCCGGCGTTCTCATTGGTGTATTGGTATTTGAGATATTAAAAACATGTCTCCAGTACCTTGGCGTGGATACCAACTACCAGTACATTGCACAGGGTATTGTAATCGTAGTAGCAATCGCTCTTGATATCAGAAAATATATCGCTAAGAAATAATACAAATGGCAGGAAGACTTTCGTCTGCATAGTCAGAAAAAGAACCGAAGCGAAGGTGTAGAATATTAATTTATTCTGCCTTCGCTTCGGTTTCTTTATGCCAGCCTGCTTAAACGGCTGTTTTGATACTCGCCGGAAAATGTTACATCTTCGCCGAACCATTCCGGTGCAGCAAAGGCCTCTGCCTCTTCCCGGCTCTCAAACTCTACTTCTGCAAGCATAAGCCCTTCAAACCGTCCCTCAAAGATATCCAGCTCAATCGTCAGAGAATCAGAATCCTCTACTGGAATCAAGTATCTTTTTTTCGTAAGGATATGCCCGTCTGCCTTTAGAATCAAGTGATCGTAGGAATCCTTAGTCAGAGGAAGGTTATATTCCTCTCTCTCTAAAAGCCCTTTTGATTTATAGGTGAGATAATAGCTGTCATCCTCTCTTCTTACACGGACCACTGGCTCTGTGGAAAGGTATCCCTGCTCAATGAGATGATAAGGATAGTCAGTAGCTCCCTCCGGGAGATCGGAGATTAAATATTTTCGTTCTATTTCCATGAAAGGCCTCCTAAAGCTTGTTTTATGCCGAATGGTGTTAGTATAACACAATTGGATAAAAAATAGAAGTATGTGGCAAAATCAAGAAAAACGTGGTAATATGAGAAATACAGTAAAATCCAGGAGAAAGAAAGAGATGAAGTGGTCAAAAAAAGGGATATTGACAGCCTTTTTCATCGCAGGAACCATTTTCCTGCTTCATGGCTGCACTTTTTCCAAGAAACAAAATGAAGTGAAGGAAACCCAGGCGAAAGAAACAGAGAGCGGCCAGGTTCTGGAAGAAAAAGGACCTAAGATTGGTGTGAGCATATATCGTTATGATGACACCTTTATGAAGCTGTATCGTGCAGAGTTAAAACAGTATCTGGAAGAGACGTATCATGCAGAGGTAATTATGCGCAATGCAGGCGGCAATCAGGATATCCAGAACCAGCAGGTGAGCCAGTTTATTGCAGATGGCTGTCAGGGAATTATTGTAAATCCAGTCAATACCTCAGTGGCAGGGCAGCTGGCAGATGCGGCAAGTCAGGCTAAGATTCCGTTGGTATTTATAAACCGGGTACCTAACGAGGCGGAGCAGCAGAGGTGGAAAAGCAACCAGATGGCAATATCCAGTGTGGGGACCGATTCCAGGCAGGCCGGCACCTATCAGGGTGAGATTATATTAGAAACTCCTCAAAAAGGAGATATCAATAAAGATGGAGTGGTATCCTGTGTTCTGTTAAAGGGAGAGCCTGGCAATGAAGACAGCGATTACCGTTCGGAATATGCCATTAAGGCTCTTGTAAAAGGGGGCATAAAGACAGAAACCCTCTATACAGCAAACGGCGACTGGAGCATGGAGACAGGAAAGAAGCAGGCACAGGAAGCTTTTTCTCAATATGGGAAACAGATAGAGGTCATGTTCTGCGGAAACGATGCCATTGCCATGGGCGCCATGGAAGCAGCTAAGGAAGCGGGCTATCAACCGGGAAAAGATATTTATCTGGTAGGAGTGGACGCACTTTTGGAGACCGTTCAGGCGATAAAAGCAGGCGATATCCAGGGAACTGTTTTAAACGATCATGAGGGCCAGGCAAAATTGGCAGCGGATACCCTGATTCAGATGATAAGTGGCGAAGAGGCAGAAACAAAGTATCTGGTAGACTATATAAAAATTACAACAGTCAATAAATTTGAAGAGTAAAGGAGAGGATTACTATGGGTAAAGTATATGCATTTTTGGCAGATGGGTCAGAAGAAGTTGAATTATTGGCAGTTACGGATGTATTGATTCGCGGAGGACAGGATGTAAAGCTGGTATCAGTCATGGGAACCAGGGACGTTGTTACCTCTCATAAGGTAAAGCTTCAGGCAGATTTAGAGTTTTCAGAAGCGGAGTTTTCTGATGCTGATTTACTGTTTCTTCCGGGAGGAATGCCGGGAACTAAAAATTTAGGAGCCCATGAAGGCCTTTTAGAGTTACTGAAAGAAGCGTATGAGAAAAATGTAAGAATCGCTGCAATCTGTGCAGCTCCCAGTGTATTAGGAAAGCTTGGCCTTTTAGAAGGGAAAAGTGCGACCTGCTTCCCAGGATTTGAAAGCGAGCTTACAGGTGCCAGACATACCAGCCAGGGTGTGGTTACAGACGGAACCATTACAACAGCGAGAGGACTTGGTTATGCCCTTGACTTAGGGATTGAGCTATTAAAATATCTATCAAGTGAAGAAGAAGCAAGAAGAATCAAGGAGGCAATCCAGTACGATCAGGTTCCTATGTGACAGGGTGGGTTAAAGTATGAAAAAAACATGGATGCTGCCCTTTATGATGGCTGCCTTCTTAAGCCTTTTAACAGGCTGTGAAAAAAAGGGCCCCTACGGGCTTTCAGAGGAAAATCCCATCAGCATTACCGTATGGCATTACTATAATGGCGTACAGAAAGAAGAATTTGATAAGCTGATTCGCTCCTTCAATGAAAATGAGGGCCGGAAGCAGGGGATCATTGTAAAAGCATTTAATAAAGGAAGCATAGACGAATTAAGCAATCTGATCAATGAAAGCATAGATAAGAAAATTGGTTCTGATCCACTTCCTGATGTATTTTCAGCCTATGGAGATAAGGTATATGAGATCGACCAGATGGGACTTGCGGCGGACTTAAGCCCATATCTGACACCGGAAGAAATCTCAGAATACGTAGACGCCTATATGGAAGAGGGGAAAATAGATGGCAGCGATGCCATAAAAGTATTCCCCATTGCGAAGTCAACGGAAATTCTTGCGGTGAATCAGACCGATTGGGAAAAGTTTGCAGAGGCAACAGGAGTGACGGAAGCGGCATTCTCAAGCTGGGAAGGCATTACACGGGTGGCCGAGGCCTACTATAAGTGGACAGACAGTCTCACAAGTACACCGGATGATGGAAAGGCATTTTTCGGTAGAGATGCCTTCGCTAATTACATAATTATTGGAAGCATGCAGCTTGGCCATGAAATCTTTCAGACAGAGAACGGCAAGACAGCCTTGGATTTTCATAAAGAGACCATGAGAAAGCTTTGGGATAACTATTACGTACCTTATGTCAATGGATATTTTGGTTCCTATGGCAAATTCAGGAGCGACGATGTTAAGACTGGAAAACTTGCGGCGTATGTGGGAGCAACCAGTGGAATTTCTTATTTTCCTTCTTCCGTTACCTTAGATGATGGGACCAGCTATTCCATTGAAAGCAAGCTCTATTCTCTGCCTAATTTCGAGGGTACGATTCCCTCTGCCGTTTCCCAGGGAGCTGGTATGATGGTATTTCGTTCCGAAGAAAAAAGGGAATATGCAGCAACTGTATTTTTAAAGTGGTTTACACGTGTGGAAAATAACATGGAATTTTCCATAGGCTCCGGCTATCTTCCTGTAAAAAAGGTATCAGGAACCCAGGAGATTCTAAAGCCGTTTCTGGAGGAATCAGGGAAAGCAAGCCCGGCATCACAAAATCTGCTTATTGGACTGGATACAGCCAATCGATACCGGCTCTACACTTCAAAACCTTTTAAAGGCGGAGATAAAGCAAGGGAGATCCTGCAAACTTCCATGAGCAGTAAAGCAAAAGAAGATTATGAAAAGGTAAGCGCGCTTATGGAACAGGGAATGGCCAGGGAGAATGCGGTTTCTGCTTTTCTCTCAGATGATAATTTTGAACAATGGTATGAGAACACCAAAAAGCAGCTGGAGACGATCATCGGAGAATAAGTCATGAAAAAAAAGAAAAGTGAATCCATTCGTACCCAGCTGCTTGGACCGTTGCTTATTCTTCTGGTATTACAGGCAGCGGTCATTGCCGGAACTGTTTTATTCGGCGGGGTTTCCATCAAGCTAAAGAAGAACGAAATAAACATACTGACAGAAAACACACAAAATACCATGACCGGATTTGAGAAGGAAACCATGCACCATTGGTTGGTGATGCTCAATAATTCCGGATTTATGTCAGAAGAGATCGAGGAAATACTTAAAAAAGAACAACGAGAGCCGGAGGCCATATTTTCAGATTATGACTTAAACCGTGAAATCGTTGATACCATAATGGAAAAGTCTATTGAAATGCTCCATTTAAGCAATGCGACTGGTGTCTTTATGGTATTAAACGGGCCAGCGGCTATGAAAAGCCCGGCAGAGATGAAAGCAGGCTTCTATATCCGGAATTCCAATCCGGGAGGATATCTAAATGACAATTCCTCTCTTTTAATGGAACGGGGATTGCCCTCACTGGCTGAAAAATACAATATTCCATTGGATTCTTTCTGGGAACTGGGATTTTTAAATACAGGAGGAAAAGGAACGGCTGATTTTTATCAAAAGCCTTATGATGCGGCGATAAAGTATAAGGGAAAAAAGAAGGATACCATGAGGTATGCTTATTTAAGTTCACCCTTTCGGCTAAGTCCCAAAGATACGGAGGTCATTACCTATTCTGCCCCTGTTATTCTGAAAGATGGTACGATTATAGGGGTCTGCGGACTTGAGATGACGGTAAACCAGCTGGAACAGATTCTTTCACAGGAGCAGATTAATGGCAGCTTTAATGAATGCTGGCTCCTTGGTCTACGGGAAAAAGGAACCAATACCATCATTCCCGTTGCGGAATCGGGATATCTCTATAATCAGTATTTCAATGAGAATACAAAAATTGAATATGAATACAACCATAAGGAAAATATCAGTACCTTAAAATCACCGGAAGGCACCGAATGGTATGCCAGCGTAAATAAGCTTAATATTTATGGAACAGACGGAATGTATGGAGACAACGAGTGGGTAATGGTGGGCATGGCGAGGCAGAAGGATCTTCTGTCCTTTTATAATGCCGTTAGACGCATGCTTTTTAGCTCCATGCTGGTCCCGCTGCTTTTCAGCTTACTGGGAGCATATATGATAGGAAGAATCATGACAGAGCCTATTCGCAGACTGGTGGAGGAATTGAGAAGAAAATCAGGGAGCCGCGGATTGTCTTTAGAGCGGGTCCATGTAAAGGAAATCGACGAATTATCAGAAACCATTGAACTGTTAAACCGGGATGTGGACCGGGCCTCCTATAAAATGTCCGGGATTTTGGAGCATGCCAATGTTCTTGTTGGAGTATTTGAATACGAGGAGGAAGAAAAAAGAGTTTTCTGCAGCAGATCCCTCTTTGAAATGCTTGGCTGGGGTAGGATGAAAGAGGCTTATTGTTACATAAGGGCAGAGGAATTCGATCCCTTATTAAGACAGACCTTTGGGCAGATAGAATTAAAAGGAGACCGGATCTTAAAATGTCTTGAGGGACCAGATGGCCTTAGATGGATTGAAATCATTCTGGATGAATCAAAAAAAGGAACCATTCTTGGAGTCTGCACCGATGTAACAGTAAATGTAGAGGAGAAAGAAAAGCTCGAGCGGGAACGAAATTATGATCTTTTAACAGAAATATATAACCGCAGAGCGTTTCGAGAGAAGGCTCTGGCAGCCATAGAAGGGTTACAAGACGAGATTGCAGCCGTAATTATGTGGGATCTTGATAATTTAAAATATATCAATGATACCTACGGTCATGACGAGGGTGACCGCTATATTGTGCTATTTGCAGACTGCCTGAAAAAATTTATGGAATATGGAGGTATTATTTCCAGATATTCGGGGGATGAATTTGTAGTATTCTTAAAAGGCCAGAAAAAAGAAGATATCCGAAAGATTGTCCGGGATTTTATGAAGCACCTTAAAAAGTTCACCTTGAAGATGGAGAGCGGCTATCAGTTTCCCATACGGGTATCCGGGGGGCTTTCCTGGTATCCGGATGATGCACTTGATTTTGATGCGTTGTTTAATTATGCAGACTTTGCCATGTACATGGTGAAGCACAGTGTAAAAGGTGTGGTTAAGGAATTTGATATATCCGAGTATACGCATAATTCCTATATGCTCACAGGAAGTGAAGAGCTTAACCGGCTGCTGGATAGAAAGGAAGTGCGGTTTGCCTTTCAACCCATTGCCACAAGAGAAGGAGCTGTCTATGGATATGAGCTTCTCATGCGGCCCGATTTTTCCAATATCAAAGGGATTGGTGAGGTGATTAACTTAACCAGAGCCCAGGCAAAGCTGCCGCAGATGGAAATCCTTACCTGGTTTGCCGGATTGAGGGCTGCAAAAGCGGAGGCAGAGGCAGGACAGCTTGGAAAGGATGAAAAGCTGTTTATCAATTCCATCGCCAGTGTCTGTCTGACAAAAGAAGGAATCAAAGAGCTGGAGGAGCAGTATGGAGAGCTCTTGTCAAGAGTGGTAATCGAGATGACGGAAGGGGAGCCGGCCAGCCAGAACTTCATGCAGAGCAAAAAGGAAATGGCAAAGGAATGGGGCGGCCTCACAGCCATCGACGACTTTGGCACCGGATATAACAGCGAATCCATTCTCCTTCACATGAAACCAGATATTGTAAAGATGGATATGAGCCTGATCCGGCGTATCCATGAGGACCCCAACCGCCAGATCATTTTAAAAAATCTAATGGGTTTTGCTGAAAAAAACAGCATCCTGGTGCTGGCAGAAGGCGTGGAGACGGCAGAAGAACTGGAATTTTTAATGGATTGTGGTGTCCAGCTTTTCCAGGGATACTATATTGCCAGACCACAAATGGAGATTCGTCCCCTTGACCCGTACATTGTGAAGAAGATGCAGGAGTTTTCAGGAAATGCCCTATGATTTCGTAAATAATACTGGAATTTACGGGACGAGTATGGTATAATGCTAAATTGAAGTGTAACGCCCTGTCGGTATGGCGGTTCACATATATTTCAAGGAGGAACCCATTGATGAGTTTACAAGTAGAAAAATTAGAGAAGAACATGGCAAAGTTAACGGTAGAGGTGCCGGCTGAGGAGTTTGACAAGGCGCTTACCGCAGCTTACAATAAGAATAAGGGCAGATTTAATATCCCAGGTTTCAGAAAAGGGAAAGCTCCTCAGGCCATGATTGAAAAGATGTACGGAGCAGGCGTTTTATACGAAGATGCAGTAAACGAAGCTCTTGATGCAACATATGCAGGTGCAGCAGAAGAAAGCGGACTGGACATCGTTTCCAGACCAGAGATCAGCATTGTACAGGTAGAAAAAGGACAGAACTTAATCTATACCGCTACCGTTGCCGTAAAGCCTGATGTAACTTTAGGCGAGTATAAAGGAATTGAAGTAACAAAAGCTTCTGCAGAAGTGACTGAGGAAGACATTGCTGCAGAATTAAAGAGAGTTCAGGAGCAGAATTCCAGACTGGTATCTGTAGAAGACAGAGCAGTGGAAGACGGCGACCAGACTGTCGTTGATTTTGAAGGTTTTGTTGATGGAAAGACTTTTGAAGGCGGAAAAGGAGAGGATTATCCTCTTACCATCGGTTCCCATTCCTTCATTGATACATTTGAAGAGCAGTTAATCGGTAAGAAAATCGGTGAAGCTTGTGAAGTGAATGTTACATTCCCAAATGAGTACCATGCAACAGATTTAGCCGGAAAGCCAGCTATGTTCAAGGTTACCGTTAAGGAAATTAAGAAAAAAGAGCTTCCTGAGTTAACAGATGAGTTCGCCAGCGAAGTTTCTGAGTTTGAAACTCTGGAAGAGTACAAAAATGACATCAAAGTTAAGCTTGCAGAAAAGAAAGAAAAAGAAGCAGCAACAGAGAACGAAGACAATGTAGTTCAGAAGATTGTTGAGAATTCTACCATGGAGATCCCTGAGCCAATGATCGAAAGCCAGGTAAACAACATGGTGAACGACTATGCAAGAAGAATGCAGAGCCAGGGCTTATCTCTTGACCAGTACATGAAATTTACAGGCATGACAATCGAATCCTTAAAGGATCAGATGAAGCCACAGGCACTTAAGAGAATCCAGACCAGACTTGTATTAGAAGCAGTTGCTAAGGCTGAGAACATCACAGTAGCTGATGAAGCTGTTGAGAAGGAAATCGCTGGCATGGCAGAAGCTTACCAGATGGAAGCTGACCAGGTGAAAGAATATCTTGGAGAGAGCGGTATCAATCAGATGAAGGAAGATCTTGCAGTTCAGGAAGCAGTAGACTTTCTTGTTGCGGAAGCAAAATTAGTATAAGATGTTTCATTCGGATAGATTCCTGACGTTTTTTGTCCGGAGTCTATTCGGCTTTGAAGAAAAGAGACAGGAGGAAGACAGATGAGTTTAGTACCTTATGTCATTGAATCAACCAGTAAGGGCGAGCGTTCTTACGATATTTATTCCAGACTTCTTAAGGAGAGAATTATTTTCCTTGGTGAAGAAGTTTCTGATGTATCAGCAAGCCTGATTGTGGCACAGCTGTTATTTTTAGAGGCAGAAGACCCTAATAAGGATATCAACCTCTATATCAATAGTCCTGGCGGTTCTGTTACCGCAGGTATGGCAATTTATGATACCATGAATTACATCAAATGTGATGTCTCAACCGTTTGTATGGGTATGGCGGCCAGCATGGGTGCTTTCCTCTTAGCTGGCGGAGCAAAAGGAAAGAGATTTGCTCTTCCTAATGCAGAGGTAATGATCCATCAGCCTTCAGGCGGAGCCAAGGGACAGGCGACGGATATCAGAATCGTTGCAGACAACATTTTAAAGATTAAAAAGCGTTTGAATGATATACTGGCAGCTAATACAGGCCAGCCGTACGAAGTGATTGAGCGCGACACAGAACGTGACAATTATATGACTGCGGATGAAGCAAAAGCATACGGCCTGATAGATGATATACTTTACAACCACAATCGTTAATCCCTTTTGGGCAGACCTTTATGTTTAAAGCATAAGTAACTATAGGAAAGAATGAGGTGTATGTATGCCGGTCAGAACTGACGAAAAGATCCGATGCTCTTTTTGCGGGAAAACCCAGGATCAGGTAAAGAAATTGATTGCCGGTTCCAATAATGTTTATATCTGCGATGAGTGCATTGATTTATGCGCAGAGATATTGGAAGAAGAATTTGACAATCATGAAGAAGAAGGACCTGATTTTGCTGATATCAATCTGATGAAGCCAAAGGAAATCAAAGAATTTCTGGACAGCTACGTGATTGGTCAGGACAACGCAAAAAAGGTATTGTCAGTAGCAGTCTATAACCACTATAAGAGAATCACATCCAGAAAGAAATTGGATGTGGATGTGCAAAAGAGCAATATTCTTATGTTAGGACCTACCGGCTCCGGTAAAACTTACCTTGCCCAGACCCTTGCAAAGGTGTTAAATGTTCCTTTTGCCATTGCAGATGCAACTGCCCTGACAGAAGCAGGCTACGTGGGAGAGGATGTAGAAAACATTCTTTTGAAATTAATCCAGGCAGCTGATTATGATATAAGCAGAGCGGAATACGGAATTATCTATATCGATGAGATTGATAAGATAACAAAGAAATCGGAGAATGTCTCCATTACAAGAGATGTATCCGGTGAAGGTGTTCAGCAGGCACTGTTAAAGATCCTGGAAGGTACGGTTGCCAGTGTGCCTCCTCAGGGAGGAAGAAAGCATCCTCATCAGGAACTTTTACAGATCAATACAACGAATATTTTGTTCATCTGCGGCGGAGCCTTTGATGGACTGGAAAAAATTATTGAAAGCCGTTTAAGTGCCGGTTCCATCGGCTTTAATGCGGAAATCGTAGATAAGAATAAGACAGATATTGATGATCTTTTAAGAAAGACCCTTCCTCAGGATCTGGTGAAGTTTGGTCTGATTCCAGAGTTTATCGGCCGTGTGCCGATTACTGTTTCCCTGGAGCTTTTAGACAGGGAAGCACTGGTTAAGATATTAACAGAGCCAAAGAATGCCCTGGTGAAACAATATCAGAAATTGTTTGAACTTGACGATGTAAAACTTGAACTGTCCAAGGACGCGGTAGAAAGAATTGCAGAGCTGGCCGTAGAAAGAAAAACCGGTGCCAGAGGTCTTCGTTCCATTATGGAAAGCGTCATGATGGAGCTTATGTATGAGATTCCTTCCGACAGCAACATCGGAATCTGCAAGATTACCAAAGAAGTTGTAGATAAGACAGGTGAGCCAGAACTCATCTTCCGGGATACGACAGTTCCCAGAAAATCGCTGGCCCAAAAGCTTAGAAAAGATAAAACAGGCGAGATCGCATAGATCCCTGCATGAGTCGGGAAGGTGTTACAGCGAGAAAACTGCTGCAACACCTTTTTGAATGCAAAGGAGAGAACATTATGGTGCATAAGACAATCACAATGCCAGTTATCGCCCTGCGCGGGATGACGGTTCTTCCCAAAATGATGTTACATTTTGATATCAGCCGGCCAAAGTCTGCGGCAGCCGTAGAAAAAGCAATGGTTGGAGACCAGAAGGTGTGTCTCGTCACCCAGAGGGATTCAGAAGAAGAGAATCCTGATTTCGGGGGATTGCATTCCATCGGTACGATTGCTGTTATCAAGCAGCTGGTAAAGATGCCTGGCAATGTAATCCGTGTTATGGTGGAAGGTCTGGAACGTGCAGAGCTTTTGGCTCTTGAGAATGAAGAACCCATGCTGGTGGGAGAAATCGATACAGTATTTGAATTTGATGAGATGATAGATGATGTAACAAAACAGGCTATGCTGCAGATTGTTCAGGATAAGCTTTCAGAATACGGCAAGGAAAACCAGAGGCTTGCAAAAGAAGTGATCCCTGGTCTTTTAATACTGACAGATTTAGGAGAGCTTCTGGATCAGATCGCCGTACAGCTTTCCTGGGATTACCAGGTGCGCCAGCAGGTATTAGAGAGCATTATGCTGGATGAAAGGTATGCTCTTGTCATGAAGCATCTTTTGACTGAAATTGAGGTCACAAAGGTAAAACGGGAATTACAGTCTCAGGTAAAAGAGCGAATTGATAAGAATCAGAAGGATTATATTTTAAGGGAACAGTTAAAGGTAATCCGGGAAGAGTTAGGAGAGGATAATCCTCTTACCGATGCAGATGAATACAACAAGCGGTTAAAATCATTAAAGGCTGACAAGGAGATTAAGGACAAGATCCAAAAGGAAATCGAGCGCTTTAAGGCGATGCCAGGCGGAAGCCAGGAGGCCAATGTAGTGCGCATGTACTTAGAGACTGTTTTGGAGCTTCCCTGGAAAAAGGTTTCCAAGGATAACAACAGCATATCCCATGCCGAAGATATTTTAAATGAGGACCATTATGGTCTTGAAAAAGTGAAGGAACGTATTCTTGAATACCTGGCAGTCCGTACGCTGACAAAAAAAGGAACAAGCCCTATCGTTTGTCTGGTAGGACCTCCAGGAACCGGTAAAACCTCTATCGCCCGCTCTGTGGCAAAGGCGCTGAATAAGGAATATGTAAGAATCAGTCTGGGTGGAGTCAGGGACGAAGCTGAGATCAGAGGTCACAGGAAAACATATGTAGGTGCTATGCCGGGAAGAATAGCAGAGGCTATAAGACAGGCAGGAGTCAGCAATCCTCTTATGCTTTTGGACGAAATTGATAAGGTCAGCAGAGATTACAAGGGAGATACTTCTTCCGCTCTTTTAGAAGTCCTTGACAGTGAACAGAATGTAAAGTTCCGGGATCATTATATAGAGCTTCCCATTGATTTATCCAATGTTTTATTCATTGCTACGGCCAATACCACCACAACCATACCGGGGCCGCTCCTTGACCGTATGGAATTAATTGAAGTAACCAGCTATACGGAGAATGAAAAATTCCATATTGCTAAGAATTACTTAGTAAGAAAGCAAAGGGAAAAGAATGGGCTGACAGAGAGTCAGGTCACCATTACAGATAAAGCCCTTGAAAAAATAATTCACAATTATACAAGAGAAGCAGGCGTCAGAACGCTGGAGAGAAGAATCGGTGCTGTTTACCGTAAAGCTGCCAGACAATTTTTGGAGAACAAAAAAGAGGCCATCGAGATTACAGATTTGAATCTTGAAACATACTTAGGTAAAGAGAAAGTAACCTTTGAAGATGTCAATGAGGATGATGAGGTGGGAATCGTAAGAGGCCTTGCCTGGACCAGCGTTGGAGGAAGTACCCTGCAGATCGAAGTCAATGTTATGCCTGGAAAAGGAAATTTATCCCTTACCGGACAGATGGGAGATGTCATGAAGGAATCTGCCCGGACGGCACTTAGTTACGTGCGTTCGGTCTGCCCGGACTATAAGGTGGCAGATAATTATTTCGAAAAGCACGACATCCATCTTCATATACCGGAAGGAGCCGTTCCAAAGGATGGTCCTTCGGCAGGCATCACCATGGCAACAGCCATGCTTTCTGCGGTCATTAACCGCAAAGTAAAGGCAAAGGTGGCCATGACTGGAGAAATAACTCTAAGAGGCCGTGTGCTTCCGATCGGTGGTCTGAAGGAGAAGATACTGGCTGCCCGTATGGCACATGTGGAGACCGTGCTGGTTCCATTTAAGAATAAACCTGATATTCTGGAGCTTTCAGATGAGATTATCGGGAATCTTACCATCGTGTATGTCAAGCATATGTCAGAGGTCTTACAGGAGGCATTTCTCCAGGAATAGAAAGGAAATCATATGATTATTAAATCCGTAGAACTGGAAACGGTATGTGGCATTACAAGCACGCTTCCGGAGAATACTAAGCCGGAATTCGCCTTTGCAGGAAAATCAAACGTAGGAAAATCCTCTTTGATCAATGCTCTGATGAACCGCAAATCATTTGCCAGGACATCTTCCCAGCCGGGAAAGACCCAGACAATAAATTTTTACAATATCAATGATGCGTTTTATTATGTGGATCTTCCAGGATACGGTTATGCAAAGGTAGCCCTGGAGGTAAAAGCAAAATGGGGAAAGATGATTGAAAATTATCTCCACAAATCCCCTATGCTCCAGTGCGTATTCTTATTGATTGATATCCGCCACGAACCTTCCGTCAACGATAAGACCATGTATGACTGGATCGTGTATCAGGGGTATCAGCCAGTCATCATCGCCACAAAACTGGACAAATTAAAGAGAAGCCAGGTACAGAAGGCAATTAAGCAAGTGAGGACCGGTTTGGGAATCGGAAGTGATGTAACTGTGATTCCTTTTTCTGCGGAAACAAAGCAGGGAAGGGATGAAATTTGGGAGCTGATATCAGATTACGCAAATAGTCTTGACAAGGAATAAAAATCTTTTTATAATGAACCTATTTATTACATAGAGTTCATTTTGGCAAGAAGAGGAGAAAACAGTTATGAAAAAGACAATAAAGAAAATCGCATCAACTCTTTTAGCAGTTTCCCTTGCAGCGGCAGCTCTTACTGCCTGCGGCGGAGGTGCTGGAAAAGGAACCAATGCAGCTGGTAAAGATGCAGATGGTAAAAAAGTACTGAAAGTTGCTATGGAGTGTAGTTATGCGCCTTATAACTGGACCCAGTCAAATGATGCCAACGGAGCAGTTCCTATTTCCGGTGGTTCTGATTTTGCTTACGGCTATGATGTTATGATGGCTAAAAAAATTGCTGATGAACTTGGATACGGCCTTGAGATCGTAAAGCTGGACTGGGATTCTTTGGTTCCTGCTGTTCAGTCTGGCAAGGTTGACTGCGTCATTGCAGGACAGTCCATTACAGCAGAGCGCCTCCAGTCAGTAGATTTTACAGATCCATATTACTATGCGACCATTGTTGCCCTTGTAAAGAGCGGCGGCAAATATGAGAATGCAAAAAGCGTAGCAGACCTTTCCGGTGCAACTGGTACTTCCCAGTTAAACACCATCTGGTATGACAGCTGCCTTCCTCAGATCCCCAATGCAGATATCCAGCCGGCTATGGAATCCGCACCTGCCATGTTAGTAGCTTTAAGCTCTGGCAGATGTGATGTGGTAGTAACAGACAAACCTACCGGACAAGCAGCATTAATTGCTTATCCTGATTTCAAGCTTCTTGACTTTACCGGTACAGACGGTGACTTCAAGGTATCTGATGAAGACATTAACATCGGAGTTTCCTTAAAGAAAGGCAATACGGAGTTAAAGGATGCCATCAACGGAGTCCTTTCTAAGATGACAAAGGCTGACTTTGACAAGATGATGGAAGAGGCCATTTCCGTACAGCCATTGTCAAAGTAGTACGCAATAAAAAAGAATCAGGGCTTGCAGGCACGGGACAAGAGCGTTCTTATCTTCGTGCCGCTTGTTCTGTCTAAATGACAGTTAGAAAAGGAGAAGGTAATATGTCTTTACCATCAGATTTTTTAGGCAGAATGCTGTTTATTCTGCGGGAATACGGTCCCTCCTTCCTGAGCGGCGCCGGTAAGACAATGGCGATTGCCATTGTAGGAACACTGATTGGCTGTATCATTGGTTTTGCAGTGGGAATTGTTCAGACCATTCCTGTTTCAAAGCATGATAACCCGGTAAAACGAGTTCTGCTGAAAGCAGTTAAAGTCATTTTGAATGTTTACGTAGAGATTTTCAGGGGAACCCCTATGATGGTTCAGGCCATGTTCATTTTTTATGGTTCCTCGGCTCTCTTTCAGATCAATATGTCCATCGTATTTGCTGCATATTTCATCGTATCCATCAATACAGGTGCTTATATGGCAGAAACGGTAAGAGGCGGAATTCTTTCCATTGATCCCGGCCAGACAGAAGGCGCCAAAGCCATCGGTATGACTCATTTTCAGACCATGGTCAATGTTATCATGCCACAGGCTCTCCGTAATATTATGCCTCAGATCGGTAATAACTTAATCATTAATATTAAGGATACCTGTGTACTTTCCGTTATCGGTGTGGTTGAGTTATTCTATGCCACAAAAGGCGTGGCAGGAGCGTACTATACTTACTTTGAAGCATTTACCATTACCATGATCATTTACTTTATTCTTACCTTCACCTGCTCCAGAATCCTGCGTCACTGGGAGAAGAAGATGGATGGTCCTGACAGCTACGATCTGGCAACTACCGATACCCTGGCTTATACCAGCGGTATGGTGAAATTCCCAGATCCGAAAGAGAAGGAGGATAAATAAATGGCAGAAGAGAAAGTACTGGAAATTCATCACTTAAGTAAGACCTTTGGAACCAATGTTGTCCTGCGGGATATTGATTTTTCTGTAAATGCTGGCGATGTGACCTGTATTATCGGAGCTTCTGGTTCCGGTAAATCAACCCTTCTTCGCTGCATCAATCTTTTAGAGACACCAACTACCGGTGAGATTTTGTATCACGATGTAGATATCACGGACAGAAAGATGAACGTTCCGTCATACCGGACTAAGGTAGGTATGGTATTTCAGAGTTTTAATCTGTTCAACAACATGACAGTTCTTGAGAATTGTCTGGTGGGCCAGATTAAGGTTCTGAAAAAGGATAAAGACGAAGCAAGAAAAAAGGCCATGATGTATTTAGAGAAGGTTGGTATGGCTCCCTACATCAATGCCAAGCCAAGACAGCTTTCTGGAGGACAGAAGCAGAGAGTTGCCATAGCCAGAGCATTGGCCATGGAGCCGGAGATCCTGTTGTTTGATGAGCCGACTTCAGCCCTTGATCCTCAGATGGTAGGTGAGGTGCTGGCAGTTATGAGAACACTTGCAAAAGAGGGGCTTACGATGATTATCGTAACCCATGAGATGGCTTTTGCCAGAGACGTTTCCAGCCGTGTGGTCTACATGGCAGGCGGTGTCATTGAGGAAGAAGGAAAACCATCTGATATATTTGGAAATCCCCAGAAAAATTCCACAAAGGAGTTTTTAGACCGTTTTATTCAGGGATAACATAAGAAGGAGCTGAGTCAATATAACTGAACAATCAGTTGTGGAGCAGGCTCCTTTTTGGTATGATGAATCAAAAAGGAGGTCATATATGAAAATAGTCTTTTTGGAAACAGATTCTTTAGGTGATGATGTGGATTACGCTCCATTTTACTCCATAGGAGAAGTGGTGAAATACAACAATTCTAATCCAGAAGAAAATTCTGCACGTGTAAGGGATGCAGATATCATAGTGGCTAATAAAATAACTATGAACGAAGAACTGCTTCGAGATGCAACAAAGGTAAGACTTATCTGTCTGACAGCTACCGGAACCAACAACGTGGATTTTCAATATACCAACAAGCGGAAGATCGCTGTGGCTAATGTAAAAAGCTACTCTACAAGATCTGTGGTACAGCATACCTTCGCCCTTTTATTCTACGTCTATGAAAAGCTGTCCTATTATGACTCCTTTGTAAAATCAGGGGAATACACAGACAGTGATGTGTTCAGCTGTTTTGATAAAAAGTTTAATGAGCTTTATGGAAAGACCTGGGGGATCATTGGCCTTGGAGAAATCGGTCGGGAAGTAGCAAAGGTGGCAGAGGCCTTTGGCTGCCGGATCATCTATTATTCCACCTCAGGGATGAACAATCAGTCCAATTATGAAAGGGTAGAATTTGAGACCCTGCTGAAAGATTCTGATATCATTTCCATACACGCTCCTCTTAATGAGAAAACCGGGAATCTCATGGATAAAAAGGCTCTAAAGGCGATGAAACGAACTGGGGTGCTGTTAAATCTGGGAAGAGGAAAAATTATTGATGAAGAAGCACTTACCTGGGCTCTGTTAGAGGGGGAGATTGCCGGGGCTGGCCTCGATGTTCTCAGTGAAGAGCCAATGAGCAAGGATAATCCGCTTTTAAGCATTAAGGACAGTACCAGATTGATCATTACGCCCCATATAGGCTGGGCAACCGTAGAAGCGAGAAGAAGGTGCCTGTCAGAAATCTATGAGAATATCAGTGCATATCTGAGAGGGGAAGAAAGAAATATCGTAAATGGAGGGAATTAAAAAGGCGGTCTGAGTGTTAACACTCAGGCCGCCTCTTTTACGTTTCAGGAACGAATCACAAAAGCTCCAATATTATTTGGGCAGGTGGTCATCTTTAAAAGGACATGTTGTCTTAGTAAAAAGACTCCTGACCTTAATCTGTATAAACGTGCGAGTCACCTTAATTGCAAGAGCAAAAATAAAGATTGGAAGAAAGACAGTTAAAAACAACTTTACTTTCAAACGGAACAATCTTTTATTCTGCTGCTTTCGTACAGACTCATAATGGTCATGAATGGTATGAAACCACGTTTGTTTCACTTGGGCTTTATTCAAGTAAATTCCCCCTTAACTTTTACTGACCTCCGGATCGTCAGGAACCGCTCATCAGAGATTTCATAGCAAAAGCATAAATTTCCTGGCTTTTTGATTTCCAGTGGTCACACATGATTTCTGCCTGGTCCTTGTCAGGAACAGATAGGTCTAAGCTGATCAGACAGTTTTTTCCTTCCCGTACTTCGCAGTGTACAATGTAATCCTGGCTCGTGGATTTGTAATAATCCGCTGTGACGCCAACTTCATTGCGGAGACGAAATTTGTTGTCCTTTAAATACTCATCCATATCATTGATGATGGCAGGTGATATTTTGTTCCCAAAAAAGGAAAGAGTCTCTTCGCCCTCTCTGGTAATATCATACCGGCTGCTGTTGTGATTGGTCTCCACATGAAGCAGCTTTGCCTCCAGCAGTTCGTTTAACGCCTGGTTCAATGTAAAGTAAGTTGTATATTCATGCTCCAGAAAAAAGTTAGACAATTGTGCGCTGGTCAGGGGGAAATTAACCTGTTTAAGCATATATAAAATCATTAGTTTGTACAGGGTCATAGGTTCTGACAGCATAGTTACCTCCAGTGACGCATTTTTTGCGCCCTAATATAAAGGATGGCCGAAAAGCTTCCAGCCATTCCTCTTGTTTTACGCCTGACGGATATGATCCTTTACTGCCTGGCTCACAGCATCGGCGACCCGGGGATCAAATGCCTCAGGAAGGATGTTGTTTTCATCTAACTCTGAAGGTGCTACGAGATTAGCAATGGCAACGGCAGCAGCCAGCTTCATCTCTTCTGTAATGGAAGAGGAACGTCCCTCCATTGCACCTTTAAAGATACCAGGGAAAACAACGACGTTATTGACCTGATTTGGGAAATCGGACCGTCCGGTACCTACGACTCTGGCTCCGGCTGCTTTTGCAAGATCCGGCATGATTTCTGGAACCGGGTTTGCCATGGCAAAAAGAATGGCATCAGAATTCATGGAGGATACCATCTCCTGAGTTACAATCCCGGGAGCAGAAACACCTACGAAGATATCAGCTCCTTTTAAGGCGTCAGCCAGGGAACCTTTTATACCGGTAAGGTTGGTAACTTCCATCATCTTTTCCTGCATCCAGTTCAGGCCTTCCATGCCTTTTGCCAGGATGCCGATACGGTCGCACATGATAATGTTTTTAAATCCATAAGTCAAAAGAAGCTTTGTAATGGCGATTCCGGCAGAACCGGCTCCATTTACCACAACACGGCATTCCTCCATCTTCTTTCCGGTGACCTTTAAGGCATTGATGATTCCGGCTAACACCACAATCGCTGTTCCGTGCTGGTCATCATGAAAAACAGGAATAGTAAGAAGCTCCTTAAGCCGTTCTTCAATTTCAAAGCAGCGAGGAGCAGATATGTCTTCTAAGTTGATTCCGCCAAAGGCAGGAGCGATATGAACAACGGTTTTAATGATCTCTTCCGTATCCTGGGTATCCAGACAGATCGGGATCGCGTTGATTCCGCCAAATTCTTTAAATAGCACGGCCTTTCCTTCCATGACCGGCATGGCAGCCAGAGGACCGATGTTTCCAAGACCTAGAACAGCGCTTCCGTCAGAGACTACAGCAACTGTATTGGATTTGATGGTATACTTATAAGCCGCTTCCGGATTCTCGGCAATGACCTTGCAGGGTTCAGCCACTCCAGGTGTATAAGCAAGGGCAAGATCTTCCCTGGTTTTGACCTTTGCTTTGGAATTTATTTCCAGCTTTCCGTTCCATTCTTCATGCAGCAATAAAGCTTTCTCGTTGGTTGTCATAATCAGTTTGTCCTTTTTTCCACAGTTTTTATTATATCATACCAATTTTAGGGTTTTAAATCAATAGAAAATGTGTTAGAATATAGAGTAATTAATTTTTAGCAAACGAATAATATAAGGAAATTAAAGATACAGGTGGTACTATGAGAGAACGAATCAACAGGCTGGCAAAAGGCATCATTGATTCTGAAATTCCAAAGATAAAGGTTACCCCATCGGGAATTGATGATGTGGTGCGCTCCGGAGGAGCTACCAGGCGGGAGCTTGTCGTTACCAGTGAGAATAATCTGCACATAAAAGGGCTTGCCTATTCCTCAAACTTCCGCGTCAGGCTGTTAAGCGGAGCGTTTGGCGGTACATATAACCATCTGGTCTATGAGATAAACGGAAGTTTCTTGGAAGATGGGGATGTCATTAAGGGATCTTTTTACCTGGTTACCAATGGCGGCGAGAGAGAAGTCCCTTATTCTTTTCGTGTGGAGCTGGGGACGTCAGGGAAAGCGCTCAGTGATTTAAAGACAGCAGAAGATTTTGCAGATGCTGCAAAGAAAGATATGGACACGGCTCTTCGTTTATTCGAGTACCGGGATTTTGTTACGGCTCCTTTTATGGATGATCTCCACATAAGGGCGATCTATGACGGATTAAAGGGAAGACTGGACAGACGAAAAGAACTGGAAGAGTTTTTGACCGCCCTTAAGGTAAAGAAGCCGGTCGTGCTGTCGGTGGATGATAAGGAGCTAAGATTTGGAGAACTGGAGGACGTTTTACACGATCAGGTATTCATTACACGGAGCGGTTGGGGCTACGTGAATCTGGACGTGACAACGGACTGTGATTTTATAGAGCTGCCCAAAAAGACGGTTGGTGAACTTGACTTTGAAAACGACCAGTGCAGCGTACCGTTTCTGATTCACCCGGAACGGATGCATCAGGGAGAGAATTCCGGCAGAATCATGATAACCGGAATGGAAGATAAATTTATAATACCGGTAACGGCGGTTGTGAACCCCGGAGGAGGGATATCGGCGGAGGATGCCTTTGCAAAAGAGGCTTTCGGCCGATTTTTGCGGCTGCGCCTTTTGGAGGAAAGCGGTCAAAGAAGTGGCGATGTTCTCTGTGAAGACATGGAAAAGGCCCTTGATGAGCTGGAGCTGATGAAGGGAGAGCAAAGCCTTTATAAGCTTTTTCGTGCTGAGGTCTGCCTGTTACAGGGGAAACCGTCAAAAGCCGCTCTTTTGCTAGACGAGTGCCGGGATGTAATCTTAAATGAGCGTCAGGAAAAACGGGAAATATACTGTTACTATCAGTGTCTGCGGTTACAGGTTCAGCCGGATGAATATCAGAGGGAATCCCTGATCCGCCTCATGAAGAAGTATCTGGAGGAAGACAGAAAACTATTTTGGCTGTTCCTTCTGCTGATCAAGCTGGATCGCAGGCTGTTTGACAATATGCCTGCTTTGTTTTCCATGTTAAAACGTCAATTTGATACGGGAGTAAGAAGCCCATTTTTCTACCTATGGGGCTGCCGGGTGCTCAATGAAGCTCCAGACTTAATCCGGTCCCTGGGACCTATGGAGCTGCAGATCCTTTATCACTGCGTGGGCAAGGGCCTGGTGGATAAAAAGCTGGCTCTGGCAGTTTCAAAGCTGACTCTTTCAGCAAAGCATTTTAACAGGCTGCATTACCGGATGCTTATAAAGCTTTATGAGGAATTTCAGGAAAAGGAAGTTCTGGAAGCTATTTGCGCACTCCTGATTAAGGGAGAGTGCCGTATGGCAGAGGCCTTTGCCTGGTATGAAAAAGGAATCAAAGCAGGGATCAGCCTTACAAGGCTTTACGAATATTATATTTATGCCCTTCCAAAGAATTATTGCTATCTTCTGCCTAAGGAAGTACTTTTATATTTTTCCTACGGAGGAAGTGAACTGGATTTAAACAGCAGGACAGTCCTTTATAAAAATGTCCTGGTATATCTGGAGCCTACAGATCCGCTATACCAGGCTTATGAGCGGACCATAGAAAAGTTTGCGACCGAGCAGCTGTTTGAGTCCAGGATCGACAATCGTCTGGCCTCCATCTATGAAAAGATGATATTTAAGGATGTCATAGATCTTCCTATGGCTATGGTACTGCCATCCATCTTACGTTCTTACCGGGTGGAATGCCAGAATAAAAAGATGAAATATGTGATAGTCTGCTACGAAGAGCTGACAGAAGAGGATGCGTTCCTTCTTGATGATGGAGTCGCCTATGTGCCATTATTTTCAGAGCACAGCATTCTGTTATTCCAGGATGCCTACGGAAACCGGTATGCCAATATCCCCTATAAGAAAGACGCGGTCATGGACCGGCCGGAGCTTGAGGAGCGTTGCTTTGAACTGTTTCCGGAGCATTCCATGCTTCGCTTAAGGGCGTGTGAAAAAGCACTGTCAAAGGGAGTCACTGACAGAAAAGAAGTTAAGATCTTAGAAGCGACCTTAGAGGATCCGAAGCTTCGTCCATATTATCAGCGGCTATTATTATCAAAGGTGATTGAGTTCTATCAAAAGCAGACCGATGCTCCGGAAGAGGGCGGAGATGGAGCTAAATATCTTCTGACTCTGGATAAAAAGGTTCTTACCAAAGAGGAGCGGATTGGAGTCTGCAATACCCTGATCCTTAACGGTTATATGGAAGAGGCATTTCATATGATCCGGGAATTTGGCTGCGAAGGCATAGGAATGGAGCAGTTATATAAGCTGTGTACAAAGATGATTCTCCAAAAGCTATTTGATGAGGATTCTCTGCTCCTTACCATCGCCTATGAAGTTTTTAAAGAAGGAAAAAATGACAGTGTTATTTTGGACTATCTGTGTGAACATTTTAACGGCCTGTCAGACCAGATGTATCACGTTCTCATGCAATCGGTTTCCGGTCATGTGGAAACCTATGATTTAGAGGAAAGACTGACGGCCCAGATGATGTTTTCCGGGGCTATGATCAAGCTGGATAAGGTTTTCCATTTATATAGAAACCGCAAGGAAACCAGTGAAAATATCGTTAAGGCATATCTGACTATAAAGTGTACGGAATACTTTATGGAGGATAAGGAACCGGAAGAAAAGGTATTGGCTTATCTGGAAGGAGTGGTAAAAGGCTCCTCCATAAAGGGACGTCTGCCCACCATTTATTTACTGTCCCTCTCCAAGTATTATGCCAAGCTTTCAGAGCTTTCAGATGAGCAGAAGGAACTGTGCAGGGAGACGGTGGAGTTTTTACTGGAGGAAGGATATGTCTTCCCTCATTTTAAAGACTTGTCAAACTATGTTCCCATGCCTGAGGATATCCTTGATAAAGCTATGATTCAGTACTGCGCAGGCCGTGATTCAAAGATTGACCTTCAGATAAGGATTCTGCCGGATGAGGAAGAGTTCCATAGTGAGGATATCTCCCGGGTTTATCAGGGCGTGTTCGTAAAGCAGAAAATTCTGTTTGAAGGCGAGATTATGGAATACCGGATCAGCGAGCTGATTGACGAAGACTGGGTTCTTAAAAAAGAAGGCAGCATAAGCTGCGATGCCGGGGAATCTTCAAAAGATATGGACAGCAGATTTGCGTGTCTCAATGAAATGAGCCTGTCTTTGAGTTTAAGAGATGAAGCGGCGCTTAAAATACGGATGCAGGAGTATTTAAGGAAGAATGCTGCTGCAGAAGAATTATTTCCACTGATGTAAGATAAAGGGGGCTGTCGATGGACGGACTGATAATAGGGCTTGATCTGTGTGATGCCTATACCCGCATATGCTGCCATGACAGGGAAAAGTCATGGTGCATTCCAACGGTAATCTGCCGTAAAAAGGATGAAGATGCCTGGTATGTAGGAGAGGAAGCCTACGCCTACACGCTTGTAGGTGAGGGCATCATAGTAGACAAGCTGATAAAAATGGTTAGAAAAGAAGGGACTGCCACTTTGGGCGGTATCAAATATGAAGGTCTTAACCTTCTGACAATGTTCTTAAAAAAGATATTAAAGCTTCCCATGGAGGAATTCTTCTGCGAAGAAGTAAAGCAGCTTGTGGTCACACTGCAAAAGGCGGATGCGAAGATTATGGACGCTCTCATGTATTGCGGAGACGCCCTTGGCATCCCCAGGGAACGGATTCATATCGTAAGCCACACGGAAGCATTCGTGTATTACGTTCTCAGCCAGAAAAAAGAAGTCTGGAGCAATCAGGTAGGAGTATTTGACTTATCCGAGGATTCCTTTCATTATCATGAATTAAAGGTTCAAAGAGGGCTTCGAAAGATGATGGTCATTGCAGAGGATGAAGCGTTAGAAGAGAGCTTTAACCTGGATATTTTAGATACACCTTCCGGCGGCAAGCTGGCGGATAAGATCTTAAGCTCCTGTGCAGACAGACTCCTTCAGAAAAAGCTGTTCTCCTCCTTGTTCCTCACCGGAAAAGGCTTTGAACGCCACGACTGGGCACCTGACTCCATGAAACTTCTCTGCCATCGCAGAAAGGTATTTATGGAGCCGGAATTGTTTGCAAGAGGAGCCGCTATACGTGGGATGGATTATCTCCAGGAAAAATCAGCATATCCATTTATCTGTATTTGTGAAGGACGTCTCCATTCCACCGTTTCCATGCGAGTGCTTCATAAGGAACGGGAGAGCCAGCTGGTGGTTGCAGCCGCAGGTGACAACTGGTATGAATCAAAGAGCAGCGTAGATTTGATTGTGGATAATCAGGATTACGTTGAATTTATGGTAACTCCCATGGATCCAAAACAAAAGCGTTTAATAAAAATAGATCTGGAAGGATTTCCAAAGCGTCCAGGGAGAACCACAAGGCTTGGCATCAGCTTTGGGTTTCTGGACGAAAAAACCATGGCAGTGGTATTAAAAGACAAAGGCTTTGGGGAATTGTTTCCGGCTTCGGATACCATCATAAGACAAGAGGTCATGCTATGAGTCTGATACTTTGCCGGCAGGAGCCGGTTAAACATCCATATTATTTCGAAGGCCTGGGAGTTCGCTTGTATTCTTCTCAGGAGCTTTGCTATGTTATTTATAACAATCCTCTCCTTGTTATGGAGGGCTTCGTAGATAATGCATTGATTGATTTCATTCGGGATGATCTTGATATGGCCTTTCTTGCGCTTAAGCTGGTCAAATGGCAGCAAAGTGGTGAAGACGGCGACGAGCTGCTGGCTCTCATTCTCCATGAATGCGATTATTACAATGGGGCAGAGGTAAGCCGTTTTAGACAAAAGCTCTCATCCTACCGCAGAATGCCTGAGGCAGAATTCTTAAAAGAAAGAGCCGATTACCTATTTTCCAGAAAGCAATATGGAAAATCAGCGGCAGAATACCAAAAGATTTTAGATCTCCCTAAGGGAAGCCGTGGATCAGAGGTATTTCAGGCAAAAATTTATAATAACCTGGGAGCATCCTATGCCAGGCTGTTTATGACGGACAAGGCTTATCTGGCCTATCAGAAATCCTTTGATCTTGTAAAGAGCAGCGAGGTGTTAAAAAGGATCTGCCATCTTTCCCAGTGGAATCCTGGCCTTGTCATCAGTGAGCGGTTAAAGGTTCTGATTACAGAGGAGCTTTTGCAGGAATCCGGGCAGGACCGAAAGGAAGCAGAAGAAAAGGCAGAACAGGCAGACAGCCTCTTAGAGCTTGATAAGCTGTTTCAAAAGGATCCTATTAAGCGTTTCCAGGGAGCTGGAGAGCTTGTGCAAAAATGGAAGCAGGAATACCGTAACATTATGTCTTGACAAAACCAGGAAAACACACTATCATTACATGGTATAAGATAACAATAAGAAAAAGGTTAAGAAAAAGAGGAGTACGTTCATAACCCTGAAAGAGAAAACCGTCCATCGGCTGAAAGGCGGTTAAGGAAGTATGTTCGGAAGGTAGCTTTGGAACCGGAAGGCTGAAATTTAAGAAGTAAGTCTTCACGCCTGGCAGCGTTAAAGGCCTTAAGAGATATGGCCAAGTGCCATAATATAAGGTGGTACCGCGACGATTCGCCCTTTGCATCCCAGGATGCAAGGGGCTTTTCTTATGTTCTAAAAACTGATGGAAGAATAAAGGAGAAGAATATGAAAGAGTTGGAAAAAACTTATGATCCGGCAGGGATCGAAGGAAAGCTTTATCAGAAGTGGCTGGATAAAAAATATTTTCACGCAGAGCCTAATAAGGATAAAAAACCATTTACCATTGTAATGCCGCCGCCAAACATTACAGGACAGCTTCACATGGGGCATGCACTTGATAATACCATGCAGGATATCCTTATCCGTTATAAGAGGATGCAGGGCTTTGAGGCTCTTTGGCAGCCGGGAACCGACCATGCGGCCATTGCAACGGAAGTAAAGGTCATTGAGAATTTAAAAAAACAGGGAATTGATAAGGCTGATCTTGGCAGAGATGGCTTTTTAGAAAAGTGCTGGGACTGGAAACAGGAGTACGGCAGCAAGATCATTAACCAGCTTCATAAGATGGGCTCTTCCGCTGACTGGGAGAGAGAACGTTTTACCATGGATGAAGGGTGCTCCGAAGCCGTACAGGAGGTATTTATCCGCCTTCATAAAAAAGGGTATATCTATAAAGGATCAAGAATTATTAACTGGTGTCCAGTGTGTCAGACCTCCATTTCAGATGCTGAGGTAGAGCATGAGGACCAGAACGGCTTCTTCTGGCATATCAACTATCCCATTGCAGGGGAAGAGGGAAGATATGTAGAGATCGCCACCACAAGACCGGAGACACTCCTTGGAGATACAGCTGTTGCTGTAAATCCGGAAGATGAGCGGTATCAGGGACTCATTGGAAAGATGCTTAAGCTTCCTCTTACAGACCGTGAGATACCTGTTGTTGCAGATTCCTATGTAGATAAAGACTTTGGTACCGGCTGTGTTAAAATCACACCGGCCCATGACCCTAACGACTTTGAGGTAGGAAAAAGACACAATCTGCCGGAGCTTACCATAATGAATGACGATGCAACCATTCATCTTCCTGGAAGCAAGTATCATGGCATGGACCGCTATGAGGCAAGAAAGGCCATGGTAAAGGATTTAGAAGCACTTGGCTTATTAGTAAAGGTAGTTCCCCATACTCATGCAGTAGGAACCCATGACCGCTGTGGTACCACAGTAGAGCCTCTGGTAAAACAGCAGTGGTTCGTTAAGATGGAAGAGATGGCAAAGCCAGCTATTGAAGCGTTGAATAACGGTGCCTTAAAGTTTGTTCCAGAGCGTTTTGACAAGACTTATCTTCACTGGCTTGAGAACATCCGTGACTGGTGTATTTCCAGACAGCTTTGGTGGGGACACCGGATTCCGGCTTACTACTGCGATGAGTGCAAGGAAATTATCGTGGGGAAGGAAGCCCCGGATGTTTGCCCCAAATGCGGCTGCACTCACTTTGCTCAGGATGAAGATACCCTGGATACCTGGTTCTCCTCTGCATTATGGCCGTTCTCCACACTGGGCTGGCCCAATGAAACAGAAGAGCTTAAATATTTCTATCCAACAGACGTACTGGTAACAGGCTATGATATTATTTTCTTCTGGGTAATCCGTATGGTATTCTCAGGCATTGAGCAGACAGGAAAGCTTCCATTCCACACCGTACTGATCCACGGCCTTGTTAGAGATTCGGAAGGACGTAAGATGAGCAAATCCTTAGGCAATGGAATTGATCCTCTGGAAATCATTGATAAGTACGGCGCCGATGCGCTTCGTATGACCCTGATTACAGGAAATGCTCCTGGAAATGATATGCGTTTTTACTGGGAGAGAGTAGAAGCCAGCAGAAACTTTGCCAATAAGGTTTGGAATGCATCCCGTTTCATCATGATGAATATTGAGAAGGCACCAAATGCGGAGGCTGAGTTATCCAAACTTACCATGGCGGATAAGTGGATTTTATCTAAGGTCAACTCTCTTGCAAAAGATGTAACAGAAAACCTGGATAAATATGAGCTTGGAATTGCCCTTCAGAAGGTATATGATTTTATTTGGGAAGAATTCTGTGACTGGTATATTGAGATGGTAAAACCAAGATTGTGGAACGATGAAGACACCACAAAGGCGGCGGCCATCTGGACATTAAAGACAGTACTCATTCAGTCCTTAAAGCTTCTTCACCCATATATGCCATTCCTTACCGAGGAGATTTTCTGTAATCTTCAGGATGAGGAGGAGTCTATCATGATTTCTCAGTGGCCGGTATTTAAAGATTCCTGGAATTTTGCCTCAGAGGAGCACGCAGTAGAGACCATTAAGGAAGCTGTTAGAGGAATCCGTAATGTGCGTACCTCTATGAATGTTCCGCCAAGCAAAAAGGCTAAGGTTTACGTTGTTTCTGAAAACCAGGAAATCCTTACTATCTTTGAGCAGAGCAAAGTATTTTTTGCTACCCTTGGATATGCAAGTGAGGTTTGTCTCCAAAAGGATAAGAACGGTATTTCTGACGATGCAGTATCCGCAGTTATCCATCAGGCGGTAATCTATATGCCGTTTGCAGAGCTGGTAGACATTGAGAAAGAGATTGAGCGTCTGAAGAAAGAGGAAGAACGTTTGGAGAAAGAGCTTGCCCGTGTAAACGGAATGCTGAACAACGAAAGGTTCGTAAGCAAGGCGCCGGAAGAAAAGATCGAAGAAGAAAAGGCAAAGCTTCAAAAATATACCCAGATGCTTCTACAGGTTAAGGAAAGACTTGATCAGCTTTCTTAAACCGTTATAAAATAATCGACAATTAAAAATAGTTTGGTAAAAACAGTCGAACATGGCCATAGGGCCGTGTCCGGCTGTTTTTTTGTGGTGGGAAAGTGGGAGTGGAGGGGAGAGCACAGAAGCACTGGATTGACTTCTAAGACAAGTTTTTGGTGTAAAAATATGTCAGCAAATGCCGTAGCGGGATGGAAAAAGACGATGAAAAAGTGGAATTATTCCCTTGGTTTTGACAAATTCTGAAAGGTATACTGGCTATAATGTTCGTACAGGGCAGGAGGTGAATGCAGCAACGGAAATAAACCTGTACATAGACGTGTTGTTCTTTATTAATTTTACCATGGATTTGCTTGTATTATCCATCGTGAGACGAGGTCTCAAATATCGTTTGATCTGGTGGAGAATGATTCTTGGGGCAGGGTTAGGAGCTTCCTGGGCTGTATTTGCCGCCGCATTTTCCTTGTTGCCCCCATGGCTTTTAATGGGAATCACCTATCTTGTGATAAGCACTCTGATGGTGATGACAGCCTTTTGTATAAAAAAACCAAAGGAAATAGTTAAGGCAGTGGCAGCGCTTTACCTGGCAACGGCATTGACAGCCGGTATTATGTATGCCCTATATCAACATACGAAGGCCGGTTATTATATAGAACAGATTCTTAGAGGAAATGGCAGAGCTGCCATGCCTCTTTACCGGTTAATTTTTCTTGCAGCAGGCGCTTATTTTGGCATTCGGTATTTTCTTTGGAGGATTCCCGCCATATGGAAAGGTAAGAGCAATTTTTTTGAAGTCACCATGCGTTATCGGGGAAAGGAAAAAAAGGTGATGGCTCTTCTTGACACGGGTAACCGACTCTATGAACCAGTAAGCCGCAGGCCTGTCCATGTTGTGACTTATGAGGCTGTACGGGAGATCTGCGAGACCGTATCAGAGGTTATTTATATCCCCTTTGGAAGTGTGGGGAAAAGCAGTGGAGTAATGCCCGGGATTTTTTTAGACGAGATGGAGGTACGTCAGGGAGATGAAGTAAAAGTAATTGAAAAGCCTTTGATAGCTGTCTGTAAAAAGACATTATCCGTTAACGGTGAATATCAGATGCTGCTGCACGAAGAGTAAATGTTTGATGTAAAGGAGAGAGTATCGACATGATTATAAAAGTTTCTGTACCAAATCGTTTCCAGTTCAAGGCAATTCCAACGTTCAGGACGCTTATGATGCCGTCTCAGGGGGAGATCCATTACATCGGAGGAGCAGATATCCTGCCTCCGCCGCTAGACAATGAAAAGGAGGCACAAGTTATTGGGCTCCTTGGCGGAGACGATGACCAGAGGGCAAAATCTGAATTGATCGAGCACAATCTCCGGCTTGTTGTATACATAGCGAAGAAGTTTGATAACACCAGCGTCGGTGTGGAGGATCTGATTTCCATAGGGACCATTGGACTCATTAAGGCGATTAATACCTTTAATCCGTTAAAGAATATTAAACTTGCAACTTATGCATCCCGATGTATTGAAAATGAAATACTAATGTATCTGCGCCGGAATAATAAAACAAAGATGGAAGTGTCCATAGATGAGCCTCTGAATGTGGATTGGGACGGCAATGAGCTGCTCTTATCAGATATCCTGGGAACAGAAGAGGATGTAATTTATAAGGATCTGGAAACAGAGGTAGAGCGTAATCTCTTAAATACTGCCATCAGCCGTCTCAGTCCAAGGGAGCGTAAGATTGTAGAACTCCGCTTTGGTCTGACGGACGATGAAGGGGAAGAGATGACCCAGAAAGAGGTCGCAGATCTCCTTGGCATTTCCCAGTCTTATATCTCCAGGCTGGAGAAAAAAATCATGAAACGACTGAAAAAAGAGATTGTTCGTTTTGAATAATGATATAATATAGTGGGAAAGGCTCATAGGAGTCTTTCCTATTTTTGTGTGGATTGAAACTTTTTTATGAGAATATCGTCTAATAGATAGAACCTTATATAGGAGGGAAAAATGAAACAAAAGATGGAAGACGAAGCAGAGAGAATGCTTATTGACAATTATGATAAGTATTACCGGCTTGCATACAGCTATGCAAAGAATGAACAGGATGCCCTGGATATTGTTCAGGAGAGTGCCTGCCGGGTGATTAAGGATTTAGACAAACTAAAAGAAAGGGATTATTTATCTACCTGGATCTATCGGATTGTCATCAATACGGCCATTGACACCTTAAGAAAAAGGAAACGGGAAACAGTAAGCTTTGAGGACATAGAAATCGTTCATGAAGACCAGTACAAAGAAGAGGATCCACTTGAAATTTTAGATGTGCTGGAGGATAAGGACCGTGCACTGGTCATCTTAAAATACTTAGAGGACTGGAAACTGGAAGAAATCTCAGAGGCACTTGATATGAACATAAGTACGGTAAAGAGCCGGCTATATCGTGCCCTAAAGAAGCTTAAGGGAATACTGGAACCGGAAATGGTTTAAGAGAGGAGCCGTTACAATGGAACATAAGGATAAAGATACATTATTGAATCTAAAAGACAGCTATCATCAAATTCCTGTACCAGATCAGGCACGTAAAGCTGTTTTGGAAGGAATACAAAAAGGAAAAAAAGAAAAGAGGAATACGATTATGATGAAAATAACAAAAAGATCAGCTCTATCCGCCGCCGCCGCAGTTTCTATTATTGCTATTATGGCTAACGCCAGCCCTGTTACCGCCAACGCAATGGAAAATATCCCTGTCATCTCAGCCATAGCCAAAGTTGTAACCTTCCGCACCTTTTCGGACAGCCAGAATAATTACGAAGCCCAAATTGATATACCCAAGGTTTCTATCAATGAAAAAGATAATACCGGGGTAAACCGTTCCATAGAAGACTATGCGAATCAGTTGATTAAAGAATATGAAACCCAGGTCACCCAGGATATTGCGGGAAATGGTCATTATTCTGTGACTTCCGGATATGAGGTAGTAACGGATAACAGCAAATATCTAAGCCTGAGAATTAACACCACGGTTATTATGGCAAGTGGAGCAGAATACGTAAAAATCTTTACCATTGACAAAGGGACTGGAGAAGTGGTTTCCTTAAATCATTTATTTCGCGGAGATAACAAGATTTTAGATCATATCAGTGATAATATCAAAAGCCAGATGGTAGAGCAAATGGCAGCCGATGATTCAAAAGTCTATTATTATAACTCAGAAGAGCCAGCCGAAGATTTTAAGGGATTAAAAGGAGAAGAAAGCTATTACTTTAATGAGAAAGGCGAGATTGTCATCGTTTTTGATGAATATGAAGTTGCACCAGGATATATGGGGGTCGTAGAATTTACCATACCCAAGTCAGTGACTGGATATTAATACTATGTAGGATAAGCCTGCCTTTGTCTCAAAGGTGGGCTTATGCTATGGAGGAATCAAGAAAGGTAATTTTTCATGGTTTTCAGTGCATTCTTTTCCAGACGGCTGACCTGGGCCTGGCTGATATGAATTTCTTCTGCCACTTCCGTCTGAGTCTTGCCTTCGAAAAATCTCATATCAATGATGTGGCGTTCTCTTTCCGGAAGTCGTCTCATTGCCTCGTTTAAGGAGATATCCTCAACCCAGTTCTCTTCCAGATTCTTCTTATCGCTGATCTGATCCATGACGAAAAGAGGGTCCCCACCGTCAGAATAAACAGGTTCATAAAGGCTCACAGGGCTTTGGATGGCATCGAGAGCATAGGTGATATCTTCCTTGCTGACACCGATTTCCTCTGCGATTTCCATAAGGGTGGGTTCCTTTAAGTTTCTTTTCATCAAGTTTTCTTTTGCATAAATTGCTTTATAAGCGGTATCACGCAGAGAACGGCTGACACGGATCGAGTTATTATCTCGAAGATAACGCCGCACTTCCCCAAGAATCATGGGAACGGCATAAGTGGAAAACCGGACATTCTGAGTAATATCAAAATTGTCGATGGCTTTAATCAGGCCGATGCAGCCAATCTGGAACAAATCGTCCACATTTTCGCTGCTGCCGGAAAATCGCTGTATGACACTGAGAACCAGTCTTAAGTTTCCTTTGATGTAATCTTCCCGGGCTTTTTTATCCCCCTCAAGTATACGCTTGAACAGAACTTCCTTCTCCTCGTTGGTGAGAAGAGGCAGTTTGGAAGTATTGACGCCGCAAATTTCTACTTTATATCCAGACATATCTTTCCCTCCGCATCATCTTTATTCTCTAAAGAAATGATGTACTCATTCGAGGGCTTTTATACGACTGCCGGATTAATTTTTATTTCCAGTTTTTGGTCATAGCGTTTCCTGATTATTTTTTTCATAAAGGATCAATAATCCTTTTAATAAAAGTGCGTCATCATAATGAATTTCATGACGGCATAAAGGAACCACTGCAGCTGCAAGGCCGCCGGTGGCAACGATACTGGCAGATGCTTTTAATTCTTCCTCCATACGATCAATGACTCCATCGATCATGGCAGCATTGCCGTAAAGAATCCCATTTCTCATACAGTCAATGGTGTTCTTACCGATAATCTTGGTAGGGTTATTCAGGCCGATGTATGGAAGCTGGGCAGCCCGGCTGCTTAAGGAATCCAGAGAGACCCGAAGTCCTGGAAAAATAATGCCGCCGGTATAATTGCCTGCCTGGTCAATGACTGACATGGTGGTTGCAGTGCCCATATCGATAATAATAATAGGAGATGGGTAATCTTTTAGTGCAGCAACTGCATCAACGATTAAATCACTGCCTACGGTTTTTGGATTGTCCATTTTTATATTAAGCCCGGTCTTCATTCCAGGACCAACTAAGAGCGGTGTTTTTCCGGTTATCTTTTTGACTGCAGTAATCACCACTTCAGTAAGAGGCGGCACGACGGAGGAAACAATGGCACCTTCTATCTCAGAAAGAGAGTAGTTGTGAATTTCCATAATATCTTTTATATTAACTGCATATTCTAACTCAGTTTTTCCATGATTGGTAGTGACACGTTCTACAAAGTAAGTTCTGGTATTGTCGATACCTCCTATGACGATATTGCTGTTTCCCAAATCAATGGCTAAAATCATAGAGGGAACTCCTTTCCAACTTTTTTTTCTTATGCTATACTGTAGAGTATCACATTTTAAGTCGAAACACAACGGGAGGCGCTTATGCTAAAAGGAAAAAATATCATACTGGGAGTAACAGGAAGCATCGCAGCCTATAAAATTGCATCACTTGCCAGTATGCTGATGAAACAGGGCTGCAACGTTCACGTCATGATGTCCCAGAATGCAACGAATTTTATAAACCCCATAACCTTTGAAACTTTAACAGGCAACAAATGCCTGGTAGATACCTTTGACCGGAATTTTCAGTATAGTGTGGAGCACGTGTCCCTGGCAAAGCTTGCGGATGTAGTCATGGTGGCACCTGCCAGTGCCAATGTGATTTCAAAAATTGCTCATGGTATGGCCGATGATATGCTTACCACCACACTCCTTGCATGTAAGTGTAAAAAAATTATTGCACCAGCCATGAACACCAACATGTTTGAAAATCCCATCCTACAGGACAACCTAAAGCTCTGTGCTTCCTACGGCATGGAAATTATTAATCCAGCGGTAGGCTACTTAGCCTGCGGAGATACGGGAGCCGGAAAGATGCCGGAACCGGAGGTGCTTTATGACTATATTGAAAAGGAAGTTGCCTGTAACAAAGATTTATCCGGAAAGAAGATTCTGGTTACCGCAGGACCTACCATTGAGGCCATTGATCCGGTTCGGTTTATCTCCAACCATTCCTCTGGTAAGATGGGCTATGCGGTAGCTAAGGCAGCATATTTAAGAGGTGCTGAGGTGACTTTGGTCACTGGTAAAACAGAGACGAAAAAACCACCCTTTGCAAAGGTGATTGAAGTGGAAAGTGCAAAAGATATGTTTGATGCCGTAAAAGACTGCCATATGGTGCAGGATGCCATCATAAAGGCAGCAGCGGTAGCAGATTACCGGCCAAAAACGGTAGGAACGGAAAAGACGAAAAAGACAGATGGAGATATGGCTGTTGAACTGGAACGGACGGATGACATCCTATTGTGGCTCGGACAGCACCGAAGGGAAGGCCAGTTCCTCTGTGGTTTTTCCATGGAAACTCAGAATATGCTGGAGAATTCCAGGAAAAAGCTTGAAAAGAAAAACATTGATATGATTGTAGCCAATAATTTAAAAATGGCAGGAGCTGGATTTGGCACCGATACGAATATCGTGACCCTGATCACCAGGGATGGTGACCAGGAGTTAGAGATGATGACCAAGGAAGAGGTGGCCCACCGCGTTCTGGATGAGATATTCTGCCGTTAAAATAAGGTTTCTTCTATAAGAGTGAATCTTGACTTATGACTGGAATCATACTACAATAGACAAGACTTAGACGTATAATTGGAGGAACTATTTTTGTGAATATAGCGGAAGAAATAAAAAAGAGAAGAACATTTGCCATTATTTCCCACCCGGATGCTGGTAAGACCACACTGACAGAGAAGTTTTTGCTCTATGGAGGTGCGATTAATCTTGCTGGTACCGTGAAAGGAAGAAAGGGCGCAAAACATGCAGTCTCTGACTGGATGGAGATCGAAAAAGAGAGAGGTATTTCCGTCACCTCTTCCGTGCTGCAGTTTAATTACGACGGATTCTGCATCAACATTCTGGACACGCCTGGCCACCAGGATTTCTCAGAGGATACCTACCGTACTCTAATGGCGGCTGACTCTGCGGTCATGGTCATTGACGGTTCCAAGGGTGTTGAGGCACAGACTATAAAGCTATTTAAGGTTTGTGTCATGAGACATATCCCTATTTTTACCTTTGTAAACAAGATGGACCGGGAAGCAAGAGATCCCTTTGAGCTTATGGACGAAATTGAAAACGTACTTGGTATCCGTACCTGTCCGGTCAACTGGCCCATTGGATGTGGAAGAGATTTTAAAGGCGTTTATGACCGTTACAAAGAAACCATCACTACTTTTAAGGCAACCATGAATGGACAGAAAGAAGTGGAATCCACAGAGGTCACCTTAGGAGATGAGCGAGTGGATGCTTTGATTGGTGAATCCTTCCACCGTCAGCTCATGGATGAAATCGAACTGTTAGACGGTGCCAGTGACGAGCTTGATATGGATCGGGTAAGCAGAGGTGATTTATCTCCGGTATTCTTTGGTTCCGCTCTTACAAACTTTGGTGTTGAGACATTTTTACAGCATTTCCTTCAGATGACAACTTCTCCTCTTCCAAGGCTTACGACTACTGGAGTTGTAGATCCCTTTGAAGAGGATTTCTCCGCTTTTGTTTTCAAGATTCAGGCCAATATGAACAAAGCCCACCGGGACCGTATTGCTTTTATGAGAATCGTTTCCGGCAAATTTGATGCCGGTATGGAAGTGAATCATGTCCAGGGCAATAAAAAACTTCGTCTGTCCCAGCCACAGCAGATGATGGCCCAGGACAGAAAAATCGTGGAAGAGGCGTATGCAGGCGATATTATCGGTGTCTTTGACCCCGGTATTTTCTCCATTGGAGATACTCTTTGCAAATCCGGTCAAAAGTTTGAATACGAAGGAATCCCTACCTTTGCCCCGGAGCATTTTGCCAGAGTGCGCCAGATGGATACCATGAAACGAAAACAGTTCATCAAAGGTGTAAACCAGATCGCTCAGGAAGGTGCCATTCAGATCTTCCAGGAGTTTAACACAGGTATGGAAGAGATCATTGTAGGTGTAGTAGGAGAACTGCAGTTCGAGGTGCTAACCTACCGTCTGGAAAATGAATACAACGTGGAAGTAAGGCTTGAGAAGCTTCCCTATGAATATATCCGTTGGATCGAGAATAAAAATGAAATCGATGTGGCTAAGATACAGGGCACATCCGATATGAAACGGATCAAGGATTTAAAAGACAATCCACTGCTTCTATTTGTAAACAGCTGGAGTATTGGAATGGTACTGGAACGTAACCCAGAACTTAAGCTTTCTGAGTTTGGCCATAATTAATAAATTTTTAAGGAGGAAGTACGATGAGTAAGATTGATGAAGTAAGAGCAGCCATGGTTGAGGCGATGAAGGCAAAAGATAAGGCGAGAAAAGATTCTTTATCCATGCTTTTATCAGCACTGAAAAATTTTGAGATTGATAAAAAGGATCATTCCCCTATCACAGAAGAAGAGGCAAATGCAGTTGTGAAAAAGGAAATCAAGCAGACCCAGGAAACCTATGAGCTGGCACCTGCTGACAGAGATGACATCAGAGAAGAAGCTGCCATTCGTATCTCCATATTTAAAGAATTTGCTCCAGAGGATATGGGAGAAGATCAGATCAAAGAGATCGTTCTTTCTGTTCTTGCTGAGCTTAGCATTGAAACTCCGTCACCAGCGGATAAGGGTAAGATCATGAAAGTCCTGATGCCAAAGGTAAAAGGAAAGGCTGACGGCAAGGTAGTAAATGAAGTTCTGGCAGCAATGATGAAATAAGAAAAGGGGTGTTTTTATGTATAAGAAGGAAATCGAAGAATATATAGAGGCCCATAAGCAGGAAATGCTTGACGATATCTGCACCCTGTGCCGGATCAACAGCGAAAAGATGCCTTATAAAGAAGGAATGCCCTTTGGCCCGGGAGCATTTGAAGCCCTGACAGAAGCTTTGACCATAGCAGAATCTTACGGCTTTTCCATTAATAACTACGACAATTATGTTGGGACTGTGGATATAAACGACAAAGAGACTCAGCTTGATATCCTGGCTCATCTTGATGTAGTTCCGGCCGGAGAAGGCTGGAAGGAAACAGAGCCATTTAATCCCATCGTCAAGAATGGAAAGCTTTTTGGCCGTGGTTCCTCTGATGATAAGGGACCTGCAGTAGCTGCACTTTATGCCCTTAGAGCGGTAAAGGATTTAAACATTCCTCTCAGTAAAAATGTACGTTTGATTCTTGGTACAGACGAAGAATGCGGAAGCTCCGATATTGCCCACTATTATTCTGTGGAAAAAGAAGCGCCTATGACATTTTCACCAGATGGGGCTTTCCCAGTGGTGAATACAGAAAAAGGCGGTCTGGCTGGTCACTTTACGGCAGAATGGGAGGCATCAGGTCAACTTCCTAAGATCGTAAAGCTGGAAGCAGGACTTAAAGTCAATGTGGTTCCCGGTAAGGTATCTGCTACTGTTGCTGGAGTGGAAGAAGCACTGTTAAAGAAAGTTGCGGATGAAACTCAGGTAACGACAGGAATTCGTTATGAGATAGAGATGATAGGAGACCAGGGTATCATAACCGCTATCGGGGAAGGCGCTCATGCATCTACTCCAGAAGAGGGTAACAACGCTTTGACCGGACTTCTCTATTACCTGTTAAAGCTTCCCCTTGCAGAATGCCCGCAGGTTACCATGCTTCGCAGGCTTCATGATTTGATTCCTCATGGAGATACCAGTGGAAAATCACTTGGAATCGCTATGGGAGATGAAATCTCTGGTGATTTAACTCTGGCATTCAGCTTATTAAAAGTAACAGACACCGGACTGGAAGGAACCTTTGACAGCCGTTGCCCCATCTGTTCCAACGAAGAAAATGTTCTTCAGGTAGTAAAGAAGAATATGGAAGATAAGGGCTTTACTCTTCATAATGACTCCATGAGACCTCCTCACCATGTGGACGGAAACTCAGAGTTTGTAAAAACACTGTTACAGATTTACGAAACTTACACCGGCAGAAAAGGGGAATGCATCTCCATGGGCGGCGGTACTTATGTCCATGATCTGAAAAATGGAGTGGCATTCGGTGCTTCCATGCCGGAAACAGACAACCGTATGCACGGAGCAGATGAATTTGCCGTTGTGGAGGAGCTTGTAGTAAGCGCCAAAATATTCGCACAGGTAATTGTAGATCTTTGCTCCTAATATAAGGTACTTTTGCCAATATTTCAAAAATAGTATTGACAAATACCAAAAGAAAGCGTAAAATACGCCTCAGAAGTAATTCCTACTTTTACTATAGGAATCAGGGAAGGAGTAGCTGCCATGAATCATTCAGAAGCTATGCAGATGAATATGGATCGGAAGAACGACATGTGTATGATGATGTGTTGTATGTCAGAGTGCGTAAAAAACCGATAATGATTTTCATTTGTATGGATTGTGATTGAATTCGCAAGAAGCAGCTAACGCGGAGATTATCAGGTCGCAAGTCTGTGCAGGACTTGCGGCCTTTTTGTATCTAAAAGAAAGGAAATACACACATGCAGTCAGCAGAACCAATTATTGAGCTGGTAGGGCTCGGAAAAGAATTTCATACTTCAAACGGCCCTATTAAGGCATTGGATGATATTAATCTCTCCATAGGACGGGGGGAGATTTTTGGAATAATCGGTTTGAGCGGAGCCGGAAAGAGTACCTTAGTCCGCTGTATTAACTACTTAGAAGTACCCACATCAGGTACTGTGCTTTTTGAAAACAAAAGTCTTACAGCCATGCGGCCAAGAGAGCAGCGTCTGGCAAGACAGTCCATGGGCATGATCTTTCAGCAGTTTAACCTACTGGCCCAGAGGAATGTCCTTCAAAATGTCTGCTTTCCCCTGGAAATAGCGGGAGTCTCAAAGAAGGAAGCGGTAGACAGAGCCATGGAGCTTCTTGAGATGGTCGGCTTAAGCGATCGGTCTAAGGCATACCCATCTCAGCTTTCCGGTGGACAGAAGCAGAGAGTTGCCATTGCAAGAGCCTTAGCGACGAAACCAAAGATTCTTCTTTGCGACGAAGCCACCAGTGCTCTTGATCCTAATACCACAAAGTCCATTCTCGGCCTTTTAAAAGAGATCAACAAAACACTTGGGGTAACGGTAGTTGTTATCACCCATGAGATGTCAGTCATTGAAGCTATATGTGACCGTGTGGCAATCATTGACCAAAGCCACATCGCGGAGTCAGGCTGCGTAGCGGATATCTTTTCCGAGCCAAAGTCTAAAATTGGACGACAGCTGATCTTAGGAGAGGCTACAGAACGTGCCATTCAGTTTGGAGAGTCCAAAAGAGTCAGAATTACTTTTGACGGAAGATCCTCCTTTGAACCTGTTCTTTCTAATTTAATCCTTGCCTGCAAGGTTCCTGTGAATATCATACATGCGGAAACAAAGGATATTAACGGAACTGCCATGGGTCAGATGGTAATCCAGCTTCCGGAGGATGAATTAGACCAGAACCGTATATTAAATTACTTAAAAACAGCCAAAATAACTCATGAGGAGGTGAAGGATCTATGATATTTGATGCGGCTACCGTAAGCATGCTTAAATTAGGAATTTGGGAAACACTATACATGACCTTTACCTCATCCTTTTTTGCATATTTAATCGGAATTCCTTTGGGAATCATACTTATTGTAACGGATAAAGACGGAATTTTTCCAATTCCCTGGTTTCAGAGAATCCTGGGTCTTATTATAAACCTTCTTCGTTCCGTACCATTTATTATTTTACTGATCATGGTTCTTCCTATTACAAAGATGGTAGTAGGAACCACTCTGGGTGCAAGTGCGGTCATTCCGCCCCTTGTCATCGCCTCAGCTCCATACGTTGCAAGAGTCGTGGAATCTTCCTTTAAGGAAGTAGATGCAGGTGTCATTGAAGCTGCAAAATCCATGGGTGCCTCACCATTACAGATTATATGGAAGGTGCTTTTACCGGAAGCCAAACCTTCTCTGTTAGTGGGAGCGGCTTTATCCATAACAACGATTCTCGGTTATTCCGCCATGTCAGGCTTTGTAGGCGGTGGTGGTTTAGGAGATATTGCAATCAAATACGGCTATTACCGTTATCAGACAGCAATGATGTTTGCAACCGTTGCAATCCTTGTTATCATCGTACAGATTATTCAGGAAGCTGGTATGAAGCTTTCCAGAGTCAGTGACAAAAGAATTAAGTAAGTAACCGCCACAGGCGTTACCATATAAAATTTAAGGAGGAAGAAATTATGAAAAAATCACTTTATGTTCTTACCGCATCCGTACTTTTAGCAGGTGCATTAACTGCATGCTCCTCAGGCAAGGGAACTACTGCTACAACAACAGCAGCAGAGTCTAAGACAGAAGCAGCTTCCGCAGAGACAACAAAAGCAGGCGATGAAACAAAGGCAGCTGGCGATTTAGAAAAAATTGTTGTTGGTGCAACTCCAGCTCCACACGCAGAGATTTTAAACGCAGCAAAAGATATTTTAAAAGAAAAAGGTTATGAGCTGGTAGTAAAAGAGTATACCGATTACGTACAGCCAAACCTGGCACTGGACTCTGGTGATCTGGATGCCAACTATTTTCAGCATCAGCCTTATTTAGATCAGTTCAACGAAGAGAATAAAACCACTCTTGTCAGCGCAGCATCCATTCATTATGAGCCTTTCGGAATTTATGCAGGAAAAACAAAATCCCTGGATGAGCTGAAAGAAGGAGCACAGATTGCGGTTCCTAACGATGTTTCTAATGAAGCAAGAGCACTTCTTCTTCTGGCAGACAATGGCCTCATTGAGCTTAAGGAAGGCGTAGAACTGGAAGCAACTAAGAATGATATTGTTAAAAATGAAAAGAACTTTAAGATCATTGAAGTAGAAGCAGCTCAGCTTCCACGTTCTCTTGGAGATGTTGATGTTGCAGTTATTAACGGAAACTATGCGATTGAAGCTGGTTTAAAGGTATCCGATGCCTTAGCAGTAGAAGATGCAAAATCAGTGGCAGCAACCCGTTACAGCAATATCGTAGCAGTTCGTTCCGGTGATGAGAGCAACGAAAAGACAAAAGCGCTTGTAGAAGCACTTACAAGTGAAGATGTGAAGAAATTCATCAATGATAAGTATGATGGAGCAGTTGTTCCTTCATTCTAAGAGTAAATATTAAAAGAAACGAGACGCCATGAATCGGCAGCTATCTGGTTCATGGCGTTTTTTGTATATAGTATGCAAATAATTGAATTTACAGATTCCTTTAATTATTGTATAATCTATATAATATTACAAAAGGGAGTTGATACTATATGGATCAAGAGAACCAAAATGATTACAACAATGAACCATCAGTGGAACAAAGGGAAGATACATATCCTGATACCTTAAAGACAGAAGAACCCATCTGGAATACACAAAATGTCTCCCCTCAGCAAGTAAGACCTTCTCAAAGCACCATGGCTCTTGCCTCGTTGGTTATGGGAATATTGAGTCTTGTCACATGCTGCTGTATTTACGGCGGCTTCATATTTGCAAGCCTTGGTATCTTGTTTGCGTTGTTATCCAGGACAGAAGACAGAATGGAAGGATATGCCAAGGCAGGTCTGATTACTTCCATCATTTCCTTTATCCTGATGTCCTTATTACTTATGGTATACTTAATTTTAGTTACTGAAGGATATATTGACAGAGGAGGTGTATTTTAATGAAGACCACATCTGCGGAGCTTAAATTACGGGCTAGAAGAAAATTAAAAGGCAAATACCCTATAAGTGTGGGAGCTGGCCTGATTATTGGAGCTGTTTTATCTGTTCTTATTACTGTATTTATTATTTTCGCTATTATATTTGGTGTGACGAGTGAAAGGCTTTTTTACGATGGATTAGACTCTGGAATAGGATATATATTATTTCAGATTTTCACCATCCTTTTCGGTATCATATATACAGCAGTTATGGCTCTGTTAATGCCGGGTTACATAAAGATGTTTCTTAATATAACCACGGACCAGAAATATGGCATATCTGATTTGGTCTTTGCTTTGAAAAATAAACCTTTGAAATTTATAGGTATTAATCTTTTGTTATTTCTTATTGGGATAATCATAGGTATACCCTTCATGGTCGTATTTGTTGTTTCAATCATTACAGATTTTATTCCGGTCATGCTGGTACTTTTAGTCCTTATGTATATTGCACTTATTGTCGGCAGCATCGTGGTCACAATTTATTTTTCCCAGTGCTTATTTATCCTGATTGAATCACCGGATAAAGGAGTGCTTCAATGCTTACGGGAAAGTGTAGAGCTTATGAAGGGGAACAAAGGACGCTTTTTCTATATCATGTTAAGCTTTACCGGAATGTTGTTGCTTGGATATGGTTCCATGGGAATTGGATTGTTATGGATCATGCCTTATATACAATGTACATTAACCGAGTTTTATCTTGACATTAAGACAGAAAGAACAGAGAGCGTACCTGCAAGTCAGGTGGATCATTCTTACGAATCCATGCAGAATTATTAAAATCATTTGTAAACCGTGTCACCTGGTTTTTGTGCGCATAGAATACACTAAGCATTGTAGGAGGTGTATCTATGCGCATTTGTGATCTTAAGGCAAAAGAAGTGATAAATATCTGTGACTGCAGACGACTGGGGTATGTGGGCGATGTGGATTTTGATATGGATACGGGGTGTCTCCTGGCAATCATTGTCCCCGGCCCAGGCTGCTTTTGCGGTTTTTTGGTAAGAGAAAAAGAGTATATCATTCCCTTCTGCGATATCAGACAGGTAGGGCCGGATATTATCCTTGTAAATGTGGATCTTGATAAAGCAACGGAAAAATGCGGGATATAATGGAAGATAGGCTTGTCAATCTACGGAATGTAAGTTATGATATACATAATATAATACAGTCCGTAAGATAGGAGGATAGAGGCGTGAAATGTCCATTTTGCAACGAGGCAGATACTAAGGTCATTGATTCAAGACCAGCGGATGACAACAGTTCCATCAGGCGGCGCAGACAGTGCGAGAAATGCGGGAAGCGCTTTACAACCTATGAGAAGCTTGAGACCATGCCTCTCATGGTAATTAAGAAGGATCGTTCCAGAGAGGTCTATGACCGTTCGAAGATAGAGTCAGGGATTTTGCATTCCTGCCATAAGAGGCCTGTGTCATCCCAACAGATTGATTCCATGGTCGATGAAGTGGAGCTTCAGGTTTTTAACCGGGAAGAAAAAGAAGTGGAGAGCACCGTCATCGGTGAGCTTGTGATGAAGAAGCTGCAGGAAATCGATGAGGTGGCTTATGTACGATTTGCTTCTGTATATCGGGAATTTAAAGATGTGAATACGTTTATAGAAGAAATAGGAAAATTGTTAAAGAAGTAGGAGAATTATGTTTAATACATTTTATCCGGACGAAGATGTGGTATCCGCATACGACATACCTTATGAGCGCTTATATAAAAGCGGAATCCGTGGTGTGATTTTTGATATTGACAATACTCTGGTCCCTCATGGTGCACCAGCAGATGAAAGGGCAAAAAAGCTTTTTGCCCGTTTAAATGAAATCGGGCTTAAATCATGTCTCCTTTCCAATAACAAAGAACCAAGAGTTGCTTCCTTTGCACGTGCAGCAGGAAGCACCAACTATATCTTTAAAGGAAACAAGCCTGGCATTGCCGGCTATCACAGGGCCATGAAGGTTATGGGCACCAATATTGAGACTACTATTTTTGTGGGAGATCAGCTGTTTACAGATGTTTTTGGTGCAAAAAGGGCCGGCATTTACAGTATACTGGTAAGACCCATCAATCCAAAGGAAGAAATCCAGATTGTGTTAAAGAGGTATTTGGAAGCAATTGTATTATTTTTCTACCATAGAGATAAGAAGAAAGTCATGTAACCAATGAAAAAAAGTCTTCTTCCGGGCTAAAAGACAGCTTTTCGGACATAATAGAAATGGAGAATTCGCAAATGTCTGCCATTATTTTGACCGGTAGGAGGAAAGGCAGAAGAAAATCTATGAAAATTCTTGTTTTAAACGGGCCTAATATTAACTTTTTAGGGATTCGGGAAAAAGGGATCTATGGAAGTGAAGATTACAGTTCCCTGGTTGCTTCCCTGGAAGAGAAGGCAAAAAAGGAAGGCCATGAGTTGGAAGTCTACCAAAGCAATTATGAAGGCGGTCTCATTGACAAGATTCAGGAGGCGTATCATAACGGTACAGAGGGTATTATCATCAATCCTGGTGCATTTACACATTATAGTTATGCACTGCGGGATGCCTTAGGATCTGTGGAGATTCCAAAGATCGAAGTTCATATATCCAATGTCCATAAAAGAGAAGAATTCCGCCATTTGTCCGTAACGGCACCGGTGTGTACGGGACAAGTTGTCGGTCTTGGACTGAAAGGATATGCTTTGGCCATGGACTTTTTAACGGGAAGATAAGCTCTTCCTGGGGAGAAAATGGAGATATTTGCAAAAAAACGGTTGAAAATGCGTTTGTTATAGTATAGAATATAAAAGGTTAAGAAGAGAAATTCAAGGAGGAATATCATTTATGATATCAGCGGGTGATTTTAGAAACGGTATCACATTGGAGATCGATGGTACTGTTTATCAGATTATTGAGTTCCAGCACGTAAAACCTGGAAAGGGTGCTGCTTTCGTAAGAACAAAAATTAGAGATGTGGTAAACGGAGGCATCAACGAACGCACATTCCGCCCGACAGAAAAGTTTCCACAGGCAAGAATCGACAGAGTAGATATGCAGTATCTGTATGCTGATGGAGATCTTCATAATTTTATGGATACAAGTACTTACGAGCAGGTTGCATTAAGCAATGAAGTAATTGGTGATGCACTTAAGTTCGTAAAAGAGAATGAGACGGTTAAGGTATGTTCCTATAATGGTAAGGTATATTCCGTAGAGCCTCCGTTATTTGTTGAGTTAGTTATCACAGAAACAGAGCCAGGCTTTAAGGGTGATACTGCACAGGGCGCTACAAAACCAGCTACCGTTGAGACTGGAGCAATTGTGTATGTTCCTCTGTTCGTTGAGCAGGGTGATAAAATTAAGATTGATACACGTTCAGGTGAATATCTGTCCAGAGTTTAATCCGTATGTAAAAGGACCGGCATGCCCGGTCTTTTTTGCTATTATAACCCTTGGTACTTAGAAAAGAATTTGATTTTTAACCTTGTTTGTAATATAATTAATATTTAGCTTAGAAATTTCTGGATATAAAGGAGACTAGCAACCAATGAATAAGATTCTTGATTTGATTACGGCAGAGATGAAGGCTGCATTTGCAGATTGCGGATACGAGGAAGCCTATGCAAAGGTGACGCTGTCCAACCGCCCGGACCTTTGCGAATACCAGTGCAACGGAGCGATGGCAGCGGCCAAGGCGTTTAAAAAGAAACCTTTTGATATAGCGTCAGAAGTGGTGGCAAAGCTTGCTGGAAACAGAGTATTTGCTGCAGTAGAAGCGGTTATGCCGGGATTTATCAATTTAAAGCTTGACTCCAGCTATCTGGCAGAATATATGAATGGCATGGCTAAGGCTGACCAGTGCGGCTTAGATAAGACAGAAAATCCTTTGACCATTGTAGTGGATTACGGCGGTGCCAATGTGGCCAAGCCTCTTCACGTAGGTCATCTGCGCTCTGCAATTATTGGCGAGGCCATTAAAAGAAACGGACGCTTACTGGGCCATAAGGTCATAGGTGACGTTCATCTGGGTGACTGGGGCCTTCAGATGGGACTCATCATTGAAGAATTAAGAGACAGAAAGCCGGAGCTTTCTTATTTTGATGATTCTTTTGACGGAGAATATCCAGCGGAAGCGCCATTTACCATCAGCGAACTGGAGGAAATCTATCCAGCTGCAAGTGCAAAGTCTAAGGCAGACGAGGCATTCAGCAAAAGAGCCCATGATGCGACGTTAAAGCTTCAGAATGGTTATCGTCCTTACCGCGCCATCTGGCAGCATATCATTGCTGTTTCAGTTACTGATTTAAAGAAGAATTACGGCAATCTTAAGGTTTCCTTTGATTTGTGGAAAGGGGAGAGCCATGCAGAACCCTACATTCCCGGTTTGATTCAGGAGCTGGTGGAAAAAGGGCTGGCATATGAAAGTCAGGGCGCTCTTGTTGTTGATGTCACAGAAGAGGGAGATTCCAAGGAGCTGCCGCCATGTATCGTAAGAAAATCTGACGGAGCAGCTCTTTACTCCACATCAGATCTTGGAACCATTATTGAAAGAGAAAAAGACATTAAGCCTGACTGGTATATTTACATTACCGATAAGCGTCAGGAACTGCATTTTGTTCAGGTCTTCCGCGTAGCCAAAAAGGCTGGATTTGTTTCAGAAGATAAAAAGATGTCTCACCTTCCTTTTGGTACGATGAATGGCAAGGATGGAAAGCCTTTTAAAACAAGAGACGGCGGCGTTATGCGTCTTGAGAATCTGATTTCAGATATCTGCCAGGCTGCCTATGAAAAGATAACGGAAAATCGGACAGTTTCAGAGGAAGAAGCGAGAGAAACATCAAAGATTATCGGACTTGCTGCCTTAAAGTATGGAGATCTTTCAAACCAGGCTTCCAAGGATTATATTTTTGATATGGATCGTTTCGTATCCTTTGAAGGAAATACCGGACCATACATTCTTTATACCATCGTCCGCATTAAATCCATTCTTGCTAAATACCAGAGCCAGGAAGAAAAGTACGAGGGAGAAGCAAAGATCCTTCCTGCTGTATCAGGCTCAGAAAAAGATTTAATGCTTCAGCTTTCCCGGTATAACGAAATCATGGAAACAAGCTTTACAGAGCTTGCTCCCCACAAGATATGCCAGTATATCTATGAATTAGCCAATGCTTTTAACCGGTTCTATCATGAAACCAAGATTATTTCTGAAGAGAACAAAGAGCGTCAGGCATCCTGGATATGCTTAATCAGTCTTACCAAAGATGTGTTAAATGAATGCATCGATGTTCTGGGTATTGAAGCACCAGAGCGTATGTAAACAGCGAACGGATGTGAGGAGCTATGAAAGTATCACATATAACGACTAACGCTTTCTGGAAGGGTGAATCAGGCGTCAAAGCAGTTGTAGAGGATCAGGGAAGAGAATATAAGGCAAGTCTCCATATCAAGGGTAGTCAGGCAATTGACTACTCTTGTTCCTGTGCCCAGGGAAATTCCTACCGGGGCATGTGCTCTCACTGTCAGGCCTTATTCCAGGCGTATAAGGAACAGGAATCAGAAAACCAGGGGAGGATTGTAACCACCTCCCAACAGGCAAGGGCGATGATTCGGGAATACACCAACCGGGAGGTTGCCCGCATTATGAGCGAAGGAGAGGGAGAGCAGGTAAAGCTTTTTGTTGCAATGATGGCTGGCCGCAGAGAGCTAAAGCTTGAATTCAAGCTGGGTAAGGACCGTTTGTATGTACTAAAGGACCTCTCAGCGTTTGTACGGGCGGTAGCCAACGGTACTTATGTGGAATATGGAAAAAACTTATCCTTTCATCATAGCGTTCAGGCATTTCAAAAAGAAAGCCAGCCGCTCCTTGAATTTGTTATGGAGGTAGTGAATACCTACTTAGAGCATCATGAACAGTTTCAGAAGGCAGCCTTTACCACAAGTCCTTTGATGCGTTTTCTCACCTTAAGCCGTACCAGCATGGACCGCTTTTTTGGACTGATGAAGGGAAACCTCTTAGAAATTGAGGATCATAAAGGCCATAGCCGCCAGGTGGCGGTGACGGATAAGTCTCCGGAGCTTACGGTGACCGTCCGAAGGAGAGGCAGGGAAGGGGTGCTTGTTTCCATTCCCAAGGATTTGATGGTGTTAGAAGGGGAGCGGTATTTGTATTTTGCAGATACCAAAAATCTGTACTGCTGTGACCAGGAATGCAGTGAGGCGCTCCTCATCTTCTTTAAGCAGATGACCGAGGGGTTTGGCTCTGCCTATGAGATTGAGGTAAATAATAAAGATATGCCACTATTTTATGAGCGGGTCTTAAAGAGAATCGCGGCATACTGTACCATTGATTCCGGAAATATAAATCTGGAGACCTTTAAGCCGGAAGAGCTTAAGGCGCGTTTTGATTTTGATTCCGATGGACCAAACAGCCTGATTCTAAAGCCCACTCTTTCCTATGGAGATTATTCCTTTCAGCCGGTGGAAGATGAACGTCTTCCACGCACGGTATGCAGAGATGTTCCGGGAGAATTCAGAATCAGCCAGCTGATCACCAAATATTTTAAATACAAGGAGTATGAATCCTCCCTTCCTGCCATACGAAACGACGAGGAGGCAGTTTACAGCCTTTTGACAGTGGGAATCCCGGAATTTATGGCTTTTGGAGAGGTCTATTTTTCGGAGCCCTTTAAAAAGTTAAAGATACTTCCTCCTCCTAAGATATCGGTAGGGATTAAGAGTATAGGAAACTGGCTGGAGCTTAACGTTGACACGGAAGGGCTGTCAGGTTCAGAGCTAAACAAGCTTCTTGCTGAATATAGTAGAAAGAAGAAGTACTATCGTCTAAAGAGCGGAGAATTTATCAATCTGGATGACAATGGTCTTCTTTCTGTCGCAAGACTGATCCAGGATATGTCTGTTTCTGTTTCAGAGCTTGAGAGCAGAACGTTTCGTCTGCCTGCCTACAGAGCCCTTTATCTGGATGGCATTTTAAAAGAGGGCAGCGGTATCACTCTTTACCGGGATCAGCTTTATAAAGCTGTGGTCCGGGGGATGAAGTCAGTGGAAGACAGTGACTTTGAAATACCGAAAAGCCTGGACCATATTTTGCGAGGATACCAAAAGACGGGATACCGTTGGCTAAAGACCCTGGATCATTATGGGTTTGGTGGCATTCTTGCAGATGATATGGGCCTTGGTAAGACCATTCAGGTCATAGCACTGCTTCTGGATGAAAAAGAGAAGGAAGGGTCCGCCCGTTCCCTTATTGTTTGTCCGGCCTCTCTGGTATACAACTGGGAAAATGAAATACACACATTTGGACCAGGTCTTAAGGTTTTAACTGTGACAGGAACGGCGGCTGAAAGAGAAGAGCTGTTAGCCCGTTCCCATGAATATGATGTGCTCATTACCTCTTATGATCTGTTAAAAAGGGATGCCGTTCTTTATGAAGACAAATCCTTTCGCTTTCAGATCATTGATGAGGCCCAGTATATTAAGAATGCTTCCACTCAGAGTGCTAAGGCTGTAAAAGGCATTGAGGCCCGCAGCCGGTTTGCCCTGACAGGAACACCAATCGAAAACAGGCTGTCAGAGCTTTGGAGTATTTTTGATTATCTTATGCCAGGCTTCTTATTCAGCTATCAGAGGTTTAAGAAAGAGTATGAGCTCCCTATTGTCAGGGATCAGGATGGGCAGGCACTGATAAACCTTCATCGCCTCATTGGGCCATTTATCCTACGAAGATTAAAAAAGGATGTACTAAAGGAGCTGCCGGATAAGCTGGAAACGGTAGTCTATTCCGCCTTTGACAAAAAACAAAAGGAGATCTACACCGCCAATGCATATCAGCTTAAAAAAGAGCTGGAAAGTATGGAGGGCAGACAGGGAAGAGACAATATACAGATTCTTGCCCAGCTTACAAGACTAAGACAGATCTGCTGCGATCCTCATCTTTGTTATGGCGATTACAGCGGAGAGTCTGCGAAGCTTGAAACCTGTATTGACCTTGTGAGAAATGGAGTGGAAGGGGGCCATAAGATCCTTCTGTTCTCTCAGTTCACATCCATGCTTGAGGTCATAAGCCAGAGGCTTAAAAACGAGGGAATCCCTTATTATATTCTTACCGGGGCAACGCCTAAGGAGGAGCGAATCCGAATGGTCAGCTCCTTTAAAGATGATGAGGTGCCTTTATTCTTGATTTCCTTAAAAGCAGGCGGAACAGGGCTTAATCTGACAGCGGCAGATATGGTAATACACTTTGATCCCTGGTGGAACGTAGCGGCCCAGAATCAGGCCACAGACCGTGCACACCGAATGGGACAGGAAAAACAGGTGTCAGTATTCAAGCTGATTACGAAAGGTACGATTGAGGAAAATATATTAAAGCTGCAGGAATCGAAAAAGGATCTTGCAGAACAGATTATTACAGAGGGTACCATTTCCCTGAGCAATTTAAGCAGGGATGATTTACTTGGTCTATTAACAGAATGAAAGGATGGAGAGTCATGAACGTATTGCTGATTAATGGAAGTCCACACAAAGCAGGCTGTACAAACCGGGCACTGATGGAGGTGTCAGAATCTTTGAACAAAGAGGGAGTTAAAACAGAGATCCTTCATATCGGAACAAAAGCCATTCACGGCTGCATCGCATGCGGAAAATGTGCCCAGACGGGCCGATGCATCTTCGGGGATGACCTGGTAAATGAAATCCTGGACAAAGTGGAAGAAATCGATGGGCTGATTGTTGGATCACCAGTTTATTATGCTTCTGCCAATGGTTCCTTATTTTCCCTGCTGGACCGTCTTTTTTTTGCAGGAAGAAAATTTGCTTTTAAGCCGGCGGCAGCGGTTGTGTCCGCCCGCAGGGCCGGCACTACGGCTACCTTTGATGCGCTGAATAAATATTTTACCATATCCCAGATGCCTGTGGTTTCATCCCGTTATTGGAACATGGTACACGGAAGAACTCCTGAGGATGTGGAGCAGGATAAGGAAGGACTCCAGGTCATGAGAGACCTTGGAAAAAATATGGCGTGGTTATTAAAATCCATTGAGGCTGGAAAAGCAGCAGGAATCAGCCTTCCCGTACAAGAAGAAAAAATTTGGACTAATTTTGTTGATTAAAAGACTTAAAATCCTCTTTACTTTTTTCTCTTGTGGTGTATAATAAAAAAGCACTAGATGTTGTGCTTGAGAAATTGTGTATACAAAATATAGAAGAGGTAAAGGTGACAGGAATGATTAAGGTTCAAAAGCGTGATGGCAGAATGGCGGAATATGATAGGGCGAAAATCATAAAGGCAATCCAAAAGGCAAATGCAGAAGTAGAGCCCTCTGAGCAGGCTAGCGATGAGATGATCGATTCCATTTTGGATTTTGTGGAAGACCATGCAGAGGATGTAGTCAATGTTGAGACCATTCAGGATATGATCGAAAGCATCCTTGTAAAAAGAAACAAATACACCCTTTCCAAGAAGTATATCATATACCGTTACCAAAGAGCGCTGCTTAGAAAGGCCAATACCACGGATGAGTCTATCTTAAAGCTGATCAAGAATGAGAATAAAGAGCTTGCAGAAGAAAATTCCAATAAGAATACCATTCTGGCATCGACTCAGAGAGACTACATAGCAGGCGAAGTATCCAGGGACTTAACGAAGAGGATGCTGCTTCCTGAGAGGATTTCTCTTGCTCACGAGCAGGGAGCCATTCATTTTCATGATGCGGATTATTTCGTACAGCCCATCTTTAACTGCTGTCTGATCAACATTGGTGACATGCTGGATAACGGGACCGTAATGAACGAAAAGATGATTGAAAGCCCTAAGAGCTTTCAGGTTGCATGTACAGTCATGACTCAGATCATTGCCGCAGTTGCCAGCAACCAGTACGGTGGTCAGTCCGTAGACATCCGTCATCTTGGAAAATATTTAAGAAAAAGCAATGATAAATTCCGCAAACAGATCAAAGAAGAATTTGGTGATTCTGTTTCAAAGGAGATCGTAGAGAAGATGGCTGCTATCCGCCTGAGAGATGAGTTAAGATCCGGCGTACAGACCATTCAGTATCAGATCAACACCTTAATGACAACCAATGGACAGGCGCCATTTGTTACGCTGTTTTTATGCCTGGATGAACAGGATGAGTACATCGAAGAAAATGCATTGATCGTAGAAGAGGTCCTGCGTCAAAGGCTTGAAGGAATTAAGAATGAGGCAGGAGTCTATGTGACCCCGGCTTTCCCAAAGCTCATCTATGTTCTTGATGAAAATAACTGCTTAAAAGGCGGCAGATACGATCACATTACAAAGCTTGCGGTAAGATGTTCTTCCAAGCGTATGTATCCGGATTATATCTCTGCAAAGAAGATGAGAGAATATTATGAAGGAAATGTATTCAGCTGTATGGGATGCAGAAGCTTTTTATCCCCATGGAAGGATGAAAACGGCAATTATAAATTTGAAGGACGATTCAATCAGGGTGTGGTAAGTCTTAATTTGCCTCAGCTTGGTATACTGGCTAAGGGTGACGAGGAGATGTTCTGGAAGCTATTAGAGGACCGATTATCTCTGGCTTATGAAGCGCTTATGTACAGACATAAATCATTGGAAGGAACCCTCTCAGACGTAAGTCCCATTCACTGGCAGTACGGTGCCATTGCAAGGCTTAAAAAAGGAGAGACCATCGACCGCCTCTTAAAAGACGGCTACTCCACCATTTCCCTTGGATATATCGGCCTTTATGAGACGACCAGATTGATGAAGGATCAGAGCCATACCACAAAAGAGGGAGAAGATTTTGCCCTTCGTGTTATGAATCATTTGCGTGAGACTGTGGACCGTTGGAAGGAAGAGACCGGACTTGGCTTTGGTCTTTACGGAACACCAGCAGAATCTCTCTGCTACCGTTTTGCTAAAATTGACCGGGAGCGGTTTGGAATCATTCCGGATGTTACGGATAAAGGCTACTATACCAATTCTTATCACGTAGATGTCAGAGAGAATATTGATGCCTTTACAAAGTTTACCTTTGAAAGCCAGTTCCAGAAGATATCCTCCGGTGGTTCCATCTCTTATGTGGAAGTGCCTAACATGAGCCATAATCTGGAAGCTATGGAGGAAGTGGTTAAGTTCATCTATGACAATATCCAGTATGCGGAATTCAATACCAAGTCTGATTACTGTCAGGAGTGCGGATTTGACGGAGAAATCATCATTAACGATGATATGGAATGGGAATGCCCTCAATGTCATAACAAGGACAAAAACCGTATGAATGTTACCAGAAGGACCTGCGGCTATCTTGGAGAGAATTTCTGGAATACCGGTAAAACCAAAGAGATTAAATCAAGAGTTCTTCATCTGTAGGAGGCCCATCATGAAATACGCCACCATAAAGCCTACGGATGTGGCTAACGGGCCTGGAGTGAGAGTGTCCCTGTTTGTAAGCGGCTGTACCCATTACTGTGAAGGGTGCTTTAACTCTGAGGCCTGGGATTTCCAGTATGGAGAGGAATTTACGGAAGAGACAATAGAAACCATATTGAACTACCTAAATCATGATTATATCTCTGGACTCACCCTGCTTGGGGGAGAGCCTATGCACCCCAATAATCAGAAATCTCTGATTCCCCTTGTGGAACGGGTTAAGGAGCGCTATCCACAAAAGTCTATCTGGTGTTACACCGGATATGATTTTGAACGGGATATTACAGGTGATATGTTAGAGCGCCTGCCAGAGACAAGCAGACTTTTAGCCTGCTTTGATGTTATGGTAGATGGGAAATTCCAGATGGAGAACAAAGACTTAAAGCTTCGGTTCAAAGGTTCCTCAAACCAAAGAATCATTAAGGTACCAGAGTCTCTTTTAGCAAGGAGCATCGTAATGTGGGATTAAATGACAGGACGTGCTGCCACGGCCATTTGGCCAGGGCAGCACGTCCTGTTTTTATAAGAAAAAGTCTAATTATCCATTAAGGTCTTTCCGGTGAGAGAAAAGCGGGAGAAGGTTACGTTATACTGCCTGCAGATCCTTCGTATTTCAATGATTCCGATGATAAGTGCCATCAGTCCTGTGGCTGTATTGCTGAAAGCCATAACAAATCCCAGACTGACACTTCCAAGGTCTGTAAAGTTCTGTAACATAAAAAGGACTGGGACCCGGAAAATAAATACCCTGCAGAAATTAATGGTGAGTGTTATTTTTGTCTTTCCAAAGCCATATAAAAGGGCGAGTACGGAGGAATTGATACCAAGAGGAATGGCCCCGTAAGCCTCATACCGGTAAATCGAAGAAATCATGTTGCCAAATTCCACATTATCTCCAGCAAACAAGCCGCTGATCTGTTTTAAAAACAACAGGGAAAGAGACATGAGTACAGCACCCAGCATGATATTGATGAGCAGAATGCAGCCAAAAGCCTTGATTGCCCGTTTTGGTTTTCCGGCACCCATGCTCTGGCTGATAATAGCAGAGCCACCCTCCTGAAATCCCATCTGAGGCATGGTAGTAATGCCGCCGATGTTGTTGGAGATACCCAGGGCGCCTACGGTTAGAGCACTGTATATGGTGCTCATGGAATTGATGATTACCTTACCAAAGGAAAAGGCCATTTTTTCAATGATTACCGGAATGGATAGGACAATCATAGGTCTAGTGACCGCACGCTTTAAGCTGATACTGTGGAAGGAAAAGCCAAAGGCATTATCCTTCTGATTGAGATTCACCATGGCGGCTGCCAAAAGAAAGCATTGGGATATGATGGTCGCAGTAGAAATCATATTGATTCCCCCGTGGAGAACGTATACAAACAATGCTGTCATGGACAGTTTGATTGCTATAACACCCATGTTTAAATGCAGGATTCGTTTGGAATTTCCCCTGGCCCTTTCAATGGCAATATAGACATTGTTGAAAAAGCTGATGACCATTCCAATAAGCTCCAGGCGAAAATACTGAGTTCCTTCTGATATAAAGCTTTCAGGAGTCTTTGCCAGCTTTAAAAACTGGGGAGCAGCCGGAATCAGAAAGAGAAGAATGGCTGCGCCTAAAATGCCGCACATGGCAAAGAGGCTGCTGACTCGTTTCTTTACCAGTTCAAAGTCACCGGCCCCGTAAGCTTCGCTGATCTTTAAGCTGGAGCCAATGGCAAGGCCGCCTCCCAAAGCGGAAAGGGTCAAGTTGATCTGAGATAAATATGCGACCGCTGAGACAGAATTGGCGCTGATATGGGCTGCCATCATGGCGTCAAAGATTTTAAACAGCTGATTTAAGCTCTGGTATAAGGCCAGAGGGGCACCCACGTACAGGACGACTTTCCACATATTATCGTTTAATGCAAAATTACGGAATTTCTCATCCTTGGCGGATAAGTGTGCTTTGGGTGACATGATTTTTCTCCTTTTGTGCAATCTAATCTTATGTATGAATAAGCATATAGCATATAAAAAACAAAAGATACGAATAAAATGCTATATTTGCCTAAAACTACAGGAAATTTGTCATTTTAGAAATCCAAGTTCCTATTAAATAGGAATTGTGGTATATTAAACTTCTGAAAGGCTGGTGATACTAATGATAAAAGACTGGGTCAGGGGACAGGTGTCAGAATCCGTTCCCACCGCATTGCTTCTTACGCTTTCCGGCGGCTTTCAGGATGCTTACACCTATTATTTCAGAGATAAGGTCTTTGCCAATGCGCAGACCGGTAATATTGTAATTTTAGGATATCATGTGATGGAAGGAGACTGGAACACGGCATTTCGATATCTTCTTCCAGTTCTTGCTTTTGTGGCTGGAATCTATGTATCGGAAGCAATACGGAAGATTTTTAAGGAATATAAGCTTCTGCACTGGCGGCAGATTGTTGTATTGTTTGAAATATTCCTGCTGTTTTTAGTAGGCTTTTTCCCTCATTCCATGGATACAGCTGCCAATGTAATGATTTCCTTTGTCTGTGCCATGCAGGTGGAGACATTTCGTAAGATCAAAGGAAATGCCTATGCAAGCACCATGTGCATCGGTAATTTAAGGAGTGCCACCGAGATGCTGTTCCATTACCGCCATACAAAGGATAGAGATAGCCTGGAAAAAAGCATCCGCTATTATGTGATTATTTTATTCTTTGCCATAGGAGCGGCGGCAGGCTGTTATCTCACTCCATTTTTTGCTGAAAAAACCATATGGTTTTCCTGTGGTCTGTTGATTACAGCATTTCTTATCATGTTCATAGAAGAAAAAGGGGAAGCGGCTTAAAGGGATTTTGGCCGTCAATATGTCTCCTTTTTTGTTCACAAACCGCCCTCTTTATGGTAAAATAAAACATAACAGTTAGAGGACGGGAGCGGGCTATGGCGGAGAATCTTAATAAAAGTGAGAAAACCAAATATCGTTTGGCAGATTCCGTAAAGGAATGTATGAAGACCAGACATGTGGATAAAATCACAGTCCAGAATATTGTAGATGGCTGCGGGATGACAAGGCAGACCTTCTATCGGAATTTTAAGGACAAGTATGATTTGATCAACTGGTATTTTGATAAGCTGGTGTTGCAATCCTTTGCTCAGATTGGAGTGGAAAAAACGGTTTGCGAAAGTCTTCGGGAAAAATTTGAATTTATAAAAAAAGAAAAGGTTTTTTTTACAGAGGCGTTTCGCTCTGATGATTATAACTCCTTAAAGGAACATGATTTTGAACTGATTATGGGCTTTTATACGGAGCTGGTGGTAAGAAAGAAAAGAGAGCCCCTTTCTGAAGACATCCAGTTTCAACTAGAGATGTACTGCCGTGGGTCGGTCTATATGACGGTTAAGTGGGTATTATCCGGAATGAAGCAGAGTCCGAAAGAGATGGCTGAGAGCCTTACCGAGGCCATGCCTCCTGGTTTGGCAGCCGTTTTTTTAGAAGCAGGGCTGATTTGATATGTGGAAAATATACATAAAAAAAGTTACAATCCTGATGAAGTGTAACATATGTTACAAAAGTCAGGGTTTGTAACTTTATTTTCTCTCCTCATTTTGTTAAAGTTATAACAGAAAGAACCGTGTTATGAAAACGGAAAGTAATGAAAAAGGAGAGATAATTATGGTAAACAGAATCGTATTAAATGAGACATCCTATCACGGAGCCGGAGCAATTATGGAGATTCCAGGGGAGGTAAAAAGACGGGGATTTAAAAAGGCGTTTGTATCCTCCGATCCGGATTTAATCAAATTCCAGGTTACGTCAAAGGTTACGAAGATACTGGAAGACAACGGTCTGGATTATGAAATATTTTCTGACATCAAGCCAAATCCCACCATTGAGAATGTAATAAATGGAGTGGAGGCCTTTAAAAAATCAGGGGCTGATTATATCATTGCCATTGGCGGAGGTTCCTCCATGGATACCTCAAAAGCCATTGGAATCATAATTGCCAATCCTGAATTCTCTGATGTAAGAAGCTTAGAAGGGGTCGCACCTACGAAAAATCCCAGTGTGCCTATCATTGCGGTGCCAACCACAGCAGGCACGGCAGCTGAAGTTACCATCAACTATGTCATTACGGATGTGGAGAAAAAGCGTAAATTTGTTTGTGTGGATCCTCATGATATTCCAGTGGTTGCAGTGGTCGACCCTGATATGATGGCCACCATGCCAAAGGGACTGACAGCAGCCACCGGTATGGATGCCCTGACTCATGCCATTGAGGGCTACATCACAAAAGGGGCCAATCCCATTACAGATATGTTTAATATAAAAGCTGTTGAGCTTATTGCAAAGAGCTTACGAGGAGCAGTGGACAATTCTCCTGAGGGCCGAGAGGGGATGGCACTTGGCCAGTACATCACTGGCATGGGCTTTTCCAACTGTGGTCTTGGAATCGTGCATTCCATGGCTCATGCACTTGGTGCTGTTTACGATACTCCCCACGGTGTAGGAAATGCCATCTTGCTGCCGACGGTTATGGCTTTTAATGCCAGTGAGACCGGAGAAAAATACCGGGATATCGCAAGGGCAATGGGAGTGGAGAATACAGAACATATGACTGCTAAGGAGTACCGTGATGCAGCAGTTGAGGCAGTAAGAAAGCTTTCTGCTGATGTAGGAATTCCCGCTGACTTAAAGGAAATTGTAAAGGAAGAGGATGTAGATTTTCTGGCAGAATCAGCAGTAGCAGATGCCTGTGCTCCCGGAAATCCAAGAGAAGCCAGCTTGGAGGATATTATAAGCCTCTATCAATCACTGATGTAAAAACGGACACAGCCACCCATCAAAATAACAAAAAATCCCGGTGAAGGCGTGAAAGCCAATCGGGATTTTTTGGCATTTATTGCCAATTATAAATATTTATTAAGGAAAAATACATGCAAAATAGATAAACAGATGATATGATAGAGGCAAAAAATAAAGCTGCGTGAATAAAGAAAGGCAATGGATAATGACTGATACCAAGAATGATTTTACAAAAGGGAACATAGTGGGGAATATTTTAAAGCTGGCACTTCCGATGACACTGGCCCAGCTTATTAATGTTCTTTACAGTATCATTGACAGAATTTTTATAGGAAGAATTCCTGAAAATGCAACACTGGCACTCACTGGCCTGGGGCTTTGCCTGCCTATTACCTCTATCGTAATGGCTTTTGCAAATCTGTTCGGCATGGGAGGTGCTCCCTTGTGTTCGATTGAACGAGGTAGAGGCAATGATGAGGAAGCGGAAAAAATTATGGGAAATTCCTTTGTGCTCATGGTGTTCTTTGGTGTTGTACTCACCGTTCTTGGCCTGATTTTTAAAAAGCCTCTTCTTTATATGTTTGGAGCCAGCGACGCCACCTATCCTTATGCAGCTCAGTTTGCCGAAATTTATCTTTTGGGAACCATATTTGTAATGGTAGGGCTTGGACTAAACAGCTTTATTAATTCCCAGGGGTTTGGAACCATCGGAATGATGACGGTTCTTATGGGAGCCATCGTCAATATTATCTTAGATCCCATCTTCATCTTTACCTTAGATATGGGAGTCAGGGGAGCAGCACTTGCGACTGTGATTGCCCAGTTCCTTTCCGCAGTCTGGACCGTTAGATTCCTCACAGGTAAAAAGGCTATATTAAAACTGAAGTTTTCCTGCTTCCGGTTAAAGAAGCACAGAGTGAAGAGCATCGTCGGCCTTGGCATGTCCGGGTTTACCATGAATGTTACCAACAGTGTGGTACAGGTCATGTACAATGCATCTTTACAGATGTACGGTGGAGACTTATATGTAGGCGTAATGACCATTGTCAATTCCGTTCGTGAAGTAATCTCTATGCCGGTCAGAGGTCTTACCAACAGTGGCCAGCCGGTTATGGGCTATAACTACGGCGCAGAGGAATACGGGAGAGTCAAAAAAGCCATTGTATTTACTTCCGTAGTTCCTATTATTTACACCACCGCCATGTGGGGAGTCGTTCATGGTTTCCCGGAATTTTTCATTCGAATATTCAACCAGGACCCTGAACTCATTCGTGCAGGCGTTCCCGCCATGCGGATTTATTATTTCGGCTTCTTTTTTATGTCGCTTCAGTTTGCGGGCCAGTCCATATTTGTGGCACTTGGTAAGGCAAAACAGGCCGTGTTCTTTTCCATTTTTAGAAAGCTGATTATTGTAGCTCCATTGATTATCCTTCTGCCTATCATTTTTTCCAACGGAACTTCCGGTGTTTTTATGGCGGAACCAGTGTCCAATGTAATTGGAGGCGGAGCCTGCTTCATAACCATGCTTCTTACGGTCTGGAGAGAGCTTAACCGGAAAATAAAAGAAAAAGAAAAATTAATGGAGAAAGAAATAGCTGTTGATTAATGCCAGGATATGATTTTACTTCTATAACTTAAGGTTATACTTTGGATTCCATTTCGGTAGAGCATATGTTTTGAAAATTCTTGACAGTCTGCATTTTTTGGAACATAATGATAAACAATTATAAAACTGACAGATATGCCGGATTGGGAAAGGAAGATAGTAACATGCAGAATATCAGAATCGAGAAAACAACTTGCCCGAAGGAGAAACCAGGCAATGATAACCCATTGACATTTGGTACCATTTTTACAGACCACATGTTTGAGATGGACTATGAAGAAGGAAAAGGCTGGTATGATCCAAGAGTCGTGCCGTATCATAAGCTGGAGCTGGAGCCTTCCTGTATGGTATTTCATTACGGACAGGAGATGTTTGAGGGATTAAAGGCCTATAAGACTGAAGATGGAAGAGTGTTATTGTTCCGTCCGGATAAGAACATTGAACGTGCCAACCGCAGCAACAACAGACTTTGCATCCCAGAGATTCCGGAGGACGTATTCTTAGAGGCCTTAAAGGCAGTGGTAGATGTAGACCAGGACTGGATTCCTACAAAACCAGGTACTTCTCTTTATATCAGACCATTTGTTATCGCCACAGATCCATTTTTAGGGGTAAGACCATCTCATTCCTACAAGTTCATGATCATCTTATCTCCGGTAGGTGCTTACTATGCCAGTGGCTTAAACCCTGTTAAAATCTGGATCGAGGATGAATATGTGAGAGCGGTTAAGGGCGGTATTGGTGAGGCAAAGACTGGCGGAAATTATGTGGCATCTCTTGCTTCCCAGGTAAAAGCTCATGACGAAGGATATTCCCAGGTTCTCTGGCTGGATGGCGTTCACCGCAAATACATTGAAGAAGTAGGGGCGATGAACATATTCTTTAAAATAAACGGTGTGGTAATCACTCCTGAGTTAAATGGGAGCATCCTTCCTGGAGTAACCAGAGATTCCGTAATATCTCTTTGCAAGGAGTGGAGCATTCCGGTTGAGGAAAGACAGATATCCGTGGATGAGATTCTTGAAGCTGCAAAAAAAGGTACCCTGGAAGAATGCTTTGGAACGGGTACAGCAGCCGTTATATCTCCTGTCGGAGAGCTTCGCTTTGAAGACGACAGAATGCCAATCGGCGAAGGTAAAATCGGGGAACTCACTCAAAAGTTCTATGATACCATTACCGGGATTCAGCTTGGAATATTAAGCGGTCCTGAGGGGTGGAGTGTTGAAGTAAAATAAATCCATGAAAACTATCCGGTGGGGCGATTGCACCACCGGAATCTTTTGGGGAAATACTTGCATAGAGGAAGTTGCGTATGGCGGCAGTAATAACAAAAGCGGTTGCATTTGTAGCAATTATCATCATAGGCTATCTGCTTAAGAGAGCAGGATTTTTTGAAGCCAAGGATTTTTATCTGGTTTCCAGAATCGTAATAAAGATTACCCTTCCGGCAGCCATTATCTCTAATTTCAGTAAGATAACAATGGAAAAATCACTGCTGTTTATCTGTATCATAGGCATCCTTTGTAATTTGATGACCATTGCAGCAGGCTATATTATGAATTTGCGAAGGAGTAAGGAAGAGAAAGCCTTTGCCATGCTCAATATGTCAGGGTATAATGTGGGGAATTTTACCATGCCATTTGTACAAAGCTTTCTAAGTCCTGTTGGGTTTGCGGTCACAAGTCTTTTCGATGCAGGAAACTCTGTTATGTGTACCGGACTTACCTACTCTATGGCTGGTATGGTAATCGGCGAAGACGGAAAACCTTCTATACGCAATATGGCAAAAAAACTGTTTTCCTCGGCGCCGTTTGATACTTATGTCATGATGACGGTTTTAAGCATATTAAATATTAAGCTCCCAGCTGTGATTATCAGTCTGGCTGATACGGCAGGAGGAGCCAATGCATTTCTGGCTCTTTTGATGCTTGGTATTGGATTTGAAATACGAATGGAAAAAGAGAAGATGGCACAGATTATCAAAATACTTGGAGCCAGGTATCTTTTTGCTATTTTAGTGTCGGTGGCATTTTACTTAATAGCACCATTTGATATTGAGATCCGCCGGGCTCTAGCCATTGTGAGCCTTGGTCCTGTATCATCGGTAGCCCCTGCTTTTACCGGAGCATTAAAGGGTGATGTGGGAACGGCCAGCGCCATTAATTCCTTGTCTATTGTAGTCAGTATCATCGCAATCACAATTGCTCTAATTGTTCTGTTATAAGAAATTTTTTCATGTAGCTTGACAAAATGCTTAACCGTGCTATAATCAAAACATAGAAAGCTATATAGAAAACGCGTGGATAAGAACAGTATCATTGCAGGAACGTCCAGAGAGAAGCACATAAGGTGAAAGTGCTTTACCGGAATGCTATGAGAAAACCATCTTGGAGCGTCCCTTAATCGGGAACGGTGATTCCGTTATCATCAAATGAAGTGGTTTGGACATTTTTGTCCGCTCAATTTAGGGTGGAACCGCGATTTATTTTGATTAAATCGTCCCTTTCTGTATGGAAACGTATGGAAAGGGACTTTTTTATTTATTAGAAATTTTATTAAAGCAAAGGAGTGTAGGGCAAATGAAGATTACATTAAAAGATGGATCAATCAAAGAATATGAACATGAAATGTCAGTGATCGAAATCGCGTCTGATATCAGCGAAGGTCTGGCTAGAAACGCCTGTGCAGGCGAAATAGATGGAGAGGTTGTAGATTTAAGAACTGTAGTGACAACCGACTGTAACTTAAACATTTTAACCGTAAACGACCCGGCAGGTCTTTCTGCTTACCGTCATACCGCAAGTCACATATTGGCTCAGGCAGTAAAGAGACTTTATCCGGAGGCAAAGCTTGCCATTGGGCCATCCATAGAGAATGGTTTTTACTACGATTTTGATATTCCTTCTTTTTCAAGAGAAGATCTTGATAAGATAGAATCTGAGATGAAGAAGATCATTAAAGAAGGGGAAAAGATTGAACGCTATACTCTTCCCAGAGAAGAAGCAATCAAGTTCATGGAAGAAAAAGGCGAGCCATATAAGGTGGAGCTGATAAAGGACCTTCCCGAAGGCGAGGAGATATCCTTCTACCGCCAGGGTGATTTTACAGATTTGTGTGCGGGCCCTCACCTGATGAGCACAAAACCAATCAAGGCCTTTAAGCTTACATCTTCCTCAGGCGCTTACTGGAGAGGCAGCGAAAAGAATGCCATGCTGACACGTGTATACGGAACTGCATTCTCAAAGAAAGAAGAGTTAAATGAATACCTGGAGTATTTAGCGAATATCAAAAATCGCGATCACAATAAGCTGGGAAGAGATCTGGAACTGTTCTCCACAGTGGATGTAATCGGTCAGGGCCTTCCGCTCTTAATGCCTAAGGGTGCTAAGATCATCCAGACATTACAAAGATGGATTGAAGATGAAGAAGAGAAACGCGGCTACATGAGGACAAAAACACCTCTCATGGCAAAAAAAGATTTATATATCATTTCTGACCACTGGGATCACTATAAGGAAGGCATGTTCGTATTAGGTGACGAGGAGAAGGATGATGAAGTATTCGCACTTCGCCCTATGACATGTCCATTCCAGTATTATGTATACAAGCAGAGCCAGAAATCCTATCGTGATCTGCCTTGCAGATATGGCGAGACTTCCACTCTGTTCCGTAATGAGGATTCCGGTGAGATGCATGGTCTGACTCGTGTTCGTCAGTTTACAATCTCAGAAGGCCATTTGATTGTGCGTCCGGATCAGATAGAAGAAGAGTTCAAAGGCTGTGTGGATCTGGCAAAATACTGTCTGACAACTCTTGGACTTGAAGGAGATGTAACTTACCGGATGTCAAAATGGGATCCGGAAAAAGCAGACCATTATCTTGGTAATACTGAAATGTGGGATGAAGTTCAGGATATGATGCGTAAGATTCTGGATCATATCGGAATTGAGTATACAGAAGCAGTAGGAGAAGCTGCATTCTATGGTCCAAAGCTTGATATCCAGGCTAAGAACGTGTACGGTAAGGAAGATACCATGATTACCATTCAGCTTGATATGTTCCTTGCAGAGCGTTTTGATATGAGCTTTGTGGATAAGGATGGAACAAAGAAACGTCCGTTTATCATTCACAGAACTTCTATTGGATGCTATGAGAGAACTCTTGCATGGCTCATTGAAAAATATGAGGCTGCATTCCCAACATGGTTATGTCCGGAGCAGGTACGTGTACTTCCTATCTCTGAGAAATATCATGAGTATGCACAAAAGGTGGTTGCTCAGTTAAAGGATAACGGCATTCTGGCAACAGTTGATGAGCGTGCGGAAAAGATCGGTTATAAGATTCGTGAGGCCCGTTTATCAAAGCTTCCTTATATGCTGGTGGTAGGCCAGAAGGAAGAAGAAGAGGCAGTGGTTTCTGTTCGCAGCCGGTTTAATGGTGACGAGGGCCAGCGTCCGCTTGCCGATTTCATAGATGACATCAGTCGCGAAATCCGTACAAAGGAAATTAAAAAAGTAAATGTAACAGAAGAAGCGAAATAATTAAGTTGTTTAAAAAATCACATGGGGAAGGACGATATTCGTGAGAATATTATCCTTCCCCATGGTGCATACTACTTCCTGAAATATAATCTCAATAAGAATGCCAGGAGGTAATGTGCTATGACGAAATTAGACTGCAATGTAACAAGTTGTCTCCATAACTCTGATAATTTCTGTTGCAAATCTGCTATTATTGTAGAAGGAAATCAGGCAAAGGATACCTACGATACCTGCTGCGGCAGCTTTGACGAAAATAAAGATGGTTCTTTCCGCAACCTGTTTAAAACACCGGAAAGCCGTCTGGAAGTGGACTGCGAAGCTGTAAACTGTGTTTACAACGAAGGCCGCCACTGTTCTGCAGAGCATATCGGCATTGCAGGCGATGGTGCAAGTCAGGCAGAGCATACCGAGTGTGCCACATTTAAAACACGTTAAACGAAAATGAAAAGATGCGCAGGTATTGGCCTGGCGCATCTTTTTATATTAGCATAACAAAGGTTCCCGCTGTGATGAGCAGGATACCGATCAGCTTATATACAGTAATCTGCTCGTGAAGAATAACAAATGCCAAAAGCATGGTGAGAACAATGCTGAATTTATCCACCGGAACCACTTTCGTGGCCTCACCAATCTGAAGCGCCTTGTAATAGCAGATCCAGGATGCTCCAGTTGCAAGTCCGGATAATATAAGGAATATCCAGCTTTTTTTACTTATTTCAGAAATTCCGCTCATGCCTCCGGTGAGAAAAGCAATGCCCCAGGCCATGATTAATACCACGAAGGTTCTAATCGCAGTGGCCAGATTGGAATTGACATTTTCGATCCCAAGCTTTGCCAGAATGGAAGTGAGTGCGGCAAAGATAGAAGAAAGGATTGCAAAAATAAACCACATAATATAACTCCTTTTCATTCATATTATAATGCACATCTCATGTGCATTACCATAAATTGTAACGTTATATATAGAAGAATACAAGTGGAATTTTCCTGAGAAATGGTAACTGAAAAAAATAGATTGACAAAAAGATTGTTTTATTGTATCATAATATAAGTTGTGGAAACAACAGACAGGAAAGTAGGTATCCGCCTCACCACGGCACGAGTAAGTGTCCCTGGTTCATAGCCTTTGATACATAGGTGTACTGTGTAGAGACTTTGGTGGTGGATAGCGTTTGTCTATCTACTTTTTTTTATGCCTATGGGCGAGCAATGTGGATTCCGACCAATACACACACTATATGATGGAGGTGCACGACAATTAGCGATTTAATGATTAATGAACAGATCCGGGATAAAGAGATTCTGTTGATTGGTGAAAACGGAGAAAAGTTAGGGATTATGGCTACCAAAGACGCGATGCAGCTTGCAAAGGAAGCAGAGCTTGACTTGGTAAAAATTGCTCCGACTGCGAAACCACCGGTTTGTAAGATTATTGACTACGGTAAATATCGTTACGAGCTGGCAAGAAAAGAAAAAGAAGCTAAAAAGAAGCAGAAGGTAATCGAAATAAAAGAAGTTCGTTTATCTCCTAACATCGACACGAATGATTTGAACACGAAGATGGGAGCCGCAAGAAAGTTCCTGGAAAAAGGAGATAAAGTTAAGGTAACCTTACGTTTCAGAGGTCGTGAGATGGCGCATATGTCTAAGTCTAAATACATTCTGGATGATTTTGCAGAAAAGCTGGCTGATATAGCGACCATTGACAAGCCGTCAAAGGTGGAAGGAAGAAGCATGGTTATGTTTTTAACCGCAAAACGCTAAAAGAACATTATCAAGGAGGAAAATACAATGCCTAAATTAAAAACAAGCAAAGCAGCAGCAAAACGCTTCAAAGTTACAGGAACAGGAAAGCTTGTAAGAAATAAAGCTTACAAATCCCACATCTTAACTAAGAAATCAACTAAGAGAAAAAGAAACCTTAGAAAAGATATTGTTACAGATGCAACTAACGCAAAAGTAATGAAAAAGATTTTACCATATTTATAAGATTTTAAGTTAAGAAGGAGGAAAAACCGATGGCAAGAATTAAAGGCGGTATGAACGCTAAGAAAAAACATAATAGAGTGTTAAAGATGGCTAAAGGCTACAGAGGCGCTCGTTCCAAACAGTATAGAGTAGCAAAGCAGTCCGTAATGAGAGCATTAACAAGCTCCTACGCAGGCAGAAAACAGAGAAAGAGACAGTTCAGACAGTTATGGATTGCTCGTATCAATGCAGCAGCTCGTATCAATGGAGTATCCTACAGCGTATTTATGCACGGATTAAAGTTAGCTGGTGTTGACTTGAACAGAAAAGTTCTGGCTGACATGGCTGTTAACGATGCAGCTGGCTTTGCTAAATTAGCAGAACTTGCAAAATCTAAAGTGGCTTAATTATATATAAAGATAGAACGACCCCAAAGACTTCGTGTTTGCGGGGTTTTTTGTTACCCTTAGATGGAGCAAATGAGTAGATTTAAGTTTGTAATATACGCGCAGTATACGAGCAATATACGCGTAATATACACGCGAACTACTATCTTACAGGAACTTTGTTCGTTTCTTCAAAAGCATTCTGCATGAAGTAAAATGTTGCATGCAAAAAGAACTACCAGCATTATACTGATAGCTGGTAGTTTCTTTGTCTTAACGAGTTGTATTATTGTTTTTGTCTAATTTTAAACCTATTATTAAAGGCGTATTGCATGTCGCAATTATACCATCTCATAACTAACCTCATTCACAGCCCGATTCATAGTGCCTACCGGATCGTGGCCATTCAGCCATTCGTCATGGCGTTCTTCCGGCAATATAACCGGCATCCTATCGTGTATAAAAGAAATTCCAGACCAGGCAGGGCGGGTTAATACCACATAAGAGGGAAGACCTGTCTTATAGTCGATTTTAGATAGACCAGCCATCCATACTGGCTTCTTATTGGGATTCATCAACGCATATTTTATTTTTTTCGTACCACGTTTCTCCCATTCAAAATACCAGCTGGCAGGGATCAGGCAACGACCTTCCATCATTGGATTTCGAAACATACTCTTCTCAGCAGCGGTTTCGCTTCGGGCATTTATAATTTCACCCTTACCATCAAATTTTGGAAATCCCCAGCGCATGGCCGTCATGACTCCGGTTGGTGATAAAACAGGAGCTACATTAGTAGGATAGATTTCCCCTGTCTTAATTGCTGTATTTCTCTCCACCTCGGCTATAATGGAGCGAAATTCCGCGTTATCTATTTCGATATAATATCTTCCGCACATAGGAATCAACCGCCTTTCTATATGAATATAATAAGCAATTCTTTTTATCTGTTTTGAAATTCAAATTCAGTGTTTCATAAATTTTTATGGTAATAGTATCTGCCATTAGTTACATTAAATATGTAGATATGTTAAATTATTTTACATTTTCATAGTACCATAATAAATTAGTAATCTACAACATAAATTTTGATTTTGTAACTCGTAATTATGCAGACAATTTTAAAATCTTTTAATGCATAGCAAAATATAGAAATATCTATGAGCATAAGCTATTGCAAGTTTAGTATAAAATGGAAGAAGATAATTATTGCATTTGCAACAAAAATACTTTATAATGATAAGAAAGTAAAAAAATAGGAGATGAGGTAATGGTAGAAGTTTTAAGGGAAATAGGTATGATATCCAGAGCTTTGGACTCTATAAGTAATATAGAATTTAAGGAACTTGAACTGACAAAAGGTCAATATCTATATCTTGTAAGAATTTGTGAGAACCCAGGCATTATTCAGGAAAAATTGATTGATTTAATTAAGGTTGACCGTGCTACTGCTGCGCGAGCTATTCAAAAGCTTGAGATGAATGAATTCATTGAAAAGCAAAGTGATAAGGATAATAAAAAAATTAAAAAGCTCTATTCAACGATTAAAGGTTCTAATGTTTATCCATTTATTATTAGGGAGAACACTCATTCAAATCAGGTAGTTTTGACCGGATTTTCAGATGAAGAAAAAGAAATTTTTTATCAGCTATTACACAGAGCCAGAAAGAATATTGAAGTAGATTGGAAGAATGTTAAAAACGGAAAAAAGAGAATCTATTAATAGTTAAATAGGAGTAATTAGAAGTTATGAAAGTATATATTAAAAAAGCCAACTATGAGAATGCAGAGGAACTGAGAGAAATAGGTATTGAAACATTCGTAGACACGTTTGAATCTCAAAATTCACCGGAAAGCATAAAAGAATATATAGAAAAGGCATTTTCTAAACAAAAACTTATAAAAGAGCTTGAAGATAAAAGTACAGAATTTTACTTCATTTTTTATAATAATGAAATGGCTGGATACTTAAAAGTAAATACAGGGGACTCTCAGACAGAAAAGATGGGTAATGAAACTTTGGAAATTGAACGGATTTATATCAGAAAAAAATATCAAAGAAAGAAACTTGGAGAACAATTAATTCAAAAAGCCATAGAGATTGCAAAAGTTCAATATAAGAAGGAAGTTTGGCTTGGAGTCTGGGAAGAAAATCATGATGCACTGGCTTTCTATGAAAGAATGGGCTTTTGTCCAATTGGCTCTCATGCCTTTTTTATGGGAGAAGAGGAGCAGACTGATTTGATTCTGGTTAAAAATTTAGTTAAGTTATCTTAAAAATATTCGATAAATGAGATCGTCATTGATTTAGGCATTGGTTTATTGATATGTAATAGTTCGTGGTAATATAAATTAATAAATGTATCATTTTAATTATAGATTTATTTTATTAAATGAGTAAATTAAAAAGACGACGCCAGAAATTTGGCAATCGTCTTTTTTAGAATCTATAATTCTTTAATATTTCATATTATGAGAATCAACTTAAACACCGTATTCTATTGTATATAAAACAGAGCATCTTTGAGAGCTAATGTGCCGATGTAAATTTAAGACCTATAATACCTACAATTAACATGATAACGAAACAGCCTCGCGCCAATGTCATTGACTCATTGAATATGAGTACTCCTACAATGGTTGCGCCAATGGCCCCGATTCCTGTCCAGATTGCATAAGCAGTACCCAAGGGAAGTACTTTAGTCGCCTGAGATAGAAAGTAAAAACTGATTATCATTCCTGCGATGGTGCCAACGGTAAATATAGGTTTACTAAAACCGTCGGATAGCTTTAATAATGTAGCCCATACAACCTCAACAATTCCTGCAATAAACAAAAAGATCCATGCCATTTTAATATCCTCCTTTAAATGAAAAAAACACCCAAATCTCATGTCTTCTATGGCCTAACGACATGATAATTGAATGTTCATTTTGTTGCCCGGCGGCAACGTATCATTATTTATTTGTTTCATTATAATTTATCCAAAGGGATTTGTCAAAGGGTATTTGCGAAAATTTAATTAAACACTAAAGAATTATTTTAAAGTTTGGAAAAAAGAAAATTAAGTCCATGATTATAATACAGATAAACTTTTTTGAAAAACAGTAACCGCACAATGGATTTATCAATATATAAATAATAAAAGAAATTAGTTAGATAGGAGAGAAGTTTTGTCTGAATTCTATCCATATTTAGGTTATGAGGAAGTTTGTCAGCAAGTCCCCATTCAGTTTCCTCCCCAGCACCAGCCGGCGCAGCCGGGATTAGAAACTCTTATGGATCCTCCCCCGGTATTTGATGATCCGAATTATATTGGCACAGGAAAGCTTATGGACAAAGTGGCTTTAGTTACTGGCGGGGACAGTGGAATAGGAAGAGCGGTATCCATTGCATTTGCAAAAGAAGGAGCTGATGTTTGTATTGTTTATTATGATGAACACGAAGATGCACAAATAACAAAAGCCTATATCGAAGCTCAAGGCCGAAAATGTCTTTTGATATCAGGAGATATCAGGGATGAATCGTTTTGCAGGAGCTCCATAGAAAAAACTGTTTCCGCTTTGGGAGGTCTGGATATTCTGGTTAATAATGCGGGAGTCCAGTTTCCCCAAAATGGTATTGAGAATATACCTATAGAACAGATGCTATTTACATTTGAAGTAAACTTCTTTGGAATCTTTATGATGACGAAGTTTGCCGTGCCTTATCTTACAAAGGGTAGTACCATAATCAGCACAGCTTCTGTCCTGGCCTACACGGGAAATGATCAGATGATTGATTATTCCAGCACGAAAGGAGCGATTGTCAGCTTTACCCGGTCTATGGCCCGTTCCCTGGTATCAAAAGGAATTCGGGTAAATGCAGTTGCACCTGGTCCGATCTGGACGCCTCTTCAGCCAGCGAGCCAGCCGGCAGATCGTATCCCTACCTTTGGATCTAATACCCCAATGAGAAGAGCCGGGCAGCCAGTGGAGCTTGCCCCAACCTATGTTTATCTGGCAAGCAATGATTCTTCTTATGTGACAGGTCAGGTTCTTCATGTAGACGGAGGAGCCAGTATGCAGTCTTAATGCCAGGACATTGAACCATTTTTTACTGTGAAAGATAGGATTAATATCAAGCAAAATGCTCCTCCCTGGAATTAACATTTACCTGAAAAGGAATGTTAGTTGCAGAGAAGAGCAAGAGTTGCCAAATAATCCTTTATGGACCTTTGCTTCTTTCTTAACGGGAGCAGGTAAACATATCAATCCGGTTTAAGGAAATTCCGGCATATGACCAGCCAAATCTTCTGTCCCAACGGAAGCCAGAAACACTGTTACGCCAAACTTGAATGGGGAAGAACCAGAATTCCTGACCATTGCGCATCCAGATATAGGTAAAACGACCAATACAGTAACGAATAGAACCTGCATCTACCATTCTGGTTCCTGAGCGCATCTGCGCCGGTTTCTGTGGTGGTCTGGAAGGAGGTGGGCCCATTGGCATGGGACCGCCGAAATTATTATTAGGGGGGAATGGAGGCATATTATTACATCCTTTTTTGTTATTTATATTAATAATATATGAAGAAGGATGAAAGCAGTTAATGAAAAATAGAATTCATTTCCTTGTAATTTAGAGCCTGGAAGGTGTGGGCTCACATCTTGTCTGTACTTCTCATACAATAAGGTATAAATATTAGAAAAGAGGTGTACTGTATGGGCTGTTTTTGGGGTTCTTGTAACAACAATTGGAATCGTCGTTGCGGTAACAACTGGAACAATGATTGCAATGGATCAAATGATGATTGCGAGGAAGAGAGAAGAAGAGCTTACTGGAGAGGCTATTGGGATGGTTTTCGCCATTGCGGATGCAGATGGGATAATAATAATGATGATAATGATGATGATTGTGGATGCTAATATGAAAAGAAGCGGAAGATCTACAGGAGATAGAGACCTTCCGCCCAATAATACGGGTGCTCGCAAACACCTAAGTACTACCTTGTTAGGTATGTACGTTTAATATTATTCAATATTAATAGAAAATATGCCAATCGTCATAAATTATAAAGAGCTGCTGTAACAAGAAATAATGGTGTCGTCGACACCAAAGTTTCTTTTACAGCAGCTCTTTTATAAAATAAAAAATCACACCAAAGGTGTGATTTAAAACTCCCCGAGTAGGACTTGAACCTACGACCCAACGGTTAACAGCCGTTTGCTCTACCGACTGAGCTATCGAGGAATACTTTATTATTATACCTCAAAATAGAGATATGTCAATAAAAAAATAAAAATGCGGGAGATGGGACTTGAACCCACACGATCATACAACCACAAGATCCTTAGTCTTGCCTGTCTGCCAATTCCAGCACTCCCGCGCAACGAAAGTAATCTTATCATCCTTTTTGATTATTGTCAATGTTTTTTGAAAAATATATACAAAAAACAATTTGAAAAAAATTGGAAAAAAGATATTGACATAATAGTGCTTGTATACTATAATAGCTATTGTTGTTGCGAGAGATAACAACGAAATGCAGAAGTGGCGGAATTGGCAGACGCGCACGGTTCAGGTCCGTGTGGTAGCAATACCTTGAGGGTTCAAGTCCCTTCTTCTGCATGAAACCTTACAGAATGTCATGGCTGTTTGGTTTTATAAAATGACGTGCGGGAGTGCTGGAATTGGCAGACAGGCAAGACTAAGGATCTTGTGGTTGTATGATCGTGTGGGTTCAAGTCCCATCTCCCGCATTAATAAAAAGAATCCTTAACAAAGGGTTCTTTTTTTATCCGCATAAGAGAGCATTTAAAAATATAAAAAAGTGCTTGATTAATTGCTGGAAGTATAGTAATATAATTGTACGAATTGGTTATCCAATTTATACAATTGATGAGCAGAAGTGGCGGAATTGGCAGACGCGCACGGTTCAGGTCCGTGTGGTAGCAATACCTTGAGGGTTCAAGTCCCTTCTTCTGCATGAAATGCTCCAAAACATAAGAGTGCTGAAAACTACTGTTTTCAGCACTCTTTCATATTCATACCAGGTTCATAAACCGTATATTGATTGCGGCCGTGTTTTTTTGCGTGATATAGAGCGATATCCGCTTTTTCATACAATTCTTCGAAACAGGTTCCATCCTCTGGAAATGCGGCAGTTCCAAGGCTTCCCGATATATGAATTTCCGGTTCCAAGGCACTTGTTATTAAATTACAGAGATTTTCCAGTTTCGTATATAAGTCAATGCTGTATGATACATCCTTTAACAATATAATGAATTCATCTCCACCCATGCGTCCGAATATATCCTCTCGTCTTAACGCGGACTTTAATCTGGAAGCCGCTCTATGAAGGGCCTTATCACCAAACTGATGCCCATAGCTGTCATTTAATTGCTTGAAACGGTCTATATCCAGCATAATGAGAATATGATGAGTAGGGCAGCTTTTCAGTATATGGCGTATGGACCTTATGGCAGTTGCCCGATTTAACAGCCCTGTAAGGGAATCAAGCTCTGAAAGTTCCTGCAAGGAGATGGCTTCCCGTTTGGAGTCATCAATATCCTTGATCAGGATAAATGCCTTAATGGAATCATTATAAGGATCACAGACGATCTGTACAGTGGCATTGGCCCAGAAGATTCTGCCGTCTGGCTTTACTCTCCGGTGCTCCATTTGGAGAGAGCGGTTCCCTCTATAATAATGATGAAGCAGCTGGTCTTTGTTGAAAAATTTCAGATACGCTTCCTTGTCCTCTTCGTAAATAAAATGTTCCGCTACGTATCCCATGATCTCAGAAAACGTATTGGAGGCGTAATCCGGCATATTGCATTTCAACTCTCCGATAATTTCCTCAAACAGGTCAAACTTTATATTGTATTCATAGTAGCCGATACAGTTTCTTTTCTGCTCCTCCATGTATTCCATCCATCGTTGATAGGCCAGTTCTTTCTCATATTCATCCGTGATATCCTGATAGGATATAATGCTGCGAATAGGAGACTTTGATTCCCCATACACAAGTGAATAGCGGGTGGAGAACCAGCGGTAATCCCCTCCTGTTTTTAAGCGTACAATGCATTTTCCTTCCGCAGCTCCGTCTTCCATCGTTTGAAAGAACTGTAGAAAATCCTCAATGCTTTCTTTATGTACGATGTCATTTTCAATAAGAGATTCAGGAGATAGAGACTGGGTATAAGGGAATGGAAAATTCCTGGAAAATTCCGGGGTGGGAGAAATGCTTCTGGAAGAAATATCGTAGATGCTGACAAGACAACTGGAATGCTGAGTTGCAAGGCGATATTGTTCTTCTCTGAGCCGCAGCCGCTCCTGGGACTTTTTAATGTCTGTTATGTCGGTAACACAACAGTATAAAAATCCATCCTCTGAGATGTAATTGGCATCCATGGAAAGCCAGATGCATGTCTCTGTATTTCTGGCTCTGAATTCCAAAACAAACCGATTAATCGTAGTTTTAAGGTGGCTTTGTATTTCTTTTACAATTGCTTCGTAATCCGCTTCGCAGACAAGATCTTTTAAACATGCGTGCAGACAGAACCAGTCCCTGACCGTCTGGTTACAATAGAAAATTGAAAAAGGCTCCTGGGCTTTTAGCTTCAGTAAGCCGCAGGGAATGCGGTCTAAAAAATATTCTTCGTTCATCGTTCACTTTCTCCCATAAGTGCTTTTTAATATAGAATTGGTCTTATATAAAATATATGAGACATGTTGTAAAAAAATGCAATAATATATTACAAATAAACAAAAATTGTTTTATTTCCCGCTGGGAGTGAAACCGAAAAAAGGATAGCCCGAAAGCTATCCTTTTTTAAATACGTTACTATTTTATTTTCTATATAGATAGACCGGACGGCCGCCTTCCATCTTTCTCTCAGGCTCACCCTGAATAAGAGGGAGTGCATAGGTTAAAAAATCGTCTGTAACATCAGTACCATTTTTACTAATCCATTCATTTGGAAATAGTTTTTCCTTGTTACATACTTCGTTTACGTCTACGGTAACGCATTCCATGGTATAAGGGGAATCAGCAGTGCGCTTAAAAGCGATCATCATTCCTGTTATGCCGTCTAATGCAGTTTTTACTCCTTTGACACCTGCCTCAACAGATTCTTCTATATCAACAGCAGAAGCCAGCATTCCGCTGCATCTTTGGCTGACATTCAGCTCTATGGAACGTACCTTTACCCCAAAACGGTCCCTAACATAGTTTTCCAGCATCTTACCGCTTCCTGTGAGCATTTTGTGGCCGAAGGTATCCAAACGGGCTTCATCTGCGTATTCACAAATGAATTTGCCGTTGGAATCGGAGAGCCCTTCTGATACACAGATAATAATTGAATTTTTCTTTTGTAGAGCAGAATCTACGTCAGATGTAAACTGTTCAAAATCAAAATCTGATTCAGGGAGGTAGATAAGTACAGGGTTGTCACCTTCAAACTTTCTTGCCATGGCACTGGCTGCAGTAAGCCATCCAGCATGGCGCCCCATCAGTTCTATGATGGTAACGGACTTCTGCTGGTAAACGGAAGCGTCCAAAACAATTTCACGAACGGTATCTGCCACATATTTGGCCGCACTGCCGTATCCAGGAGTGTGGTCTGTGAGAACCAGGTCGTTATCAATGGTTTTTGGGATTCCGATAAAGCGGATGTCGCTTTGGTGATGGGCTGCATAGCGGGAAAGTTTGCTCACCGTATCCATGGAATCATTTCCGCCGATATAAAAGAAATATCCGATGTCCATAACCCGGAACTTTTCAAACAGAGCCGGATAAAATGGAGAAGAGAGATCATCCGGAAGCTTATAGCGGCATGAGCCCAAATAAGCAGCAGGTGTTAATTTAAGCAGCTCTAGTTCCTCTGCGGTCAAGTCATTTGATAAATCCATATAATTCCCGGACATAAAGCCTTCAATGCCGTTAATCATGCCGTAAACTCTGTCGATTTCATCGTGAGCCATTCCTTCTTTAATTATCCCGTAAAGACTTGCATTGATCACAGCGGTAGGGCCGCCGGACTGTCCTACGATTGCGTTTTTCTTCATGTAATATATCCTCCAGATTTGCGTATGCTTTAGGCACGTCTCCTATTCTATAATAGAACGAGTATCTTTGCAACGGTCATTTCCCTATATTTTACCCCTTTTTCGGTCTGAGAGGCGTAAAAGCTGTAAGTACTATTGATTTTGGAAGGATGGGAAATGGAGGAAGTAGTAAGAAATGCCCCATAAAAAGGGAGGAGCCGGTGAAATGTGGGTTTCACCGGCGAGTTATGAAAAAAAGTTTTTTGTTCAAACAAGTTTTGGGGTTGCTCTTGTTTATGTTTTAAGTATAGAGGAGAGATATGAAAAAAGTTTGTAGAAGTTGTAAATAAACTTTGTACGACCTGTGAAGAATATGTGAATGGAAAATGGTGGAATTTTATAAGCACTGATAGCGGAGATATGCATCAGCTCTTGTGATATGGTCAGAAATTAACGGACTACAGTACCTTGAAAACTTAATATTGATACTTAGTAAGTATTCTGGTATTCTACTCATTAAGATTATTTATATAAAGGGGCATTTAAAATGAGAGAAGTATTTATGAAAACAAAACGGATTGCTTTCTCAAAATGGGATGATTCCGATTTGAATTTGGCGACTCTGTTATGGGGAGATAAAGAAGTTACAAGATTTATTTGTGCTACCGGTATATTTTCAAACCAAGATATCCTTCACCGCTTGGAAACAGAAATTAATAATGATAAACTGTTTCAGATACAATACTGGCCTATTTTCGAGCTTTCAACAGATGAACTGATTGGTTGCTGCGGTATTCGGCCTTTCGATTCTGAGCCACGTTGCTATGAAATTGGATTTCATCTGCGCAAGAAATTCTGGGGAATGGGATATGCTTCCGAAGCAGCGAGAGCCGTCATTGACTACAGTTTTGATACTTTAAAAGCAGTTAAGTTGTATGCGGGACACCATCCACAAAATGAAGGATCGAAAATGCTTTTGTCAAAGTTGGGGTTTCAATATATTGGAGATAATTATTATGAACCAACTGAATTGTATCACCCGTCATATGAGCTATGGAACGATAGATTATGAGCATAATGCGAATCCAATAAATCAAATGAAAACTACTAGCTATTGAGATTGGAGGAATAAATATGAAAAAGCATTGGAACGTTGGTATACTTCTTTTTAATGAAGTTGAAGTTCTGGATTTTGCCGGTCCATTTGAAGTTTTTTCAATTGCTTCATATGCAAATTATCAACAGAAGCCTTTTACAGTAAAGACCGTTGCCCAAACAACAGATTTAATCAGCGCGCGAAATGGTCTGAAAGTTCAGCCCGATTTTGATTTTAATAATAGCCCTCATTTTGATATTTTAATTGTACCCGGTGGGTATGGAGCAGAGGAAATAGAAATTCATAATGAAATCCTTATAAAATGGATTAAGACCAGAGCGGGGGAATGTGATATTCTCGCATCAGTGTGTACAGGATCATTTTTATTGGCTGAGGCTGGATTATTAGATGGGAAAAGAGCAACCACACACTGGATGGATATAGATAGACTAGAAAGTGAGTACAAAGAAATAAAGGTTCAGCGAGGAGTTAAATATGTTGATGAAAATAATATAATCACATCTGGCGGTATTTCAGCTGGAATCGATATGTCTTTTTATCTTCTTCATAGACTTGTTGGAAAAGAAATTGCGATTACGACAGCTAAAAGAATGGAATATGATTTAGACCTCTATAATATTTAATGTAATGATTTTCTTATTATGACCATAATGCGAAGTCTATTAAATTGAATATGTAAAAATTATAATAACTATCAGTTTATGATGTTAGTTTTTTATTGTGGCAAATCTATAAAACTGAGATTCTATCTACTAGAATATATAAAAACTTAATATTGATAGTTATTAGGGTTTACTATATTATATAATAGAGTAGATAAAAATTGATATACATACTGTAAGGGAAAATGTTTAATATTATTTTATTCTAGTTAACACCATCTACTCGCTTTATTTGCGATATATAAAAGCTGGTGGATTATAATGTTACTTGTGGTCAATAGAGCAATATTGAAAAGATTATTGGAGGTACCCATTGGAAAATATTTCAGTTAAACTATTATCTTTAGATGATGCAAATAAATTATTTGATTTCGAGGTAGAAAATCGTCTTTACTTTGAAGCTATTGGTTTATCCCGTAGTGAAGCTTATTACAATTACGTATCGTTTGAAGAGATTGTAAAAGATTTAGTTAAAGAACAAGAATTGGGTGTTCATTTTATGTATTTAATAACGAATGAACGGGCTGAAGTTGTTGGCAGAATAAATCTTACGGATGTTATAAAAGGGCCTTTAAATAAAGCTGAGTTAGGATATCGTATTGGTGAAAAACATCAAGGAAAAGGATATGCAACTGCAGCTGCAAAAATAATTATTAGTAATGCCAAAAAGGTACACAATTTGCATAGAATTGAGGCAGGAACTTCTCCTCAAAATATAGGTTCTCAGATAGTTTTGATTAAAAATGGTTTTCAATTTGTGGGTAAGTTTACTCAGTATATTATGACTGCAGAAGGTTGGACTGATAGCTTACTATTTGAAAAAATTATAGATTAAGGTATTAATTATGTAGTAATTAAAGTTTATTTTTATTCACTTATTATATGGTAATACGGCATTGGTAAAAAGAATATGTAAATGCGCCAGTCTTTGGGCTGGCGCATTTTTTGCAGGTTGGCGATACCCGATTTGGAGCTATTCTTTATTGAACCACAAATTAGTAGCTTCTTTTGCTTCTTTCGTTAAAATATTTGAATAAACCTCTTCATGCAGCCATGCCAACGTTTTTTGCTCCAGGTATTTTTTCATTTCGTTTTCCGCTTCATTCATTACGACTTTGATCAGGCAAGGACATTTGGTGTATGAATCCGGGAGATTATTTTTATCTACAAGTATACTGTTCTGTCTGATTTCTGCACATTGAAAGAATGACTCATTTCCTTCTACAGCCTCAACCACATCCCAGAAAGAAATCTCTTTTGGATCCCGGGCCAAGGCATAGCCGCCTTTTACGCCTGGTACCGATTTGATTAGGCCGTTTTTGCTTAATCTCGCATAGACCTTTGATAAATAACTTTCGGATATTCCCTGAAAGGTCGCCAAATCTCTGATACCTACCGATTTATCTTTATCCACATTTATCATATAAAGCAAACAATGCAATGCATATTCAACTCCGACTGAAAATTTCATTCTTTCATTCTCCTTACAAGTATTAGTAATATCATAATGGAAGAGTCCCGTGAATTCAAGGTTTATATTTTTTAATTAAAAGAGTTGACATTTTCCTGTAATAGAATTATTATAATTAAAGATAATATATATCGACGATAATATGAGTCTATAAAAGGAGGATATAACAGATGTTTCCAGAAAAATTATTAGAGGTAGTAAAACATGAAGGTGTAGTTTCAATTGTAAGCTGCGCAAATAACGAAGCTCACGTGGCGAATACATGGAATTCTTATTTAGAATTGGTAGATTCCAATAAGGTTTTAATACCGGCTGCTGCAATGATTAAAACAGAAGAGAACACTAAGCTGAATTCTAAGGTTACACTTACTCTTGGAAGTAAAGAAGTAATGGGATATCGTCACATGGGAACTGGATTTGTCTTAGAGGGAACAGCCAGATTCTTAAAAGAAGGGGAGAACTATGATTTGATGTACAAAAAGTTCCCATTCTTAACAAGGGTACTGGAAGTTACCGTTGAGTCCTGTAAGCAAACCATATAATTGGGGAGTATTTCATGTCCAGAAGAATTGATGGTGAGCAATGTATCGGCTGCGGACAATGCCAGAGAGTTTGTCTTGTTGACTGTATTTACCAGGAGACAGGAAGAAAAAGAAAAGTTAATGAAACTGAATGTGTGGATTGTGGTGCCTGCCAGATGATATGCCCGAAAAAATGCATAGTCTCTATATGATGGATTCTATGATTGATTCTTTTGAGTCATCAAGCGCAGTTAAAAATATGTAAAGTTAATGATAATAAGCGGAAGCGGCCATAATAAGCAAAGAGTCAATGTAATATCATTAAACATTTGATATAGTACATTGACGTAATAAATAAGTAAGCTTATAATGAAATTGGTAACATTAACAAAGACTGGCATATTACTACATGCAGAATGTGAGGTAACTATGAAGATAACCATGTACGGAGCAGAGATTTGTCCTGATTGCGTGAAAGCCAAGAAGAGTTTAACTGCGCTTAATCATATTGATTTAGAATATAAGAATATCATAGGCGACACGGCTACTTTGAAAGAATTTTTAGCTTACCGCGATCATGATGCCATTTTTCAGGAAATCAAGGATTCTGGAAGGATTGGAATTCCATTTTTTATACTGGATAATGGAGAAAAGACATTTGATATTGGTGAGTATATAGATTTGCCTGATGAAACGGAAGACACAGAAGTTCCTGCTTTTTCCTGCTCCATTGACAAAAAAGGACAGTGTTAGTACTGTATAACTAAGCGCTTGGCTTCGGCCCGGCGCTTTTTTAATATAATTATCGCTCTTTGGTGGAACGAAGAATTAATGATGAATCTATCATAGTATCATATATTTAAAATATAATATTGATAGTTGCTATATTTGTTGATAAAATGGTCCTAAGACAACCATTTAATAACAAATGCCCACAAAATGACGATTGTATTCCAGATATCTTTGGAACAACCTCTCTTCAACTTGTTCAATAAGTCCGAAATTTCCTTGATTATATAAAATATCATCTCAGTACCTCACTCAATGAAGGCTATAAACAAAAATTTAATATAGAAGAGGAGTCAAACTATGTCAGATTGGACTCAAATCCGACCAATTGTTAAGGCGTTGCTGGAAAATGAAAGGAATTCCAGCAGTGGAAAGTATAATGGGGAACGATGCTTTATTACTGCGTACCAGCTTGCCGTATTAGTCGCTAAGGAAAATCCGAATCTAAAGGGGAATTTGTCGATAGGCGGCAAGGGCGTTGGTCCGGATAGCTTTTCCAGACAGATAGCCTGGCATTTATCACAGGAAATAGACGGAGAGTATTTTGAGGGAAAACTTGAAATAGGGTTTTTCAGCCAGAGCGGACTTGACGAGTTTTCCTTTGATGGGGGGCATAAGCCATCATTAAATGAGTTCTCCATGTTTCGGTTACGAGAGACTTAAATACCATAGTGAAAGGAACGGAATATGTTTCGATATGTACATACTAATTTAATAGCAAAAGACACGGACAAACTGATTGCATTTTATAAAGAAGTTCTCCATTGCCGGAGCATTGACGAGAAAAGAGACTTAAAAGGGGATTGGGTGGACCGGCTCACTAATTTGAAGGATTCCCATATCAAGGGAGAACATCTGCTGTTACCTGGTTATGGGGATGACCACCCTACCCTTGAGATATTTTCTTATGATACACTCAAGGAGTCTGTGGCTCCAGAAATCAATCGTCCCGGGTTTGGCCATCTTGCATTTGAAGTGGATGATGTGGAAATGACCTTGTCCGAAATTATCCGCGCAGGGGGAGGAACTCTGGGAGAGGTAATTACAGCAGATTATCCTGACGGTGTGGAAGCAGTTCTTGTTTATGCAAGAGATCCGGAAGGCAATATTATTGAACTGCAGAGCTGGAGAAAGAAAAGAGACCAGTAGAAAAAGAGAGTCAGGAGATGAATCAATGGAAAAATACGAACTTGGTTTAAAGAAGAAATCATTCTCTCTTTTTTATCGTGGCGGAGAAATTTGGTGTGAGCATCTGGATGCGCTCTATGGCGAAAAGGAGCTGTTAAAGCAAAAGTTTCATCAGGATTTATTGGTAATCGGAAGGCCATCTACCAGCTCTTTTATTGTTGTTATATTAGATGAGTCAGAGGTTGACAACGAACTATTAGATATGATTGTTGGGAGCCTGGCTGATTTAGAGAAGCCACTCCGTAAAGTGGTATTTGTGGGATTAACATCAAAAATGAAGAGCTATGTGAAAAAAAGACAGACTGATACCAGATTTGCCATGACCTGCATGGATGACTTGGAAAAGGCGAAAGAATGGCTGATTGAGAGAAAATGAATTTGACAATGGCAGACTCATTGGACTTGCAGCCACTTTGTTTATGCTGGAAAGCAACAGTCCGGCTATGAATCTCTATCTTTCTTGTGGGTACAGGCTGTATTACAAATTGACGGAAATGTTGTTATAATGATTCTTAAACAAATGTTAGAGAAAAGGTCTAGGGAATAATTGCATTTTTGGAGGGAGAAAATGGACATAAAATACCGGATGCCTGCTTTGGAGGATATAGAAAAGGTCAGCGCGCAGATTGCAGTTAGTTATGTTTCCGCTTACAGGGGGCTTATGGATGAAAACTATCTATCTTCATTAAAAACGGATCACTGGGTGCCGATTTTGCAGGAGAGTGTGAAGGCGGGTGACACCTGTCTTATTGCAGAATCCGCTGGATTAATTATTGGAAGTACTGTGTTTGGCACTGCTTATGATGGAAATGATCGCTTTGCACAATGGCATGCGTTTTACTTGCTGCCCCAATACATTGGTCTTGGCATTGGCCACTGGTTTTTTGAAAAGATTGAAAGAGAGATGATCATGATGGGGTGTAAATATTGTATTCTGGAAGTTTTATCATCCAATAGCCGGGCAATCAAATTTTATCTTTCTCATGGCTTTCATAAATTAGAAACTTTTGATATTGAGGAAAATGGGATGATATTAACTTGTGATAAAATGAGAAAGAATTTATAAAGGAGCTGACGATGACATACGAAATAAAGGAAAATACTCTGACGGAAAAAGATTTTAACAGACTAAGGGTATCAGCTGGCTGGGGAAAACTGTCTGAGAAACAGGGAGAAGAGGCATTGAAAAACTCTCTGCTTACAATTGCAGTGATGGATGAAGGCCAGGTGATTGGTATGGGACGACTTGTAGGCGATGGAGTATGTATCTGTTATGTCCAGGATCTTGTCATTCTTCCCTCATATCAGGGAAAAGGCATTGGAAAAGCCATTATGGAACGATTGATTGCTTATGCAAAAGAGCACGGAATTCCAGAAACACATCTGACCCTGGGACTCTTTGCAGCCAAAGGAAAAGAGGCGTTCTATCAAAAACTGGGATTTTCCACCCGGCCGAATGAGAAACGGGGGCCTGGAATGGAATTATCCCTGGAGCTTTAGAAGATATAGTTTAATAATATAATAAAATCTGTGTGAATAAAGAAACTACGATTTTAGGGGGGGCGTACATATGGATTTGAAATTTGAAAAAGAAGCTCTTTTTTGGATTAACGAGCCAAAGAACTACACAATTAAGGAGACTGAAATTGTAATTGATACGGAGCCAGGAACTGATTTCTGGCAAAGAACGTATTATGGTTTTCAAAATGATAATGCACCTGGTTTATTGATAAAAACCAATGAGCAGTATTTTTCATTTTTAGTGAGAACTGAATTTGACAGTCAGTATCGGTTTGACCAATGTGGTGTCATTGTATATCAAAACAGCGAGAACTGGATTAAGGCTTCCATTGAATATGAAAATGAAACATTTCAGCGATTGGGAAGCGTTGTTACAAATCTGGGATATTCCGATTGGGCAACCACAGATATTCCTGCATCTCAGAAGTATATGTATTACCGGCTGAGCAGGAGAAAACAGGATTTTTGCATTGAGAATTCCTACGATGGAGTGAATTATAAGCAGATGCGCATCGCCCATCTGTTTGAAGGTGATAATGAGATCCAGCTTGGTATCTACGCATGCAGTCCGGAGCATTCCACCTTTAAAGCCGTCTTTACTGAAATTGCTTTTACAGAATGTCAATGGAAAGAGCATAAATAATCAGACATTTTAATCATTCCTAGGTGCTAGTCGACTGATCTATGGCATATTTTATATTAGAGCATAAAATATAGAGAGAGAAGGAGGACAAGTAAATGGACAAGGAATATTGGAAGAAATGGATCAGGGCTGCGGGAATCCGGGCGATTAAGACAATGGCTCAGACAGCCGTAGCCGCTATTGGAACAACCGCGTTGATGTCAGGTGTTGACTGGGCTCTGGTGGGCTCCACAGCCGCCCTTGCCGGTATTATGTCCCTGCTCACATCCATTGCGGGACTACCGGAGTTAAAAGTATAGTATTTAAAAGAACAGCCCTCTGGACCTGGAAAGATTTCAGGTTCAAGGGGCTGTTTTCCTACAGGGGCTAAATCACCATGACCCATTTGCAGGCTTCCATATAAAAAATCAGTTTAAATCTGCATAAGATGCCCCCGATTACGGCTTCGCAATCGTATTCCTTTGACGGGATGCCGGAATAATTTTTATCTTCGGTACACTTGATATTTAAAGAAGAGACTGTCTGTATCATTCCGTCCTCACCTTCGAATTTAAAGCTTAAGGGGATAGGGCTGCAGGTAGAAGTAAACCATGCTTTGCAGGCGATGTGATACAGCTTTCCCCGAACTGCACCGCTGTCAATATTTTTTACATTGGTTCCGATCCCGAATTTACCCATATATCTGACCTCTTACATAATGATTTCATTGTTATAATTCACGGTTCTTTTCTCCCGGCTGATTCCTCCGCTCATGTGGTCAATAGACCTGGTTTGTACGAAACTGGCTCTTTTGATGCTGTCTGAGCCGAAACGTTTTCTGATCTCGTCAATGGCTTTGTCCAGCCGTTCCAGCTTTTCATAATCCGTTGTATCAAATATGTTTAGCTGACGGTTGGATTCGCTGGTTACCCGGCTGGTGTGAATGCCTAAGTGGCGTATGGGGACCTTATCCCACATTTCATCAAAGATCTGGCAGGAAGCTTCAAAAATTTCCTTTGTTATATTGGTGGGAGCAGAAAGGGTCTTCTGGTGTCCCAGATATTCGAAGTTGTAATTCTTAATTCCTACGGATACAACGCCGATTTTTACCCCATCCTCCCTCAGCCTTGCGGATAAGGTTTCTGCCAGAGATAAAAGGACTAATTTGGCCGTATTGGAATCGGTGACATCAAAGGAAATGGTAGTGCTGTTTCCGTATCCCTTGTTAGGAGGAGGGACTGGTTCCACGGCGGAAAAGTCGATTCCATTGGCAAAGGACCAGATAACTTCTCCGTGCTTACCGAAATGATTTTTAAGGATGGCAGGGTCTGTCTGAGCCAGCTCTCCAATGGTCTTGATTCCCAGATTGTGAAGCTTTGAAAAGGTAGCCCTGCCAACGAAAAACAGTTCTGACACGGATAAGGGCCACATCTTAGTCTGGATTTCATGCTTCCATAGTGTATGCACCCGATAAGGCTTTTTAAAATCCGATGCCATCTTAGCCAGAATTTTGTTATTGGAAACTCCGATATTTACGGTAAATCCCAATTCCCTGTAAATCCGTTCCTTCATATCCTCAGCAGCTTCCTCCGGTGTTCCAAACAAGGAATCCGTGCCAGTCATATCAACAAAGGCCTCATCAATGGAGTACTGTTCCACCATGGGAGAGTACTGCTTCAAAAGAAGGAGAAAGGCTTCTGAAGATTTTTGATACAGGTTATAATTAGGAGGAACCATAGTGAGGTCAGGACATTTTCTAAGCGCTTCCCAAACCGCCTCCCCGGTTTTAATATTGTATTTTTTTGCTGGTATGCTTTTTGCCAGAATGATGCCGTGTCTCTTTTCTGTATCTCCGCAGACAGCGGATGGTATTTCCCGCAAATCCAGCTTTCCGCCAAGATGATGAAGCCGGTACACGGCCTCCCAGCTTAAAAATGCCGAATTTACATCAATGTGAAAGATTACGTTATCCATATGACCACCTCTGTTTTTATTATATTCGAATATATGTTCGAATAATAGAGGAAAATTATAGAAAAAAAGTTTCTGTCAGAGATTGACAAATGTCTCGTTGTAAGTGATACTAATATTGATCGTAAGATGATCAATATTTTTCAATTAAGGAGGCATGTTTTTATGAAGTTATTCAGATGTACAGTATGCGGTTATGTTTATGAAGGAGAAACTGCTCCGGAGAAATGTCCTAAATGTATGGTAGGTGCAGACAAGTTTGAACTGATCAACGAGGAAGATGCAGAAAAGATTTACCGCTCTGACCGTACCAATGCCATCCATATGGAAGTCATTACATTGGCAGAAAAAATTATTGCTTTGAGCAAAGAGGGAATCGAGGATAATCTTGATCCTAAATGCGTATCTGCATTTACTCAGGCAAAGGATGAAGCATGGGTAATCAAGCAGAGATGTAAAACAGAGCTTGCCGGACATATGAAGTTAGGAAAGTATTAATTACAGCAAAGAGACGTCTTAGGGCGTCTCTTTTTGTATATGGGAAAGATATGAGCGGTACATAAAAGAAGTCTTGTCGGACAGGATATATATGACGCGCTTAAGGAAGAAAAGGAACATGACATACAGTTGTCCTGATTGATATTGTATAATGGGTTTTACAAAGGAATAAGACAAATACAAGGAGGTAGAAATGATGAAACTAAAGCTGGAAGGATTTGGAATCTTCGTAAAAGATATGGGAACTATGATTCGATTTTACAGGGATGTGCTGGGATTTGAGATAAAAGAAGAGGAAGATACCAGTAATGTATATCTTGAAAAGGATGGTACCTTGTTTTTATTGTATGGCAGAAAAGATTTTGAAGCCATGACTGGTAAAACCTTTGATTATGCAGATAGGATCAATGGTCATTATGAGATCGCTCTTGGGGTAGAAAATTATGCAGAAGTTGATCTGGCATTTTCGGAGGTAACGAAAAAGGGAGCAATTCCGGTAATGGAGCCTGCAACAGAGCCTTGGGGGCAGCGCACCTGCTACATTGCTGATCCTGAGGGAAATGTCATTGAAATAGGATCCTTTCAACCATGACGAAGAAAACGGGTAAAAGCTCTTGACGGGAGAAAATCCCGTGCTATAATTACTTGTATACACAAGTAAACAGGAGGCGAATGATGGTTGAAAAAGACAGCGGATTTCCTTATTATATCCAGATATATCAGAAGCTTCGGGAAAGGATCCTTATAAAGGAGTACCTTCCAGGTGAGTCCATTCCTTCAGAAAATGAACTGGTGAAGGAATTTGGAGTGACCAGGGCAACGGTAAGGAATGCCGTAAAAAAACTTCAGAGCGAGGGCCTCATTGCAACAGAAAAAGGAAAAGGCTCCTATGTAAATCACCCAAAGATTGAACAGAGCCTGTTTAAGTTTTACAGCTTTGGAAGAGATCATGAAGAACTAAATAAAGATTCCGTGCTGTTAGGAATTAAGGAGAGCCAGGATGTTGAGGCGCAGAGGGCACTTGCACTTTCGGGTGACCAGCACATAAAGCAGATCACCCGTATCCGTAAGATGGATGGAGTGCCTGTCATTATTGAAAACTCTTATCTGCCAGCAGATCTTGTCCCCGACATTGAGTCCTATGATGTGGAACGTCTTTCGATTTACGATTTGCTGGAACATACTTATGGGCATGGGATACAAAGAGCAAAGGAATATCTTGAGACCTGTATCACCGATCCAGCTATCTCAGAACTGTTAGAGGTGCCGGAAGGGCTGTCAGCGTTTTTAATTAAGCGGATTACTTATGACAGGAAGGGCAGGCCCATTGAGTTTCGTGTATCTGTCATTAGAAGCGATAAATTTACATTTTCAGTGGACTTACAATTAAGATAAAAGGTGGCTATATCATGATTTCTATAACAGCAATAATATTGCTCATATCAGTATTTGCAGGCTTTATAGGTTCTCTTTTGGGGCTGGGAGGAGGTATCATCATCACTCCGGCCCTTACGCTTTTACTTGGCATTGATATTAAGTATGCCATTGGGGCCAGCATCGTATCCGTAATCGCAACTTCCAGCGGTTCCGCCATTGCTTACTTAAAGGATAAGATTACCAATGTACGTGCGGGGATGTTTCTGGAGATTGCAACTACCATAGGAGCGTTGACCGGAGCATTTCTTGCAGGGGTAGTCAGTACCAGGTACTTATACTTAATCTTTGGATTCCTTTTGCTGTATTCGGCAGGGAATATGTTCAAAAAGAGAAATCAGGAGCTTCCACAGGAATTTCCTATCAATCCGTTGGCGGATAAGCTGAAATTAAATGGAAGCTATTGGGACCGGGCCCTTTCCCGGCAGGTGGATTACCATGTGACCGGAGTTTACGGTGGTTTTGGCATGATGTATGCTGCCGGTGTGATATCGGGGCTTTTGGGGATTGGAAGCGGAATCTTCAAGGTGATGGCAATGGATTCCTTTATGAAGCTTCCCATGAAGGTATCCACAGCAACCAGTAATTTTATGATAGGAGTAACAGCAGCCGCCAGTGCCGGGATATATTTGACCAGAGGAAATATTGATCCTAAGATCGCGGCACCGGTTGCTCTTGGAGTTCTTTTGGGTGCAGCAGTGGGAACAAAGCTTATGCAGAGGCTGAAAAGCAGGACCCTGCGGCTGGTCTTTATTCCGGTTTTGCTGTATGTATCCATTGAAATGATCATGAAAGGCATAAGACTATGAGTAAGAATGCAGTGGATAAGAATGGGATTGAAGATACGGAAATCATAATTAGTAAGACATTAAGAGCTGGAGTGGCCTTAAGCGGGGCAATCACTTGTCTTGGCCTGGTGCTGTTTCTGTTGACAGGAAACAGTGGATATCCGGGGGAAAGTTTTCCTACCTCAGTATTTGAAATTCTCCGGGGACTGGGGACTTTAAAACCCTATGCCGTCATGTTAAGCGGATTATTTCTTCTGATTCTCACTCCCGTTTTAAGGGTGGGAGTATCGATTGTGACATTTCTAAAAGAAAAGGATTATATGTATGCCGCAATTACTGCAACCGTATTTATCATACTTATTATCAGCTTTCTCATGGGGAAAAAATGAGGATGGAAAATAATTGATTTTTTTTATCAAGAGGTGTACGCTGGATACAGAAAATGAAAGGAGATAATTACAATGAGTGAACCAGTGATTGCACAGAAATTTCCTTATTCTGTAGATGTAGAAGAAGGCAAAACATATTATTGGTGTTCCTGTGGAAGAAGTGGAAGTCAGCCGTTCTGCGATGGATCTCATCAGGGGACTGATTTTAGCCCGCTTCCATTTACCGCTGAAAAGACAGAGACTGTCCATCTATGCGGATGTAAGATGACCAAGAATCCACCATTTTGTGATGGAGCCCACCATTCTCTATAAGAAAAAACAATAAGTAATACATAAGCCGGAGCCACTGTGAGTGAGCTCCGGCCTGTTTTTTATATAATAAGTGGACATCATGTTTTTATTGATTGGAATACATCCCTTCCATTCCGTGAATCTGAGTTACCAGCATATGGTTGCATGGAGTATTAATGCTATATTCATCTCCAAGCTTTGCCACGACTCCATTAATCCGGTCAATTTCTGTGATCCGTTTATTCTGGCGGTCCTGATACATGCTTGCATATCCTTCGGCATCATTTTCGCATACGCTCTGGACGATCTTAAGGGCATCCCTGCGGTCAAAATAGGTGCCGTCTGCCTCTGCCACCATCACGCATTCGTAAACGATTTTTTTACACAAATCCCAAAGATATGGATTGGTATAAATTTCTCCGATCCGGCACTGCATCAATGTGCTCAGTGCATTGATTCCGCAATTGACCATAAGCTTTTGCCATAACACTTTTTGGATGTCTTCCATAATATTTACGTTTAAGCCGCTTTCCTCCAAGGCAGCGGCGGCTTTTTTTACATCTCTCAGGGAAGATTCACAAGGATAGTCAGGGCCGATATTTGTGGGGCCGCACCCGGAATGGTAGAACTTACCAAGTCCCATGGAAACGCTGTTATGGCTGCTGGTTCCTACGATAATCCGTTCCTTTGGAACGAACTGTGCAATATCCCGGTTATTGCCTGCTCCGTTTTGCAGTGTCATAACAATGGTGTGGGGTCCTAAGAGCCCCGTATTTTCTTTCATGGCATCGTATGTATGGATTCCCTTTACAAAGACAATTAAAAGGTCCTGAAATCCAATATCTGTGCCACTTAAGACTGCCTTCACGGAAAAGCTGGTCTCAGACTGGTCTTTTCCGATCTTTGTAATTCCGTCAGAATTTATCTTATCAACCTGCGGTTTATAACTGTCTAATAATGTAACATCATGAATAGGGGCAAGGTAGCTGGCATAAAGGCTTCCCATGGCGCCGGCCCCAAGAATTGCAATTTTCATTTAGTCCCTCCGGCTCTTGATTAAAATACTAACCAATAGTATCATGAATAATTAATGATATATAATACTAAATTATCAATGGTATCATGAATAATTTTCATGTATAATATGACCATAACAGCTAAGATAAAGAGGAAGAAAAAATGGATGTTAATAAGTATATATTATTCGTGCGCGCGGTTGAAACAGGTAATTTATCAAAGGCAGCCGCTCAGTTAAGCTACTCACAGACAGCGGCCAGCCACATGATCTCTTCTATGGAAGAGGAACTGGGGATCAAGCTTTTATACAGAGGGAGAAGCGGAGTGTCCCTTACGGAGGAGGGGGAACGAATCTATCCTCTGGCAAAGGAGCTTGCAGAGAAGGAGGAAGCTATAAGGATTATGGCAGGCGAGGAGAAAATCCATCATGGCAGAATCCGGATAGGAGTCATCACAAGTGTGGCAGTAAAATGGATGCCCCAGATTATTATGGAATTCAGAAAACAGTATCCTTATGTAGAACTGTATATGAACGACGCGCTTAATTATGAAATCATGAAGGACTGGTTCTCCAAGGATGTCATAGACTGCGCCATTACAGCAGAATCAAACGGAAAGGAGAATGAGATTCCATTGGTTGAGGACCCTTATTATGTAATTATGTCTCCGGACCATCCTTTGAGACAGTACGAGACCATTACGCCTCAATTATTAAAGGGTGAGACCTTCGTGGTTCCCAGTGAGGGAACCAGCTATCTGGTTGGAAAGATATTAAGACAGGCAAAGGGAAAGCTGATGGAGCATAATGGGTTTTTAAGTGATCAGGCGGCCATTGCAATGGTATCCGGTGGATGCGGCATAAGCATTTTGCCAAAGCTGGTTCTTGATTCCTATGGCACGGAAGGCTATATCAGAAAAATTCTTGATCCTAAAGTTCACCGCATCATATATTTTTGTATTTCATCCAGAAAAATACTTCACCCCACCATTCGAAGCTTTTCCGCCTTTGCCAGGGAATGGATAGGGAATCACGCAGAAAATGTGATAAAAAGCTGATAGAACGGAAAATAAAGTCCTAAAAACCTATTGACATAATTTGCCAGGAACCGTTAAAATAACTGTATTTCACACAGGGATTTTAACAGACGGTATAGGAGGAAATAATATGGAGCTGATCGCATGTACGTTTGATGATATACCATTTCTGGCAAAGTTGAACAAAGAGTTATATGAGGATGAGAACAATGATACCATACCTGCAATGGAGGTTTTGGAAGAACGGTTAAAGCTTTCTATGGAGCAGGGATCAAAAGCGTTCTTTTTCATGTTGGATGGTGAAGTTTCCGGATATGCTCTGGTAAAGACACAGACAACGCCCTATTATCTTTCTCATTTCTTTATCTGTAAGAACATGAGAAGAAATCATCTTGGTACGGCTGCATTTCAAAAGCTTTTAGAGGAACTAAATACAGAAAACATGGATCTTGATGTTTTCTGCTGGAATCAGAGAGGACAGGGCTTCTGGAAGAGTCTTGGGTTTGAAGAGAGATGTATCATTATGAGGAAAAGCAAATAAAATAAAAGGTTGGAAAAATCAGGGTTTCATGATGAATAATTTATTCTGGTACTAAGCATGATAGTGGAAGACAGCCTTATCATTTTCAGGTAAGGATGTTTGAGATTCTCAGAGAGGAGTCAAGGATATGAGCGATAAAAAATCTATGGTAAATGAGTTTAAGGATTTTATTTTACGCGGCAACGTGGTGGATCTGGCTGTGGGTGTTATTATTGGTGCTGCTTTCCAGTCCATAGTAACCTCTCTGGTTAAGGATATTATTTCGCCGTTAATTGGTGTAATTACTGGAGGAGTGGACTTTACCAATAAGTTCCTGCTTCTTTATACTCCCGCAAATGGAGCCGATGTTTCAACACTGGAGGCAGCAGGCGCTCAGGGACCTGTCATTGCATATGGTGCTTTTATAACCTCTGTCATTAATTTCCTGATTATGGCAGTTGTAATTTTCTTTATGGTTAAGTCCATCAATTCATTAAGAGGAAAAGCTCAGCAGGCGGTGACGCTTAAAATGAAGGGGAAGTCCGGAGGAAGTCCCTCCCAGTCAACCACATCTGACTCTGCTTCTGACCCGTCATCAGAGGAAAAGCTATGTTCTTACTGTTATAAAAAGATTCATAGCAATGCGATCCGGTGCCCATACTGTACCAGTCAGCTGGAAGAATCAAGTGAAAGCTCCGGTCAGAGTTAAAATGAGACACAAAAAAAGATGACTTCCATTGTGAAAATCATCTTTTTTTATTGACTTAAATGAATGGTTACGATTACATATCATCTGAAAGACGGGACAGAAGCCTAAATACATCAATGGTACCATATCCCCAGATGTTGTTGGGATAGCTGTAGGCAGGATTCCGGCTTGCAGTTCTGATGAGCATAAGGCTGGCCTGCTCTCCTGTAACATAAGTAAAGTTTCCTTTTCCCTCGGTCCATTCAAAAATTATAGCCAGGGAGCCGGCAGCATAGGCAGCAGCAGCGCCGGTACCGGTAAGGGTTCCGTAGGTGCCTCCTGGCAGTGCACAGGAAATCTGGTAACCTGGGGCAGCCACATCGGGCTTGACCAAGCCGCTTCTGGTATATCCTCTGCTGGATTCATTAAGAATATTTCCGCTTAACTGATTATAAGCTGTTACCGTAAGAGGATGCCAGGCATTTGCTGGAGCGGTTATGGTGGTATCAGGATTGGGGAAAAGAAAAAACGTATCATTAGAAATTAAATCTCCGGAAGGCAGCCAGGAATGAAGGGAAAAGGGTTCATTATCGGTGCTTTGGACGTGTATGTACCAGATTCCGGGGAGGGGGTCCACAAAGCGGATCAATATAAGCTGATCTCCGGTTCCTCTTTCAAATGCCATATTGTTGATCCAGACCACACTGGTGCTGGATTTAAATGTAAATTTCTCACAGGTATAAAAAGAAGGATGAATCAGGGAAATGGTTTCTCTGTCAGGCGAAGAGACTTCAATGGCAAGGCGTCCGGGAAGATTTGGCCAGATTTCCATAGAAAACATCCGATCCTGAGCTCCTACATTTAATTGAAAATCCTTTGTGTAGGGAGGATACATGCTGGTACCAAAAAAATGCCTGTTGCTGTTTCCCTCATTGCCTGCGGATACAGCAACACTGATATCAGGGATACGGACTATGCTTTCCATGTAAAGGCTTAAAATCCCCCGTCCATCGTGACTTCCCTGATTGCTTCCGAGAGCAATGCAGATGACAAGAGGGCGCTTTAGCCTTTGAGCCACGGAAATCAGATATCTGACACCCAATACAATATCAGATTCCTGGTAGCATAGCTTATCCTCAGGTACGGAAAATATCATTTTAAGATTCTGTTTGGCTTCCTTTAGTTTAACAACAATTAGTTCTGAATTTGGAACGATTCCTGAAAAAGAACGGTCCTCTGTAGGGGAACCGGCTACAATACTTGCAATGGCAGTTCCGTGCCCGTTCTCATCGGTCGTGGGGACCAAAATCTTAGGATCTGCAGAGAGAATGGCATTATTAAGTAAGACCTTTGTATATTCTGTTCCAAAAGTAAAACCGGCCGGAACTACCCCATCCTGACGAGTCTGATCCCAGATGGATATGATTCTGGTCGTCTTATCTTTGTTTCGAAAGGCAGGATGCAGGTAATCGATACCAGTATCGACAATTCCAACCAAAATGCCCTGACCAAGCAATGTAAAGTGCTGAGTTTGCTGAGTGTTGCAGATGGCATCGGGGGCAGAATCAATGACGGAAGTAGGTGTAAAAAGGGCGGAAAACAGAGAGTATGGATATTCCCCCAGATCACAGGGCTGCTTGTCACCTTTGCTGACATGAAGCAGAGAAAACTCATCATTCAGCCATGTGATATTATCACCACTTCTAAAGTCTGGAATCAAAGTATTACTAATAGCTAAATCATAGTAATTGTTATCCAATATTTTACTCATAGCTTCAGCCCCCTACATCTTTCTTCTAAGCATATGATATATTTTATGCTGCGTGTATTCTGATATGATTAATGTTTTCCAGGCTGTCACCATATACTTGCATTCATAATAGATACTGTCCTGCATAAAATATATCATATGTGCCATAGTGGCAGACAGGAGGCCTGATGATGCAAAAAATAGTGGATGAAAACTATTATGATCTGATTATCAGTAATGTAATGATTCCATACTATGACACCGGGGACAATATTACAAACATGAATTTGAGGCATTCTCTGGCACATATTCCTATTGATTCCCAGAATCCCTGTAATTTAGGTATCTACCCATACAATGCATTTCCTTCTGTACTTACCTTAAGCTCAACCATCAGTCTGGAAAAATCCGGAATTGGAACGGTCCAGAGAAATCCTTATCTCGCTCTATTTGGAAGAGGAATTCTAGTTGCAGTCATTGACACAGGGATTGATTATCGGCATCAGACATTTTTATATAATGACGGAACCACCCGCATCATTTCCTTGTGGGATCAGACCATTCAGGAGGGACCGCCTCCAGAGGGCTTTACCTATGGTACGGAATATTCCAGAGAACATATTAATGTAGCTCTCAGGTCAGAAGACCCCTTATCCATTGTTCCTTCTGTTGATAGCAATGGACATGGAACCGCAATTGCCAGTGTAATAGCGGGAAAGCCAAATCAGGATCAATCCTTTAGCGGTGTTGTGCCAGAAGCAGAGCTGCTGATAGTGAAGTTAAAGCCTGCAAAGAATAATTTGAAAAGAATCTTTTTTGTACCGGAAGAGGCCGAATGCTATCAGGAATCAGATTTGATTATTGGTATTAATTATGTGATTTCCGTTGCGATCCGACTGAATCGGCCAGTGGCAATATGCATTGCAATGGGAACAAATCAGTCAAGCCATGATGGTAGAGGTGCTACCAGCTACTATACAAACTTCCTGGCACAGCAGCCGCAGACGGGGATCACCATAACAACTGGAAATGAAGCCAACAAGCGCAGACATTATTTTAAGAATACAACCGCGGAACCTTTTAACGATACATTTGAATTAAGTGTAACAGAAAGCGATAAGCTGTTTGCCATTGAGCTATGGCCCTTTGCTCCTGCAAGGCTTTCTGTTCAGATAACCGCGCCCAATCAGGAAACTACCGGAGTGGTGCTTCCGGCTCTGGGAGAGTGCAGAGAATTTATTTTACCTAACAGCCAAAGCGGTGTATGGATCAATAACTATATTTTTGAGGAAGAGACAGGAGATCAGCTCATACTAATGCGTTTTCAAAACCCCATTCAGGGGATCTGGAATATTCGTGTGGAAAATCTGGATAGCGAAGCTTTTTCCTTTCACGCATGGCTCCCGTCCGGCGATTTGATCTCAGAAGGGACCTTTTTTGTCAATGCGAACCCGGACACTACGATCACCTCTCCAGGAAATGCGACATACCCTCTGACAGTAACTGCTTACAATCAATTCAATGACAGCATCCTGCCGGAATCGGGAAGAGGATATACAAGAACAGGATATGTAAAACCAGACATAGCAGCACCAGGATTTCAGCTTGCATGCGCAGTCCCTGGAAATGGTTACGGTACTATAACTGGAAGTGGCTGTGCAGCGGCTCTGGCAGCCGGGATCGTTGCCATGGTCTTTGAATGGGCAGTGCCCAGAGGAAATTATACCAATATCACAGGAATTGATGTAAACCGGCTTATTATCCGTGGGGCCCAGCGAAACAGTGCATATACCTATCCCAATAATATCTGGGGTTATGGACAGATTGAGGTAAACCTCTTGTTTGAGGCGCTCACAAATATTTGAAAATGTAAATTAAGGACATACCATAAAAGTTTCATAGAAAAGTTTATATTTGTTTGAATAATATTTCAGAAATGGACGATAATAAAAATATACCAAAGATGAGTGAATACTTATCCTCCCCTTTTTAATGAGAGAAGTCTAAAAACCTAGTGTTTATGGGCTTCTCTCGTTTTTTATTTCCCTATTTCTATTTAAAGGTGCTGCCCGAATAAAAAATAACTTACTTTAACAATGTCGCTTCTTGATTTTTAATTACATGTTTGATATATTTAAATTGTACTTATAATAGAACATACATAAATTATATTAAGGAGGCAGTAAACAATGGCAAGAGGAGTTCGCAAGACACCAACAGAAAAGCTCAATGAGGAACTCGTTAAAACGAAAGAAGAAATACAGAGCCATAAAAATGCTATTAAAACACTTGAAGTAAAATGTAAGGAATTAGAAGAAAAATTAAAACTACATGAATTAAATGAATTGTCAAATGTACTTGAAGAGAATCATATTTCAATTTCTGATTTAAAGGTGCTGATTGCAAATAAAGATAAATAATAAATAGATATAAGCTATGATAAGCTGGAAGCATATTTTATGTTTCTGGCTTATTTTATATTGTGAACATATCAGAACATATGTTTGCTTTTTGCGATAGGATGTGATATAATTAATATCATCAGTAGGAAGAGGCGTGATATCAAATGCATGAAATTACCAAGAAACAGCGACTCGCCTATGATTGTATTAAGGAATCGATTAAAACCACGCTATGATTGTGGTTTTAATTTTAACTGCATAAAGAACGTACGTTCTAACAGAAAGGAGACTAAGCATATGATGATTACTAGAAATAATTTAAATGAAGTTTTATTTGAAAATCATGATGCAAGGTTACTGATTGAATATGTTGTTACCCATACACAAGCAACTTTGTATTATTACCATGGTATAGAGTTAACAGTAGAGAATGCCCTAAAATTATATAATCGAGCCATAAGAGCAGAAAATCTAGTATGTAGTATGCCGTTGAATCCTTATGATAATTTAATAAAAGAGGTTTTATACTCATGATATTTATAGAAATTAAATTGCTCTTTCATTTCGTAAAAGATAGGGAATATAAGAGTCGCCCTCTCATATTCCTTAAAGAATATTGGTTCATTTGTAACTTAATAGGCTATATACAATCTTGCATATCACTTCCTGCTTATGTTATAATATCAAAAAGGACGGTGATAAAGAATGCCTGAAATATCATTATTCTATGGTATACGCATAACCATGTACTACAACGACCATATGCCACCACATTTTCATGCAGAATACAATGAGAATAAAGCATTGGTTGACATTATTAATATACAAGTTATAAAAGGTTCATTTCCTAATAAACAATTAAGATTAATCCTTGCGTGGTGTACAATTCATCAAGATGAATTAATGCAAAACTGGGAACTTACTAAAGACCAAAAACCGCTAAATAGAATCAATCCATTAATATAGGAGGTGGGAATATGCAAGATTATTTTCCGGTAGTTGTACAAGTAATACCACTAGACAATTATCATGTACAAGTATTTTTTGATAATGGGAAGATAGTTGAATACGATGCAACAAGTATTCTACAAGGTGATGTTTTTAAACCTCTGCAAGATATCCAAACGTTCAAAGACACATGTACTGTATTAAATGATACTCTTGCATGGGATTTATCAGGGGATAGGAACCCATGTGAATGCATAGACCTTGACCCGTTCACGCTTTATGAACTGGAATCTATTAATCACTTAATCGCATAAAGGTTATAAAAACAAAGAGTGTAAATCCTATCGAGTTATGAACTGCCTCCAATTGTTAGATCCTAGGTCTAACTTTTTGGGGGTGGTTTATTTTCCAGAGCTTTTTATAGTGCCTATAAGGTGAATATAGGGAAAGGTCAGCAAATGTATGCAAGTACAGCCAATTGAAAATGAAAATAGATGGATTGGAGAAAATATTTAACAGGTGCTAAAATAATTGATAGCATATTTCGTAATGCTAATATGAATAAAAGGCACAATTATGGAAAAGATATAAGAAGTATGTTGCTCAGCTGTTGCCCCATCATAAAAAACCCTAGTGTTTACGGGCTTCTCAGAGTTTTTAAGAGGAATATACTTATCCTCCCCTTTTTAATACCCCATTTGCAGCAAAGGCGTTGCAGGCGGGGTATTTTTTATCTCCTCATACCTGGCCTTGCAAAACATACATTGGACAGCTTGCAAAATCGACAAAGATGTTATATACTGTTTGATGGAGAGTTACCAGAAATAAGAGATAAAGAGATAAAAGGATGGTTTAGTCATGACTATTTTAGAAAATTGGAGAAATCTGGCTTATGGTGAAGGGCTGGATGATAAAGGCAAAGAAGAATTATGGACCGAGTATTTCGTGATTGAAAAAGGAATCTATGAGCATATACTTTCAAAACCAGAGGAAGTGATTGAAGAGAGCGTTGAGGATCTTGCAAAAAGATACGGAACCAATGTTCAGACAATCACCGGATTTTTAGATGGAATCAACGACAGCTTAAAAGGCTATGAAAATCCAATTGAGACCATGGATGAAAAGACTGTAGTCAAGATCGAGATTGATCCTGAAAAGCTTTATTACAATATGGTAGAGGCAAAGGCAGAATGGCTGTATAATCTTCCTCAGTGGGAAACCTTACTGACAGAAGATAAGAAAAAAGAACTCTATAAGAAGCAGAAAGCTTCCGGAACCATTGTTAAGGGAGCAAAAATCGGAAGAAACGATCCATGTCCTTGCGGAAGCGGCAAGAAGTATAAAAAGTGCTGCGGAGCTAACCAGTAATAACGGCCGTTTAAACGAAAGCAGAAAATAAGAGACAGTTAGGCAGGTACCTCAAAAGGGGCTACCTGCTTTGTTTTTAAAGGAATCACTTGGGAAAGGAACCATTATATGGAAGCTTACGAAGGGTTTGCAGAGGTTTATGATCTGTTTATGGATAACATTCCCTACAAAGACTGGTGTGAATACGTTGCCGGCATGTTAAAAGATTATGGAATCAATGACGGACTCGTTCTGGATTTAGGCTGTGGAACCGGAAGCTTAACCGAGCTTTTAGCAGAGCGGGGCTATGATATGATTGGCGTAGACAGCTCTGAGGACATGCTTCAGATTGCCATGGATAAAAGGGCAGAGTCTGGAAACGATATTCTATATCTTATGCAGGATATGAGGGAATTCGAGCTTTACGGTACGGTTCGGGCAGTGATAAGTATTTGCGACTGCATGAATTATATCCTGGAGCAGGAGGAATTGACCCAGGTATTCAAGCTGGTGAATAATTATCTTGATCCTGGCGGGATCTTTGTGTTTGATTTGAATACGGTATATAAATATGAAACTCTTATGGGAGACTCCACGATTGCAGAGGACCGGGAGGAATGCAGCTTTATCTGGGATAATTTCTATGATAAAGAAACCGGAATCAACGAATATGGGCTGTCTCTGTTTATCCGGCAGGAGGACGATTTATACCGGAAGCATACAGAATATCATTACCAGAGAGCTTATACCATGGATGAGATCAAACAGGCAATTAAAGATTCCGGTATGGAATTTTTGGAAGCTTACGATGCCTTCACCAGAATGCCGGTAAAGGAAAACAGTGAACGGATTTATATCGTAGCAAGGGAACATGGAAAGGAGATATAATATGTCTGATTATATAGTAAGAGCGACGGCAGGAGATCATCAGATCCGTGCATTTGCAGCAACGACCAGAGAGATGGTGGAAGAGGCAAGAAAAGCTCATAATACAAGTCCCGTGGCAACTGCTGCTTTGGGAAGGCTTTTGACAGCCGGAAGCATGATGGGAATCATGATGAAAGGGAAAGACGATATCCTGACAATAAAGATTCAGGGAAGCGGTCCTATTGAGGGGCTTACCGTCACAACTGATTCCAAAGGAAATGTAAAAGGCTATGTGTTTAATCCGGATGTCATGTTACCGCCAAATCAGGCAGGAAAGCTTGACGTAGGAGGCGCTGTAGGAGAAGGTGTACTCAGTGTTATTAAGGACATTGGCTTAAAAGAGCCGTATTTGGGACAGACCATACTGGTAGGGGGAGAGATTGCCGAGGATCTTACTTACTATTATGCAACCTCTGAGCAGACTCCGTCTTCTGTTGCTTTGGGAGTCCTGATGAATAAGGAAAATACAGTAAGACAGGCAGGGGGCTTTATTATTCAGCTTCTTCCCGGAGCATCTGATGAGATGATAGACAATCTTGAAAAGAAGCTTGGGGAAATTACTTCCATTACCACTCTTCTTGATGAAGGGCAAACTCCGGAGATGATTTTAGAGCACATTTTAGGAGAGTTTGGTTTGGATATCATGGAACGGATTCCAACGAGATTCCATTGTAACTGTGATAAATCAAGAGTAGAAAAGGCTTTGATCAGCATTGGAAGAAAAGAGCTTCAGGAAATGATTGATGATGGAAAGAATATCGATGTGAATTGCCATTTCTGCAATAAGAACTATGAATTTACAGTGGAAGATTTAAAGGATCTGTACGAAAAAGCGACCAGATAAATGCTCCCTCAAGATGGGGAGCAACAAAAAGAGCCATCCGTAAGGATGGCTCTAGTCGTAATCATGCGAAACAATATAACTTCTTCCTTTATGTTGAAAAAAGGTACACTGATGAGTCAATGATTATAATTTGATAACGTTAGTAGCCTGTGGCCCTTTCGCTCCGTCAACTACATCAAACTCAACAGCGGCGCCTTCTTCTAAAGACTTGAAGCCATCCATGCTAAGACCTGAGTAATGAACAAAAACATCGTTACCCTGTTCGTCGGAAATGAATCCGTAACCTTTTTGGTTATTAAACCACTTAACTGTACCTTTCACTATGATACCTCCAAAATGAATTAAAAATTGTACTGCTACAGGATATCTGTAACTTCCCTAAGAATAGCATAAAACGGGGAAAGTGTCAAACATTTTCCACCTTAAAAAACAAGAAATCTCAAAAATATAATTAGGGTAAAAATAAGTAGAAAAAGCGTTGAAAATTGTGGTAAAATGGGGAAAGATTGCGACATAGGATGAGAGGGAAAGACAATGAAAATGAGTAATTTTTGGGGACATTTTTGTACCATAACTTCGCATAAAATAAGAGTCATGAAAAACTGCTTTCGCGTAGGACTTTTCAAGCAGGGACTTCTTCATGATTTATCCAAATACAGCCCGCAGGAATTCTTTGCAGGAGTAAAATATTATCAGGGAAACCGAAGTCCCAATGCGGCGGAACGAGAGGAAAAAGGATATTCCGAAGCATGGCTTCACCATAAGGGACGCAATAAACATCACGACGAATACTGGATTGATTTTTCCAGTGATCCCTCCAAAGGACTTGTAGGTCATAAAATGCCCCTAAAGTATGTAATAGAGATGGTGATGGACCGGATTGCTGCCTGCAAAACCTACAAAGGAAAGAACTATACAAACGGAGCAGCCTGGGATTATTATATGCTGACAAAACCCTACACCGTCATTCACCCTGAAACAGATCAGCTTCTTGAGACCATTCTTTTTATGTTAAAAGAGGAAGGGGAAGAAAAAGCCTTTTCTTATATGAGAGCACTGTTAAAAAAGGGAACGTATTAGCAGAAAAAAAGAAGATATGGAGCATGCTGCAAGAGGAAAGAGAAAGAGTGCTTACAGTCATAATCATAACTTCTTTTCCTCTATATTATAACGTGATTTAAGAAGGAAAACTACGAATTATCTGTCAGAATCCATAAATTCTACAGATAATTTGTTCATTTACACAAAGGAAAGGTTGTTTAACAGGAGCATAAAGGAATATGGAATTTATTATTAGCAGGACAAAGCGTTCCTTTGAATTTAATATGGCTGCCAGTCACTGGCACCCAGGTTATGAACTGTTCTATCTGGTATCAGGACATTGTAGAATCATTATCAATCATACACTCTATTACATTGAGCCTGGGGATCTGATACTGATTGCTCCAGGTGAAATCCACCGGACGACCCATTACTCCAGTCCAGTCAATGAACGGATCACGTTAAGCTTTGACAGAGAATACTTAGAGCCTTTTATAAAACAATGTGGGAATGAATTGACGGATTATGTATTTCGAAGTTCCAAGGTCTCCCTACCGGCAGGAAGACAAGCCTTTGCAGAAGAACTGATTAAGAAAATGGAGTATGAGGCGGCAGGTCAGGATGGGTATTCCGTTTTTATGATGCATAATTACCTGTACGAATTCCTTGTTTTCTTATCAAGATGCCAGGAGACAAAACCGGAGCCAGTGAAGCTTGGAGTAGCAGAGAAAGCCATTGAAGAAGCGGCAGAATATATTTACAATCATTATTCCAGCCAGATCACGCTGGAAGAGGTGGCAGACAGAATCCATATGAGCCCCGCTTATTTCTCCAGGAAATTCAAGGCAGTCACTGGGTTTGGATACAAGGAATATTTAACAAATATCAGAATTCGGGAGGCTTCGGAACTTCTTTTGAACACCTCCAAATCCATCACAGAGATTGCTGTGGAATGCGGATTTGGAGATGGAAATTACTTTGGAGATGCATTTAAGAAGATAAAAGGCGTTGCACCAAGAGCTTATAGAAGCATGCAGGGGATGATATAATCTACCGGCCGAGGGCATCTAATACGTGGCTGATATAAAGTCTGGACTTTTGTTCATCCTGAAGCAGATTTATGTGGAAAGGAACGTAGGTAATCTTATCTTTGTGCTCCATCTGAAGACATGGGGACCATAAGGGCGAAAATTGAGGAAGATAAAGACCTGTCTGGCGGGTATAACAGGTTTTGGCAGTTGCCTTTTTTCTGGCCTCTTTATCAACGTACTCAGCAACGCTTTTATGTATGGCTTTGTCCTCGTAAATCAGATAATAGTAATTTTTATAATCCGGATAAAAATACTTTAGTTCTCCTTCAAATAAGTCCACGGTAATACTTAGTAGTTCTCCTTCTGCCTCCAGGCTGAATACAGAGTTGGATTTCGAAAAGCCTGTTGGTACAGAAAAACCATTTTTACAGACCAGTTTAAGAGACTTATGCTCCCGCCCAAAGATATCCGGCTGGCTGATAAGCTCCTGGTTCTCCAGATGAAATTCATGTTCCAGAAAATCCGGATAGCTTAATATGGGAAGAATCAGGGGCATTCCCTTTAAATCATCCTCATTATGAAGAATCAGCAGATCAAATAAAAATGATTCATGGGTCATTAAATAATCTTTGTATACCTCAATCAGCTGTCCCCCGGAATAAAGGTCGTCTCGCTGAATCTTTAAAAAAGCTTCGATTGCTTTTTGCTTCATGCTGGACAGCCCAAGGAGCTCCCGGTAAGGGCGTATCTTCCTATATATATCAAAGCTGTCTACGTGAGAAAAATCATAAGGCAGTCCGTAGGCCCGGCAGCGCTTTAACAGGTATGGCAGATCAAAGCCATCCCCATTAAAATGAATCACTTTGGAAAAGCCTTTTAAAAACTCAAAAAAGGTGTGTAGGAGCTCCTGCTCCGCTTCCAGAGTATCAGCGAACCACTGAATTAAATTCCAGCAGCCATTCTCATAATAGACGCAGCCAATCAAATATAGGGTGGAGTATTCTCCAGAAAAACCGGTTGTTTCTATATCAAAAAACAGAAGTTCCTCTTTCCTGCCGATTCTCTCAAGCGGATAAGTCTCCTGAAATTCTATGGTTTTATGTAGGGTAATCATAAATAATGCCGTCCTTTCTTTCACCAATATTATAGCGGAATGCCGCCTGTCCGTCAACGAAAACAGAATATTTGTTCGATGATACCCTTGCATAACAACAGACCTTATGCTATGATAAAACCACTAATTACGAATACAGGAGCCAAAAGGAGACAGACAGATTTGATATCTTATGTAAAAGGACCGCTTGTGGAGTTGTTTGAGGATACGGTAGTGATAGAATGCGGGAACATGGGCTATGAAGTACACGTTCCAGTATCCGTACTTCAAAGACTGCCTGGAATCGGCAAAGAAGTTAAGCTTTATACATATTTTCAGGTAAGAGAGGATGCGATGTGCTTATACGGTTTTTTAAGCCGCCAGGATCTGCAGATGTTCAAGCAGCTCATAAGCGTCAACGGAATTGGGCCTAAGGGAGCCTTAGGAGTACTCTCAGCACTGTCTCCTGATGATTTAAGAAGAGCCATTGTGTGCGGAGATGCCAAGGCGATTTCCAAGGCACCAGGTGTGGGAGCGAAGACGGCTCAGAGAATTATCCTTGATTTAAAGGACAAGGTGGATATGGCAGATGTGTTACCGGTGTTTGCTGAAACCGTGAATGATTCTGCATCCCTTGGCGGAGTGGCTGGAGAAGCCATAGAAGCCCTTACGGCTCTTGGCTATACGGCTTCGGAAGCGGGACGAGCCGTGAAAAAAGTGGAACTAACAGAATCCATGACAGCAGAAGATGTGCTTAAGGCATCATTAAAACATTTGGCTTTTCTATAAAATGACGGGTAAAGTATAAGATGGAACGAAGAATTATAACCACAGAGATAACGGAAGAAGACAAGCAGATTGAGCCGAACTTAAGGCCTGGAAGTCTGAATGAATATATTGGACAGGAAAAAATCCGAAACAATCTGAAAGTATATATTGAGGCTGCTAAAGCCAGAGGGGAATCCTTAGATCACGTATTATTCTACGGCCCTCCTGGTCTTGGTAAGACCACTCTCTCCGGCATCATTGCCAATGAGATGGGGGTCAATATGAAGGTCACCTCAGGTCCGGCCATTGAAAAGCCAGGAGAAATCGCAGCTATTTTAAATAATCTCCAGGAAGGCGATGTGCTGTTCGTAGATGAGATTCACCGGTTGAACCGGCAGGTGGAAGAGGTGTTATACCCTGCTATGGAGGATTTTGCCATTGATATCATGCTGGGAAAAGATTCCGCAGCGAGATCCATAAGACTGGATCTGCCAAGGTTTACTCTGGTAGGAGCAACGACGAGAGCCGGGCTTTTAACAGCACCGCTTAGGGACCGATTCGGCGTGGTTCAAAAGCTGGAGTTTTATTCACCTCAGGAGCTAAAGGTCATTGTCTGCCGTTCTGCCAGAGTTCTTAATGTTGAGATCGAGGAAGAGGGAGCAGCGGAGATCGCCAAGCGTTCCAGAGGAACTCCCAGACTTGCAAACCGCCTTCTAAAGAGGGTCCGGGATTTTGCCCAGGTAAAGTATGATGGTGTGATTACCAAAGAGGTGGCTGATTTTGCCCTTGATATTCTGGATGTGGATAAGTTTGGACTGGATTACAATGACCGTGCCATCTTAACCACAATGATTGAGAAGTTTTCAGGAGGCCCGGTGGGCCTTGATACACTTGCAGCGGCTTTAGGGGAAGATGCAGGCACGCTGGAAGATGTATACGAACCCTACCTTTTAATGAATGGGTTTTTAAACCGTACCTCTAGGGGACGGGTAGCAACGGAACGTGCTTATGCGCATCTTGGAATCACACTGGAACCATGACCTGCCTGAATTTTAGAACTTTCCTAACTTTATAAAGTGTGATATAGTAAAGAAAGAGCAAATGATAACAGGAGAAAAAACATGGATTCCAAACACAATACAGAAGTTTTAATAGATGGCAAAATATATACATTAGCCGGAAGTGAAGAAGAGGGATACATTCAGCGCCTGGCAAGCTATATCAATGAGATGATCCTGACGTTAAAACGCCAGGAGGGATTTACAAAGCAAAGTGCAGAGTACCAGAATGTCATGATAGAGCTTAATATGGCAGATGATTATTTTAAAGCCAGAGAGCAGATTGCCAGACTGGAACAGCAAAAGGCAGAGATGGAGAAGGAGACCTACAGCTTAAAGCATGAGCTGGTGGCGACTCAGATGAAGCTTGAAGCAGCAAAGCACGAACTTTCAGGGGCAAAGAAGGAATAATTACGAGGGGATGTTTTATGGCGCTGCCATGACATCCTCTCTTTCATCAATAGAGGCAAACAGGAGGCATATGTGAAAAAAGCAGTTGAGATCCTAGCTCCGGCAGGATCGTTTGAAAGCATGAAAGCAGCAGTTGCAGCAGGGGCTGATGCTGTATATATGGGGGGAAGTCGGTTTGGAGCGAGAGCGTTTGCGCAGAATCCGGAAGAAGACAAGCTTTTAGAGGCAATCGACTATGTTCATCTACACGGAAGAAAGCTCTATTTGACGGTCAATACACTCATGAAGGAACAGGAGATGGGAGATTTATTTGATTATCTTCTTCCTTATTACAGACAGGGACTAGATGCGGCGATTGTTCAGGATATGGGGGTGTTTTCTTTTATCAAGGAGAATTTCCCGGGTCTTGCCATTCATGCAAGCACACAGATGAGCACCACAGGAGCATATGGCGCCGGTATCTTAAAAAGTCTGGGAGCCGAGAGAGTGGTCACTGCCAGGGAGATATCTCTGCGGGAAATCAAACAGATTCATGACAATGTGGATGTTGAGATTGAAAGCTTTGTTCACGGAGCTCTTTGCTACTGCTATTCGGGCCAGTGTCTTTTCAGCAGCTTAATCGGTGGCCGTAGCGGCAACAGAGGAAGATGCGCCCAGACCTGCCGTCTGCCTTATGAAGTAAAAAAAGACGGAAAGGTCATTGGAAAAAAGGAAGACCGTTACGTTTTAAGCCTTAAGGATTTAAGCACTCTGGATATAATTCCCGATATGATTGAAGCGGGTGTTTATTCTATGAAAATTGAAGGCAGAATGAAGAGCCCCAGGTATACTGCTGGAGTCGTAAGCATTTACCGTAAATATACGGACCTATATTTGAGCCGGGGACGGGAAGGCTACCACATCAAAGAGGAAGACCGAAAGGCGCTTTTGGACTTATTTGACCGGGGCGGCCAGACCGATGGATATTACAAAAAGCATAATGGACGGGACATGGTGGTATGGAAAGAGAAACCGTCCTTCCGGGAAGGCAATCAGGCATTGTTTGATTACCTGGATGAAAATTATGTGGAAAAGCAGGTCAAAGAAGCGGTTCATGGACAAGCCTTTTTAGAAGAAGGACAGGCAGCATGTCTTTTACTGGAAGCCTGCGGACATGAGGTTACGGTTACCGGCGATCTGGTTCAAAAGGCCCAGAATCAGCCGATGACAGAGGAAAAGATAAGAAAACAGCTTGATAAGACAGGAAATACGCCTTTCTATTTTGAGAACCTTGAGATTCATTTGACAGGAAATTGCTTTCTTCCTGTTCAGTCCCTAAATGATCTTCGAAGAAGAGGTCTGGAGGAGATAGAAAAAGCGATATTAAGCCAGTATAGAAGGGAAGACCGGAAAGCGGCTGTAAAAAAAGAAGGAACAATGAAGGCTGATCTAAAGTCAGGAGAGGATTGTAAGCTGACAGTATCCCTGGAACGGCCGGATTGTCTGGAAACCGCTGCCAATAGTCCGCGGGTAAGCCGCATCTATATCGATGCAGCTGAATTTGAACCGGAACGCTGGAAGTCTTATGTTGAGCTGTGTCATAAGAACGGGAAAGAATGCATGCTTACTATGCCCCATATTTTCAGGACAAGAGCAGAGCAGTTCTTAGATAAGTATACGAAAGAGCTTAAAGAGGCTTCTTTTGACGGTTTCCTCATTCGTTCCCTGGAAGAAGTCGCATATTTGAAGCAAAAAGACATCGACGGAAAGCTGATTTTTGATTTTGGCATGTATGGGATGAACAACCGGGCTCAGGAGTTATATTCAGATTTAGGAGCCGACGAGCTTACCTGGCCGGTAGAATTAAACAACCGGGAACTGGGAAAGCTAAGTGTTCCGGGAGAGCTTCTGGTATACGGACGATTGCCCATGATGGTAACGGCACAGTGTATCCATCAGGGTGTGGAGCAATGTGATAAAATTCCAGGAGTTCTTATGATGAAAGATCGTATGGGAAAAGAGTTTCCTGTCAGAAACCATTGTACCTTCTGCTATAATACGATTTATAATTCTGCTCCAGTATCTCTCCATGGTTTTGGCGAGGGAATTAAGTCACTGGCTCCGTCTTCTTTGAGACTTCAGTTTACAACCGAAGATAAGGAGCAGACAAAGGCAGTGATCCAGTATTATTTGGGAGAATTTTATCGGGGAGAAAAACGAGAGCTTCCTTTTGAAGAATTTACACGAGGTCATTTTAAGCGCGGCGTAGAGTAGGTGATATATGATTAATCTAATAATTGATGTGTCAAGATATCTGATGATACTATTGATCGCACTGTATACATTTTTTAATTTTCATATTTTTTCTGCAAAGGACGAATACAAAAAAAAGAAAATCTGCAGGCGCCAGAATTTCTCCATGTTTCTGATTCATTTGCTTGCTTATGTTATCACTTGGTTTGAAACAAAGGATGAGAGAATACTGGTATTTTATCTGGCTCAGGTTTTGTTCTTTTTGGTATATCTATTTTTGTACCGGTTGTTTTACAGAAATGTATCCAGGCTTTTGGTAAACAATATGTGCATGCTTCTGGCTGTGGGCTTTATCATGCTCACCAGGCTTTCCTTTGACCGGGCGATGAAGCAGTTTGTAATTGTCGTGGCGGCAGCGGTGATCACCTGGATCATTCCGTTTGTCATAGACCGGGTATGGCAGTTAAGCAGGATTCCCTGGATTTACGGCATCGGAGGAATTATTCTTCTGGGTATTGTATGCATCGCCGGTACCAGCAGCTTTGGAGCCCAGCTCTCTCTTGGGGTGGGAGACTTTTCTATCCAGCCCTCAGAGTTTGTAAAAATAAGCTATGTATTTTTTATTGCCACAATGTTTTACCGGTCTACCGATTTCAAGACCGTGATGACTGTGTCAGCAGTAGCCTCTATTCATGTTTTGATTCTTGTTATTTCAAAGGATCTGGGAAGCGCCTTGATTTTCTTTGTGGCATATGTGTTCATGCTTTTTGTTGCCACTGGAAAATGGCTCTATCTTCTGGCTGGAATCGGAGGCGGTTCAGTGGCATCCCTGCTGGCTTACCAGATATTTGGCCACGTTCGGACAAGGGTCATGGCATGGCTGAATCCCTGGTCTGACATAGCGGGAAAAGGTTATCAGATTACCCAGTCTCTTTTTGCAATTGGAACCGGTGGCTGGTTCGGTATGGGGCTTTATCGGGGAATGCCAAGAAAAATTCCTGTAGTGGAAAAGGATTTTATTTTCTCTGCCATATCCGAAGAGCTGGGGGCTGTATTTGCCTTATGCATCCTGCTAATCTGTCTTGGATGCTTTTTGCAGTTTATGATGATCGCCAGTAAGATGCAGGCAGTGTTTTATAAGCTGATTGCATTTGGATTGGGAACGATCTATATTTTCCAGGTGTTTTTGACTGTGGGCGGAGTGACAAAGTTTATCCCCTCCACAGGAGTGACACTGCCCCTTGTCAGCTATGGAGGAAGCTCCATTTTAAGTACATTTATTATCTTTGGTATCATGCAAGGACTTTATATTTTGAAACGCAATGAAGAGGAAGAAGATGAAGAGTAATCCAAATCCAAAAGCAAATCGTCATATGCTCATACTCACCTATGGAATTGTACTCCTGTTTGCAGGGCTTTCCGCTTATTACGGTTACTTTCTTTTTGCGAAAAGTGATGCTGTGATCAACAATTCCTATAATGCAAGACTTGACAGCTTTGCTGACCGGGTGGTCAGAGGTGAGATACGAAGCAGTGATGGAAGAGTACTGGCCCAGACCAATGTAGATGGGGAAGGAAATGAATCTAGATTTTATCCTTATGATTCTCTCTTTTCTCATGTTGTGGGATACTCCACCAATGGAAAGACAGGACTTGAGGCTCTTTCTAACTTTTACCTGCTTACCAGCCATGTAAATATGCTGGAACAGGTCTTTAACGAACTGTCTTCTGTGAAGAATAAGGGAGATAATGTAGTCACTACCCTTGATCTCGATCTCCAGAAGGCTGCTTATGATGCACTGGGTAAGAGAAACGGAGCTGTGGTCGTCATGGAGCCGGATACAGGAAAGATTCTTGCCATGGTATCAAAGCCGGATTATAATCCAAACACTCTGCTGGCAGACTGGAATCATCTGGTAGCGGAGGAGAATACCTCTGGTCAGCTGCTAAACCGAGCTACTCAGGGGCTGTATCCGCCTGGTTCTACCTTTAAGGTGGTAACAGCTCTGGAATATATGAGGGAAAATCCCTCTAACTACGGAGATTATACCTTTGATTGTAACGGGGTATATAAAAATGGAGAATATTCCATTAAGTGTTACCATGGAACGGCACATGGGCACCAGAATCTGATTCAGGCATTTGCCAATTCCTGTAACGGTGCCTTTTCAAACCTGGGTCTTTCCCTGAATTTAAATAGCTTAAAGAATACCTCGGAACAGCTATTGTTTAATAAAGAACTGCCCCTGTCCATTCCCTACAGTAAAAGCTCTTATTCTATGGAAAGCGGAGCAGAAACCTGGCAGATTCTTCAGACCTCCATCGGTCAGGGCCAGACCCAGATCACTCCCATTCACAATGCCATGATGACTGCCGCCATAGCAAACGGTGGTACGCTTATGAAGCCTTATTTGATTGACCGCGTGGAAAGCGTGGGAGGAGATGTTGTAAAGAAGTTCATGCCTCAGTCCTACGGAAATTTAATGACCGCAGAGGAATCGGCGGCATTGACCGAATATATGAAGGCCGTGGTGACAGACGGAACCGGCTCTGCTCTTCGTACCAAATCCTATACGGTAGCAGGAAAAACAGGTTCTGCAGAATTCGAAAAAGCGAAAGAGACACACGCGTGGTTCATCGGATTCGCACCCGTGGAGCACCCGAAAGTAGTTGTCAGCGTAATTGTAGAGGAAGGCGGTTCCGGCGGACAGGCAGCCGCACCCATTGCCAGAGCTCTTTTTGACTTATATTTTTCCAGATGATGCAAGATATGATATATGGTTTTGATGATTACAGACTTGCATAAGAGGTGAAAAAGAGGTATACTATAGCCAGTCTGTGAGACACACCAAAATCGGAGTTTGTTATAAATATCCGGTTCACTCTGGAGGAATTGCAATGATAGAAGCAACGAGTTGTGGCGGTGTGGTTATTTTTCGAGGTAAAATTCTGGTTTTATATAAGAATTACAAAAACAAGTATGAAGGTTGGGTTTTGCCAAAGGGAACAGTAGAAGCGGGTGAAGAGTATAAAGAGACAGCGCTCCGTGAAGTGAAGGAAGAGACAGGGGTCAGTGCGTCTATTATCAAGTACATCGGCAAGAGCCAGTACTCTTTTAACACACCCCAGGATATGGTGGAGAAGGATGTACACTGGTATCTGATGATGGCCGACAGCTATTACAGTAAACCACAGCGGGAAGAATACTTTATTGATTCAGGATATTACAAGTTCCATGAAGCGTATCATCTTCTGAAATTTTCCAATGAAAAGCAGATTCTGGAGAAGGCTTATAATGAATATCTGGATCTGAAGAAGAGTAACCTTTGGGGCAATAAAAAATATTTCTGAACGGAATGCAAAGAGCCGGAGAAGTCGTTATGACTTTTTCGGCTCTCTGCAAATATATAAGAGATATCCATTAGAACGTTGTTTCCAGTTCTTCTAACTTCGTAATGAGACTCTCGGTACTCAGTTCGAAAATCAGTCCTTCCCGTTTGCTGCTTTCCATAACATTGTAAATAAATGAGGAGCGGTTGATCATTGGATCCTGCTTTCTGTCCGCAATTATCTCGAGATCCTCAACTGCTACAATTTCATCCACTACGATTCCCCAGCTGGTATTGTCAAGAATAAGAACCATCTCTTTAAAAAGGGATGACCGGAATACTTCCTTTGATTGATCCAATAGTGCTAAGATCTCAGGCATGTAAGTTTCTTTTGCCATCTTTAATATTTGATCTAATTGAAGCTTAAGCTCTTCACCTTCAAGATTTTTCATGCAATCTTCTGCTTCAAACGCGGAATGGTGAAGCTTTTCATGAGGCTCTTCCATCTTACGAAGATGAGACATTACAGATTGGTTGTCCGTAGAAAATCGGTCGTACCATCTGCCAAGAGCGCATTGATGGGAGTCTTTGGCAAGTGTAAATACACCGCCTTCTGTTATGTAGCGCTCAAATTCACGAACCCAGTTGATATGATCCTGTTTTCTTGCATCAATCATCTGTTCAAATTCACTGAATTCGCTGAAAATGGATTTCATCCCAAAGGTGATTCGCAAATCCAGCATCTGGATGACCTGGTCTCTGTATTTGAACATGCCGGTTACATTGGCTGGTGCAGCAGGAATCGTATTGTACTCTGGAAGCTGTACAATTGTAGATACATATCTGCTGTCAATACAGTAAAGAGACCCGGATAGTTTAAATATGATGTATGGACATTTGATCTCATTTTCCATTTTAATAGCACCTTACCTTTTTCTTTTGTATTAATACTTCTTCATTATAGAACGTATTGTCATATAGTTCAATCTCTTTTACGGAAAATTATATATTAAAACTTTATGATAAGACTATGAATAACTGGAAAATCAGGGTATAATGTTACTGGATATTGGATCTCATTGTTTGGAGGGAATAGAATGATAAAGTACTACGAAGGAGATATTTTTACTTCTGATGCAGATGTGATCTGCCATCAGGTAAATTGTCGGGGGGTATTCGAAAAAGGACTGAATGGGCAGATAAAAAAATTGTTTCCAGAGGTAGAGAAGACTTATAAGATATTAACAAAACAGTGGCAGGAACAGGCGGGAGGAAGAACCGCGGAGCTTCTTGGCCGCGTTTCGGCTCAGCTGGTGGAAAAAGATGACCGGTGGTTTCTCATTGCCAATCTTTATGGACAGGATGATTATGGGAAAAACGGCCTCTATACGGATTATAAAGCTCTGGAAAAAGCGTTTCAGGAGATTCGTGATTTCCTGGACGTAAGAAAGAAACAGGAGAAAGTAGCGTTTCCATATAAGATTGGATGCGGCAATGCCGGAGGCGACTGGGAAACAGTGAAAGGGATCCTTGAGCAGGTCTTTGAAGGCTATGAAGGTGAAGTTCAGATTTGGAATCATGAAACAGTGAAATAAAGGTTTTATCCGGGAGGAAAGAACATGGCAAAAGTAAGCTCTTTGAGCCGCAGCATTAATACCTTTTACGTAGAGTGGAGTGCGCTCAATCATTACTTATCATCCTACGAATGTGATGTGAATGGCGTTCCCTATATTGGTTTTTCAGACCCTCGTGTGCAAAAGCTTTGGAAGGGACTGTCTGGTCAGGAGCGTAAGGAAATCATGAAACGTCTGGGTGCCAGAAGTGAAACAGATTTACAGCAATATTTTACCTGATCATAAATAACATCAGGAAAGAATGGAGAATTACATGTCAGAAAGAAAATTTGTGGTAATTGACGGCTCTTCCATGCTGTCCACCTGCTATTATGCAGTCTTGCCAAGAGAAATCATGTTTGCAAAGACAGAAGAAGAAAAGCAGAGACATTATGACAAGATCCTTCATGCGAAAGATGGCACTTATACCAACGCCATTTTCGGTATGCTTAAGATGATAGTCTCTCTGATGAAAAAACAGCAGCCGGACCACATCGCTTTTGTATTTGATAAGACCAGGGATACCTTCCGCAGGGAGATGTATTCAGAATACAAAGGAACAAGAGGCGTGACACCAGAGCCACTGAAACATCAATTTGTTCTGATGGAGCAGATTCTTGAGGATGTAGGTTTTCAGGTTCTTTGCTGTGATCGGTATGAAGCAGATGATTATGCCGGAAGTCTGGTCATGAAGTTCAGAGAAGAGATCCCAATGGTCGTTCTTACGAAGGACCACGATTACCTTCAGCTGGTGAATGACGAGCACAATGTCCGTGCCTGGATGGTGCAGTCACGCCAGGAAAAAGCAGATGAACTTTATAAAAAGTATTATTCCTTCTATCGCATAAAAAAAGAGGATGTAAATCTTCCGGAGAAGGTATTTGAATATACGTCTGATACTGTCTTCTACGAAGAAGGAGTGAGACCAGAGCAGATTGCGGATTTAAAAGGCATTCAGGGAGATTCATCAGATAATATTCCCGGAGTGAAAGGTGTCAGCAGTGCAGCTCCCTTGCTTCTTCGTGAATATGGAACGGTAGAGGAAATTTACCGGGCGATTCATGAAGTGGAAGAAGATAAAAAGCGTCTAAAAGAATTACAGGATTTTTGGAAAAATGAGCTTGGAATCTCACGCTCTCCATATAAAGCTCTGACTAAGACCAGCGAGGAAGAATTATGCGGAGAAAAGGCGGCTCTCATGTCAAAAGCTTTGGCAACGATGAAAACCGACATTCCTATTGACCTTTCCCTTGCCTCATTTTCTTCCGATTCTTATGAAGAAGATAAGGTCCGTCAGTGGTTGGCGAAGCTTGATATTAAAGAGGCTTCCATTTTTGGAGCAGGAATGTAAAATCTTAAAAAGTATTTTTTCTGACCCTTTGGACACACTCATAAAGAATATGCCTTATATTTATGAAGGAGAACGTAATTATGAAAAAAACTTATGAAGTGTTAACCTCTCTCTTGGAGAGAACCATGGCTTTACAAACAGCACTTGTGCTTTTTGAGTGGGATAATGAAACTTTGGCACCGGAAGATGCCGGTTCTTATACCAATCGGGTGATTGGTGTTTTATCGGAAGAATATTATCGTATTATCACAGGGGATGAGATGGGGAAAGCCATTGAAGCCTGTGAAAAAGAAGAGGGCCTCTCCGATGTGGAGCAGGCAATCGTAAAAGGGGCGAGAGAAGCAAGAGAGGATTTGATCTGTGTTCCCTCTGAGGAATACAGGGAGAACGCTCAGCTGGTGGCAGATGCAGTCAGAGTCTGGACAAAGGCCAAAAAAAGCGAAGATTTTGATTCCTTTGCACCTATCCTTGAAAAAGTCATTTCCTTTAAAAAGAAATTTGCTTCCTATCGTAAAAAAGATGATCAGAAGCTTTATGATGTAATGCTGAATGAACATGAGAAGGATTTTAATTCAGAGCTTCTGGATGAATTCTTCAGTCAGCTAAAAGAAGGAATCGTACCCCTTTTAAAAGAAATCAAGGAAAATGGAAAAGAAATTGATAACTCCTTCCTGTCTGGTGGATATCCAGTAGAGAAACAGAAGGAGATGGCAGAATTTCTTGCAGAATATGTTGGATTTGATTTTCATAAGGGGGTTCTGTCAGAAAGCGCCCATCCATTTACCACAAACCTTCACAACCACGATGTAAGAATTACTACCAGCTATCATGATAAGATGGACAGCTCCATGTTCTCTGTGATACATGAAGCCGGCCACGGGCTTTATGAGCTGGGAATCAGAGATGATATCACCCAGACACCGGTAGGACAGGGAACCTCTATGGGCGTTCATGAATCCCAGTCCAGGTTCTTTGAAAATATCATCGGACGGAAGGAAGCGTTCTGGGAGCCGATTTATGGAAAGCTGGTAGAGTTATACCCGGATAAACTGAAAAAGATTCCGCTTACACAGTTCGTGGAAGCAATTAATAAGGTAGAGCCAAGCTTTATCCGTACAGAGGCTGACGAGCTTACCTATAGTCTCCATATTATGATTCGTTATGAAATAGAAAAGATGATTGTGGAAGAGGATATTGATTTAGAAAAGCTTCCAGAGCTATGGGCGGATAAATACGAGGAATATTTAGGAGTCAGACCGGAAAATCCATCAGAAGGAATTCTTCAGGACATCCATTGGTCTCAGGGAATGTTTGGATATTTCCCATCTTATGCCCTGGGAAATGCGTTTGGTGCACAGCTTTACTACCATATGCAGAAGGAAATGGATTTTGATGAATTACTTAGAACTGAGAGAATAGATGTAATCCGCAATTATCTGAAGGAGAATGTGCATCAGTTCGGTAAGATGAAAACCAGCCGTGAGATTTTAAAAGATGTAACAGGGGAAGACTTTAACCCTGAATATTTTATACGGTATCTGAAGGAAAAATACAGCAAGCTGTACGAACTGTCATAAGTTCTTATCAGTCAGGTATTGAAAAAAGGAGGGGGATATCATGGAAAATATTAAAAAAAGTGCACTGGAATTAATCGGCAACACTCCATTGGTTGAATTTTGTAATTTCCAAAAGAATTATAAGCTATCAGCGGTTTTACTTGCGAAGCTGGAGTATTTTAATCCTGCTGGCAGCGTCAAGGACCGGGCGGCTTTCTTTATGATTGATGATGCAGAGAAGAATGGAATTTTAAAGCCAGGAGCAACGATCATCGAACCCACATCAGGCAATACCGGAATTGGAATCGCCAGCATTGCGGCCGCTAAAGGCTATCGTGCCATCCTTACCATGCCTGAGACCATGAGCGTAGAGCGGAGAAATCTATTAAAAGCATATGGTGCAGAAATTGTTCTGACCGAAGGAACCAAAGGAATGAAGGGTGCCATTGCAAAAGCAGAGGAATTACAAAAAGAAATTCCAAATTCTGTGATACTGGGGCAGTTTGACAATCAGTCCAATGTAAAAGCCCATCGGGAAACAACTGGTCCGGAGATCTGGCGGGATACCGATGGTAAGGTGGACATTTTTGTTGCTGGTATTGGAACAGGTGGAACCATAACCGGAGCCGGAGAGTATCTAAAGAGCCAGAATCCGGAGATTAGAATCGTGGGAGTTGAGCCAGCAGGATCTCCAGTGCTATCCGGCGGTAATCCAGGTCCTCATGGCATTCAGGGAATTGGAGCTGGATTTGTTCCTTCTATATTAAATACAGAGATTTATGATGAGATTATAACTGTGGAAAATTCAGATGCCTATGCCACAGGAAAGGATATTGCAAAGCTGGAGGGAATCCTGGTGGGAATCTCCTCTGCAGCTGCCGTATGGGCAGCTGCTAAGCTGGCAAAGCAGCCTGAGAATGCAGGAAAGAGAATCGTTGTGATATTACCTGATACAGGTGACCGTTACTTATCAACACCTCTCTTTAGTTAATTGAATCGGACAAATTTAAAACCAGGGTGGTTGTTCGACCCTGGTTTTTCTTACGCTTTTTTACGGCCTTCCCGATACTCTGAATAAAAATAATTTATTTCTGCACCAAAGAAGAGAATGCATATACAAGTATAAAGCCACAGCATTAACAGTACAATCGCTGTAAGTCCTCCATACGTTACGGAAAAGTTGCCGAAATTATTAAAATAGATAGAAAAAATAAATGAGAACGATATCCAGCCCACAGTGGAAAATATCGCACCAGGGAACTGTCTTAAAAAATGTTGTTTTTTGGACGGAACATAGGTATAGACCAGTGCAAAGCATACGGTCAGAATAAGAATCAGCATGGACCGGAAGGTGATAATATATTGCGTAATCTCGCCAATTAGGGGAAAGTGACGATATAGGAAATTCTGAATGGAATTACCAAGAACCAAAAGCACCAGGGACAAGATGCAGATAATCATAAAAACGATGGTATAGCCAGTGCATATGATACGGGTCATAAGATAACCTCTTTTTTTCTGCTGTCCAAACACCCGGTTTAACCCTTTTTCAATGCTTAACATTCCCCGGGATGATGACCATAAGGCGGCTAAAGCAGAGACAGAAAGTACAGCCACCGGAGTGGTGGTATATAAATCGTCAATCACATTTACAATTACGCTGTTCATTTCCAGTGTGTTTGGAACTACGGTAATCACCAGCTGCAAAAGGTTGGCTTTTGTAATGGGAGGTATAAACTGGACCAATGCTAGTAAAAGCATCAAAAAGGGAAATGCAGCGATGATGGAAAAGAAGGAAGCCTGGGCGGCGTACACGGTCATTTCATCTCTGTTATATTTATCATTTATTTCCTTACAGCGCAAAAGAAAACGAATCATAAAATCTCCTTTCAAAGGAACCCGTATCAGAGTTACTTGTATAAGCATATTAGCATGGGACAAAAAAAATATCAAGGCACCTCTTTTTAAAGTATTTGAGAGAAATTTATTCCGTGGAATTGACAAAAGATGCCTGTACTTATAGAATGAATGAAATATGTTTTTTATGATCAGAGAGAGGGAAATGACTCATGGAATACGTTCCTGCAAAAACAATCGTGACGAAAACCAAGAGCAGTGCAGATTGGTTTGGAATCGATTACAATATGAATATTTACAGAGGCTGCTGTCATGGCTGTATCTATTGTGATAGCCGGTCTGACTGTTACGGAATCGACCAGTTTGACAAGGTCCGGGTGAAAGAAAATGCCCTTTTGATCATACGGGACGAATTGAGACGAAAAGTAAAAAAGGGTGTTGTGGGCACCGGTGCTATGAGCGATCCTTATAATCCTTTTGAAAAGGAATCAGAGCTTACGAGGCATGCCCTGGAACTAATCGATGCATTTGGTTTCGGAGCAGCAGTGGCAACCAAAAGTGCGTTGCTGAAGCGGGATATGGACGTGCTTTTGGGAATTAAAGAGCATTCTCCCGTGATTTGTAAAGTCACGGTGACCACAACGGACAATCATCTGGCAAAAAAGATAGAGCCCCATGTATCGCTGCCCTCTGAACGCCTGGAGCTAATAGATGCTTTAAGAAAAAATGGTATCTTTACCGGAATTCTAATGATGCCGCTCCTTCCGTTTTTGGAAGACAATGAAGAAAACATACGATCCATTGTTAATGCGGCTCATGAAACCGGCGCGAATTTCATCTATCCGTCCTTTGGAGTAACTCTTCGCAACAATCAGCGGGAGTGGTTTTTTGACCGTTTAAAGGAGCAGTTCCCGGAACAGGACCTGGTTGCCAGCTATATCAGGCGTTACGGAAACAGCTATGGGTGCACAAGCCCCCATGTAAAAAAACTCTGGGCTGTTTTTACAAAGGAGTGCGAACGGTTTGGTATTTTATATAAGATGCCTGATATCATTCATTCCTATAAAAAGAATTACGAGATTACCCAGCTAAGTCTTTTTGACTAACTGGAAATCTCCTTGCCGAAGCAAGCAACAAATTCCCTGGCTATGTTTGAGACATAGCCATTTTTTTTATATACAGCTGCAATTCTCGTGACCGTATCCGGAGAGTCAATTTCACAAAGTGCCAAATTAGAACCCTTTTCCGCCTGACAGATGGATCTTGGCACAAGAGCGATGCCAAGACCGGATTCGGCCCACTGGAGGCAGGTCCTGGCATCGTCATTACGGCAAAAGATGTGAGGCTCTATACCAATATTTTGAAATGCCGTGGAAATTATGGCATCAAAGCGTCGGTAATAAATGAGCGGCTTTCCGGAAAGCTCTGTTAATTTTATCTTCTCAGATGGAATTTCGGAGAAAAAGGCAGGGATTCCAGCCGCCATAAGAGGTTCATTCTTCCCGTATTCGCATGCAAATCCCTCCGAATGGAAGGGAGTTCTGATAATGGCACATTCAATGATTCCATTTCTCATTTTTTCCATTAATTCATAGGTGTTCCCCTCTGTGATCTCAAACCTTACATTAGGATGAGAGCTGCAGAAAGTCTTTAAAAAATCCTGCAATATAATTCCGGAAGATGAGATGGTCCCCAATTTTAATATCCCCTTTGCAGAGGAAGGAAAATTAATAAGTTCTTTTGTAACGTCTTCCATCATATTAAGGATGTCCTTTGCACGGGAATAGAGAAAGCTTCCTGCTTCCGTCAGTTCTGTCTTTCTCGACCCCCGTTCAAACAGCTTTATGCCAAGGTCCTCTTCAAGAAGCATGATCTGCTTGCTAAGTGGTGGCTGGGAGAGTCCCAGTTTTTTTGCTGCATCGGTAAAACTTCCTGTTTCCGCGATGGTTATAAAATAATATAACTGTTTTGAATTAAGTGGATACATTTGGCACATCCTTTATTTCATAATATATTACTATTTGTACTTGTATTATTATACCAAACTGATATAATAATACAATATAGTATTCCAAAAAAATATAAGTTTTCAAAAGCGGAGGATTTAATATGAAGGAACTCCTGAAGTATCTCAAAAAATATAAGCTGGAAAGCACTCTGGGGCCGTTATTTAAGCTTCTGGAAGCAAGCTTTGAGCTCTTGGTGCCTCTGGTCATGGCAAAGGTCATTGATGTGGGCATAAAGTCTCAGGATTCATCTTACATTCTGAAAATGGGAGGCCTTTTGGTACTACTTGGTATCATTGGTCTTGTTTGTTCCATAACGGCCCAGTATTTTGCTGCTAAGGCAGCGGCTGGCTTTGGTACGGCATTAAGAAATGATTTATTTGCCCATATCAATAAGCTCTCTTATCGCGAAATTGATACCATAGGAACAGCTACTCTTATTACAAGAATGACCAGTGATGCCAATCAGATTCAATCAGGTATCAATATGTTTCTCCGATTATTCTTACGATCGCCTTTTGTTGTATTTGGTGCCATGGTCATGGCATTTACCATTAATTTTCAGGCAGCCTTGATCTTTGTAATTACTATTCCCATATTATCGGTGGTCATATTCGGGATTATGTACTTCAGTATGCCCCTTTATAAAAAGGTTCAAAAGCAGCTGGATCAGGTCCTTCTAACCGCAAGGGAAAATTTGCTGGGTGTCCGGGTCATCAGAGCTTTTAACCGGCAAAGGGATGAAATCAACCGCTTTGATGAGGAAAACAGTCTGTTTGTGAAGTTCCAGGTCCATGTAGGAAAAATATCTGCTTTGATGAACCCGCTTACTTACGTGATCATTAATATAGCTATTATTATTCTCATTCATGCAGGAGCTGGAAAGGTTGAGCAGGGCATCATAAGCCAGGGACAGGTAGTGGCTCTTGTCAATTATATGTCTCAGATTCTGGTAGAGCTTGTTAAGCTGGCAAACCTCATTATTACTATCTCAAAAGCCCTTGCCTGTGCAAACCGTGTAACATCTGTGTTCAATAAAAAGCCAGGTATTGTGGAGACCGTTCATGCCAATGTAAAAGAAAAACCAGAGGAAGCTATGGTTTCCTTTGATTCCATGAACTTTACCTATGAGGGAGCAAAAGCACCGGCACTTAAAAATATCTCCTTCCAGGCAGGTAAGGGTGAGACCATTGGAATCATCGGAGGTACTGGATCGGGAAAAACCACTTTAGTGAATCTCATTCCAAGATTTTATGATGTTTCAGAGGGGGATGTGAAAATCAGCGGAACTGATGTGAGAGAGTATCCGCTAGGGCAGCTAAGAGAACTGGTGGGTGTTGTTCCGCAGAAATCAGTCCTGTTTAGAGGCTCTATTCGTGAAAATATGCAGTGGGGCAAAAAAGATGCAACGGATGAAGAAATATATCGTGCTCTTACCATTGCCCAGGCAAGAGAATTTGTAGAAGAAAAGGGAGAAGGTCTGGAATTCATGATTCAGGCTGGAGGTAAAAACCTGTCAGGGGGCCAAAGACAAAGGCTCACCATTGCCAGGGCACTTGTTAAAAATCCACAGATTCTTATAATGGATGACAGTGCATCTGCACTGGACTTTGCTACGGATGCAAAGCTTAGGAAAGCAATAAAAGAAGGTACTAAGGATATGACGGTATTTATCGTATCGCAGCGTGCGGCAACCATAAAAAATGCAGATAAAATAGTAGTACTTGACGATGGAATTATGGCTGGTTTTGGATCCCATAAAGAACTCCTTGATTCCTGCGGCGTTTACCGTGAAATCTGCTTATCACAGTTATCAGAAAAGGAGGCACAGTAATATGGGAATTAAAAAACATAGTTCTACCATAAAACGTGTGCTGGATTGCATCAGCCGATATAAATGGGGAGTCTCAGCTTCTTTATTCTGTGCCCTGCTTACCGTGTTATTGACTCTATACATTCCGATTCTCATCGGTCAGGCCATAGACTGTATTGTTGGAGCTGGAGATGTGGATTTTCAAAGGATGTGGGTGATTCTGAAACAAATGGGAATTGTAATACTCTTAACTGCCATTGCCCAGTGGTTAATGAGTCATATCAATAACTGGATCACTTACCGGGTTGTCAAAGACATTAGAACTCAGGCATTTAATAAGCTGGAGATGCTTCCTCTGAAATATATTGATTCTCATTCTCATGGGGATATTATCAGCAGAATCATTGCGGACATTGATCAGTTCTCAGATGGTCTGTTGATGGGATTTACCCAGCTGTTTACGGGTGTTCTTACCATAATAGGAACGCTGATATTTATGTTTTACATCAATTCTGTCATAGCAGCAGTCGTAGTTGTGGTCACTCCTGTATCCCTATTCGTGGCCAGCTTCATCGCCAAGAAAACGTATCATCTGTTTCAAATGCAGTCAAGGACCAGGGGTGAGCTTACTTCTCTTGTAGAGGAGATGATGGGAAATCAAAAGGTAGTTCAGGCCTTTGGACATGAAAAAGAAGCCCAGGAAAAGTTTGAGAGCATTAATGAAGAGCTTCGGGTATGGGGATTAAAAGCCACCTTTTTCTCTTCCATTACCAATCCGTCCACTCGATTCGTAAACAGTCTTGTTTATGCCTGTGTAGGAATATCCGGTGCATTTGCCGCCATTAACGGCCTTTTAACGGTTGGACAGCTGACCAGCTTTTTAAACTATGCAAATCAGTACACAAAGCCATTCAATGAAATATCGGGAGTTATCACGGAGCTTCAGAATGCACTGGCATCTGCAGCCAGAGTGTTTGAGCTGATCGATGAAAAACCACAGGTGCCGGATGATCCGGATGCAAAAGTTCTGACCAACGCAACTGGCGAGATTCATCTTAATCACGTTGATTTCTCTTACAATCCTAAGGTTACTCTGATCCAGGATATGAATCTTCTGGTGAGACCAGGACAGAGAGTAGCCATTGTAGGACCTACCGGCTGCGGTAAAAGTACCGTTATCAATCTGCTCATGCGTTTTTACGATGTAGATTCCGGCTCCATTCAGGTGGATGGCACGGATATCAGACACCTGACAAGAGAAAGCCTGAGGTCAAATTACGGCATGGTACTTCAGGAAACCTGGCTGAAATCAGGAACCATACGGGAAAACATTGCATATGGAAAACCGGATGCCTCCGATGAAGAGATTATACTGGCATCCAAGGAAGCTCATTCCCACAGTTTTATCGAGCGTATGCCTAATGGATATGATACTGTAATTTCTGAAGATGGAGGAAACTTATCTCAGGGACAAAAGCAGCTTTTATGCATTGCCAGGGTCATGCTGTGCCTTCCGCCTATGCTTATTCTTGATGAAGCGACCTCCTCCATTGATACAAGAACCGAGATAAAGATTCAGAAGGCATTTGCAAAAATGATGGAGGGAAGAACCAGCTTTATCGTTGCTCACCGTTTATCAACCATCCGGGAAGCGGATGTAATTTTAGTCATGAAAGATGGTCATATCATTGAACAGGGAACCCATGAAGATCTGCTTTCTCAAAATGGTTTTTATGCCCAGCTTTATAACAGCCAATTCGCTGTGTCATAACAAGAAATAAGTAAATAAATAATGAAAAGATGCCAAAAAGTGGGTAATGATGTTGCTTTTTGGCGTCTTTTCTTATATTATTCTTATGAATAGGGAAAATTTTCCCGATAGATTAAATAAAATGTTTTTTACAAAGGGGAAAAAATATGTTTGAAATTGCTATATGTGATGACAATGCGCAGGATCGTCAACGGTTATCTGAGAGGATTGGAAAAAACATCCCGGAGGCGGAGAAGATTCGCATTCATGAATATGACAGTGGTCTGCTGCTTTTAGAGGCCATAAAAAGCATCCGGTTTTCCATCATATTCCTGGACGTCCAGATGAAAGGAATCGATGGTGAGGAAACTGCAATCCGGATCAGAGAACTGGATAACAATGTAATCCTTGTCTTTTATATTGGTTTCGTAGAACCATCTCCGCGCAGCTTTGAAGTACAGCCATATCGTTATATCATGAAAAATATGACAGAGAAGATTATGGATCGGTATATCAAGGATGCTCTGGATAAGATGATCGAATTTGGTCAGGCCCCTTTTCTTACGGCAAATATGAACAGAGAAAGGCTGTTTTTAAGAGCAGATGATATTGTGTACATTGAAAAGTACAAGAAGAATACGAGAGTACATATTTCAGAAAGTTCGTTTCGCATCTATGGTATAAAACCCAATGAAAAGGGTGAGACACCTGATATCCGCATCCCGGAAAAGTTAGAAAAGATCTATGAAAAACTTAAAGCTCATGGTTTCGGCTATCCTCACGACAGTTATTTGGTTAATTTAAAATATTTGGTTTATTGCACCAGTAAAATTTTGAAGCTGAAAGATGTGGAGGATACTTTTCAAATAGCAAGAAGTAAGGCTCAGGAATTTAATAAGTTAAAAGAAGATTTTATGTTATCAAAGTATAAGGAAGGCGATTATAATGGAAAATGATTTATTTTCAGTAAGCAGACTGTTTTTCTGCGCAGCCGATGTTTATATGTTATATCGCTTTTTTAACTCTATATTTAGACAGAAATGGATTGGTAAAAAACGTATTGTTTCAAGCGTGATAACGGCATTATTAATATTTTTTGAAAATGCTATCGGTAATGTATCCTTAAATTTTATATTTGTTCCTTTGTTTTGTTATATTTACGTAATATTATCTTTTAAGGTATCTATAACTAATGCGATGGCATATATAATTATTTTCTTTACTTTTGTTGGTGGCAGAGAGGTTCTTTTCGAACTGCTTTATCGCGTGTTAATAAATGTAATGGCTATCTATATACCGCCGTGGTTTACGGCTGGCGGAGTGTATTTTCTGTTAGTCGAATACATTGTGGGATTTTTGTTTCTCTTATATATTGAAAGATACATTATAAAATTAAATATTAGAAACGACAATGTATTTTCATGGTATTTGCTAATTGTTCCGATTTTAACCTTGATGACCTTAACCAGTTTTTCATTTATTGATTTTTCGAATTCAGGTATCGTTCAAGTTTTTGTATTCATTTGTTCAATATTACTCTACCTTACAAATGCAATTATATTTATCATTTTAGAAAAATACACTGATGTATTAAACAAGGTTCAATATGCAGAACTTATAACTGTTAAAAGAGATATGGAAAATGAGTATTTTCAAAACATTTTAAAGATTAACCAACATTACCAGTGCTTAATGCATGATATTAATTCCTATTTTAACAGCTTTAGACTTTTAGCTATAAATGGCGAGAATAAGAAAATTATAGAGATTATTGATGAACTAAAGGGAAAAATTGATGAAGAAACAAGTGATGTTATTTATTGTGGTAGCCCAGTTTTAAATGCAGTTATTTTAGAACGTGTTTCAAAGGCAAAAGAATTTGGTGTAACACTATCAATTTTTGTTGAGAAATTTATAAAAACAGATTTTCTTTCGGATTCAGATGTAATATCTATGTTTGGTAATTTACTAGATAATGCTCTAGAAGCATCTTCAAGGTGTAAACAAGGGAATCGTGTAGTTAATGCAAAATTATTTATGGGAACTAATTTCTTTTTGATATTTTATATTGAGAACACATTTTCTATTTCTGCTAAAAGAGAGGGGACTCGCCTATTGTCTACAAAAGCTGATGATAAACATCATGGATTGGGAATTGGTATAGTATCAAATCTTGCAGAAAAATATGGAGGATCTTTAACTTTAGAAGAAAAAGGGGATACATTTGTTACTACACTTGCGGTCTCTACATTTAGCGACAAAAGCAATGCTAATATTGGCACTCAACGTGTATAATTTTGGCACATGACTTGAAAAAATGGAAAAATAATATATTATTGTAAAAAAGGAGGATATTATGATGATAAAATTTAAGAATTATTTAAGAAGTAATGTATCATTGCTTAAAGTCATGAATGTTTGTGCTCTAGCTCTTGCAGTACATACATTCAATATTACTTGTTTTTACTTCCATCATCAGCCGGAAGTACCTGTAGACGCAAAAAGGTTTAGAAAGTTCTAATGATTCAGCGTCTATCAGATAATATAGTTTGTTGGCAAATAAGAAAAAATATTATAGAGAACGAGCAACGTGCGCTGTATTGCTATGCATATGAAGTATTCATAAATCAGACAATTAACATTTTGATAGCTATTTTCATTTCTATAGTGTTAAAGGCACCAATGCCTGTTTTGGTTTTTTTTCTTAGTTACTTGCCATTAAGATCTTATTGCGGCGGATATCATTCGAAAACAAATGGTGGATGTACTATTGTATCTTCATTATTAATTGTATTTGTCTGTTTGGTAGAAAAGACACTAACTGGGGAGTTAGCTGTTCTATTACCACCGATATGTCTAATAATTTCTGGAGCTTCCATTTTTAATTATGCACCTGTAGCTGATAAAAATAAGCCTTTAGATGAAGTTGAGACTAGACATTATCGAAAAAAAAGCAGAACTATTTGGTTACTTGAAGCTATTATTGGAGCAGTGTTTTGGTATTTTGGTTTAAGAGCTGGTGTTGTGATTGCAACTAGTCATGCCATTTTGTCTTTTATGTTAGTTTATGGGGTGTTTAAAAATAAAAAAGCTTGTGATTGATGTGTATCATATTAAAAAAATAGGACAACCTCCAGGGCATATGCTCTGGAGGTTGTTTGTCGTAGTGCCGTCTGAATTAAGCCCAAACCTCCTATTCTCTTGATTTCCTATATAGTAAGTGTGTTTTAAAATCCATGCAAATTTCGGAACTGAAAGCGTATAATTTTGGCACTAGTGTTGAAAAAAAAATCTCCAGATGTAGAATGTAATTATGTATAAGAAAGAGAGCGGGGGAATGAAAGGATGACTAGAAGGTGAGCACAAAAAGGGTAAACGAAAGCTATTATCAATATAGAGCCAGTTGTTATGTTCGAAGAGATGATGGGACAGAAAAAATCAAACGGTATCAGCTGGATACAGATATTCACTATGGGGATCTTTATTTTTGGAATCGATATTATTATATACGAAAGAGTCAGAACATGTTATACAGCCTGGCTGCACAGGATACCAGGAACGTGAAGTGCAAGATTTTACAGGAAAATCTGGTTCTCATACCCCGGTTTACCTATAATACGGACCAAAAGAAAAATAAATCTGGTAACTTATTAAAAAAACTATTGCTGAATATAGAAATGCTTATTCTGCTTTTTCTTAATACGATTAAATCTTCCGTTACTGCAGAAGAACATGGTATTTGTGCAAAAAGATCAGAATTAGATATCTTCTCAGAGACCAGAAGTGATGCGGAGACAAAGAAGAAGCTGGTGAAGGAAGAGGGATAGAATCTTTACGGAGGATAAAATTATGTTAGATGATGAAAAAGCACTGGCTGACAGGCATCTTGAATGGATCAACCGTTTTACCAGTATTGAAACAGGGATCTATGTAAACGGTGAGCTGATTCAGTTTCAGGAGACCATGTTATTTAATAATGAGCTGGGAGTTTCCATTCCCAGTGCATTCCGGGATATGACACCGGAGATGGCCAGAAAAAAGTACTTTTCAGAACAGCGGCCTGAAGTTATTAAGACAAATGAAGATGGATCCGTTAATCTTTGCTTTAACATGATAGATAAAAGTGTAAAGGAAGATCAGCTGGAAGCTGTTATACATGAATTTTATCGGGTTTTAAAACGGTTCCAGCCAATGAGCGTATGTCTGGATACCGGCTCAGAACCTAAAGAAGAGACGCCCAGCGCATGGATGGAATTTATAAGCAGTGCTCTTAATGAAAATATCTATAATGTTCTTACTGTATACCCGGCTGGGGAGAGATTGCTTATGATAATGTTTAACTGCCCCTTTGAAAAGCGGAACTCATGGTCCAACTGCTTAACGCTTATTCGAAAGAGTGTAGTGCTTTACGGTGACAAGAAGAAAATGGAAATAGGTTAAACGGTGATAGGAAACCTGTTTTTAAGCGATACACAGGAGGTTGTATGGATAGAAAAGTTGAAAAAAAGCAAAACTTTCAGGATTTATACGGTTACTTTTGCGGGATGCTTTCCAGAGGTGGTATGGATGAATTATATGGGCGCATATTGGGAGCAGTACCTGACTTAGGCTGTGTAACTGGGAGCATCAATTTATTGAAGCCGTCGGGTACCAATACGTCAGATCGAACGTTTGTCTGATCTCATAAAAAGAAGAATGACAGAAAGAATAAGAGGTGTATTATGGGTTTGCTTGATATATTACTGGGAAATGCACTGGTCTTAGTTAGCCTTATTTTGGGAGCACGGATTTATGCAAGTGAAAAAAACAAAGCCGACTAAGATAAAAAGAAAAGAAATGCTGTCATGATTTAAAAGAAGAATCATAGATACAAATGAAAACCCCCTGCATGGGCAGGGGAGTTCGGTTACTAAATAAGTATTTAAGACTGCAGTCTGTTGATCATGGTAAGAATCAGTAAAAGGTCTCCGTCTGAAAGTGTTTTAAGCTTATCTACCGCTTCTCTGATCAGAGGGGGATTTGAAATATCGTCATCAAAGAAATCCCTTGGAGTAACACCCAGGTAATCGCAGATTGCCAGGAATTCAGTCATGGAAGGAAGACTTCTGCCGCTGGAAATGCTTTGAATATAGCTTCTGCTGTGTCCTAATTCAATACTCATCTTGTGTTCGGCTACTCCCTTTTTTATCCTCAATTCAGTTATTCGTTTGTTTATATAATCCTGCTCCATGTCTCTCACCTCTCCCTATATATTGTATGATATTATAATCGATAAAATACACGATTAAAGTATGTAAAATAAATATATTGCATATTATGAATACGAATAGTATAATGAATGACGGTTAAAATTATGCATTTACCGGGCGCAAGAAAGGAGATGTTGCAGGTTATATACATAAAGTTATTGGTCTTTATGGTAACGCCTGCGTAACCCGCTGGGAATATCTTAAGCAGATGTAACTAATTCTACTAGTTCTATACGGGGAGCATAATGAAGTGTTATTGTTATGATAATATGCAAACGAAAATTTTACCTTAACAAAGTGTTATTTTATTCGTAAAATATGTCGAAACTTGTAAGGTAAAGCCAAAATCCGAATCACGGGAGAGAAAAGTATGAAGAAAAAAATAGGAATAAGAAGCATCGGAATTAAGATGCTGCTTGGAATTTTACCTGTTGTTGTTTTAGCATTGGCGTTGTTAGCCAGGATCAGTGAATCCACAAGCCGGGACCTGATTACGGAGCAAAGCAACTCTACGATGCAGTCTGAACTGAAAGCAAATGTCAACAGCATTAATGATTATTTGAATATGGTTGAAACGACTGCCATGAACATTGCACAGGTGGTGGGTTCCTCCTATCAGACAACACAGATTGACACCTATGGAGATGCTATCACAAAGATTGTGGAGAGCAACGATTTAATCCTTGGAAGCGGTATCTGGTTTGAACCAAATACATATGATGCTCAGCAAAAATACATGGGACCTTATTGGTATAAATCTGGGGACAAGGTGGAGTTAAGCTACGAGTATAACGATCCCAGCTACGACTATTTTAATCAGGAATACTATAAGCTTGCAAAAAGCGGAATTAAAAAACCGGTTATAACAGATCCCTATTTTGATCCTACACTAAATACAACAATGGCATCCTGTACCGCGCCTATATATGATACAAACGGCAAATTTATTGGTGCTGTGACCGTTGATATGCAGTTAAGTGATATTAATGATCTCATTCAGTCCATTAAGGTAGGGAAGAATGGTACTGCCATGCTGACTTCCGCCAGCGGAGTCTATTTAAGTGGAGCAGATCAGGAAAAGATAACAAAAGGCGCTAATATTTCTCAAGATGAGAATGGATCCCTGGCAGCAGCAGGCAATTCCATGATTTCCAGCGACAAAGGCAAGGTTACCTTTGTAGATGGTAAAGAGACCTATAACCTGTATTACGATAAGGTACCTGATATTGGTTGGATTATTATGATCAAGATGCCTCAGTCCGAACTGGATCAGCCGATTGTTGCACTGAATGCTAAGCTTATGAATGTAAGCGGAATTGCAATCATCTGCTGTATTCTTGCAGTCTTATTCCAGGTTGCAGTGATTGCTTCTGGTTTAAATAAGGTAAAACGGTTTGCAGGCTCTCTTGCAGAAGGTGATTTTACCATAAAGCCTCTTAAATCAAAAAGCAAAGATGAGCTGGGCCAGATGAGCAGCTCTCTTAATAACATGTTTACCAGCAATAAAGCTGTCATTGAACAGATATCTGAACAGGCAGGCGGCATTACAGATTCCAGCGTGCGGTTAAATACTGTATCCAATGATCTTCTTCAGCAGTTCAGTGAAGTTAAGGTCTATATGGGTGATGTAGATAAAGCTATGATGTCTTCCAGTGCTGCAACCGAGGAATTGAACGCTTCCATGGCTGAGGTGAATACTTCTGTCACTGTACTTGCCGGAGAGACCGGAAAGAGCAGTAAGATGGCAGGAGAAATCATGGAACGTGCCCGGGTGATTGAGAAGAACAGCCGTGAAGCTTATGCAAGTGCTGCTGAAATCTCCAGGCAGAGAGAAGAAGAACTTCTTATGGCAGTAGAGAATGCAAAGGTAGTGGAAAAGATCGGGGATATGGCAAGAGTTATTTCAAACACTGCTTCTCAGATTAATTTATTATCTTTAAACGCTTCCATTGAGGCAGTCAGAGCCGGAGAACAGGGAAGAGGTTTTGCTGTTGTAGCAAGAGAGATTGGAACCCTTGCTAAGAATACATCTGAGATCGTGAAAGAGATTGAGGGAACCATCACTGAGGTACAAAAAGCATTTGGCATGATGTTAAATGGATCAGAGTCCATGCTCACATTCTTAAAGGATACAGTAACTCCGGATTATAATAACTTTGTGGATGTTGGGCAGCAGTATGGCAGGGATGCAGTATCCATAGAAGAGATTTCTAATGAGATAGCGGAGATGGCTGAAAACATCAGTCAGGTCATGCAGGAAGTTCGTGATGCCATCCAGAATGTTTCAGAGTCTGTACAGACTACAGCCGGTAACAGCAGTATGGTGCTTTCTACCATAGAAAAAGCATACGATGTTGTAACGGATGTGTCAAAGATGTCTCAGAAACAGGAGCGCATTGCAGAAGAACTCAATACAGTTGTGTCCGGTTTCAAATTAAAATAATGATATTCGGCCTCCGGTATATCAGTACCGGGGGCCAATATAGAAGCAGGAATCTGATAAAATGTCCTTGACATTTCAGCTTTCTGTTATTACAATAATAGAAACTATAAAGTTAAATATGAAAATGCTATGATGGTGTTAGTAGATACTTATTTTCTTCCAGAGAGAAGGGGCCACCGGCTGTAAGCCCTTTTAAGTTCAGATAAGAAATCGAATTTCTCACCGAAGCAGCATGGCTGAATCCGATTCTTTTAAAGTTTTAAGTTCCGGTGGGTAGGTCATGACGTTTGATACACGTTACGTATTCCGAGAGCCTGTGAATATCACAGGAATTAGGGTGGTACCGCGAATATAGCTTCGTCCCTTTCAGGGGCGGGCTTTTTTTATTTGCTTAACCTTTGGGTTATGGCAAAATTCAATGAGGAAAGAAGGAGAGCATGATCATGAGAGACCAATTAGAAAAGATCAAGCAAGAAGCATTAAAGCAGATAGAAGCTTCGGATGCGTTGGAAAAACTGAATGATATTAAAGTTGCTTACCTTGGAAAAAAAGGTGAGTTGACCAACGTTTTAAAAAGTATGAAGGATATTTCCCCGGAAGACAGACCAAAGGTAGGGCAGCTTGTTAATGATGCCCGTGCCGTAATTGAAGGTAAGTTAGAGGAGACCATTGGTGTTCTGCAAAAGAAGGTGAGAGAAGAACAGCTGAAAAAGGAAGTAATCGACGTTACCCTTCCAGCAAAACGGAGTAAAGTTGGTCATTCTCATCCTAATACCATTGCATTAGAAGAAGTAGAAAGAATCTTCGTGGGCATGGGATACGAAGTCATGGAAGGACCGGAAGTTGAGTACGATTCCTACAATTTCGAAAAGCTGAATATTCCTAAGAATCACCCCGCAAGAGATGAGCAGGATACGTTTTACATCAGTGACAGCATTGTATTAAGAAGCCAGACTTCACCGGTTCAGATTCGTGCCATGGAGGAAGGTAAACTGCCGATCCGTATGCTGGCACCAGGCAGGGTATTCCGTTCTGACGAAGTAGATGCTACCCATTCCCCATCCTTCCATCAGATTGAAGGTCTGGTCATTGATAAGAATATTACATTTGCAGATTTAAAAGGAACTCTCGCAGAGTTTGCCAAAGAGCTGTTTGGACCGGAAACAAAGGTTAAGTTCCGTCCTCATCATTTCCCATTTACAGAACCAAGTGCAGAGGTTGATGTAACCTGCTTTAAGTGCGGCGGAAATGGCTGCCGTTTCTGCAAGGGCTCTGGCTGGATCGAGATCCTTGGCTGCGGAATGGTACACCCCAATGTACTTTCCATGAGCGGCATTGACCCTAACGAGTACTCTGGATTTGCTTTCGGTGTTGGCCTTGAGCGAATCGCACTGTTAAAGTACGAAATTGATGATATGAGATTGCTGTACGAAAATGATATTAGATTTTTGAAGCAGTTCTAGGAACAGAAAGGGAGAGAAATCAATGAATACACCATTATCATGGATTAAAGCATACGTTCCGGATCTGGATGTGACACCTCAGGATTATACAGATGCCATGACACTTACCGGAACCAAGGTTGAGGGCTTTGAATGTCTTGACAAAAACTTAGAGAAAATCGTGGTTGGCCATATTTTATCCATCGAGCGCCACCCCGACGCAGATAAATTAATCGTTTGTCAGGTAAATGTAGGAACAGAGACGGTTCAGATCGTAACCGGAGCGTCTAATGTAAAGGTTGGAGATAAAGTACCGGTGGTATTAGACGGTGGAAAGGTGGCAGGAGGCCATGATGGCGGCGCCCTTCCGGAAGACGGAATCAAGATAAAAAAAGGTAAATTAAGAGGAATTGAGTCCTGTGGAATGATGTGTTCCATCGAGGAGCTTGGAGGCACCAGCGAGATGTATCCAGATGCCCCTGAAAGTGGAATCTATATTTTACCGGAAGATTCTACTCCTGGTGATGACGCTGTGGAGCTTTTGGGATTTCATGATACTGTATTTGAATATGAAATCACTTCAAACCGTGTGGACTGTTACAGTGTGGTAGGAATTGCAAGAGAGGCAGCGGCTACCTTCCGTAAGGCGTTCCTTCCTCCCGTTGTCACTGCCACTGGAAACAGCGAAGATATTAACGACTATTTAAAGGTATCTGTAAAGGATAAGGACCTTTGTCCTCGTTATTGTGCGAGAATGGTCAAGAATATTAAAATCGCTCCTTCTCCGGTATGGATGCAGAGACGCCTTGCAGCCTGCGGAATCCGTCCGATCAACAATATTGTGGATATTACCAATTACGTTATGGAAGAGTATGGTCAGCCAATGCATGCCTTTGATTATGATCTCATTGCTGGTCATGAAATCGTTGTGGCTCGTGCTAAGGACGGAGATACCTTCCAGACATTAGATGGTCAGGAAAGAAAGCTTGACAGCTCCATCCTGATGATCAATGATGGTGAAAAAGCAGTTGGAATTGCAGGTATCATGGGAGGAGATAACTCCAAAATTACGGATGACGTAAAGACCATGGTATTTGAAGCCGCTTGTTTTGATGGCACCAATATCCGTCTTTCTTCTAAGAAAGTAGGACTTAGAACGGACGCATCCGGTAAATTTGAAAAGGGACTTGATCCCAATAATGCCATCGAGGCAATGAACCGTGCTTGTCAGCTGATTGAGGAATTAGGTGCTGGTGAGGTCGTGGGAGGAATCATTGATATCTATCCGGAAAAGAGAGAAGGAAAGAGAATTCCTTTTGAACCGGAAAAGATGAATCGTCTCTTGGGAACGGATATTTCAAAGGAAACCATGCTGGATTATTATAAGATGCTTGAACTGGAGTACGATGCTTCTACTTCTGAAATTCTTATTCCTACCTTCCGTCAGGATTTGGAGTGCATGGCAGATCTTGCAGAAGAAGTAGCCAGATTCTTCGGTTATGATAAGATTCCTGTATCCTTGCCAAATGGTGAGGCTACGACAGGAAAGCTATCCTATAAATTAAGAGTCGAGGAAATTGCCAGAGAGGTGGCTGAATTCTGTGGATTCTCTCAAGGAATGACATATTCCTTTGAAAGTCCTAAGGTATTTGATAAGCTTCTGCTTCCAAAAGACAGCCCTCTTCGTGTAACTGTTAATATCTTAAATCCCCTTGGTGAGGACTTTAGTGTGATGAGGACGACTCCTCTTCATGGAATGTTAAATTCCCTGTCCACCAACTACAACCGCAGAAATAAAAGTGTACGCCTCTATGAGCTGGCTAACATTTATCTTCCAAAGGCACTTCCATTAACAGAACTGCCTGACGAAAGAATGCAGCTTACCTTTGGATTCTACGGAGAAGGTGACTTCTTTGATATGAAGGGCGTTGTAGAAGAGTTATTTGAGAAAACAGGAATGCATAAGAAGCCTCATTATAATCCGGCAGATGATAAACCCTTCCTTCATCCAGGCAGATGCGCAGATATCATTTATGATGGCACGACCATCGGATATATCGGAGAGGTTCATCCGGAGGTAGCGGATAATTATAAGATTGGTGAGCGGGCTTATGTGGCTGTCATTGATATGCCATCTATGATTCCATTTACAAACTTCGACCGCAAGTACGTAGGAATTGCAAAATACCCGGCAGTTACCAGAGACATCAGTATGGTAGTTCCTAAAGATATCCTGGTAGGACAGATTGAAGAAGTTATCGAACAGCGGGGCGGAAAGAATCTGGAAAGCTATGAACTGTTCGACATTTACGAAGGTGCTCAGATTTTGGCAGGTTTCAAATCTGTGGCTTATTCTATCACATTCCGGTCTGCAGATCATACACTGGAAGATCAGGAGGTTTCTGCAGTCATGAAAAAGATCCTGAATGGATTGCAGGGACTGGGGATTGAACTTCGTGCATAAAAAGTTATAATAAAGAAAAAGGTGCCAGTTGAAATCCGACGACTGGCATCTTTTTTTACCCCCTGCTTGCATGAGTATATGTTTTCCGGTCAATCCTTACGATATGAATGTTTGAAAACAGGGAGGCAAGTAAGATGCTAGGGGATCTAGATATTATAAAAGTAATGGGAAGAAGGGTTTACGACTCATGGGCAAATCCAGCCCTTGAAGCAGAAGTAGTCTTGGAAAATGGTGCTCAGGGAAGAGCAATTGTACCCATATATGGAAAAGAGGATGTCAATAAAGAACTTGAATTTTTATTGGACCAGTTGTCGGAGTGCATCCTGTTTGAAGACGCAGGCGATCAGGGGGAAATTGATCGGCTGCTTATAAAAGAGTACCGGGAAAATGGAGAACATGGTGTTGGCGGCTGCGGAGTGCTTGGTTTATCCATGGCGGTAGCAAGAGCAGCAGGTGCTGGGCTCTTTCTTCCTCTATACCGATACTTAGGAGGAACCTCTGCGCCAATGATGCCGGTGCCAATGCTTAGCATGATCAGCGGGGGAGATGGGGGAAAAGGAATTGATTTTCAGGATATAACCGTAATTCCTAAGAATATGAAATCTTATGGCGAAGGACTTCGTATGGGGACCGAAATTTATCATACGTTGAAACAGCTGCTTTTGATCAATGGCTACGATACCTCTACAGGGAATGGAGGAGGCTTTATCGCTGATATGAAAAGTACGGAGGAAGCTCTTCACTATGTGATGGAAGCCATAAAGCTTGCGGGCTATATTCCCGGAGTCGATGCCGGGATTGGTATCCATGCAGCGGCAGACCGGCTTTATAAGAAAGAAGATGGCACTTATAATTTTGAAAATGAAAGCAGACATCAGGGACTCATGATTCATAGAAACCAGAAGGATATGATGGATTATTTCTTAAGACTGACCGATGGATTTCCTGTCATCTCTATTATAAATGGAGTGTGGAAAGAAGATATGGAAGGACGGGAGACGATTATGGGCATGCTTGGCCACCGTGTGCTACTTTCTTTTCCGGACTCTGAAACGTCCAATGCCCATATGATAGAGTTAAAACAGGCTGGTACGGTGACAGAGGCACTTTTTAAGGTGGAGCAGGCTAAGATGGCAGGGCATAAGGTTATTATTGCCAATGATTTTGTGGAAACCGAAGAATCCTTTGCAGCTGATCTGGCAGCAGCTGTTGGGGCAGATTATGTCAAATGCGGAGCTCCCTGTCGGGGAGAATGCACATCAAAATACAACGAATTACTGCGTATTGAAGAGTTCTATTCCAGCAGACAGAACCTATAAAAATGCAAAAGTAGCTTGTATTTACTGAAAAATTATGGTATGATAACTGTTGTTTGACTATAGGAGGTGGGAAACATGATCAGGATTATATTATCAATCATCTTTGTTATCATATGTATCGCTTTATCAGCGATTATCCTGTTACAGGAAGGAAAGAGTCAGGGCCTGGGTTCCATCGGTGGTATGGCAGATACTTACTGGGGAAAAAACAAGGGACGTTCCATGGAAGGTAATCTGGAAAAATTTACGAAGTACGCAGCTGTTCTTTTTTTCATTTTATCCTTAGTATTGAATCTGAATATACTGTAAAGATTAAACACTCTTGTATACGATAACAAGGGTGTTTTTTTCACTTTATGGATAAAGTAAAGATAATAGAGAAAAATGTATTACAAAGGTAAAATTATTGAATGAGAAGTGAGGTAGAAGATGACAGGTGAACAATTAACACAGCGAAAAGATATGCTTTTAAAGCTGTTTGAAGACCCTGCCTATGTTCCGATGAAGATAAAGGAGATAGCCATACTCCTGGATGTTCCAAAGGGCCAGAGGGAGGATTTAAAGGAAGTGCTGGATGTCCTTGTTTCAGAAGGTAAAATCGGCATTTCACAAAAAGGAAAATATGGAAAACCGGACATTGGTTCCATAGCTGGAGTTTTTTTCGGTCATCCCAAAGGCTTTGGGTTTGTTGCAGTAGAGGGAATGGAACAGGATGTATTTATTCCTGAAGAAAAGGCGGGTGGAGCGCTCCATGGAGACACCGTACTTATTTCCGTGGAATCAGAGCCTTCCAATGGAAAACGGTCAGAAGGCCGTGTTTTAAAAGTTGTAAATCATGCCAACAGTGAAATTGTTGGTTTTTATCAGAAGAATAAGAACTTTGGGTTTGTGATACCGGATAACCAGAAGCTTTCCAAGGATATATTTGTACCCCAGGGAAAAGATATGGGAGCGGTAAACGGCCATAAGGTTGTTGTAAAGGTAACCGATTTTGGTGGTCCGGGACGAAAGCCGGAAGGAGTCATTACGGAAATTCTTGGGCATGTCAATGATCCGGGAACCGATATTCTTTCCATCGTCCGTGCTTACGGTCTTGCAGAGGAGTTCCCTGACAGTGTCATGAAGCAGGTGGCAGCCGTTCCTGATGAGATTGACGGAAAGGACATGCAGGGACGCCTGGATTTAAGAGAACTTCAGACGGTTACCATTGACGGAGAAGATGCCAAAGACCTTGATGACGCCATTACCATATCTAAAAAGGGTGATGTGTATACCCTTGGAGTCCATATTGCGGATGTTACCAACTATGTAACAGAACACAGCCCTCTTGATGAAGAGGCCTTAAAAAGGGCGACCAGTGTTTATCTGGTTGACCGGGTCATTCCTATGCTGCCTCATAAGCTTTCCAACGGAATCTGCTCTTTAAATCAGGGAGAAGACCGTCTGGCTTTAAGCTGCATGATGGATATTGATGGAAACGGTGATGTTACCGGCCACAGAATCGCTGAAACTGTGATAAAGGTAGACCGTAGAATGACATATACAGCGGTGAATGCCATTGTAACAGACCGTGACGAGGCTGTGATGAAGGAGTATGAGGAATTTGTACCTATGTTCTTCTTAATGAAGGAGCTGGCAGATATTCTCAGGGAAAAGAGGAAAAAAAGAGGCTCCATTGACTTTGATTTCCCAGAGACAAAGGTCATTCTTGATGAGAGAGGGAAGCCTGTAGAGATCAAGCCTTATGACCGCAATGCAGCAACTAAGATCATTGAAGATTTTATGCTGATGGCAAATGAAACCGTGGCGGAAGATTATTTCTGGCAGGAGATTCCATTCCTTTACAGGACTCATGATAATCCAGATCCGGAAAAGATGAAGAGCCTTGCGACTCTCATTAATAACTTTGGCTATTCCATCCGCTTTCATAATGGAGAAGTCTATCCTAAGGAAGTGCAGAAGCTTTTGGCAAACGCTGAGGATACACCAGAGGAGGCTCTCATCAGCCGTCTGGCCTTACGGTCCATGAAACAGGCGAAGTACACGGTTGGTAACACTGGACATTTTGGTCTGGCAGCCAAGTATTATACTCATTTTACTTCACCCATTCGAAGATATCCTGACTTACAGATTCACCGGATCATCAAAGAGAATTTAAGATCTGGGTTAAGTGAGAAGCGAATCAAGCATTACGATAAGATATTAAGCCAGGTTTCGGTTCAGTCTTCTACCATGGAACGAAGAGCCGATGAGGCAGAGAGAGAAACCATAAAGCTTAAAAAATGCGAATATATGTCAAAGTATATTGGGGAAGAATTCGATGGCGTTATTTCCGGTGTGACCAACTGGGGACTTTATGTGGAGCTTCCTAATACCGTAGAAGGTATGATTCATGTAAATCAGCTTCAGGATGATTATTATCATTTTGATGAGGAACATTATGAACTGGTAGGAGAGATGACAAGAAAGACTTACAAACTTGGACAGCCCATTCGTGTTGTTGTGGAAGGGACCGATAAGCTTTTGCGTACCATTGATTTTGTTCCGGCAAAAAAATTATAAATAGGATTTATGACAGGGATTTAATTTTGCAAGGTCAGAATTAAATCCCTGATTTTATCATGAAATCTTTACTTAAGAAATAAAACTGATGATAGAAAGGCCTTGATTTGCCTGAGAAATCCGGTATAATAGGGAAAACCAGATAGGAGGGCTTCTATGGCAATTGTCGTTAAAAAACTAGTAAAGAACGCATATTTTTTATACAAGATGGAATTGGTTGCCGGAAGAAATGGAATGAATAATCTGGTTCAGTGGGTTCACATCATTGAAGATGATGCTGTAAGCCCGTTTTTACATGGATATGAACTGGTATTTACCGCTGGAATCTTAAATCAGTCGGACCACTGGCTTCTTGACTTTGCAAAAAAGCTGAATCAGTCAGGAGTCAGTGCTTTTGTAGTTAACTTAGGGCCTCATACCAGAGAAATACCAAAGGAAGTGGCTGCATATTGTGATGAGGTGAATATGCCGTTATTTACCATACCATGGGAAACCCGTATGGTTGATATGACCAGGGATTTCTGCCGCCGGATCATGCAAAATGACAATGTGGAAAACACCATGTCAACGACCATTAAGAATATTATTTTTAATGTCGGTGATTTGGAATCCCAGATACTTCAGATGGAACGCTATGGCTATAAACGAAGTGATACCTTTTGCTTTATCAGTCTCCTGGCAGATAAAAAAGATTCTGCAGAATACGAAGAATATATGGATCGGCTCACCATATATGCGGAAAAAACAGCTAGAAAGATTCATGAATTATTTATTTCCTTTACTTATAAAGAAAATATTGTATTTGTTCTGGTTGCCTACACAGATGAGGAAATAGAATCTTTTGTCAAAGACTTTTTCGATTATGTGAAACGAGATAACAATGAGGCTTTAGTTCATATGGGAATCAGCTCAAATCAGCCTGGAATCTATAATCAGGAACAGAATTTTGAACGGTCTATTTCTGCCATGGAAATGGCGGCAAGGCAGAAGGAAAGTGTACTTTATTATGACCAGATGAGTATTTATAAGATCCTTTATGCGGTAAAGGAGAGGTCTGTATTAAGAAGCTTCTATAGTGAATCCATTGGTCTTTTAGAGAAATACGACAGAGAAAATAACACAGATTTAGTGACTTTATTAAAGACGTATCTGGAAAATAACGGAAGCCTCCAATTGGTTTCGGAAAAAATGTACATTCATCGTAATACAGTGACAAATCAGTTAAAAAGAATTGAGACGATTACTGGCTTTAATCCCATGGAATTAGAAGATAAGGTAAAATTATATCTTGGCTTTTATATTCAGGATATCATTTGATGCCAATGCAAAATGCTCATTTTGCCTTACAAAACGGCCTTTTTTAACACATTGACAGAAAGCTGCTTGTGCAGATGCACAATTATCTTTGTTCAACTGCTGGTTGCAATCCAGGTTTGACTGTGCTTATAATACTACCATGTCAAACACGGAAGGAAATACAAAGAAAAACCACAGCGTATTTACTTCTCAAAAAAATAATGAATGCAGCGACGATGCTACAAAAGCCATCGGTCCGCTGCTTTTTTTGTAGGAGGAACCAGAATGAAGGGTGAAGAAATTAAAAGCACATTAAAGGAATACAACTTACAGTCCTGGAGCAAGCAAAAAGGCATTAATCCGATTTCAGTTGAAAAGGCAGAAGGAATATATTTTTGGGATTACGATGGTAACCGCTATAGTGACATGTCATCTCAGCTTGTAAATATGAATCTTGGTTTTGGCAATCCGGCTATCAGCCAGGCGATTAAGGATCAGGTAGATCAGTACTGTTTCATTGGCCCCTCCTACGGTGCTGAGTCAAGAGCCATTCTTGCAAAGAAGATCATCGGTCTTATGCCTGATAATATGGGAAAGGTCTTCTTTACCAATGCAGGAGCAGAATCCAATGAAAATGCAGTAAAGATTGCAAGAATGTTTACAGGAAAACATAAGATTTTCAGCCGGTACAGAAGCTACCACGGATCTTCCTTTGGAGCTGGTAATTTAACAGGAGAGCCGAGAAGATATACCTTAGAGCCAGGCGTTCCAGGTTTTGTAAAATTTTTTGATCCCTATGTTTACAGAGAAGGAATTGAATTTGATTCAGAAGAATCGGCTTCCTCCTATTACTTAAAGAAACTGGAAGAACAAATCCAGTATGAGGGCCCGGACAGCGTAGCCGCAATCGTCATGGAGACCATTACCGGATCTAACGGAATCCTGATTCCACCAAAGGGTTATATGCCTGGGGTACGTGCACTTTGTGATAAGTACGGAATCTTAATGATCTGCGATGAGGTCATGACTGGATGGTGCAGGACCGGAAAGATGTTTGCCTTTGAACACTTTGATGTTAAGCCGGATATCGTGACCTTTGCTAAAGGAGTTACCTGCGGATACGTTCCTCTTGGAGGTGTGGTGGTAAGCAAGGATATTGCAGCTTATTTTGATGATAACCTCTTATCCTGCGGACTTACATACAGCGGTCACCCTCTATCTTGTGCAGCGGGCGTTGCTTGTGTAAATTATTATGAAGAAGCGGATATTTTAAGCAATGTAAATAAGGTGGGGCAGGTATTAGGCGAGGTTTTAGAAGAGCTTAAGCAACACCATAAAAGTGTTGGAGATGTTCGCTACATTGGTTTATTCTCAGCGGTTGAACTGGTGAAGGATAAGGAGACAAAGGAGCTGCTGGTGCCATACGGAAAAGATCCAAAGGGCATCATGGGAAAAATAACAGGGCTCTTAAAAGAACGGAAGTTCATGACTTATACCCATGAAAATATGGTATTAGTTGCCCCTCCCCTCATCATTACGGAGGAGCAGCTAAGAGAAGAACTGAAGAAATTAGATGAGGTACTAACGATTGTTGATCAGGAACTTTTAACTTATGCTTAGAAAAGGGGTGGACTATGGCAACTAAATTTATGTTACCAGGGCAAACAATGTTAGGCGCAGATGCATTGGAAAACAGTGAAGATGCGATCAAAAGTCTGGGAAAGAAAGCGTTTATCGTAACTGGAAAAGTAGTAACAAAGACGGGAACAGTTTCTATACTGACAGGATATCTTGACCGATGGAACATAGAACACACCATATTTAATGACATAACCGGCGAGCCGACGGATGAGATGATTCTCGCCGGAGTAAAGGCTTATAAGGATTCCGATTGTGATTTTATCATTGGAATCGGAGGCGGAAGTCCTTTAGACAGCGCCAAGGCGATTGGAGCCATGACAGCATTAGGCGGAGACATCTCTGATTATATGGGCCAGGAGCTGAAAGGAAATTTCCCTCCATTGGTACTCATACCTACGACAGCAGGAACCGGCTCGGAAACAACAAAATTCACTGTTATTAAGGATACAAAAAAAGGAATCAAGATGCTGTTAAAAGGCGATGATCTATTGCCTGAAATCGCAATCATTGATCCTGAGTTTACAGTGACAGCACCTAAAAGCATTACGGCTGCCACCGGTATGGATGCCCTAACTCATGCAGTGGAATCTTATATATCCAAAAAGGCCAATGCCCTTACCGATACCTATGCGTTATCTGCAATCAGGCGTATTTTTAAATATCTTCCTCTTGCCTATGAGGACGGAACGAATCTAAAAGCAAGAGAGGAGATGGCAATTGCCGCATTCGAAGCCGGTGTCTGCATCAATAATGCATCGGTGACCATTGTACACGGTATGAGCCGGCCCATTGGAGCGCTTTTTCACATACCTCATGGAATCTCCAATGCAATGATTATCTCAGAGTGCCTTTCTTATGTGGCAGATGGCTGTTACGACCGGTTTGCTGCTATGGCCAGGGTAATTGGTGCAGCTAAGGAAGAAACGGATGAAAAAGAAGCCAGCAAAGCATTTTTTGCGGAACTTAATAAGCTTTGCGGGAAATGCCACATTCCTGCCATAAAGGAATATGGAATCAAAAAGGAAGAGTTTGAAGCTGCCTTTGACAAGATGGCAACGGATGCCATGGCAAGCGGAAGCCCTTCCAATACAAGAAAAGAGATAGGGAAAGAAGATTTGTTGAGCATATACAGTAGATTGTTTTAAATCATAATACTTCCTACTTATCGTAATTAACTTACAAGGGTGTAAGGCGAAAGCTTTACACCCTTGTCTGCATAACAGGAGGACTTAAATGGTGAACGTAGAGAATATAGAGGAAGAATTTAAAGAAAGAGACCCAGCCCTTCCCAGAGAAACCGAGATTAAAATTGAAAACCTGAGCGTGAAATTTCCTGATAAAGATGGAGGAGAGCCGATTGTCGCTTTATCCAACGTAAATCTGGAAATCAAGCAAGGCGAATTTATCTCTCTTTTAGGGCCCTCGGGATGTGGAAAAACTACCTTACTTCGGACAATTGCCGATTTACAGGAAAAGACGTCAGGGACTATTTCGGTTCGGGGCCTGTCACCAAGAGAGATCCGCCTGCAGAAAAAATATGGTATTGTATTTCAGTCCCCGGTACTTTATGAATGGCGGACAGTACGAAGAAATGTTTGTATGCCTATGGAACTTCTTGGAATGCCTAAAAAGGACCGGACGAAGCGGGTCACTAAAATGCTTGAGCTGGTTGGACTGATGGAATTTGGACAGAAATACCCTCATGAATTAAGCGGAGGCATGCAGCAAAGAGTCAATATCGCAAGAGCCCTGGCAATTCGTCCGGAGATACTTTTAATGGATGAACCATTTTCAGCCCTTGATGAATTCACGAAGGAGAAGCTTCACGAAGATCTTTTGCGCATCTGGCAAAAGACCAATAAAACCATATTATTTGTGACTCATAACATTCAGGAGGCAGTCTATTTATCAGACAGGGTTGTTGTTTTATCTCCACATCCAGGCCGTGTATCTGCCATCGTGGATATTGACCTTCCAAGACCAAGACCCATAGAAATGAAAGAAACCCAGGAGTTTAATGCCTTGGTATCTAAGGTTAGAAACAGCTTTGAGGGGGTATGATTATGATCCGGATGAAAAAATTACTCTCCTCCAAATATATGGTGACCCTGGTCTGGGTTATCGGCTTAATCATTATTTGGGAGATTGGGGCTACGATTATTGAAGGAACCAAACGGTCTCCGGAGAATGTGCTGCCTCATCTCCATCAGATCCTGGCTTCTGTTTTTACGACCAATAAGGTGAATGGAACCCAGACCGCATTTCAGATCGTATTAAGCAATGCGGGAATTACTCTTCTCCGGGCAGGAATTGGGTTTGTCATAGGTGCTGGTCTGGGATTTGTTCTGGCACTGGTCATGAATCTCTTTTTGCCGGTTGAAAAGATATTATTTCCATATCTGATGATGATTCAGATGATTCCTATCCTTGGTATGGCGCCTATCGTCCTTGCCATTACAAAGGATATTAATAAAAGCCGTATCATCATAGCAGCCATACTGACCTTTTATCCCGTTGCCACCAATACCCTGGCAGGTTTTAAATCAGTAGAAAAGGAAAAACACGAGCTCATGTATTCTCTTGCAGCCAGTAAATTTGAGATATACCGAAAGCTGCTTATTCCATCGTCCCTGCCTTATTTTTTTACAGGGCTTAAGATATCGGCGCCTATGGCGATTACTGCGGCAATTCTGGTAGATACGTTACAGGGAGGAGCAGGACTTGGAACCGCACTTTCTCAATCCTTAAAGCATGCAACTACCATATATATTTTCTGGCAGATCGTATTTTTAAGCGCCATGATTGGAATCCTCAGCTTTTATCTCATGGTTTTACTGGAGCAGGCGATATCACCTTATAAGAGAAAGAAAAAGTAGAAGGAGATAACATGAAGAAAAAAAGATATCTGAAATGGGAGAAACAGTCCCTCACAACTGTTTTATATCCAGTCATATTTGGTATCCTTTTGCTGATTCTATGGCAGACACAGCTGTTGCACAAGATGATAGGAGCTGATACTTTTGCACTGCCTCTTCCGGGAAGGATTTTAAATATTATTCTGGATAATGGGCCAGCCATAAGAAAGAATGTGACAGCAACCGTCATTGTTGCGGCAGGAGGACTGTTCTTTGGCTCTGTCTTTGGATATTTACTTGGAATCATTGCTACCGTGTTTCCCAAATGGGGAGCAGGAGGCTTAAGCATTGCATCTGCCATCAGCGCAGTTCCGATCATTGCAATAGCTCCCATACTTAATAATCTGACAAAGGATATAAGCGATGATGCCAATATAAGAAGCATGTTTGCAAAGACCATCGTGGTCACGATCACCTGTACCGTCGCAATGAGCATCAACGCTTACAGGGGCTTAAATGAATTAAAGCCTTATAGTCTGGATTTAATGAAAAGCTATGCAGCAGGAAAATTAACGGTCTTTCTAAAGCTAAGAATTCCCAATAGCGTACCTTATATATTTGTTGCCTTACGAGTCAGCGTTCCAGCCAGCATTATCAGCGCTCTGGTCAGTGAGTATTTTGCTGAATTCATTATAGGAGTTGGCAGACAGATCAGGGAAAATATTGTGCTCGCCCAGTATGCAACGGCCTGGGCCTATATTGTAGTAGCATGTGCCATTGGAATTATTATGTACGGCATACTGCTCTGTGCGGAAGGAGCTTTGCTGAGAGGAAGAAGATAAAAACTAGTTTAGAGGAGGAATTAATTATGAGAAGACGAAAAGGAAATTTAACCGCAGCAGCATTAACCATTGCACTTACCACAGCAGCATTAACTGCTTGCGGAGGCAGCACCGGAAAAGAAACGGCTCAGACAACATCAGCTTCAGAAAGTACCACAGCGAAAGCAGAAGAGACAACAGAAGCAAAAGGCGCTGAGAGCGCAGGCAAATATTATGCAGCTGATGCCACTGCAAAAGATATTGTGGAGGACGCAGCAAAAAAAGGCAAGGTCGGAAACTGGGGACTTGGCAATGAATACGAGGTTCAGGCTCTCTTAAGCAAATACGGTCAGGAAACCGGATTTTTAAGTCAGGCGTTTGATATGGATGGCTTTGACGATGATTCCATTTTATTAGCATCAGCCATGACCTACAATGAGCTTGGTCTGGTGAAGAACTCCTATCAGGGAGGATATGGATATGGAGATTCCGTTAAATACATTGATATGAATGATGAAGGCGTAGCAATGCTTGAGGATAATATTTTTACCACGAAGGAATTTGCCAAGGCAAATCCAAATACCGTAAAAGCATTTGTTCGTGCCTCTATGAAGGGCTGGGAATATGCCTGTGCCAATCCAGAGGAAGCAGCAAAAATCGTATTTGAAGCAGGTTCCTCAGTATCCAGCGATCATCAGGCTTACATGGCAGAAGAAGTAAAGAAATTAGTTGAAACAGATACAAAAGGAAACAAGGTAGTTGATCTTGGAAAGCTAGATGATGAGGCATTGCAGCAGACTCTTGACCTTGCTAAGAAATACATCAAATTAAACGACAGTGCTGCAGCAGAAAAATTACAGACTTTAACCTTAGACGATTTCCGTGATGCATCTTACTGGACAGACGCTATGAGTGATGCGACCTTGGGAGCACCGGAGAAAACAGATGTATCCATTCAGTTAAAATGGCTTCCACAGGCCCAGTTCATGGGATATTATGTGGCAGCAGCAAAAGGCTATTATAAAGATGCAGGATTAAACGTGACCATCACACCAGGCGGCGGTGATATCGGAGAAACAACAGCAGTAAATTCCGGTCAGGTAGATTTTGGTGTGACATGGGATGCAAACCTGATTGCAGCAAATGCAGGGGGCATGAATTTAGTGGCGGTATCTCAGGTTTATCAGAGATCAGGCTTAGTACTGGTATATAAGGTAAACAAATAATAAGCAGCTATCATCGTGGGTGCCTTTGCACCCACGAATCCGTTAAGGAGGTAATGTGATGGATTTATTAATTAAGAATGGAACAATTGTAACATCGGAAGAAACCTATATAGGTGATATTGCAGTGAAAGACGGAAAAATCGTATGCATAGGAACCGATTTAAAAGTAGATGCAAAAAAGGTTGTTGATGCCACCGGAAAGCTTGTTTTACCAGGAGCCATTGATGTACATACGCACCTGGCAATGCCCTTTGGAGGAACGGTTTCAGCAGACGGCTACTTGTCAGGAACAAGAGCAGCAGCCTGCGGCGGAGTTACCACGGTATTTGATTATCCCATCCAGAGAAAAGGAAAAGGCATTGTGGAAACGGTTCAGGAAAGAAAGGATATGTGCGATCCGGAGGCTTGTATCGATTACGCATTTCACTGTTGTATCACCGATTTAAACGGCGGCGCCATTTTGGATGAATTTGAAGATGCGGTGGATTATGGCGTAACCAGTTTTAAATGCTTTCTTGTTTATAAGAAGGAAGGCATGATGGTAGATGACGGAACCCTGGTTCGCATTCTTAAAAGGGCAAAGGAAGCAGGAGCCATAACAAACATTCACGCAGAGAATCCGGATGTGATTGATTTAAATATAGAACAGTTTAAGGCAGAAGGAAAAACAACCCCATGGTATCACTATTTAAGCAGACCGGAGTTTGTAGAGGCAGAAGCTGACAAACGGGCCGTACACTGGGCTAAATCTGTGGATGCACCTCTTTATATCGTTCATATGGCGGATAAGGAAGGACTGGAGGCTGCCGTTGCAGCAAAAAGAGAAGGCCATAACATCTTCATTGAAACCTGTCCTCAGTATCTGGAATTTACTTGTGACGTTTATAAAAGGGAAGATGGAAGGAACTTTGTCTGCTCCCCGCCGATGAAGGCCAAGGAGAGTCAGGATGCCTTGTGGAAAGCCATTATGGATGGAAGCATTGATACGGTGGCAACCGACCATTGCCCATTCCAGAGTTACGAAAAAGACTGGGGAAAAGATGATTTTACTAAGATTCCCAACGGCTGTGCAGGAATTGAGAACCTATATCCTTATATGCTTTCAAAAGCAAACGAGGGGAAGATAAGCTTTAACCGTGCAGTCGAATTATGTGCTTCCAATCCGGCTAAGATTTTTGGATGTACGCAAAAAGGTTCCCTGACCATTGGAAAGGATGCAGATATTGTCATTTATGACAAGGAAAAAGAGCTGACCATTTCCGTTGACAATATGCATTCGGATTATGATCACACCATATGGGAAGGGATTAAAGTACAGGGGTATCCGGTTCAGACTTATGTGAGAGGAACCTTAGTATACGATGAAGGAGAATTTGTAGGGACTCCAGGTTTTGGAGCCTTTGTAAAACGTGAACCGCAAAAATATGGCTTGGAGTGATAGTATGGATAAATTATTATACAAAGAAACTTCCTTGTTAGAGGAAACAGGCGGATGCCTTTTGTGTCATGAGGCGCCCTGTACCAAGGCTTGCCCGTATGAGCTGGAGATTGATCAAGTAATACGCAGCTATCGCTTTGAAAATATTTTTGGCGCCATAAGCCGTCTGCCGGAATCTCTTCCTTGCAGCAGCTGTGAAGATAAACCTTGTTTGTCGGCCTGTTTAAAAGGGAAAATCAATGCACCAGTTCCCATTCCTGATATGTTTGAAAAGCTCACCTCCTACGAAAAGGTGGAGAAAGAGGAAGTAGACTTATCCATTGACTTCTGCGGTATTCCGTGTGAAAATCCTTTTTTTCTCTCCTCCTCTGTTGTGGGAAGCAATTATGAGATGGTAGCTAAGGCCTTTGAGATGGGATGGGCAGGGGTGGCATTTAAAACCATAGGAACCTTTGTTCCTAAGGAGGTATCCCCAAGATTTGATGCACTGAGAAAAGAAGCCCTTCCTTTTGTAGGCTTTAAAAATATAGAGCAGATATCCGATCACACCTTAGAAGAAAATCTGGCGTTTATCAGAGATTTAAAGCGGGATTACCCCACGAAAATATTTGTTGCTTCCATTATGGGGCAGACAGAAGAAGAGTGGACGTACCTTGCCAAAATCGTGACGGAAGCTGGTGCAGATATTATTGAATGCAATTTTTCCTGTCCTCACATGGCTGCCAATGGATTAGGCTCTGATGTGGGCCAGAATCCGGAATTGGTCGCAGCTTACACTAAGGCAGTAAAAAAAGGAACTCATCTTCCTGTCCTGGCTAAAATGACGCCCAATATTGGGAACATGGAAATCCCTGCCCTCGCTGCCGTAGAGGCAGGTGCCGATGGAATTGCGGCTATTAATACCATTAAGAGTATTATGAACGTAGATACAGATTCTTTTGTATCTGGTCCCTTTGTTTCAGGAAAAACAAGCGTGGGAGGTTACTCTGGAAAGGCAGTGAAACCCATTGCCCTTCGCTTTATCCATACCATGAAGAATCTTCCTGGACTGATCCATACACCAATAAGCGGTATGGGTGGAATTGAGTCCTGGAAAGATGCTTTTGAATTTATGGCACTTGGCTGTGAAAACATACAGGTCACGACCTCTGTCATGCAGTATGGCTATCGTATCATTGATGACATGATAGAAGGGATGAAATATTACTTAAGCACTCATGGCTATAAAAGCGTAAAAGAAATCGTTGGGAAGGCGCTTGTCCATACCATACCTGCAGATGAGCTTGAACGGGATTCCATCTGTTATCCAAAATTTGACCGGAATCAGTGCGTGGGCTGCGGACGGTGCTATATCTCCTGTTATGACGGTGGTCATCAGGCATTAAGGCAGGATAAGGATACGAAAAAGCCGATTATGGACGGCAAAAAATGTGTAGGCTGCCATCTCTGCTTGCTGGTGTGTCCGGTAGGTGCAATTTCAGCCGGAACCAGAGTAAAAAAGCGGGAGAATCAACCAGCGAATTAAGAGAATAGAGGAGGTAAGCAGAATGATTCAATGCGATTATGAGAGAATGGAAGATAAGATAAAAACCTTTGGACGGTTCGGTGATACGGGAAAAGGAGGGATTACCAGATTTTCCTTATCCGAAGAGGCGATTGCTGCAAGAACTGAATTTGTTAAACGAATGGAGGCAATCGGTGCCACAGTAACTACAGACGATATGGCCAATATGTATGCCACCATTTCCGGCACAGAGGATTTGCCTGCCATTTTCTCTGGCTCTCATATGGATTCGGTGCGGCAGGGTGGAAATTATGATGGAATTTTAGGCGTCTTAACCGCTATGGAAGTAGCTGAGACCATTGTAAAAGAAAAAATACCCCACAGACACCCCATTACAGTCATTGTGTGGACCAATGAAGAAGGTGCAAGATTTGAACCGGCCATGATGTCTTCCGGTGTCATCTGCGGAAAGTTTGATAAAGATACCATGCTTGCTTCCAAAGCAAAAGATATTCCAGATTTGACCTTTGGAGAGGCTTTGGATAAAAGCGGATTTAAAGGAAAAGAAGAAAACCGTATGGATCCGCTAAAAACAAAGGCTCTGGTAGAGCTTCATATCGAACAGGGACCGGTACTTGAAGCAGAAGGAATTGACATCGGTGTAGTGGAAGGTGTCTGCGGAATGATTAATTATGAATTTACCTTTACCGGGCAGGCAGGCCACGCAGGAACAACACCCATGAAATACCGTAAAGATGCCCTATATGCAGCAGTAAAGACAATTCAGTATCTTCATGATGAGCTGGATCAGCTGGATAGTAAGCTTGTTTATACCACTGGTAAAATTTCGGCGCATCCCAATATCCATACCATTATTCCCGATGAGGTAAGAATCACTCTGGATGCCAGACATCAGGACCCGGAAGTGATTAAACAGGTGCTCGCAGTGATTAAGAAGATCCCAAGTGTTGTAGAGCAGTGCAAGGTAAGCTACGAAGAAGCCTGGTCCAGAAAGACCGTAAGCTTTACCTCTGAGCTGGTAGATTACGTGGAAAAAAGCGCTCAGGAATGCGGGTATTCCAACCGGAGAATCTACAGCGGCCCGGGGCACGATGCACAGTTTGCCATTGACATTGTTCCCACTACTATGATATTTGTGCCTAGTGTGGGAGGCCATAGCCATTGTGAAATCGAATATACTCCCGTGGAAAACTGTTTAAAAGGAGCGAATGTACTTTTAAATACCATACTTCATATTGACAGACAGTAAGCCATCATAGAGTTCTTTCTGGTAAATACTATCACAGGTATTTACCAGAAAGAACTTTATTTTTTGTGATTGTTACTTAGACCTTTACTAAAAATAAACATTGTAGTATCATAAACGTAGCGTATTTATGGAGGTCAACGAAATTGGGAGAACGAATTAAACTAATAGCCAACAATAAAAAAGCGTATCACGACTATTTTATTGATGAAAAATATGAAGCAGGGATTGAACTGGCAGGAACAGAGGTTAAATCCATGCGCATGGGAAAGTGCAGCGTAAAGGAATCTTTTGTTAGAATAGACAAAGGGGAAGTGTTTGTTTACGGGATGAACATCAGCCCTTATGAAAAAGGAAATATCTTTAACAAGGACCCTCTGCGTGTCAGAAAGCTGCTGCTTCATAGAGCTGAAATTTCAAAATTGGATGGGAAGATGGCGACCAAAGGATATACTTTGGTTCCTCTCCAGGTTTATTTTAAAGGCAGTCTGGTAAAGGTGGAGATAGGCCTTGCCAGAGGTAAAAAGCTTTATGACAAAAGAGATGATATAGCAAAGAAGGACCAGCGCAGAGAGCTGGAACGAGATTTTAAAGTAAAGAATCTATCATAGGTAATTGCCCGTGCAGAAGATGGCCTATGGTCTTTATGTATGGCACTGCCAGAAAATTTATTGCCGAATTTGTATACAGAAAACGAACCATGTTTCTATGGTTACTGTATACAGATTCGGCAATTTTTTTGTTGCCAGAACCATAAGAAAGCTACGGGTATTTTCTCTTTCGTTATAGGTAAAATATATAGCTGGTTATAGATTATAACAACAAATTCAGTAATATACATATTATAACAATAAACATATAAAACCTATATAAATGTATGTAATTGCACGGCAATCCTTAAAATAAAAAATATGGAGGGAAAACAATGGGCAAAAAAAGTTATAAGCATATTTCTACGGCATTAATCCATGGAGGTATTTATGGAGATGAAAGAACCGGAGCTGTGAACGTACCGATTTACCAGACTTCAACCTACGAACAGATACACCTTGGACAGCATACCGGGTATGAATATTCAAGAACGGGCAATCCAACGAGAGAAGCACTGGAAGCATTGATTGCTGAGCTGGAGGGAGGAGTGGCAGGTTTTGCATTTGCTTCCGGTATGGCAGCCATTTCCGCGGTATTAACCTTATTTCATTCCGGCGATAAAGTAATAATATCCAGCAATGTTTATGGAGGTACCTTCCGGGTACTGGACAAAATCTTTAAAAATTTTGACATCCATTACTCCATTGAGGATACTACAGATTTGGAAGCGCTTGAAAAGAGTATCACTAAGGAGGTTAAGGCAATCTTTATTGAGAGTCCGGCCAATCCCCTTTTGACAATTACCGATTTAAAAGCAGTTGCCGATTTAGCAAAAAGACATGGGATTTTATCCATTGTGGATAATACCTTTATGACTCCTTATTTACAAAGACCGATCCAGCTTGGTATGGATATTGTAGTGCATAGCGGGACCAAGTATTTAGGTGGTCACAGTGACTTAATTGCAGGCCTTGTGGTTGTGAATAAGAAAGAATTAGCGGATAAACTTGCATTTATTCAAAATGCAACGGGAGGTATTTTACAGCCCTTTGATTCCTTTTTATTGATACGTGGTATCAAAACATTAGGGGTTCGTCTTGACAGACACGTAGAGAATGCTTCCAAAATTGCAGATTATCTTTTAAAACATCCCGCAGTCAAAAAGATTTATTATCCGGGCCATAAAGATTTCCCTGGTTATGAAATCAATAAAAAGCAAGCAAAAAATGGAGGTGCCATGCTTTCCTTTGAATTAAAAGAGGAATATAATATTCGAAAATTCTATGATGGATTAGAACTGATCGCACTTGCAGAAAGTCTTGGAGGTGTTGAATCATTGGTATGTCATCCCGCCAGCATGACACATGCCTCCATTCCATATGAGGTGCGCCAGAAGGTGGGTATCACGGAAGGATTGATCCGTTTATCCGTGGGAATTGAAAATGTAGATGAAATAATTGATGATTTAGAGACTGCCATAAAAGCAGCCAGGGAGAATTAGTATGAAATATTATGAATCCATGCAAGAATTAATAGGCAGCACTCCATTGGTTCAATTAAATCATCTTATTAATAAAAAAGGAATCAATCTATTTGGCAAGCTTGAATTATACAATCCCAGTGGAAGTGTGAAGGATAGAATCGGACAGTACATGATTGCTGACGCAGAAAAAAACGGATTCCTAAAGCCAGGGTCTACAATCATAGAAGCTACTGCTGGCAATACGGGACTTGGCATTGCCTTTGCCGCTTTAAATAAAGGCTATCGGATTATTTTTGTGGTACCTACAAAGTTTTCAATTGAAAAACAACAATTAATGAAGGCTTTTGGTGCGGAGGTTATAAATACGCCTCGTGAACTGGGGATGCTTGGTGCTGTTTCAAAGGCAGAAGAACTAAAAGCCCAGATCCCAGGCTCTGTATCTTTTGAGCAATTTAAAAACAAGAGCAATCCGCTGGCGCATTACGAGACAACAGGGCCAGAAATCTATGATGCCTTGGATGGGAACATAGATTATGTCGTACTTGGCGCAGGAAGCGGAGGAACCTTTACCGGTATATTAAAATATTTAAAAGAGAAGAATCCAGACATAAAGGGTATTTTGGCAGATCCCATTGGCTCTACCATGGGAGGCGGTGAACATGGCGATTACAATATAGAAGGAATCGGCAATGATTTTATTGCGGATACCATGGATATGAATTTGGTGGATGAGGTAATTAAAGTATCGGATCAGGAGGCATTTGAAATGTCCAGGGAATTAACCAGAAAGGAAGGGATTATAGCAGGTACTTCCTCTGGCGCTGCCCTGGCGGCTGTGCAAAAGCTTGTGGAAAGGATTGATAAGGGAAATGTTGTTGTGATTCTTCCAGACCGGGGAGACCGGTATTTCAGTGCTAAACTATATGACTATAAAGAATGATAAAACAAACATAACCAAACCTATATGAACAGCAAACAAAAGGAGGCCCTTTATGTAAGGCCTCCTGTATTTTTTTGTTTGTCTGGTTCTTTGATACTGATACAGATAATAAGAAATCCCACTGCAGTGACCACAGTTCCCGTAAGCAGCATAGCGGTGACGCCATAAGAATCCAGCAGCTTGCCTCCTGTGAGATTAGCAAGAGTTCCTGCAACCCCTATATTGGCAACCCCAAGCATGGATTGACCTTTTACCCGGTTCTCCTTTTCTATCAGATCATTGACAAAGTAAATAGAAGCCGGTGTAAACAGTGCAAACGCAATCATCTGAAAGACCATAGAAAAATGTACCATGTAAACATTAGGCGCCAGCAGAATGGCAAAGCTCTTTATGGCAAAAAACAAGGCAGATAGCTTAATCAGGGTAGAAACCTTGATCTTTTTCACAATATAAATAAAAAAGGCCATAGCGGGGAGCTCCAAAAAAGCGGCGATAGACAGGGAAATTCCCATATCAGAACCACTTCCGCCTACATGTTCCATAATATTAATCAAATATGTATTAATAAGCACATGGGAATAAAATATCATGGCAACTCCACATAGCATGAGAAGAAAAAGCTTGTGGTCCAGAAAAAAGGTTAAGATACCGGAAGCTTCCTTTTCTTCTTCCAGGACTATATCATCACTAAGGCCCCTCACATCCTTTTGCTCCTGGGATTTTACCGGCAGCTTGTCGTGAAAGAGATAGGTGGACAAGATTACGAGTACATAGCAAACTAAAAATACTGGCAAAATAATATCAGCACCGAATTTATCTACTAAAGAGCCAAGAAAAAAAGACATAACAGCAAAGGATATAGAACCCATGCCTCGTGCCAGCCCGTAATTCATTGGAACCCCTTGATTCATATATTCCATAGCCAGGGAATTAAACAATGGATTGACGGTAAACTCCACAGCATTCACAAGTATGTAGATTACGGATATGAGCAGGAAAGAACCAGGCAGGATATATAGAAGCAGACTCAATCCAAAAACCAGAAACATCAGTGCCAGCAGCAGATGCCTTAAGGTCACTCTTTTTGACTTATCCGCAAAGGAAGCGGTCAGAGGCTGTAAAATCAGGGACAAAATTGCTGCAAATGACAGGATAAATCCGATCTGGGTATTGTCGAAATTCTTAGCATGCAGGTAAACGGCTGCAAAGCTGTTAATAGCGCATTGGCTGATCCAATAGCTGGACTGGATGAATCCGAATTTTAGCGTGAGCTTTCTGGCAATGGCTTCCATGAGTACCTCGTAGTAGTATATTTTATTTTGGCGTAACTGTATCAAGTATACTAAAGCGGGAATAAAACGTCAAACAAAAAACAAAAGAAATGGACTTACTTGCATTTTTAAGATTTTCCATATAAAATGGAAGAAAGATTGGAAAATTTATCGTGAGAAAAGGAGAAGCGGATGGCTCTATATGATTATGTTGGGGCAGTAAGAAGGGGACGAAGGCAGTACCAGGCTTCTGTATCGAAAGGAGAGTATCCCTATCTTCCGGTTCTTGATGACATTTTATCCTATACAGATATTGTGTCAGAAGTAAACCTGGGGATTATGGATATCCCACTTGAAAAAATAGTAGGAACCAAGACAAAAGGGCGAACTACCGCCTTTGCCAATAATTTTATGCCCCTTTTATCGGAAAAATCAGAGTTCGGAGCGAAATGGGCTTATTTATACGATCATCAGATTCAGGAAGGAATCCATGATCCCATTGTTGTCTATGAATTTATGAACCAGTATTATGTTCAGGAGGGCAACAAAAGAGTCAGTGTTTTAAAATATGTAGGCGCTTTCAGTATCGCAGCATCTGTGATCCGTATGATACCAAAAAGAACGGATGATCTGGATAACCGCCTGTATTATGAATTCCTGGATTTTTATCAGGTATCTTTTAATTGTGATATCTGGTTCAGCAAAGAAGGCAGCTATGACAGACTCATCAAAGCCATGAATAAAAACCCTGGTGAGCAGTGGAGCGAAGATGAAAGACTTGTCTTTAAGTCGGCATACGATCGTTTTTCCAAGGCATTTCACGCTTTCGGCGGTGATGATTATGATATGACATGTTCCGATGCCTTTCTCGTGTATGTAGAGCTGTTTGGCTATCGGACCATAAAGGACCGGGTAGAACGTCAGATTAAGATGGATCTGGTAAAGATAAAGGATGAACTTCTTTTAGCCTCCAGAGGCAATAAGATCGCTCTTTTAGAACAGCCGGAAGAAATGGATGATAAGGCAGACAGCAATCCTCTTAAATTCATTAACTGGCTGTTGCCTGTTCAGAACATTGAGCCTGAGATGCTTAAAATCGCATTTATTCATGCAAAGACCTCTGAAACCTCCAGCTGGACCTATGGGCATGAGCTGGGAAGGATGTATCTGGAGCAGGCCTTTGAAGAGAAGATCGAGACCATGTCATTTTTCCATGGGGACACAGAAGGCGAGACGAAACGAGCCATGGAACAGGCCCTTTTGGCAGGCTGCAACATGATCTTTACTACAGCTTCCCAGATGATCAATGATTCGGTAAAGACTGCCATTGACCATCCGGAAGTTAGGATCTTTAACTGTTCCGTTAATATGTCTTATTCTTCCATCTGTACTTATTTTGGAAGAATGTATGAATCCAAGTTCCTTATGGGAGCACTGGCTGCTTCTATGTCTCAGGGAGATAAGCTTGGTTATATCGCAGATTATCCGGTATACGGAACCCTTGCAAACATCAACGCCTTTGCTTTGGGGGCCAGAATGATCAATCCCTATGCCGTGGTGTATTTAGAATGGTCCAGAGTGAAAGACAGGGACGCTCATGCAGAGCTTGAGAGCGAAGGCATTACCTTTATATCAGGAGACGATATGATTACCCCCAATGCTCCTTCCAGAGAATACGGACTTTACCAGAAGCTGGGAGATGGTACCCTTAGGAATCTTGCCACGCCAATCTGCCACTGGGGAAAATTCTATGAAAAGATAATTAATATTACCTGCCATGGGGCCTCAGACCGGAAGGAACTGAAAGGAAAACAGGCCATTAATTACTGGTGGGGAATGTCCGCAGATGTGATTGATGTGATCTGCTCTCATAATCTGCCTCATGGGACCCAGCGTCTCATCAACTTTTTAAAGAATTCCATTCGGGCCGGAAGTTTTCAACCTTTTGTAGGAACCATTTATTCTCAGGATGGCAAGATACAGTGTGAAGAGGGAGAAAGTCTTACTCCGGAAGAGATCACTACCATGAACTGGCTGACAGAGAATATTGTTGGTGAAATTCCTGACTATGAAGAACTTACCGATGAAGCACGGTCGCTGGTACGTCTCCAGGGCCAGACAATATACGACAATGGGGAGATGGAGGAACTGGAGCGTGAAGATTCTGGTATTGGCTGATCAAGAGTCTAAGTCACTGTACGAATTTTTTACACCGGATAAGATAAAGGATATTGATTTAATCATATCCTGCGGAGATTTAAGGGCGGAATATCTTTCTTTTTTCGCCACCTTTTCCAGGGCTCCGGTATATTATGTTCGTGGGAATCATGATTGCCGGTATTTGCAGTGCCCCCCGGAGGGGTGTATCTGTATTGAGGATGATATCGTGACCTACAAAGGAATACGGATCATGGGGCTTGGAGGATCCATGGAATACATTCCAGATGCCCCCAATCAGTTTACGGAACGGAAGATGGAGCAGAGGATCAAGCGTATGTGGTGGAAGCTTAAAAGAAATAAGGGGTTTGACATATTAGTCACCCATGCTCCGGCGTATGAACTCAACGATCTGCCGGATCTTCCTCACAAGGGCTTTTCCTGCTTTAAAGATTTACTTGACAAGTATTCGCCTCAGTATTTCCTTCATGGCCATGTTCATGCCAATTACGGAAATTCCTTTAAGCGAAAAGACCAATATGGCAGCACCACAGTCATTAATGCCTATGAATATGTCATTTTAGATTATCCATGTTCTGGGGAATCTGCCATGGAATCCTGTAATTAACAGCATTTTATTGCCTTGTTTTTGACACTTTGCCGTGATATAACTTTAAATTATAATACACATTCCTTTTATTTAATTGACAAACAGTATTTAGATTGCTATGATTAAAATCATTAAACAAAAAGGCAGGGATAAGGATGGAAAGAATAGTACTATCATTATTAGTTGATAATACCTCCGGCGTTTTAAGCCGTGTGGCCGGCTTATTCAGCCGACGCGGTTATAACATTGAAAGCCTGACGGTTGGTGTAACTGCGGATGAAAGATATTCAAGAATGACAGTCGTGTCCATCGGTGATCAGGAAATTTTGGATCAGATCGAAAAGCAGCTGAGAAAGCTGGAGGATGTAAGAGATATTAAAGAGCTAAAGCCTGGAAACTCTGTGTTTCGAGAACTGATTTTAGTCAAGGTGAAGGCCAATTCCGCACAGCGTCAGGCAGTAAGTGCAATCGCTGACATTTTCAGAGCCACTATTGTTGATGTTGGAAGAGATTCTCTGACTGTTATGCTGACTGGCGATCAGTCAAAGCTTGATGCGCTCATTAATCTTCTTGAGGATTATGAGATTTTAGAGCTTGCACGTACAGGTCTCACTGGATTATCCAGAGGATCAGACGATATTCGTTATCTGCCATAACTGCAATCAGCTAGCTAGAGGTATTGCCAAAGGCGGACAGAGAGTCGTCGGCATGGTTCCTTTAACAAATAAATTACGAGTCAATCAATGAGGAGGAAATAAAAGATGGCAAAGATTTACTATCAGGAAGACTGCAATTTATCCTTACTAGAGGATAAGACCATTGCAGTGATTGGATACGGCAGCCAGGGTCATGCCCATGCACTTAATTTAAAGGAGTCCGGCTGTGAAGTCATTGTTGGACTTTACGAGGGAAGTAATTCCTGGGCAAAAGCAGAAGCTCAGGGTTTAACTGTTTATTCCGCAGCAGAGGCTGCAAAGAAAGCTGATATCATCATGATCCTCATTAACGATGAGAAGCAGGGAGCTCTTTATAAGGAATCCATAGAGCCAAATTTAAAAGATGGCGACATGTTAATGTTTGCCCATGGTTTTGCCGTACACTTCGGACAGATCAATCCTCCAAAGAATGTTGATGTAACCATGATCGCGCCAAAGGCACCTGGTCATACCGTACGTAACGAATATCTGGTAGGAAGAGGAACTCCTTGTCTGGTTGCTGTTCATCAGGATTACACCGGTAAGGCAAAAGACAGGGCCCTTGCATATGCACTGGCACTGGGCGGTGCAAGAGCTGGTGTTTTAGAGACAACCTTTAAAGATGAGACAGAAACAGATCTTTTTGGTGAGCAGGCAGTGCTTTGCGGCGGTGTATGCGCACTGATGAAAGCTGGATTTGAGACATTGGTAGAAGCTGGATATGCTCCTGAAAATGCTTATTTTGAGTGTATTCATGAGATGAAGCTGATCGTTGACTTAATTTTCGAAAGCGGTTTTTCAGGAATGAGATATTCCATCTCCAATACGGCTGAGTATGGCGATTATATCACAGGACCAAAGATCATCACGGATGAAACTAAAAAGGCAATGAAGAAGGTACTTACCGATATTCAGGACGGAACCTTTGCAAAAGACTGGTTATTAGAGAATCAGGTTGGTGCTGCTCGTTTCCATGCCATGAGAAACAAAGAAGCTGCTCACAAGTTAGAGCAGGTAGGCGGAGAGCTTCGTAAGCTATACAGCTGGAACGATGGTGGAAAGATGATTGATAATTAATCAGATAAATAAGATGAGCTTTGAGTGGTATTTACCATTCAAAGCTCATTTTTTGTAACATAATGTTGCTGTTTCTTCTATATAAAAGTGTTCTTCATATTAATCTTCATTGCTTCAAAGAATTTATCCATAGCTGTTGACATTCCGTACGGATTGTATGCGAATCCAACGGTCCTTTTTTTGATATTATTCTCCATAGGTACCAGGACCAGATCTCCCTGATCCAGTTCTTTTTGAACAAAGTCCTTAATGACACAGCCGATCCCCATACCTATCTTGGCGAACTCAATGAGCAGATCCATGGTAGTGACCTCCAATAGCTGATTGGGGACGAGCTGGTTCTCGTTTAGATACTCATCAATATATTTCCTGGTCATATTGTTCTTATCTAACAGAAGGATATTACCCGTTTGAAACAGGTCTGCATCCGGTCCTTCTCTTAAGTATAAGTTATTTAAATATGATTTCGTTGCCACAAAGGTGTCCTGGATCTCCATAACAGGGTTAAAAAGTAAAGGACGCCGGTTGGAAGGCTCTGCAATGAGACCGAGATCAATCCTTTGCTGCTCCAGCATATTCACGGTATGAGCCGTAGACTGACTTTCAATTGTAATCTTAATATGAGGATATTTCTCAATAAAACCTTTTAAATATGGAAGTAAAATGTATTTACACAGGGTATTGCTCACACCGATTCTCAAATGACCTATGTGAAAATCTTTGATGCGTTTTAGCTCCTGTTCTCCCTGTGCCAATGCTTCAAAGGCGGCTTTTGTATGATTGTATAAAAGCTTCCCCTCATCCGTAAGCTGGACACCTCTTGAATTTCTGGTAAAGAGAGAGACTCCCAGGCTCCCTTCCAGCTTGCTGATGGATTTGCTGATGGCAGGCTGGCTGATAAACAGTTCTTTCGCCGCTCTTGATATATTTCCGGCTTTCGCAACTTCATAAAAAATCTTATACTGGGACAAGTTCTGCTCCATGCTTAAGTTCCCTCTCATCCTATAACTAGTCATTATACTAAATATTCATATTATGTATTTCTATTATATCAATAAGTATGCTAGAATGTAAAGCAGTAAAATGATAGAGGTTCTTAGGAAAATGGAACCAACAGGAGGATGCAGACTATGGGAATGACGATGACCCAGAAAATTCTGGCAGCTCATGCGGGGCTTGATGAAGTCAGGGCTGGACAGTTAATTGAAGCTGATTTGGATCTGGTACTGGGAAATGATATTACATCACCGGTTGCCATACAAGAGATGGAGAAATTTAACAAGGAAACAGTTTTCAATAAGGACAAAATTGCCCTGGTCATGGACCATTTTGCTCCAAATAAAGACATAAAGTCTGCGGAAAATTGTAAATGCTGCCGTGATTTTGCAGCCCGTCATGAAATCTCCAATTATTTTGATGTAGGAGAGATGGGAATCGAACATGCTCTTCTTCCTGAAAAAGGACTGGTAGTTGCCGGAGATGCAGTCATTGGTGCGGATTCCCATACCTGTACCTACGGTGCACTCGGAGCATTTTCCACAGGAGTTGGAAGCACTGACATGGCGGCAGGTATGGTTACTGGAAAAGCCTGGTTTAAGGTACCCTCTGCCATTAAGTTTGAGCTCATTGGAAAACCAAGTAAGTGGGTCAGCGGAAAAGATGTGATCCTCCATATCATAGGTATGATTGGAGTGGATGGGGCGCTTTATAAATCCATGGAGTTTACTGGAGATGGAATTAAAAACCTGACCATGGATGACCGCTTTACCATCTGCAATATGGCCATTGAGGCCGGCGGGAAGAATGGAATCTTTCCAGTGGATGAATTAGCCATCCAGTACATGAAGGATCATTCCAAACGCGAATTTAAGATCTTTGAGGCAGATGGGGATGCGGAATACGAGGAAGTTTATACCATTGATTTGGAAAAGCTTGAGCCAACGATTTCATTCCCTCATCTCCCGGAAAATACAAGAACCATAGGAACTTTCGATGAGATCAAGGTGGATCAGGCAGTGATTGGTTCCTGTACCAACGGAAGGCTTGATGATATGCGAATCGCAGCCGCTGTTTTAAAAGGCAGAAAGGTTGCAAAAAATGTACGCTGTATCGTAATTCCTGCAACTCAGGAGATTTATTTACAGTCCATGAGAGAAGGATTATTAGAAATCTTTATAGAAGCCGGAGCCATTGTCAGTACCCCTACCTGCGGCCCCTGTCTTGGAGGCTATATGGGAATTCTCGCAAAGGGAGAACGCTGTATTTCCACCACAAACCGGAACTTTGTGGGACGTATGGGCCATGTAGAGTCAGAAGTATATCTGGCTAGTCCTGCCGTAGCGGCCGCCAGCGCAGTCACCGGACATATATCAGCACCGGAAGAATTGGGATTATAGGAGGAAGCGTGACATGAATGCAAGTGGATCTGTTTTTAAATATGGAGATAATGTGGATACGGATGTCATCATCCCGGCAAGGTATTTAAATATAACTGATGGGTATGAGCTGGCAAAGCACTGTATGGAAGACATTGACAAGGATTTTGTTTCCAAGGTAAAAAAAGGAGATATCATTGTAGCCAATAAAAACTTTGGCTGCGGTTCTTCCAGGGAGCATGCCCCTCTTGTCATCAAATGTGCAGGAGTCAGCTGTGTCATTGCTGAAACCTTTGCCAGGATCTTCTATCGGAATGCCATTAACATCGGACTTCCTATTATAGAGTGTCCGGAGGCTGCCAAAGCCATTCAGGCAGGAGATCATGTATCGGTGAATTTCGACACTGGAATCATAACCAATGAATCGACAGGAGAATCCTATCAGGGCGAGGCATTTCCGCCCTTTATGCAGGAAATTATCTCAGCAGGTGGGTTGTTTCCCTATATTAATAAGAAGAAATAAGGTAATTTCCATGGGAAATGGGTCCGTAATTGTCAGATGTTGCATTTGGCAATTCCGGATCCATTTTGCATGAAACGTTGAAATTATCAAGCTTGCGTATTATAATTAGAAAAAAATACAGGGAGTAGAATTCAATGGTAAAGACGAACGCAATGCGAATGCTTGATAAGGCAGGTATTTCTTACAGCACAAAGGAATATGAAGTGGATGAAAATGATCTCTCTGGAAGCCATGTGGCAGATCTTATGGGAGTCGATCATGGTAGTATCTTTAAGACTCTTGTATTAAAAGGAGAAAAAACAGGATATTTGGTCTGCTGTATTCCGGTTGACGGAGAGCTGGATTTAAAAAAAGTGGCAAAAGCAGCTGGAGATAAGAAAGCGGAGATGATTCCCATGAAGGATCTTCAGGGAATTACAGGATATATCAGAGGAGGCTGTTCACCGATAGGAATGAAGAAGCTGTTTCCGACATTTATTGATGAATCGGCCCTTAAATACCCACAAATCGCAGTAAGCGGAGGGGTAAGAGGACAGCAGATCATCATGGATCCTCAGAGTCTGGTAGACTTTATCAATGGCAAATTTACCAATCTCATGCATGTTTAGTTTACATAAAACAAAAATGAGGTGGACTGGCTTTTGTTGGAAAAATGAATAATTAACATAAATGTAACACTATTGTAAAAGTTTAGTAGAAATATAACATAAAAAACCAGGGCAAAAGCAGGGTAAAATAGTGCAATAAGACTAAAAAATAAAAATGAAGGAAATGCCAAAAGTTAAAATATCACAAAAATGTTAAATCCCCATTGACTTTTTTAACATGCTTCTTCTATAATTACGGCTGTCACCCGGTAACGGTTGTGGAATGTATTCACAGCCAAGGCAAGTGAGATAAGAGAAGAGGAGTATGTATGCTTACACTACGCTCTATCCTTCAGCAGATTTGTCAATTCTTCAGAGGCATGGCCATTAAGGTCACGAAAAGAATGTATCGTTCTTCCGCAGTTTTTATGACGGGAGCTGCAGTGATTACAGTCGTTGCGTTTACCTCGACAGGATTTGGCAGCGGTGGCAGAAATGCCCTGACCGCATTTGCAGAAACGCCAGCACCAAAAGATGCTGCTGAAGAAGAACATGTTGAAGATGAGGAAACAGTTGCTAAAGCAAATGTACAAATTACGCTTACCGACGCAAAGATACAGGCACAGCAGTTAGCCGGTAATCTACTGGTCAAACAGGTCATTGAAAAACAGGAGCTTGAAAAAGACTCTCTGGCCCAGATAAAGCTTATCAATACTCAGATAGCGATGGAGAATGAGGCGAAACGGCAAGCGGAAGAAGCAGCTAAAAAAGCAGAAGAAGAAGAAAGAAAAGCAGCAGAGGAAGCAGCCAGAAAGGCCGAAGAGGAAAAAGCGGCCCATGCCACAGCTGTCAATCAGGACGATTATCAGGTACTTTTAAAAATCGTTCAGGCAGAAGCAGGAGTATGTGATGATAAGGGCAAGATTCTTGTAGCAAATGTTATTTTAAACCGTGTAAAAAGCGGTAAATTCCCGGATACAGTAAGAGGAGTGGTCTATTCCCCTTCCCAGTTTTCCCCTGTATCAAACGGAAGCATCAATACCGTGAAGGTGACGGAGAACACCAAAGCGTGCGTTGACCGCGCTCTGTCCGGAGAAGATTATTCTGATGGAGCTTTATACTTTATGAACCGGAGAGGTTCAAGAAGCGGAGCTGTCCGCTGGTTTGACTCCCGGCTGACCTATTTGTTCCAGCATGGAAACCATGAATTTTTTAAATAAAGCATTGTGAAATAATCTACTTTTGGTGTATACTATATCTATCTGCAGGTTCCCATTGAGGACTGCTGTCAAATGATACTATACGCTAAAGGAGAGTACGACTATGATTTTTGACTCAGCAAAGAACCTTGATTTTTACAAAAACCTTGGGGTGGAAGGAAGATACGCAAAAGCAGTGGATTTTCTTAAGAACACCGATTTGGAGAACCTGGCGCCAGGTAAATATGAAATAGACGGCAAGAACGTTTTTGCCAATGTAGTAGAGTATACAACAATTCCTTGGGAAGAAGCGAAGTATGAAACACACCGTGATTATTCTGATATTCAATACGTAATATCCGGTAGTGAGACCATGACATATGCTCCGATCGACGAACTGAATATAAAGGTACCTTATAACGAAGAAAAAGATGTTGTATTTTACGACAATGAAAATCCAGGCTTAAGGGTAGTAGTAAGAGCTGGAGAATATATGATTTTCAATCCTTGGGATGGTCATAAGCCTAAGGCTGCAGCCGGAGAACCGGCACCAATTAAGAAAGTTATTGTTAAAATCAAAGAGAATTAATAGGTTAGGGGATTCGTACCCGCTGTTGCGGACGAATCCCCTGTTTTTATGGTCTCCAGTTATCTGCGCCGCATAGTACGGCATCTTTCGTATACTTCGTCAGTTCTTCTTCGGTAAGACGGAAAATCCAGTCCGGACGCTGTTCCATGACGGCTCCAGGCCCATAGCTGCCGTATTCGGCATAAAAAGCATGTTTATGGGCTGCCTCTTTGTTCCAGTCATCCCAGCCCTCTTTGCAGATATGATCATCCATAAAGCAGTTGATGAGAACGGTTTTTGCATATTCTCTCCAGGGACGTCCCAGATAAGCGTTGTTTGGAGGACAGTTGCTTTCAAACCGGCAGTCTGTCATAACATAGCCATATTCCTGACCTTCTGGTGTGGAAGCGGCAGTTACATAGCTGCTGATTTCTTTCCCTGTGTATTTAGAGAAGAAGGTGCACCCTTCAAAATAGGCCGTTGCGCTGCCAAAGATGAAATCCACATCTCCCTCAATGTAACAGTCCTTGTAATAATGACGTCCGTTGATTCTGGGAGCATGCTGCTTTGGTCCTATAAATCCATTGACTTCAATTTCCTTAGGCGGAAGCGGTCCGGTAAACAAGGTGTCCTGATTGCCCAGTAACCGGCAATTTTCAAATACAAGACGATCACCGTCTGCATATAAGGCAAGTGCCTGTCCTACTTCCGTTCCTATTCCGGCACTGTTTTCAAATGTGATGTTTTTTGCAGTGAAATCATGGGTATCAATGAGGCAGGAATATGTACGGAAAGTTCCCCGTTTCATTCCATCATCCATCATCATTTTTGCGTAAAGATCGTAGGAGAGAACTGTTGTTTCTGCATCCTCGCCCTGAAAGGTAACGTGTGGAATCGTAACTGTAATCTGCTCTTTATAAAAGCCCTTGTGAATAAATAAGATCTGTTCAGATGAGTTATCCTTTGGCAATGAATTCAGGGCTTCCATGATGCTTTTAAAATCCCCGGAGCCGTCCTGTGCAATGTGAATCATATCGAACCTTCTTTCCTTTTGTGTACAAAATGCAAAACATACACTAAATATACCCAATTTGAGGGTTTTTTGCAAGAGAAATGATTGACTTTACAGAAAGCTAATGAGATAATGGGGAAAAATTTTATTCAGGGAGGAATTCCAATGTCATCAAAGGCAAATTATTCAGCGGAGGAAATCAGAAAGGATAAGCCAGGTTTTTCGGCTACCCGGTCCATCATTGAAACCCCGTTTTATGGCAATAACGTAATTAAAATCCAGACGTTGAAGGAAGCGTATGAGCTGGCAAAAAATTCCCCAGGGACGATCGTTACAGACCTCCCTATTTACCGGGGACAGGAATTCGGACTGGATAAGGACGCAAAAGTCCTTCTTTTTAATGACGGGGCAGTTACCGGCAGGTACTCCACGGCCAGAAAGATTGCCAATGAGCCTTCCGTCGATTGTGCTGCTCTTGACAAAATCTTAATGGATGCAGTTTATGAAACGCGCCATAAAACTCTCTATCATGCAGAGGTCTTTGTAGGCCTTGATCCTGAGTTTATGGTAAAAGCCCATCTGTTAATTCCTAAGGGTGAAGAAAATATCATGTACAACTGGATGTTAAACTTCCAGTACATTTCAGATGAATATGTAAGAATGTATCGTTCCTCCAAACCGGTAGGCAATGGGAATGAGCCGGATATTTATCTTTTCTCAGATCCTCAGTGGAGCGGCTTAGACAGGCCGGGTGTTGATTTATCCTGCTTAAGTGATCCCAAATGCTTATGTTACTTTAATACGGATCACAACTGTGCAGCAATTCTTGGTATGAGATATTTTGGGGAGCACAAAAAGGGAACTCTGACCATGGCTTGGGCACTTGCTAACCGGAATGGATATGCTTCCTGCCACGGAGGCCAGAAAAAGTACACCTTAAAGGACGGCTCCAAATACGTTGCATCTGTTTTTGGATTGTCAGGCTCCGGGAAATCCACCCTTACTCATGCAAAGCATGACGGTAAGTATGAGGTTACAGTACTTCACGATGATGCTTTTATTATCAATACAGATACCTGCGTTTCCGTGGCACTGGAACCGACGTATTTTGATAAGACCCAGGATTATCCGGCGGGATGTGAAGACAATAAATATCTCCTTACCGCTCAGAATTGCGGCTGTACCCTGGATTTGAACGGCAAGATCCAGCTTGTTACCGAGGATATTAGAAACGGTAACGGACGTGCCATTAAATCAAGACTGTGGTCTCCTAACCGGGTGGACAAGATAGAAGAACCGGTAAACGCTATTTTCTGGATTATGAAGGATCCTACGATTCCGCCAGTTGTAAAATTAAAGGGAGCATCCCTTGCTTCTGTTATGGGAGCGACCCTTGCAACCAAACGGTCCACAGCGGAACGCTTGGCCCCAGGTGTAGATCCAGACGCACTTGTAGTCGTACCATATGCCAATCCATTCAGAACCTATCCTCTGGCAAATGATTATGCCAAGTTTAAAAAGCTGGTGGAAGAAAAGAATGTAGATTGCTATATCATCAATACCGGAGATTTCATGGGCAAAAAAGTAAAACCTCAGGATACACTTGGAATCATCGAAGCGATTCTCGATGGTAGGGCAGACTTCCACCAGTGGGGACCTTTAAGTGATATTCAGATTTTTGAATGGGAAGGCTTTGTACCGGATCTTTCCGATGAGGGCTACAGAACTCAGTTTAAGGCAAGAATGGAAGAGCGTTTACGGTTTGTTGCCAACACCGCTGTTTTAAAAGAAGGATATGATAAACTGCCCGAGGATGCGCTGAAAGCCATTGAAAAGGTAGTAGAGGAACTTGGAATATAAGGGAGAAAGTCCATGGATAAAAAACATCTGCTGTTTGATTTAGACGGTACGCTGACAGACCCGAAAGAGGGAATCACAAAATCGGTTCAATATGCCCTGAATAAATTTGGGATTAAGATCGAGGACCGAGATGAACTTTGCCCATTTATTGGGCCGCCTTTAAAAGATAGTTTTATGGAATTTTATAACTTTTCAGAAGAAGATGCAAATAAAGCCGTGATTCTTTACCGTGAGTATTTCACAGACAAAGGAATTCTTGATAATAAAGTTTTTGAAGGTGCCGAGGAAGTTTTAAAATCCCTGGTAGATCGGGGAAATAAACTCTACGTGGCATCTTCAAAGCCGGAAGTCTTTGTAAGGCAGATCATGGAACACTTTGGCCTTGATGTCTATTTTACTTTTATGGGAGGAAGCGACTTAAATGGCACCAGGGATAAGAAAGCAGATGTCATTCGTTATGTCATGAAAGAATGCGGTCTGAAAGATCCGGACAGTATTGTTATGATTGGTGACAGAAAGCATGATATTCTTGGTGCCAGGGAAGTTTCCATTGATTCTGTGGGCGTATTATATGGCTATGGAAGCAGACAGGAATTAGAGGAAGCAGGAGCTTTAAAAATAGCAGAAACAATTTTTGATTTGCAGAATCTTTTATAGTGTGCTATACTAGGTCTCTAACAGGGGACAGTCCTTTTTGATATCGGGAAGGAGGATCTTTATGATAGAACTAGGAAAAGAAAAAAGACAGATCATCAGACATTTGTGCAGTACGGCGGAAAGCGTTTTGCCCCGGGGTGCTGCAGAAGGGCGGATGGGCCGGGTTTGGGTTCCTGAACTTGATAATCCATCGTTTTGCCTGATACTTCTGGGGAATTTCGTTTATCTGTTCGGCATATGTCCGAAGGGTGAAATTGCCATGGAACTGAAAAAGCATTTGCTGTTACAGTGCAGACATGGATTTATTACGCCTGCCGATGCGCGTTGGGAGGAATGGCTGGAGGAAACCTTTTTTGGTGAATTCAGAATCTCATCCCGCTACGCCATGAGAAAGGACCGGAACCATTTTTCCGAGACTGATTTAAATCGTTTTTTACAAATTCCACATACTGGAATCCGCATAAAAAAGATGGATAAGAGTTTATATGATCTGGCCCTGAAAGAAGAATGGAGCCGGGAATTTTGTTCCAATTTCGAAACACCGGAAGAGTTCTTAAAGAATGGGCTTGGATTTGCTGCTTTAGAAGGAAATACCCTGGTTTCCGGCTGCTCTGCTTATGGAATCAGCGAAGGTATGATTCAGGTAACAGTAGCGACCAGAAAAGAATATGAACGAAGAGGTCTTGCATTATCATGCAGCGCGGCTTTTATTCTTTCCTGCCTGGAACAGGGGATTAATCCGAGCTGGGATGCAGATAATATACCATCGACCTGTCTTGCGGAAAAATTAGGATACATTTTTGAAAAAGAGTATAAAGTATACAGGCTTTAAATTTTACGTACTGTAATCAGGAGGAATACTTAGGATGAGAAAGGTGGAAATCGGTTTTTGGGGGGTTGAATCCATTCTTGAGTTTGTAACAATTGCCGGGAAGTTTAAGGAGCGTATGCAGTTGGTTTGTGGTGACAGTATTGTCAATGCAAAATCCCTGCTGTCTGTACTTTCTCTGGCAACTGTGGAAGGGTTGGAGTTAATGATCCAGGAAGATTCCTGTGATTCTCTGTTAAAGCATCTGGAACTGTACGTGGAACATGGCAGGCTGATTGGCGGCAAATGTTAAGAAACTGACAGTAAAAGGAACTTGTAAATCAGGTCGAAGTGGTGTATACTAAATGCCATAGAAGCATGATGAATGTGATTCCTGGAATGCGCGACACTCTTACCTTTTTTGAACCTACATTATGACTCATGGGATTCCAATATTTTCAGGTGGATGTCAGGCCTCCTTAGCAGTGGAAGGCAGAAACCTGAGTGAGGTTGCCCACCTAGCATCGCTAGGCGTCAATAAGTAAGAACCGGCATTTTGGGGTTACAAAAGAAAAAAGCAGCGAGAAATCGCTGCTTTAACTTTATTTATAAATATGGTAAAGTATAGAAAAATAAAAAAGAGTTAAGAGGAGCGCATGAATAAAAAGACATTTATTGGATTTGTTGTGGGAATTCCTCTTTTGGTTTTGTTGCTCATAGTGATTATTCTGGTGAACGAACCAGAGCCAGGAGGGATATCCAGAGGACTTGCTTATAAGTCAGCGGCTCTTCTTCTGACGGACAGGGAAAGCTGTGAGAAAGCTCTGGCAGATCAAAAGCAGGAATATTTTTCGGAGGCAGAAAAGAACAACTGGTATGTAAAATACATGAGCTATCTCTATGGGGGAGGTTATTTAAATCCCAGTGAGGTGCCTGCGAAAAAAGAGACAGCGGAAGGCTTTCTGACCTATAAAGATGCGGAGGAACTGGCTGAGGCCCTGGTACCTGGTTCTGGGAAAGATGTTAAAGTGGGGAAGAAAAAAAAGAATAAGCAGATATCTGCGGATGCCTGGTGGAACCTATACGATGAGCTTAAAAAGTCCCTTGACAAGGAAGGTAATATAAAGGAACTTGATGTTCTTCTTTATGGAACTCCAACCAATGTGAATGGGTCACTTCCCTGGACGGCATACACCAGTCAGGGGAATTTTCAATTTGAAGGTATCAGCCTTGATTCGTACATAGATTGGGAACTGAAACTCCTTGTAAGAGGCAATGAAATCATTGCAATGAAGGAAGCAGTCACCGATACGGTTACTTATAAGAATGCATGGTTAACCACCGGAGATGGCAAAACTTTTATTATTCACTTAGGGTTAGTGGAGCGAAGCTTTCCACTGGAAGCCTCCCTGGGGGAAGCTGATAATTTCGCCAATAATGTGGCTGATGTCACCTTAAAAAAGGGAAGCCTTCAGAAGGTTACCTTAAAAAAGAAGAAGATATCCGGTAAGGTGCTGGCGGTAAAGGACGATTCCATTGAAGTGGAAGGATATGGGAGCTTAAAGCTGGATAAAGACTTTAAGGTTTACCGCTTATACGGTCAATTTGAGGAAAAAACTCTGGCTGATATTTTGGTGGGATACGATATACAGGATTTTGTTGTTGCCCATGGAAAAATCTGTGCGGCCTTGCTGGTAAGAGAGTTTGATGCAAAGAGCATCCGGGTCCTTTTGATGAATACCAACTTTCAGTCCATTTTTCACTCATCCGTTACCCTGTCTGCGGTAAGCGGACTGACACTTACCTTTGGAGAAGAAAAGGTGGAGATTCCTGCAAAGGCAGAGGTCGTAATCGATACCTCTGATGAAAGATTAAAGGATGGCAGAATTGTTGCAGCGCCTTTGGAAAAAGGAGATGCGATTACGGTTAATTCCATAAACAGATCCTATGGAACGCCAGCCTATGACGGCACCATTGAGATACGGAAGGAAGGCGATGGGCTGCTTCTTATTAATGAGACTTACTTAGAGGATTATTTAACGAAGGTAGTTCCCAGTGAGATGCCCGACAGCTATGAGAAAGAAGCTCTAAAGGCTCAGGCCGTCTGTGCAAGAACTTATGCATACCGCCAGATTCAAAGCAATACCTACAGTAAATACGGTGCTCATGTAGATGACAGCACCAGATTCCAGGTATATAACAATCTGCCTACAGCAGCAAAGACTCAGGAAGCAGTGCGTGAGACTTATGGAAAGCTATTGTTCTATGGAGATACTCCCATTGAAGCATTTTACTTTTCTACTTCCTGCGGACACACCACAGATGGCAGTGTGTGGGGAGGAAATCCATCTCAGTTTCCATACTTAGATGGAACGCTGATGCAGGATAACAAGGGTGTGCTTAATTTATCGACCAACTCAGATTTTGATACATTTATAAAGAATAAAGATTATCCAGCCTATGATTCTTCTTATCCCATGTATCGGTGGGATACCACGGTTACCAATCGGCAGTTAGAAGAAGAGATTACGGAAGTCGGTTCTATTTTAAATATTACGGTTACGGAAAGAGGTGTTGGAGGAATCGCTAAGAAAATCAGGGTGGAAGGTTCTGACGGTGTAATGACCATCAGCGGCGAAGGTCAGGTAAGAGCCAAGATGGGCAACAAGTACATGGTCCTTAATAAAAAAGACGGCAGCGTCATGAAAAATTTTGATTCCCTGCCAAGTGCATATATTGCAATTGAGAATCAGGGCGTGGATGATAAAAATATTACTACCTTCCATATCTATGGCGGCGGCTTTGGTCATGGAGTTGGAATGAGCCAGAATGGTGCTCAGGCAATGGCTAAAGAAGGAAAGAGCTTTGAAGATATATTAAAATTCTTTTATAACGGAGTGGAAGTACGGGAAGCAGATCAAACAAAGTCATGAAAATGACTTTGTTTGCGTAAGATAGTAGAAAAAACGCAGGATCATCATATGCAAGATCAAAAATTGGAAAACCTGCTGAATCTTGCCTTGAGTGCCACCCCCGAGGAACGGGCAAAATCAGGAAATTTAAATGTTGGATATAATCCTGAAGAAAATTCCTGGGATGTGATTGTAAAGCATTCCGGAGATATCAGTAATCTGTCCGTCCTGGGGATAAGGGTAGAACAGATGGTAAATGAATACGCTATATTAAGGGTTCCCGAATCCTTAATTGACCGTTTAAGTGAATTGCCTCAAATTGAATACGTGGAAAAACCAAAGAGGCTGTTTTTTGCTATTAATCAGGCAAAATCGGCCTCTTGCGTCAATTTGGTCCAACAGGGAAGCAATAATTTAGACGGCAGAGGAGTCCTGGTGGCCATTATTGATTCTGGGATTGATTATTACCACGACGATTTTAGAAATCCCGACGGAACCTCCAGAATCCTTTTACTTTGGGATCAGACTTTGGACCGGGTTTTTACCAAAGAAGAAATCGATGCAGCCCTGGCGACCGGAAGCCGGGCCGGTGCAAGAGCTTTAGTCCCCTCAGTGGATATTAGTGGACATGGGACCGCAGTCGCTTCCATTGCAGCCGGAAATGGAAGAGAAAACAGAGGCCAATACCGGGGAATTGCATATGAAAGTCCCCTGATAGTGGTAAAGCTGGGAGTTCCCCAGGAAGGCGGATTTCCAAGAACCACGGAGCTTATGAGAGCTGTTAATTTTGTGGTGAAGGAAGCTGTGGACAGACAGATGCCGGTGGCAATTAATCTAAGCTTTGGAAATACATACGGTTCCCACGATGGGACCAGCCTTTTAGAAACCTTTCTCGATGATATTTCTAATTATGGAAGAACCGTCATTGTTGTAGGTACAGGAAATGAAGGAGTTGCAGGCGGTCATATTTCCGGAGTTCTTACCATGGCAAATCCCGAGGAGGTGGAATTAAGTGTAGGGTCATACCAGCAAAGCTTCAGCGTTCAGCTCTGGAAATCCTATGCAGATATTTTTGATATCAGCATTATTACCCCATCTGGTGAAGTGATCGGGCCAATCAGCAGCAGACTTGGACCTCAGACCATAAACTACCGGAACACCCGGATTCTTTTATACTACGGAAAACCAGGACCTTACAGTGTAGCCCAGGAGATATACTTAGATTTTCTGCCCCTTGATTCTTATATAGACAGCGGTATCTGGAAGTTTCGTTTAACCCCCAGACAAATTGTAGAGGGTAAATATGATTTGTGGCTTCCCTCAGCTGGGGTTCTTAACGAATCTACACGTTTTTTAAGGCCAACTCCTGAAACGACTCTGACCATTCCGTCGACAGCAAACAAAGTAATCTCAGTTGGGGCTTACGATGATACGTATCAGTCTTATGCCGATTTTTCTGGAAGAGGGTTTACCAGAAGGACCAACCTAGTAAAGCCGGATCTGGCTGCTCCGGGGGTGGGAATCATAGCAGCCAAAGCAGGGGGAGGCTATGAATCAGTCACCGGTACTTCTTTTGCAACACCGTTTGTAACAGGAAGTTCAGCACTCCTCATGCAATGGGGAATTGTTGATGGCAGAGATCCTTTCTTATTTGGGGAAAAGGTGAAGGCATACCTGATCCGGGGGACGAGAAAGCTTCCTGGGATATCCCAGTACCCAAACCCTGAGCTGGGGTACGGAGTGTTATGTGTCAGTGACAGCCTGCCGGTATAGCACATTTAAAACCATTGGAAATTAGAAGAAAATGATTTATAATAATAACAGATCATTTTCGGGAGGTATCTAATGGAAGTCAGATATGAACTTGTCATCCCCAACGACGACCTGCCTTTCCGGCTGTTTATTTTTGAGGGCAGGGAGGGGAAGTATAAAGTAACAAAGCATTGGCATCATTCCGTGGAAATTTTTCTGGTACAGGAAGGAAAAATTGATTTCTACATCAATAACAGCCATTTATCTCTTGCCAGACAGGATTTTGTACTGGTAAATTCCAATGAGGTCCATTCCATTGAATGTCCGGACCCAAATGTAACAATCGTGCTGCAAATTCCAGGAGGTACGTTTAAAGAATATCTGGGCGAAGATGGTTATATTAATTTTGAAAAGAAAGACGATGTTCAGAATAAACGATTGGCGGACCTTGTTACCTCGATGTTTTCCATTTATGAAAAACAGGATTACGGCTATAGCTTAAAGGTCAAAAGTCAGTTTTATGAGCTTCTCTATCTTTTGATCACGGAGTTTAAAACAGAATCAATGGATAAAGAGGTGCTCCGCCAGAAGAAACAGCTGGATAAACTATCAGATGTCACCCAGTATATGAGGGACAATTACGACCAGGAATTAAAGCTTGAGGAAGTCGCGGAACGGTTTGGTTTCAGTTCCACTTATTTATCCAGAATCTTTCAGAAATATGCGCAGGTCAACTACCGGACCTATTTGATTGACCTGCGTGTAAAATATGCGGTGAGGGAGCTGGTTGGAACGGATCATGAGATTGGAGAAATTGCCATGAATCATGGGTTTCCGGACAGCAGATCATTTTCCAAGGCCTTTAAAAAAAGGTATGGATGTCTCCCCAGTACCTACCGGAAGCACACAATGGCGAATCGGTAATGGGAATTGCAAATATTTTAATATAGGGTATTAAAATTACAGAAAATATGATATAATGTACCATAACTTTGGGCGAAGGATGTGATTGAATGAATATCAGGGAATCCACAGAACAATGGGAAGAAGCATACTTAAGCCCTTATGCCTCCTTAAGTAAGAATACAAGGGGCAGAGAGCGTATGGAAGACTCCTGTGATATCCGGACTGCGTATCAAAGAGACAGGGACCGGATCATCCACTGTAAGGCATTTCGCAGATTAAAGCATAAAACCCAGGTATTCCTGGCGCCGGAAGGCGATCATTACCGCACAAGACTGACCCATACTCTGGAGGTGTCTCAGATTGCCCGGACCATAGCCAAGTCACTTCGTATGAATGAGGATCTGACAGAGGCCATTGCACTGGGACATGATTTGGGACATACTCCTTTTGGACATTCCGGAGAAGCGGTCCTTGACCGGATCTGCTCCGAAGGATTTGAGCATTATAAGCAGAGTGTCAGGGTTGTGGAATTTTTAGAAAAAGACGGTATGGGTCTTAATCTTACCTGGGAGGTAAGAGATGGCATCTTAAACCACCGTACCAGTGGACGGCCATCCACCTTAGAGGGCGGTATCGTACGCCTTTCCGATAAGATTGCCTATATCAATCATGATATTGATGATGCCATTCGGGCAAAGATGTTTGTGGAGGAGGACCTGCCGGAACGTTTTACAGGAATCCTTGGACACAGTGTACGGGAACGGCTGAATAATTTGATCCATGACATTATTGGAAACAGCTTTGAAAAGCAGGAGATTATCATGTCGCCTCATATGGAAGAGGCCATGCAGGGACTTCGTACCTGGATGTTCAACAATGTTTATAAGAATGAGATACCTAAGGCAGAAGAAGGAAAGGCCCAGCAGCTGATTGAAATGCTGTTCCGATACTATATGGATAATCCGGACAAGCTTCCGGAAGAATACAGAAATTTTATGGAGAAGCAGGGAGTAAGCAAGGAGCGGGCTGTCTGCGATTATATAGCAGGCATGAGCGACAGCTATTCCATTGTCAAATTCGAAGCGCTGTTTGTCCCGAAAGCATGGAAAGCCATTTAGGAAATTGAACGATATAGGAAGGAGGATGAAGGCTTCATGCGATATTCGGAGGATGCAATTGAAGAGGTCCGAATGAAGAATGACATCGTAGATGTGATTTCGGGATATGTCAAGCTGCAAAAAAAAGGAAGCAATTACTTTGGACTATGTCCATTTCACAATGAAAAGTCGCCTTCCTTTTCCGTGTCACCTGGGAAACAGATGTACTACTGCTTTGGATGCGGTGCAGGCGGCAATGCCATTACATTTGTGATGGAATATGAAAATTACTCTTTTTCCGAGGCGCTGAAAGTATTGGCTGATCGGGCGGGAGTAAAACTTCCTGTTCAGGAATACAGCAAGGAAGCCAGGGCACAGGAAGATTTAAGAGCAGCTCTTTTGGAGATTAATAAGCTGGCAGCCAGCTATTTTTACTATCAGCTGAAAAACCCTCAGGGAGAACTGGGATATAAGTATTTAAGAGACAGGGAGTTAAGCGATGAAACTATTGTTCGTTTTGGCCTTGGATATTCCAATAAGACCAGCGATGATCTGTATCGATATCTAAAAGGGAAAGGGTATGATGATGCAATCTTAAAGCAGACTGGCCTTGTGACCATAGAAGAGCGTGGGACCTACGACAAATTCTGGAACCGCGTCATGTTCCCTATTATGGATGTGAACAACCGTGTCATCGGATTTGGCGGACGTGTCATGGGAACAGGAGAGCCTAAATATCTGAATTCACCTGAGACAAAGCTCTTTGATAAGAGCCGGAATTTATACGGACTGAATTATGCCAGACTTTCCAGGGAAAAATACATATTAATCTGTGAGGGATATATGGATGTGATTGCCATGCACCAGGCCGGGTTTACCAATGCGGTAGCCTCCCTTGGTACGGCGTTCACTCTCCAGCATGCTCAGCTTTTAAAACGATATACGGATAAAGTGATTCTTACCTATGACAGTGATGGGGCTGGTATTAAAGCGGCACTTAGGGCAATTCCTATTTTGAAAGAGGTTGGAATGTCCATACGTGTGCTGAATATGCAGCCTTATAAGGATCCGGACGATTTCATTAAGAATCTGGGTGCGGATGCGTTTCAGGAGAGAATCAAGGAAGCAAGAAATAGTTTTCTCTATGAAATTGATGTGCTGAAAAAGGATTATAAGATGGATGACCCGGAGCAGAAGACTGCCTTTTACAATCAGGTAGCCAAAAAATTGCTTGAGTTTCCGGAAGCTTTGGAGCGAGAGAATTATTTAGAAGCGGTCTCCAGAGAGTTTTTTATAAATTACGAAGATTTAAAGCGTCTGGTCAATCGTCTGGGAGCATCGTTAGGGATAGCCGGAACTGCATCAAGGGGAGAAGAGGAAAAAGGGTTTAAAGGCCAGAAGAAAAAAGATAAGGAAGATGGTGTGAAACAGTCACAGAGACTGCTTCTTACCTGGCTGATTGAAAATCCGGTACTATTTGATAAGATTCATGGGGTAATTACTCCGGAAGATTTTATAGAAGAACTGTATTATAATGTGGCACGGATGGTTTTTGACGGACACGCTGCCGGAACACTGAATCCGGCTGAGATTTTGAATCATTTCATTAACGATGATGATCAATACCGGGCAGTCGCAGGTCTTTTTCATGCGAGCTTAAATGAGTCCCTGAATAATGAAGAACAGAAAAAGGCGTTTTCGGAAACGATTATGAAGGTGAAAAAGAACAGTCTGGATTACGCCAGCAGGCATGCAGAAGGGATAGAAGAACTGCAAAGAATCATAAAGGAACAGGCTGCGTTAAAGGACTTGCATATTTCGCTGGATTAGGGTGTACACTATAGGCAGGCTGTGGAAGGATGGAATAACATGGACGAAAATGTGAAGAAGACAGCAGATAAGATGGTGGGATCAGGAAAGACGGAAGAGGAACAAATCGCAGAGAATAAAGCCGAAGAGATGGCTGCGGCATTTGAGGAGAAATTAAACCAGCTTCTTTTACTGGCAAGAAAAAAACGGAATGTACTGGAAAATCAGGAGATTCTGGATTTTTTTGCCGATGAAAAGCTGGATTCCGATAAGCTGGATCAGATTTTTGATTTTTTAGAATCCAATAAGGTTGATGTACTTCAAATTGGGGTGGAGGACTTAGATCTGGACGAAGACCTTTTTATCGAAGAGGATATTGAGGAGGAAGAAGAGATCGATATGGAAAGCATTGACCTTTCTGTCCCGGAAGGTGTCAGTGTAGAAGATCCGGTACGTATGTATCTAAAGGAGATCGGAAAAGTGCCTCTTCTTTCCAGCGAAGATGAAATAGAGCTTGCTAAAAATATAGAACTCGGGGATGATTTTGCAAAGCAAAGCCTGACAGAAGCCAATCTACGATTGGTAGTCAGCATAGCAAAACGTTATGTTGGCAGAGGCATGCAGTTTCTTGATCTGATTCAGGAAGGCAACCTTGGACTAATTAAGGCGGTTGAAAAGTTTGATTACCGCAAGGGATATAAGTTCAGCACCTACGCCACATGGTGGATCAGACAGGCTATTACAAGAGCGATTGCCGATCAGGCACGTACCATTCGGATTCCGGTTCATATGGTGGAAACCATCAACCGGCTGGTCCGTGTATCCAGGCAGCTTTTACAGGAGCTTGGGCGGGAGCCTGTTCCGGAAGAGATTGCAGCAAGAGCTGATATGCAGGTAGACCGGGTGCGGGAAATCATGAAGGTTTCTCAGGAGCCGGTTTCCTTAGAGACTCCTATCGGTGAGGAAGAGGACAGCCATTTAGGCGATTTCATTCAGGATGACCAGGTGGCAGTTCCTGCGGATGCGGCTACGTTCACCATGCTTCATGAGCAGCTCATGGAGGTTCTTGATACCCTGACTGAACGAGAGCAGAAGGTATTAAAGCTTCGCTTTGGCCTTGACGACGGCCGGCCCAGAACCTTGGAAGAGGTGGGAAAAGAATTTAATGTTACAAGAGAGAGAATCAGACAGATAGAAGCCAAAGCACTTCGTAAACTGCGCCATCCCAGCAGAAGCAAAAAGCTTAAGGACTACCTGGACGATTAAGACATAAGATGGAGTTTTTGCATGAAATTATCAAAGCGTTTGGAAACCATAGCTTCTTTTATACCAGAAGGAAGTAAAGTGGCTGATATTGGAACGGACCATGGATATATACCCATTCATTTGGTACAGGAAGGAAAAGCAGCCCATGCCATTGCTATGGATGTGAGGACAGGCCCTCTTTGCAGGGCCCAGTCTCATATCGCAGAAGCTGGCCTTTCCGATATGATTGAAGTCCGTTTAAGCGACGGACTTTTAAAGTTGGAAAAAGACGAAGCAGACTGTGTTGTCATAGCCGGAATGGGCGGAGAACTGATGATACATATTCTGGAGGAAGGCCGCCGTTTATGGGATCATATCCCTAACTGGGTCTTATCCCCCCAATCAGAGCTTCAAAAGATGCGCCGGTTCCTTTTGGAACAGGCATTTTTCATCGAGCAGGAGACTATGATAAAGGAAGACGGTAAGTATTATGTGGTCATGAGAGCTGTTAGAAAGCCTCTTGATAACAACCACGACGGACGTGAGATTTCATACCGTTACGGAAAAAGTCTTCTGGAATCCAAGGACCCTGTTCTGACAGAGTACTTAAAGAAAGAAGAGATCCAATTAGAGGAAATCCTAAAGGGCCTTTTAAAAGGCGAAAGTGAATCCGCTGAAAAGAGAATGAGGGAGCTTAAGACAGAGCTGTCCTGGAATAAGGAGGCACAAGATGCGATGCGATGAACTCATAAAACAACTGGAACAGCTTGCACCGGTAAGCTGTGCCTGTGACTGGGATAATGTAGGACTTTTGGCGGGAAGAAGCGATAAGGAGATAAAAAAAGTGTTTCTGGCATTGGATGCCACAGACGAAGTGGTGGAAGAAGCAATCAGCTGGGGAGCAGATATGCTCATTACCCACCATCCTCTTATTTTTAAGCCCTTAAAAAAGATTAATGACACGGATTTTATTGGAAGGCGTGTTCTAAGCCTTTTACGCAATGACATATCCTACTATGCCATGCACACTAACTTCGACTCAGCGCCAGGGTGTATGGCCGATGCCGCAGCCCAGAAACTGGAGCTGACTGAGACAAAGGTATTGCAGCAGGAAGGGATGTTAGAGGAAGTTCCTTATGGAATTGGCAAGACTGGGTATTTAAAAGAGAAGCTTACGATACGGGAGCTGGCCGATCTTGTAAAAGAACGGTTTGATCTTCCGTTTCTTACCATATATGGAGAGCACGCACCGGGAGAGACAATAGACTTTATCGGCATTAGTCCCGGATCAGGGGAGAGCATGATTAAATCTGCTCTGAATGCCGGAGTCCAGGTACTCGTTACCGGTGACATTGGACATCACAGCGGCATTGATGCTGCGGCCAATCATTTGGCTGTTATTGATGCAGGACATTACGGCCTGGAGTATCTTTTCCTTGATTTTATGGAAGATTACTTAAGACGGGAAGCAGGCGAAATGCTGACGATCAAAAAGGCAGAAGTGGTATTTCCTCAGACATTGGTATAAGGAGGTATAATATGGCAATTGTAACGATTCATGGAACAGCAAAGGAATACCCCAAGGGAACCACATATCAGGAGATTGCAAGGGAGTTTCAGCCCCAGTACGAAAGCGATATTTTACTTGTCAGCATTAATGGCAAATTAAGAGAGCTTCATAAAACCGTGCAGTTTGACTGCAATTTGAATTTCTTTACTGGTAATGACCAGCCTGGGATTCAGACCTATCACAGAAGTGCAATTTTTCTTATGATGAAAGCATTTTACGATATTGTAGGTGCGGAAAAAATAGAAAAAGTCACAGTGGACTTTTCTCTCGGGAACGGATATTACATTGAACCCCACGGAGATATCGCTCTTACGCAGAGTTTAATCGACCGTGTGAAGATCCGGATGCAGGAATATGTGAGCCAGGAAATTCCCATTATGAAACGGAGTGTCAATACAGATGATGCCATTGAGCTGTTTCATAAGCATCGTATGTATGATAAAGAGCGCTTATTTCGTTACCGCCGGGTTTCCAGGGTCAATATCTACAGCATAGGCGGATTTGAGGATTATTTCTACGGATATATGGTTCAGAATACAGGCTATATCAAATATTTTGATCTGGTATTATTTGACGAGGGATTTATGCTTATGCTGCCTCAAAAGGATAATCCCAAAGAGGTTCCAGCTTTTGAGCCAGAGAAAAAGACAAAGCTTTTCCAGGTATTAAAGGAAAGTGTGAAATGGGGCAAATGCCTGGATGTGTCCCATGTAGGATCATTGAATGAAAAAATTGCGGCAGGAAAGCTTAATGAATTGATTCTGATTCAGGAAGCGCTTCAGGAGAAGAAGATTGCAGAGATTGCAGCCAGAATCGGGGCAGACCGTAGTAAAAAGTTCGTTATGATTGCCGGTCCTTCTTCCTCTGGAAAAACCAGCTTCTCCCACCGTCTCTCCATACAGCTGAAGGCTCAGGGCATGAATCCTCACCCCATTGCAGCCGATGACTATTTTGTAAATCGGGTGAACAGTCCGAAAAATCCTGACGGAAGCTACAATTTTGAGGTACTGGAAAGCCTTGATGTGGAGCAGTTTAACAAAGATATGACAGCACTCCTTGCCGGGGAAACGGTAGAGATGCCAAGATATCAGTTTAAAACAGGGGAAAGGGAGTACCGGGGAGATTATCTTACCTTGGGAAAGGACGATATTCTGGTTATAGAAGGCATCCACTGCCTCAATGACAAACTGTCCTATACCTTGCCTCAGGAAAGCAAATTCCGGATTTATGTCAGTGCCCTGACTCAGCTTAACATTGATGAGCATAACCGGATTCCAACCACTGACTGCCGGTTGATTCGCCGTATGGTCCGGGATGCCAGAACAAGAGGTGCATCTGCTCAGGATACCATACGGATGTGGCCTACGGTAAGGAATGGAGAGGAGTCTTATATATTCCCCTTCCAGGAATCTGCGGATATGATGTTCAACTCTGCTACGGTCTATGAGCTTGCGGTATTAAAGCAGTTTGCGGAGCCGCTATTATTTGGCATTCCAAGAGAATCTCCGGAATATATGGAGGCAAAGCGTTTGCTGAAATTCCTGGATTATTTTCTGGGCGTCAACAGCGAAGACATTCCCCGCAATTCCATTGTGCGGGAATTTATAGGCGGAAGCTGTTTCAAGGTTTAAGGTAAGACTTTACAAATGCTTTTATTTATGGTAGACTAGTGTAGTTTTGAGTAAGACAAATGGTCGCAGCTGCAAAGCCGAAAGGCTGCAGGTGAGGAAAGTCCGGGCTTCACAGGGCAGGATGCCAGATAACGTCTGGCGGAGGCGACTCTAGGGACAGTGCAACAGAAATATACCGCCGCATTTATGCGGTAAGGGTGGAAAGGTGGTGTAAGAGACCACCGCTCTCCTGGTAACAGGAGGGGTCCATGTAAACCCCATCCGAAGCAAGACCGAACAGGGAGCGCAAGGCGGCCCGTCTGCTCCCGGGTAGGTCGCTTGAGCCTGCTGGCGACGGCAGGCCTAGATAGATGGCCATTCAACGACATAACCCGGCTTATCGTCTTACTCAAAACATATAACAGCAGTTGATTAAATGGAATAGAATAAAGGTAATTAACTTGAGCACGCCTCTTTGGGCCGTGCTTTTTTGCATATTATAAACTTTGCCCCACCACCAGAGTCTAAGTAAAACGTTTAATATTTCTTCTCTTCCTATTGACAATCAGCTGAAAATTTGAGTTAATTGTTACAAAAGGAACTGGAGGCAGACGATGGCAACAATAAAAGAACTGGCAAAAAGCTGCGGTGTTTCAGTCGCCACGGTATCAAATATTTTAAATAACAAGCCTGGTGCAAGTGATAAAACAAGAAAACTGGTTTTGGATATGGCAGAAAAGTTAAATTATACTCCCAATATAGTGGCTAAAAATTTAAAGATGCAGAAGACCAGAAGCATTGGAGTCATAGCTGAGGATATGACAATTTTCAGCATTCCGGATATCATTGACGGAATCACAGATTATTGTCAGGAACAGGATTATCAGATTTTGCTGACCAATTTAAGGCTGTTTAAAAAATACAATGATACGTATTATAACCGTGAGGATTATTTCGATCTGGTAAGGCTTGAAATTAAAAAGCTGATGGAAAAACAGGTGGAAGGAATCATATATGTGGCAGCTCATGAGAGAATCATTCGCTGCATTCCAGATACTCTACCCATACCAGCGATTATGGCTTATGGCTATTCTAAAAGTGACAAGATACCTTCCATCGTCGTGGATGATGTCCATGGGGCCGCGAAAATACTGGAGTATATGGTAAGTAACGGTCATAAACGGATCGGCGTCATAACTGGTAAGCCTGACAGTCTCCATGCCCAGGCCAGACTGGTTGGATATCAGCAGGTACTGTTTGAAAACGGAATTTTATATGACCCAAGCCTTGTAATGGAAGGGGACTGGACCCGTATATCCGGTTACCGGGGCGCCAGCCAGCTGCTGGAAAAGGGAGTGACAGCAATTTTCTGCATGAATGATTTGATGGCAGGAGGAGTTTACGACCGGGTAGATGAGCTGGGGCTGAAAGCGGGAATTGATGTATCCATTGCAGGATATGATGGCAGGGAACTGTCTGGCTATTACAGACCCCCGCTGACAACGGTGAGCCTTCCTCTTCACGATATTGGACATAAGGCCAGTGAGCTGATGATTGATCTTATCAACGGAACGGGGATAGAAGCAGGATCTGAGAATGTATGTTACGTGGGTTGTGAACTACAGGTGCGTAAATCTGTAAAAGACATAACATTATAATAAAAGATAGAACGTTTCTTGCAAAAATCTGCAATTGAAACGTTTTATTTTTTTGCCGAAATGAGACTTGCTATCCTGAGTTCGACGAAAGAAGCCCAATAAAGGTAATAAATCAACAGAATTAGACATGAAAATATAGCAAATATTACATAATTAAACGATTAATAATTTGATTTAATTATGCAAAAATACTTTACAGAATAAATGGTATGTGATAATATGCAAATATATCCAGAAAGAACATCTTTCTATAAGCATTTAAAGTGGCTATATTTATGAATAGCCAATAATTTTCACTAACTATATTAAACGTTTAATATGCTTAAAAAGCGGAAAAGAGATGAAGAAAAAAAGAGCGGTATACCTTGAAATGATGATGAATGCGGAGGGAAAGATTGTTTAGAAAGAAGCAGGATCACGAAAAGGAGGATTCGTAATGAAAAAACGGGGATTAGCAGCATTGTTATGTGCAGTATTGGCAGCGTCTACGATTGCAGGTTGCAGTTCTGCGACAGGGAATTCCGCATCTACGGAAAAAGGAGTTTCATCAGCAGGAAAAAAAGCCATGGAAGTAGGGGGAGATAACGTAACCACATTAAATGTATGGACGTTTATTGAACTTCATCAGGATTTCTATGTCTCAATGGCAGAGAAGTGGAATGAAGCTCATCCAGATAAAAAGGTGAAGCTGGTTTTAAGCAATATGCCTTATGATGACATGCATAATAAATTGTCTCTTGCACTGGAATCAGGGGAAGGGGCTCCTGATATTGTGGATATCGAGCTTGGAAAGTTCCCGGCATATATGGTTGGAAAAATAGGACTTATGGAGCTGAATGATGTGATTGCACCTTATAAGGACAAAATTGTTAAGTCCCGATTAGACATTTACTCCAAGGACGGAAAAGAATATGGCCTGCCAACCCACGTTGGGACTACCGTAGCATTTTACAATGAAAAACTGCTTAATGATGCAGGCATTAACTATAAGGATATTAAGACCTGGGATCAGTTTAAGGAAGCTGGTGTAAAATACCATGAAGCCACCGGGAAATACTTCTCCTGTGTCGAGACTTCTGCCCAGTGGATGGTCAATCTGATGCTGGCCCAAAAGGGTGGGGATTACATTGATAAGGATGGAAAGCTTAATATCGCGAGCAAAGAAATGGAAGAAGTATTGGAATACATAAAAGGAATGCAGGAAACGGGAGCATTTGCAACAATTCCAGGAGGACAGCCGGATAATGAAGAGGCATATCCTCTCTACAATTCCGGAGATTATGCGGTTCAGATCATGCCTTTCTGGCAGACATCAAGATTTGTAAATTACATGACTGATATCAAGAAGCAGGTAGCCATTGCACCGGTACCTGTCTTTAATGAGAACGATGGTGAGGTTGCCACAATTGGCGGCGGCGGAACTGGTACTGCAATTATTAAGAGCGGAAAGAACGCCCAGCTTGCTGCGGAGGTTATGGCTTTTATCAAGCTTTCCGAAGAATCCAACAAAGAAGTCTGGAATGTGTTAGGCTTTGACCCTGTTAATACGTCTGTATGGAATGACACCTCCCTGACACAGAATCCTGATAACAAATTCATTCAGTACTTTACAAATTATCCATTTGATACACTTTTAAAAACAAAGGACAGCATAGGAATCCTGCAGGCTTATACGGATGAAAAGTATCCATCCATTAATAACGAATTCTGCAATGTCACTTTAAACAGCATTTTTGAAGACGGTATGGATGTGAAGGAAGCCCTTCTGCAGTCACAACAGACTCTTAGCAATGAATTCAAAGAAAAGTGATAACAAAGCCGGGCTGCGGGTGGTCAAGTGCCTTTTCGCAGCCTGTTACTTTTGTCCAACGAAAAATGGGGTAAGATAAATGAAAAAATTTTTTTATTCTAAAAAAATAGCTCCCTATGTGTTTATTTGTCCTTTTGTGATTACTGTGCTGCTGTTCTGGCTGGTGCCCATATGTAACGGCGTGCTTTTAAGCTTTCAGGATGTGCTGAAAGAGCAATGGGTTGGGTTTGACAATTATTCCAGGCTTCTTACGGATACCATATTTTTAAAAGCATTATGGAACAGCTTTAAATATATGGTGGGAACCTTGCTTCTTCTCATTCCATTTCCCTTATTATTTGCTTCATTGCTCAATAGTAAGCTGATGAAAAAAGCAGACATATTCAAATCCATCTACTTCATTCCGGCTTTGACCTCGGTGGTGGTGGCTGGTACTATTTTCCGGCTGATGTATGGGGAAGCTTCTACCTCGCTATTTAACCAGATCCTGGGATATTTCGGAGTAGGTCCCATTAAGTGGCTCAAAGGAGCGGGTACCAGTTTCTTTGCCTTACTTTTACTGGCATGCTGGAGATGGACTGGGGTAAATATTCTTTATTTTCTTGCCGGTCTTCAAAGCATTCCTTCTGAATTATATGAAGCAGCCTCCATTGACGGCGCTTCCAAGTGGCAGCAGTTTAAAAAAATATCCATGCCTCTGGTGAAACCAACTACGGTTTATGTACTTACTATCAGCATTTACGCAGGCTTATCTATGTTTATTGAGAGCAACATGTTGTTTAAGGGCAACAACTCTCCCAATAACATAGGACTGACGATTGTTGGTTATCTCTACCGTCAGGGAGTGGAGAAAAGGGCTTTAGGCTATGCCTGTGCAGTAGGCTTCATTCTTCTGTTCGTTGTTATGGCGGTCAATATCCTACAGTTAAAGATTACGGGAACCTTTGAAGAGGGGAGAGAATGATATGAACAAACAAGGCAGTGAAAAAGTACATAGCAGCAGGGAACGGAAACGTTATGCTTCCGTAGCTCTTATCATTTTGTTTTCCATTCTGGCTCTTCTTATTACTCTCCCCATCTGGGTGATGTTTGTAGCCAGCTTTAAGCCGGGCGGTGATCTTTTGCAGTATGGACTTAATCTGGATATCAATGTTTCCAGAATGAATCTGGATAATTACGTTCTATTGTTTACCGGACAGCATGAATACTGGAAATGGTTTTTTAACAGCATTTGCCTTACGGTAATAACCGTTTTAAGTACTCTGATCATCAGTGCCTTTGTAGGCTATGGTTTTGCTGCTTACGAGTTTAAGGGGAAAAAGTTCTTGTTTCTCCTTGTACTGTTGATTCTTTCCATTCCTCTGGAGGTAGTAATGCTTCCACTGTATAAGCAGATGTCTGCCTGGAAGATGATGGATAGCTTTACAGCCGTGGTCCTTCCATTCGTTGCCCATGCCTCGACTATTTTCTTCTTCCGTCAGTATCTGGTCAGCATTCCTCAGTCTCTTTTGGAAGCCGGAAGAATCGATGGAGCTACGGAGTACGGAATCTTTTTCCGGCTGATCATCCCACTTATGAAGCCTGCCTTTTCTGCTATGGCAATCTTAAATGGAATGAATGCCTGGAATAATTATCTGTGGCCGCTTTTGGTGATTCGCTCTTCCGAAAAGTATCCTTTGACCTTAGGACTTAATACACTCATTAACCCATATGGAGATAACTACAGCCTTCTGGTGGTTGGCTCTGTATTTTCCGTAATACCAATATTTATACTCTTTGTGGCATTCCAGAAATACTTTATAGAAGGAATGATGGCAGGAGCTGTGAAAGGATAAAGGTAATTTTAAATGGACAAAAATAATTACAGAAAGACCCCCTATAATGAACCGTTTATACGTAATCGGGCAGACCCTTACATATACCGCCATGTGGATGGCACCTGTTATTTTACTGCTTCCGTCCCTGAGTACGACAGAATTATACTGCGCCGTTCCAGTACTTTGTTAGGTCTGAAGGACGAAAGGGAGATTACGGTCTGGGAAAAGCACAAAAAGGGAATCATGGGAGCACATATCTGGGCACCTGAGATTCATTATATCAATGGAGGCTGGTATATTTATTTTGCGGCAGGGGAAGCAGAAAACATCTGGGAAATCCGTCCTTATGTGCTGGAATGCCTGGATGAGGATCCCATAACCGGAGCGTGGAAGGAGCTTGGGATGATGGAGCCCTTTGATGAATATACCTTCCGGGACTTTTCCCTTGATATGACGGTATTCGAACACAAGGGTGCCTGGTACTGTGTCTGGGCGGAAAAGGTCAGTTCAGGGAAAAAGATATCAAATCTCTATATTGCCGGAATGGAGTCGCCGTGTAAGCTGTCTACGGAGCAGGTGACCTTGTCCGCCCCTGATTACGACTGGGAGAGAGTAGGCTTTTGGGTCAATGAAGGGCCTGGAGTGTTAAAGCATGAGGATAAGATTTATATTACGTACTCCGCAAGTGCCACCGGAGAATGTTATTGCATGGGAATGCTGAGCATTGATGCCGATGAAGATCTCATGGATAAAAATGCTTGGAAAAAGGAGCGGATGCCGGTATTTCAAACGGATAGAGAAAATGGAATCTTTGGACCGGGCCACAATTCCTTTGTAAAGGATGAAGATGGAATCAGAGATATTATGGTTTATCATGCCAGACAGTACGATGAGATTACAGGTGACCCCCTTTATGATCCCAACCGTCATACTTATTTAATGGAAGTTGGCTGGAATGAGGGAAAGCCAGTATTTCATGCGGAACATAATAGGAAGATATAATAATTGATTAACTTTATTCATAAAGAAAGATTTTTGCCTGGAAGCTTGATGAAAGACAGGAGTGACGTTATAATAGAAGCGTTACATAGACCATAGATACATATTTATACAGAACGGAGGAAACTATGGCTGTCAGACAGATAACAGGCAGACGTTTGAACCAGTATGCAAAAGACTACGTGGTCTTTGACTTGGAGACCACTGGAATCAGCGCGCAAGAAGATTCTATTATAGAAATATCAGCAATCAAGGTAAGAGATCATAATCCAGTGGAGGAATTTACTGCCCTTATAAATCCTGGTACCCATATACCGGCGGGGGCGACGAATGTAAACGGGATTACAGATGATATGGTAAAGGATGCGCCGGGGCTTACAGAGGTGCTTCCCAATTTCCTTTCATTTATTGAAGGGGAGATTTTAGTAGGACATAACATCCAGTCCTTTGACCTTCCGTTTATTTACCGGGCAGCAGAGGAACTCCTTGAAAAAGAGGTTCCCAACGATTATATCGATACGTTACATATGGCCAGGGAATGTCTTCCCATGTTAAGGAGATACCGATTGGTGGATATCTCGGAATATTTCCGGATTGAAACTAAGGGAGCCCATCGGGCGTTAAATGACTGCGTCATGAATCAGCAGTGCTATGAACAAATGGGAAAGCTTGTAAAAGAGACCACAGTAGAAATCTGTCCACAGTGCGGTGGCGAATTAAGACGGCGAAGCGGAAGATTTGGAGATTTCTATGGCTGTACCAATTATCCAAGCTGCCGCTTTACAAGAAACGTATAGTCGGGGTTTGGTTTTGGAAAGGTATGATGAATGGAATTTTCTATTGAAAGGGCTTATCTAAATGAGTCCCAGGTTCTGGCTGAAATCATCGAATCTTCTTTTCGGGAGATAGAAAGAAAAGAGTGGTTCGTTGCAGATGACTGGGAAAGCATCCGGCGTCTGCTTCAGGAAGAAAAAGGGATCGCCTATAAGGCTGTGGAAAGAAGTACGGGAGCTGTGGCTGGAGTATTAATTGCAGCTATGCATGGAATGGGGGAAGAGAATCTTGGCCATGATATCGATCTGCCAAAAGAGGAACTGGAAACCGTGGCTCATATGGAGTCTGTAGCGGTTCTTCCCAAATACCGTGGATATGGGCTTCAATACTCCCTCATGCAGGAGGCGCAGAAGGAACTGGTTATACGAGGGTTCCGTTATCTCATGTGCACCATTCACCCGGATAACATCTACAGCAAGTCCAATGCAGTCCGCCAGGGCTATGAGGTCGTTATGACAAAAGAAAAATACGGTGGTTACATAAGAGATATTCTTTTGAAAAAGCTGGATTAAATAAGAAGATATGTTATAAAAAGCAAGCCCCCGGCAAAGCACCTTAAATATCAGATGCTCTCCGGGGGTATTATTTATTTTGTATATTTTTCTTCACAGTACATGCATCGATACGTTTCTTTCCCTTCATCAGCAAGATAGAAAATTTGAGGCAGTCCCTGTTCGATTGAAGTAATACAACGAGGATTCTTGCATGGTATTACATTGGTGATTTTTTGAGGCAGGCTTAAAGATTTCTTTTCAGCGATCTGGTTATCCCGGATAATGTTGACGGTAATATTATGATCAATGTATCCAAGGATATCTAAATCAATATGGTTTAATCCGCCTTCTATTTTAATAATATCTTTTTTGCCCATCTTATTGCTCTTGGCGTTCTTTATAATGGCTACCTGGCAGTCCAGCTTGTCCAGACCCAGATGATAGTAAATCTCCAGACTTTTCCCGGCTTCAATATGATCCAGTACAATTCCTTCTTTTAATCCGCTGATATTTAACATGATTTTTCTACCTCCAGTAAAGTCATAATCAGAGCCATTCGCACGTATACGCCGTACTGCGCCTGTTTGAAATAAGCGGCTCTTGGATCCTCATCTATTTCCACAGAGATTTCATTGACTCTGGGAAGGGGGTGAAGAACATACATATCTTCTTTTGCCAGCTTCATTTTTTTCTTGTCCAGGATATAGCAGTCTTTTAAACGAATGTAGTCCTCTTCATTAAAGAAACGTTCCTTCTGGACACGGGTCATGTAGAGAATGTCAAGGTCAGGCATGGCATCGTCAAGGCTGTCCATTTCCATAAATTCAATGTTGTTGGCCCGAAGCACATCTTCCCGGATGTATTCAGGTACACGAAGTTCTGGGGGAGAAATTAAGATAAATTTGATGTTCTCATATCGAACCAGAGCGTTGATGAGAGAGTGGACGGTACGGCCAAATTTAAGATCACCGCAAAGCCCAATGGTTAAATCATGAAGGCGGCCCTTTAAAGAGCGAATGGAAAGCAGATCGGTAAGTGTTTGAGTGGGATGCTGATGGCCACCGTCTCCGGCGTTAATCACAGGTATTCCGGAATGTGTGGCTGCCACTAAGGGAGCACCTTCCTTTGGATGTCTCATGGCACAGATATCTGCGTAACAGGAGATGACTCGAATGGTATCGGAAACACTCTCGCCTTTTGCGGCAGAACTGGAATCAGCAGAAGAAAAGCCCAGTACACTACCCCCCAGATTCAGCATAGCAGCTTCGAAACTTAAACGGGTTCTTGTACTTGGCTCATAAAATAATGTGGCTAATTTTTTTCCATCGCATACGTGGGAATATTTTGGAAGATTATCTTCGATGTCTTTTGCCAGATCTAAAAGTTGTCCGGTTTCTTCCACACTAAAATCTAACGGGTTAAGTAAATGTCTCATAAGAATCTCCTTTATCCACTGAGTTATGGTTTCAAATTCTATCCCATTATATAGTATTCATTGGAATATTTCCACACTTTTTTTCGATTTATGGTATAATCTTTTTTAGTCGAATTCTTGAAGATTTTTCCAATTATGGTGTAAGGAATATGTAAGGAAGATTAAGAAAATACAGTAAGACCCAAAATGGTTATTTATTGTATAATGTGTATGCAAAAGAAAGTCAGGAGGTAACTGTATTGGCTGAAAATAAGACACCTATGATTGAAGTGAAAAATTTATACAAGGTGTATAAGGTAGGAGATACCAAGGTTTATGCGCTGAACGGTGTCGATTTTACGATATATAAAGGTGAGTTTTGTGCCATCGTTGGCCCATCTGGTTCTGGCAAATCCACTCTTCTTAATATGATGGCAGGACTTGAAAAGCCCTCTAAGGGAGAGATTGTCATCGGTGGGAATCACATTGAAAAGCTTTCGGAGAATAAGCTGGTTGCATTTCGAAGAAAGCATGTTGGATTTATCTTTCAGTCTTATAATCTGATTAAAACTATGAATGCAACAGAGAATGTTGCCCTTCCCCTTTCCTTTCGGGGGATTCCAAAGAAGATCAGAAACGAAAGGGCTTTAAAATATATAAAACTGGTGGGGCTTGAAAAGCAGAAGAAGCATATGGCAAATGAGATGTCCGGAGGACAGCAACAGCGTGTCGGCATTGCCAGGGCACTTGCCATGGATCCGAAGATCATCTTTGCAGATGAGCCTACTGGAAACCTGGATTCCAAGACAACAAAGGAGATTCTTGGACTCATGCAAAAGATAGTACGGGAACAGAATCAGACCCTTATTATGGTTACTCATGATAATTACATAGCAAAATTTGCAGACAGACAATTCCACATTGTAGATGGAAAAATATTTAAGATAGAGGAGCAGCATCATGAAGATACTGAGGAGGAAATCAGAGATGAAGAAGTTTAGAAGGGGGGCAGTGTTACTTCTTGCGGTTCTTATGATGATTGCATCGGTGCCGGGTGCAGTGTTTGCGCAGTACGATGTCAGTAAGAACGCTTACATAGATGCGAAGACTACTCCTTCCGGAAAGACAGGAGAAAAGACTACTCTTAATCTGATTTTTACTAATAATTCACAAGATCAAGATTTAAAGGGTGTAACAATTATGTTTGACAAAGGTGTGGCTCAGGAAGAATTTGAGGCCACCTCGGATGCGGCAGATGAAACCACTGCTGTTAGTATCGGCTCTATGTTTCCGTTTGAAATTACCTCCAGTACCTTTGATGGTAAACTGATAGGAATGGTGAAACGTGGAGAATCAAAAAGTTTTTCCCTCTCTGGAAGAGTAAGACGTGATTTGTCAGAAGGCTACTATACCGTACCGCTTTTAGTAAAAGCGGATGGGAATGAATTCAGACGGGAAAAAGTGAATATATGGATTACAAAATCCGCTGGTACCACTGCGTCAGGCAGCAACCAGGGGACGATACAGTTTGAGCTGGGAGAGAACCAGAGTACTCCATTTGGAGTTTATCCCGATGTTATGAATTACAATATGAATGTCCGCAATTCTTCTGACATTACAGCCTTTGATGTGAATATCCGGATGAAAGTAGATCAGGACAGCACCAAATTTCCTTTCGACATCAATGACGGAAACTATACAAAGCATTACGACCGTGTTGGTGGGGGGCAGAACATTGAAATCCCTTACAGCATGAGCATTCGCAAAGACGTTTACAGCGGCTATTATCCCATTGCCTTTGTGATTGAGTACCGTGACAGTACAGAGGGAGATATACAGAAGGCCGAGGGAACCTTCTTTGTTAAGGTTCAAAACAAGGAAAAGGAAAGCGATACGAAGGAATTTAATGCCAATGACCGTTCCAAGGCAAGGCTGATTGTAGATGGATTCCAGACCAACCCGGAAACCGTATATGCCGGTGATGAATTTGAGCTTACTCTTCATATGAAAAATGCATCAGAAAACGTTGCAGCCAGCAATATTCTTTTCAGCCTGGAATCGGAAAAGGTAACGGAAAGTGCAGTGTTTACCACAGATTCCAGTTCTTCCGCTATAGTCGTTAACTCCCTTGGGGCTGGTCAGGTTACGGATGTCAAGGTAAAGCTTCGGGCAGGTGCCTGGGTAGACCAAAGGACGTATGCTATAACCATTAATGAGAAATACGACAGTCCTGAGTTTAAGAATGCAGAAGAAAAAGTGGTCGTAAATATCCCTGTCAGACAGACTCCTCGTCTCAATACAGGAACCATAGAGGTTTCCCCAGATACTGTCAATGTAGGATCAGAGACCAATGTCATGTTCCCTATCAATAATACAGGTAAGGTTCTTTTATATAATGTTATGGTGAATTTCGTAGGAGATTCCATCCAGCAGACCAGCAGCTATGTAGGCAATATAAAACCGGGAGAGACCGGGAATGTGGATGCCATGGTCTCAGCCATTGCCCCTACAGCTGACGATGGAAGAATCAAAGTTCTCATTACCTATGAAGATGAAAATGGAGTTGTCAGTGAGCCTTTGGAGAAAGAGATAACCTTAATGGTATCGGACGCTCAGGAAACTGATTTTGGAGGAGAAGATCCAGGCGCGTTGCCAACGGATATGGAACCTCAAGGATTTGCCAAGTACCGGAATGTGATCATTGCTTCTGTGATTGTAGTCCTGGCCGTAGGGATTATCGGCGGAGTGATTGTATTCAAAAGGCTGAAAAAGAAAAAAGAAGCGGAAGCGATAGAAGAGGAAACAGATCATGAAATTTAGTGATTTGCTCTCCATGAGTGCAAATAATTTAAGACGGAGAAAGCTAAGGACATTTTTAACGGTTTTGGGAGTTTGGATCGGAACTGCTTCCATTGTAGTTATGGTCTCCTTAGGAATCGGTTTTAATCAGCTGACCATGGACCAGATTGCTTCTTACGGCAGCCTTACGGAAATATCCGTATATTCCGGTGAACGGATGAATCAGGACAGCAAGGATCCCAAATACATGACTGATGATGTGATCCGGCAATTTGAAAAAATCGAACACGTGAAAGCAGTTTCCCCGCTCTTGCAGGTAAGCGTACTGATGAAGCAGGGAGCTTATGAATCCAATACAACGATTACAGGTGTCACTCAGGAATATATGAAAGATATTACTTTGAAAGAAGGGCAGATACCGGAAGCAGGTGATAATGAGCTAAAGATGGTGGTGGGAAATATGGTCATAAGAGACTTTTATAATCCCAAAAGCTCTAACCGTATGTTCGGTGACACCAGTAACCTTCCGGATATAGATTTTATGAACCGGCCCATGTTTGTAATCTTTGATATGGATGCTTATTACCAGGCTCAAAACGGAGGAACCGCTGACGATGGGAAGACTCCTGTGAAGCCTCCGAAGAAATATCTGTTGCATACCAGCGGGTTGGTGAAGGGTACGCCGGAAGAATATAATAATTACAGTTATAGTGTATATGTAGACATAGATACCTTGAAAACGCAGTTAAAACAGATATTTAAGAAAAAACCCATCCCAAATCAGCCAACCACAAAAAAAGGAAAGCCTTACAACTATTTTATCTATGATCAGTCCGTGATCCAGGTAGATGATATGAAGAATGTTGCTTTGGTTCAAAAGGCAGTCTCTGATATGGGATTTCAGGCGAACTCTAACATGGAGTGGCTGGAGCAGTCCCAAAAGCAGGCTAAGATGGTTCAGGCGCTTTTAGGCGGTATTGGAGCGGTTTCTCTGTTTGTTGCAGCCATCGGTATTGCAAATACCATGATGATGTCCATCTATGAAAGAACCAAGGAGATCGGTATTCTTAAGGTGTTGGGCTGTGATATGAATGTAATCAGAAACATGTTTCTGTTGGAATCGGGTTTTATCGGCTTTTTTGGAGGTGTGGCAGGCATTGCCTTCAGCTATGGAATCTCGTTTCTGATCAATAAGTTCCTGGCCAGCCGGTTCATGCCGGATATGCCGGGTGATCTGTCACAAATTCCCATATGGTTATCCACAACAGCCATCGGCTTTGCTATTTTTGTGGGAATGGCAGCAGGCTTCTTCCCGGCATTAAGGGCTATGAAGCTCAGTCCCTTGGCAGCCATTCGGAATGAATAATGGATTGAAAAAAATACTTGCTTTTTAATCTTTTATAAGCTATGATGATTTACAAGGTACGTGCGACTGACGGATCAGTGGAATTAACCACAGGGAGCACGATACAATTTGAAGCCGACCGTCTGGGCACCGCTATGGGATGCCCAGGCGGTTTTTTGCGTGTAAATGATGAAGGAGGAACAAATGCTATGAATTTGATTTCTTTAAAGGACGAATTAAAGAACAATTCTTATCCCGGAAGAGGGATCGTAATCGGAAGGACCCCGGATGGGACAAAGGCAGTGGCTGCTTATTTTATTATGGGAAGAAGTGAAAACAGCCGTAACCGGATATTTGCTCAGGAAGGGCAGGGAATTCGTACTCAGGCATTTGATCCCTCTAAGCTGACAGACCCCAGCTTAATTATTTATGCTCCGGTAAGGGTTCTTGGAAATAAGACCATTGTAACCAATGGAGATCAGACCGATACCATTTATGATGGAATGGATCAGAAGCTGACCTTTGAACAATCCCTTCGTTCCAGAGAATTTGAACCGGACGGCCCCAACTATACCCCTCGCATTTCAGGGATTATGCATTTAGAAGACGGTGAATTTCACTATGACATGTCCATCTTAAAAAGCAATCATGGAGATGCCAGATCCTGCAACCGCTATACCTTTTCTTATGAAAATCCACTGGCTGGCGAGGCTCGCTTTATCCACACCTACATGCAGGATGGAGATCCCCTTAAAAGCTTTCAGGGAGAACCAAAGCTGGTTGAGACCCTTGATGATATGGATGCATTTACAGAGCTTGTTTGGGAAAGCCTAAATGAAGAGAATAAGGTATCCCTGTTTGTCCGATATATTGATATCAAAACAGGTGCATATGAGACGAGAATCATAAATAAAAACAAATAACAGGAGCGCAAAGGATGAACGAGCTGGAATTAAAATATGGTTGTAACCCGAATCAGAAGCCATCCCGTATATTTATGCAGGACGGGAAAGAACTGCCGATTAAAGTTCTAAGCGGCCGCCCCGGATATATTAATTTCCTGGATGCCTTTAATGGCTGGCAATTGGTAAAAGAGCTGAAAGAGGCCACCGGACTTCCGGCAGCAGCCTCCTTTAAGCATGTTTCTCCCGCCGGAGCTGCGGTAGGTCTTCCTCTTGATGATGTATTATCAAAAATCTACTGGGTAGATGATATGAAGGACTTATCTCCGTTGGCCTGTGCCTATGCAAGAGCGAGAGGCGCTGACCGGATGTCAGCCTTTGGAGACTTTATTTCCTTATCTGATATCTGTGATGTAGATACGGCGAAAATCATTAAGAGGGAAGTATCCGATGGTGTTATTGCCCCTGGTTTTGAACCTGAAGCATTAGAAATTCTAAAGGCAAAAAAGAATGGAAATTATAACGTTATTCAGATAGATCCTAATTATGTGCCAGAGCCTCTTGAAACGAAACAGGTGTATGGGATTGTGTTTGAGCAGGGAAGAAATGAACTGAAAATAGATGGAGAGCTGTTAAAGGACGTTGTTACTAAGAATCAGGAGATCCCGGATTCCGGGAAAATGGATCTAATCATTTCTCTCATAACCTTAAAATACACCCAGTCAAACTCCGTTTGCTATGCAAAAGGGGGACAGGCCATTGGAATTGGAGCCGGGCAGCAGTCAAGAGTCCATTGTACCAGACTGGCAGGAAGCAAGGCTGATAACTGGTTCCTGCGTCAGGCACCTCAGGTATTAGAACTTCCATTTGTGGATGATATCCGCCGGGCAGACAGAGACAATGCCATTGATATTTACATTGGTGAGGAATATATGGATGTCCTGGCTGACGGAAGATGGGAAAGTATATTTAAAGTGAAACCTCCTGTATTTTCCGCAGAGGAAAAAAGGGCCTGGCTGGATCAGCTTTCCGGGGTCGCCTTAGGCTCAGATGCATTTTTCCCATTTGGGGATAACATAGACCGGGCTTATAAAAGCGGGGTGCAGTATGTGGCCCAGCCGGGCGGTTCCGTACGGGATGATCAGGTAATTGAAACATGTAACAAATATGGAATGGCAATGGCATTTACCAAAATCCGCCTGTTCCATCATTAAGATATTATAAAAATCGGACAGAGACTCAGACAGACCATTGAGTTTTCTTGTCCGATTTTTTATATCTCTCTTTAAAAAAGAGGAAAAAGAAGTACCAGCCAATATTTATTGTAAAAGCACTTTCATGGAAAGGGCAGCATAAAATGAGAGTAAGTAAGTTTAAGGTGGCTTTCTTTGAAAACTTTTCCCAAACCTTTAACTGCGCGAGAGGAACGAGAGTGTCTGGAACGATACCAGGAAGGGGATCAGGAGGCGAGAGCCACACTCATTGAGCGAAACATGCGTCTGGTTGCCCATGTGGCGAAAAAATATCAGAACACGGATTATGACATGGAAGATCTCCTATCCGTAGGAACGATCGGTCTGATTAAAGCCGTGAACACCTTCCATCCGGATAGAGGCTCAAGGCTGGCTACCTATGCGGCCAAATGTGTGGAAAATGATATCCTATCATAACGGCTCACAGGCATAGGAATTTCCAAATTTTTACATATTATACTTGCAAGGCCGAACATGCTTGTTATAATGGATTTATCACTATGTAATGAATGGAGAAAGGGGATTATATGAAAAAGCAGGTCATTTTACAGACTCCTCCCATGGGGTGGAACAGTTATGATTATTATGATACGACTGTGAATGAGGATCAGATCAGGGCCAATGCAGATTATATGGCAGCACATTTAAAGGAATATGGGTGGGAATACATTGTAGTGGATATTCAGTGGTATGCTTACGGGGCAGGGACAAGGAGGGACAAGTACCAGTACATACCCTTTGGGAAAGTGGAAATAGATGAATTTTCCAGGCTGATCCCCTGCACAGAGCGTTTTCCATCATCAGCCGGGGGAAAGGGGTTTAGCCCTCTGGCTCACTATATCCATGAGCTGGGACTTAAATTTGGCATTCATATCATGCGTGGAATTCCAAGAATTGCTGCACATACCCATGGCAAGCTTATGGGAACGGATAAGACCGCCAATGAAATCGCAGATCCCGGGTCTGTGTGTTTCTGGAATCCTGATATGTATGGGGTAATACCTGGCATAGAAGGGGCTCAGGAATATTACGACTCCATCATAGAACTTTATGCCAGCTGGGGCGTGGACTTTATAAAATGTGATGATATATGCCGAATGGATGTCCCGTCGGCAAAGCAGGAAATTGTAATGCTTCATAAGGCCATCAAAAAGTGCGGCCGCCCTATGGTATTAAGTCTTTCTCCAGGCCCTGCCTTGATTAATGAATCATGGCATTACAGTACCTATGCAAACATGTGGCGTATAACCGATGATTTCTGGGATGACTGGAAATACCTTCTTCCCATGTTTGAGCGCTGCGAAATCTGGCAGAACCATGTGAGTGAAGGAAATTATCCGGATTGTGACATGCTGCCTGTTGGAATACTCGGCAAAGGATTTGGAGAGGAACGGCCTACGAGATTTACCAGGGAAGAACAGATTACCATGATGTCACTTTGGTGCATGTTCCGATCACCGCTAATGATTGGTGGAGAATTGACGCTCCTTGATGACTGGACCCTTAAGCTGTTGACGAATAAGGCGGTCTTAAAGCTTTTATTTGATTCAGTAAACGCCAGGCAGTTATGGAGAGATGACCATCATTGTTTTTGGCTGAGTCATGATAAAACAGACGGCACACAATACCTTGCTGTCTTTAATCTTTCGAATGAAGAACGGCCCATCTTAATCGAAGCAGATATGGCAGGTCTTTCAAGCTTTAGCGGTCTTACCCTTACAGAGCTATGGACGGGTAAGCATGAAACTTTTAAAGAAAAAAATATATCCGTTACTCTGCCCGGACATGGAGCGGCCATTTACCGGTATCTTCCATAATTTAAAATCATCCTTTTACTTCATGTGAGAGGATGATTTTTTATTGAGAAAACATAAAAATAGGGGGTTAAAATTGTACTTACCACATATATTGAATCAAGCAATGCTTAAAACTCCCACTTGGTCAAGCAATAAAACGATACATATAGTTATAATCCTGTATACTTTTTATGGAGGTGTTCATATGGAAATGGAACTGGTATTAGATTTTGTAGGCAAAGGTTTGAGAAAAATCAATTCAGATGTGGAGAAACTGCGTTCTGATCAGTTTAACCGTGAAGATATACTGGATACTCTAAGCAGTGAGATCGTTATGCTGGAAAGCCACATTCAATATTTCAATCAGCTTATCCAGCCAGTCAATCAGGAAGAGAACAACGGAACTCAGCCCCAGGGAGGGAGTCAGCCGCAGAATGGAACCCAGCCCCAGGGAGGGAGTCAGCCGCAGAATGGAACCCAGCCCCAGGGAGGGAGTCAGCCGCAGAATGGAACCCAACCCCAGAATGGGACGCAGCCCCCAAATGGGACCCAACCCCCAAATGGGACTCTGCCACAGAACGGAGAGGAATCAGAAAACGGAGAGGAACCAGAGGAAGGCACCCGGGAATTCACCTTGGAAGAACTGGCACAATACAACGGAAAAGATGGTCAGCCTGCTTATGTAGC